>NZ_JAPZPY010000001.1:0-1161583 GCF_027529605.1 Mycobacterium hippophais | reverse complement strand
GCCCAGGTGCTGGGATTGGATCGGGTGGGGGTCGACGACTCGTTCTTCGAACTCGGCGGGGACAGCATCCTGTCGATGCAGGTGGTGTCGCGGGCCAGGGCGGCAGGTCTGAGCTGTCGGCCGCGTGATGTGTTCGTCGAGCAGACGGTGGCCCGGCTGGCCCGGGTGGTCGGGACCGCAGGCGGCGCGGTCGTCGTCGACGACGGGATCGGTCCCGTGCCGGTGACCCCGATCATCCGCTGGCTTCGCAGCGTGGACGGGCCGGTCGACGAGTTCAACCAGACCATGGTGGTGCAGGCCCCTGCGGGGGTGACACAGGCCGACGTCGTCGTCATGCTGCAGGCCCTACTCGACCACCACCCGATGTTGCGGGTGCACGCCGACGCCGAGCTCGACGTCGCCGACGGTTGGGCGCTGCGTGTGCCCGAGCCCGGTGCGGTCAGGGCGACCGACTGCCTGCAGACAGGGGACGTGCTCACCGATCGCGCCGTGATCGAGGCACGGTCGCGGCTGAACCCGGCCGCCGGGGCGGTGCTCAGCGCGGTATGGGCCACCGAGACGGGTCAGCTGGCGCTCGTGGTGCACCACCTCGCGGTGGACGGAGTGTCGTGGCGAATCCTCCTCGAGGACCTCAACGTCGCCTGGGCCCAGCACCGCGGCGGGCAGCCGATCGCCCTGCCCACCGGCGGCACCTCGTTCGCGCGGTGGGCCGCCGCGCTCGCCGAGCACGCACACGCCGATGCGGTGACCGGGTCGGCGGACACGTGGCGGCAAGTGGCCGACACCCCGGCGGCACTGCCCGCACCCCGTCCGGAGTCCGACACCTACGCCACCGCCGGGCAGTTGTCTGTGGAACTCGACGCCGAGACCACCCGGTCACTGCTCGGCGCCGTCCCCACCGCATTCCGCGCCGGGGTGCAGGACATCCTCCTGAGCGCCTACGCCATGGCGTGGGCGGAGTTCCTGGGCACACCGGGCGCGCCGATCGGCATCGACGTCGAAGGTCACGGCCGCGACGAGGACATGGCGGTCGACGTCGACCTGTCGCGCACGGTGGGCTGGTTCACCACCAAATATCCGGTCGCACTGACCGTCGATGGGTTGTCCTGGTCGCAGGTGCTCTCCGCCGGCACCGCACTGGGCGCAGCGGTGAAGGACACCAAGGAACAATTGCGCGCCCTGCCCGACGGCGTGACCTACGGGCTGCTGCGTTACCTCAACCCTCACGTCGATCCCGGCCTGTCCGACCCGGTCATCGGATTCAATTACCTCGGCCGCCGCGGCGGGGCAGTAGCGGAGCTCTCCGAGTGTCTGTGGCAGCCCGCCACCGGACTGTCGGTCAGCGCCGTCGCCGCGGCGATCCCGATGCCGTTGACCCACACCGTAGAAGTCAACGCCGCCACCATCGACACCGAGGCGGGTCCGCGGCTGCACGCGACCTGGACATGGGCACGGTCAGCTCTCGACGACGACGCGATCGACCGGCTGAGTCGGTTGTGGTTCGACGCCCTGACCGCCATCTGCACCCACGTCCACCACGGCGGTGGCGGACTGACCCCCTCGGACGTCGCCCCGGCGCGACTGGATCAGATACAGATCGACGAGCTTGCGCAGCAGTACGACCTCGCCGACGTGCTCCCGCTGACACCGTTGCAACGTGGTCTGTTCTTCCACGCCGGCGGCGTGGACGCCGATGAGCACCAGAGCGACGACGTGTATGCGGTGCAGTTGGAGCTGAGCGTGCGAGGAGCGGTGGACGCGGACTCGCTTGCCGCGGCGGTCCAGGCGGTCGCCCGCCGCCATCCTCATCTCGTGGTCCGCTTCTGCGACCGGTTCGAAGAACCGGTGCAGATCCTCCCGGCGAATCCTGCTGCAGGATGGCGTCATGTCGCGTTGGACGACGAGAGCGACATCGACGGGCAGATGGTGCAGATCTGTGCGGCCGAACGGGCCGCCGTCTGGGACCTGGCCGACTCCCCGCCGTTCCGGGTGGCGCTGGTCCGCACCGCCGAGCACGACCACCGCATCGTGATCACCAGCCACCACATCGTGCTCGACGGTTGGTCGCTGCCGATTCTGTTGCAGGAGATCTTCGCCGGATACTTCGGACACTCCCTGCCCGCGCCGGTGCCCTACCGCCGGTTCGTGACCTGGTTGGCCGACCGCGACCTGCACGCCGCCCGGACCACCTGGCGTGAGGTGCTCGAAGGGTTCGAGACCCCGACGCTGGTCGCGTCGGCCGACCGGATGGAGTTCGGGCCGCGTGGGATCAACGCATGGACGGTGTCCGAGCAGACGACCCGGGCGCTGAGCGACCTCGCCCGCTCGCAGCACACCACGGTCAGCACGGTGCTGCAGGGGGCATGGGCACTGCTGCTGACCTCGCTCACCGGACACTACGACGTTGCGTTCGGGACCACGGTGTCGGGACGTCCCGACGAGGTGGCGGGCGTCGAATCGATGGTGGGGCTGTTCATCAACACGGTGCCGGTGCGGGCGCGTCTGAACCCGGTGACCACCGTCGCCGACCTGCTCGCCGGTCTGCAGCGCGCGTACAACGACACCCTGGAGCATCAGCATCTGGCGCTGCCGGAGATCCACCGCGCCGCCGGACACGACCGGCTGTTCGACACGATGTTCGTCTACGAGAACTACCCCGTCGACAACGCTGCGCTCGCCGATGCAGACGGACTGGCCGTCACCGGCGTTGTGAGCCGCGAATACAACCACTACCCGCTGACGATGCAGGCCCTTCCGGGCGCCGAACTGCGCCTGCGGTTCGAGTACGACACCGACGTGTTCGGACCCCGCACCGTCGCGACGCTGGTCGAACGGTTCACACGCATACTCACGACGATGGCCGCCCGCCCGACCGCGCCGCTGTCGTCGCTCGATCTGATCGGCGAGGACGAACGGGCCCGGCTCGACAGAATCGG
The DNA here is from genome assembly GCF_027529605.1 of Mycobacterium hippophais. NCBI lineage: Bacteria > Bacillati > Actinomycetota > Actinomycetes > Mycobacteriales > Mycobacteriaceae > Mycobacterium > Mycobacterium hippophais. The sequence continues at coordinate 1,158,647 of NZ_JAPZPY010000001.1, read as the reverse complement.
CAACCGGGCTGTGTTGTCGGCGCCCGTCGAGACGTCGGCGTCGATCCCCGCGTTGTTCGCAGCGCAGGCGGCACGCGCACCGGAGGCGGTGGCGGTGACCTTCGAAGGCCGGTCGCTGACGTACCAGGCGCTGGACGAAGCGTCGAACAGACTGGCGCACAGGTTGATCGGCCAGGGTATCGGTCCCGGAGACTGTGTGGCACTCCTGCTCCCCCGCTCGGCCGAGGCTGTGGTGGCGATGGTGGCGGTGCTCAAGGCCGGGGCGGCCTACCTCGCCCTCGACCCCGGGGCGCCGACGTCGCGGCTGGAGTTCATGCTCGAGGACTCTGCGCCCGTAGCGGCGATCACCACGGCGCCGCTGGCCGACCGGTTCGACGGCCGCGACCTGGTGGTCGTCGAAACCGACGATCCGGCGATCGGCACTGAGCCGGTCACGCCGTTGCCGGCGCCGGAAGCCGACCTGATCGCCTACGTGATCTACACCTCGGGCACCACCGGCACCCCGAAGGGTGTGGGGGTGACCCACAGCAACCTGGTCCACATCGCGCATTCGTCACCTGCGGACCTGCCCGCCGAGCAGGTGTGGACTCAATGCCATTCCTACGCATTCGATTTCTCCGTATGGGAGGTCTGGGCGGCGCTGCTCGGTGGTGGGCGGCTTGTGGTGGTACCGGAGGCGGTGACGAGTTCACCGCAGGACTTCCACGCGCTGCTGGTCCGCGAAGGGGTCAACGTTCTGACCCAGACCCCCTCGGCGGTGGGCATGCTCCCGCACGAAGGTCTGGAATCGGTGGCGCTGCTGCTGGGCGGTGAGGCGTGTCCGGCAGAGGTGGTGGATCGATGGGCACCGGGTCGGGTGGTCGTCAACGCCTATGGTCCGACGGAGGCCACGATCTACGTGTCGATGAGCGCCCCGTTGACGACGGGATCCACTGTGCCGATCGGTAAGCCCGTGGCCACGGCGGCGGCACTCGTGCTGGACGGATGGCTGCGCCCGGTGGCTGCCGGGGTGGTCGGTGAGCTGTACGTCGCCGGCCGCGGCGTGGCGACCGGGTATCTGCGTCGTTCGGGTCTGACAGCGTCCCGGTTCGTGGCGTGCCCGTTCGGGTCGACCGGGACGCGGATGTACCGCACCGGTGACCTCGTGCGCTGGATCGCCGACGGGCAGCTGGAGTACCTGGGCCGTGCCGACGAGCAGGTCAAGATTCGCGGTCACCGCATCGAACTCGGTGAGATACGGGCGGTGCTGGCACAGGTCGACGGGGTCGAGCAGGCGGCGGTGATCGCTCGCGAGGACCGCCCCGGCGACAAGCGGGTGGTCGGTTACTTCACGGGCACCGCCGAGCCCTCTGATGTCCGCAGACAACTGGCGGATCGGCTGCCGGCCTACATGGTGCCCGTCGCGGTGGTGCCGTTGACGGTGGTGCCGATGACGATGAGCGGCAAGCTCGACGTCCGCGCACTGCCTGCTCCCGAGTACCAGGCCGGCGATCACTACCGCGGACCCGCCGATGCGGTCGAGGAGGTGCTGGCCTGCATCTACGCCGAGGTACTGGGTCTGGAGCGGGTGGGCACGGACGACTCGTTCTTCGAATTGGGCGGCGACAGCATCCTTTCCATGCAGGTGGTGTCGCGGGCCCGGGCCGCCGGTCTGACGTGCCGGCCGCGTGACGTCTTCGCCGAGCAGACCGTCGCCCGGCTGGCACGGGTGGTCGGAACGACCGAGGGTGTACATGTGGTCGACGAGGGTGTCGGGCCAGTGGCCGCGACGCCGATCACGCGGTGGCTGCAGACGGTCGACGGCCCCACCGAGCAGTTCAACCAGACGATGGTGGTGCAGGCCCCGGCCGAGGCGACCGCAGCCGATGTCGTGGTCCTGCTGCAGGCGCTGCTGGACCACCACGGCACGCTGCGGTTGCGCGTCCAGGACGACGGTGCCGGGCAGTGGGCGCTGCACGTGCCGGAACCGGGATCCGTCGACGCGGGCGACTGCCTGCTCACGGTGGACGTCCTCTCCGAGGCGACCCTGATCGCGGCGCAGGCCCGGTTGAATCCGGTCGCCGGAACCATGCTGAAGGCGGTGTGGGCGGCCGGGACGGGCCGGCTGGCGGTGATCATCCACCACCTTGCCGTTGACGGTGTGTCGTGGCGAATCCTGTTGGAAGACCTCAACATCGCGTGGATGCAGCACCGCGGCGGGCAGTCGATCACGCTCCCCGCAGGTGGCACGTCGTTCGCGCGGTGGTCCGCTCTGCTCAACGACCACGCGCACGACGCGAGAGTCGTCGAGAAGGCCGACGCGTGGCGGGACATCACGGCGATCCCGGCGGTGCTGCCCGCGGTCCGGCCGGAACTGGACACCTACGCCTCTGCCGGCCACATGTCGATGACGTTGGACCGCGAGACATCTCGGATGTTGCTCGGAGAGGTGCCGACGGCGTTCCACGCCGGGGTGCAGGACATTCTGTTGATCGCCTTCGGGCTGGCGCTGGCGGAGTTCGCGGATGCCGCCGGCAGCCCGATCGGCATCGATGTGGAGGGGCACGGCCGCGACGAGGAACTGGTCGCCGGCGTCGACCTGTCCCGCACGGTGGGGTGGTTCACCGCGAAGTACCCGGTGGCCCTGCGAACCGGTGATCTGTCCTGGGACGAAGTGGTCTCCGGTGACGGGGGGCTGGGTCCGATTGTCAAGGGCGCCAAGGAACAGTTGCGCGCGCTGCCGGACCCGCTGAGCTACGGTCTGCTGCGGTATCTGAACCGTCACGTCGAGCTGGCCGGATCCGAACCGACGGCGGGCTTCAACTACCTTGGCCGCCTCGGTGGGGGCGCCGCAGGGCTGTCCGATGATGTGTGGCGGCCGAGCGAGGACGCGTCGCTTGACGTGGCCGCGACGGCGATACCCATGCCGCTGTCGCACACCGTAGAACTGAACGCGCTGACCATGGACACCGACACCGGCCCCGAGCTGCGTGCCAAATGGACGTGGGCCGCCTCGGTGCTGCAGCAGGAGCAGATCGAACGCCTGGGCCGGTTGTGGTTCGAGGCGCTTGCCGGCATCTGCGCGCATGTGCAGCACGGTGGTGGCGGGTTGACGCCGTCGGACGTCGCGCCGGCACGACTGACGCAGCGGCACATCGACGAGCTGACACGGCATTTCCAGATCGCCGATGTGCTGCCGTTGACCCCGATGCAGCAGGGGCTGCTGTTCCTCGCCGACACCGTGCACGTCGGCGACGACGTGTACGCGACGCAGCTCGATTTCACGGTCGCCGGGCCGCTGGACGCCGACCGGCTGCACAAGGCCGTCAACGCGGTGGTGTGCCGACATCCCCATCTGGTGGCGCGGTTCTGCGCACAGTTCGACGAGCCGGTGCAGATCATCCCGGCCGATCCGATGCCGGCATGGCGCTACATCGAGATCGACGGCATCGACGACGTGGACGAGCAGATCGAGCAGCTGTCGAAGACCGAACGCGCGGCGGTGTGCAACCTCGACAAGTCGCCGGCGTTCCGGGTGACGCTGATCCGCACCGAGTGCCGCCACCGCCTGGTGCTGACCTTCCACCACATCGTGGTCGACGGCTGGTCGATGCCCATCCTGTTGCAGGAGATCTTCGCCGGCTACTACGGACTCCCGTTGCCCGCGGCGGTGCCCTACCGCCAATTCGTGACCTGGCTGGCCGGGCGGGACCTCGACAGCGCGCGCGCCGCATGGGGCGAGGTGCTGGCCGGATTCGACACCCCGACCCTGGTGGCGCCGTCGAACGGGTTGGAACCGGGGCCGCGCGGTGCGGTGTCGTTGGAGGTGTCCGAGCAGACGACGGGATTCATCCGGGAACTGGCGCGCAGGGAACACACCACGGTCAGCACGGTTCTGCAGGGGTCCTGGGCGCTGTTGCTGACGTCGCTGACCGGCCGCCACGATGTGGCTTTCGGCGTCACGACCTCCGGCCGCTCCGAGGTTCCCGGCGCGGAGTCGATGGTGGGACTGTTGATCAATTCGGTGCCCGTGCGTGCCACGTTCACACCGGAGACCACGGTGTCGGACCTACTCGCGCAGTTGCACGGTGCGCACAATGACACCCTGGAGCATCAGCATCTGGGGCTGGCGGAGATCCACCGCGTGGTCGGTCAGGATCGATTGTTCGACACGATGTTCGTCTACGAGAACTACCCGGTCGACACCGACGCGCCGCTGGGCCCCGACGGCCTGGCGATCACCGATTTCACCAACCGCGAGTACAACCACTACCCGTTGACGGTGCAGGCGATCCCGGGCGACGTGTTGACGATTCGACTGGAGTTCGACGCGGAGGTGTTCGACGAGAACCGGATCGACACGCTGACGCAACGGTTGGGCATGGTGTTGACGACGATGACCACCGAGATCGAGGAAGAACAGTCCGCGGGGCGCGAGGGCGCGGAGACGGCGGCTGTCCTTCGGCGGCCGTCCGCGGCGCGGCTGGCATGATCGAGCCATGAGCATCGACGTCAAGTACACGGCGGAGTCCACGGCGAGCGGCGGCGGCCGCGACGGTCACGTCAAGTCCGCCGACGGCAAGCTCGACCTGGACACCCGCCCGCCGAAGGAGCTGGGCGGCAGCGGCGAGGGCGTCAACCCCGAACTGCTGTTCTCGGCCGGCTACGCCGCCTGCTTCCTCGGCGCACTGCGCCTGGTGGCGAAGAACGAGAAGGTCCAGATCGACGACGCCAGCGGCATCACCGCGCAGATCGGCTTCGGTTCCGACTCCGAGGGCGGCTTCGGCCTGACCGCCCATCTGATCGGCTACCTGCCCGGCCTCGAGCAGAGCGCCGCCGACGACCTGATGCAGAAGGCGCACGGCGTGTGCCCGTACTCGAAGGCCACCCGCGGCAACATCGACGTCAAGCTGTCGGCGAAGGTCTAGCCGTGCGCGCGATCGTCGGGGCCGTGCTGGGCGCCGGGCTGGCGCTCATCGCGTCGGCGCCTCTGGCGGCGGCGCGGCCGTCGGATCCCGGCGTGGTGTCCTACGCGGTGCTGGCCAAGGGTTCGGTGGGCAACATCGTCGGCGGTCCGATGCGGTGGGAGTCGGTGTTCACCGATCCGGTGCAGACCTTCTCCGTCGACAACCCGGCGTGCAACAACTGGGCCGACGTCGGGCTGCCCGAGGTCTACGGCGATCCCGACCTGGCCTCGTTCAACGGGGCGGTCGCCCAGACGTCGGCCACCGACGCCACCCACCTGGTCAAGCAGGCGGTCGGTGTCTACGCCAACCCCGACGCCGCCGATCGGGCGTTCCACCGCGTCACCGACCGCACGGCGGGGTGCGCAGGCCAGACCACGGCGATGCACCTGAACAACGGGACCACCCAGGTGTGGACGTTCAGCGGCGGCCCCGCCACCGCGACCGACGCCGACTGGGTCAAGCAGGAGGCCGGGACGGACCGGCGGTGCTTCACCACCACCCGCAAGCGGGAGAACGTTCTGCTTCAGGCAAAAGTCTGTCAGTCCGGCAACGGTGGTCCCGCCGTCAACGTGCTGGCCGGCGCCATGCAGAACACGCTCGGGCAATAGTCCGCCGCGCCTGTCATCAAGCTGTCACGGTGAATTGGCGCGACTTTGTCGGTCCTCTCTGGAAGATATAGGGGGTAGCGGCGATCAGCCGGTCACCGCGCACGCCCGCCAGCGGTCCAGCCCGGGCCCGAAGGGATGGTTGAGATGACTATGCCCATCAGGTCCGCCGTGCGCCCGGACTCCGCCGTGGGATTCGCCTCCGCGGCCGACGCGGCCCGCCACATCACCGCCACCTGTCTGCAGGACGGGCCGGTCGGTAAGGTCGGCCTCGAGATCGAGGCGCACTGCTTCGACCGCGCCGACCCGATGCGCCGCCCGGGGTGGGACGAGATCACCGACGTCATCGCGCAGGTGCCCGCGCTGCCCGGCGGTGGCGCCATCACCGTCGAACCCGGCGGGGCGGTCGAGATCTCCGGACCGCCGACCGACGGGCCACTACCCGCGATCGCCGCGATGGCGGCCGACCGCGCGGTGCTGACCGAGGCGTTCGCCGAAGCCGGCCTGGCCCTCGTGCTGCTCGGCGCCGACCCACTGCGGCCGCCGCAGCGCGTCAACCCCGGCGCCCGCTACCGCGCGATGGAGGAGTTCTTCGCCGCCAGCGGCACCGCCGATGCCGGCGCGGCGATGATGACGTCCACCGCCTCGGTGCAGGTGAACCTCGACGCCGGGCCGCGCGCCGGCTGGGCCGACCGGGTCCGTCTCGCCCACGCGCTCGGCCCGACGATGGTCGCCATCACCGCCAACTCACCCCTGCTCGGCGGCGAGTTCACCGGATGGCAGTCCGCCCGCCAGCGCGTCTGGAGCCGGCTCGACTCGGCCCGGTGCGGGCCCGTGCTCAGCGCCGACGGCGACGACGATCCGGCGGGCGAATGGGCGCGCTACGCGCTGCGTGCCCCGGTCATGCTGGTGCACAACCCGCCCGACATGCAGGCGCTGCCGGTCACCAACTGGGTGCCGTTCGCCGACTGGGCCGACGGGCTGGCGGTGCTCGGCGGCCGCCGGCCCACCGAGGCCGATCTCGACTACCACCTGACCACGCTGTTCCCGCCGGTGCGGCCGCGGCGCTGGCTGGAGATCCGCTACCTGGACAGCGTGCCGGACGCGTTGTGGCCCGCGGTGGTGTTCGCGATGACGACGCTGCTCGACGACCCGGCCGCTGCCGACGCCGCCGCAGAAGCCACCGAACCCGTCGCGACGGCATGGGACCGGTCGGCGCAGGTCGGTCTCGAGGACCGCAGGCTGCACGCCGCGGCCCTGCGCTGCGTCGAGATCGTCGCCGAACGCACGCCCGACGAGCTGGCGGAATCGATGGCGCTGCTGCTGCGTTCGGTCGAAGAGGGCCGCAGTCCGGCCGACGACTTCTCCGACCGGGTGGTGGAGTGGGGCGTGGGACCCGCGGTGCACCGACTCGTGAAAGGTGAGTCTTGACCTCACGACAGGCGCTGGCGGACGGGATGGCCCGGGCGCGGGAGCGCACGCTGCGGCTGGTCGACCTCGACGACGCCGAACTGCGCAGGCAGTACGACCCGTTGATGAGCCCGCTGCTGTGGGACCTCGCGCACATCGGCTGGCAGGAGGAACTGTGGCTGCTGCGTGACGCGAACCCCGACCGGCCGGGCATGCTCGCGCCGGACGTCGAACGGCTCTACGACGCCTTCCTGCAGCCGCGGGCCGCACGCGCCGAGCTGCCACTGCTGCCGCCGGCGGACGCCCGCACCTTCTGTGCGACCGTGCGCGACAAGTCACTTGACGCACTCGACCGGCTGCCCGCCGACGCGGGTGACGGCGCCGACTCCGCGTTCGCGTTCGGCCTGGTGGTCAGCCACGAGAACCAGCACAACGAGACGATGCTGCAGGCGCTCAACCTGCGGTCCGGGCCGCCGCTGCTCGAGCCGGGCGCCGCGTTGCCCACCGGCCGGTCCGGCATCGCAGGCACGTCGGTCGAGGTGCCCGGCGGCACCTTCGTGCTCGGCGTCGACGCCGTCACCGAACCCCTGTCGCTCGACAACGAACGCGGCGCCCACGAGGTGGACGTGCCGGCGTTCCGGATCGGGCGGGTGCCGGTCACCAACGGCGAATGGCGCGAGTTCATCGCCGACGGCGGATATGACACCCGCCAGTGGTGGTCGGACCGCGGCTGGGCGCACCGGCAGGACGCCGGCCTCGTCGCCCCGCAGTTCTGGAACGCCGACGGAACCCGCACCCGGTTCGGCCATGTGGAGCACATCCCCGACGATGAACCGGTGCAGCACGTCACCTACTTCGAGGCGCAGGCTTACGCGGCGTGGGCGGGCGCCCGGTTGCCCACCGAGATCGAATGGGAGAAGGCCTGCGCGTGGGATCCCGCCACCGGCAGCCGCCGCCGCTTCCCGTGGGGCGCCTCGGAACCCACTCCGTTCCTGGCCAACCTGGGCGGGGATGCGCTGCGGCCCGCGCCGGTGGGCTCCTACCCGGCGGGCGCGTCGGCCTACGGCGCCGAGCAGATGCTCGGCGACGTCTGGGAGTGGACGTCCTCCCCGCTGCGGCCCTGGCCCGGGTTCACACCGATGCTCTACGAGCAGTACTCCGCGCCATTTTTCGACGGTGATTACAAGGTGCTCCGCGGCGGGTCGTGGGCGGTGGCGCCCGACATCCTGCGGCCGAGCTTCCGCAACTGGGATCATCCGATTCGGCGGCAGATCTTCGCCGGCGTGCGGCTGGCCTGGGACATCTGATGTGCCGGCACCTCGGGTGGCTGGGCGAACCGCGTTCGATCGCGTCGCTGGTCTGGGACCCGCCGTCGGGGCTGCTCGTGCAGTCCTACGCGCCGCGCCGCCAGAAGCACGGGCTGATGAACGCCGACGGCTGGGGCGTCGGCTTCCACGACGACGAAGGAGTCGTCAGGCGCTGGCGCAGCGCCGCGCCGCTGTGGGGTGACGCGTCGTTCGCCTCGGTGGCCCCGGCGCTGCGCAGCCGCTGCGTGATCGCCGCCGTCCGGTCCGCCAGCATCGGCATGCCGATCGAGCCGTCCGCGTCCGCGCCGTTCACCGACGGACAGTGGCTGCTGTCCCACAACGGACTCGTCGACCGGGCGGTGCTGCCACTGTCCGCGCGGGCCGAGTCGACCGTCGACAGCGCGCTGCTGGCGGCGCTGATCTTCTCGAACGGCATGGACAACCTCGGTGAGACCGTCGCCGCGGTCGGTGCCGACGATCCCGCCGCCCGACTGAACATCCTGGCCGGCAACGGAACCGAGCTCGTCGCCACCACCTGGGGTGACACCCTGTCGGTGCTGCGGCGCGCCGACGGCGTGGTGCTGGCCAGCGAGCCCTACGACGACGACCCGCAATGGCAGGAGATCCCGGACCGGCACCTTGTCCGGGTCAACGGCGCGCACGTAGAGGTGACCGCGCTGAAAGGAACGGCATGACCTTCACACTGGCGACCTACCTCGCCGCCGACTCGGCTGCAACCGCACTGCGCCGCGACGTGCTCGCCGGGCTGGCCGCCACACCGAAGTCGTTGCCGCCCAAGTGGTTCTACGACTCCGTCGGCAGTGAGCTGTTCGACGAGATCACCCGGCTGCCGGAGTACTACCCCACCCGCACCGAAGCGGGGATCCTTCGGGAGCGGGCCGCCGCGATCGTCGCGGCGTCCGGAGCCGACACGCTCGTCGAACTCGGCAGCGGCACCTCGGAGAAGACCCGCATGCTGCTGGACGCGATGCGCGACAACGGATCGCTGCGCCGCTTCATCCCGTTCGACGTCGACGCGAGCATCCTGCGCTCGGCGGGAGCGGCCATCGAGCAGGAGTACCCGGGCGTCGAGATCGACGCGGTGTGCGGCGATTTCGAGGAACACCTCGGCAAGATCCCACGGGTGGGGCGTCGGCTGGTGGCGTTCCTCGGCTCCACCATCGGCAACCTCACCGCAGGCCCGCGGGCCGATTTCCTCGCCGCGCTCGCCGACACCCTGCAGCCGGGGGACACCCTCCTGCTGGGCACCGACCTGGTCAAGGACGTCGACCGGCTGGTGCGTGCGTACGACGACACCGCAGGGGTGACGGCGAGGTTCAACCGCAACGTGCTGGCGGTGGTCAACCGGGAACTGGACGCCGACTTCGACCAGTCGGCGTTCGAGCACGTGGCGCGCTGGAACGCCGGCGAGGAGCGCATCGAGATGTGGCTGCGCGCAACGGGTCCGCAGCGCGTGCGGATCGGTGCGCTGGACCGTACCGTCGACTTCGCCGACGGCGAGGAGATGCTCACCGAGGTGTCCTGCAAGTTCCGGCCCGACGGCGTCGCCGCCGAACTCGCCGCCGCCGGACTGCAGCGGACCCACTGGTGGACCGATCCCGCCGGCGACTTCGGCCTGTCGTTGTCCACCCGATGACGGCGTCCACCCTCGCCGAACGGTGGCGTTCGGCCAGACCTGCGGTCGCGGGCCTGCACCTGGATTCCGGTGCCTGTTCCCGGCAGAGCCTGGCCGCCATCGACGCCGCCGCCCGGCACGCCGTCCACGAGGCCGAGGTCGGCGGCTACGTCGCCCTGGAGGCGGCGGCGCCCGTGCTCGACGCCGCCCGCGCGGCCGTCGCGGCGCTGACCGGGCTGGACGCCTCGCACGTCGTGTTCACCTCCGGGTCGAACATCGGGCTCGACCTGCTGCTGGGCAGCTGGACCGGTCCGCGCACGGTGGCCTGCCTGCCCGGTGAGTACGGCCCGAACCTGGCGATCATGGCGGGCAACGACTTCCAGGTGCGCGCACTGCCCGCCGACGGCGCAGGCCGGCTCGACGTCGACGCCGCCGAACGCGCGCTGGCCGACGATCCGCCCGCCCTGGTGCACCTGACACCGTTGGGCAGCCACCGCGGGCTGGCCCAGCCGCTGACCGCGATGACCGAGGTGTGCCGCACGCTGGGCATCCCTTTGGTGATCGACGCCGCGCAGGCGCTAGGTCATCTCGACTGCGCGGTCGCGCCCGACGCGATCTACTCGTCGTCGCGCAAATGGCTGGCCGGCCCGCGCGGGGTCGGGGTGCTGGCGCTGCGGCCGGACTTCGCGCAACGGCTGCGGCCGCGGCTGCCACCCGCCGAGTGGGGGCTGCCGATGAGCGTGATCGACAAGCTCGGGCAGGGCGAGTCCAACGCCGCCGCCCGCGTCGGTTTCGCGGTCGCGATCGGCGAGCACCTGGCGCTCGACCCGGCGCGGATACGGCAGGAACTGGCCGCGATCGGCCGACTCACCCGGGCCGCACTGGCCGACGTGCCGGGCTGGCGGGTGGTCGAACCCGCCGACGAACCCAGCGCGATCACCACGCTGGAACCGCTCGCCGGTGCCGACCCCGAGCGGGTGCGGTCCTGGCTGATCGCGAACCGCGGCATGGTCACCACCTTCGCCGGCGTGCAGCGGGCGCCCTTCGAGATGACCGCGCCGGTGCTGCGGCTCTCACCCCACGTCGACACCGTCGCCGACGACCTGGCGCTGTTCGCCGCCGCGCTCGCCGATGGGACGAAGCAGGCCTGCTAGCCCTTGTGGGCCGACAGCAGGTACGCGGGGAGTTTGTTACGGCCCTTGTCGTCGGTGTCGTGGGCCGACATGTCGGGCGCGTCGGGTCCCAGAAACGGGTTGGCGTGGATGAACGCCGGCCGCACGTCGTCGACCTCCCAGTGCGCCGACACCGCCGCCCGCAGTTCGTCCTCGTCGACCGCGTTCGGCTTCATCAGGGCCCCGGCCGCGAACGCGCTGTTGGCGAACACCAGCACGTAGAAGCGCGCGCCCGGGGCGGCGGCACGGTGCACCGAACGCAGATAGCCGTCGCGGCCCTCGACGGGCAGGGAGTGGAACAGCGTGCTGTCGACCACGGTGTTGAACCGGCCGTCGTAGCCCTTGAACGCCGTGATGTCGGCCTGGGCGAAACTCGCGGTGGCCAGCCCGCGCAGCTGAGCCGCCTGGTTCGCCGCGGCGATCGCGGTGGGGCTCAGGTCGATGCCGACCACCGTGTAACCGTCGGCCGCCAGGGCCAGGGACAGTTCGGCGTGCCCGCAGCCGGCGTCGAGCACGTCGCTGCGGAACGCGCCCGCCCGGTGCAGCGCCGCGAGCTCGGGCTGCGGTTCTCCGATGTTCCACGGCGGCGGGCCCTCGAACCCGCCCTGCCCCCGGTACACGTTGTCCCAGTCCATCACTTCAGCAGACATGCGAACCAACCTAGTCGGGCCCGTCCCACGTGTGCACAGGCTCGTTGCTGTGCATCCGCTGGCAGTACAGGCGCAGCATCTCGGCCAGCGCCGCGGGCCGGGCGAGACCGCGTTCCTGCAGCGCACGCACTGTTTCGGTCTGCCACACCGCGCCGTTGCGGCCGGTCTTGGCGCGCCCTTCGACCACGCCGAGGTAGCGGTCACGCACCTCCGCGGCCACCCCCCACCGGCGCAATCCCTCCTCGGCCATCGGCAGCAGCTGACGCAGCACCAGCTCGTCGGGCGTCACCTCGCCCAGCCCCGGCCAGTACAACCGGGCGTCCATGCCGTGTTGCGCCGCCTCGGAGAAGTTGTGGTGCGCCGCGGCGAAGCTCATCTTCGTCCACACCGGCCGGTCCTCCTCGGACAACGTGCGCAGCATGCCGTAGTAGAAGGCCGAATTGGCCATCATGTCGAGCACCGTCGGGCCCGCGGGCAGCACCCGGTTCTCCACGCGCAGATGGGGCTTGGCGTCGGCGCCGCTCCCGACGATGTCGTACACCGGCCGGTTCCACCGGTACACGGTGCCGTTGTGCAGCCGCAGCTCCGAGAGCTTCGGGGTGCGGCCCGCGGCCAGTTCGGCCACCGGGTCCTCGTCGGACAGGTCGGGCAGCAGCGACGGGAAGTACCGGACGTTCTCCTCGAACAGATCGAAGATCGACGTGATCCACCGCTCGCCGAACCACACGCGGGGCCGCACCCCCTGGGTCTTCAACTCGTCGGGCCGGGTGTCGGTGGCCTGGGTGAACAGCTCGATGCGGGTCTCGGCCCACAGCTCGTGGCCGAAGAAGTAGGGCGAGTTGGCGCCGAGCGCCAACTGCGGGCCCGCCAGCACCTGGGCGGCGTTCCAGTTGTCGGCGAAGTCGGCGGGGGAGACCTGCAGGTGCAGCTGCATGCTGGTGCACGCCGACTCCGGCGCGATGTTCGGGGTCTGCAGGCTGAGCCGTTCGGGCCCGGTGATGTCGATCGAGATGTCCTCGCCACGCGCGGTGAAGATCGAGTCGTTGAGCGCCTGGTAGCGCGTCGACTCGCTCATCCAGTCCCCGGAGAAGAGATGCTCGGGCATCAGGGTGGGCAGGATGCCGATCATCACGATGTGCGAGCCGCTCGAGGCGGCCTTGCCCTCGGCGGCGTTGAGGCTGGCCCGTACGTCGGCCTCCAGGTCGAGGCCCGCCCGCCCGGGCAGCGGCCGGGGCGGCACGTTGAACTCGATGTTGTAGGCGCCGAGTTCGGTCTGGTAGGCCGGGTCGGCGATGGACGCCAGCACCTCGGTGTTGCTCATCGCCGGCTGGTAGTCGCCGTCGACCAGGTTGCACTCGATCTCCATGCCGGTCAGCGGGCGCTCGAACTCGAAGCTGGACTGCGAGAGCATCGTCTCGAACACGTCGAGGCAGAGCTGGACCTTGCGCCGGTACTCGCGGCGATGCTCGCGGCTGAACTCGGTCCGCTTCAGTTCTTCGCCCACACCGCTGATGCTAGTGACGCCGCCGTAGGTAAACCGCGGATCGCGACGCGGTTGACCCATGGTGAGCCGGGTAGCCGCGCGCCATGGACATCACCGTGACCTTCCTCGGCAACGCGACCACGCTGATCACGGCCGACGGCATCACGTTGCTGACCGACCCGAACTTCCTGCACCGCGGCCAGCGCGCCTACCTGGGCTACGGCCTGGTGTCCAAGCGGCTGCACGATCCCGCGCTGGACGTCGACCGGCTGCCGGCGCTGGACGCGGTGGTGCTCTCACACATGCACGGCGACCACTGGGACCGCGTCGCCCAGGCGCGGCTCGACAAGAAGCTGCCCGTGTTGACCACCCCGCACGCGGCGAAGCGGCTGCACCACCGCGGCTTCGCGCATGCCGTCGGACTGCGCACCTGGCAGCGGCACACCCTGACCAAGGGCGAGAGCACCGTCGCGGTGACCGCGCTGCCCGGGCGGCACGCACCGACCCCCATCGACCGGTTCCTGCCGCCGGTGATGGGCTCGATGCTGGAGTTCTCCCGGGCCGGCAGCGCGCCGCGGCGGCTGTACGTCTCCGGCGACACGCTGCTGGTCGAGGAGCTCGGCGAGATACCGCGCCGGTACCCGTCGATCGACGCCGGCCTGCTGCACCTCGGCGGCACCCGGCTGCCGTTCGGCCGCCATATGCCGATCGGCCTGACGGTCACCATGGACGGTGAGCAGGGTGCGGGCCTGACCGAACTGCTTGACCTGCCGAAGGTGATCCCGGTGCACTTCAACGACTACGGCGTCTTCGCCTCGCCGCTGTCGGACTTCCATAAGGCGATGGCGCAGCGCGGGTTGGCCGAGCGGGTGGTCGAAGTCGGCCGCGGCGAATCGGTGACGGTCTGAGTCGTGCCGGCGCGGGCCGCGACCACGAGTGCGCGCAGGGCGGCGGCGTCGACGGAGCCGGGGTCGACCGGTTCGCCGATGCGCACCTGCATCGCGGTGCGGTGGAATCCGCCGTGCTTGGGCAGCACCTCGCGGGTGCCCAGCAGCGCGACGGGCACCAGGGGCACCCCGCAGTCCCTGGCGAGATGGATGGCGCCGGAACGGAACTCGCCGACCGACCCGTCCCGGCTGCGGGTGCCCTCGGGGTAGACGACGACGGTGCGGCCCTTGGCGAGCGCGGGCCGCGCGGCCGCGAGCAGCGCGGGGTAGGTGCTGCCGGTGGTGCGGCGCACCGGCAGCCCGCCGGCCAGGGCGGTGATCAGCACCCGCCGCACCGGATCGTCGAACCAGTAGTCCGACGCCGCGGCGAACACCGGCTGCGCCGACGCGGGCAGGGCCGCCATCAGGGCGGCGGTGTCGGCGTGCGAACCGTGGTTGGCCACCACCACGCAGCCGCCGGGGCGGCGCCAGCGACCCACCACCGTCAGGCCGCCCGACAGCTGGCAGGCCGTTCGCCACAGCCGGTGGCGCAGCTGGCAGGCGATGCGGATCGCGAGCGCCATCAGGTTCCCAGTTCCCGGCGAACTGCGCGCAGCCGCGCGCTCGCCGTGAGCATCGAACCGGCGACGATGAGCACGCAGATGTGCGGGATGGCCTGCGGCAGTGCGGTGGCGACGACGACGGCGAGGCAGCGCTCGGTCTTGCCGAACGGGCCGCCGTTGCGCCGGGTGGCACCGGCGCCCGCGCCCGCCAGGGCGGCGAAGGTGGGCTGGGTCGCCGCGAGCGCGGCCGTCAGCACCCATGCGACGGGGGTGCCGTGCTCACCCGCCCACACTGCGAGTCCGGCGAACATCAGCACATCGGAGGCGCGGTCGCCGAGTTCGTTGACGATGAAGCCCCATGGCGTGCCGATGCCGCGGGCGCGGGCGACCGCCCCGTCCAGGTTGGCGCCCGCCAGCCGCACCGCGAGGAACAGCAGCGCGGCCGGCCAGTAACCGTTCGCGACGGCCACCGCCGCGCACGCCGCGCCGCCGACGCCTGCGGCCGTGTAGACGTCGGGCGAGAGTCGATGCACCACAGCGTGTTCCACGACGCGATGCAGTCGCCGGGTGTACCACGGCTTGAGTGCGTAGAGGCTCTGCACACCACTCATCGTCGCGTGGCGGACGAGGTGTCCGACACCGTAGTTCTACCTGGATCGCGCTCAGGCGGTGCGGCGCGCCACCACCACCTGCGGGCTCAGCAGGCCGCTGCGCAGGTCGAGTTCGATGGCCGGGTCCGCGTGCGCGGCCAGCGCGCGCAGCGCCGACGGACTGTAGGTGCGCAGCGAGCTGATCACCCCGTCGTGGACGAACGGCACGAACGGCGCGAGCGGCAGCATGGTCGCCAGCCGCAGCAGGTGCAGCGGGGCGGGCGGTCGCGGCAGGTCGATGATGAGCAGCGCGTCGGCGGCCCTGGTGCCCTCGGCGAGCACCTGTGCGGCCGCCACCGGCGGCAAGTGGTGGAACGACAGCACGAACACGGCGAGGTCGAACGCGCGGTCCGGCGCGTCGATCGCGGTGGCGTCCATCTCGCGGACGGTGACGCGGGGGTCGGCGCCGAGGTCGCCGGCGGCGATGGCGGTGACCGAGTCCGGGTCGACGTCGGTGACGGTGAGCTGCGCGGTCGGATGCTGCTGGAGGATCTCGCGGGACAGGCCACCATGTCCGGCGCCGAGTTCGAGCACCTTCGGGTCCGGCACGTCGGCGAGTTCGGCCAGGGCGATGCCCGCGAACCTCTGGTGGTTGCCGAAGAATCCCCCGGTGCGGTCGAGGGCCCGGATCACGCTGCGCTTGGTCCGGTCGTCGACGTCGTCGCGGTCGAGGTACTCGAGGCGGTCGGTCTGCAGCAGCCGGTCGAGGCACGACGCGTCTGGCCCGCCGCGCGGCATGCTCTCGATACCCTTCGCTCGCCCGCCCACAGCGGCCATCATGGCATGCTGAACCGGCGCGCAGGTCCAACGCACGGAGGTGGTCATGAGGGTCTTCGTCAGTTGCGCGCCGGCCGACCGCGCTCTCGCCGAGCAGGTCAGCCGCGAGCTGTCCCGCGCCGGCCACAGCGTCTGGTTCGACGGCGACATCAGCGGCGGCGAGCAGTGGTGGCGGCGTTGCATCGACGGGATCCGCGACGCCGACGTGTTCCTCACCGTCTGGACGAACAACCTGGCGGCGGCCAGACCCGCGACGGCGCTGCTCCAGCATGCCGGCGCGCTCGGCAGACCCGTGCTCGCCGTGCGGTCCGGCCAGGTCGACCAGCCTGATCTCGGGCCGACCGTCAAGATCCTCGAATTCGGTGACGGCGCCCTGGGTCCGACGGTGCAGGCGATGGCTCAGCAGACCGGCCCGTGGCCGAACACCCAGGCTCCGCCGCCGCCGTGGCCGTTCGCCTACCTGAACTCGTTGCGCGAATTCGCCGCAGCGCCGGTGCTGCCCGCGCACGATCAGCAGCAACTGCTCGCCCGGCTGCGGGCCGCGTCGGATGAGGACGGGCAGTACCCCGCCGTCCGCGACGAGGTGACGGCGGTGGCCGCAGGCCTGCGCAACCGCCCCGACCTCGATCCGGCGCTGCGGCCGCAGCTGGACGCGCTGGCGCCGCCGCCCGAGCAGGCTGCGCCGCAACAGTACTGGTCGCCGGCTCCCCAACCCCCGACGCAGTACTACGCTCCGCAGGGCTTCGTGCCCCAGGGCTATCCGGGCTATGCGCCGCAGGGCTTTCCGGGGTATCCACCGCCGCCGACGCGGTCGACCAGCGGGCAGACGCTCGCCATCATCGGCGCGGTCGCCTTCGTGGTGATCATCGCGCTGGTGGCCGGCATCGTCCTGCTGACCCGGTCGGACGACGGGTCCGCCGGCTCCTCCGATGCCTCCGGTTCGGGCACCTCCGCGCCGGACACCGACGGTCCGGCCGTCCAACTGCTCACTGACGGCATCTCCGTCGGCAGCCGGGTGGCGCCGGTGACCATCGACGTCTTCAACGACGCACTGTGCCCGGCCTGCGGCCGGTTCATCAGCCTGTACGGCGATGACATCCGAAGCGCCGTGCTGGACAACGAGATCCAGGTGCACTACCACGTGGTCGCGATTCTCGACGACTACTCCGCCAGCGGCGACTACTCGTCCAGGGCGGCCGCCGCCGTGTACTGCGTCGCCCAGGACGGCGACGTCGACACCTTCGAGAACTTCTACTCGGCGCTGTTCGACCCGGTCTTCCAGCCCGAGGAGGGCGGCACCAGCGACCACACCGACGACGACCTCGCCGACCTGGCCACCGAATCGGGAGCGCCGGCCGCGGCGGCCGAGTGCATCACGTCGGGGACCGACGCCAGCGCGGCGGCCCGGCGCACCGCCGCGGCATTGACCACCTTCGAGGGCCTCGGTGGCGAGGGCGTGCCCGCGGTCTACGACGACGGTGTCGAGGTCGACATCCAGCCCGGCTGGGTGGACGCGCTCACCCGGTAGCCTCAGCCCGCATCACATCACCGAAGGAGTTGCGAGATGGCCGATTTCGTCGCCGCGATCGACCAGGGCACCACCAGCACCCGCTGCATGATCTTCGATCACGACGGCGCCGAGGTGGGCAGGCACCAACTCGAGCACGAGCAGATCATGCCGAAGGCCGGCTGGGTGGAGCACAACCCCGTCGAGATCTGGGAGCGCACCGCGTCGGTCATCATGTCGGCGCTCAACCGCACCGACCTGTCGGCCACCGACCTGGCCGGGCTGGGCATCACCAATCAGCGTGAGACGGCGCTGGTGTGGAACCGGAGGACCGGCAGGCCCTACTACAACGCGATCGTCTGGCAGGACACCCGCACCGACCGGATCGCCTCCGCTCTGGACCGCGACGAGCGCGGCGACGTCATCCGGCGCAAGGCGGGACTGCCGCCGGCCACGTACTTCTCGGCGGGCAAGGTGCAGTGGATCCTCGACAACGTCGACGGGGTGCGCGACGCCGCGGAGAAGGGTGACGCGCTCTTCGGCACGGCCGACACCTGGGTGGTGTGGAACCTCACCGGCGGGCCGCGCGGCGGCGTGCACGTCACCGACGTCACCAACGCCAGCCGCACCATGCTGATGGACCTCGAGACACTGGACTGGGACGACGAGTTGTTGTCGTTCTTCGGGATTCCGCGCAAGATGCTGCCGGAGATCAAGCCGTCGTCGTACCCGCAGGCGTACGGCACGACGCTGGCCGACGGACCGCTCGGCGGCGAGGTGGCGCTCACCGGCATCCTCGGCGACCAGCAGGCGGCCATGGTCGGGCAGGTGTGTCTGGACGCCGGTGAGGCCAAGAACACCTACGGCACAGGAAATTTCCTGCTGCTCAACACCGGTGAGAAGATCGTCCGGTCGGAGAACGGGCTGCTGACGACACTCTGCTACCAGTTCGGGGACGCGAAACCGGTTTACGCGCTGGAGGGTTCGATCGCCGTCACCGGCTCGGCCGTGCAGTGGCTGCGCGACCAGCTGGGCATCATCAGCGGCGCCGCGCAGAGCGAGTCGCTGGCCCGGCAGGTCGACGACAACGGCGGCGTGTACTTCGTGCCCGCGTTCTCGGGGCTGTTCGCGCCGTACTGGCGGTCCGACGCCAGGGGCGCGATCGTCGGGCTGTCGCGATACAACACCAACGCCCACGTCGCGCGGGCCACGCTCGAGGCGATCTGCTACCAGAGCCGCGACGTCGTCGACGCGATGGAGGCCGACTCGGGCGTGCACATGGAGGTGCTCAAGGTCGACGGCGGCATCACCGCCAACGACCTCTGCATGCAGATCCAGGCCGACGTCCTCGGCGTCGACGTCGTCAAACCCGTCGTCGCCGAGACGACCGCGCTCGGCGCCGCGTACGCCGCCGGGCTCGCCACCGGGTTCTGGGAGAACGCCGACGACCTGCGCGCCAACTGGCAGGAGGGCAGGCGGTGGACGCCGGACTGGAGCGACGAGCAGCGCCAGGAGGGGTACGCGGGCTGGCAGAAGGCGGTGCAACGCACCCTCGACTGGGTCGACGTCGAGTGATCCCGCTACGGGGCGAAGCCGGCGGGCAGGTCGATGTCGTCGACGGCGAGGTTCTCCTCGAGGTGGGCGACCGACGACGTCCCCGGGATGAGCAGCACGTTCGGCGCCACCGCCAGCGTCCACGCCAGCGCGACCTGTGCCGGGCTGCGGCCGAGGTCGGCGGCGGCCTGCTTGACGGCGGGATTGCCCAGCACGGGATTGTCGGCGGAGAAACCCGAGCCCAGCGGGAAGAACGGCACGAAGGCGATGTCGCGCTCGACGCACAGGTCGAGCACCGGTTGTGAGGTCCGGTCGACCAGGTTGTAGGCGTTCTGGACGGTGACGATCTCGGTGCGCTCGAGGGCGAACCGCAGGTGGTCCACCGAGATGCTGGACAGGCCGATGCCGCCGATCAGACCCTCGTCGCGGGCGGCGATCATCGCGTCGAGCTGGCGGCCGAACAGCTCGGGGTCGACGTCGCCGACCGCGTTGGGATCGCCCGAGTGGATGCGCAGGTTGACCGCGGCCAGCCGGTCGGTGCCCAGCGTGCGGAGATTCTCCTCGATGTCGGCGCGCAGTTCGTCGGGCTGCTGTGCGGCGATCCAGTTGCCCTGGTCGTCGCGGCGGGCGCCGACCTTGCTGACCAGCACCAGGTTGTCCGGATACGGGTGCAGCGCCTCGCGGATGAGCTCGTTGGCCACCTTCGGGCCGTAGAACTGCGCGGTGTCGATGTGGTCGACGCCGAGTTCCACCGCGCGGCGGAGCACGGCGATGGCGGCGTCGTGGTCACGGGGCGGGCCGAAGACGCCGGGGCCGGGGAGTTGCATGGCGCCGAAGCCGACGCGGTGCACGGGATACGAGCCGATGTGGAAAGTCGTCATGTCAGGTACTGACGCTATCCGGGCGCGATTTCATCCGCTCGTCGGGTCGGAGCGGTCGGCATGGACGGGAACGACCGGCGGAGCGGCCAGCGCGAACAGTGCTGATGCCGCGAAGGCCAGCGGATATCCGGCCACGGCGATCAGGGCGCCGAAAGCCGGCGGAATGCCGGCCATCGTCACCATCTGGCCGGTGTAGTGCACGCCGATCGCGCGTCCGCTCCAGTAGGGACCGGCACGTTCGGCGATGGCCACGTAGGCCAGGCCGTTGTCGGTCACGGTGATCATCGAGGCGATCAGCACGATCGTGACGCTGACGATGGACCCGAGGTGGTCGGTCAGGCCGAGCACCACCATGGCCAGCGCGGCGGCGACCGCAATCGTGCGGATGGGTCTCAGGCGTGCGCCGATGTAGTCCGACCAGTGGCCGGCGACGACGCGCCCGAGCGCACCGAGCACCTGCGCGACGACCACCACGACACCCGCGGAGGCGGCCGACCAGTGGTGGTCGGCCATCAGCCATACCAGCGTGAAGGTCCACACCACACTCTGCGGCACGACCAGCAGCATCGACGCGGCGTGAATGCGCCACAGCACCGTCGAGCCGCGGTAGGGATTCGCCAGGTGGTGGGCGGGCGCTTGGGCGCGCGGCGGTCGTGGCGGATCGAGCACGCCCAGGGCGCACACCGCCGCCGAGGCGGCGCACAGGACGGCGGGGAACATCAGCGCCGCAGCGATGCCGTGACGTTGGGCCAGCTGCGGAATCACCAACGCGCCCAGGGCGACTCCGAGTGGTGCCGCGGTATGGCGGATCCCCATCGCCAACCCCCGCCGCTCCGGCGGGAACCATCCGACCACCAGTCGGCCGCTGGCGGCGTTGTTGCTCGCGGCGGCCATGCCGCCGAGAAACAGGAACGCTCCGACTGCCACCAGATTGTCGGCCGCAGCGGCGGCGAACGTGGCCGCGGCGGTGAGTCCGAGCCCCACGGTGAGCACGATCCGCTCACCGACGCGGTCCACGAGGTAGCCCCAGCCGATGATGGTCGCGGCGACGCCGAGACTGGGCATCGCGGACACCAGGCCCGCCTGCGCCAGATGCAGCCCGAGTTCGAGATGCAGTGCGGGAATCAGGAACGCGACGCCGTTGATGACCACGTTGGCGCACATCGTCGCGGTGAGCCCGATGACCAGCATCGACCAGCGCCGCAGGGCACTGATCGAATCGAGGGAAACGACCGTGTGGTTGTGCAGAAGTCGATTCTGCGCCGTGATCCACGTCACACGGCCGTTTCCGGCCGATTACTCCTCGCCGAGGATGCCGTAGATCTCCCGGCGGGCGTTGTTGACGATGTCGACGATGCGCGGCTGCTGCTCGGGCGTCGCCGCGTGGGCGGACTGGGCGATCGCGCCCATCAGCTGGCCGACCGCACTGCGCAGGTTCATCGCGCCGGGGTCGGCGTCTGCGGTGATGTCGTCCCACGGCGCCGTCTCGATCTTGTCGGCGGCGGTGCGGCCGTCGTCGGTCAGGTCGAAGAGCTTCTTGCTGCCGTCGGACTCGGTGGCGATCAGCAGGCCCTCGTCGACGAGCAGCTGCAGGGTCGGGTACACCGAGCCTGGGCTGGGCTTCCACAGGTCCTCGCTGCGGGCGGCGATCTCCTGGATCATCTCGTAGCCGTGCATCGGCCGCTCGGTGAGCAGCTTGAGGATCGCGGCGCGCACGTCACCGCGCCTGCCGCGACCGCCGCCACGCGGGCCGCCGCGGCGTCCGCCGGGACCGAAGCCGAAGCCGGGACCGAAGCCCGGGCCGAAGCCGGGGCCGAAACCCGGACCGAAGCCGCGGTCGCCGCGGCCGTGCTCACGGACGTGGTCGCGGAACTCGCGGCGAGCCGCACGCCGCCGTTCGTGCAGGACTCGTCGGTCCTCGGGGCTGAAGCCGAAGCCGAAGCCGGCCGGACCGAAACCGCCGGGCTGCCCGCCGAACGGGCTGTCTTGAGGGGTGAATGGGGTGTTCATGGTGTGTTTCCTTCGTTTGCGAGGAAGCACGACGTGCGCTTCCGATACGTTGACGATATATCGGAAACTATCGAGATGCAACGTCGGGTCGTCGCCGACCCGGTTCCTACGAGATCAGCGTCGCTCCCTCCGCGACCCGCAGCGCCGTCATCCGCCACGGCCCACGCGTGGCGAGCACGTAGTAGATCGCGAACGCCACACCGCATCCGATGAACCAGCTGTACTGGGCGGCCCCGGCCATGCCGAACACCTTGCCGCCGAGCAGCACGGGGATCATCGCCAGGACGGCGCCGACCAGCGTCGCGGCCACCGCCACCGGGTTGTAGCCCTTGCTGTACCAGTAGTTCGCCGTCTTCGACATCGTGAACAGGTCGTCGACGACGATCTTCTGCTTGCGCACCAGGTAGAAGTCGGCGATGAGCACGCCGAACAGCGGGCCGATGAACGCGCCGAGCGTCTCCAGCGTGTAGTGGATGACCTCGGGATTGCTGTAGAGGTTCCATGGCGTCAGCAGCACCGAACCGACGGCGGCGATCATGCCGCCCATCCGCCAGCTGATCTTCTGCGGGCTGACGTTCGAGAAGTCGAAGGCAGGCGAGATGAAATTCGCGACGATGTTGATGCCGATGGTCGCGATCGAGAAGGTCAACGCGCCCAACACGATTGCGGTCACGCTGTCGATCCGGGCGACGGTGGCCACCGGGTCGGTGAGCAGTTCCCCGAACACCGGCACCGTCGCCGCCGCCGTGACGACGACCAGCAGCGAGAACACCAGGAAGTTGACCGGCAGCCCGAGGAAGTTGCCCTTCTTGACGGCCTGGAAGCTCTTGCCGTAGCGGGCGAAGTCACCGAAGTTCAGCATCGGGCCGGAGAAGTACGACACCACCAGCGCGATCGCGCCGAGCATGATCACCAGCGAATTGCCCTGCTTCTCGCCGCCGAGTGACAGGCTGACGTGCCAGCCGGACTTCCACAGCAGGTATCCGCACAGGATGAACATCACGACGTAAACCGCGGGTCCGCAGAAGTCGATGAACTTGCGGATCGACTCCATGCCGCGCCAGAACACCGCGGCCTGCACCACCCACAACAGGGTGAAGCTGCACCACCCCAGCAGGGACAGGCCGGTGAACCCGTACTGGTCGACGTCGGCGTACGGGGCGAGGCCGGGAAAGAGCTTGAGCAGCACGATGTCCAGCGCCGCCGAGGCCAGGTACGTCTGAATGCCGTACCAGGCGACGGCGATCAGGCCGCGGATGATCGCCGGGATGTTGGCGCCGAGCACACCGAAGGAGCTGCGGCACACCACCGGATACGGAACACCGGCCTGCTGACTGGGTTTCGCGACCAGGTTGCACAGCACGTTGACGATCACGATGCCGACCAGCAGCGCGATCAGCACCTGCCAACTCGCCAGGCCGAGGGCGAACAGGCTGCCCGCCGTGACGTAACCACCGACGCTGTGCACGTCCGACATCCAGAACGCGAAGATGTTGTACGACGACCACGACTGCTTGGCCAGCGGTGCGAGATCCTCGTTGGTCAACCGGGGGTCGTAGTGATCCTTGATCAGACCGCCGCCGACGGGATGGCCCGAGGCCTCGACGATGTCGCCGGCGCCGATCACGGCGCCGGGCGGTAGGTCTCGGGTGTCAGTCATGTCCGCTCCCTGCATGAAGTCCGGGCGATTTCGATGCAGGAAAGCTAGCGACGCGATGTTTCACCACCGTTGCGCGCAGAATATTTTCTCGCGGCCGGCGGCCGCAGTGCGGTCAGCTCTCGATGTGTGCGCCGAGCTGATGCACCAGTGAGAACAGGTTCGCCACACCCCAGTGCTCGACGATCCTGCCGTCGCGCACCCGCATCGCGTCCACGGTCTCGAACGCCACGGTGCGTCCGGTCGGGGCGATGTCGAACAGCGGTCCCCGATGCGTGCCGTGGTAGGTCTTGTACGTGGTGACGATGTCGCCTTCGACGGTCTGCCAATGGATCTCGGGCCGGAAGTCGGGGAACGCGTCGCGCAGCCTGCGGTACAGCACGAGCACGCCGGCCTTGTCGGGCGTGGTCCCGGGCTGCGGGGTGCGATCGACGAAGTCGTCGGCGAACAGCTCGTCGAAGAGCGCGAAGTCGCCCTGCCCCTGCACCACTTCGGTGTTCCGGCGGACCACCGCCATCATGGCCTTCTGTTCCTCGGTCCGGCTCATCGCTGCGGTGTCCTCTCGTGGGAGTGTTCGCGACGACATTGTGCCGCGAGGCGGCGGCCGCCGCGGCACGTCAATCTACCGAGATCACTCTCCTGCCCACCGGGCGGGCGATCTGAGGCGCATGATCGGACCGGAGGGGCCTTTCGCGCGCCCCTCCGGACGCCGGCTGACAGGAGCGCACATGACCGACACCGCCGACACCTCGGCTCTGTCCGATACCGACCAGTTCTTCCTGCGGGGGAACTACGCGCCCGTCCCGGACGAACTCACCGCCTTCGACCTTCCCGTCGAGGGCGCCATCCCGGCCGACCTGTGCGGCTGGTACCTGCGCAACGGGCCGAACCCGCGGCAGCCCACCGGCCACTGGTTCACCGGCGACGGGATGATCCACGGCGTCCGCATCGAGGACGGCCAGGTCGCCTGGTACCGCAACCGGTGGGTGCGCACCGACAGCTTCGAGAACGACTTCCCGGTGTTCAACGACGACGGCACCCGCAATTTGCATTCGAGCGTCGCCAACACCCACGTCGTCAATCATGCGGGCAAGACGTTGGCGCTGGTCGAATCGTCGCTGCCGTACGAGATCACGAACGACCTGCAGACCATCGGGGCGTACGACTTCGGCGGCAGGCTGGACGATTCGATGACCGCGCATCCGAAGATCTGCCCGGTGACCGGAGAGCTGCACTTCTTCGGCTACGGCAGTCTCCTCGCCCCGCACGTCACCTATCACCGGGCCGACGCCGACGGTGTGCTGACGGTAAACCGCCCGGTCGACGTCCCGGCGCTGACGATGATGCACGACTTCGCGCTGACCGCCGAGCACGTCGTGTTCATGGACCTGCCGGTGGTGTTCGACCTCGACATCGCGATCAAGGGCGACATGCCGTTTCGCTGGGACGACGCCTACGGAGCGCGCTTCGGTGTGCTGCGGCGCGACGACCCGTTCGGGACGGTGCGCTGGTTCGACATCGATCCCTGCTACGTGTTCCACGTCGTCAACAGCTACGACGAGGGCGACTCGCTCGTTCTGCAGGCGGTGCGCTACCCGAGCCTGTGGCGGGGCAGCGGTGCTTCCGACCCCGACGGTGTGCTCTGGAGCTGGACGCTGAACCTCGCCACGGGCACCGTGTCCGAACGCCCGCTCGACGACCGCGGGGTCGAGTTCCCCAGGATCGACGACCGGCTGGCCACCCTGCCCGCGCGGTACACGGTGACCGTCGCCGACCACAGCCTGCTGCGCTACGACCTGGCCACCGGTGCGGCTGTCGAGCACTCCTTCGGCGACGGCGGCCCCGGCGAGGCGGTGTTCGTGCCGTCGACAGGCGCTGCTGACGAGAGCAACGGCTACTACCTGGCCTACGTCTACGATCCCGGGCGCGACGGCAGTGACCTGGTGATCCTGGACGCCGCCGACTTCGCGGCCGCACCGGTCGCGAAGATCGCGTTGCCGCAACGTGTTCCGTACGGCTTCCACGGCAACTGGATCGCCGGCTGAGGAAACTGCCGCATCGGGAGCTCTCCCGGCGGCCATAAGCTCACCTGGTGAGCGAGATCGGGCGGGCGGCGGCCAGGGTGCTGGCCGACAGCGGGCAGGTGACCATCGCGCCGGGCCTCACCGACGCGGAGCTCAGCGCCGTGCAGGCGCGCTTCGGTTTCGAATTCGGCGACGACCACCGCGCCTTCCTGGCCGCCGGCCTGCCCACCGGGCGCGGGTGGCCGGACTGGCGCGGTGACGACACGGCGCTGATCTTCCATGTCGGTTGGCCGGCCCGCGATCTGCTGCACGCGGTCAAGGAGGACGGGTTCTGGGGTGTCGCCTGGGGTGAGCGACCGGACTCCGGAGACTTGGCGATTCACGTGGCGAGCCGGATGCTCGGCACGGCGCCGCGGATGGTGCCCGTGGTCCGGCAGTGCTACCTGCCTGCAGGCAGGGGCGGGACCGCTTCGCCGGTGTGGCTGCTCGACGGCGCCGACGTGTCCCATGCGGGGAAGGACCTGCACGACTTCATCGCCCGCCTGTGTGGCGGTCCGGCGGAACCGGTGCAAGCCGCAGTGCCACTGGCATTCTGGAGCGATCTTCTGCCCGGTGCGGAGAAGCCGGCGCCCGAGTACCCGGACCTCGGGGCACCGCCGTTCGAAGCCGATCCCGCGGTCGAGGCGCCTGCAGCCGTGCAGCCGCCCGCCGACCCGGCCGCCGCCTTCGTCGCGCACGGCGTCGAACTCGCGGAGGTGAGCCGCCACGACGGGGTGCTGGCGCACGGCGGACCGCTGTGGACGGTGCCGGTGCCACCCGGTGACGAGGCGGCGCGGTTGTGGGCACAGATCCGGAACCTGTTCCCGCAGACCGGTCTGTGGCCGGTGCTCATCACAGCGCGCACGTGGCACCGCATCGGCGGCGAGGGCGGCGTCGAGGATCCGGCGCTGTGGACCGGCGGCCCCGACGGCGCGGCCTGGCTGGAACGCGAATACCGCTCCTACACCGCGCACAACGACGACCTGCCGCGGGCCGAGGGCGTCGAGCTCATCGGTCTGCAGCGCACCCACTGGAGACAGACCTGGGCGGAGATGGACGACAGCGGCAGGTTCGACCGGCTGGCGCTGGTGCCCACGCCGGCGCCCTGGTACGTGCCCGCGCTGCTGCAGTGGTCCGGCGCCGTCAACTACAACATCACCGGCAGCGGCCACACGGCGGTCCTGCAGCGCTGGGCGGGCAAGTTCGACGCGCACGTCGCAGCACTCGACGACGAGTCCATGGTGCTGCGCGTCACCCAGCCGCCACGGCTGCCGCCCGCGATGCGCTCGGCGGCATTGGAGGCGTTCCTGTACTGCGTCGACTCCGTGCTCCAGGGGTCGGGTTCCATCGACGCGCTGGCCAACCGGCTGGGCTTCGACATCTGGAACTTCTGGTGGGACTGAACCGCTTGCCGCAGAAGCTACCGTGCCGCGGTGCGGTGTGCGTTCGGGCTCATCCCGTAGGCCCGCTTGAACGCACTGCTCAAAGCGAACGGCGTGCTGTAGCCGACCCGGCGGGCCACCGCGGCGATGGTGTTCCCGCCGTCGCGCAGCAGATCGGCGGCCAGTGCCAGCCGCCAGTGGGTCAGAAATGCGATCGGCGGCTCGCCGACCAGCCCGGTGAACCGTCGTGCGAAGACGGCGCGCGAGACACCGACGGCCGCAGCGAGTTCGGCGACCGTCCAGGGGTGGGCGGGATTGTTGTACATCAGCTTGAGGGCCGGACCGGCCACCGCGTCCTGCTCGGCGTACCACCACGTCGGCGCGTGACCGCCGCGGCCGAACCAGTTGCGTAGCACCGCGATCAGCAGCAGGTCCAGCAGCCGGTCCAGATAGGCCTCCTGGCCGGGTCCGTCGCAACCGGCCTCGTCGGCCAGCAGGGCGACCAGCGGGCTCTCCCACTCGTCGGAGCGCACCACCAGCACCGGCGGCAGCGCGTCGAGCAGCCGTGTGCTCACCTCGCTGCGGCCCTCGTAGGCGCACACCACCGCGCGGGTGGAGCCGGCCGCCGAATTGCCCCAGGTGCGGACGCCGACGGACATCTCGAAGCGCAGATCCGCGCCGGACACCGTGGTGCACCGCTGCCCCGGGTGGATCACCACCGTCGGGGCGCTCGTCGGGTCGTCGGCGAACACGTAGTGCTGGGTGCCGCGGGCGACCGCGACGTCGCCGGGATGCAGCCGGGTCGTGCCGCTGAGCGGGCCGACGAGGGCAGCGCTGCCGTGGGTCTGGCAGATCAGCGTCAGCGGCGCCTCGTCACGGATGCTCATCGACCACGGCGGGTCCATCACCATCCGCAGCACGAACGCTCCGCGCGCCCGCACCCCGTCGAGCAACCCGACGACAGCGTCCACGCCGCGAGCGTAGACCCAGACGCCTGCGTATGGAACCGGGACGATCGACGATGGATCGTCTCGCTCGGGCGCGGTTGAGTCGACGCATGAGCCTCAATCCCGTCGTCGCCCTCACCGTCACCGCCGCGATCGCCGCCGCCGTGGTCGGCGGGGTGTTCTACGCGTTCTCCACGATCGTCATGCGCGGCCTCGATCGAACCGGACCCGTCGCCGCGATCACCGCGATGCGCGGGATGAACGCCGAGGCACAGGCCAACGCGCCGTTCCTGCTGGTGTTCGTCGGGTCGGCGCTGCTGTCGGCGGCCGTCGTGGTGACCGCGGTGGTGCGCATCAGCCAGCCCGGCGGCTGGCTGCTGCTGGCCGGCGGGGTGGCAGGGGTAGCGGGCTTCGTCATCACGATGGCGTTCAACGTGCCGCTCAACAACCACCTCGACACCGTCGATCCCACTGCACTCGGCGTGGCGGAGGCCACCCGCGAATGGGCCGCCTATCTCTCGACCTGGACGGCGTGGAACCACGTCCGCGCCGCCGCCGGGATCGCGGCGGCGGTGCTGATGGCCGTCGGGCTCAGCTCGGGGGAGTGAAGCCGCCCGGCTGCTGGCCGGACTGCGGCGCCGCGGAGTACGTCGGGGGCACGGGCGCATACGGCGGCGCAGCGGTGTAGGTCGCGGGAACGGGCGCGAACGCCGGGGTCTGCGGGTGGGGTGACCCAGGAGGTGCGGTGTGCGCACCGAGCCGCACCAGTTCCCTGCGGTGCCGCTCGGCGAGGACGGCGGCCAGCACGTACTGCGGCGGTGCTCCCGGCGGTGGTGGCGGCGAGATCTGCGCGACCACGTCGGCGGCGATCCGGTGGCCCATCACCTCACGGATCCGCGGGTCGAGTTGTGGTGCGCGGTTGAGGAACTGGCGGGCGAGCTCGATCGTCTCGGGACGCAGCCCGGACAGCTGCAGGGTGCCGGCCCACCACGCCATGGACGGCGGCATCGCGGGCGGCGGACTCATCTTCGGCGCCCGCTCGCTGATCACCACGGTGCCGGCGAAGATGTCGCCGATGCGCTTGCCCTTCGCCGAGAGCAGACTGCAGATGACCGCGGGCCCGCCGGTGAACGTCCAGAGCTCGATGAAGCCGGACAGTCCGCGAAACAGCGCCTGGCGGAAGCGTTCTGGGCTGCCATCCTCGGACACCACCCGCAGGCCGAGTGCCATCTTCCCCAATGACTTTCCGCGCGTCGCCGTTTCGAAGACGACGGGATAGCCGACGATGGTCACGACGGTGAAGATGATGAGCACCGCCGCGACGAACGCGGGATCGCGGTCGGTCAGCGTCAACGCCCACAGCAGCACCCCGACGAGGTAGCCGGCCAGCACCACGATCACGTCGATGATCGCCGCCAGGACACGCACCGGCAGTTGCGCGAGTTGCACGTCGAGGACGACCGCATCCCCGGTCACCACCGGCTCGGGCTGGGAGACCATGTCGCCACGCTACTAGGCTTGCCCGGGTGGATGTCGACGCGTTCGTGCTGGCCCACCGGCGCACGTGGGACCGGCTCGATGAGCTGATCAAGCGCCGCCGCAAGCTCACCGGAGCCGAGATCGACGAGCTGGTCGACCTGTATCAGCGGGTGTCGACACACCTGTCGATGGTGCGCAGCGCGTCGGCCGACTCCATGCTGGTGGGCCGGCTGTCGGGGCTGGTGGCCCGGGCCCGGTCGGCGGTCACCGCGGCCCACGCACCGCTGTGGTCGGAGTTCGTCCGGTTCTGGACCGTGTCGTTCCCGGTGGTGGCCTACCGGTCGTGGCGGTGGTGGCTGGGTTCGGCGGTGGCGTTCTTCGCCGTCGCGGCGGTGATCGCGCTGTGGGTGGCGGGCAACCCGGAGGTGCAGGCCACGATCGGCACGCCGGACGAGATCGCCAAGCTCGTCAACGAGGAGTTCGCGGCCTACTACAGCGAGAACCCGGCGGGGTCGTTCGCGCTGCGGGTGTGGGTGAACAACGCGTGGGTGGCCGCCCAGTGCATCGTCTTCGCGATCCTGCTCGGCCTGCCGATCCCGTACATCCTGTTCCAGAACGCGGCCAATCTCGGCGTCTCGGCGGGGCTGATGTTCGACGCGGGGAAGGGCGACGTGTTCCTGGGTCTGCTGGCGCCGCACGGCCTGCTGGAGCTCACGGCGGTGTTCCTCGCGGCGGCGGCCGGGATGCGGCTGGGCTGGACCGTGGTGTCGCCGGGCGACCGGCCCCGCGGGCAGGTGCTCGCCGAGCAGGGCCGGGCGGTGATGTCGGTGGCCATCGGACTGGTCGCGGTGCTGCTGGTGTCGGGTCTGATCGAGGCGCTCGTGACGCCCGCGCCGTTCCCCACCTTCGTGCGCATCGCGATCGGGGTGGCCGCCGAGCTCGCGTTCCTCGCCTACATCGTGCATTTCGGCCGCAAGGCCGTGCGGGCGGGTGAGACCGGCGACGTCGACGACGCCCCCGACGTGGTGCCCACCCGCTAGTTCTCTGGCGAGCAGACACAAATTCGCACTCTCGGGCGCC
This sequence comes from Mycobacterium hippophais, assembly GCF_027529605.1. Taxonomy (NCBI): domain Bacteria; kingdom Bacillati; phylum Actinomycetota; class Actinomycetes; order Mycobacteriales; family Mycobacteriaceae; genus Mycobacterium; species Mycobacterium hippophais. Next base: position 1,127,962 of record NZ_JAPZPY010000001.1, on the reverse strand, counting down.
CACGGGTGCGAATTTGTGTCTGCTCGGCGTCAGCTGGCGAGGCGAGATCGCGATAAGTGGTTTGTGAGGCGCTCGGCCAGGCGCCATGGGTGCCGTCGAACGTCCTCTGCGACGATCGGCACGACTGTCCAGCCGAGATCCTGGATGCCGGCAACTCGCATCCTGTCGCGCTTCATCTCGGCAGGGCCGCTGTGCCACTCGACTCCCTCGTACTCGGCCGCCACCCTCGCCTCCGGCCAGGCGAAGTCGACACGCCAGACTTGACCGTCTGCGCTGTGGATCTCGTATTGGAGCTCGGGTTTCGGAACCTCGTAATCGATCATCACGAGCCGTACCTCGCTCTCCATCGCCGATTCCGCTCGACCGTCGGCGTGGGGCAACAGGTCCCGCGCGGCGATGATTCCGCGTCGACCGCGCTGTTCAGTCACGGCCGCTGCGAGGTCCTCGGGCATGCACCACCCGGTGTGCAACGCCGCATCGAGGGTGGCCAACGCCCGCGGCCGTGACACCTGTCTGGCCACCTCGACGGCCGTCCACGCGGGTGCGGTCGCGAGCCGCCCGTGCACTCGTCGTAGGGGCGCGCCGAGGCGCTGATGCACTGTGAGTCCGACGGTGGACCGCAGCCGCACGCCCGGATCGAGCACGTGTATCGCCGTGGTGTTCTCCACGTCGAAGCCGTACAGCTGTGCGGCGGTCCCCATGCACGCGACGGCCTCCTGGCCGAGATGGAGATCGAGTGCCGCGAGTCGACCGGGCACGCCTGGTCGAGCCGTCGCGTACACGCCGAACCACACCCGGACGACCTCCCCCTTCGAAACGAGCACGTCGAGTTGCTGGCGAGTCATGGTGGTTCGTAGTTGCGCCGCGGTGGCCAGTCCATTGCCTGCCTCGAATAGCGCTTTCGCCGCATCGTGCACCGACTCAGGATGGAAGCCGGGCCCGCGTTGATAGCGGCGCAACGACTCGATTGGGGATGAAGCCGCAACTGTGGATGCACCACCCCTGCCGAGCAGACACAAATTCGCACCAGAAGGCACTGGTGAGTGCGAATTTGTGTCTGCTCGCCGACAACAGCTAGAGGCGGCCGGTGGCCTTCATCGCCAGGTAGTGGTCGGCCAGCGCGGGCGCGAGGTCGTCGGGCGGCGCGTCGACCACGTCGACGCCGTGCCGCCGCAGCCGCGATGCGATCGCGCGCCGGTCGTTGCGGGACCGCTCGGCCGCCGCGGCGTCGTACACCGCGGCGGCATCGGTGCGCCCGGCGGCCAGCGTGTCCACCCGGGGATCGGCCACCGCCGCGAGCAGCACCTGATGCCGGGCGGCCAGCTGCGGCAGCACCGCCATCAGGCCCTCGTCGAGTGCCGAGGCGTTCAGGTCGGTCAGCAGCACCACCAGCGCGCGGCGGCGCACCCGGCGCTGGACCGCGGCCACCATCGCGGCGGCGTCGGATTCGACGAGTGCGGGCTCCAGCGGCGCCATCGCCGTCACCAGCTGCGCCAGCACCTCGGTGCGTGAGGCGCTGAACACCCCCGCCCGGCTCACCCTGTCGTGGGCGAGGAAGTCGACGTGGTCACCGGCCCGCGCGGCCAGCGCCGCCAGCAGCAGCGCCGCGTCCATCGACCAGTCCAGCCGTGGCCACCCGGAGGGCTCGCTCGACGTGGGGTCGACGCCGACGCGACCCGCCGACGTCCGTCCGGTGTCGAGCACGATCACCACCCGGCGGTCGCGCTCGGGGCGCCAGGTGCGCACCACCACGTCACCGCGCCGCGCCGTCGCGCGCCAGTCGATCGACCGGACGTCGTCGCCGACGACATACTCACGCAGCGAGTCGAATTCGGTGCCCTGGCCGCGGATCAGCACCGGCACCATGCCGTCGAGTTCGCGCAACCTGGCCAGGCGGGACGGCAGGTGCTTGCGGGACAGGAACGGCGGCAGGATGCGTATCGCCGCGGCCACCCGGTGGCTGCTCTGCCGCCCGGCCAGACCGAACGGACCGATCGACCGCGCGGTGACGAACTCCGAGCGCAGGTCGCCGCGACGGCTCGGACGCAGCAGGGTGACCACCCGAACGGACTGTCCGGCAGCGATCTCCAGTTGGTGGGCGCGCGGTTCGCCGCGTGCGCTCGGCGGCCAGGCGTCACGGACCCGGCCACGGAATCTCCGCCGGCCGGGGTGCTCGACCGTGAGCACCGCGTCGACCGGCTGACCCAGCCGCGCCGACGTCTCCCCGGAGCGGTGCAGCCGCAGCCCGCGGGTGCTCGCCGCCAGTGCGACGTCCAGCGCGATCACGACCACCAGCGCGCCGAACAGCACCACGAAAGCCGTTGCCGGCCAGGGTGAGACCGCGATCGGTAACACGCACGCCAGTGCTACCAGGCCGGCGCGCCCGGTGAGGACCACTACCGCGGGACCGGAACGGCCGCCAGGATGCCGTCGAGTACACCGTCGGGATCGGCGCCCTCGAGTTCGGCCTCCGGGCGCATCGCCACGCGGTGCCGCAGCGTCGGTCGCGCCATCGCCTTGACGTCGTCGGGGGTGACGTAGTTGCGCCCGGACAGCCAGGCCCACGAGCGGGCCGTCGCGAGCAGCGCCGTCGCCCCGCGCGGCGAGACACCGAGCTGCAGCGAGGGCGAATGCCGGGTGGCGCCGGCGATGTCGACGATGTAGCCCAGCACCTCGTCGCCCACCAGCACCTGACGCACCGCCTCCCGGGCGGCCGCCAGGTCGGCGGGTCCTGCCACCGGTCTGACGGCCGACAGGTCCCGCGGGTCGAAGCCGCGGGCGTGGCGGGCCAGGATGGCGATCTCCTGATCACGCGGCGGCAGCGGGACATTGAGCTTGAGCAGGAACCGGTCGAGCTGGGCCTCCGGCAGCTGATAGGTGCCCTCGTACTCGATCGGGTTCTGGGTGGCCGCGACGATGAACGGATCGGGCAGCGGCCGCGGATGACCCTCGACGCTGACCTGGCGCTCCTCCATCGCCTCCAGCAGTGCGGCCTGGGTCTTGGGCGGCGTCCGGTTGATCTCGTCGGCCAGAAGGAGATTGGTGAACACGGGGCCGGAGTGGAACTCGAACTCCGCGCTGCGGGCGTCGTAGACCAGAGATCCGGTGACGTCGCCGGGCATCAGGTCGGGCGTGAACTGCACCCGCTTGAACTCCAGCTGCAGCGCCGCCGCCAGGGTGCGCACCAGCAGGGTCTTGGCCACGCCGGGCACACCCTCGAGCAGCACGTGGCCGCGGCACAGCAGGGCCACCACCAGCCCGCTGACCACCGCGTCCTGCCCGACGACCGCCTTGGAGATCTCGGTGCGCAACGCCAGCAACGCGTTACGGGCGGAGTCCGACGACGCCGATGCGGCGGCCTGGTCTGTGGTGTGTGCTGCCGGCTGAGTCACGACTGGGCGACCTGCCTTTCGGTGTCGTCGAGTTGGTGGGCGAGGTGTAGCAGGTCGTCGTCGGTCTCGGGCGGCGGACCGAACAGCGTGTGACCGACCCGTTGCGGGTCGGATCCCGTGCGCGCCGCGACGGCGGCCACGATGGTGGGCGGCGCCGCTCCGTGCGACAGCCCCAGCCGGGGGAGCAGGCGTCCCACGGTGGCGGTGCGCAGCGCCTCGGCGGCGCGGTCGCGGGCGCGGCGCGACCGGTACAGCCGGCCGCGGCCCTCGACGGTCTCCGACGCCCGCACCACGACGGGCATCCGCTCGGCGACGAGCGGTCCGATGCGGCGCCCCCGCCACACCGCGACCAGTGCGACCGCCAGGCACAGTTGCAGCACGATCCAGGTGACGTGGTCGGGAATCAGCTCGAAGATCGTTGCGGCACCCGATGATTCACCCTCGGGCTGCTGCGGGGCGTACCAAGTGACCTGTGGCCGGGAGCCGGCGAGGTTCATCGCCAGCGCGGCGTTGCCGCGGTCGCTCAGTGTTCCGTTGGTCATGAAATCGGCGGCGCCGACCACCGTGACGACGCGCCCGCCGTCCCGGTACCGCACGACGGCGCCGTCGTAGCAGCGGGTCAACGAGACGCCGTCGGCGGCGTCGTAGGTTTCGCTCACCCCGAGCCGCACGTCTCCGGCCGCCACCGCCTCGCGCAGGTCGCAGTCGGGCTCGCCACCGAACGACGTGTCTTCTCCCGGTTCGACGCCGGGCGCGAGGGCATCCCGCGCCCGCGAGCCGGGCTCGAGCAGCAACCGGTCACCGGGCAGCGCGGCGAGTCGGTCCATCAGTTCGTCGCCGACCTGAAAGGTCTGTGCCATGACGAGCAGGGTGTCGGGTGTGGCGGCGCGCTCCACGTCGGCCACGGTGTCGGCGACGGTGACGTCGACGCCCTGCTCACGCAGCAGCGTGACGAGCGCGCGGGCGCCGTCGGGTGACGTCGACCCGGCGTCCAGCCGGCCGCCGGGCCGGGGCGCGGTGAGATAGGTCCCGATCGCGGCGACCGCGACGATGACCACCAGGGCGAGCAGCACCCAGCGGCCGGTGCTCCAGCGCTGCCGGAGGGTCGGTTCCGTCGGGGTGGACGTCATCGCACCCCGGCCCAGCCGCCGGCCGGCGCGGAATCGCCACCGGTGGACGAGGTGGCAGGTGTGCGCGAGCGCAGATGGTCGTCGAGGCCGGCGATCAGGCGGTAGGCGGATTCGGTTCCGGGCCGTTCGCCGTAGGTGACGTCATTGAAAGCGGTTGCGGCCGAGCCGAGTTCGGCGGCGAGGCCGGGCAGCGCGGCGCCGGCGTCCCTGGCGAGCTCGGTGGCCGTGCGGCCCGGCACCGGTGCGAGGACGCCGGTCTGCTCGAGGTGGCGCGCGACGGCGCGCAGCCGGTGCCTAGTCGCCGAGGCCCAGTCACCGGCGGCGGCGAACTGTTCGGCGGTCGTCCGGTGTTCGACGGCGCTGAGTTCCTGGCCGACGAACAGCGGGTGCACGCCGCGATTCGTGCGCAGCGTGCGCCGGGCGACCCGGAGTGCGACGAAGAGCGCCACGAGGAGCATCAGGATCAGCACCGAGATGGTGAACCAGCCGCCGGGCACCGTGGAACCCTCGGCGGCGATGCGGTACAGCAGCTCGTCGAACCACTCGCTGAGCCGTTCGGTGAGCGACGGCCGGGGGTAGATCGGCTTGCCCAGTTCACGCTCGGCGGCGTCGTGCGCGGCGTCGCGGCCGATGTCTAACGCAGGCACGTCACCGTTGCCGGGTCAGCCACAGGTGGTCCGTCGAGTCCTGCGGGGTGCCGGGCACAGGGGCCGCGCCGGTCTGCAGCACGAGGTCGAAGGCCTCGCCGCGGATGCGCCGGTCGGTGTAGAGCAGGACGGTGACGCCCGCGGCGAACGGTGCGGTGAGGATCTGCCCGAAGATGCTGCCGATCGACACCAGGACCAGTCCGAGGATCGCGCTCGACGAACTGTCGGCCGTCGTCGTCAGCACCTGGCCGATCAGGCTGAACGGCACCGACACCGCGCCTGCGACCAGGGCGGTGACGATCGTGGCGAGCAGCCAGATTCCGAGCACCCGCCAGAAGTCCTTCCTGACCAGGTCGTAGGACCGTGCGATGGCGGTGAAGACGGGCAGCCGCTCCAGCACGATCAGCGGCGGCGCGAAGATCAGCACGGTGGCCGCGTAGATCAGGCCGACGACGAGAATCAGCACCAGCGGCGCGCCGACCAGGAACCCGGCGACGGCGCCCCCGGCGCTGGCCGCGAGGGCGATGACGATCCCGATCACCACGGCCGCGACCAGGAAGGCCGCGATCTCGAGCAGGGTGAACCCGATCAGGGCGAGCAGCCTGTGGCGCACTCGCTCCCAGGCTTCGCCGATGGTGATGCCGGCGCCGAACACCGCCCGGCCGATCACCACCGTGAGCATGCCGCTCAGCACGATCGAGGCCAGCATGGTGGTGACGCCGCCCACCAGCGACGAACCGGTGAGGGCCACCACGTCGCCGAACGTCGTCGGCTCGCCCTGCACCGTCGAGAGCAGTCCGCCGCTGGCGGCAAGCGGACCGATCTGCAGGACCAGCGCCACGAGCTGAGAGATGACCACCACGATCGTGGTGAGGCCGAGGGTCGCCTTCGGGTTGCGCCGGATATAGGCGACCGCGCCGTTGAAGATGTCGGACAGGGTCAGCGGTCGCAGCGGGATCACCCCCGGCTGCAGCGCCTGGGCGGGACCGCCGTACGGGTAGCCCGGTGGCGGCCCGTATCCGGGAGGTGCGTAGCCCGGCGGCGGATACCCGGGAGGTGCGTAGCCGGGCGGCGGGTAACCCGGCGGTGCATAGCCCGGCGGCGGGTAACCCGGCGGCGGGTAACCGGGCGGCGGATAGCCAGGCTGTTGGTACCCCGGCTGTTGGTACCCCGGCGGCGGCGGGCCGGCCGGACCGAACCCGTCGGCGTCGTTGCTCATGCCCACCATCCTGTCGAGCGGCGCAGGAATCGGCAACGTGTCCGCCCCGCCCGGCGCGGCACACCCCAGGGGTGGGCCCCGTCGACGCATCGAAGACGTTCGCGCACAACGTGTCCCGCTGGCGAACGCCGAACCTGTCGAACGGGACGGGCTGCGGGCGTAGGTTGGCGGCATGGCGGAACTCAAGCAGCGCCTGCGCGCGGATCTCACCTCGGCGATGAAGTCGCAGGACAAGCTGCGCACGGGGACATTGCGAATGCTGTTGGCGGCCGTCCAGAACGAGGAGGTCTCCGGCAAGCAGGCGCGGGAGTTGTCCGACGACGAGGTGCTCAAGGTGCTGGCGCGGGAGGCACGTAAACGCGCCGAGGCGGCCGAGGTCTACACGCAGAACGGACGCGGTGAACTCGCCGCCAACGAGCATGCCGAGGCGCGCGTCATCGACGAGTACCTACCCACTCCGCTGACGGAGGCCGAGTTGGCCGACGTCGCCGACACCGCGATCGCCCAGGTCGCCGAGGAGATCGGGGAGCGGCCCGGGATGCGTCAAATGGGTCAGGTGATGAAGGCCGCCACCGCGATCGCGGCGGGCAAGGCCGACGGCTCGCGGTTGTCGGCCGCGGTCAAGGCCCGCCTGTAGCGGCGGAGCCGGCGGCCGTTTGCCGGGGTCTGCGACGGGCTACCCGGTGCGCATGACGCGCTTCGGCTACACCCTGATGACTGAACAGAGCGGCCCTAAAGACCTTGTCCGTTACGCCGTTTCGGCCGAACAGGTCGGTTTCGACTTCGAGGTGTCCAGCGACCACTACTCGCCGTGGCTCTCCGCCCAGGGGCATGCGCCGAACGCGTGGACGGTACTCGGCGCGGTCGCGCACGCCACCGAGCGCGTCGAACTGTTCACCTACGTCACCTGCCCGACGATGCGCTACCACCCCGCGATCGTCGCCCAGCAGGCGGCGACGCTGCAGATCCTCGCCGACGGGCGGTTCACCCTCGGTCTGGGCAGCGGCGAGAACCTCAACGAGCACGTGGTGGGTCATGGCTGGCCGACGATCACCCGCAGGCACGACATGCTGCGCGAGGCCATCCAGATCATCCGCGAATTGTTCACCGGCGACGTCGTCGACTGGAAGGGCGAGTACTTCGAGGTCGACTCGGCCCGCCTGTGGGACCTGCCGGACGTCCCGGTGGCCATCGCTGCTGCGGTGTCCGGGGAGCGGTCGGTGGACACGTTCGCCCCGCTGGCCGACCACCTCATCGCGGTGCAGCCCGACGGCGAGGCCGTCGACGCCTGGCACCACGCGCGACGCGGGACCGGACTGTCGGGTGACGTGCGGGTGATCGGGCAGATCCCGATCTGCTGGGACCCCGACCGGGACGCGGCGGTCAGGCGGGCCCACGACCAGTTTCGCTGGTTCGCCGGCGGCTGGGCGGTGAACGCCGATCTACCCACCACTGCAGGCTTCGCCGGGGCGACGCAGTTCGTCCGCCCCGAGGACACCGCCGACGCCATCGCGTGTGGGCCCGACCTCGACGCGATCGTCGAGGCGGTCAGCGAGTACTGGAAGGCCGGCTTCACCGACATCGCGCTGGTGCAGGTGGGCGATGAGGGGCAGGAACGGTTCCTCGACGAGGCGGCGGGGCCGCTGCTGGAGAAGCTGCGCAGCGCGGCCGGCTGAGTTCAGACCCCGGCGAGTGCGAACGAGCGGTCGGGCTGCCCGGCTGCGACCCTGGCCAGCTCGTCGTTGACCCTGCGCTCGACGAGCAGCGGAATGAAGTCGCGGATCACGCTGTCCTCGAACCGGCGGTAGGCATCGTCGACGGTGGTGGCCACCAGGCCGGCTGGAACGTCCGAGAACCTCGCGACGAGCCGGTGCTCGACGTCGTCGATCAGGTCGCGCTCACTCTTCTTTGACACGGCATTCATCCTCAGTCAACTTATGTAGACCGTCAACGTTTGCTGCGTCACATGACTTGACACCCGTCAAGTGAGTGTATGGCCGGGACGCCCTGGTTGGGCCTGCACCGCGACGGGTAGCCGGTGCGCGACGAGAAAGGGGCAGCCATGCCACGCGGACAGGGGATCTACGACGACGAACTCGCCGACGAGCCCAAGGGCGGCCGGCCGGGCCCGACCGACGAGGGCAAGGAGGGCGGAATGGCGACCCGGGAGGTGGCTCCCGAGGTCACCACGCCCGAGGACGCCCCGGAGTCGTCGGACTAGACCTATTCGGCGTCGCGTCCCTCGCGGCTGCGCCGGTAGGCGGCCTCCCGGAAGTCGGTGAGCCAGCCGGGGAACAGGCGCACGCCCGGCGCGCTGTTGTGGGTCGGGTCGAACGAGACGTCCTCGCCCTTCGGGGCGCGGGCCCGCAGCGTCAACGTGGCCAACGGGTGGAACTCGCCGGTGCCCGCGGCCTGCTCGATGTCGAACTCGAGCTCGCCGTCGCCGGCGATCCGGTCTTCCGCCGCCGACAGGGGGAGGCCCGCGACATCTAGCACCGTCGTCATGCGGGCACGGACCCACCACAGGCCGTCGCCGTACCGCAGCGGCATCAGGCTGGTGAACGACACGTCGGACCAGCTGGCCACCGGCCGCAGCAGCAGCCGGCCGATCCCCTCGCCGAAGGTCGAGGCGAGCAGCACGTCCCAGGGCCTCCCGGACTCCGGATCTGTCATCCGCCAGGCGAGCCCGACGATGTCCGGCCAGGAGTCGGGCAGGCCGACGGCCTTGGATACTCGGCCCACAACGTCGCCGGACGGCACCGGCAGTCCCTCGTTCGGCGGGGCGACCCGTTCGATCGTCCCAGTGGCCAGCACACCGGAGGGATGGAACAGCCGAGCGTGCCGTAGCGCGGCGCCGGCCTGGACGGGAAGTGCGGCGATGTCCGAGATCTTCATCGGTTCTGGGTGCCCCGACGGGTCCCGTGCAAACCCGGCCGGGGTTTAGCGAATCGCACGGCGGGCATTAATCATCGCAGTGCTGTGACACCACAGCGAAGCTCGTCGAAAGGCCGAAGTGACCACCGCATACACCGACGAACGCGACACCGTTGTCGTGCCGGAGGGCGTGTACGCCCCGCAGGAGGATTCTCAGCTTCTGGTCGACGTGATGGAGAAGACAGGGCTGGCGGTCGGCAACCGGGTCGCCGACCTGTGTACGGGCAGCGGCTTCGTCGCCATCGGCGCGGCGCTGCAGGGTGCATCCGCCGTTGCGGCCTTCGACATCTGTCCGCGCGCGGTGCGCACCGCGCGCGTCAACGCGGCCGCGGCCGGCGCCGCCGTGGATGTGCACCTCGGTTCGTGGGCGAGGGCCGTCGAGTTCGGCCCGTTCGACCTGATCGTCAGCAACCCGCCGTACGTGCCGCACGACCCGGAGCTCGCGGACGACGCGACGATCCCGGCCCATGCCGGCCCGCCGCGGGCCTGGAACGCCGGACCCGACGGCCGGCTGGTGCTCGACCCGCTCTGCGCCGCGGCGCCCAGCCTGCTCGCCGACGGCGGGTCCATGCTGATCGTGCACTCCGAGTTCTCCGGGCCCAGGCAGACCCTGGCCGGTCTGGCCGCGGCCGGCCTCGACGCGGAGATCATCGCCTACCAGTGGATCCCGTTCGGCCCGGTGCTTACGGCGCGAGCCGCGTGGCTCGAGGAGGCCGGGCTGCTCGAGTCGGGCCGCCGCGAGGAGGAACTCGTCGTGATCAGAGCCGACAAGCCGTGAGTGAGGAACCCCGCCTCGTGCGGGTGGTGCCGAACGGGCCCGTGATGGTGCAGGGCCCGGTCCGCATCGAGATGCCCGACGGCAGCGTCGTGGAGTCCGACCGCTTCATGGTCGCGCTGTGCGTGTGCAAACGCTCGAAGAACTACCCGCTGTGCGACACCAGTCACCGGCGCCGCCGCAGGAGCGGCGCCGGGGAGAAGGCCGACAAGCTAGACCAGCGGCCGGCGTAGCGAGCTCTCGCCGTCGGCCCAGCTGCGCATCACGTGGTCGGCCAGGCGGTCCTCGACGAGCGCGTGTGCCCTGATCCCGAAGACGACGTCGGCGTCGAGCTGCGGTTCCCGCGCCACCAGGTCGCCCACCACGTCGGTGCGCACCACCTGCTCGTGCACCGCGTCGGCCTCCACGTGCTCGCGGTAGAAAGCCACACACGCCTCCGGGGCGGCCATCCGCTCGAGTGCGTCGACCAGCCTGCGCGATCCGGGTGAGGACGTGATCTCGGTGGACGCGAAGTGTCCGACGGCCGCACCCCGCAGCGCTCGGTGCAGACCGAACATCGACATCAGGTTCACCGCGGCCAGTGCCTCTGCGGGCACGTGGTCGATGTAGCCGAGATAGGTGTTGTCCAGGCCCGCCGCCTCCAACAGATCGGCGAACAGCTGCTGATGCAGCCGCGGGCCCCGGCCGCCGCCGAATTCGTCGAACTCGACGGCGACGAACGACGCCTTGGCCTGACCGGTGAGCCGCGGGATCGCGAAGGCGTGCGGATCGCCCTCCTTGAGGTGGTAGAGCGAGCGGTGCACGAAGTACTCCTGCATCTGCTCCCAGGTGCCCTCGTCGCGAAGGTAGTAGGACGGGCCGGAGCCGTCGGCCGGTTCGATGGCCAGCGCGTCCATCTCGGCCGCAGCCGTCTCGTCGTCAGAGATGTCACCGACGTCGTTGCGCACAGCGGTGAGGAACGCCTGCTCCAGCTGGCCGCGCAGATGCAGCAGGCCGGCATTCCACTCCCAGGCCGGATCGACGCCCGCGAAGCCGCGATAGTGCAGCTCATAGCAGGTGTACAGCGCCAGGTGCAGGTCCAGACCGTACGGATCGGAGTCGCCGACGGACGCCTCGACGCGGGAGAGGTGATTGCGCGGAGCGCGCTCCGACAGCAGGTTCACCACCGCGAGGGACAGCGGGCCGCGGGCCTCGGGGAGCGTCGGTTCGGTCAACAGGGGCGCAAGTGTCACGCGTGTCTTTTACCCCGTCACGACGTGGGCAAACACCCGGCGCGACGAGTTCAGAAGCGCCAGAGGGCTTCTTGGGTCGTGCTGGCGACCAGAGCGCCGGACGTGTCGTACAGCGAGCCGATGGCCAGCCCCCTGGCGTCGCTGTTGTTGACGCCGTTCACCTCGTAGCGGTGCCAGTGATGCGGGACGAACGGACGGTGGAACCACACCGAGTGGTCGAGGCTGGCCGCCATGCCGGCGCCGGGGACCGCGGGCGCGCCGGGCGGGCGCGCGGACGGCACGGGCCCGAAGTCGGACATGTAGGTCAGTGCGCAGGCCCGGACCAGGGGATCGTCCTCGATGTGCTCGACGGTGCGGATCCAGAACGGCGGCACCGCGAAGGGGGAGTCGTCGTCGGGGTGCGTGCGGATCTCGAAGTGCTCTACCGACTCCAGGTCCGGCGACTTGGGCACCGCGTCGGCGAATGCGATGCCGGGCGTGCGCCGCGGGTGCCAGTCGGTGCCCGCCTCGGGCCGGTGGAACGAGGCGATCATCTCGAGGATCGCGGTGCCCTGCTGGACGGCGGTGACGCGGCGGGTGTCGAACGATCTGCCGTCACGGGTGCGCTCGACGTGCAGTTCGACGTCGACGCCGTAGCGGCCGCCGCGCACGAAGTAGGCGTGAAGGGACTGCGGCAGCTTGTCGGGCTCGACGGTTGCGCCCGCGGCGCCGAGGGCCTGGGCAGCGACCAGCCCGCCGAACAATCGGTGCTCGGGACCGTGGCTGACCTGGGGCGCGACGAACGTGTCACCGTCGCGTCGGTACTGCAGCAGCGCAGCGATCCAGCTGAGCCCGGCGGCAGCGGCGGCGTCGGTCTTGTCGTCGTCGAGAGCGGTCATCACCGGTGAGCCTATCCACCGCTTGGTTGGGCGGCAGGCCGGGGAGGGTGGTTGCTATCGTCGCGGCATCGCTGCCACACGCTGCTCGCGGTCCGTCGCGGCGGTCGTGACCGCGCTCGTCCTCGCCGGCTGTTCGGAGCCGCCCGCTCCCGAATCGGTGACCTCTGCGCCGGTCCCGTCATCGGCGCCCGTGGCTGAGCCGGCGCCGGCGCCGCCCCAACCGGCGCAGCCGCGACTGGCCGCTGAGCCCGCGCAAATCACGGACGACCTGGTTGCCGACGAGCGCGCGCTGCGCGACCCGTCGTCGCCGGAGGCCGTGCTGCGGGCGGCGGCGCGGCGTCAGCAGGCGGCCTACCGCGCGATCGGCAGGCATCCCGAATGGGACGCGGTCACCCGTCCCCGTGTCCCGCAGTCGCTGCTGACGGTCTTCGACTTCAACGTCTCCGCGCGCCGCGCGCTCGACGCGCTGCTGCAGGGCGAGGCGAAGGACACGTTGCCCGCCTGGCGGATCGACCCGCCGCGGCCGGCGCAGGAACTGCTGAGCCACTACCGGGAGGCCGAGGCGGCGTCCGGGGTGGGCTGGAACTATCTGGCCGCGATCAACCTGGTCGAGACCCGGCTCGGCAGCATCGTGGGCACCAGCACGGCCGGCGCACAGGGTCCGATGCAGTTCCTGCCCTCGACGTTCGCCGCGTACGGCGACGGGGGTGACATCTACGCCCCGCGGGACAGCATCCTGGCCGCCGGGCGCCACCTGGCCGCCAACGGCTTCGCCGCCGATCCCGGACGTGCGCTGTTCCGGTACAACAACTCCGACGATTACGTGCAGGGCATCACGGACTACGCGGCGGTGCTCGCGGCCGACCCCGCGGCGTTCACCGGGTACCACCGGTGGGAGGTCTACTACCGCACGACGGCCGGTGACGTGCTGCTGCCCGTCGGATACTCCGCGACATCGCCGGTCCCCGTCGTGGACTACCTGGCGACACACCCGCAGTAGACATCGCCGCGCTCAAGCGACACGAGCGGCGCGCGGGCGGATCGGCAGAACGGCTTCGGGCACTCACTGACTGTGCGGCGCGGGGTAGGGCTCGAGAAGTTGGTCGACCGGTGCGTAGTCATCGGTAAGCACCTGTGCGTTGCCGATCCAAGCGGACAAGTGGGCGTCGGCGATAAGGGTCCATCGCGTTTCACGGGTGTCGAGCGCTGTTTGGAGCCTGCCCTGATCAACTCGGCGGTCGGAGGCCACCACGACGAGATTGCCGCCGTCCGGCGGGGTTGTCGGATCGAGGCCGAGATCGTTGGATTCGCCCGCGAGAATGACTCGATCGAAGGTGCGCCTCAAGGTCGCGACCTCCGCGCGCGCGAATGCCTGATCCCCATGGTCGATGAGGTTGGCGACGTACATGCCGTCGGGTTTCAGGACTCTGCGCACGTCGGCCATCGCCTCGACGGTGGTGAGGTGCCACGGCACACTCACACCGCCGAAGGCGTCGCCGACAATGAGATCGCGGCTGCCGGCTTCGAGTCGGCGCAGGCCGAGTCTGCCGTCTTCGACGCGAAGGTCGATCCCGGTTTCTGATGCGCCGAGTACGTCGCGGTCGATGCGCACCACTCCGCCGTCGATCTCGGAGACAACGTTGTCCGTGCCGGGCCGGCGGGCGGCGAGATAGCGGGGAAACGTCAGCCCTCCTGCGCCGAGGTGATAGGCCGTCAGGGGTTCGGAGCCGGGAAACGACGCATCGACGATCGAGGCGACGGCACGGATGTAGGTGAATTGCAGGTAAGTCGGATCATCGACGTCGACGTACGAGTGCCGCACACCGTCGAGTTCTAGGGTGCGGCCGCTGCTGCGGTCGGGGTCTGCGATCAGCCGGGCGCAGTGGTATTGCGTTTCCGCGTCGCACCCGCCGGGTGCGACGTAGCCGGCGACACCACCCGCCACGGTCACGAGCGCCAATGCTGCCGCACGAGCACCGCTCCACCTGCGGCTTCGCCACTGGAACAAGCCGGCGCCTGCAACCAACAACACTCCGAGGCTGACCAGGATGGCGGTAACCGGTAGCCGCGAGATCAGGACGAAGCCGGTCAACACCGTTCCGGCGATCGCGCCCGCGGTGCCCACTCCAGACAGTTGCCCCACCACCGTGCCGGTCTCGGCGAGCCTGCTCAGCCGCAGCTTCGTCACCATCGGCGTCACCGCGGACAGCAGCGCACCCGGCACCAGGATGGTCACAGATGCCATCGACATCAGAGCAGGTGGCGCCCACTCGGCCACACTTCGCAGCAGCGCCGGCGTGAACGCCACGACAGCCCCGGACACGCCCAGCGCGGGCCCGATGAGATGACGCGGATCCCTCCGGTCGGCGACACGCCCTCCCATCCAGGATCCGAAAGCGATTGCGCAAAGCGCGATTCCGATGACCATCGTGCTGGTTTCGAGTGTCAGTCCCAGATACGGAGCCAGCAGTCTCAGCGCGGTGATCTCGACCACCAGCACCGCAGCCGACGACAAGAACACCAGCGTTGATGCCGTACGGGAATCCATCATCGTGACTTCTGGGGTCTCGGGCTGCCCGGGCAGGCGATTCGCTTCAGCCACGTAGTCCATCCTCGCAGGCCACTGAGCGACGGCTGCCCATCTCTCGACACCTACGCAACAAGGCCCTGACCGGACCTACCGGATCAGGGCCTCCACCTGCACTGAGTCGGGGTGGCGGGATTCGAACCCACGACCTCTTCGTCCCGAACGAAGCACGCTACCAAGCTGCGCCACACCCCGCGTGAAGCTTTGACAGGGTATCGCACCGGCGGGCCGATAAGCCAAACGGATACCGCGACCGGTCAAGCGGCGCAGATCACTTCCGCACACGGGAAGGAAGTGGGTACCCCAGACGTTAACCACGGTGACGGCAGAGCGCCGACCGAGAGGCAGAATCGAGGCACGACATGACCGGGTTGGGAGCGTCCATCTATCTGGGGTTCTTCGTCCTGGCGGCAGTCTGGCTGTTCCTGACCTCCGACGGCCCGCTCATCAAGGGCTCCGACGATCAGGACCAGCGGCAGGACCGCTCGAACTCCACGAGTGACTCGGCGGACTCCGAGGGGTCGATGCCCTGGCTGGTCAGCCACTCGTCGCAGAAGTAGGTGTCGGCGTAGCGGTCGCCGCTGTCGGCGATCAACGTCACCACCGAACCGCTGCGCCCCGCCGAGGTCATCTCCGCGAGCAACCCGAACGCGCCCCACAGATTCGTCCCCGTCGACGGGCCCACCCGCCGCCCGAGTACGGCGCTGACGTGGCGGGCTGCCGCGACCGACGCCGCATCCGGCACCACCACCATCCGGTCGACCACACCCGGCAGGAACGACGGTTCGACGCGCGGCCGCCCGATCCCTTCGATGCGTGACGACGAGCCCGTCGCATCGTCGCGCCCCTGCGCGTAGGCCGGGAAGAAGGCCGAGTTCTCCGGATCGACCACACACAGGCGGGTGGCGTGCCTGCGGTAGCGGATGTAGCGGCCGATCGTCGCACTGGTGCCGCCGGTGCCCGCGCCCACCACGATCCACTCCGGGATGGGGTGCGCCTCGTCGCGCATCTGCTCGTAGATCGACTCGGCGATGTTGTTGTTGCCCCGCCAGTCGGTGGCCCGTTCGGCGTTGGTGAACTGGTCGAGATAGTGCCCGCCGGTCTCCTCGGCGAGCCGCTCGGCCTCCGCGTACACCTGTGACGACTCCGCCACGAAATGGCAACGCCCACCCTGTGATTCGATGAGCGCGATCTTCGACGGGCTGGTCGTCGACGGCATCACGGCGATGAACGGCAGGTTCAGCAGCGCCGCGAAGTACGCCTCGGACACCGCCGTGGAGCCCGACGACGCCTCGATGACGGTGGTGTTCTCGCCGATCCAGCCGTTGCACAGCGCATAGAGGAACAGCGAGCGCGCCAGCCGGTGTTTGAGGCTGCCGGTGATGTGGGTCGACTCGTCCTTCAGGTAGAGCGCCACATCGGCGTCGGCGCACCATGCGGACGGCAGCGGATAGCGCAGCAGGTGGGTGTCCGCACTCCGGCGGGCGTCGGCCTCGATCAGCCGGATGGCGTTGTCCAGCCACTCGCGCGGCTGACTGCGGGCTGCGGTGGCGGCCCGGTCGATCACCGCGCCGACACGGCCGGGTGCGACTGGCCGGCGCGGCTGCCCACGTCCTTGCCGCCGATCGGCGCGGCCACCAAGGTCAGCATCGTGGCCTCGGGCCTGCAGCAGAACCGCAGCGGGGCGAACGGCGATGTGCCGATACCCGCCGAGACGTGCAACTGCATGCGGGCGCCCCAGCGCGAGGCGCCCTTGGCCCGCGACCGGTCGAGTTCGCAGTTGGTCACGATGGCGCCGTAGAACGGCAGGCACAGCTGGCCGCCGTGCGTGTGCCCGGCCAGCACCAGCTGGTATCCGTCGGCGGCGAAGCGGTCCAGCACGCGCGGCTCAGGCGAGTGCGTCACCCCGAGGGTGAGGTTCGCCGTCGAGTCGGCGGCGCCGGCGATCGCGTCGTAGCGGTCCCGCTTGAGGTGCGGGTCGTCGACTCCGCCGATGGCGATCTTCAGGCCGGACACCTCGAGCTCGCGGCGGACGTGCGTCATGTCGACCCAGCCGCGCTCGGTGAAGGCGGCGCGCAGGTCCTGCCAGGGCAGTGGCTGACCATGCACCCGGTGGCTGGGATTGGTGATGTAGTTCAGCGGGTTCTTCAGCCGCGGCGCGAAGTAGTCATTGCTGCCGAACACGAACACGCCGGGCACCGACAGCAGGTCGCCGAGTGCCTGGACCACCGCGGGCACCGCCCGGGGATGCGCGAGGTTGTCGCCGGTGTTCACCACGAAGTCCGGCTGCAGCCGCGCCAGGTCCCGCAGCCACGCCTGCTTGCGGCGCTGACCGGGGCGCATGTGCAGATCGGACAGGTGCAGCACCCGTAGCGGCGACGAACCCGGCGTCAGCACCGGCATGGTGACCTCGCGCATCACGAACGCGTTGCGCTCGATCAACGACGCGTAGCCGATGCCGGCGGCCAGGCTGCCGACGGACACGGCGGCGGCGTTCTTCAGAACCGTCGAAGGGTCGGGCATGACTCGCAGCCTACTGCGAGTCGTGCCCGCTCACCCCCTCGCGCCCCGCAGCCGTAAGCAATCGCACAGGTCGATCACGGTGGCGGCGGCGCCGGTGGTGGCGGCGGCCCGAGCACCGGCACGGTGATCGGCGGGAGCCCGGGGATCTGCACGACGGTCTGGCCGACCGGCGCAGGCGGGCCGCCGGGCAGACCAGGGATGCTGACCGGCGGCGGAGGCGCCGGTGCGATGCCGTTGCTGACCTGGATCGTGACGATCGATCCCGGGATGGTCTGCCCGCTCGGCGAGGTGCCCACCACGGTGCCCGCCCGCGAGCCGCTGTTCACCGAACTGATCTGGTCGGCGACCTGGAATCCGGCGTCCCTGATCCGCTGCCGGGCGCCGTCGGTGGTCAGGCCGACCACACTGGGCACCTGCGACCCGGGGCCGCCGTCGAGGTAGCGCGGATCGGTCGGCGGCAGCACCACGTCACCGAAATTGGTGGCGATCGGCTTCATCGCCGCGAACCACGTGCGCGCCGGTTCGTTGCCGCCGAACAGACCGCCCGAACCGCACTGGCGCAGCGGGAACGAGCACAGCTCGCTGGGCTCGGTCGAGTCGTCGTAGATGTAATTGGCCGCCGCGTACTGGTTGGTGAATCCGAGGAACGCCGAGGACCGGTTGGATTCGGTGGTGCCGGTCTTGCCCGACATCGGCAGGTTCCAGCCGACCGAACCGGCGGCGCCGGCCGCGGTGCCCGAACCGGTGTCGTCCTTGCTCAACGCGTTGGCCAGCGTGTTGGCCAGGCCTTCAGGCACCGCCTGCTCACAGGTCTCGGTGGTGACCGAGACCTCGTTGCCCGTGCGGTCGAGGACCTGGGCGATCGGGTTGGGCGGGCACCACACGCCGCCGGAGGCGATGGTCGCGCCGACGTTGGACAGTTCCAGGCCGTTCACCTCGATGGGGCCGAGGGTGAACGAACCGATGTTCTGCCGCTTGACGAAGTCGGCGAGGCTCTCGTTGCTCTCCGGGTCGTAGTCGCGGGCGGTGCCCGGCAGCGCGTAGGACCGCAGGCCCAACCGCACGGACATGTCGACCGCCCGCTGCACGCCGACCTGGGAGATCAGCTTGGCGAACGCGGTGTTCGGCGACGTGGCCAGCGCGTCGGTCACGTTCATCGTGCCGCGGTACCCGCCGGCGTTGCTGACGCACCAGGTCGCCGCGGGGCAGCCCGGCCGGTCGCTGCTGCCAAGGCCCTTGGCCTGGAACTGCCCCGGGACGGACAACTGGGTGTTGATGCCCATGCCCATGTCCATCGCGGCGGCGACGGTGAAGATCTTGAACACGGACCCCGCGCCGTTGCCGGCCAGCGAGAACGGCTGGGGCTGCATGGTCTCGCCGGCCTCGGTGTTGAGGCCGTAGGTGCGGTTGGACGCCATCGCCAGCACCGGGTGCGACTCCTTGCCCGGCTTGATCACGCTCATCACGCTGGCCACGCCCTCGAGGTCGGGGCTGGCGAACTGGTTGATCGCCGACTTCACCGGCCCCTGCACGTCGGGGTCGAGCGTCGTCCTGATCAGGTAGCCGCCACGGGCCACCTGCTCCTTGCTGATCCCGGCGCGCGCCAGGTACTCCAGCGCGTAGTCGCAGAAGAATGCCCGGTCACCGGCGGCGATGCAGCCGCGCGGGAGTTCGTTGGGTACCGGCAGGATGCCCAGCGGCTGCTCCTTGGCCGCCCGCAGCGCTTCTGCCTCGGCCGGGATGTTGTCGATCATCGTGTCCAGCACCAGGTTCCGCCGCGCCAGTGCGCCGTCGGGATTGGTGTAGGGGTTCAGCGTGCTGGTGGACTGCACCATGCCCGCCAGCAGCGCGGACTGCTGCCAGTTCAGTTCCGACGCGTTCACCCCGAAATAGGTCTGCGCGGCGTTCTGGATGCCGAACGCGCCGTTGCCGAAGGACACCAGGTTGAGGTAGCGGGTGAGGATCTCCGGCTTGGTGAACGTCTTGTCCAGCGTGAGCGCCATCCGGATCTCACGCAGCTTGCGGGCGGGTGTGGTCTCGATCGCCGCGCGCCGCTCGGAGTCGGTCTGAGCGATCACCAGCAGCTGATAGTTCTTGACGTACTGCTGTTCGAGGGTCGATCCGCCGCGGGTGTCGGCGTCGCCGCGCATGTATCCGGCGAGGCCGGTCAGGGTGCCCTGCCAGTCCACGCCGTTGTGCTCGGCAAACCTCTTGTCCTCGATGGAGACGATCGCCAGCTTCATCGTGTTGGCGATCTGCTCGCTGGGCACCTCGAAGCGGCGTTGCGAATACAGCCAGGCGATCGTGTTGCCCTTGGCGTCGACCATCGTCGACACCTGCGGGATCTCGCCCTCGACCAGTGCCGCCGAGCCGTTGGCAACCACGTCCGACGCCCGGTTGGACATCAGTCCGATGCCGCCGACCACGGGAAACAGCAATGCCGCCGTCAGCACACTGGCCAGCAGGCAGCACCAGGCGAGCTTGATGAGCGTGACGGCTCTGGGAGGGCGCTCCGGCATGGGTACAGAGTAACGAGGCCGCCGGAGGACATCCCCTGACCGGCGTGATTGCCCGTTCAGACCCCGCCGCGGGGATCCGCGTGACCCGGCAAAGTGGGCGTGTCGGCACGGCAGTGCCAAAAAAGTGCCCGAGAAACTGTTGCGTAAATGCCCGCTGACCACCTAGCTTGGACACACAGTGCGATCCAGGACACACTTTCTGGCGCAGTGTGGCGTAGATCGCAGCAGTGATCTACTCGGGTGGACTCGCCGACCGGGGCGGCGGCAGAACGAAGGGATCGCTGGTGTCAAAAAATGGGCTCGCGGCGCAGCGTACGACGACTATTCTTCCCTCCCCGACACCGTTACCGGGCGCCGAGGCCGAGGCGCGAATCGCCTGGGTGTCCCAGGCGCGCTGTCGTCAGGCTGATCCCGATGAGCTCTTCGTCCGCGGTGCGGCCCAGCGCAAAGCCGCCGTCATCTGCAGGCACTGCCCGGTGATCCTCGAGTGCGGCGCCGATGCACTCGACAACCGCGTTGAGTTCGGCGTGTGGGGCGGGTTGACCGAACGGCAGCGCCGCGCCCTGCTCAAGCAGCATCCCGAGGTGAACTCCTGGGCCGAATTCTTCTCCGCCCAGCGCAAACACCGCAGCGCCGTCTGACGCCTGGCCTCAGGCCGGTTCGGCCTGCTGGTTCACCGGGCCCGTGATCTGATCGGCGATTGCGCGCAGCGCATCGAGATCGGACACGTCGAACGGTAGGGACGGGACGCCGACGATCGCCACGTGCGGGTTGGCGCCGGTGAACCGGGACAGCAGCCGGACCTCCCGCTTCGCGGTCGACGCCCTGGCGGCGTGCACCTGCAGCACGGCCGCGGGCAGCGAACTCGGGTCCTTTGCCAGCAGCTCCTCGGCAGCCTCGGACGCCTTGTCGGCGTGCAGGTCGCACAGCATCGGATGGGTGCGGTTGAGGATCAGGCCGGCGAGCGGCATCTTTTCCTGGGACAGCCGGTCGACGAAGAACGACGCCTCACGCAGCGCGTCCGGTTCGGCCGCCGACACCACCACGAACTGAGTGCCCCGCCTCTTGAGCAGAGCGTAGGTGCGATCGGCCTTCTCCCGGAAGCCGCCGAACGTGGTGTCGAGCATCTGCACGAAACCCGCTGCGTCCGAGAGCATCTGCGAGCCGAGGATCGTCGACATCGCCTTCATCGCCAGGCCGACGGCGCCGGTGACCAGCTTGCCGATGCCGCGGCCAGGTGCCAGCAGCATCCGCCACAGCCGGCTGTCCATGAAGCTGCCCAGCCGCTTCGGGGCGTCCAGGAAGTCCAGGGCGTTGCGTGACGGTGGGGTGTCGACGACCACCAGATCCCACTTGTCCTCGCCGAGGAGCTGGCCCAGCTTCTCCATGGCCATGTACTCCTGCGTGCCCGCCAGCGACGTGGCCACCGTCTGATAGAACTGGTTGTCCAGAATCGCTTCTCCCCGTTCGGGTCCCGAGTACTGGATCACCATCTCGTCGAACGTGCGGCGCATGTCGAGCATCATCGCGTGCAGTTCGCCGGTCACCTCGGGCGCCAGCGGCACCCGCTGCGGGGTGTTGCCGAGGTCCTTGATGCCCAGCGCCTGAGCCAGCCGCTTGGCCGGGTCGATGGTCAGCACCACGACGGTGCGGCCGTACTCGGCGGCCCGCAACGCCATCGCGGCGGCGGTGGTGGTCTTGCCGACACCTCCTGCGCCGCAACACACCACGACGCGGTTCGCCCGGTCGGACAGGATGGCCCCCAGATCGAGGACGGGCGGGGTGGTGCTCATCACCTGACTCCTTGCTGCGCGAGCTCTTCGGCCAGTTCGTAGAGGCTGCCGAGGTCGACGCCGTCGGGCAGTGCGGGCAGTTCGAGACGCGGGATGTCGAGCCCGTCGAGCTGCTCGGCGCTCTCCGCGCGCGCGGCGATGCGGGTGGCGTGCTGGATGGTCTCGGTGAGCAGGCCGGCGAATTCATTGTCCGACAGCGTGATTCCTGCACCGGCGAGTTCGGAGCGGAGGGCCTCGGCGTCGAGGTTTCCTTCGGCGGCCCCGGTCAGGTCATCGGCGTCGAGGTACGTCGGGATGTTGCGGTTGACGATGACGCTGCCGATCGGCAGGTCGATGGCCTTCAGCTCGTCGATGGCCTCGAGCGTCTCCTGAATCGGCAGCGCCTCCAGCAGGGTGACGAGGTGGATCGCGGTGAGCTCGGAGTGCAGCACCTTGACCACGCTCTCGGCCTGTGAGTGCACCGGGCCGCCCTTGGCCAGATCGGACACCGCCTTGGTGACGTCGAGGAAGCGGGCGATGCGGCCGGTCGGCGGTGAGTCGACCACCACCGCGTCGTACACCGGCTGCTTGCCCTTCTCGGCCCGGGTGACGATCTCGCGGATCTTGCCGGTCAACAGCACGTCGCGCAGGCCGGGGGCGATCGTGGTGGCGAACTCGACGGCGCCGATCCGGCGCATCGCCCGCCCGGCCAGCCCGAGGTTGTAGAACATGTCGAGGTATTCGAGGAACGCGGCCTCGGTGTCGATGGCCAGCGCGTTGACCTGCCCGCCGCCGTCGGCAGTGGCGATCTTGACCTCTTTGTAGGGTAGCGGCGGCACGTCGAACAGCTGCGCGATGCCTTGTCGCCCTTCGACTTCGACGAGCAGCACCTTGCGCCCGCCCGCCGCGAGGGCCAACGCCAGCGACGCCGCGATGGTCGATTTGCCGGTGCCGCCCTTGCCGGTCACGAAATGCAGCCGCGCCTTGGTCAGCCGCGAGGGCCAGCCGACGGGTCTACCGCCGTTGGTAGTGGATGCCACCACTGCATGCTAGCCAAGCGGGCATCCCGGACCGAGGGCACGGACCGATAAGCTCGGCGCATGAGCGAACCGACCCGCTGGGAATACGCCACGGTGCCGTTGCTGACGCACGCCACCAAACAGATCCTCGACCAGTGGGGAGAAGACGGCTGGGAGCTGGTGTCGGTGCTGCCCGGCCCGACCGGCGAGCAGCACGTCGCGTATCTGAAACGGCCCAAGTGACCTGGTCCGAGAGGCTCACCGAACTCGGGATCGAGCTGCCCGGGGTGGTGACGCCGCTGGCGGCGTACGTGCCCGCGGTGCGGACCGGCGATCTCGTCTACACGGCCGGCCAGTTGCCCATCGTGGCCGGTGAGCTGACCGCGACCGGCAAGGTCGGCGCCGAGGTGAATCCCGAGCAGGCCAAGGCGCTGGCCCGGTTGTGCGGGCTCAACGCGCTGGCCGCGGTGCACGCACTGGTCGGGATCGACGCCGTGGTGCGGATCGTCAAGGTGGTCGGCTTCGTCGCGTCGGCCCCGGGCTTCCACGGCCAGCCCGGTGTGATCAACGGCGCGTCGGAATTGTTCGGCGAGGTCTTCGGTGAGGCCGGTGCGCACGCCCGATCCGCGGTCGGCGTCTCCGAACTGCCGCGCAATGCACCGGTGGAGGTCGAGATCGTCGTCGAGGTCGCGTGAGCGACGGGGCCGCCGCGCTCCAGCATCCGGCATACGGGCAGCTGCGCCCGGTGACGGCGACGGCGTCGGTCCTGCTCTGCGACAACCCCGGCATCATGACGCTCGACGGCACCAACACCTGGGTGCTGCGCGGGCCGGGCAGTGCCGAGATGGTGATCGTCGACCCCGGCCCCGACGACGACGAACACGTCGCCCGGCTGGCCGAACTCGGCAGCATCCCGTTGGTGCTCATCAGCCACAAACACGGCGACCACACCGACGCGATCGACAAGATCGTCGAGCGCACCGGCGCGGTGGTGCGGGCGGTGGGCAGCGGATTCCTACGCGGACTGGGCGGACCGCTGACCGACGGTGAGGTGATCGACGCCGCGGGCCTGCGCATCAAGGTGATGGCGACACCCGGGCACACCGCCGACTCGCTGTCGTTCGTCCTCGACGACGCCGTGCTGACCGCCGACACGGTGCTCGGTCGCGGCACCACCGTCATCGATCACGAGGACGGCAGCTTGCGCGACTACCTGGAGTCGCTGCGCCGCCTGCAGGGGCTCGGCGGGCGCACGGTGCTCCCTGGTCACGGGCCGGATCTCGCGGACCTCGAGGCGGTGACCGCGATGTATCTCGCCCACCGCGAGGACCGGCTCAACCAGGTCCGAGACGCGCTGCGCACCCTCGGCGACGACGCCACCGCGCGGCAGGTTGTCGAACACGTCTACACCGACGTCGACGAGGAGCTGTGGGAAGCCGCGGAGTGGAGCGTCCAGGCGCAGCTGGACTATCTACGCGGGTGATTTGTGGATTCTCACCCGCGCTCACCGCGGCTGCGGCTCCACAAATCCCTGGCTACCTCGCTCGGCGGGCCAACCGCTCGGAGTCGCTGATCAGCACGCTCTTGCCCTCGAGGCGGATCCAGCCGCGGTGCGCGAAGTCGGCGAGCGCCTTATTGACGGTCTCGCGGGAGGCGCCGACGAGCTGGGCGATCTCCTCCTGCGTGAGGTCGTGGGTGACGCGCAGGGCGCCGCCCTCCTGGGTGCCGAAGCGCTGCGCCAGCTGCAGCAGCTGCTTGGCCACCCGGCCCGGGACGTCGGTGAAGATGAGGTCGGCCAGGTTGTTGTTGGTGCGCCGCAGGCGGCGGGCCAGCACGCGCAGCAGCTGCTCGGCGATCTCGGGGCGGTCGGCGATCCAGGCGCGCAGTGCGTCACGGTCCATCGAGACGGCGCGCACCTCGGTGATGGTGGTGGCGCTCGACGTCCGCGGACCGGGGTCGAAGATGGACAACTCACCGAACATGTCCGACGGGCCCATGATCGTCAGCAGATTCTCCCGGCCGTCCGGGGAGCGACGGCCGATCTTCACCTTGCCCGTGATGATGATGTACAGCCGGTCGCCGGGCTCACCCTCGGCGAACACGGTGTGCCCGCGCGGGAAGTCGACGGGCTGAAGCTGCTTGGTCAGCGCGGATACGGCGCTGGGCTCGACTCCCTGGAAGATTCCGGCCCTGGCCAGGATCTCGTCCACGTTGCCCCTTAAGCTGTTCGGTGATATGACATGCGCTATCCGCCCCTGACTGGTTAGCGAAGCCAGTGTAGAGGTACGCGCTCTCGCAACGTGCCAACGCTACACAGGATTGGCGTGGCGAGTCGGCTGAAATTGCGGATTGGGCCGATGCGTCAGATGAAGTCGTGTGGGCAAACCCGTCGGGGCGAGTCGGGTCGGCAGGGTCTCCACCGTTGCCTCGCGGTCGTGCCGTCGCCGCTGCTGGCCGACGATCGCCTCACTCATCCCGTCGCGCGCCAGCGTGTCGACGTCGGCTGCCTTGGCCTGAGCCAGGAATTCGGCGACGTCGGTGGCCGACACCGTATCTCGGGTGAGTCCGGACTCCAGCCGCTCGAGCCCGAACGTCGCCAACATCAGCAACACGGGGATGAAGGCCACGAGCAACCAGGACACACGGGGAAGTAAACACGCCGAAGGTCTCAGCAGGATCACGGTTTGTCACCGGTACGCACCACCCCGAAACAGCCTCCGAGCAGGCCGGGAACCGCTTCGGAGCAGCCGTGTCGGTGACGGTCAGTAGGCTTGCCGTCGTGACTACTGGTGCGTCGTCGGCCGAGAAGTCGACGCGGTCCGTGCCGGCGCGGCGCTCGTCGGCCAAGAAGTGGGACAACGAGACCCGCCTCGGCCTGGTGCGGCGTGCCCGCCGGATGAATCGCGAACTCGCCGTTGCCTTTCCGCATGTGTACTGCGAACTGGACTTCACCAATCCGCTCGAGCTGACGGTCGCGACCATCCTGTCGGCGCAGAGCACCGACAAAGGGGTCAACCTCGCCACGCCGGCACTGTTCGCGAAGTACCGCACCGCGCAGGACTACGCGCAGGCCGACCGCACCGAACTCGAAGAGCTGGTCCGCACCACCGGCTTCTACCGCAACAAGGCCAACTCGCTGATGCGGCTGGGCCAGGAACTGGTCGAGCGGTTCGACGGTGAGGTGCCCGCCACGCTCGAGGAGCTGGTTACGTTGCCGGGGGTGGGCCGCAAGACCGCCAACGTCATCCTGGGCAACGCGTTCGACGTCCCCGGCATCACGGTCGACACCCACTTCGGCCGGCTGGTGCGCCGCTGGCGGTGGACCGCCGAGGAGGACCCGGTCAAGGTCGAGCACGCGGTCGGCGAACTCATCGACCGCAGCGAGTGGACCCTGCTGAGCCACCGGGTGATCTTCCACGGGCGCCGCGTCTGCCATGCCCGCAAGCCGGCCTGCGGCATCTGCGTGCTGGCCAAGGACTGCCCGTCCTACGGCACCGGCCCCACCGATCCGCCGACGGCCGCCGCGCTGGTCCGTGGCCCGGAGACCGAGCACCTGCTGGCACTGGCCGGCCTCTAGCGATCCGCCGATTCCTCGTGAGCACCTCGACCCGCTGGACCGTCGTGGTGCTCGCCGTCGTCGTGGCGCTCATCGGCGCGCTGTGGCTGCAGCTGCAGGACGACGACGCCGCGCCCGGCGGCGGTACCGCGGCGGCCCGGGACCGCAGGGACGCCGACACCGCCCAAGCCCTCGCCGGTCCGCGGGCCAGGGCCGACCTGCGGCCCTGTCCGGCGGCGTCCGGGTCGGCCGGTCCGGCGCCGTTGCGCGACGTCACGCTCGAATGCGCGGGCGACGGCGTCCCGGTCGACGTCGCCGCCGCGCTCGCCGGTCGCACAGTGGTGCTCAACCTCTGGGCCTACTGGTGCGGCCCGTGCGCCGACGAGCTGCCCGCCATGGCCGAGTATCAGCGCCGCGCCGGCGACCGGGTGACGGTCCTGACGGTGCACCAGGACGAGAACGAGACCGCGGCGTTGTTGCGCCTCGCCGAGCTCGGCGTGCACCTGCCGACCCTGCAGGACGGCCGCCGACTCGTCGCGGCGGCCCTCCGGGTGCCCAACGTCATGCCCGCAACGGTGGTGCTGCGCGCGGACGGTACCGTTGCCGAAATCCTGCCCAGATCCTTCGCCGACGCCGACGAGATCGCGGCGGCGGTGGACCCGGTGATCGGCCGGGAGACAGGAGGAGGGCCGGGGTGAGCACCGCGCGCGACCAGGGTGAACTGCGCCCTGACGCCGCGCCCGGCTGGCTCCGCCCGCTCGTCGACAACGTTGGCCGGGTGCCGAGTGCGTACCGCAGGCGGGTCCCGCCCGACGTCCTCGCCACCATCACCGCGGCGAACGCCGCCGCGACGCTGACGGGGTCCAAGCGCGACGCCGCCGTGCTGGTGCTGTTCTCCGGCCCGCACGACCACCCGGCCGGCGGACTGCCCGACGATGCCGATTTACTGCTGACCGTCCGGGCGTCCACGCTGCGTCACCACGCCGGCCAGGCCGCGTTCCCGGGCGGCGCCACCGACCCCGGCGACGACGGCCCGGTCGGCACCGCGTTCCGGGAGGCCACCGAGGAGACGGGCATCGACACCGCCCGGATCACCCCGCTGGTCACCCTCGACAAGATGTTCATCCCGCCGTCGGGCTTCCACGTCGTCCCGGTGCTCGCCTACTCCCAGGATCCCGGGCCGGTGGCCGTCGTCGACGAGTCGGAGACCGCGGTGGTGGCCCGGGTCCCGCTGCGCGCGTTCGTGAATCCGCGGAACCGCCTGATGGTGTACCGCCAGGCCAACACCCGGCGGTTCTCCGGGCCGGCGTTCCTGCTGAACGAGATGCTGGTGTGGGGGTTCACCGGGCAGGTCGTCTCGGCGATCCTCGACGTCGCCGGGTGGGCCCAACCGTGGAACACCGACGACGTCCGCGAACTCGACGAAGCGATGGCGCTTGTCGGAGACCACGATGCCGCTGCCGGCGGCTACGGTGAAGGCCAATCATGACATCGTCACAGTGGCTCGACCTCGCCATCCTGGGCATCGCGTTCGTCGCCGCCGTCTCCGGCTGGCGCTCCGGTGCACTCGGGTCGCTGATGGCGTTGCTCGGGGTGGTGCTCGGCGCGGTGGCCGGTGTGCTGCTCGCCCCCCACCTGGTCGAGGCGTTTCCGGGCCCGCGCCAGAAACTGTTCGTCACGCTGTTTCTGATCCTCGCGCTGGTGGTGATCGGTGAGATCGCCGGCGTCGTGCTCGGCCGGGCGGTGCGCAGCGCGATCCGCAACCGCCCGATGCGCCTGTTCGACTCCGTGGTCGGCTCCAGCCTCCAGCTGGTCGCGGTGCTGCTGGCCGCCTGGATGCTCGGCTTCCTCGTGCAGTCCTCGGATCAGCCCAGGCTGGTGGCGGCGGTCAGCGGCTCCAAGGTGTGGAGCGAAGTCGACCAGGTGGTGCCCGAGCAGCTGCGCACGGTGCCGGGGCGGCTCAAGGCGCTGCTGAACACCTCCGGCCTGCCGAATGTGTGGCAGCCGTTCGGCCGCACGCCGATCGCCGAGGTCGAGGCCCCCGACGTCGGGTTGATCACCGATCCGGTGGTGGAGCGGGTCAGGCCCAGTGTCGTGAAGATCCGCGGTTTCGCGCCGGGCTGCCAGAAGGTGCTCGAGGGCAGCGGATTCGTGATCTCACCCGGCCGGGTGATGTCGAACGCCCACGTGGTCGCCGGCTCCGAGACGGTCACCGTCGACGCGGGCGGGCAGGAGTACGAGGCGTTCGTGGTGTCCTACGACCCGGCCGCCGACATCTCCATCCTCGACGTGCCCGACCTGCCTGCACCCGCGCTCGAGTTCGTCACCGAGGACGCCCCGGACGGCACGGACGCGGTGGTGCTGGGCTATCCCGGTGGCGGCGACTTCACCCCGACGGCTGCCCGGGTGCGCGAGCGGATCGAGCTGAACGGGCCCGACATCTACCAGAAGTCGACCGTGTCGCGGCACGTGTACACGATCAGAGGGCAAGTGCGGCAGGGCAACTCGGGTGGCCCGATGATCGACCGCGAGGGCAGGGTGCTCGGTGTGGTGTTCGGTGCCGCCGTCGACGATCCCGACACCGGATTCGTGCTGCGCTACAGCGAGATCGCGCGTCAGCTGATGAACGTGAACAACACCGCACCGGTGGCCACCGGGGCCTGCGTCGGCTGACCCGTCACGTCCCGTAGACCTGCACCAGGAAGCGCGACAGCTGTTCGTTGACCTCCTGCGGCGCCTCCTCATGGGCGAAATGCCCTGCGCCGGCGATCGATACGTAGCGGCCGTGCGGCGCGTACCGCTGCGTGCGGTACACCGGGTCCGCCAGCACGTAGGGATCGGCGTCGCCGCGCAGGTGCAGCACGGGCACGGCGATCGGCCGCTTCATCGAACGCATGAACCGCCTGCCCTCGCCTCGCAGCTGGCTGCGCACCGCCCAGCGCTGGTACTCCAGCGCCGAATGGGCGGCCGACGGGATCTGGATGGCGCGACGCAGGTGCCCGACGGTCTCGGTGAAATCGTCCGACGCCTGCCAGGGTGCCGCGGCCCGGCGGCGCACCAGCGCTTCGAGTTCCTCGGCGTCGTGGCGGGTCAGTGAGCGTTCCGGCCACACCGGCACCTGGTAGCTCAGCATCGACGGCAACAGCGCACGGCCCTGGTCGCGCCGCCGGATCGCCGAACTGCGCAGCGCCACCGGGTGCGGCGAGCTGACCACCGCGATCGCCCGCACCGCCCGGGGATGCAGCACGGCCGTCGCCCAGCACACCAGTCCGCCGTCGGCGTGACCGACGAGCGTCGCGGTCTTGTGGCCGAGCGCGCGCACCAGGCCGGCGGTGTCGCCGGCCAGGGTCCAGCCGTCGTAGCCGCGCGGGGGCTTGTCGCTGCCGCCGTACCCGCGCAGGTCCACCGCGACGACGCGGGCGCCGTTCAGTCCCCGGAGTTGGTGGCGCCACGACCACCAGAAGCAGCCGAAGCCGTGCAGCAGGATCACCAGCGGCCGCTCGCTCGTCGGCACCGGCGACGGTTCCCCGTCGTCGGCCTCAACGACGTGGAACCGGATGCCGTTGGCGTGCACCTCGAGATGCCGCCAGGGACCGTCGATCCTGGTGACCGACGGATCGGGCGGGGGCCGGACGTCGCCGCCGCGGCGGCGGGGCACTACCAGCCCGACGGGTCGGTGGTCGACTGACCGTTGGGAGATGTGAGCGCCTTGCCGGGGTTCTTGTCGTGCCCGGGGGTGAGCGCTTCGCGGGTCTCCTTGACCGACTCGATGGTCTTCTGCGGTCCGCGGATGCGGCGCACCTTGAGGTAGCCGAACAACGCCAGAACACCGGTGACCAGCACCATGATCCCGAAGACGATCAGGAATGCCGCCCAGCGCCAGATCCAGGTGTCGAGCAGTTCGGCGACGAAGAAGAAGAAGAAGAACGTGGAGTAGAACAGCACGACCAGCGCCAGGATGAAGAAGACGCTGCCGGTGAGCCCCTTCTTCACGTCGCGGGTGATCTCGGCCTTGGCCAGTTCGACCTCGGCGCGCACCAACGTCGATACCTGCGAGGTGGCGTCCTTGACCAGGTCGCCGATGGACGGGTCGGGCTTCGGCGCGTGCGGATCCACCAGTGGGATCGAGGCGACGGTGGTCGGCACGCCGTTCTTGCGGTCGCTCACGGGCACATCCTCTGCGCTTTGATATTCGGTCGCGCTTCATGTTGCCATGCTGTGACCGGCTAAACGATCCCGGCCGCCATAGACTGGGTTCAGTCAGCAGCGTTGGCGGGTCGGGCCGCATCGACAGGGGATTGGTTTGCACACCAGACACCGCCGCCACGTTCTCGTCGCGGTGATCACCGCCGTGCTCGCGCTGGCGGCACCGGCGGCACCGGCGCAGGCTCAGGGGCCGGTGGTGCTCGGGGGCGGTTCGGGCATCGTGGTCAACGGTGAATCGCTGTGCACGCTCACCGCGATCGGCAACGACAACCGCGGCGCCCTGGTCGGGTTCACCTCCGCGCACTGCGGTGGGCCGGGCGCCACCGTGGGCGTCGAGGGAGCCGAGGCCGCAGGCGTGGTGGGCACCATGGTCGCCGGCAACGAGGCGCTCGACTACGCCGTCATCGAGTTCGATCCGGCCAAGGTGACGCCGACCAACAACGTCAACGGCTTCCAGATCGACGGCATAGGGCCCGACCCGGCGTTCGGCGAGATCGCGTGCAAGCTGGGCCGCACCACCGGCCAGTCGTGCGGGGTGACGTGGGGCCCGGGGGAGGACCCGGGCACCATCGTCAACCAGGTGTGCGGTCAGCCCGGTGACTCCGGCGCACCGGTCACGGTGAACAACAAGCTGGTCGGCATGATCCACGGCGCCTTCACCGAAGGCCTGCCGACCTGCGTCGTCCAATACATCCCGCTGCACACCCCGGCCGTCACGATGTCGATCAACGCCCAGCTGGCCGACATCGTCAGCAAGAACCGGCCGGGCTCCGGCTTCGTCCCCGTCGGCGCCCGCGCGGCCTGACGCTTCTACTTGCCGGCGCGGATCGCCTCGAAGACGCTGGGGTCCACCAGCGTCGAGGTGTCGCCGAGCTCGCGGCCCTCGGCGACGTCGCGCAGCAGCCGGCGCATGATCTTGCCGCTTCGGGTCTTCGGCAGCTCGGGCACGACGTGGATCTCGCGCGGCCGGGCGATCGGCGAGATCTCCTTGGCGACCTCGGCGCGCAGCTCGTCGACCATGTCCTCGGCGCCACCCTTGGCGCTGGCCTTGAGGATGACGAACGCGCAGATCGCCTGCCCGGTCTGATCGTCGGTGGCGCCGACGACAGCCGCCTCCGCGACACCTGCGTGCCCGACGAGCGCGCTCTCCACCTCGGCGGTGGAGATGCGGTGCCCGGAGATGTTCATGACGTCGTCGATGCGGCCTAGCACCCAGATCTCGCCGTCCTTGCCGTACCGCGCGCCGTCACCGGCGAAGTACCAGCCCTTCTCGGCGAACCGCGACCAGTAGGTCTCCCGGTACCGCTCCGGGTCGCCCCAGATGCCGCGCAGCATCGCCGGCCACGGCTGGTCGAGCACGAGGTAGCCGCTGGCCTGTTCGCCGTGATCGGTGCCGGGCTCGAGCTGGTTGCCGTCGTCGTCGACGATCTTGGCCGAGATGCCGGGCAGCGGCCTCATCGCCGAGCCGGGCTTAGTGTGGGTGACGCCGGGCAGCGGGGAGATCATGATGGCGCCGGTCTCGGTCTGCCACCAGGTGTCGACGATCGGGGTCTTGTCGCCGCCGAACACCGTGCGGTACCAGCGCCACGCCTCGGGGTTGATCGGCTCGCCGACGCTGCCGAGCAGCCGCAGGCTGGACAGATCGTGTTCGGCGGCGATCTGGCGGCCGAGCTTCATGAACGTGCGGATCAGCGTCGGCGCGGTGTAATAGGTTGTCACACCGTACTTTTCGATCACCTCGAAGTGACGGTGCTCCGTCGGGGAAGTCGGCGTGCCCTCGTAGACCACCTGTGTGACGCCGTTGGACAGCGGCCCGTAGACGATGTAGGTGTGGCCGGTCACCCAGCCGATGTCGGCGGTGCACCAGTAGACGTCGGTGTCGGCCTTGATGTCGAAGACGTGGTGGTGGGTGTAGCTGCTCTGGGTGAGGTAGCCGCCGGTGGTGTGCATGATGCCCTTGGGCTTACCGGTGGTTCCCGAGGTGTAGAGCAGGAACAGCGGGTGCTCGGAGTCGAAGGCCTCGGGGGTGTGGTCGGCCGACGCGCCGTCCACGGTCTCGTGCCACCACAGGTCGCGGCCGTCGGTCCACTCGACGTCGATCCCGGTGCGGCGCACCACCAGAACGTTCTGCACCGACGGCTGGCCCTCGACTGCTTCATCCACGGCCTCCTTCAGCGACGCCGCCTTGCCGCGGCGGTACTGCCCGTCGGTGGTGATGACGAGCTTCGCCTCGGCGTCCTCGATGCGCGCCTTGAGCGCCGACGCCGAGAACCCGGCGAAGACGACGGAGTGCATGACGCCCAGCCGGGCGCACGCCAGCATCGCGACGATCGCCTCGGGCACCATCGGCATGTAGATCGCCACCCGGTCGCCGGCGGACAAGCCGAGATCGGTCAGCGCGTTGGCTGCCTTGCACACTTCGTCCTTGAGTTCGGCGTAGGTGATGGTCCGCTGATCGCCGACGGGCTCACCCTCCCAATGGATCGCGACCCGGTCACCGTTGCCCGCCTCGACGTGGCGGTCCACGCAGTTGTAGGCGACGTTGAGCTTGCCGCCGACGAACCACTTCGCGACCGGGGCCTCCGACCAGTCCAGCACCTCGTCGAACGGGGTCTCCCACGCGAGCCGCTCGGCCTGCGTCGCCCAGAACGCCAGCCGGTCGGCTTCGGCGTCGCTGTACAGCTCTTCGGTCGCATTGGCCTGCGCGGCGAACTCGTCGGGCGGCGGGTAGGCGGACGGAATGTCGGTGTGCGTCTCGGACATAGGTGTGAGCGTAGTCACCACGCGCGCCGCTGAAGGGCTGACCTCACAACCTCGGCTGCGGGCGGCGGATCCGGCGCGCCGAGCGTCGCGGAACGGTAGGTCAACGGTCGGCTAGCGTGTGCTGCCATGACAGGGGCACGCGATCCGCTGGCGCCGCTGGCCGAACTGCCGGGTGTCGCCGCCGCCGCCGAGGAGGCCCGCGAGGCGCTCGGGAAGGCGCATCGGCACCGCACCAATCTGCGCGGCTGGCCGGCCACCGCCGCCGAGGCCGCCGTGCGGGCCGCCCGCGCCTCGGCGGTGCTCGACGGCGGTGCGCTGCAGATCACCGAGGACGGCGAACCCGACCCGGTGCTCGCGGGTGCACTGCGCGTGTCCGAAGCGCTGGAGGGCGGCGCCACCACGCTGGTCGGGGTGTGGCAGCGCGCGCCGCTGCAGGCGCTCGCCCGATTGCATTCGCTGGCCGCGGCGGACCTCACCGACGACGAGCACCTCGGCCGTCCACGAGCGGACCCGGACGTCGGCCTCCGGCTGGAATTGCTGGCCGGCCTGCTCACCGGCGGCTCCAGGGTGCCCGCGCCCGTGCTCGCCGCCGTCGCGCACGGCGAGTTGCTCACCCTGGCGCCGTTCGGCTCGGCCGACGGGGTGGTTGCGCGGGGGGTGGCGCGACTGGTCACCATCGCCACCGGCCTCGACCCGCACGGTCTCGGCGTCCCCGAGGTGTACTGGATGCGCCGGTCCGGCGATTACCGGGCGGCCGCGCGCGGCTTCGCCTCGGGCACGCCCGACGGTCTCGCGGCGTGGCTCGTGTTGCACTGCACGGGATTGCACGCGGGCGCCCGGGAAGCCCTGCAGATCGCCGCCGGGGCTTCCGGGTAGCGGCGGGCGCTGAGGGCCGCCAGCAAAATGAAGCGGGCGACGCTCCGAACTGAGTTCGGCTCGCCGCCCGCTAGCACGGAGACCGGTTACCAAGCGTGCTCGGTATGGCTGCGTGGGTTGGCCTCGGCGTCCTGGCGATGCGCTTCGCCTGCAACCCCACCCAAGGGGCCGTCGTGGCGTCCGCTCTTCGCTATTACGCAGGCCCGCAACACTTCTGCCTATTTCGCGGCATGTGCTCCGCGTGGGTGCCGGGATCCGTGCTGGGTAGCCCGATTCGGGAGATCCAGCCTTCTCTTCCGACTGGGTCTTGGCCTCACCGGGCTTCCGTGCTTTCCTTTGTACTCCGTGACCAGCGTCACATCAAGGGCTGAATCCCGGCGATTCCCGATCGTTACGGCCGCCGGCCAGCTACTACACCGCGTAGCTTCCACGGTCAGAATTTGCGGTGCGTACTCAGAGTGCGAAGCGGCGCAGCAGCGAGTACGTCAGTGCGCCTGCCGCCAGCGCGCTCATCCCCACCACGGCGGTGGTGGCGACCGCGGCGCCCGACGGCGCGGGCAGCCGGTCGCGCAGGGACACCGGCCGGGTGAACGTCAGCACCGGCCAGCTGCGGCCGGCGGCCTCCCGGCGCAGCGCACGGTCGGGGTTGACCACCGCCGGGTGGCCGACCGCCTCCAGCATCGGCACGTCGGTCGCCGAGTCGGAGTAGGCATAGCAGTGCTCGAGCGCGTACCCCTCGCGGGCGGCGAGCGCCTTGATCGCCTCGACCTTGCCCTCGCCGTAGCAGTAGAAGGCGATTTCGCCGGTGTAGCGGCCGTCCTCGACCACCATCCGGGTGGCCATCGCGTGGGTCGCGCCGAGCGCCCGCGCGATGGGCGCGACGATCTCCTCCCCGGACGCGGACACCACGACCACGTCGCGGCCACACAGTTTGTGGTCGGCGATGAGGTCGGCGGCCTCGGCGAAGACCAGCGGGTCGACGATGTCGTGCAATGTCTCGCCGACGATCGTCTTGATCTGCTCGACGTCCCAGCCGGCGCACATGGTGGTGAGGAACGAGCGCATCCGGTCCATCTGCTCGTGGTCCGCACCGGACATCATGAACAGGAACTGGGCGTAGGTGGACTTGAGCGCGGCGCGCCGGTTGATCAGACCTTGATCGAAGAAAGGTTTGCTGAACGCGAGCGTCGAGGACTTCGCGATCACGGTCTTGTCCAGATCGAAGAAGGCTGCGGTGCGCACCGGCCGGTCGCTTTCGGGCTCGGCCCGCGCTGCCGTCGCCGGCGCTGCGGACCGCTCGGATGCGGTCACGTCGCCAGCATAAAGGGCCGACCGCGTCACTATTCGGATGAGTATGTGAATTGGCAGCTCAAGACAGCTGACTGTGACTGCAAATTTTCCTCCTAACTGGTTGTTTCCCCGGCAAGCACTACTTGCCATCCTCGGCAGATCCGTGTGTATAGTGAGGATTACTCGGCTTATGCCGGGTGTGTATCAGCCCGACCCCCCGGGGCTGATACACGACGACCTCCGCCTCCTCCCCCCCTGGCGGGGGTCGTCCCTTTTTCCGGTCCTTTCGCATTCAGGACAACTCCATTTTCGCCCCGCGGCGTACCGCGCGTGGATATCCGTGCCGCGCCGCGACAGGTGCCCGGCGTTGTCCACAGTTGCCAGTTCATCCACATTCGGTGCAACAGCAATGGCTGCGCCGTCGGCACGCGCCCGATGCTGGGAACCGTGACGACGACCACCGGGGTACTTGCGCTGCTGAGCGACCCGTCTCTGCGCGACGACGTCGACCGCGTCGCCGCCGCGGCCGGGGTGACGGTCGTGCACGCAGGCGAGCCGTCGGGCCGCAAGGCCTGGACCGCCGCGGCCGCCGTCCTGCTCGACACGCCGAGCGCCCTCCGCTGCGCGCAGCGCGCACTGCCACGCCGAGGCCGGGTCGTCCTGGTCGGGCGCGCCGAACCGCAGGCCGGCGACTGGCAGGCCGCCATCTCCGTCGGAGCGCAGCACGTGCTCACGCTGCCGGGGCAGGATCGGGCGCTGATCGCCGAACTCGCCGACGCCGCAGAATCGCGGCGCGGCGATGCCCGGCGCGGAACGGCGATCGCGGTGATGGCAGGCCGCGGCGGAGCCGGTGCGACGCTGTTCGCGGCGGCGCTGGCGCACGTCGCTCCGGACGCACTGCTCGTGGACGCCGATCCGTGGAGCGGCGGCATCGACATGGTGCTGGGCGGCGAGGCCGAACCGGGACTGCGGTGGTCGGACCTGTCACTCGAAGGCGGCAGGCTCAACTTCCAGGCGCTGCGCGAGGCGCTGCCGCACTCGAGCGGTGTCACCGTGCTGTCGAGCGGCCGCGCCGGCACCGAGATCGACGCCGCGGCGCTCGCGGCCGTGGTCGACGCGGGCTGCCGCGGTGGTGCGACCGTGATCTGCGACGTGCCACGCCGGCCCACCGCCGCCGTCGAGGCGGCGCTCGACGCCGCGGACCTGGTGGTGCTGATGGTCACCGCCGATGTGCGTGCCTGCGCTGCGGCGGCGGCCGTCGTGCCGTGGCTGACGGGCTTGAACCCGAACGTCGGCGCGGTGGTCCGCGGCCCGTCACCCGGCGGGCTGGCGCCGCGGGAGGTCGCGCGGGCCGCCGGCCTGCCGCTGCTCGCGGCGATGCGACCGCAGCCCGGTGTCGCCGAGCGCCTCGAACAGGGTGCGCTGCGGCTGTCCCGCCGGTCACCGCTGGCCGTCGCCGCGGGCCGGGTTCTCGCTGTGCTGCACCACCATCCGGCGGCGGAGGCGGCATGACGGCCTCCCTGCTCGACCGGGTCCGCGAGCGGCTCGCGACGGAGTCGGCCCCGCTGCACCCGAACGTGGTGGCCGCCGCCATTCGGGCGGAATCCGGCGGCGTGCTCGGCGACACCGAGGTGCTGCGGAACCTGCGGCTGCTGCAGACGGAGTTGACCGGTGCGGGCATCCTGGAGCCGCTGCTGTCCGCAGCGGGCACCACCGACGTGCTCGTCACCGCACCCGACGCGGTGTGGGTGGACGACGGGGAAGGGTTGCGGCGCAGCGCCGTCCACTTCCCCGACGACGCGGCGGTGCGCCGGCTCGCGCAGCGGCTGGCACTGGCCGCGGGCCGACGGCTCGACGAGGCGCAGCCGTGGGTCGACGGTCAGCTGTCGGGGGTGGGCGCAGGCCGGTTCACCGTCCGGTTGCATGCCGTGCTGCCTCCGATCGCCGCCGGACGAACCTGCCTTTCGCTGCGGGTGCTGCGCCCGGCGACACAGGATCTCGCGGCGTTGACGGCTACCGGCACCATCGCAGCACCCGCCGCGGCACTGCTGCGCGACATCATCGACGCCCGGTTGGCGTTCCTGGTCTCCGGCGGCACCGGTGCCGGCAAGACCACGCTGCTGGCGGCGATGCTCGGCGCGGTCGCCGCGGGCGAGCGGATCGTCTGTGTCGAGGACGCCGCCGAACTCGCCCCGCGCCACCCGCATCTGGTGAACCTGGTGGCCCGGTGCGCGAACGTGGAGGGCATCGGCGAGGTCACGCTGCGCGACCTGGTCCGGCAGGCGCTGCGGATGCGGCCGGACCGGATCGTGGTCGGCGAGGTGCGCGGGGCGGAGGTCGTCGACCTGCTCGCGGCGCTGAACACCGGCCACGACGGCGGTGCGGGCACCGTGCACGCGAACAACCCGGCCGAGGTCCCGGCCCGGCTGGAGGCGCTCGGCGCACTCGGCGGGCTCGACCGGGCCGCGCTGCACAGTCAGCTGGCGGCGGCCGTGCAGGTGTTGTTGCACGTCGGACGTGACCGCTCCGGCGCCCGCCGGCTGACCGAGATCGCGGTCCTGCGATCCGCGGACGACGGCCGGGTCCGGGCGGAGACGGCGTGGCGGGCCGACTCCGGATTCGGTTGCGGCGTCGAGCGGTTGCGTCAGCTGATCGACGATCGCGGGCGATCGTGACGGCCGCCGCACTGGCGCTGGCGATGGCCGTGCTGATCGCCCCGGTGTCGCCGCGGCGCCGGATGGCGGCGCTGCGCGGGAGGCCGGGCGGGCCGCGGCGGCTTCGGCCGGTGTGGGGCCTCGCGTCGGCGGCGGTCGCCATGGCGCTGCTGGCCCCGGCTGCCGTGGCGGTCGCGGGTGTGATCGTGGGAGGCACTGTGGCGATCCGGCGTCGCGGGCGCGGTGCCCGGCGCCGGCGGTCCGCCGAATCGGCTGCGCTGCAGGCGGCGCTCGACGTGCTCGCCGGTGAACTGCGGGCCGGTGCCCACCCCGTCGCCGCATTCGGCGTCGCGGCCGCCGAGGCCGACGAGGCAGTGGCGCCGGCGCTCCGGGCGGTGGCGGCCCGGGCCCGCCTCGGCGCCGACGTGGCGGCGGGACTGCACAGCGTCGCAGCCCGGTCGTCGCTGCCGGGGCACTGGGACCGCGTCGCGGTGAGCTGGCGCCTGGCGCAGACACACGGTCTGGCCATCGCCACCCTGATGCGGGCGGCGCAGCGTGATGTCGCTGAGCGGCAGCGGTTCTCGGCACGCGTGAACGCGGGGATGGCGGGCGCGCGCACCACCGCGACGATGCTGGCCTGTCTGCCCGTGCTCGGCATCGGCCTCGGCCAGCTGATCGGCGCCGAGCCCATTCGCTTCCTGCTGTCCGGTGGGCCGGGTGGCTGGCTGCTGGTGGTCGGGGTGTCGCTGGGCTGCGCGGGTCTGCTGTGGTCGGACCGCATCACCGCGGGGGTCGTCGCGTGAGCTGGGCGGCGATACTGCTGGCGGTCGCCGTGTTGATCGCCGCCGATCCGCTGCGGGTGCGCGCCCGCGCGGGCGTGGCGGCGCCGCCGATGACACGGCGCCGCTGCGCGCCGGCCGCCGAGTCCGATCCCCTGGCCGCGGCCTCGAGCTTCGACGTGCTCGCGGCGTGCCTGTCGTCGGGCATGGCGGTGTCCACCGCGGCGGCGGCCACCGCGCCGACCGCGCCACCCGCCCTGGCGGCTGTCCTCTCCCGCGCGTCGGATCTGCTGGCGCTCGGCGCCGATCCCGCGACGGCGTGGTCGCACACCGGTCCGGAGCCCGACCCGCACACCAAGGCGCTGTTGCGACTGGCGCGACGGTCGGCGTCGTCGGGCGCCGCGCTGGCGCAGGGCGTCGCCGAGCTGGCCGTCGAGTCCCGCAGCGCCGCGGCCGACGCCGCGGGCGCGGCGGCCGAGCGCGCCGCCGTGCTCATCGCGGCGCCGCTCGGGCTGTGTTACCTGCCGGCCTTCCTGTGCTTGGGCATCGTGCCCGTCGTCGCCGGACTGGCCGGCGACGTCCTGCAGACAGGCGTGCTGTGACGACGGCGGTGCGTGGACCGGCCACGGATGCCGATGATGATCGAAGAAGGGAAACCGATGCTGGACAACATGATCCGCGACCTAAGGCTACGGCTGACGCTGTTGGTGGTCGACGACGACGGGATGTCGACGGTCGAGTACGCCATCGGCACGATCGCCGCCGCGGCGTTCGGGGCGATCCTCTACACGGTGGTCACCGGCGACTCCATCGTCAGCGCGCTGACCAACATCATCAGCCGTGCCCTGAACACGAACGTGTAGCCGGCCGGTGCCGTGGCGAGGGGGGTGCGGTCACCGTGGAGGCGGCGTTCGCCGTCGCGGCAGTGGTCACGGTCCTGGTGTTGTGTGCGGCGGGAGTGTCCGCGGTGGCGATGCAGGTGCGCTGCCTCGACGCCGCACGCGAGGCGGCGCGGCTGGTGGCCCGCGGTGACGACCGGTCGGCGTCGGAGATCGCCCGCCGCATCGGGCCCGACGGGGCCGGCGTCGAGGTGCGCCGCGACGGCGACCTGGTGGTCGCGCGGGTCACCGCGCGGCCGGCGCTGCTGCCGGGCATCACGATCGCTGCCGAGGCGGTCTCTGCGGTCGAACCCGGCGGGGTCTGACGACGGGTCGGCGAGTCTGGTGGCGGCCGTCGCGATCGCGGTGCTGATCGCCGCCACCTGCGCGGCGCTGTACGTCGGCGCGGCGGTGATCGCGCGCCACCGCGCCCAGGCCGCCGCGGACCTCGCCGCGCTCGCGGCCGCGGGCAGGATGCCTGCGGGCACCGACGCGGCGTGCGTCACCGCGTCGCACATCGCGGCGGCGATGGACACGACGGTGACGGACTGCGCGGTGCACGGCCTCGACGTGCTGGTCACCGTCGACGCCGCGGTGGCGCTGGGCGCATGGCGGGTCGGACCGGCGCGGGCGGTCGCGCGCGCCGGCGCCGTCGATCAGTCGGGAGGCGGCTGAGCCGCCGTTTCCTCGGAGTCGGCCCGCCGCAACGCAATCAGACCGGCGAACGTCCCCGGTTCGAGTTCGATCCGGTTGATGGTCATCTGCACCGGCGCCCACTCGCCGTCGGCGGCCTTCAGTCGCAGCACCGCGACGGTGGTGCCGGTGCTGAACTCCCGCGTCATCCGCTCCATGTGCGCCGCATCGTCGGGATGCACCTCGCTGGTGCGCCAGTCGTAGAAGTCTGCGGGCTCGTCGAGCCACTTGAGCAGCTTCCACGAGTCCAGGTCGACCAGCGCCCGGTGCACGCCGGGTTGGGCCAGGCCGTCGAGGATCCGCTGCGCCAGATAGTCCGGCGGGGTCACCGCGCTGTCTCGCTCGCCGCGCCAGTTCATCGCCCTGCAGATCAGCCGCTCCTTGCCGTCCTCGCCGTCCTCGAGCACCGCGCGCGCGGCGAAGCCGACCGTGATCTGTTCGCCGCGGAAGTCGGTGACGTCCCATGTGCTGCACAGCGTCCGGCCGGGCTCGGGTTTGATCGCCAGCGAGAGCACCTTCGTCTCGTCGGCGTTGAGGTCGCGCATCGGAAGGTCCTCGGCGAACGCGCGGTTGTGGAGGTCCTCGTTGTCGGCGTCGCGGCCACTGTTGATCAGCGACTGCCGGGTGTCCGTGGCGACCCCGCTGGACAGGTCCCACGTCAACGGCCCGGGCAGCGGCCGCTCCGGGGGTTCCTCGTCGGGCGGTCCGATCCACACGTGCACACCGTGGATCCGTCCGTCGGACATCTGCACCACCTCGGTGCGGATCACGCGGTCGTGTTTGGGAGTGATGCTGCTCAAGCCCTTGCCGACCCGGACCGTCTCACCGATGGCGCTCTGCACCGCCATCAGGTGCGGATTCCGTCGTAGAAACGCGCTGATCGGCACCAGATTCTTCGTCTGGCGGCCACGAGCGACCACAACGGGCTCGTTGCCCAGGGTCTCCACGAGCAGCCAGTCGTGGCTCATGGCTGTGATTTTAGCCAGGGGCGCCCGCCGGCCGGCGCGCAGCAACCTTCGACGGAATCCGTCGTCAGTCGACAGCTGTCAGCTTGCGGACGCCGTCAGACCGCGCCGAATGAGTTGCACGCATATACGGGGACAAGGTATTTTTCGTCTGCGCCCGGCTTCCGGGGCTTGGAACGGATCGCGTTGTCCGACCGTTCATCGCAGCGTCTGTGTGACCGGCACGCCCGGGACACCGCCATTCGCCTTGACCCGTGGAGTCGACCGTCGAGGGGTCGGTCGTCACCACGCCGTCAGCGATCAGAGCGCCTCGCGGATTCCCCCCGACCGGCTGCCAACTCCTCGAGCACCAGACGCAGCACGCGCACCGCCCCCGACTTGTCCAGCGGATCGTTGCCGTTTCCGCACTTCGGCGACTGCACGCACGACGGACAACCCTGCGGACACTCACACGCCTCGATCGCCGACGCCGTCGCACCCCACCACGTCGCGAGCCGGCGGAACCCGCGGTCGGCGAAGCCCGCGCCACCGGGATAGCCGTCGTAGACGAAGATCGCAGGCAGCCCGTCGACCGGTCCCACCGCCGTCGACACCCCGCCGATGTCGCCGCGGTCGCAGCTGGCCACCAGCGGCAGCAGCCCGATCGCCGCGTGTTCGGCCGCGTGCAGTGAACCAGGCATCCGGAGCATCTCGATCCCGCTGCGCTGCAACGCTTCCGGGGTGATGGTGCACATCACTGCCATGGTGTCCAGCGACCGTGTCGGCATGTCGAGCTCGACGAAGTCGATCACCTCACCGGTGAGCCGCCGCCGCAGATACCCGACGACGGTGTTGCTCACGCACACCGGAACCAGGCCGACGGTCACGGGGCCGAACGACTGCCGCTCACCGGCGCCGGTGACCGTGATGTCGGTCAATTCCCGGGCGAAGGTGGTGTATCCGGGGTCCTCGGCGTGCACGAACGCCACACCGTCCTCGAAGTCCAGCGAGTCGACGACGAAACTCTCGCCCTGGTGCAGGTACACCGCGCCCGGATGCACCGTCGCCGGCGCCCGTCCCGCGTCCGCACTGCCCAGCATCCGGCCCGTGCCGGCCTCCAGGATCGCGATCTGGCCGCCGGAGGACCCGCGGATGTCGACCGCCGGGTGCGGGTCGATGCCGGGCACGGGGAAGTAGCCCGCGGGCCGGCGGCGCAGCAGCCCGTCGTCGACGAGCTCGGCCGCCACCGCCTCGGCGTTCCACATCCGCACCTCGGCGTCGGTCAGCGGCAGTTCGGTCGCCGCGCACAACAGCTGCGGACCGAGCACGAACGGGTTGGCCGGGTCGATCACCACCCGCTCGATCGGCTTGTCTAGCAACGCCTCCGGGTGGTGGACCAGATAGGTGTCCAGCGGGTCGTCGCGCGCGACCAGCACGATCAGCGCACCCTGACCGCGCCGCCCGGACCGCCCGGCCTGCTGCCAGAACGACGTGACGGTGCCGGGGAAACCCGCGAGCACCACCGCGTCGAGGCCGGCGATGTCGACGCCGAGTTCGAGGGCGTTGGTGGTGGCCATGCCGCGCAGTTCGCCCTCGGCCAGTTGCCGCTCCAGTTCGCGCCGGTCCTCCGACAGGTAGCCCGCGCGGTACGAGGCCACCAGCCCGGCCAGCTCGGGTGCGACATCCTCCAGCCGGGCGCGGGCGGCGAGTGCGGTGAGTTCCGCGCCGCGCCGCGACCGTACGAAGGTCAGCGTGCGAGCGCCCTCGGCGATCAGGTCGGCCATCACCCTGGCCGCCTCGGCGCCTGCGGCACGCCGCACCGGGGCGCCGTTCTCCCCGACGAGGTCGGTGCGCAGCGCGGGCTCCCACAGCGCCACCGTGCGGGCGCCGTGCGGTGAGCCGTCGTCGGTCACCTCGGTGACCGTCTCCCCGATGAGCTCGGCGGCGGTGGCGGCCGGGGCGGCGGTGGTGGCGCTGGCGAAGATGACGGTCGGGCTGGCGTGGTACCGGGTGCACAGCCGGAGCAGCCTGCGCAGCACCATCGCCACGTTGGAGCCGAAGATGCCGCGGTAGTAGTGGCATTCGTCGACCACGATGAACCGCAGGTGACGCAGG
This sequence comes from Mycobacterium hippophais, assembly GCF_027529605.1. Classification (NCBI taxonomy): domain Bacteria; kingdom Bacillati; phylum Actinomycetota; class Actinomycetes; order Mycobacteriales; family Mycobacteriaceae; genus Mycobacterium; species Mycobacterium hippophais. The sequence goes on along the minus strand of NZ_JAPZPY010000001.1, from coordinate 1,084,581 downwards.
AACACCGCCCAGCGGGCATGGTTGCGCAGCAGCGAGAGATGGATCATGTCGGGATTGGAGAAGATCCACCGCGAGCGTTCCCGCGCGAAGCGGCGCACCTCGGTCGGGCTGTCCCCGTCGTAGGACGACGGCGCCACGTCCCGCAGGGCGGGCACTGCGTCGGTGAGCGCCTGCGCGGTGCGCAACTGGTCGTGGCCCAGCGCCTTGGTCGGCGACAGGTACAGCGCCCTGGCCCGGCGGTCCACGGCCATCGTCGACAGGATCGGCAATTGGTAGGCCAGCGACTTGCCCGACGCGGTGCCGGTGCTGAGCACGACGTGCCGCCCGCCGTGGGCGAGATCGGCGGCCGCCGCCTGATGCGACCACGGCGCGGTGATGCCGCGGTCGACGAACGCCTTGACGACGTCCGGCTCGGCCCACGACGGCCAGGCCTCGGGCCTGCCCCGGCGCGGCGGCAGATCCGCGACATGGCGCAGCGGGTGCTCGTCGGGATCGGTGCCCGCCACCGCGCAGGCGAGCAGTTCGCGGCCGAAGTCCGACCCCCGATCCGCCACTGCCGACCCTCCTCGGACACCCCTGTGACAACCCGTCTGATACCGGCCGTCAGCCATCAGTTGAATTGTTCCCCACGGAACTGCGCCGGGACTGTTGCGGCTGGCCAGAAACGTGATTGACTGATGGCGGTCGCAGCTTCTGTGTTCGTGTTCCAACACTCGCAGGATCGACGTTGCGATCGCGGTTCCTGCGAGGTTGTGAGTCGGGTCAAGTTCCGACGACTCCACGAGGTATGGCGGTCGGAACGGGCCCGGTGCGCCGGAAGTCGGCGGGCCGCACCCGGTAGAAGAGAAGGAAAGTACGAGAGATGCCACAGGGAACTGTGAAGTGGTTCAACGCGGAGAAGGGCTTCGGCTTTATCGCTCCCGAGGACGGCTCCGCCGATGTCTTTGTCCACTACACGGAGATCCAGGGTTCGGGCTTCCGCACGCTGGAAGAGAACCAGAAGGTCGAGTTCGAGGTCGGCCAGAGCCCCAAGGGGCCTCAGGCGACCGGCGTTCGCGCAGTCTGATCACCATTTGAGAAACACCCCTCGGTGCGTCCGTCAGCGGACTGCCGGGGGGTTTTCTCGTCCTGGCGGCCCGGCGCGCGCATCGGCGGCACCCGACTGCCTTACTGTCGATGCGTGAGCCAGCTGTCGTTCTTCTCGGCAGAGTCGGTGCCGCCGGCCGTCGCCGACCTGACCGGCTTGCTGGCCGCGCCGGGGCAGGTCGTGCTGTCCGGTGCCGCAGGCAGCCAGGCTGCGCGGCTGTCGATCGTCGTGGACCGGCCGTGGCGGGCCGAGGCGCTGGCCGCCATGATCGACGACGTCGGGCTGACCTCCGAGATCGCCCGCACCGACGAGGACAACCCGCTGGTGCGCACGGCGCGCGACGCCCGGCTGGTCGCCATTGCCGCCGAATGGACCCGTGGCGCCGTCAAGACGGTCCCGCCGCAGTGGCTGCCCGGCCCACGGGAGCTTCGGGCCTGGACACTGGCCTCAGGCACCCCGGAGGACGACCGCTATCTGCTCGGCCTCGATCCGCACGCGCCGGACACCCACACGGCGCTGGCGGCGGCCATGATGCGCGTCGGCATCGCACCCACTCTGATCGGCACGCGCGGTGCCCGGCCGGCCCTGCGAATCAGTGGCCGCCGGAGGCTGTCGCGCCTGGTAGAGAACGTGGGGGAACCTCCGGACGACGCCGAGGCGTTGTCACAATGGCCTCACCTCTGACGGCTTGCGACAAGTAGGTCAGTTTGCGTCGGCAGGCCCGGGGTGCGAAATTGTCAGTTGCCTGGCAAGCCGGTGAGCGGTTTCGGCGTGGTCAGGCAACTCAAGAAGTGGAGCGTGCGCACAGTTGGCTGACCGGGACCGCGGCAGCGGAGGCAACGGATCGATTCGACGACTCGTCATCGTCGAGTCGCCGACCAAGGCGCGCAAGATAGCCGGGTATCTCGGCTCCAATTACATCGTCGAATCATCCCGCGGGCACATCCGTGACCTGCCCCGGGCGGCCGCTGACGTGCCCGCCAAGTACAAGTCGGAGCCATGGGCACGCCTCGGGGTCAACGTCGACGCGGACTTCGAACCGCTCTACATCGTCAGCCCGGACAAGAAGGGCACGGTCACCGAGCTCAAGGGCCTGCTGAAGGACGTCGACGAGCTTTATCTCGCGACGGACGGCGACCGCGAGGGCGAGGCCATCGCCTGGCACCTGCTCGAGACGCTCAAGCCGCGCATCCCGGTCAAGCGGATGGTGTTCCACGAGATCACCGAACCGGCGATCCGCGCGGCTGCCGAAAGCCCACGTGACCTGGACATCGACCTGGTCGACGCGCAGGAGACCCGGCGCATCCTCGACCGCCTCTACGGCTACGAGGTCAGCCCCGTGCTGTGGAAGAAGGTGGCCCCGAAGCTGTCCGCCGGGCGGGTGCAGTCGGTGGCGACGCGCATCATCGTCCAGCGCGAACGCGAGCGGATGGCCTTCCGCAGCGCCGGCTACTGGGACGTCACCGCCGAACTGGACGCCAGCGTGTCCGACCCGCAGGCGTCCCCGCCGCGGTTCACCGCGAAGCTCAATTCGGTCGACGGCCGCCGGGTGGCCACCGGCCGCGATTTCGACTCATTGGGCCAGGTCCGCAAGCCCGACGAGGTGCGGGTGCTCGATCAGGCCGCGGCAGGCGCACTGGCGACCGGCCTACGGGGCGCCCAGATGGCCGTCACGTCGGTGGAGCAGAAGCCGTACACCCGCAAGCCGTATCCGCCGTTCATGACCTCCACGTTGCAGCAGGAGGCCGGCCGCAAGCTCCGGTTCTCCTCGGAACGCACGATGAGCATCGCGCAGCGGTTGTACGAGAACGGCTACATCACCTACATGCGCACCGACTCGACGACGCTGTCGGCCAGCGCTGTGGAAGCCGCGCGCAACCAGGCCCGCCAGCTCTACGGCGAGGAGTACGTCCACCCGACCCCGCGGCAGTACACCCGCAAGGTGAAGAACGCGCAGGAGGCCCACGAGGCGATCCGGCCGGCCGGCGACGTGTTCCAGACGCCGGGTCAGCTGCACGCCGCGCTCGACACCGACGAGTTCCGGCTCTATGAACTGATCTGGCAGCGCACGGTCGCCTCGCAGATGGCCGACGCCCGCGGCACCACGCTGAGCCTGCGCATCGGTGGCCAGGCGTCCTCCGGCGAGCAGGTCGTGTTCAGCGCCAGCGGTCGCACCATCACGTTCGCCGGCTTCCTGAAGGCCTACGTCGAGAGCCTCGACGAGCAGGCCGGCGGCGAGGCCGACGACGCCGAGAGCAGGCTTCCGAACCTGACCCAGGGCCAGCGGGTCGACGCCGCGGACCTCACCGCCGACGGACACCAGACCAGCCCGCCGGCCCGGTACACCGAGGCGTCGCTGATCAAGGCGCTCGAGGACCTCGGCATCGGCAGGCCCTCGACGTACTCGTCGATCATCAAGACCATCCAGGACCGCGGCTACGTCCACAAGAAGGGCAGCGCGCTGGTGCCGTCCTGGGTGGCGTTCGCGGTGATCGGCCTGCTGGAGCAGCATTTCGGCCGCCTCGTCGACTACGGCTTCACCGCGGCGATGGAGGACGAACTCGACGAGATCGCCGCGGGCCATGAGCGGCGCACCAACTGGCTGAGCAACTTCTACTTCGGTGGCGACCACGGCGTCGAGGACTCGATCGCGCGCTCCGGTGGCCTGAAGAAGCTCGTCGGCGGCAACCTCGAGGAGATCGACGCCCGAGTCGTCAACTCCATCAAGCTGTTCGACGACGATCAAGGAATCCCGATCAACGTCCGGGTCGGCCGCAACGGGCCGTACTTGGAGCGAATGATCCCCGATCCGGACAACCCGGGCGAGCTCAAGCCGCAGCGGGCCAACCTGAAGGACGAGCTCACCCCCGACGAGCTGACGCTGGAGCTCGCCGAGAAGCTGTTCTCCACACCGCAGGAGGGCCGCTCGCTGGGCATCGACCCGGAGACCGGTCACGAGATCGTCGCCAAGGACGGGCGCTACGGCCCGTATGTCACCGAGGTGCTGCCCGAACCGCCCGAGGAGCCCGACGCGGGGTCGACGGCGAAGAAGGGCAAGAAGCCGACCGGGCCCAAGCCGCGGACGGGTTCGCTGTTGCGCACCATGGACATCGAGACGGTCACCCTCGAGGATGCGCTGCGACTGCTGTCGCTGCCCCGCGTCGTCGGTGTCGACCCGGCGACCAACGAGGAGATCACCGCGCAGAACGGCCGATACGGGCCATACCTGAAGCGCGGCACCGACTCCCGCTCGCTGGCCAACGAAGAGCAGATGTTCACCATCACCCTCGACGAGGCGCTCAAGATCTACGCCGAGCCGAAACGCCGGGGCAGGCAGGCCGCCGCCGCGCCACCGCTGCGCGAACTCGGCAACGACGCGGCGTCGGGTAATCCGATGGTGATCAAGGACGGCCGGTTCGGCCCCTACGTCACCGACGGCGAGACCAACGCGAGCCTGCGCAAGGGTGACGACGTGCTGTCGATCACCGACGAGCGGGCATCCGAACTGCTCGCCGACCGACGGGCCCGCGGCCCGGTGAAGAAGGTCGCGAAGAAGACCGCCAAGAAGGCGCCCGCGAAGAAGAAGGCTCCGGCAAAGAAGGCCGCCAAGCGCAGCTGAGGTGTCCGGCTATTCGAACGGGGTCAGCCGGCCCAGCTCGGCGCGCGACCGGATGCCGAGCTTGCGGTAGATCCGGGCGAGGTTGGCCTCTACCGTCTTCGGGCTGATGAACAACGCCGCGGCGACCTCACGGTTGGTCATGCCGGTGGCGGCAAGTTCGGCCACTCGGCGCTCGGACGGCGTCAGACCGCCCGTGCGCTGCGGCGCCACGTTGGCGCGACCCAGCTCCGCCCGGGCGCGGTCCGCCCACAGCGGGACCCCGAGCTGCTCGAAGGCGGCCAGCGCCTCCTTGATGGTGGCGGCCGCGGCGTCCTTGTGGCGGCGCCTGCGGTGCAGCTGGCCGAGCAGCAGCTGGGTGCGGGCACGTTCGAACGGCATGGCGACGCGATCGTGGTGGGCCATCGCGACTTCGGCGCTGCGGGCCGCCTCGTCGACGTCTCCGCGGGCGGCCAGCAGCATGGCGCGGCACCGGGCGCCAACCGCCGACATCCACGGCCGGTCGAGCCGACTCCCGTTGTGCTCCAACAGGGTTGTCAGCCGCTGCGCGTGGTCGAGTTCGCCGAGGCCGATCATCGCCTCGACCGCGTCGGGGATGAACGTGGCGCCGATGACCTCGGTGGCGTTCGGCGCCATCTCCGGCATGACGAGCAGCGGCGTGACGGCGTCGAGCGCGGCCCGGTGGTTGCCGAGCGACACCTCGAGGAAGCCGACGGCCGTGACCGGCCACTCCATCAGCCGGGTCGACCCGCACCGCCGGCCCGCGGCCAGCGCCTCACGGGCGTCGGCCCGCGCGTCGTCGGCGCGGCCCGCATAGGCGGCGAGCAACGCCCGGGTGGTCAACGCCACCGACAGTGGCAGGTCGGTGCCCAGCTGCAGCGCCCGCTCCATGAAGTCCTCCGCGATCAGCGCCGCCGTCGAGAGGTCACCGGCCCAGACCTCGGCCATCACCTGATGGAAGGCGACGAAGATCAGCTCGCTCTCCTCGCCACGCTCGAGGCACTGCCTGCGGATGGCGGCGAGCTCCCTGCGTGACTCGTCGAGATGGCCGATCCAGGCCTGCAGCAGTGCGTACTGGGCGCGCGGACGGAACGCGACCGGTGTGTGCGCCTCGCTGTCCTCGAGATCGAGCGCGCGGGCCATGGCCTGCTCGTCGTAGCCGTCGCCCCGCATGAATCCCAGCACGACGTTCATGCTCAGTGCCTGGCTCAGCAGGTGGTCGTCGCCGAGCAGGGTCGCTTCGTCGATCGCCGACCTGGCGCGGCCGATGGCGTCGTCCATCCGGCCGGAGTTGACCAGCGCGAAGCTCAGCGTGATGAGCATCGGCACCCTCGCGGCCAGGTTGTCGCGCGCTTCGGCGACGGCCCGCTCGAGCAGCGCGGCCGACTCGACGAAGCTGTCGGCGAACAGCAGCACGATGCCGAGCATGCGCAGTGCCTCGGCGCGCACCTCGCCCGGTGCGGTCTGCGCGACGGCCTGCTCGAGGGCGGCGCGGGCCCTCACGTTGTCACCGGCACTGAAATGCATTGTCGCCGAGCGCACGCGGCGCGTCGGGGTGTCGCCGCCCAGGCCGATGGCGAGGTCGGTGAACTCCGCGGCGGCCGCGGGTGCGCCGCGATTGCGAGCTGACTCGGCGGCTTCGTCGAGCGCCTGCAGGGTGTGCTCGTCGACCACGGTGGCGCCCAATGCGAGATGACGGGCGCGCAGTTCGGTCTGGTCGACGATGCCGGCCAACCGCCGGTGCATCGCACGTCGCCGGCCGGGCGCGGCCTCGGTGTAGACGCCGTGCGACAGCAGGGGATGAGCGAACCGCAGTGTCAGTCCGTCGATCTCGATCAGTCCCTTGCTCTCCGCCTCCTGCATCAGGTCCACGACGGCGGCCGGACCGCAGCCGACGGCGCGCGCCACCGTCTCGACGGTGGGGGAGGCCAGACACGCTGCGGCGAGCAGACATTCGTGCAGAGTCGGGTCGAGATCGCCGAGCCGGCCACGGACCAATTCCGACAGGGTGGTGGGCAGATGGGCGCCGGCGCCCGCGCCGCCGCTCATGGCACGGGCGAGTTCGATGGCGAAGAACGGGTTACCGCCCGAGATGTCCCTGATCCGGGCCATCATCGGCCTGGGGAACGACCGGCCGAGGCGGTCGGACAACACGGCGTGTAGACCGCCGAGGCTCAACGGCCGGACGGCGACGCGCCGCACCGCGTCGGGGGTGGGCAGCGCAAGCCAGTCGATGGCGGCGCTGCCATCGGGGCCGGTGCGGACGGTGAGCAGCATGCGGGTCCGGGCGGGCAGCCTGCGCGCCACGAATCCCACGACATGCGCGCTGGACGGATCGAGCCACTGCGCGTCGTCGATGACCAGCAGCAGCGGCCCGCGGTCGGCGAGGACCTCGACGAGGGTGAGGAAGCCGGCGGCCACCGCTCGCTGATCGGTGGCCGGACCCACGGCGTCGTCCCAGAGCATCACTCGGTCCACCGCGTGCCGCTGCGCCGGCGGCAGCTGATCCCACGCCGACGGGTCCACGTCACCCAGCAGGTCGGTCAGCGCGGCATAGGCGAGCACCGACTCCGCCTGAGCCGGATGAGCCACCAGCACTTGATAACCCAGACCGCGGGCCTGCTCCACCGCCGCGATCAGCAGGGTGCTCTTGCCGATCCCGGCGTCGCCCTCGAGCACCAGGGCGCCGGCATCGCGTCGCGTCGAGTTCAGGAACTCGTCGACGGCGGCGGTCTCAGCGATCCGCGATGCCATCCCGGTGGGCACCGACTGAGAATCGCAGCAAACCGGACCGCTGTCCACCTAGAGCGGCGTGGTCAGCGGGAGATCTCCGAGCGCGCCTCGCTCGGTGACACCAGGTTCACCGGCCGGGCCAGCTGGGTGGGCGCCGAACGCCCACGGAGTTCGACGATCTCGCCGACGTCCCAGCACAGCGCCTCGGCGTCGAGGGCGCCGCTGACGGCGATCGAGGACGCCAGCACGTGACCCCGCTCGAGCTTGGCCAGCTCGGTCAGCCGGGCCGCCTCGTTGACCGGATCGCCGATGACGGTGTACTCGAAGCGGGCCTGCGCGCCGATGTGGCCGGCGATCGCCCGTCCGGCCGACACCCCGATGCCGAATTCGGTCTGGCCGAGCACCTGGATGAGCTCGTCGTGCAGTTCGCGCGACGCCGCGAGCGCCGCGCCGCAGGCGTCGGGATGTTCGATCGGCGCGCCGAAAATGGCCAGGGCGGCGTCACCCTGGAACTTGTTGACGAAGCCGCCGTGCCGGTTGACGGCGTCCACCACGACGCGGAAGAAGTCGTTGAGCAGGTTCACCACCTCGGAGGCGGGGATGGTCGACGCCAGCTGTGTCGATCCGACGAGGTCGACGAACAGCACCGCGACATCGCGTTCCTGCCCGCCGAGTTCGGTGCCGCGTTCCAGGGCGCGGCGCGCCACGTCCTCGCCGACGTAGCGGCCGAACAGGTCACGCAGGCGTTGCCGTTCGGACAGGTCGCGGACCATGTCGTTGAAGCCGGCCTGCAGCAGGCCCAGCTCGCTGGCGTCGTAGATCTGCATGTGGGCGTTGTAGTTTCCGCGCTGCACCTCGCCGAGCGCCCACCGGAGCTGGCGCAGCGGGTCGGCGATCGACATGGCCACCAGCACCGTGCCGGCCAGGCCGATCAGCAGGGCGGCAATGGCCATCAGCAGCAGCGGCATGGTGAGTCGATCGGCGGGCGCCGTCAGCACCTGGAACTGGCTGGCCACCAGCGCCAGCACGATGGCCAGCAGCGGCACGCCGGTGGACAGCACCCAGGTGAGCACCTGGCGCAGGATGACGCCGGGGGCCCGGAAGTTGGCCGGGACGCCGCCGCGCAGTGCCGCGACCGCGACCGGCCGCAGCACCCGTTCGGACTGCAGGTAGCCGATGATCGCGGTGGCGGTGGCGCCGAGGCCGGAGGCGACGGCCACCACCGGTGCGGCGTGGCTGGCGACCGGCCAGCTGGCGACGATGAAGACGATCGAGCCCAGGCACCAGTTGGTGACGCTGATGAGCGAGCGGTAGAACGGCATCCGCAGGGCGCGGGTGCGGGCCAGCGCGGTGATCGTCGGGTCGCCGTCGGCGAGCAGGGTGTCGCGGCGCTGCCAGCGGATGACGGGCAGCAGCAGCCGCAGGCTGAGGTAGGCGCCGACGGTGAAGGCGACGAACAGGTAGCCCAGGAAGATCGCCAAATTGAAGGCGGGCAGGTCCTGCAGCTGGACCCGGTCCTCCGGCGGCAGGCCGAACCGCAGGAAGCCCAGCACGAACAGCGCGCCGATGATGTCGGACTGCAGCATGCCCAGGGAGAACACCGGCCACGGAGTGCGCGCCACCCACTGGACGAATGCGGTGATTCGCCCGATCGGTAGCGCGCCTGCAGTCACGTGATTACCGTATCGGGCCGCGGCGACGCCGTGCGCCGGTGTGAGCGACCCGTGTCGGCCTGACCACTACTGTTGGCCGCGATGAGCGGTGTTTTCTCCCGATTGGTGGGCCAGCACGCCGTGGAGGCGGAGCTGGTGGCGGCGGCGCGGGCCGCTCGCGGTGACGCGGCTCACTCGGCGGCCGCGATCGGGACCATGACACATGCGTGGCTGATGACGGGCCCACCGGGTTCGGGCCGGTCGGTGGCGGCACTGTGCTTCGCTGCGGCGCTGCAGTGCACGTCAGACGGTGTTCCGGGCTGCGGCGAGTGCCGGGCCTGCTCGACGACGATGGCCGGCACGCACGCCGACGTGCGGCGCATCATCCCCGAGGGCCTGTCGATCGGCGTGGACGAGATGCGCAACATCGTGCAGATCGCTTCGCGGCGGCCCGGGACGGGGCGCTGGCAGATCGTGGTGATCGAGGACGCCGACCGGCTGACCGAGGGTGCGGCGAATGCGCTGCTCAAGGTGGTCGAGGAGCCGCCGCCGTCGACGGTGTTCCTGCTGTGCGCGCCGTCGGTGGATCCGGAGGACATCGCGGTGACGTTGCGGTCGCGGTGCCGGCATGTCGCGCTGGTGACCCCGCCGGTGGAGGCGATCGCGCAGGTCCTGGTGGACCGCGACGGGTTGTCGGAGGCCGACGCGCAGTGGGCGGCGTCGGTGAGCGGCGGTCATGTCGGGCGGGCGCGGCGGCTGGCCACCGACACCGATGCGCGCGAGCGCAGGCAGCGGGCGTTGGGGTTGGCGCGGGACGCGGCGACACCGTCGCGGGCGTACGCGGCGGCCGAGGAGCTGGTGGCGACGGCCGAGGCCGAGGCGCGGGCGATGACCGAGGGACGCAACGAGGCCGAGACCGAGGAGCTGCGGACGGCGCTGGGCGCGGGCGGCACCGGCAAGGGCACCGCGGGCGCTTTGAGGGGCGCCACGGGGGCGATCCGCGACCTGGAGAAACGGCAGAAGTCGCGGCAGACGCGGGCGTCGCGGGATGCGCTGGACCGGGCGCTGATCGACCTGGCCACCTACTTCCGGGACGCGCTGCTGGTGTCCTCAGGGGTCAGCGGCGTGGCACCGAATCACCCCGACATGGCCGACAAGGTGGCGTCGATGGCCGAGCACGTGCCGCCCGACCGGCTGCTGCGGTGCATCGAGGCGGTGCTCGAGTGCCGCGAGGCGCTGGCGATCAACGTGAAGCCGAAATTCGCGGTCGACGCGATGGTGGCCACCGTCGGCCAGGCGCTGCGCGGCTGACCCGGGCGCTTTTGGCGGCCGGTGGTGGCTGCCGCTAGACTCGTCCCGCTTGGTTCGCCGGGCACGCCGCCTTAGCTCAGTCGGTAGAGCGATTCACTCGTAATGAATAGGTCAGGAGTTCGATTCTCCTAGGCGGCTCTCTCTTTGGTCACGTGGTTCACGCCGAGTGCACGCTTGTTTGCAGGTGCTCTCGGCGTTTGCGTTCAACTTCCGTACGTTCGCGCCAGGAAATCCCGGACCAGAGGCACGACCTCGTCGAGGTGGGTCTCGAGTAGCCAGTGACCGCCGCCGAGCAGGTGCAGCGGGGCGTCGGGCAGGTCGCGGTGATAGGCGCGGGCGGACTTCTCGGGCATGTAGCCGTCGTGCGGCCCCCAGACGATGAGTGTCGGCGGCTGGTGCTCGCGCAGGTAGGCCTGTTCGTCGGGGAACCACTGCAGGGTGTTGGGCTGGTCTTCGAGTAGGCGGATGAGGTTGGCGATGCGCTCGGGGGTGTTCATCAGCGACCAGTGCAGGGTCCACAGGTCGGGGCTGATACGGCCGGCGACGTCGTCGGGCAGCTCGCCGCGGAACTCGGACTCGAAACCTCTGAGCGTCACGTGGTCGGCGATCTTGCGGCGGGACTGCGGGCCGGGGTTGTTCCAGGACTCCTTGAGGAAGTCGTACTTGGGCCCGAAGGCGTCCTCGTAGATGTCGCCGTTCTGGATGATCAGGCCTGCGACGTTGTCGGGTTTGGCCAGCGCGAGCTGGAAGCCGAACTGCGAGCCGTAGTCGTGCAGCCAGATGACGTAGCGGTCGAGTTCGAGTGTCTCGACGAAGCGCTGCAGGAACTGCGCGTAGGCGGCGAAGGTGTAGCCGAAGTCGTCGGCCGAAGGTGTTGCGCTGTAGCCGAAGCCGGGAAGGTCGGGCGCGACGAGGCGGTAGGTGTCGCCCAGGGCGGCCATCAGGTTGCGGTAGACGTACGACGACGCGGGATAGCCGTGGGGGAGCAGCACGACGGGCGCGTCGGCGGGCCCGGCCTGGCGGTAGAAGGTGTCGATGCCGTCGACGGCCGTGCGGTGGTGGGTGATTGGTGACGTCACTTTTCTGCAACACCTCGGGGGCGAGTGTTATTGCGGGGATGGTTTCGACCTACCTCAGGATAGGAGCGTTTCGTTCCCGGAGAAAATCGGTGCATCGGGTCCCCTCCTCTAGCCGATAAGCTGCTGGTCAGATTCGAGAGGAAGTCGCGGTGGGCGCTCTGGACGCATTTGAGTCGACGTGGTCGAAGGCTCGGCAGAATTTCGGCGAAGGTACTCCTACGGACGGTAGTCAGTTCGACCAGAGCAACGCGTTGCGGGAGTCGCAGGCGAGCACACAGTCCGCCAAGCCGGGATCGCAGTGGACCGGCACTGCCTCGGACGCGTACTCAGCGGCCAACGACAAGCAGGCTCAAGCGCTCGGCCGATACGCCGAGCTCGACCAGCGGTTGAAGAGCGAGATCGACCGATCCGCTGCCGTGGTCAATGTCGGACGCGAGAACCTCGACGCCGTTCGGCAGTGGGTTTACGACGCGGCATCGTCGCTTCCCCCCTCTGCCAACAAAGACCAATTGATGTACCAGATCGTCAGCCAAGGTTCCGGTCAGATCGCGGAGATCATCCAACAGTCCAACGGCGACATGAATGAGATTTCCGCTCGACTGACGGCGCTCGGAACTGAGTGGCAAGCGGCCGGCGGGCAAGGCGAGTTGCCCGAGGGGACACCCGAGGATGGGGAGGAGATCCCCGAGGACATCGCGGCGCAGGCTGAGGCCGACGTTCAGGCCGCGCTGAGCGGCGACCAAGCGGCGGCCGAACGTGTGCAGCTTGTGTTCAACGGCATCTCTGATCCACAGCTTGCGGGCACCGAGCCACTCGACGCCACTGAGCAGGCTTACTTGAGTCAGATGCAGGCCCAGCAGCACGGGATGTCGGTCGACGATCTGCAGACAGCGGAGAACAACGGCATCAAGGGTCTGCTCTCCGATTCCTGGCAGCTGATGAGCAATCCGAAGCTGCAGTACCCGCAGACCCCGTACGAGGTCAATGCCCTTCAGAGCGACAAGATGACACAGGGCGGTTTCGACAAACTTCCCCAGAGCATGCAGTCCGCCATCACGTCGGGCGGTATCGAGAACTCAGGCGAGATCGCGAAGATTGCCGACATGGTCAACAACGGCAATCCGCACTTCCAGACCAATACGGATCTCGATCGCGGTCTGGTGCACAAGGTGTCGGACATGATGGCCTCACCGGACTGGCGTGAGAACGCAAGTCACTTTAGCCACGATGCCGTTCAACAGGCAGCCGCCGATACTCTCGAGGCGGTGTCGCACGACCACCAGGTGTTGCACGATGCGCTGACGGGCAAAGTCGAGGACGGCAACCAATACCGCGAACAGTTCAAGGTCAACAATCACGACTTCATGTACAACCTGACTCACGAAGAGTGGAACGACAACGGCGCGGCGGCGGCGTCTGTATTCGACTGGACCGAGCAAGCCGCAGTGCCCGGTAGCGGTGAAGAGGAGATCGCGGGTGCGGCGGCTCATGCCTACGCCGACTTCATCGGTAACCCCGAGATGCGCGAGGACCTGTTGCACCTGAAGGGCGACACGATGCCCGGTCTAGCGGGCGAGCATACGCTGGGTGCAGTCAATCCACTGCTGGTCCAGGGTATGTCAACTGGCCTAACGCCGTACGTGACCGATCTGGCGGGTCTGTCCGGTGACAATCCGTTCTTCGAACCCATCGACACGGTCGGCTCCCAGCAGGATGGAACCATGCCTGGGGCGAAAGGTGTGTTTGCGGTGCTCAACACAGACGACATCGCCGGCCAGACAATAAACGCAGAGGCCTACGAACAGGCAGTGCTGCGCGAAGCGGCATTCGCGCAGGACCCGAAAGCCGCAGGCGCCGAGGGGCATCTGTTCTCGTCGGCGACATTGCGCGGCTTGGTCGATGTCGGTGTTCACGAGGCGTTCCAATCCGCCGCGGAGAACGACTACAAGATTGCACAGACCGAATACGATTGGAAGAAGGCCGGTTACAGCCTTGGCGTGGACGCTGCCTCGACCGCCGGCGGTTTCGTTCCGGGTGTCGGCCAGGTTGCCGGGCCAGTCATCGGACAGGTCGGCAACGCAATGGAAAGTCAGCTTCTCGGTGAAGCTCCCGATGCGCCCGTCGAGAATCCGCTCACGGACATGACGACCGTCAACTCGGGCGAGTACATTCTCAATGCAATGCTTGCCGCCGGTCAAACTCCCGAACTGCCGCAGGGATACATCAACGATAAAGACCCGAATCACCGGTTCATCGAGCAACCTGCCGGAGTCGGCAGCGATGAGTACTACAGGGCGGTCGTCGGAGCTGTCACCCAGGCGACTGGTCCGTCGGAAACCGGAATCGCGCCGACAGAGACCTACTCAGATAGATACGACAACGTCACGGATGATCCAGATCCTCCGCCTCCACCGGGGCAGGGATAGCGTGACACGCTCACGCGCCATGAAGGTGATCACGACGGTGTGGATCGCCTGCGCCCTCCTTCTGACAAGTTGCACACCTGACGAGCAGGGTCGGAGCGTAGCGGCCTCGCCGCCGGCGGGTTGGCCACCCGAGCTAAACGAGCTGACCTTTGTATGGGATGCCGAGAAGGACATTGATCTGACTGCCGGTGCGGCAGTGGTGGCCCGTGCCTACACGGAGTCGTACTACCTCGCCTATCTGACCGGGAATCAGAAGTATCTCTATCCCGGGTTTTCGGAGTCGGTCGATGCGGAAAACAGGCAACTATGGCCTGCGTCCGATAAGACGCGGACATGGGTCGGCACAGCCCGCCACCACATCATCGGGATCACTCGCGCTGACCGGAACGTCACGGCGACCGCCTGCGCATACTTGTACGGCACGGGTGAATTCGTCGCTGAAGGTGCGGGTTATGCGGCCAACGTCGGCGGGAACCCCGAGGCGAGCACGGGGATCTACCCTCTGCGGATCTCATTGCGTGCTCCAGAGGATGCGGGCGAACCGTTACCCCCACAGGCAGGGACGGGCCGCACGCCGCAGGAGGATGTGTTCGACGGGTGGCGTGTCACCGGCTTTCAATTCGAGTACCTGGCCAAGCCCTCCCGCTGGGAGGGTTATGCCCGCGACCTGCAAGTCTGTCGAGACGCGGGTGATAAGGTCACGAACCGCAGCTTCACACCGATGGGCAGGTACCCGCGGTCGGACTTCCCGACATTACCCGCCGCGCCGGGCTGGCCCCTTCCCGCCGACCGGTCTTAGCTCCCGTACCCCCGGCTACCTCGGTGCCACGAATCCGACGGGCCCGGGGGAGATGCACACCGACAGCGCCGCGGTGTTCGCCCGCACCTCGATCGCGTCGCCGGCACCGGGCAGCCGCACGAACACCCGGTTCAATCCGGGCCGCACCGGCACCCTGGCCTCGCGTCCCTCCGGCAGCGACATCGTCAACGACCCGTCGCTGTTGGCGAGGTAGTTGATCTCCGCGGTCCAGTCCGCCGGCAGCAGCGGCCCGTCCAGCGGGATGCGCACCGGGGCGTCGGGCTGCACCAGGTATCCGCACTGCGGTTCCGGCCCGGGCCGGATCGCCCGCACCCACGTCACCAGCGCGTCGACCACCCGTCCCGTCCGGTCCAGCATCCGCAAGTCCGTTGCGGCGTCGGCGAACTCGGGACGGTCCCGAACCAGCGCGAACATGTGGCTGGCCAGGTTCTCCGGCCACGCCACCCGCTGCAGGATCAGCGGATCGACCTCCTGGTCCAGCATCGTCTCGCCCGGACCCACCGCCGCGAGGCCCGACCTGGCGTTCGCCACATACGCCGGCACCGGGCTGTCACGCCACACCGTGAGGAACGTCGCCGTCGAATACAGGCTGCTGCCAACGAAAGCCGCCACCGCGCCGACCACCACCACCGACCGCATCCGCGACGCGTCCAGCCACGCCGACACCCGGTTCGGCGCACACAGCGCCACCGCCATCAGCATCGCCAGCACCACCACCAGGTCCGGGAAGTACCGCAGCGTCTGCGCCAGTTCCAGCGCCGTGAACTGCGACGAACGCATCAGGTAGATCGGCACCTGGCACGCGACGGCGTAACCGGCCGCCACCAACCAGACCGGTCCGATCCGCTTTTTGCGCGCCAGCGACACCGACACCACTGTGGCCAGCGCCACCCAGCCCAGCACCATCACCGCCACCGGGGGCGTCCCCCACGGCGACGCGGGCGCCCACCGCTGCCACTCCCACGGCCCGCCCACCAGGCCCGGCACGATGCCGTGAGTGATCGAGCGCACCAACAGGTCCCACGTCATCGCCAGGTCGGTACTCCACCGCTGCTGGTCGACCACCAGCACGTAGAGCGCGATCCACGCCGCCACCAGCGCCAGCGACGCGATCCACAACCGCTGTGCCCGTCGCCAGACCGCCGCTACCGGCTCGCCGCGCACATGCGCCAGCAGTGCCGTCACCGCGAACGCGACGAACGGGATCACCGCCGCCTTCTCGAAGAACAGCAGCCCGCCGAAGAACACCAGCACACCCGACACCGCGTAGCGCGCGCGTCCGGTACGCACCAGCAGCACCGCGTCGGCGCTCACCCAGGCCAGCGCCGCCAGCATCGGCAGCGAGTTCAGCGCCGCCGCCCACCATGCGAAGCCGGGCACCGCCAACGGTGTGAACAAGGCGAATGTCAACGGCAGCAACAACACCGGTCGCCAACCCAGGATCACGTGCAGCACCCGCAGCAGCGCCAGCGACGCCAGCGCCTGCAACACCACCAGGCTCAGTGCCGGTAACACCCAGCTCCACGGCGCCACTCGCGTGATCGCCCCGGACAGCAGGAACGCCGCGGGCATCACGTGCCCGTCGTGATCGTCGAACAGGAACGACGGCGACAGCAGCCCCGACGTCCCGGCCCGCCCGATCAGGATCAGGTCGTCCCAGTAGAAGTAGCCGCCGAACGCCAGCACTCCGCGGAGCACCAGGTGCACCGCGATCAGCGCGGCGGCCAGACGCGCGACCCGGTTCAGCCGGCCCACTCCGCACCCGGCGCGGCCGCCCGCGCCGCAAGGCTCGCCCGCCACGCCGACGACACCATGTCCTGCAGGGAGTGCCGCATCTGCCAGTCCAGGTCGCGGCGCGCCAGGTCACCGGTCGCGACGATGCGGGCCGGGTCGCCGGGACGCCGCGGCATGATGTCGGGTTCGAACTCGATGCCGGTCACCTCGCGGATCGCGGTCATGATCTCGCGCACCGAGGTGCCCGCCCCGCTGCCGAGGTTGTACACCGGTTCGACGGGCAGGCCGTCGGCCAGTCGCCGTGCCGCCGCGACGTGCGCCAGCGCCAGATCGGTGACGTGGATGTAGTCGCGGATGCAGGTGCCGTCGGGCGTCGGGTAGTCGTCGCCGTTGATCCGCGGGATGCGGCCCTGGTGCAGCATCTCGAACACGACGGGGAACAGGTTGTGCGGGCTGGCGTCGTAGAGCGCGTCGGAACCCGACCCCACCACGTTGAAGTACCTCAGGCTGGTGTGCCGCAGGCCGGTGGCCCGGCCGAGGTCGCGCAGGATCCACTCGCCGATCAGCTTCGTCTCGCCGTAGGGCGACTCCGGCCGGGTCGGCGTCTGCTCGTCGACGACGTCGGTGTCCGGCGTGCCGATGGTCGCCGCGCTCGACGAGAACACCACCTTGTCCACGCCCGCACTGTCGGCGGCCTTGAGCAGCGTCACCATCGCCGACACGTTCTGCTCGTAGGTGTGCAGCGGACGCGTCACCGACACCCCGGCGTACTTAAAGCCCGCGATGTGGATCACCCCGCTGACCTCGTGGCGGCTCAGCGTGTCGAACACCAGGTCCTCGTCGAGGAGATTGCCGCGCACGAACGGCACCGCGTCGGGCACGAAGTGCTCGATTCCGGAGGAGAGATCGTCGATGACCACCACCGGCATGTCGGCGTCCAGCAGCGCGTGCACGACGTGCGAGCCGATGTATCCGGCCCCACCCGTCACCAGCCAGGTCATCGGCCCTCCTTCTTCCGTCGATCGGTCGGGCGCCAGGATATCCGGCAGAAAAGATTGCAAGTGCTCACTAACTGATCTACGGTGAGCCATGCCCTACGACGTGATCATCCGCGACGGTCTCTGGTTCGACGGGACGGGCGCCGCCCCCCGGGTGCGCACCCTGGGCATCCGCGACGGCGTGGTGGCCGCGGTGTCCGTCGGGCAGCTCGACGAGACCGGCTGCACCGACGTGATCGACGCCAGGGGCAAATGGGTCGTCCCCGGCTTCATCGACGTGCACACCCACTACGACGCCGAGGTGCTGCTCGACCCCGGCCTGCGCGAGTCGGTGCGCCACGGCGTGACGACCGTGCTGCTCGGCAACTGCTCGCTGTCGACGGTCTACGCCGACTCCGAAGACGCCGCCGACCTGTTCAGCCGGGTGGAGGCGGTGCCGCGCAAGTACGTGCTCGGCGCCCTGCAGGCCCACAAGACCTGGTCGACGCCTGCGGAGTACGTCGCCGCGATCGACGACCTGCCGCTGGGGCCCAACATCGCCTCGATGCTCGGGCACTCGGACCTGCGCACCGCGGTGCTCGGACTGGACCGCGCCACCGATGAGCGGACCCGGCCCACCCGGGCCGAGATGCGCACGATGGTCCAGAAGCTCGACGACGCCCTCGACGCAGGTCTGCTCGGCATGTCCGGGATGGACGCCGCCATCGACAAACTCGACGGCGAGCGCTTCCGCTCCCGGGCGCTGCCCTCGACCTTCGCCACGTGGAAGGAGCGTCGCAAGCTGATCGGGGCGCTGCGCCGCCGCCGCCGGATCCTGCAGAGCGCCCCGGACGTCAAGAACCCGCTGACCGCGCTGCTGTTCTTCCTGGCCAGCAGCCGCATGTTCGGCCGCCGCGCCGGGGTGCGGATGAGTCTGCTGGTCTCGGCCGACGCGAAGTCCGCCCCGGGAGCGGCCCGCGTGTTCGGGCCCGGCACCCGGCTGCTCAACGCCGTCCTCGGCGCCAGCGTGCGCTTCCAGCACCTGCCGGTGCCGTTCGAGTTGTACTCCGACGGAATCGATCTGCCGGTCTTCGAGGAGTTCGGCGCAGGCACCGCCGCATTGCACCTGCGGGAACAGTTGGAGCGCAACGAGTTGCTCGCCGACCCGGACTACCGGCGCCGGTTCCGCACCGAGTTCGACCGCCGCATCCTCGGACCGACGCTGTGGCACCGCGACTTCCACGACGCCAGGATCGTCGCCTGCCCCGACGCGTCGCTCGTCGGCAAGAGCTTCGGCGACATCGCCGACGAACGCGACTGCCATCCGCTCGACGCGTTCCTCGACGTGCTCGTGGAGAACGGTGAGCGCAACGTGCGGTGGACGACCACCGTCGCCAACCACCGGCCGCGCGAGCTCGACCGCCTCGCCGCCGAACCCTCTGTGCACATGGGCTTCTCCGACGCCGGAGCGCACCTGCGCAACATGGCGTTCTACAACTACGCGCTGCGGCTGCTCAAGCGCACCCTCGAGGCAGACCGGGCAGGCAGGCCGTTCCTATCGGTGCAGCGGGCGGTGTACCGGCTCACCGCCGAGGTCGCCGACTGGTTCGGCGTCCCGGCGGGCACCCTGCGCGACGGCGACCGCGCCGACTTCGTGGTGATCGACCCGGCCGGACTCGACGACGCCGTCGACCGCTACCACGAGGCCGAGGTCGACTTCTACGGCGGGCTGAGCCGCATGGTCAACCGCAACGACGCCGCGGTGGCCGCCACCGGCGTCAACGGCGTGGTCGTGTTCCGCGACGGCGAGTTCTGCGACGGCTACGGCACCACGGTGCGGGCAGGCCGATTCCTGCGCGCCGGCGCCGAACCGGTCAGCCGCGTGAAAACGCCTGTCTGACATGCCCAGAACGCAGCAGCAGCGACGGGCGGAGACCGTCAGCCGGCTCCTCGACGCCAGCATCGAGACGATCATCGAGGTCGGCTACGCGCGGGCGTCGGCCAAGGTGATCGCCGGCCGGGCGCAGGTCTCCGACGGCGCCCTGTTCCGGCACTTCCCGACCATGGGCGACTTCATGGCGGCCACGGCCTACGAGGTGATGCGGCGCCAACTCGACCTGTTCACCAAACAGGTCGCCGAGATCCCCGCCGACCAGCCCGCGCTCGAGGCCGTGCTGACGATCCTGCGCGACGTCACCGGCAACGACACCAACACGGTGATGTACGAGCTCCTGGTCGCCGCCCGCACCGACGACAAGCTGCGGGCCACCCTGCGCGACGTGCTCACCGAGTACGCCACCAACATCGGCGACATCGCCCGCTCGCTGCCCGGCGCCGACGAGTGGCCGCACGACACGTTCGGCGCGCTCGTGGCCATGCTCACCAACACGTTCGACGGGGCGGCGCTGGTGCGGCCGGTGCTGCCGCAGCCCGAGATCGAGGCGCAACGCATCCGGCTGCTGGCCGCCCTGCTCAGTCCACAGCCACCGGTCTGACGTCGGCACGGGCCAGCGCCACCAGGTGGACGGCGATGCCCACCACCGGACCGCACAGCAGCGCCACCACCGTCCGGGTCTCCAGGTCCATGGGCAGCAGCAGCAACAGCACCGATGCGACCGTGGCGCCCACCCAGCCCACCGCGTACGCCCGGTGCAGTGCCGCCGCGACGGTGGCCGCACCGGACAGCGTGAGCAGCGCGATCGCCACCGCCGCCGCGGTGAGCCACGCCAGCAGTGCCCCGTCGGCCCGGTACTCCGCCCCGAATGCGTTCTGCAGCAGCCACGGTCCCAGCAGGCCTGCGGCAATCACGCCGACCGTGCCGAGCGCGAGCACCGCGACCGCGGGCGTGACGAGGGCCCGCAGCCGCCGGTCCTGCTGATCGACGAAGTGGGCGATCAGATTGCCCTGCATGGCCGTCAGCGGCACCAGCAGCGGCGCCCGCGTCAGCGTCACCGCGAGGATCACCACGCCACCGGCCGCGCCGAGGTCCTCCGAGGTGGCCTTCAGCAGGACCGGAAAACCCATCACCAGGATCGCGCTCGCGCCGGCGGCCGTCACCGAATGTGCCGCACCCCGAAGGAAAGTGATGATTCCGCCGGGGGTGAGCAGCCGGGCCGCCGCCTGGGTCGACGGCGACGCCGCCAGCATGATCAGCCACGCCACCGCGCCGGCCACCGTCGCCCACAGGAATCCGACCAGGCCCCAGCCGAGCACGAACGTCGCCACCGCGACCACCACCCGGATCACGGCGTCGGTCACCATCAGAGACCCGTACTGCGTCCAGCGGTTCACCCCGGCGAGCATCCCGAGCAGCGTTGCGTGCAGGCAGAATCCGGCAAGGCCGACGCTGAGCAGCGCCACGCTCAGCCCGCCCGACTCGACGAACACGTGCGCCGACCACGACGGCGAACTGCCTGCGATCAGCAGCGCCGTCACCACCCCCACCATCGCGGCCACCCGCATCGGCGGTGTGCGCGCACCGGTCGTCACCGCGAGGTGCCGCGACGAGCGGACTTCGCGGGTGGCCTCCTGCAGCAGGCCGTTCGCCGCGCCGGTCACCAATCCGAACGCGCCCCAGAACACTCCGAACACCGAGAAGCCCTCGGGTTCGAGGGCACGCGCGGCCAGGTACAGCACGGTGTAGCCGCACAGGGCGGTCAGTGCCGTCGCCACCCCGACCCGGGCCACACTGCCCCGGGTGACGGGCCCGGTCGCGGGCGCCCCGCCGACGTCGGTCACAGCTTCGGCAGGTCCTTGGAGTACAGCCACGCGTCCCACAGCGGCCGCAGCGAGTCCCGCGCGTAATTCGCGGCCAGGCCGGTGAAGTCGTCGGTGAAGGCGGTGCTGTGGCGGTGCCGGGCCGTCCAGTCCCGCAGCAGGGCGAAGAAGTCGTCGTCGCCGAGATGGCGGCGCAGCACGTGCAGGGTCAGCGCGCCGCGCTTGTAGACCCGGTCGTCGAACATGTCCCGCGGGCCCGGGTCGGCCAGCAGTAGGTTCTCCGGCGAATCCGCCAGCCGGTGGTGGTAGTGCCGGGCCCACTCGTCGGCCGAACGACCGCCGGAGTTCTCCGACCACAACCACTCCGCATAGCAGGCGAAGCCCTCGTGCAGCCAGATGTCGCGCCACCGCCGCACGGTCACCGAGTTGCCGAACCACTGGTGGGCCAGCTCGTGGGCGATCAGCCGTTCCGAATTGCGGTGCCCGTCGCAGTGATTGGCGCCGAAGATCGACATGCCCTGCGCCTCGAGCGGGATCTCGAGGTCGTCGTCGGTGACCACCACCGTGTAGCCCGACGACAACGGATACGGGCCGAACAGCTTCACGAACAGCTTCATCATCTGCGGCTGATGGTGGAAGTCGTGGTCGAAGTGGTGGCGCAGCCGCGGCGGCAGCGCGGCGTGGATGGGAACCGGCGACTTGGCCAGCCGGTGCCGCTCGTACATGCCGATCTGCAGCGTCACGAGGTAGGTCGACGTCGGCTCGGCCAGCTCGTAGGTCCACACCGTGTGCGCGGCACGGGTGCGCCGGGAGACCAGCTCGCCGTTGGCCAGCACCCGGTAGGGGCTGTCGGCGCTGACCTGGATGCGGTAGCTGGCCTTGGCGGCGGGATGGTCGTCGCAGGGGAACCACGACGCGGCGCCGTTGGGTTGCCCCGCGACCAGTGCGCCGTTGGACAGTTCCTCGAAACCGACGTCGCCCCAATGAGACCGGATCGGCCGCGGGTTGCCGCCGTAGCGGATCTCGACGGTCATCGCCGCGCCGGCGGGCAGCGCCGCCGACAGCACGATGCGCAGCTTCCCGTGCGCACTGCCGAACTGCGCCGGCCGCTTCCCGTTCACCGACACCTTGGCCACCGACAGCGCGTCGGACAGGTCGAGGGTGAAGTCGCGCAGCGCCGCGAGCGTCACCGCGGTGATGGTCACCGTGCCGGACAGCCGGTTGATCGCGACCTTGTACTCCAGGTCGAGCTCGTAGCGCGACACCCGGTAGCCGAAGTTGCCGTTGCGCGGCAGGTACGGGTCGATCACCGGCGCCGACGGCTTCTTGGCGGCCTTCTTAGCACGCGTCACGCGGCGCTGTCCTGTCGGCCCTCGGTGGCGTCCCGGCGCTTCTTGCGCGAAAGAATCCACGGCGCAATGGGATTGCCCTGCCAGCGGCTCGACGCAGGCACCTCGTCGCCGCGCATCACCAGTGAGCCGGGTCCCACCGTCGAGCCGGCGCCCAGCCGGGCCGCGGGCAGTGCCACGCAGTGGGTGCCCAGCGTCGCACCCCGCTCCAGCACGACGGTGTCCATCCGCATGATGCGGTCGTGGAACAGGTGCGTCTGCACCACGCAGCCGCGGTTCACCGTCGCGCCGTCGGCCAGCGTCACCAGGTCGGCCTCCGGCAGCCAGTACGTCTCGCACCACACGCCGCGGCCGATCGTCGCGCCCAGGCCGCGCAGCCACAGGTTCATCACCGGTGTCCCGCTGGCCGCCCGCGCGAACCACGGCGCCGCCACCGTCTCCACGAACGTGTCGGCCACCTCGTTACGCCACACAAACGACGACCACAGCGGGTGTTCGATGGCAGTGATTCGGCCCACCACAAGCCACTTCGCGATCACGGCGATCGCCCCGGCCACCGCGCCCGCGACCAGCAGCACCACGCCGGAGGCCAGCGCGGTCCACAGATGGCCGAACCGGATCGCCAGCGCCTGCAGCGCGAAGAGCACCGCCACGCCGATCGAGAACGACACCAGCACCGGGATCAGCCGGCAGGTCTCCACCGCCGCCCGCGTCAGCTTCAGCTTCAGCGGCGGGTCGAAGGTCCGCAGCGCGTCGGCCGCAGTCGGCTTGCGCCGCAACCGCACCGGCGGACTGCCCAGCCACGACGAGCCCGCCTTGGCCTTGTGCGGGGTGGCCGACAGCACCGCCACCAGCCCGTCGTCGGGGACCTTGCGGCCGGGCTGGGTGATCCCGGAGTTCCCGAGGAACGCCCGCTTGCCGATGGTCGCCTTCGCGACGTGGATCCAGCCGCCGCCGAGTTCGTAGGACGCCACCATGGTGTCGTCGGCAAGGAACGCGCCGTCCTGCACCTCGGTGAACTTCGGCGTGAACAGTGCTGTCGAGATCTCGGTGCCGCGGCCGACCTTCGCGCCGAGGATGCGCAGCCACGACGGCGTCAGCAGGCTGGCGTACAGCGGGAACAGGTAGGTGCGGGCGGCGTCCATCAGCCGCTCGGTGGCCCACACCTGCCAGCCTGTGCGGCTGCGCACCGGGTGGTAACCCTCGCGCAGACCCAGCGACAGCAGCCGCACCCCGGCGACGGTCAGCGCGGCGTGGATGACCAGGGCGGCGAGCATCGCCACCGGCGTCCACAGCGCCGCCACCGGCAGCGCATCGGCCAGCGAATCGGTGTGCCGCACCGCCCAACCCAGCACGGCGAGGCCCACCGTGAGAGCGGCCAGCGGCAGCGCGCCGAGCAGCATGGACGTCACGCCGTAGATCGCCACCCACAGCGGCGCGCGGCGCGGCCGGTGATCGGGCCAGGGGTGGCGGGCCTTACCCGACTTCACCGCGGGCGAACCCTTCCAGTACTGGCCGTTCTTCACCTTGCCGACCACCGCGGATCCCGGGGCGACGTCGGCGTTCTTGCCCACCACGGCACCCGGCAGCAGGGTGGTGCGGGCGCCGATCGTGGCGTCGTTGCCGACGGTGATCCGGCCGACGTGGAAGTGGTCGCCGTCCACCCAGTGGCCGGACAGGTCGACCTCCGGCTCGATCGAACAGCGGTGGCCGAGTCGCAGCATGCCTGTCACCGGCGGCGAGGAGTGCAGGTCGACGCCCTTGCCGACGGTGTTGCCCAGCGCGCGGGCGTAGTAGACCAGCCACGGCGCCCCGGCGAGATTCTCCGCGCCGCTGGCCTCGGCGAGCCGCTCGGCCAGCCACACCCGCATGTGCACCGGTCCGCCGCGGCGGTAGGTGCCCGGTTCGAGGCTGCCGATCAGCATCCGCGCGCACAGCACCGCGATGCCCATCCGTCCCGGCGGCGACACGAACAGCACGAAGCCGGCCAGCACCCACCACCAGTTCACCGGCGTCGCCCACGGCACCAGGTCCGACGCGGCGGCGACATTGTTGACCAGGGCCAGCCACACCACCCACTGCAACCCGGTCAGCGTGGCCAGCGGCAACGACAGCGCCACCTGCGCGAGCTGCGTCAGCCGGGGTGTCGGCGCGACGTCGCGGGTGACGACGGCAGGCGGCGGGTCGAGCTCGTCGAGATAGCCGGCCAGCGACCCGAGCCGCGGATGGTCGTACAGGTCGGCGACGGTGACGTGCGGGTAGCGCTGCCGCAGCGCGGCCACCAGCTGCGCCGCCGACAGCGACCCGCCACCGAGGGCGAAGAAGTCGGCCTCCGGCCCGTCCACCGGTGCGCCGAGCACGTCGCGCCACAGTCCGGCCAGCCATCCGGTGGTGCCGCCCAGCTCGGCCGCCACGTCCTCGGGTTCACCGGGAGGCGGCCAGGGCAACGCGTCGCGATCGACCTTGCCCGACGTCCGGGTGGGCAGCTCGTCGAGCAGCACCAGCCGAGGTACCAGCGCCGCGGGCAGCGACTCGGCCAGCGCGGCGCGGGCCGCCGAGACGTCGAACGCGGGGTTGGCGCTCGCGATGTAGCCGACCAGCAGGGGAGTGCCGCTGGTGGTCCTGCGCACGGCCGCCGCGCCGCCGCTGACACCGGGCAGGTTGACCAGCGCCGAGTCCACCTCACCGAGTTCGATGCGGCGCCCACCCACCTTGACCTGGTCGTCGGCCCGGCCGACGAAGTAGAGGCCGTCGGCTTGCAGCCGCACCAGGTCGCCACTGCGGTACGCCCGCGACCAGCCCAGCGTCGGCATCGGCGCGTACTTCTCGGCGTCCTTGTCCGGATCGAGGTAGCGGGCCAGACCGACGCCGCCGATCACCAGTTCGCCGATCTCCCCGTCGGTGACCGGGACACCGTTCTTGTCCACGACGGCCAGATCCCACCCGGCCAGCGGGAGACCGATGCTGACCGGCCCGCGGCCGTCCAGCCGCGCCGCGCAGGCCACGACGGTGGCCTCAGTCGGGCCGTAGGTGTTCCACACCTCGCGGCCGTCGACCGCCAGCCGCTCGGCGAGCTCCGGCGGGCACGCCTCGCCGCCGAAGATCAGCAGCCGCACCGCCTCTAACGCCTCGGCCGGCCACAGCGCAGCCAGGGTCGGCACCGTCGACACCACGGTGATGTCCCGCGACACCAGCCACGGGCCGAGGTCCATGCCGCTGCGCACCAGCGACCGCGGGGCCGGCACCAGGCACGCGCCGTGCCGCCAGGCCAGCCACATCTCCTCACACGACGCGTCGAACGCCACCGACAGTCCGGCCAGCACCCGGTCACCGGGCCCGAGCGGATTGTCCTGCAGGAACATCCGCGCCTCCGCGTCGACGAACGCCGCCGCGTTGCGGTGGGTCACCGCGACACCCTTCGGTGTGCCGGTCGATCCGGAGGTGAAGATGATCCAGGCGTCGTCGCGGCTGAGCGGGGCGGCCGCGCGCCACCCCCGCGACGAGCCGGTGGCGCGCACCAGTCCCTTCTCGGTGATCACGGCCACCACCCCGGCCTCGCCGAACACCAGGGCGGCGCGCTCGTCGGGATCGTCGGCGTCGACCGGCACGTAGGCGGCGCCGGTGGCCAGCGTCGCGAGGATCGCCACGTACAGCGCATAGCTGCCCGACGGCATCCGGATGCCGATCCGGTCACCGCGGCCGATCCCTCGGGCCGCCAGCCACGCGACGCTCTCCTCGATGTCCGCGACCAGCTCGGCGTACGTGAGCTGCACGGTGCCGTCGTCGAGCGCGGGCGAGTCCGGGAACCGGCCCGCCGTCTCGTGCAGGATGTCGATGAGCGTGCGCGGTTCCGGAGCGAACGGCGACAACGCATATTGAGCGGGTATTTCGTGCCCCGGGTCCGCTGCTGTCACGGGTACAAACTACTCAGCGCGGCCGCCTCCGGTCGGCGGCGCGGCGGCGTGTGGTGACTATTGCGCGTTGCGGGGTATCCCCCCTCGGATCGCGACAGCGATCGACCTGCAGGACCCCGATTAGCCACGACCGTCTAGGCCAGGCACAATCGGTTCCGGAGGGGAGTATTCCTTCGCCGCGGTGTCGTCATTACGTCGGCCGTCATCGGCCGACCGGTGCTGCGGGCCCCGCGTGTCATGCGCGGTGGCGGAAGAGACCTCCGGCGCATTGGACGACCGGAGGTATGCCGAGTGAACGTTTCCGCCCTGGAATGGGGCATCACCATCGCCGTGACGGTGGCGGTGCTGCTGTTCGACGTGGTGGCCATTGCCCGCAACCCGCACGAGCCGAGCATGAAGGAATGCTCGATCGCGCTGTCGGTCTACGTCTCGCTGGCGGTGGTCTTCGGGGTGTGGGTGTGGTTCTTCCACGGCAGTGACTTCGGGATCGAGTTCTATGCCGGCTGGCTGACCGAGTACAGCCTCTCGGTGGACAACCTGTTCATCTTCCTGATCATCATGGCCAGCTTCAACGTGCCGAAGAAGTACCAGCAGGAAGCGCTGATGGTGGGCATCATCCTGGCGCTGATCTTCCGCGGCATCTTCATCGCCCTCGGCGCGGTGGCCATCAACAACTTCTCGTGGGTGTTCTACATCTTCGGCGCGTTCCTGGTGTACACGGCGATTCAGCTGACCCGCGACAGCGACCACGAGGACGACGGCGACAACGCCGTGGTGAAGTTCGCGCGCAACCACCTCACGCTCACCGACAAGTGGGACGGGCTCAAGCTGTGGGTCAAGGAGGACGGCAAGCGGCTGATGACGCCGATGTTCCTGGTGATCGTCTCGCTGGGCACCACCGACCTCATCTTCGCGCTCGACTCGATCCCGGCGATCTACGGCCTGACCCAGGAGCCGTACCTGGTGTTCACCGCCAACGTGTTCGCGCTGATGGGTCTGCGGCAGCTGTACTTCCTGCTCGGCGGCCTGGTCAAGCGGCTGGTGTACCTGTCGTATGGCCTGGCGTTCATCCTCGCCTTCATCGGCGTGAAGCTCGTCCTGCACGCCCTGCACGAGAACGAGCTGCCGTTCATCAACGGCGGCGAGCACGTGCCGGTGCCTGAGATCCCGACGCTGCTCAGCCTGGGTGTCATCATCGTCACGCTGATCATCACGACGATCGCCAGCCTCTACCGGACGCGTGGGAAGAGCGCCGACGAAGTCGAGGGGATGCAGGATTCCAAGCTCGCCACCACGGACGAGCCCGCGGCCGACACCTCAGGCGACAACTCCGGTGACAGCGGGTCGAAGAGCTTCGATTCGCGCTGAGCGCAAGCCTCGACGCGGGGCCCGGCTGCTCGTACGTTGGCTGCCGTGCGGCTTTATGTGGCAGACGGTGACTGGCAGGAACTGACGACCGGCGAGCAGCGGGCCGTGCGCGTGGCCGCGACCGATCTGCAGCAGGCGCGCCGCGCCAGGACCCGGATCAGGGCCGACCGGGCGGACGTCGCGGTGATCCTCGACGTCACCGTCGCGGTGGCCGCCGACTACCGGGCCGCGCGCGTCGCGCTGGAACCCGCCGAGGCCGCGACGACGCTGCAGTACGCAGGCACCGTCGACGGGCTGGCCGGGCTGGTGGCCGACATCGAGACCGCCGGCGTGGCGGACGGCGTCACCCTCATCGCCGCGTCGGCGGATCAGGACGTCCGAGCCGTGGGGCGTGACGTGCTGCGCCGGCTCGCCGCGCGCGACGAGCTCAGGGCGTCGTAGCGGCGCAGTCGTGGCGTCGTTCTTGCGTCCAGGGTCGTGATTCCGCCCGCGCAACGACCGTGGGTGCAAAAAGCAGCGCGATAGCAGGCGCACACGCCACCCGCGATTCAATACCGGTATGAATCGACCCTGAAACGGACTTAGACAAGCATTTATCCGCGTTCTACCGTGGGACCATGACATCCACAGTGACGTCTAGTGAACTCACCGGCCAGCTGCTGATCGCGGGGCAGGCGGTGGACGGCTCCGGCGCCGAGATCCGCGGCTTCGATCCCAACACGGGCGCCGAGCTCCAGCCGGCCTACCGCTACGGCGACGCGTCGCACGTCGACGCCGCCTGCGCCGCGGCCGCCGACGCCTTCGCCGAGTACCGCAGCGCCCCCGCCGAGAAGCGGGCCCAGTTCCTGGAGGCGATCGCCGAGCGCATCGAGGCCGTCAAGGACAGCCTCGTGGCGCGTGCGCACGCCGAATCCGGGCTGCCCGAGGCGCGGCTCACCGGCGAGGTCGGCCGCACCACCGGACAGTTGCGGCTGTTCGCCGCGGTGGTCCGCGAGGGCAGCTGGAACGGCGCCCGCATCGACCCGCCGCTGCCCGACCGCGCGGTGCCGCGACCCGACATCCGCCAGCGCTTCGTCCCGCTCGGACCGGTGGCCGTGTTCGGCGCGAGCAACTTCCCGCTGGCCTTCTCCGTCGCCGGCGGCGACACCGCCTCGGCGCTGGCCGCCGGCTGCCCCGTGGTCGTCAAGGGCCACGACGCCCACCCGGGCACCTCAGAACTCGTCGGCCGGGCGATCACCGCCGCCGTCGCCGACGCCGGCTTCCCGCCGGGCACCTTCTCGCTGCTGTTCGGCGACGGCCCCGAACTCGGCGGTGCGCTCGTCAAAGACCCGCGCATCAAGGCCGTCGGCTTCACCGGCTCCCGCACCGGCGGCCTGGCCCTGGTGGCCGCCGCCGCAGCCCGGCCCGAACCCATCCCGGTCTACGCCGAGATGAGCTCGATCAACCCGGTGTTCCTGCTCGAGGGCGCACTGGCGACCCGCGCCGCCGACCTCGGCCGCGAGTACGTCGGTTCGCTCACCCTGGGCGCCGGTCAGTTCTGCACCAATCCGGGCCTGGTCATCGCGATCGACGGACCCGACCTCGACACGTTCATCGCCGCCGCGCGCGACGCCCTCAGCGCGAGCGCGCCCGCCGCGATGCTCACGCCGCGGATCGCCGACACGTACCGCCAGGGCGTCGACGCGCTGGCCGCCGAGGCCGACCTGATCGCCCGCGGGTCGGCGGACAACGCACCGAGCGTGTCCTGCCGTTCGGCGCTGTTCTCCACCGACGCCGCCAGCCTGCTGGGCTCGGAGGCGTTGCAGGCGGAGGTGTTCGGCGCCTCGGGGCTCATCGTCCGGTGTGCCGACATCGCCGAGATGCAGCGCGTCGCCGCCGGGATCGAGGGCCAGCTGACCGCGACGGTGCAGGCCGACGACTCCGACGTCGAGCAGGCGGGCGCACTGCTGCCCACGCTCGAGCTGAAGGTCGGCCGGATCCTGTTCAACGGCTGGCCCACCGGCGTCGACGTCGGCCACGCGATGGTGCACGGCGGACCGTTCCCCGCCACCTCGGACTCCCGGACCACCTCGGTGGGATCCCGGGCGATCGAGCGCTTCCTGCGCCCGGTCTGCTATCAGAACGCACCGAAGTCGTTGCTTCCCAGTGTGATCGCCGACAGCAACCCCGACCGGCTCTGGCGCCGCATCGACGGCGAACTCACCCGCGACTGACCCCCTCACGATCGATCTAGGAGCAACCCATGCTTGACGGCGTCCTGTTCTTCCCCGTCACCCCGTTCACCGCGGCAGGCGAGGTGGACACCGAGCGCTTGGCGCAGCACATCGCGACCGGCGTCGACGCCGGGCCCGGTGGCGTCTTCGCCGCCTGCGGCACCGGCGAATTCCATGCGCTCGACACCGACGAGGTGCGCACGGTGGTTCGCACCACGGTGGACGTGGTCGGCGGCCGGGTGCCGGTGTACGCCGGTGCCGGCGGCTCACTCGCGCAGGCCAAGTCGTTCGCCAGGGCCGCCGCGGAGGCCGGCGCCGACGGACTGCTGCTGCTGCCGCCCTACCTGGTGGAGATGCCGCAGGCCGGGCTGGTGGCCTACACCCGCGCCGTCGCCGCGGTCACCGACCTGCCGCTGATCGTGTACAACCGCAACAACGCCCGGTACACCGAGGACTCTGCCGTCGAGGTCGCGAAGATCCCGAACGTCGTCGGATTCAAGGACGGCACCGGCGATTTCGACCGCGTCGGCCGCATCGTGCGCGCCGTCTACGATGCGCTGGCGCCGTCGGGCAAGCCGTTCCAGTTCTTCAACGGACTACCCACGGCGGAGGTCTCGCAGCAGGCGTTCCGCGCCATCGGCGTGACGCTGTACTCGTCGGCCACCTTCGCGTTCGCGCCCGACCTGGCACTCGCCTTCTACCAGGCACTCGAGACGGGCAACGAGCAACTCAGCGAGGCGCTGTCGCGCGCGTTCTTCCACCCGCTGGTGCGGTTGCGCGACAAGGTGCCCGGTTACCCCGTCGCGCTGATCAAGGCCGGCGTCGCACTCGAGGGTCTCGACGCCGGACCGGTGCGGCCGCCGCTGATCGACGCCGCTCCCGAGGACGTCGAGGAGCTCCGCACCATCATCGCCGCGGGCCGCGCGGTGCTGGCCGAGGCACTGGCCGCACCCTCGGTGCGCTGATGTCGAGCCGCCCGATCCGGATCACCCGCGCACGCATCACCCCGGTCGCCTTCGCCGACCCGCCGCTGCTGAACACCGTCGGTGTGCACCAGCCCTATGCGCTGCGGGCGATCGTCCAGCTGGACACCGATGCCGGCCTGACCGGGTTGGGCGAGACGTACGCCGACACCAGGCATCTGGAGCGGCTGACCGCTGCGGCGGACGCCATCGTCGGGCAGGACGTGTTCGCGCTCAACGCCATTCGCGCCGCGATCGCCGACCGGTTGCACGGTGACGACGCCGCGGTGGGCACGGCCGGGATGATCACCTCGGCCAGTGCGGTCGACCAGGTGCTGTCGCCTTTCGAGGTGGCCTGCCTCGACGTGCAGGGCCATGCCACGGGCCGGCCGGTGTCGGACCTGCTCGGCGGGGCGGTGCGCGACGCCGTGCCGTTCTCGGCATACCTGTTCTACAAGTGGGCGGCCCATCCCGGCGGCGAGGCCGACGTTTGGGGCGAGGCGCTGTATCCGGATCAGCTGGTGGCGCAGGCGCAGCGGATGATCACCGAGTACGGCTTCACCGCCATCAAGCTCAAGGGCGGCGTCCGGCCACCCGAGGAGGAGATGGCCGCCATCGAGGCGTTGCGGACGGCCTTCCCGGACCACCCGCTGCGGCTCGACCCGAACGCCGCGTGGACACCCGAGACGTCGGTGAAGGTCGCGACGGGACTGGCCGGCGTGCTGGAGTACCTCGAGGACCCCACGCCCGGCCTGGACGGTATGGCCGAGGTTGCGCGGCAGTCGCCGATGCCGCTGGCCACCAACATGTGCGTGGTGGCGTTCGACCAGCTGGCGCCCGCGGTGGCGAAACAGTCTGTCGGCGTTGTGCTCTCCGATCATCACTACTGGGGTGGCCTGCAGCGGTCGCGGCTGCTCGCCGGAATCTGCGACACCTTCGGACTCGGCATGTCCATGCACTCGAATTCGCACCTCGGTATCAGCCTCGCGGCCATGGTGCAGCTGGCCGCCGCGACACCGAACCTCACCTACGCCTGCGACACGCACTGGCCGTGGAAGACCGAGGACGTCGTCGAGCCCGGCGTGCTGCGCTTCGTCGACGGCGCGGTGCCGGTTCCCACCTCACCCGGCCTCGGGGTCCGGATCGACGAGGAACGCCTCGCCGGCCTGCACGAGCAGTATCTGCGCTGCGGCATCCGGGATCGTGACGACACCGGCTACATGCGCAGCATCGATCCGACGTTCCGGGCGGGCAGCCCGCGCTGGTGACCCGCGCGGGTCTACGCTGATGCACTGACGCCTCCATGGCGGCGGCGGTGATTCAAGGAGTGCATCGGTGTTCTCGCTCGCGCGGTTGTCGTGCTTCATCGCGGTGGCCGAGGAACTGCACTTCGGGCGTGCCGCGGAACGGCTGCACATGACCCAGCCGCCGCTGAGCAGGCAGATCCAGCAGCTGGAGAGCGAGCTCGGCGTCCACCTCATCGACCGCACCACGCGGTCGGTGACCCTGACCCCCGCCGGTGTCGCGTTCCTGCCCGATGCCCGCCGCATCCTGCAGCTCGCGGAGGGTGCCGCGCAGACCGTGAAGCGCATCCCCGCAGGCGATCTCGGGACCGTCGTGGTCGGCTTCACCGCCGCGTCGGCGCACGCGGTGCTGCCGCGGCTGCTGGACCGCACCAGGGAGCGACTGCCGGACGTGAAGCTCGACCTGCGGGAGATGGTCACCGCCGCACAGGTCGAGGGCTTGATGACCGGCGAGCTCGATCTGGGCATGGCCCGGCCGCCGCTGAAACGACCCGGCCTGGTGTCGCGGCCGCTGCTGCACGAGCAGCTGGTCGCCGCGCTGCCCAGCGGCCACGACCTCGTGGGCCTGGGCCGTCAGCTCACCCTCAACGACCTCGACGGCCAGGACGTGGTGATGTACTCGCCGGTGCAGGCCAGGTACTTCAACGAGCTGCTGATCAGCACGTTCACCATCGCGGGCGCGACGCCGCGGTACGTGCAGTACGTGACGCAGGTGCACACGATGCTGGTGCTGGTGCGTTCGGGCATCGGGATCGCGCTGGTGCCCGCGTCGGCGGCGACGCTGCATCCTGAGGGTGTGGTGTTCCGGTCGATCGGCGCGTTCCGGGAGCGACCCGTGGAGCTCGACGCGGTGTGGCGTGGCGACAGCTCCAACCCCGCGCTGCTGCGGTTGCTCAAAGATGTCCTGCCGCAACGCGAGTGGACCACCGATGACCTGCTGGAGACCTGGTCGACGGCGTAGCCGGGAACAACTCAGGGCGCGATGCGCGCAGGCGGGTCGGCGAAGTTGAGGTCGCGGGCAGGCTGACCGGGACCCATCGGATTGCAGTGCTTGACGGGCACCAGGTGGGAACTGAAGCCGCTGGGAACCCACTGGGCGACCGCCACGCAGCGCTGCCAGGTGCCGTCGGGCTGCACGGGTCCGTCGCACTTGCTCAGGACGGGTCCGCCGTACAGGCAACCGGCGGCGGCCGGGGGAGCGGCGGTGAGCAGCGTTGCGGCCATCAGCAGGGCGGCCGATCCTCCGGCGATGCAGCGCTTCATGGTTGCCTCCCGTCACGATGCCCGACCACTGTCGACGCTACCGACTCGGCCGCCCGGATTCGGCGGTACTAGGAGATCGCCTCGATCGCCGCGGCCAACGACCGGTCCAGGCGCTCGCGATCGTCACCGAGGCCGACGAGTGTGTCGATGGTGAGCGGCGCGAGTATCTGCGTGAGGCCGTGGTCCTCGTGGCCGAAGAAGCCGGCCATCTCGAGCAGCACCGTGCCGTGGGTGATGCTCCAGAGCCGCCCTGCGACCACCGACACCCCGTCGTCCCGGATCCGGCCCGCCGCGATCATCCGGCGCACCACGGTCAGGAGCGCCTCGAACGACACGGCGAAATCAGGCCTGTTGCTGGAGTTTCCGGTGACGGTGAGGTCGGCGTGGTGGCGGTTGAGTGACTGCGCCGAGGTGCCGAACATCATCTGGTAGCGCTGCGGGTGGGCGAGCGCGAATTCGCGGTAGCGCACGCCCATCACGAAGAAGTCGGCCACCGGGTCGTCGGTCTGCGCGATGTCGGTGAGCGCCCGGGTGAAGCGGGCGAACGTCTCGGCGGCGATGGCCTCGACCAGTCCGGGCATGCCCTCGAAGTGCGTGTACACCGCCATGGTCGACGTGCCGGTCTCGGTTGCGACGCGGCGGGCGCTCAGGGCGGGCAGGCCGTCGCGCTCGAGGATCAGGATCCCTGCCTCGACCATCTGGCGTTTCGGGTCGGCGTTCATCATTGCCATCGTCTCATAACGGTGTTATACATAGGTCGACCGCGAAATAACACTGTTATAGGGGCATGGCATGGGGAATCGATATCTCGAGGGCGCTCTCGCACCGATCGACGAGGAGTACACGCTGACCGACCTCGAGGTGCAGGGCACGATCCCGGGCCACCTCGACGGGCGGTACCTGCGCAACGGGCCGAACCCGATCGGGGAGATCGACCCGGCGCTCTACCACTGGTTCATCGGGGACGGAATGGTGCACGGCATCCGGCTGCGCGACGGGAAGGCCGAGTGGTACCGCAACAGGTGGGTGCGCGGACCGCACGCCAGCCGGATGCTCGGTGACACCCCGCCGACCGGAAACCCCGGGGTCTCGGAGATCGGGGCGAACACCAACGTGATCGGGCACGCCGGCAGGACGCTCGCATTGATCGAGGGTGGCGTGGCGAACTACGAACTCACCGAGGAACTCGACACCGTCGGCGTCTGCGACTTCGACGGCACTCTACGCGGCGGGTACGCGGCGCATCCCAAGCGCGATCCCGACACCGGCGAACTGCACGCCGTCACCTACGGCATGCATCGCGGGAACACCGTGCGGTACTCGGTGATCGGCGTCGACGGCCGGGCCCGCCGCACCGTCCACGTCGAGGTGAACGGCAGCCCGATGATGCACGACTTCTCGCTCACCGAGCGGTACGTGGTGTTCTACGACCTGCCGGTGACGTTCGACAACCGCCAGGCCGCGGAGATGACGGTGCCACGTGGACTGCGGCTGCCCGCTCGACTTCTGTTGTCCGCGCTGATCGGCCGCGTCCGCATCCCCGATCCGATCGCCGCCCGGCAGGTCGGGGCGATGGGCGCCGACCGGCGCTTCCCGTACTCGTGGAACCCGCGCTATCCCGCACGGGTCGGGGTGATGCCGCGCGACGGCGACAGCGCCGACGTGCGGTGGTTCGACGTCGAGCCGTGCTACGTGTTCCACCCGATGAACGCCTACGAGGACGGTGACACGATCGTGCTCGACGTGGTGCGCCACCCGAAGATGTTCGACACCGACCATCTCGGGCCGAACGAGGGACCGCCCACGCTCGACCGCTGGACCGTCGACCTCGCCGACGGGAAGGTTCGCGAGTCCCGGATCGACGACCGCGCGCAGGAGTTCCCGCGGATCGACGAACGGCTGGTGGGCAAGCGGCACCGCTACGGCTATGCGCCCGCCGTCGGCGACGCCACCGCACCCGAGGGCACGCTGTTCAAGCACGACCTGATCGGCGGCGACAGCCGGGCGCGGTCGTTCGGTGAGGGGAAGTCCTTGGGCGAGTTCGTGTTCGAGCCGACGTCAGCTGACGCCGACGAGGACGACGGCGTGTTGATGGGGTACCTCTACGACCGGGTGACCGACCGCAGCGAGCTGGCGATCCTGGACGCGCAGACCCTCGAGGACGTGGCCAGGGTGAAGCTGCCGCACCGGGTGCCCGCGGGCTTCCACGGCAACTGGGTGCCCGCGGGAACGTAGTCAGCCCGCGGCGGGCACCGGCATCGGCACCGGCGTGACGAGCGTGCCGTCGGCGAGGAACGCGTCGAGATTGCGCAGCGTCAGCGCCTCCATGGCGGCCCGCGTCTCGACGGTCCCGCTCGCCACGTGCGGCAGCAGCACCACGTTCTCGAGGGCGATGAGCGCCTCGGGCACATGGGGCTCGTCGGCGAACACGTCGAGACCGGCACCGGCCAGGCGGCCCTGGGTGAGGGCCTCGACCAGGACGTCCTCGTCGACGACACTGCCACGGGCGATGTTGATCAGGTAGCCGTCGGCGCCCAGAGCGTCGAGCACGTCGCGGCCGACCAGCTGCCGGGTGCCCGAACCGCCGGCCGCCGCCACCACCAGCACGTCGACGGCGCCGGCGAGTTCGACGGGCGACGCGGCGTAGGTGTACGGCGAGCCCTCGACCCGGTTGCGGTTGTGGTAGGAGATGGTGCAGCCGAATGCGCTGAGCCGCTTGGCGATCGCGCCGCCGATGCGGCCCATGCCGAGGATGCCCACCCGGGTGTTGCTGACCTGCCGGGTGAGCGGGTAGTTGCCGTCGACCGGCCAGCGGCCGTCGCGCAGGTAGCGGTCGGCGGCCGAGAAGCGGCGCAGCGTGTCGATCATCAACCCGACGGCGGTGTCGGCGACGCAGTCGGTCAGGACGTCGGGTGTGTTGCTCACCTGCACACCGTGTTCGGCCGCGGCGTCGACGTCGGTGGTGTCGTAGCCGACGCCGAAGTTGATCACTGCGCCCAAGCGTGGCAACGCCGCCATCAGTGCGGCGTCCACACCGGTGCGGCCCGAGGTCACCACGACGGTGACGTCTGCCGCCTCGGCGCCGAGGAACCGCTCACGTTCGCCCGCGTCCTCGGGCAGCACGCGGGCGTCGTACTCGGTGCGCAGTGTCTCGGCGAGAGAGGGCTTCAGCGGCCCCACCTGCAGCACACCCGGACGGCGGGAAGGATCACGGCGGGTGGCGGTGTCGTCGGTGCTGGGCACGGTTCTCCTCTGTCGGGGCTGTTGTCACCGTAGGCCGGGCCGCGGATACCCGTCCAACTCGGAATTGGCATGGGTTTATACGGAACCTGCATGGATCGACGGCTGACGTAACCGGCGGCGCATCGCCGAAGCCGCCGACACCATCATCCCGCAGCTCAGGCCCATAATTACCGTCACCTAACCTGCCGCGGCGCCGTGTGCCGCGCGTCACTTCCACGCCGCTCCGGGCCGTTCACGGCGGTTGACCCGCATTCCGCCCATCCCTAGCGTGTGGTTGCGATCACACAAGTCATCCACATACGTGGACGCCACTTTCGGAGGATTCATGAGGTCCACAACCCCGACCACGCGGCGGGCGCGCCGCGTGCTGGCCCTCACCGCCGCCGCTGCGGCGACCTGTGTGACAGCCGCCGGCTGCACGGTGGCCAACAGCGGACACGGCGGCTACGACCCGAACACCCTGCGCATCGTGCTGCAGCAGGAACCGCCCACGCTCGAACCCTGTGAGAGCTCGCTGACCTCCACCGGCGTCGTGGTCCGCTCCAACATCAGCGAGCCGCTGATCGAGCGCGATCCGGGTACCGGCGACCTCGAACCGCTGCTGGCCACCGGCTGGCGCCAGGACTCGCCGAACGTCTGGAGCTTCGACATCCGGTCCGGGGTGACGTTCTCCGACGGGGCGCCGTTCACCGCCACCGACGCCGCCTTCTCGATCGACCGCGCGGTGAACTCCGACCTGCAGTGCAACGTCGACGGCTACGTGTTCGGCGACGAGAAGCTGGTACTGGACACCCCGAGTGACACGAAGCTGACAGTCACCACCGAGACGCCCGATCCGATTCTCCCGCTGCGGCTGTCGTTCGTGGAGATCGTGCCGCGCACCACGAGCATGACGGAGAAGGTGCGCGAGCCGATCGGCACCGGCCCCTACGTCATCGGTGACTGGGACTACGGGCAGAAGCTGGTGCTCGAGCGCAACGAGACCTACTGGGCGGAGAAGCCGTCGTTCGCCCGCGCCGAATACCAGTGGCGCAGCGAGGGCAGCGTCCGCGCCGCGATGATCACCGGCGACGAGACCGACATCGCGACGGGCCTCGGCCTCGAGGACGGCGCGGGCGATCTCGGCGTGGAGTTCCCCAACAACGAGACCACCGCGCTACGCATCACCTGTACCGACGCCCCGCTCAATGACATCCGCGTGCGGCAGGCGATCAACTACACCGTCAACCGCAGCGGAATCGTCAAGGCGCTGTTCCGCGACATGGGCGAACCCGCCGCACAACTGATTCCCGACGGCGTCGTCGGCCACAACGGCGAACTGGCCGCGTGGCCGCACGATCCGGACAAGGCGAAGCAACTCGTCGACGAGGCCAGGGCCGACGGTGTTCCGGTGGACCGCCAGATCCGACTGATCGGCCGCACCGCGCAGTTCCCGAAGGTCGTCGAGACCGTCGAGGTGATCCAGAGCGAGCTCGCCGACGTCGGCCTCAACGCCAAGATCGAGATGATGGACACCGCCGGTCAGCTGCAGTTCCAGCTGCGGCCCTTCCCGGAGAACGCCGGCCCGTTCGTGGCGCTGATCATGCACGGCAACCAGGCCGGTGACGCCGCGTTCAGCGTCGATCAGTACATGCGCACCGACGGCGCCCAGAACGGCTGCGGCACGCCGGAGTTCGACAAGAAGATCGACGCGGCGGGCCAGCTCACCGGCCAGCAGCGCCAGGACGCCTACGCCGAACTGTTCGCCGAGGAACCCGACGAGGTCGCCCAGTTCGCCTACATCGCGCACATGACCGGCATCCTCGGCAAGTCGCCGCGCGTGGACTACACCCCCAACTCCGCCACCGGCGACGAGATGCGGCTCGCCGAGATGACACCGGCCCGCGACGGCGCCACCGACCGCACCGACGCCCAGTAAGGAAGGCCGACACCATGTTCCCCTTCGTCCGGCGCCGGATGTACACCAGCGCCCTGCCCCTGATCATCGTGCTGCTGGGCGTGTTCCTGCTGGCCCGGCTCACCGGCGATCCGACCAACCTGTACCTGCCCGAGTCGGCGACACCCGAACAGCGCGCGGAGTTCGCCGCCGCCAACGGCTTCGACAAGCCCTGGCTCACCCAGCTCGGCGACTACTTCACCGGCGTACTGCATCTCGACTTCGGGTCCTCGCTGCGCACCGGTGAACCCGCCGCGGAGATGGCGCTGCGGGCCTTTCCCGCGACACTGCAGCTCGCCCTGGTCACCATGCTGCTGGCGATGGTCGGCGCCGTCGTCATCGGCTGCTGGGCGGCCTACCGGCCCAACTCGCTGGCCGACCGGTTCTCCAGCCTGCTGTCCATGACCGCCGCCAGCATCCCGGACTTCTGGTTCGCGATCACCGGCGTGTGGCTGTTCGCGGTGCTGCTCGGCGTGCTGCCCACCTCGGGCACCGACGCGGGGATGCTGTCGTGGATCCTGCCGATCGCCACGCTGATGATCCGCCCGCTCGGCGTGCTCACCCAGGTGGTGCGCGGCGCCATGGTGTCCGCACTGTCGGCGCCCTACATCCGGCTGGCGCGCAGCAAGGGCGCAGGCGACTTCCGCGTCGTCACCCACCACGCGCTGCGCAACGCCGCCGCTCCCGCGCTGACCGTGGCCGGCGACCTGGCCGTCGGCCTCATCAACGGTGCCGTCGTGGTGGAGGCGATCTTCGGCTGGCCCGGCATCGGCAAGCTGATGATCGACGCGATCCTGCAACGGGACTTCGCGGTGCTGCAGGCCGCCGTGCTGCTGACGGCGGTGAGCATCTTCCTGCTCAACATCATCATCGACGCCTGCTACGCCCTGCTCGACGCCCGCGTCCGCGAACCCGCGAAGGTCTAAGGAGCTCACCATGACTCAGATCGATATGGTGCCGGTCAAACCGACCACCGCGATCGTCGGCGAGGCCGACACCGACCTGTCGAAGGGCCGAAACCGGTCGACGTGGTTCCGGCTGCTGGTCAACGACCGCGTCGCCGCAGTTGCGGCCTGCGTGCTCGGCCTGGTGTTCCTCACCGCCGCGTTCGGGCCGATGCTCGTGGGCGACCTCGCCACCGACATCGACCTGGACAACTCAAACCAGGCACCCTTCACCCTGTCCCACGGCTGGGCGAACATCCTCGGCACCGACCCGCTGGGCCGCAGCATGCTGGCCCGGCTCATCGTCGCCAGCCAGACCACGCTCTCGGTGGCGA
Organism: Mycobacterium hippophais; assembly: GCF_027529605.1. Classification (NCBI taxonomy): domain Bacteria; kingdom Bacillati; phylum Actinomycetota; class Actinomycetes; order Mycobacteriales; family Mycobacteriaceae; genus Mycobacterium; species Mycobacterium hippophais. Next base: position 1,044,598 of record NZ_JAPZPY010000001.1, on the reverse strand, counting down.
TCCCCGCGGTGGTGATCTCGGCGGTGATCGGCTCGGCCGTCGGCATGTGGGCCGGCTACCACCGCGGCTGGCGCGAGACCATCGCGATGCGCGTCGCCGACGTCATCATGAGCTTTCCGTCCCTGCTGCTCGCCGTCGTGGTGCTCTACGTGTTCTCCCCGAGCGCCGCGAACATCGTGCTGGTGCTGGCGATCACCCGCATCCCCGTCTACCTGCGCACCGCCCGCGCCGAGTCGGCCGAGCTGCAGAGCCGGCTCTTCGTCGACGCCGCAAGGACATTCGGGGCCAGCGCGCACTCCATCATCTGGCGCCACGTGCTGCCCATCGTGCTGCCGACACTGCTGACGGTCGCGACGCTCGACTTCTGCTACGTGATGCTCGCCGAGAGCTCGCTGAGCTTCCTGGGCATCGGCATCCAGCCGCCCGACATCAGCTGGGGCCTGATGGTGTCGCAGGGCCGCACCTACCTGCACACCGCGTGGTGGCTGTCGTTCTTCCCCGGCCTCGCCATCGTCATCACCACGGTGTCGGCCACCATCCTGGCCGCCTGGGCGCGCATCGCCACCGATCCCGCCCAGCGGTGGCGGCTGACCGTCCCGCAGAAGAAACTGTCCGGCTTCACCAAGCGTGCAAAGGCACTTTCATGACCGCTGTCGCAGACCATCCTCCGCTCGACAAGGTCGACGCCGACCCGGCGCTCGAAGTCGACGGCCTCACGGTCGACATCCGCACCATCACCGGCACCGTCCGCGCCGTCGACGACGTGACGTTCTCCGCCCACCGCGGCGAGACGCTGGCGCTGCTCGGTGAATCCGGCTGCGGCAAGTCGATGACCGCCACCGCGCTCGTCGGCCTGCTCGAACCCGTCGCCGAGGTGGTGGCCGGCTCCGCCCGCCTCGGCGACGACGACCTGCTTGCCGTTGACCGCAAGACGCGGCGCAGGCTGGCGGGCACCGAGCTGGCGATCGTCTTCCAGGACGCACTGACCGCGCTGAACCCGCTCTACACCGTGGGCACTCAGCTGTCCGAGCCCTTCCGTATCCACGAGGGCATGAGCGCCAAGGACGCCAGGCGCAAGGCGGTGGAGCTGATGGCGCGGGTCGGCATCCCGCAGCCGGAGTCGCGGCTGAACTCCTACCCGCACCAGTTCTCCGGCGGCATGCGGCAGCGGCTGCTCATCGCGATGGCCGTGGCGCTCAACCCGACCGTACTGATCGCCGACGAACCCACCACCGCCCTGGACGTCACCGTGCAGGCGCAGATCATGGCGCTGCTGCGGGACCTGCGCGCCGAGTTCCACATGGCGGTCGTCCTGATCACCCACGACCTCGCGCTGGTGGCCGAGGAGGCCGACCGGGTGGCGGTGATGTACGCCGGCAACATCGTCGAGACCGGGCCCGTCGCCGAGGTGTTCGCCGACCCGCGGCACCCCTACACCAAGGGGCTGCTCGACTCGGTGCCCGTCAACGCGGTCCGCGGCGAGGCGCTCAAGTCGATCGGCGGGTCGCCGCCGGACCTGCACTCCATCCCCGAGGGCTGCGTGTACCAGGCGCGCTGCCCGATCGCCCGCGACGTCTGCGTCACCACCCGCCCGGCACTCGCAGCCACCGGCAGCGGCCGCGCCGCAGCGTGCCACTTCCCGGAGGAGGTCCGAAATGCCTGACACCGCAACGGACGGCCAGCTGCTGACCGTCCGCGATCTCCGCAAGACCTTCCGCGTGCCCGGCGGCGGCAAGAACCGGCTGTGCGCGCTTGACGGGATCAACCTCGACCTCGCTCGCGGCGAGACGCACGGCCTGGTCGGCGAATCCGGTTGCGGGAAGTCGACTCTCGCGCGCACGCTGATGATGCTCGAGCGCCCCGACTCGGGCACCGTGACGTTCGACGGCGTCGATCCGTTCGGGCTGCGCGGCAAGGACCTGCTGAAGTTCCGCCGCCGCGTGCAGATGGTGTTCCAGGATCCCTACGCGTCGCTGAACTCCCGCATGTCGGCGGGCGACATCATCGCCGAGCCGTGGCGCACCCACAAGTCGCTGCACCCGAACCGCAAGGACCGCGACATGCGGGTGCGCGGCCTGCTCGACCTCGTCGGGCTGGGCGCCAAGGCCGCGGGCAAGTTCCCGCAGGAGTTCTCCGGCGGGCAGCGCCAGCGCATCGGCATCGCCAGGGCGCTCGCACTCGACCCGGACGTGATCATCTGCGACGAACCGGTGTCCGCGCTCGACCTGTCGGTGCAGGCGCAGGTGCTCAACCTGCTCAACGATCTGCAGGATCAGCTCGGCATCTCCTACGTGTTCATCAGCCACGACCTGTCGGTGGTGCGGCACGTAGCGGACCGGGTCGCGGTGATGTACCTCGGCCGCATCGTCGAGAATGGCCCCACCGAGGCGGTTTTCGACCGGCCCAGCCACCCGTACACCGCCGCGCTGATGTCCGCGGCGCCGAAGCTCGACGCCGCGCAGCGCGGCGAGCGGATCCTGCTCAGCGGTGAGGTGCCCTCGCCACTGAACCCGCCGTCGGGCTGCCGTTTCCGCACCAGGTGCTGGCGCGCCACCGACATCTGCGCCGAGCAGACGCCGCCGGTCGCCGCCGACCCGCGGGCCGACGGCCACACCGCGCTGTGCCACCACCCGCTGCAGTCCGAACAGAGCGGGTTGGCGACGATGTCGGCGTGAGTGTCGCCGCGTACTGCGTGATCGCCGCGGCGATCCTGTTGGCCTCCTGCATGCAGGGGTCGATCGGCTTCGGCATGGGGATGCTGGCCGCGCCGTTCGTGGCGCTCGTCGATCCGAGCCTGATCCCCGGGACGCTGATCATGCTCGCCACCCTCGTCACCATCCTGGTGGTGGCGCGCGAGCACCAGCAGATCGATCTGCAGGGCACCGGCTGGGCGCTGGCCGGCCGGGTCCCGGGAACGGTCGCCGGGGCGCTGCTGCTGGTGATGTTGCCGGACAAGGCGCTCGCGCTCGTGCTCGCGGGCGTGGTCCTCGGCGGTGTGCTGCTGACCAGTGTCGGATGGGCGCCGGTGCCACACCGGCGCAACCTGGTGCTCGCCGGTGCGGCGTCCGGCGTGCTCGGCACCGCCACCGCCATCGGCGGCCCTCCGATGGCCCTGGTCTGGCAGAAGGTGACCGGCGCCAGGCTGCGCGGCACGATGAGCGGCTTCTTCCTGGTCGGCTCGGTGCTCTCCCTCGTGGTGCTCGCCATCGGCGGGGAGATCGACCGGCATTCGGTGGTGTCCTTCCTGCTGCTGAGCCCCGCGGTGGTGATCGGCTACCTGCTGTCCCGGCTGATGAACCGGGTGCTCGACCGGCAGCGGCAGCGCTGGCTGGCGATATCCGTCTCCGCGGTGGGCGCCGTCGTGCTGATCGTCCGGCAGATCACGGGATGAAGGAGGGCGTCATGGGCGAGCCTGCCGAGCCGGCGGCCGACCGCAGGGTGAAGTCCGCGGTGCGCACCGTCGAACTGCTCGAATACCTGGCCGCCCGCCCGGACCGGCCGGCCCGCATCCGCGACATCTGCGGAGCGCTGGACATGCCGCGCAGCAGCGCCCACGCCCTGCTGCGCACGCTGGTGGCGCAGGGCTGGGTGCGGTCGGACCCGACCGGCAGCCAGTACGGCATCGGCGTCCGCGCGCTGCTCGTCGGCACGAGCTACCTCGACGCCGACCCGTACCTGCCCGTGATCGCGCCGTTCCTCGACGACCTGCGCAGCGACCTCGACGAGACGTTCCACATCGGCAGGCTCGACGGCGGTGACGTCGTGTACCTCGCGACCCGCGAATCCCGCCAGTACGTCCGAACGTCGAACAAGGTCGGCAGGAGGCTGCCGGCCTACACGTGTGCGCTCGGCAAGGCGCTGCTGGCCGAGCGGTTCGGCGCCGAACGCGACGCCCACATCCCGGCGTCGCTCTCGCCACTCACCCAGCACACCATCACCGACCGGGCGGTGCTCGACGCGTCGCTGGAGGAGGCGCGGGTGCGCGGCTACGCTACCGAGTACGAGGAGAACACCCCGGGCGTGCGGTGTTTCGCGGTGCCGCTGCGCTACGTCACGCCCGCCCAGGACGCCATCAGCGCGTCGGTGCCGCTGGAGCGTCTCACCGGCGAGCGGGAACGCGAGATCGTCGACGCGCTGCGGATGGTCTGCGACAAGGTGTCCCGGGTGGTCCGGCCGCTGGTCAACGGCGATCGATGGTTCGCAGGATGAGCGTCAAGACTGATTCGATGCCGGTATTGGTCCATGCCCCATTGGTGTTGGACACGCATAGAACGGCGATTCTAGGGTGAGGACATCATGAGCGCGCAGACCCGTACTCCCGTCGTCAATGAGATGAAGGTCGTGCCCATCGCCGGACACGACAGCATGCTGCTCAACCTCAGCGGCGCGCACGGGCCGTTCTTCACCCGGAACCTGGTGCTGCTCACCGACTCCGACGGCAACACCGGTGTCGGTGAGGTGCCCGGCGGCGAGCAGATCCGCCGCACGCTCGAAGACGCCGCCCCGCTGGTGGTCGGCTCGGCGCTGGGCGCCTACCACGCGACACTCGCCGCGATCCGGACCCGGTTCGCCGACCGGGACAGCGGCGGCCGCGGCGCGCAGACGTTCGACCTGCGGGTCACCGTGCACGCGGTCACCGCGGTCGAGTCGGCGCTGCTCGACCTGCTCGGCCAGTACCTCGACGTGCCGGTCGCGGCGCTGCTCGGCGACGGGCAGCAGCGCGATCGGGTGCAGGCGCTCGGCTACCTGTTCTTCGTGGGCGACCGTACCCGCACCGACCTCGCCTACCGGTCGGCCGCCGACGAGGACGCCGGCGCCGACGAGTGGCTGCGCATCCGCCACGACGAGGCGCTGACGCCCGAGGCGGTGGTCCGCCTGGCCGAGGCCGCCCGCGAGCGCTACGGCTTCCGCGACTTCAAGCTCAAGGGCGGCGTGCTGCCCGCACCGGATGAGGCCAAGGCCGTCATCGCCCTCGCCGACCGCTTCCCCGACGCGCGAATCACCCTCGACCCCAACGGCGGCTGGCTGCTCCAGGACGCCATCCGCACCTGCCGCGAACTGACCGACGTGCTGGCCTACGCCGAGGACCCCGTCGGACCCGAGGGCACGTTCTCCGGCCGCGAGGTGATGGCGGAGTTCAAACGCGCCACCGGTCTGCCCACCGCCACCAACATGATCGCCACCGACTGGCGCGAGATGGGGCATGCGATCCGCACCGGCGCCGTGGACATCCCGCTGGCCGACCCGCACTTCTGGACCATGAACGGCTCGGTGCGCGTCGCGCAGCTGTGCGATGCCTGGGGCCTGACGTGGGGGTCGCACTCCAACAACCACTTCGACGTGTCGCTGGCGATGTTCACCCACGTCGCTGCCGCCGCGCCCGGCGAGATCACCGCGATCGACACGCACTGGATCTGGCAGGACGGCCAGCGGATCACCAAGGCGCCGTTCACGATCGCCGACGGCTACCTCACCGTGCCGGACCGCCCCGGGCTCGGCGTCGACATCGACCACGACGCCGTGGCCGCCGCCCACGAGCTGTACCTTAGCGAAGGCCTCGGCGCCCGCGACGACGCGGCGGCCATGCAGTTCCTCCTCCCGGGCTGGACCTTCGACAGCAAGCGCCCAGCGCTCGACCGATGAGGCGCGGATGAAGGTCGTCGTCGGCGACACCAACCTCGCCCCGCACCGCGACCGGTTCGAAGCCGCACTGCCCGACGGTGTCAGCGTGTGCTGGCCCGACGGTGCGGTCGCCGGCGAGCTGGTCGATGCCGAGGTCTTCGTCGGCGGCCGGTTCAGCGCGGAGCTGGCCGCCGCTGCCCCGAAACTGCGGCTGGTGCACGCCGCGGGTGCGGGCACCGACAAGATCGACTTCGATGCCCTGTCGCCGGAAACGTTGGTGGCGAACACGTTCCACCACGAACAGTCGATGGCAGAGTTCGTCGTCGCCGCATCGGTGATGCTGCGGCGGCACTTCCTCGAGCAGGACCGGGCCCTGCGCACCGGCCGATGGGCGACCTCGGTGTACGACCGCTCGATCGCTCAGCCCTCCTCGCTGCGGGGCGCCAGGATCGGCTTCGTCGGCTTCGGCCACATCGGCCGCCGAAGCTGGGAGCTGTTCCGCGCGTTCGGCGCCGACGGCGCTGCCATCACCGGCCGCGGCAATCTCGACGCGGCCGCCGAGGGACTCCGATGGGCGGCGGGCACCGACCGGCTCACCGACCTGATGGCCGAGTCCGACGTCGTCGTCGTCTCGGCCCCGCTGACCGAACAGACCGTGGGCATGGTCGGCGCCGCCGAACTCGCCGCGCTCGGGCCGCACGGTGTGCTCATCAACGTCGGACGCGGGCCGCTCGTCGTCGAACACGATCTGTACGAGGCGCTCTCGTCTCAGGCCATCGCCGCCGCCGCCGTCGATGTCTGGTACCGGTACCCCGATGCCACGGGTTACGGCGCCCCCAGCGCGCTGCCGTTCGCCGACCTGCCCAATGTGCTGATGACGCCGCACTCCTCGGGCGTCACCCGCGACACCTTCACCGGCCGGGCCGACGACATCGCCGACAACATCGGCAGGCTGCACCGCGGCGAGCCGCTGCACAACCTCGTCGCCCGCTGAGAGGCGGCCTGGTTTTTGCGTCCAGGGTCGTTGTGTCGGCGAATCAACAGCCCTGGACGCAATAACCGCGTCCACAACCCCCGTCAGCCGGACAGGCTCCACTTCTCGGCGACCCGCCGCAGGCCCTGCTCGGTGAGGCGGCCGAACAGCCGCAACCGGGCCATCCCGCCGTCGGGGAAGATGTCCAGCCGGGCCTGGGTGACCGGCCGGTCGTCGCCGATGACGAAGCGGTGCCGGGTGTCGGGCTGCAACTCGGTGCGCGGCAGCAGTTCGAACCACTCGCCGTCGGGATCGTCGCGGCCACGCAGCGTCGCGGCCCCCGGCGCGTTGCCGAGGAAGTAGGACGTGTCGAGTTCGGCGAAGTCGAGCACCCCGTGGCCGCCGAGCTGGACCTCCACCCAGTCGTTGCCTGCGTCGCGGCGGCGCGAGGTCTCCCAGCCGTCGCCCATGTGCCGGGCGGTGCCCGGTAGCAGCAGGTTGTTCGGCGAGCTGTAGAACATGTTGGAACACGCAGTGATCCGGCCGCCGTTCTCCAATGCGGCGAGGTCCAGCGGCAACTCCGCGTACTGCGGGTCGAGCAGTCCCTCGCCGTGCACCCGCAGCCGCGCCACCCCGCCGTCGGGATAGATGGTCAGCCGCACGTGGGTCCACCGCCGGGATGTGGCGACCGGGAACAGGTTCCGGGTGTCGCCGTCGACGCCGGTGCGTTCCACGATCGTGGTCCAGTGCGTGTTGTCGACGAGCTCGGACACCGACGGATGGCCGTAGACGAACGCCGCCTCGACCGAGACCTCCGGCGGATAATTGCCGGTGAAGCATGCCGTGTCGACCACCACACCGCGCACGATCCCGGGCACCCCGAGCCGCACGATCGCCGCGTCGTGCGCCTCCGGGCCGGCGTCGCGCCGCCTGCGGGTCTCCCACCCGTCGTAGACCTGCCCCTTATGGCCGAACGTGGCGGGCCGGTACGTCGCCGGGCCCGGCGTGATCAGGTTCTCCTTCTCGGCGAACAGATCGTCGTTGGCCCACACCACCGCCCCGCCCGCCGAGCGCACGGCCAGATCGGGCAGCGAGAGGAAGTGCGACTGCGACACGGGGCCGGACGGGGTGCTCACGCACCGAGACTAGGGCAGTGGCCTACCAGTTGTGGTAGCCGCCTTCGGGTCCCAGCATGCGTTCCAGGCGGCTGCGGTTGATGCGGGCGAGCTCGTTGCGCACCACCTTGCGCTCGGTGTCGACGTCGTTGTGCAGCCGGTCGGCCATCGCGGCGAGCACGTCCGCCGTGTCGAAGCCGTTGACGTACATCACGAAGCCGAAGCCGAACTGCTGCTCGTAGTCGCGCGCCTGCGCGTCCAGTTGCGCCATCACCTCGGGCCGCTCGTCCCAGATCGCGCACTGCTCACACTGTGACCGTGCGCTGCGCGGCCGCCGGCCAATGCTCGGATACGCCTGCAGGATCGAGTCGATGGACACCTCGGCCATCGCGAACAGCAGCGCGTCGGCCTGCCGGAACAGTGCGTCGTGGTTGCGATAGGGCCGGTCGCGCGCCAGGTCGGCGGCCAGCGACACGCTGCCGCAGCACTCGTAGACCGCGTGCACCGCCCGGCGCTGCGGCATCGCGTTGTAGGCGTCGAGTCCGATGCCCTGGTGCATCAGCATGTGCCCCATGGTCCAGCGGCGATGGGACGGTGGCGTTACGCCGTGTTACGCGCAGGCAAATTCCGCGGCGCCTCGGTCAGTGGCCCTGGGCCTTGAAGCGCTCCACCGAACGCTGCACCTCGGCCTCGGCCTCCTCGCGGCCCACCCAGTTGGAGGCCTTCACGAACTTGCCCGGCTCGAGGTCCTTGTAGTGCACGAAGAAGTGCTCGATCGCCTTGAGCTCGAAGTCGTCGATGTCACCGAGGTCGCGGATGTGCTCCCAGCGCGGATCGCCCGCCGGCACGCACAGCACCTTGTCGTCGCCGCCTGCCTCGTCGGTCATCTGGAACATGGCGACCGGCCGCGCGTCCAGCGCCGCGCCGGGGAACAGCGACTCGGGCAGCAGCACCAGCGCGTCGAGCGGGTCGCCGTCCTCACCGAGGGTGTCCTCGATGAATCCGTAGTCGGTGGGGTAGCCGAACGCGGTGTAGAGGTAGCGGTCGAGCTTGACCTTCCCGGTCTCGTGGTCGACCTCGTACTTGTTGCGCGATCCCTTGGGGATCTCGATGACGACCTCGAACTCCACGGCCCGGCTCCTTCTCACGTCGTTTGCGATGCGGGGCGTCGTGACGACGACGCGGGACAACCCTAATGGAGCGGATACCCTCGTTGATGAGGTGCCCGGGGGGTGCCTGCCGGTGAGCTCACCGGGGCGAGTAGTGGCGAAGGCAGGAACCACGGACGTGATGCGGCCCGCGCGGTGGAAGCGCTCCACCCATGTGGTGATCGGGGCGGCGGTGCTGTTGCTGGTCGCCGCCGTCGTCGCCGTGGCCGGCGTGCTCACCGCGGGCCGCGGCGGTGAGGCCCAGGCCGCCAAACCGCTGCCCACCCCCGTCACCGCCGACCCGGCGATCAAGCCGGTCGCCGACGACGCACCCCGGCCCACGGCACGCGGGATGGCCGCCGCACTGGCCCGCGCGCTGGCCAACCCGGACCTCGGGAACTTCACCGGCCGCATCACCGACGCCCTCACCGGCGAAGAGGTGTGGGCCAGGGGCGCCGACATCCCGATGCAGCCCGCCTCGACGAACAAGACGCTGACCGCGGCCGCCGCGCTGCTGACCCTGGACCGCGAGGCCCGCCTGACCACCACCGTGGTCGCGGGCGACCAGCAGCGCGACCGGGGGCTGGTGGTGCTCAAAGGCGGCGGCGACCCGACCCTCTCGGCGGCGCCCGAGGGCACCGACACCTGGTACAAGGACGCCGCCCGCATCACCGACCTGGCCGCGCAGGTGCGCCGCAGCGGCATCAACATCACCGCCGTCCAGGTCGACGTCAGCGCCTACAGCGGACCCGACATGGCGGTCGGCTGGGACCCGCTCGACATCCCCGGCGGCGACATCGCGCCGATGGCGCCGGTGATGCTCGACGCCGGCCGCACCCAGCCGGTCAGCGTCGAGTCGCGGCGGTCGATTACACCGGCGCTGGACGCAGGCCGGGCCCTGGCGACCGCGCTCGACATCGACCCGGCCATGGTGAGCGTGCGGCCGACGCCCTACACCGGCGGCAAGCAGATCGCCGCCGTGCAGTCCCCGCCGCTGATGGAGAGGCTGCGCACCATGATGAACGCGTCGGACAACGTGATGGCCGAGGCCATCGGGCGCGAGGTCGCCGCCCAGGTCGACGAGCCGCAGAGCTTCGACGGCGCCGCGCGGGCCGTCCTGAACCAGCTGGAGGAGGCCGGTGTCGACACCCGGCGCGCCGTGCTCGAGGACTCCAGCGGGCTGTCCGTCGACGACCGGCTCACCGCGCTGACCCTCGACGACGTCGTCGCCGTCGCGACCGGCGACGACCAGCCGAAACTGCGGCCGCTGGTCGACCTGCTGCCGATCGCCGGCGGCAGCGGCACCCTGTCCAACCGCTACCTCGACACCGTCGAGGGCCGCGCCGCCGCGGGCTGGCTGCGCGCCAAGACGGGCTCGCTCACCGGAACCAACTCACTCGCCGGCATCGTCACCGACGCCAGCGGCCGCGTCCTGACGTTCGCGCTGATGTCCAACAACGCAGGCCCGACCGGCCGCACCGCGCTCGACGCGTTCGCGGCCACCCTGCGCACCTGCGGGTGCACGAGATGAGCGGCGCCGAACTCACCGTCGGCCGCGCCGTCGACTGGCAGTTCGCCGCGACCGTCGGCGCGAAGCTCGCCCGGCCCGGCCCGGTCACCACCGACTACACCCGCCGCCAGGCCGTCGACCAGCTGGCCGCCGCCGCCCGCGAGGCCGAACTGCCGGTGCGGGAGGTGACCGGACTGAACGAGGGGCAGGCCGTCACCGAGGCCCGCATCGTCGACCGCGCGCAGTGGGTCCGCGCGGCCACCGGCTCCATGCGGGTGATGACCGGCGGCGGCGACGCACCACGCGGATTCGTCTCCGGACACGTGACGGGCGCGCAGACCGGGGCGGTGCTGGCGTTCATCTCCTCCGGGATCCTGGGTCAGTACGACCCCTTCGCGTCCGGCGGTGGCGAGCTCCTGCTGGTGTGGCCGAACGTGATCGCCGTCGAGCGGCAGCTGCGGGTATCGCCCAACGACTTCCGGTTGTGGGTGTGTCTGCACGAGGTCACCCACCGGGTGCAGTTCCGGGCCAACCCCTGGCTGGCCGACCACATGTCGCAGTCCCTGGCCGTGCTCACCCAGGACGCCGGCGAGGACGTCACCGAGGTGGTCGGCCGGCTCGCCGAGTTCGTCCGGGCCAGGCGCAACGGGGCCGACGACGGGCAGGACCCGAACTCCACCGGGGTGATCGGCCTGATGCGCGCGATGCAGGGCGAGCCGCAGCGCGAGGCGATGGACCGGCTGCTGGTGCTCGGCACGCTGCTCGAAGGGCACGCCGACCACGTGATGGACGCCGTCGGCCCGAAGGTGGTGCCCTCGGTGGCCACCATCAGGCGCCGGTTCGACGAGCGGCGCACCCGCAGACAGCCGCCACTGCAGCGGGTGGTGCGCGCGCTGCTCGGGGTCGACGCGAAGATGAGCCAGTACACCCGCGGCAAGGCGTTCGTCGACCACGTCGTCGGCCGCGTCGGCATGGCGCGCTTCAATACCGTCTGGTCCGGACCCGACACGCTGCCGCTGCCCGCCGAGATCGACGAACCGCAACGATGGATCGATCGGGTGCTGTAGCCGCCTTGCGGGCGGCGGTCGCGGCCTTCGCGGCCACGTACGCCACCGGCGACGAGCGGTGGTGCGTCGCACTGTCGGGCGGTCCCGACTCGCTGGCGCTGACGGCGGCGGCCGCCACGCTGAAGCCGACCACGGCGCTGATCGTCGATCACGGGCTCCAACCCGATTCCGCGCGGATCGCCGACACCGCCGGCGAACAGGCGCTGCGCCTGGGATGCGTTGACGCACAAGTGCTTCGCGTCGACGTCGGCTCCGCGGGCGGGCCGGAAGCGGCGGCACGGTCAGCGCGCTACACAGCGCTGGAGTCGGCTCGTGACGCGAAGCCGGTGCTGCTCGGCCACACCCTCGACGACCAGGCCGAGACGGTGCTGCTCGGTCTCGGCAGAGGCTCCGGCGCCCGTTCGATCGCCGGGATAAGGCCGTATGACCCACCGTGGTATCGCCCGCTGCTCGCGGTCCGCCGGGCCACCACCGTGGCGGCGTGCGCCGAACTGGGGCTCACCCCGTGGCACGACCCGCACAACATCGATCCGCGCTTCACCCGCAGCCGTCTGCGCGCCGAGGTGCTGCCGCTGCTGGAGGACATCCTGAACGGCGGCGTCGCCGAAGCGCTGGCACGCACCGCCACCGCGCTCCGCGAGGACAACGACGCGCTGGACGACCTGGCCCGCGACGGCCTCGATGCGGTGGTCACCGAGGACGGACTGAGCACCGACGGACTGGCCGCCCTCCCGGAGGCGATCAGACGCCGGGTGATCCGGCTGTGGCTGCTGGCCGGCGGCGCCTGCGGGCTCACCGACAAACAGATCCGTGGTGTCGACGCCCTGGTCACCGGCTGGCGGGGGCAGGGCGGCGTGGCGGTCGGATCGTCGCTATCGGCGCAACGGCTGGTCGCGGGGCGTCACGACGGTGCGCTGACCCTGCGTGCCGAACCGCTGCACCCCGGCTGACCCCCTTGCGCTGGTCGGCGGCCGCGGCTTCTGGCACGCTGTGGACGTGTCTTCGCAATCAGCCGAGTTGTATCCAGGGGACATCAAGTCGGTGCTGCTGTCCGAACAGCAGATCCAGGAGCGCACGGCCGAACTCGGCGCGCTGATCGCCGAGAAGTACCGCGACCACATCGGCCCCGACGGGCAGGACCTCCTGCTGGTGACGGTGCTCAAGGGCGCGGTCATGTTCGTCACCGACCTGGCCCGGTCGATCCCGCTGCCCACCCAGCTGGAATTCATGGCCGTCAGCTCCTACGGCTCGTCGACGTCGTCGTCGGGCGTGGTCCGCATCCTCAAGGACCTCGACCGCGACATCAACGACCGCGACGTGCTGATCGTCGAGGACATCGTCGACTCCGGGCTGACGCTGTCGTGGCTGCTGCGCAACCTGGCCCAGCGCAGGCCGCGGTCCCTGAACGTGTGCACGCTGCTGCGCAAACCCGACGCCGTGCGCGCCGACGTCGAGATGGCCTACGTCGGCTTCGACATCCCGAACGAGTTCGTTGTCGGCTACGGCCTCGACTACGCGGAGCGATACCGCGACCTGCCCTACATCGGCACGCTGGACCCGAAGGTCTACGAGGGGTAGACGATGACCGGCACCGCGCTCCGGATCTGCCCGCTGTGCGAGGCCACCTGTGGTCTGACACTGACCGTCGACGACGGCGCCGTCACCGCCGCCCGCGGCGACCGCGCCGACGTGTTCAGCGCCGGCTACCTGTGCCCGAAGGGCGCCGGCTTCCCCGAACTCGACAACGATCCCGACCGGCTCACCGCACCGCTGGTGCGACGCGACGGCGACCTGGTGGAGACCACCTGGGCCGAGGCGTTCGCGGTGGTCGCCGACCGGCTGAGCGAGGTGCTGCGTGAGCACGGCGGCCCGTCGGTGGCGGTGTACTTCGGCAACCCGAGCGCGCACAGCATCGCGGGCGCGCTCTACGTCCCGCTGCTCGTCAAGGCGCTCGGCACCCGGCAGGTGTACTCGGCGAGCACGCTCGACCAGATGCCCAAGCACGTCTCGGTCGGCCATCTGTTCGGCAATCCGATCGCCTTCCCGGTGCCCGACCTCGACCGCACCGACCACCTGGTGATCATCGGCGCGAACCCGTTGGTCTCCAATGGAAGTGTCACCACCGCAGCCGATTTCGGCGGCAAGCTGAAGGCGCTGCGCAAACGCGGCGGAACGCTGACCGTCATCGACCCGGCGCGCACCCGCACCGCCGAACTCGCCGACCGCCACCTCGCCCCGCGGCCGGGCACCGACGCCGCGCTGCTGATGGCCGTCGTGCACGTGCTGTTCGACGAGGAGCTGACCACGCCCGAACCCGCCGGCCTCGTCGCCGGCGTCGACCAGGTCCGTGCGCTGGCCGCCGACTTCGCACCGGAGGCCGTCGCCGCGCATTGCGGTGTGGCCGCCGACGAGATCCGCGCGCTGGCCCGCGACATCGCCGCCGCGCCGAGCGCCGCCGTGTACGGCCGCCTCGGCACCTCGACCGTCGAATTCGGCACCCTCGCCAGCTGGCTCGTCGACGTGATCAACATCCTCACCGGCAACCTCGACCGGCCCGGCGGCGTGATGTTCCCGCAGTCGCCGGTGTCCTCGGCGCCGCGGCCGCACCGGCCGGGCCGCGGCTTCCGCACCGGCCGCTGGCACAGCCGGGTGTCCGGGCATCCCGAGGCGCTGTCCGAACTGCCCGCCACCGCGCTGGCCGAGGAGATCGAGACGCCCGGCGACGGCCAGGTGCGGGCGCTGATCACCGTGGCGGGCAATCCCGTGCTGTCCGCACCCGACGGCGACCGGCTGAGCCGCGCCCTCGACGGCGTCGGCTTCATGCTGAGCGTCGACCCGTACCTCAACGAGACCACCCGGCACGCCGACGTGATCCTGCCGCCACCGCCGCCGTCGCGGACCGCCCACTTCGACGTCGCGCTGAACAACCTGGCGGTCCGCAACACCGCGCGGTACTCGCCGCCCGCGCTGCCGCTGCCCGACGGCAGGCCCGGCGAAGTCGAGATCATCGCCCGGCTCGCGCTGATCCTGTACGGGCTCGCGCCCGACGGCGACCCCGCACTCGTCGACGAGCAGGTGATCGCGACCACGCTGGGCAGAGAGACCGCCGACCCCGACTCACCGGTCGCCGGCCGCGACGCCGCCGAGCTGACGGCCATGCTGACAGCCGGCCCGGGTTACGAACGCCGCCTCGACATGATGCTGCGGCTCGGCCCCTACGGCGACGCGTTCGGCGCCCGCCCCGACGGGCTGACGCTCGACCGGCTCAGGGCCAACCCGCACGGCATCGACCTCGGGCCGCTGCGGCCGCGGCTGACCGAGGTGCTGCGCACCCCGTCGGGCAAGGTCGAACTCGCACCCGAGCCCTTCGCCGCCGACGTCGGCCGGCTGCTGCACTCGCTGCAACGCCGCGACGCGGACTTCGTCCTGATCGGCCGCAGGCACCTGCGCTCCAACAACAGCTGGATGCACAACCTGCCCGCGCTCGCCGGCGGCACCAACCGCTGCACGCTGCAGATCCACCCGGCCGACGCCGCCGAACTCGGGCTCACCGGCTCCGCGGTGATCAAGGGGCCCGGCGGCGAGGTGGAGGCGCCGGTCGAGATGTTCGACGGTCTGCGCCGCGGCGTGGTGTCGCTACCGCACGGCTGGGGTCACGACGTGCTCGGCACCCGGCTGACCGTCGCCGCCGTGCGCCCGGGCGTCAACGTCAACCGACTGAACGACGGTGCGGTGCTCGACCCACTCTCGGGCACCGCGGTGCTCAACGGCATCCCCGTCGACATCAGTCCTGCGGGTTAGGACAGCTCCCACACCACGGTCACCGTGAAGCCGACGGACTGCTGACCCGGCTCCAGCGGCACCGACTCCATGGCCGCGCGCGGCGCCTGCATCGGCACCGGTGGTGTCTCGCCGGCCACCTCGGAGATCGAGACGACGTCGCCGAGATCGAGTCCGGAGAGGTCGGCGTACTGCTCGGCGCGGCTCCTTGCGTCCTCGAACGCCCGCGCCCGCGCGTCGCGGATGAACTGCGAGTCGTCCTCGATCGAGTAGTTCACCGAGTTGATCCGCGCGGCGTCGCCGCCGGTGCTGACGATCAGCGCCAGCGCCTGCGACGCCGCGCCGAGGTCGCGGATCTTGACGTCGAGCGAGTTGCTGGCCCGGTAGCCGGCGATGTCGACGCTGTCCGGGCCGAACTGCGGCTGCAGGCTGACCTGCGTGGTGTTGATGTCCTTGCGCTCGATGCCCGCGTCGACGAGGGCGTTGATGACGGCCTGCTGCCGGTCACTGGACTGGTTCATCGCACTGGTGACGTCGGGCGCGATGAACTCCATGGAGACGTTGGCGGTCAACAGGTCCGGGGTGCCCTGCACCTGCCCGGCGCCGACCACGGTGACCTGACGGGAGTCGGTGTTCGCCGGCGCGGCGGGGCCCGCCGTGGCGTCGCAGGCCGACAGCGCTCCGACGGTCAGCGCGGCGGCGGCGAGGGTGGTCAACAGGGTCTTCGCGCGCACGGCGATCGGCATGCCTGGCACCCTACCGTCAGGGTGTCACGAGGATCTTGCAGTGCTCGTCGGGGTGCGCCAGGTCGTCGAACGCGGCGCCGACCGCGTCGAGCGGCACCTCGCCGGTGATCAGCGGGGCCACGTCGATGGCGCCTTCGGCGATGGCGCGCAGGGATTCCGCGAACTCGGCGGGGTCGTAGGCGAACACGAACTGGATGGCGATCTCCTTGGCGGCGGCGAAGAACGGCAGCACGGTGTCGGCCTCCATGCACACCCCGGCGACCACCAGCCGTGTCCGGGCCGGGGCGCGGCGCAGCACGTCGTTGATGATGCCCGGGGCGCCGACGGCCTCGAACACCACCGCGGGTGCGACGGTGTCGAACGGCGACTCCTGCGCCGGGTCCACCGTCCGGTGCGCCCCGACGGTCGAGGCGAGTTCGCGGCGCTTCGCCGAGAAGTCCGATGCAACAATGTGTTCCACGCCGCGATGGCGCAGGGCCGCGATGATCGCCACGCCGATCGGGCCGCAGCCCACCACCAGCGCGGCCTCGCCCGGGGTGATCGCCGACCTGTTCACCGCGTGCAGCCCGACCGCCACCGGCTCGGTGAGCGCGGCGTGCCGCGGGTCGAGTCCGTTGGGCACCGGGAGCAGCAGCGGCGCCGAAAGCAGCATGCGTTCGGCGTATCCGCCGATCGTGTTGTTGGAGTAGACGATCGGCTCTACACCTGTACCCGACAGCAGCACCGGGATGGACGTGACCACCGTGCCGGGGGCAGGCGCGTCAGTGTTCGGACCGGCCTCGAGGACCTCGGCGCTGAACTCGTGGCCCATGTAGATGTCGGCGGCCAGATCGAGTGGCGCGCCGCCCAGCGGTGAGCCCTGCATCTGGGCGCCCAGCTCCAGCACGGTGGAGCCGTGCTGCGCGAAATGCAGGTCGGAGCCGCAGATCCCGCAGGCCTTGACCGCGACGAGCACCTGTCCGGGGCCGGGCACCGGGTCGGCGACGTCGTCGCGCAGCACCATGCGGCCGTCGCGCAGCACCGACGCCCGCATCAGCTCTTGGCCTGCATCTCGTCGGTGTGCGCGGTGATGGCGTTCACGATGGCCTGCCCGGCGCTGCCGAGCAGTTGGTCGCGCATGCCCTTCGCCCACTCGTGCGATGCCTGCGGCGCGGTCAGCTGACCCTTGAAGTGCGGCATCACCTTGCGGGCGAACAACTCGTAGGAGTGGTGGGTCGCCTGCGGGTCGGCCCAGTCGTGGCCCAGCAGCAGCAATGTGCCGAAGCCGCCGGACTGTTCGAGCAGGCCGGTGATGTAGGCGATGGCGTCGTCGGGGGTGCCGATGCAGCAGTTGCCTCCCGCGGCGTACTCGGCGACGAACTCCCGCGGTGTCTGCTGCTCGCCCTCGACGGTGTTGGAGAGCGGGACGAAGCCCGCGGCGCCGAAGTAGTTCGCGAAGTCCTGCAGCCCGTAGGTGCAGTCCTCGATGGCCTGCTCGCGGGTGTCGGCGAGGTGGAAGATGCCCAGCACCCGCCAACCCGACCGGTCGGGGGTCTCGCGGCCTGCCTTGGCCGCCTGCTCGGTGACCACCTGCCAGGTGTTCTCGAGCGCGGCGAAACCGCCCGGCACCGACATCGACAGCGACAGCAGCGATGTGCCGTGCTGGCCCGCCAGCCGCGGACCCGACGGCGACACCATCGCCGCGGTGGAGATCTCGGGGTAGGGCCAGGTGTAGGGCCGGATGTGCAACTGGGCGTCGCGCAGCGTGAACCAGTCGGTCTCGCGGGTGACGCGCTCGTCGGGCCCGGCGCGGAACAGCGCGAGGATCGCCTCGAGTGACTCCTGCATCATCCGGCGCTGATCCACCGGGTCGATGCCCATCATGTAGGCGTCCGACGGCAGAGCGCCCGGTCCGGTGCCGAACACCACCCGGCCGCGGGTCATGTGGTCGAGCAGCACCCAGCGGTCGGCGACCATCAGCGGGTGGTGGTAGGGCAGCGACACCACGCCGGTGCCGAGCCGGATGTGCTTGGTGCGCTCGGCCGCCGCGGCGATGAACACCTCCGGGCAGGCGATCAGCTCGTAGCCGCCGGAGTGGTGCTCGCCGAACCACACCTCGTCGTAGCCGAGCCGGTCCAGCGCGACCGTGCGCTCGAGGTCGTACTCGAGGGCCACGGTGGGGGACTGGCCGACCGGGTGGAACGGCGTGATGAAGACGCCGAAGTTCAGGGGACGGTTCACGGCAGACCTCCGAGGAATTCGAGCAGGGCGGCGTTGACCTCGTCGGCGCGTTCCTGCTGCAGCCAGTGGCCTGCGCCGTCGATGAGGATCTCGCGGAACGGACCGGTGACCACGTCACCGATGCGATCGCGGGGGGTGAAGGACAGCACCGGGTCGGCGGTGCCCGCGATGAACAGCGTCGGCACCCCGATCGTGGTCGCCGGGGTGTCGGCGGTCAGTTCCCAGTTGCGGTCGAAGTTGCGGTACCAATTCAGGCCGCCGGTGAATCCGGTGCGGGTGAACTCCGCGACGTAGTGCTCGATCTCCTCCTCGCTGATCCACGCCGGGATGCCGTCCGGTTCGGGGATGCGGTCGAGAAAGCCCCGCTGGTCGGGCGTCGCCATGTCGACCAGTGCGGTCCCCTCGGCCGGGTTCTTCAGCCCGCCCAGCATGCGCCGTATCGTCCGGTCCGGGTCCTCGTTCAACTCGGTGTCCGCCGGGCCGACGTCCTGGAAGTACAGGATGTAGAAGAAGTTGTCGGCGAAGATGCGGCGCCAGATCTGGGTGGGCGGCCCCGAGGAGCGCGGCACCGGCGGCGCGCTCATGGCCACCACGGCGGACACCCGGTCGGGGTGCAGCAGCGCGGTGTTGCTCACCACCGGGGAGCCCCAGTCGTGGCCGACGAACACCGCGGTGTCGGCGCCGACGTCGTCGAGCAGTCCGATCAGGTCGCCGCTGAGATGGACGACGTCGTAGTCCTGCACGTCCGACGGCCGCGACGACCCGCCGTACCCGCGTTGATCGGGCGCCAGCACGTGGTAGCCGGCGGCGGCCAGCACCGGGATCTGACGGCGCCAGGAGTAGGCCAGTTCCGGGAAGCCGTGCGCCAGCACCACCACCGGGGCGCCGCGCTCACCGGCCTCCGTCACCCGCAGCCGGACTCCGTTGGTGTCGACGAGACGTTCGGCCGGGGTGGTTGCGTCGGTGCCCACCGGCTCACCCAAGCACACGGGCGGCGGGCAGCGGAAGGCTTCTGGCGACGTGTGTAGCCAGAACTGCCGCGAAGTCACCCCTCGGCCGTCGGGAACTTCCGCACGTTGGTCTAGCGGTAGCCTGAAGTGATCCCAGCTGCGCGTATCGGAAGGACCTGGCCGACAGACTCATCGCTGGCCGAAAAATGATGAACCGGAAAAATGTGATCCGCACGCTGACCGTGATAGCGGTCGTGCTGCTGCTGGGCTGGTCGTTCTTCTACTTCAGCGACGACACCCGCGGCTACAAACCCGTCGACACGTCGGTGGCGATCGCCCAGATCAACGAGGGCAACGTCAACAGCGCGCAGATCGACGACCGCGAACAGCAGCTGCGACTCGACCTCAAGAGCGGCAAGGGCGACACCGAGGACAGCGACAAGATCATCACCAAGTACCCCACCGGGTACGGGGTGACGGTCTTCGAGGCGCTGCAGGGCAAGAACGTCAAGATCAACACGGTGGTGAACCAGGGCAGCGTGCTCGGCTCGCTGCTCATCTACATGCTGCCGCTGCTGCTGCTCGTCGGCCTGTTCGTGATGTTCTCCCGCATGCAGAGCGGCGGCCGGATGGGCTTCGGGTTCGGCAAGTCGAAGGCCAAACAGCTCGGCAAGGACATGCCGACCACCACGTTCGCCGACGTCGCCGGTGTCGACGAGGCGGTCGAGGAGCTCTACGAGATCAAGGACTTCCTGCAGAATCCCAGCCGCTACCAGGCGCTCGGCGCCAAGATCCCCAAGGGCGTGCTGCTCTACGGCCCGCCGGGCACCGGCAAGACGCTGCTGGCCCGCGCCGTCGCCGGCGAGGCCGGGGTGCCGTTCTTCACGATCTCCGGCTCGGACTTCGTCGAGATGTTCGTCGGTGTCGGCGCCTCCCGCGTGCGCGACATGTTCGAGCAGGCCAAGCAGAACAGCCCGTGCATCATCTTCGTCGACGAGATCGACGCGGTCGGCCGCCAGCGCGGCGCCGGCATGGGTGGCGGCCACGACGAGCGCGAGCAGACGCTGAACCAGCTGCTGGTCGAGATGGACGGCTTCGGCGAACGCGCAGGGGTGATCCTGATCGCCGCCACCAACCGGCCCGACATCCTCGACCCTGCGCTGCTGCGGCCCGGTCGCTTCGACCGCCAGATCCCGGTGTCCAACCCCGACATCGCCGGGCGACGTGCGGTGCTCAAGGTGCACTCGGCGGGCAAGCCGATCGCCCCCGACGCCGACCTCGACGGGCTGGCCAAGCGGACCGTCGGGATGTCCGGCGCCGACCTGGCCAACGTGATCAACGAGGCGGCGCTGCTGACCGCGCGCGAGAACGGCACCGTCATCACCGGCGCCGCGCTCGAGGAGGCCGTCGACCGCGTCGTCGGCGGGCCGCGCCGCAAGGGCCGCATCATCAGCGAGCACGAGAAGAAGATCACCGCCTACCACGAGGGCGGACACACCCTCGCGGCGTGGGCGATGCCCGACATCGAGCCGATCTACAAGGTCACGATCCTCGCCCGCGGGCGCACCGGCGGACACGCCGTTGCGGTCCCCGAGGACGACAAGGGCCTGATGACGCGGTCGGAGATGATCGCCCGCCTGGTGTTCGCGATGGGCGGACGTGCCGCGGAGGAACTGGTGTTCCGCGAGCCGACCACCGGCGCGGTCTCCGACATCGAGCAGGCCACCAAGATCGCCCGCGCGATGGTCACCGAGTACGGCATGAGCTCCAAGCTGGGCGCCGTGCGCTACGGCACCGAGCACGGCGACCCGTTCCTCGGCCGCACGATGGGCACCCAGGCCGACTACAGCCACGAGGTGGCGCAGATCATCGACGACGAGGTGCGCAAGCTCATCGAGGCCGCGCACACCGAGGCGTGGGAGATCCTCACCGAGTACCGCGACGTGCTCGACACCCTCGCCGGCGAGCTGCTGGAGAAGGAGACGCTGCACCGGGCCGAGCTCGAGGCGATCTTCGGCGACGTCAAGAAGCGGCCGCGGCTGACCATGTTCGACGACTTCGGGGGCCGGGTGCCGTCCGACAAGCCGCCGATCAAGACCCCCGGCGAACTCGCGATCGAACGGGGCGAGCCATGGCCCCCGCCGGTCAAGGAGCCGGCCTTCAAGGCGGCGATCGCCGCGGCGTCCAAGGCCGCCGACGAGGCGGCCGCGAAGAACGGCGGCAACGCGGCGGGCACCAACGGCGTCGGTGGCAACGGCGTACCGGCGAACGGTGCTGCGACGCAACCGAATTACGGCGCGCCCGCCGGCTGGCACGCACCCGGCTGGCCGCCGGGTGGTCCGCCGGGAAGCCAGCCGCAGGGCCACTGGTATCCGCCGCCGCCCCACCCGTCCGGCTGGCCGGAGGCCTATCCGCCCGCGTACCCGCCGCCGTACCCGAACTACCCGCCGCCCGGGCAGGCCGGCCCACAGGCGAGTGGCCCCGAGGACCAGCAGGCGCGTGACGCCGGCCGGCCCAATCCACCGACCCAGAACTGACGACAACTTCACAACGGGAGGCCCCGATGACGCGGTCGCACAACTCGACGGCCACCGGCGTCGACTTCGACGAGGAGCGCGCCGTAGCCGCGGTCCGGGAACTGCTGATCGCGATCGGGGAGGACCCCGACCGGCACGGCCTGGCCGACACCCCGGCTCGGGTGGCGCGCGCGTACCGGGAGATGTTCGCCGGATTGCACACCAACCCCGACGACGTGCTGAACACCACGTTCGATGAGCAGCACGACGAGATGGTGCTGGTCAAGGACATTCCGATGTACTCGACGTGCGAGCACCACCTGGTGGCCTTCCACGGGGTGGCCCACGTCGGTTACATCCCCGGTGAGGACGGCCGGGTCACCGGGCTGTCGAAGCTGGCCCGCGTCGTCGACCTGTACGCCAAGCGGCCGCAGGTGCAGGAACGGCTGACCACTCAGATCGCCGACGCCCTGATGCGCAAGCTCGACCCGCGCGGCGCCATCGTGGTGATCGAGGCCGAGCACCTCTGCATGGCGATGCGGGGCATCCGCAAGCCCGGCGCCGTCACCACCACCTCGGCGGTGCGCGGACAGTTCAAAACCGACAAGGCATCTCGCGCCGAGGCGCTGGATCTCATCCTGCGCAAGTGAATTCACCCGGCCTTCCGGTCCCGGTCCCCGGCGGGACGCACGTGCAGGTGATGGGTGTCGTCAACGTCACCGACGACTCCTTCTCCGACGGCGGCCTGTTCCTCGACCGCGAGCGGGCCGTCGAGCACGGGCTGGCGCTGGCTACCGAGGGCGCGGCGATCGTCGACGTCGGGGGTGAGTCGACCCGCCCGGGCGCCACCCGCATCGACCCGCAGGTCGAGGCGGGCCGGGTGCTGCCGGTGATCGACGGCCTTGTCGCCCATGGCATCACGGTCAGCATCGACACCATGCACGCGAAGGTGGCCGAGCTCGCGCTGGAGCACGGAGCGCGGATCGTCAACGACGTGTCCGGCGGCCGGGCCGACCCGGACATGGCCCCGCTGATCGCCGAGGCCGGGGTGCCGTGGGTGTTGATGCACTGGCGGTCGGTGCACGCGGAGCGGCCACACGAGGTGCCGCCGTACGGCGACGTGGTCGCCGCGGTCCGCGCCGAGCTGCTCTCCGCCGTCGACGCCGCCGTCGCCGCCGGGGTGGACCCCGCGAAGCTGGTCATCGACCCGGGCCTCGGGTTCGCCAAGACCGCGCAACACAATTGGGCGCTGCTGCGCGCGCTGCCCGAGTTCGTCGCGACCGGGATCCCGGTGCTGGTCGGCGCGTCGCGCAAGCGGTTCCTGGGCACCCTGTTGGCCGGTGCCGACGGGGAACCGCGACCGCCGGACGGGCGGGAGACCGCCACCGCCGTGGTGTCCGCACTGGCCGGGCTGCACGGCGCGTGGGGGGTACGGGTGCACGACGTGCGTGCCTCGGTCGATGCGTTGAAGGTGCTGCAGGCCTGGACGGAGCGGGATGACTGATCGAATCGAACTGCGCGGCTTGACCATTCGCGGGAACCACGGCGTGTACGACCACGAACGGCGGGACGGCCAGGACTTCGTGGTCGACATCACCGTCTGGATGGATCTGGCGGCCGCCGCGGCGAGCGACGACCTCGCCGACACCCTGGACTACGGCGGCCTGGCGCAGCGCGCCGCCGACATCGTCTCCGGGCCGCCCCGCAACCTGATCGAGACGGTGGCCGCCGAGATCGCCGACGACGTGATGGCCGACGAGCGCATCCATGCCGTCGAGGTGGTGGTGCACAAGCCGTCGGCGCCGATCCCGCTGACGTTCGGCGACGTGGCGGTGGTGGCCAGGCGGTCGCGGCGGGCGGGAAGGGGCGCGCCGTGACTCGTGTCGTCTTGTCCATCGGGTCGAATCTCGGCGACCGGCTCGGGCGGCTGCAGTCGGTGGTCGACGGCCTCGGCGACGCGGTCCGCGCGGTGTCGCCGGTGTACGAGACCGAGGCGTGGGGCGGCGTCGAGCAGGGGCCGTTCCTCAACGCGGTGCTGGTCGCCGACGACCCCGCGCTCGACGGCCACGGCTGGCTGCGCCGCGGCCAGCAGCTCGAAGAGGCGGCAGGCCGCGTCCGCGGTCAGCGCTGGGGGCCGCGCACCCTCGACGTGGACCTGGTCACCTGCCATGACGGTGACACCGAGGTGACGTCGCGCGACGACGGGCTGACATTGCCGCATCCGCTGGCGCATCTGCGGGCGTTCGTGCTGATTCCCTGGTTGGCGGTGGATCCGGAGGCGACGCTGACGGTGTCCGGCGAGAAGCGGCCGGTGGCGCGGCTGCTCGCGGAGATCGACCCGGCCGAGCGCGACGGGGTGGCGCTGACGGCGTTCGTGCTGCGCACCGGTACCGCCTGATGGGGCCGACCCGGCTACGGGATCTCGCCGTCGCCGCGCTGGTGGCCGCGGTGGCCGGTTACCTCGCGGCCGTGCTCGGTTATCCCCGGTATTTCCCTCCGGTCACCGTCTGGAGCGGGCTGTCGTTGCTCGCTGTGGCCATCGCCGTCGGGGCATGGGCGTTCTACGTGCGGGCCAAGATCGGCGACGGCGAGATCGGCGACGGGCCGGGCTGGCTGCACCCGCTGGCCGTCGCCCGCTCGGTGACCATCGCCAAGGCGTCGGCCTGGGTGGGAGCCCTGGTCACGGGATGGTGGGTCGGCATCCTGGTGAATGTGCTCCCACAACGCGGAGTGCTGCGGGCGGCGGACGACGACACCGCCGGAATCGCGGTCGCCGCGGTGAGCGCGCTGGCACTCGCCGTCGCCGGGTTGTGGCTGCAGCATTGCTGCAAGTCTCCGCAGGAGCCACCGGACAACGGCGACAACGCAGCCGGCTGACATCTCGCCCACGACGACGCGCCGAATCGCCGCAGAGGTCGACACGCTGAGTGACCTGTGGCGGGTACAGTCGCCCCATGACCGTTCTGTCCCGCGGCGCGCGCACCCGGCGCGGCGGCCGCAGGCCGGGGTGGGTGCTGTTGACGGTGTTGCTGGTGCTCGCCATTCTGGCGAGTTCGGCGCTGGTTTTCACCAATCGGGTCGAGCTGCTGAAGCTCGCCGTCATCCTCGCGCTCTGGGCGGCCGTCGCGGCCGCATTCGTCTCGGTCATCTACCGCAGGCAGAGCGACGCCGACCAGGCGAAGGCCCGTGACCTCAAACTGGTCTACGACCTGCAGCTGGATCGGGAGATCTCGGCACGCCGCGAATACGAGCTGACGGTCGAGACGCAGCTGCGCCGCGAGCTCGCGTCGGAGCTGCGCGCGCAGTCCGCCGACGAGGTCGCCGCGCTGCGCGCCGAACTGGCGGCGCTGCGGACCAATCTGGAGATCCTGTTCGACACCGACCTCAACCACCGGCCCGCGATCGAGGGCGAGCGCACCACCGTGCGCGCCTTCGCGGACTGGGCCCGCGATTCGGAGACCACCGGGCGGGTCTCCGACTTCCCGCTCTCCTTCGACGACGACACAGACGACCGCGACCCGCGCACCGAGGAGAGCCCGATCATCGACGTGCCGGCCGAGCCGCAGCCGCCCGAGCCGGACTGGGCACCGCCGCCGCCGGGAGGCGCGCACCGTCGGCCCTCGGAGACCGAGTCGGTCAACGGCCGCCGCCATCGGCCGGACGAGACCCGTGGACCGCGTCGTCGCGCCGAGGGGACGCCACCGCCGCCGCCCCCGCAGAGCCCGCGCGAGGCGGCGCAGCGGTGGGCGTCGCCGCCACCGCCACCGCCGCAGACCCCGGCCCCGCCGCCACCACCTGCACCGGCGCCCGTCGCGCAGGCGGTGCCCGAGGCCGAGCCGGTTCCCGAGGTCCAGCCGGTCGCCCAGCCGGAAGCCGTTCCGGTGTCCCAGCCCGAGGCCGAGCCGCAGATGCCGTGGCTGCCGGCGCAGGAGCCGCCCCAGCCGCCCCGCCGGCCCGTGCAGCAGCCGGAACCGCCCCGGGCCGCCGAACCGCCGCAGCCACCCCGCGTCACGGCGCCGGAACCGCCGCCACGCCGGGACTCCGGAGATCCGCAGTGGCAGCCCGCGCCGGCCGAGGGGCAGTGGATCCCGGCGGGCGTTCCTGGCAGCAACTGGACCGCCCCGGAGCCCGCGAGCAGCGACGACGCCGCGTCGTCGGAGTACGTCGGCCGCCGGCGCGCGCCGGAACCGACGATGTCCAGCCCGGCGCCGGAACCGCGGCGCGGTAAGCACTCGGCCGGGTCGGACGGGCCCGAATCCACCCGCTCCGGGCCGGCACTGGCCGCCGAACCCGCGCAGCCGCCGCCACCCCCCGAGCCGGCGCCGGCGCCGGCGCCGGAGCCCGAGTCCGCGGAGGAGACCGCCGCCCGCCGGCACCGCAGCCTCGAGGACACCGGCGGGCAGTCGGTGGCCGACCTGCTCGCCCGGATGGGCACCGCCCCCTCCGGAGGCGGCAGGCGCAGGCGCCGCGAAGAGTGAGCTAGTCTGCTATCGACCGTCCGGTACCCGCAGCGCGGGACCGGAACGTAGGAATCCACGACAAGTTGCGAGGTCGTCTGCGATGGAGCAGCCCCCTGCGCGTGCGTCGGCCGTCCCCGACGGGCTGCGTCCGGCCCGGCTCACGGTCGGCCTGATCTCGGCCGGCCGGGTCGGCACCGCGCTCGGCGTGGCACTGGAGCGCGCCGAACACGTGGTCGTCGCCTGCAGCGCCATCTCGCAGGCCTCACGCAGGCGGGCCGAGCGCCGCCTCCCCGACACCGCCGTGCTGCCCGTGCAGGACGTGGCAGCCCGGGTGGAGTTGCTGCTGCTCGCGGTGCCCGACGCGGAACTGCACGGACTGGTGGCGGGCCTGGCGGCCACCGGGGCGGTACGCCCGGGCACGATCGTCGCGCACACCTCGGGAGCCAACGGGGTGGCGATCCTGTCGCCGCTGACCGAGCAGGGCTGCATACCGCTGGCCATCCATCCGGCGATGACCTTCACCGGGTCCGACGAGGACATCGCCCGGCTGTCCGAGGCGTGCTTCGGGGTGACCGCAGCCGACGAGGTCGGCTACGCGATCGCGCAGTCGCTGGTGCTCGAGATCGGCGGCGAGCCGTTCCGGGTCCGCGAAGATGCCCGCACGCTGTACCACGCCGCCCTGGCACACGGCAGCAATCACCTGGTCACCGTGCTGCTCGACGCCGTCGAGGCGCTGCGGTCGGCGCTGTGGGGGCAGGAACTACTCGGACAGGAACTGGTCGGCGGGGCGCCCGGCGGCATCGCCGAACGCGTCGTCGGTCCCCTCGCCCGCGCGGCGCTGGAGAACGCGCTGCAGCGCGGCCAGTCGGCGCTGACGGGTCCGGTGGCCCGCGGGGACGCCGCCGCCGTCGCCGGCCACCTGCGGGCACTCGGCGAGGTCGACCCTGCACTGGCCGCGGCCTACCGGGCCGACTCGCTGCGCACCGCGCAGCGGGCACACGCTCCCGAGGAGGTCTTCGCGGTGCTGGCCGAGGTGAACAAATCGTGATCGTGCGCAAGCCGCCGAAGTTCGCGGCCAATCAGCTCAACGTCTACGCCCGCCCGGCTGACGTCGCCGACGTCAGCCGCGCGCTGCGCACCACCGGCCGGCGGGTGATGCTGGTGCCCACGATGGGCGCCCTGCACGAGGGTCACCTGACACTGATCCGGCAGGCGAAGCGGGTGCAGGGCGCCGTCGTGGTGGTCTCGATCTTCGTAAACCCGTTGCAGTTCGGCGCCGGTGAGGATCTCGACGCCTATCCGCGCACCCTGGACGACGACTTGGAGGCATTGCGCGCCGAGGGGGTCGAGGTGGCGTTCACGCCGACCGCCGCCGACATGTACCCCGCCGGACCGCGCACCTCCGTGCATCCCGGGCCGCTCGGCGCGGAGCTCGAAGGCGCCTCGCGGCCCGGGCATTTCGCGGGTGTGCTGACCGTGGTGCTCAAACTGCTGCAGATCGTCCGGCCCGACCGGGCCTTCTTCGGTGAGAAGGACTACCAGCAGCTGGTGCTGATCCGCCAGATGACCGACGACCTCGACGTCGACACCCGGATCGTCGGCGTGCCGATCGTGCGTGAAGGCGACGGCCTGGCGCTGTCGTCGCGCAACCGGTACCTCGACGGCGTGGAACGTGAACATTCGCTGGCACTCTCGGCGGCGCTGCTGGCGGGCATGTACGCCGCGTCCGGGGGAGCGGCCGCCGTGCTCGACGCCGCCAGGGCGGTGCTCGACGAGGTGCCCGCCATCGACGTCGACTACCTCGAGCTACGCGACAACTGGCTGGGCCCCGCGCCCGCCCAGGGGCCGGCCCGACTGCTGGTGGCCGCCCGGCTGGGCCGCACCAGGCTGCTGGACAACATCGCCGTCGACCTCGGCGCGAGCGCAGGCATCAACGGCCACCCGGGGGTGGCCGGACCGGACGACAACCACGAATTGCCCTGGAGGAATTGATGTTACGCACGATGCTGAAGTCGAAAATCCACCGCGCCACCGTCACCCAGGCCGATCTGCACTACGTCGGCTCGGTGACCATCGACGCCGACCTGATGGACGCCGCAGACCTGCTCGAGGGCGAGCAGGTGACCATCGTCGACATCGACAACGGCAACCGGCTCGTCACCTATGCGATCACCGGTGAGCGCGGCACCGGGATCATCGGGATCAACGGCGCCGCAGCGCATCTCGTTCATCCCGGCGACCTGGTGATCCTGATCGCCTACGGCACGATGGAGGACGCCGAGGCCCGCCGGTACCGCCCGCGGGTGGTGTTCGTCGACGCCGACAACAGGCAGGTCGACCTGTCGGACGACCCCGCATTCGTGCCGGACACCGCGGCCGACCTGCTGTCGCCACGGTAGACAACGTGCTCCTGGCGATCGACGTCCGCAACACCCACACCATCGTCGGCCTGGTCTCGGGCGCGGGTGAGCACGCGAAGGTGGCGCAGCACTGGCGGATCCGCACCGAGTCGGAGATCACCGCCGACGAGCTGGCGCTGACGATCGACGGGCTGATCGGCGACGACTCCGAACGCCTCACCGGGGCGGCAGGCCTGTCGACGGTGCCCTCGGTGCTGCACGAGGTGCGGGTGATGCTCGAGCAGTACTGGCCGTCGGTGCCCCACGTGCTGATCGAGCCCGGCGTGCGCACCGGGATACCGCTGCTGGTGGACAACCCGAAGGAGGTCGGCGCCGACCGGATCGTCAACTGCCTCGCGGCCTATCACAAGTACGGCGGCGCGGCGATCGTCGTCGACTTCGGCTCGTCGATCTGCGTCGACGTGGTGTCCGCCAAGGGCGAGTTCCTCGGCGGCGCTATCGCACCGGGCGTGCAGGTGTCCTCGGACGCCGCGGCGGCCCGGTCGGCCGCGCTGCGCCGGGTCGAGCTCACCCGGCCGCGGTCGGTGGTCGGCAAGAACACCGTCGAGTGCATGCAGGCCGGTGCGGTGTTCGGCTTCGCCGGCCTGGTCGACGGGCTGGTCAGCCGCATCCGCGCCGACGTCGACGGGTTCGCGGGCAACGACGTCACGGTGGTCGCCACCGGTCACACCGCCCCGCTGGTGCTGCCCGACGTGCGAACCGTCGGCACCTACGATCGGCATCTCACCCTCGACGGTCTGCGGCTGGTGTTCGAGCGCAACCGCGACAATCACCGCGGCCGCCGCTAGACCGCTCAGAAGAACGTGCGGATCAGGTCGACCACCCGGTTCTGCTCGTCGACCACAGGGATCACCTGCCACTTGTCGAACACCGTGCACGGGTGGGAGATGCCGAACTGCACCCAGTCGCCGATGTCGGCGTGGTCGGCGGCGTCGAGCCGCAGGTATGCGTGCTGGTCGTTGAGCTTGGTGACGGCGCCTGACATGCCGTAGGGCACCGGCAGGTCCTGGTCGAACGACACGTCGCGGCGCCCCATGGTCAGCAGCGCCAGTCCCGGTTCGGGCCGCGACACCACCTGCGCCCACACGCTCAGCGCCGCCTCGAGTGCGCCGTCGCTGGTGCGGCCCAGCGGCGACGTCCGCCGGTACAACCCGTCGTCATGGGTGAGGTAGCACCCGCTGCGGACGACGGTCCGCACGGTCAGCCCGTCCGGCCAGCCGCCGGTGAGGACGTCGGCGACGAGGTCGAAGTACGTGCTGCCGCCGGCGGTGACCATGACCTCGTCGGATTCGAACAGGCCGGCCAGCCGGACCACGGCGGCCCGTAGGTCGTTCAGGTAGCCGGTGACCACGTCCAGCGCGTCGGCGGTGACGGCGTGGCCACCCGACGCCTCGTAACCGGCCACCCCGACCAGCCGCAGCCGCGGCGCCGCGACGGCCGCCCGCGCGACCGCGTCGACGGTCGCCGCGTCCCGGCAGCCCGTCCTGCCGCCCGCCATGCCGACCTCGACGCACACGTCGACCGGCCGGCCCGCGGCCCCGAGCGCCGCGGACATCGCCTCGACGCCGCGCACCGAGTCCACCCAGCAGACCAGGCCGAAGTCCGGGTCGGCGTCGAGTTCGGCGCCCAGCCACGCCAACCCGGCCGCATCGACCAGCTCGTTGGCCAGCACCATCCGCCGCACCCCGAACGCCCGGAACACCCGGACCTGGCTGATGGTGGCCACGGTGACCGCCACCGCTCCCGCGTCGAACTGGCGGGCCAGCAGCTGCGGAGCCATGTGCGTCTTCCCATGCGGCGCCAGCTCGACGCCCCGTCGGCGGCACCACCGCGCCATCGTCACGAGGTTGTGGGTGAGCGCCGACGCGCGCAGCACGCACACCGGTCCGACGGCGCCCGCGGCGAACAGATCGGGGGTGCGGCGACAGATCTCGGCGGGGCGCAGACCCCACCACGGCGCGGGGATGCCCTTGAACCGCCAGTCCAGTGGTTCGTCGGACAGGGCGGCCACCCGCTGCGCGTCGATTTCACCGGTCATTTGTTCATTTAAGCTGGCACCTCGTGATGGCAGCCGATGACCGCCCCGACGCGGAGCACGACGGACCCGACCTCCCGGAGCAGTTCCGGATCCGCCAGGCCAAGCGGGAGCGGCTGCTCGACGAGGGCCGCGATCCCTACCCGGTGGTGGTGGCCCGCACCCACAGCCTCGCCGAGGTCCGTGCCGCGCACCCCGACCTCGCCGCCGACACCGCGACCGGTGAGATGGTGGGCGTCACCGGCCGGGTGGTCTTCGCCCGCAACTCCGGCAAGCTCTGCTTCGCGACGCTGCAGGAAGGTGACGGCACCCAGCTGCAGGCCATGGTCAGCCTGGCGCAGGTGGGCCAGGAGTCCCTCGATGCGTGGAAGGCCGACGTCGACCTCGGCGACATCGTCTTCGTGCACGGCGAGGTGATCAGCTCGCGCCGCGGGGAGCTGTCTGTGCTCGCCGACAGCTGGCAAATGGCCTCCAAGGCGTTGCGGCCGCTTCCCGTTGCCCACAAGGAGATGAGCGAAGAGGCCCGGGTGCGGCAGCGGTACGTCGACCTGATCGTCCGCCCCGAGGCGCGCACCATCGCCCGGCAGCGCATCGCCGTGGTGCGGGCGGTGCGTTCGGCGCTGGAGCGCCGCGGCTTCCTCGAGGTCGAGACGCCGATGCTGCAGACGCTGGCCGGCGGCGCCGCGGCGCGCCCGTTCGTCACCCACTCCAATGCGCTCGACGCCGATCTGTACCTCCGTATCGCGCCGGAACTCTTCCTCAAGCGGTGTCTGGTCGGTGGATTCGAGCGGGTCTTCGAACTCAATCGAAATTTCCGGAACGAAGGCATTGATTCGACGCATTCGCCGGAATTCGCGATGCTCGAGACTTATCAGGCCTACGGTGACTACAACGATTCAGCCGTGGTGACGCGTGAGCTTATTCAGGAGGTCGCCGACGAGGCGATCGGCACCCGGCAGGTCCCATTGCCCGATGGCGATGTCTACGACCTGGACGGCCAATGGGACACGCTGGAAATGTACCCGTCGCTGTCGGAGGCCCTCGGCGAAGAGATCACTCCGCAGACTCCGGCCGAGACCTTGTGGTCGACGGCCGACCGGCTGGGTGTGGAGATTCCCCGGGACCGGGGCTACGGCCACGGGAAATTGGTGGAAGAACTGTGGGAACACACCGTCGGCGAGACGTTGTGGGCGCCGACCTTCGTGCGCGACTTCCCGGTGGAGACAACCCCGCTGACCCGGCCGCACCGCAGCGAGGCCGGGGTGACCGAGAAATGGGACCTCTACGTCCGGCGCTTCGAACTCGCCACCGGATACTCCGAACTCATCGACCCGATAATCCAGCGGGAAAGGTTCCAGGCCCAGGCCGCCGCGGCCGCCGCCGGTGACGACGAGGCAATGTCACTCGACGAGGATTTCCTCGCCGCTTTGGAGTACGGCATGCCACCCACGACCGGCACCGGAATGGGTATCGACCGGTTGTTGATGGCGTTGACGGGACTGTCGATTAGGGAGACGGTTCTTTTCCCCATAGTTCGCCGGCACGGTGGTTGAGCGACCGGGTATACCGGTTCGTTTAATGACGTACACTGCGAGCACATAACCGTTGTGGTCGAGAGACGAACAACTCGTCAATGCGCAGGCAGAAGGGTCAGTGTGAGCTGATGGCTAAGAAGGTGACCGTCACTTTGGTCGACGATTTCGACGGTTCGGGTAACGCCGACGAAACGGTCGAATTCGGCCTCGACGGGGTGAGCTACGAGATCGACCTTTCTGCGAAGAATGCGAAGAAGTTGCGCGAAGACCTGAAGCAGTGGGTCGAGGCAGGCCGTCGCGTCGGCGGCCGCCGCCGGGGCCGGTCGGCGGGCGCGAGCCGGGGCCGCGGTGCAATCGACCGCGAGCAGAGCGCCGCCATCCGGGACTGGGCGCGCCGCAACGGCCACAACGTGTCGACCCGCGGCCGGATCCCGGCCGACGTCATCGACGCATTCCATGCGGCAACCTGATTCGGTGTTGCCAGATCCGCACGTCGCGGGCTTTTCGGGGCGGGGCCGGGCCGGGTCGCTGACGTTTCGCTGACGGCGAAGCGCTCCGGCCGTGCCTGCGGAAACGATTGAGCCGACCGCTGCGTTGATGCAGGCAAGCACCGGGAACAGGGCAGACGCGGCGGGCGGCAACGACTCGCGACGGCTGCGGGCCGGATGGGGAAGGAACCGCCAACCACGGCACCCGGGGCAGCCGCCCGATACAGTGGACGGCAGGTGCAATGCGACTCGAAGCACACTTTCGGGACGCGGGGCGCCACCTATGCGATGGAGAGCAGGTAACCACCGATGTTCGAGAGATTCACCGACCGTGCCCGCAGGGTCGTCGTCCTGGCTCAGGAAGAAGCCCGGATGCTCAACCACAACTACATCGGCACCGAGCACATCCTCCTTGGACTCATCCATGAAGGCGAAGGCGTAGCGGCCAAGTCACTGGAGTCGCTGGGCATCTCGCTCGAAGGTGTCCGCAGCCAGGTCGAGGAGATCATCGGCCAGGGCCAGCAGGCGCCGTCGGGCCACATCCCCTTCACCCCGCGCGCCAAGAAGGTGCTCGAGCTGTCGCTGCGTGAGGCGCTGCAGCTCGGCCACAACTACATCGGCACCGAGCACATCCTGCTCGGCCTCATCCGCGAGGGCGAGGGCGTCGCCGCTCAGGTGCTGGTGAAGCTCGGCGCCGAACTGACGCGCGTCCGCCAGCAGGTCATCCAGCTGCTGTCCGGCTACCAGGGCAAGGAGGCCGCCGAGGCGGGCACCGGAGGCCGTGGTGGCGAGTCGGGCAATCCGTCCACCTCACTGGTCCTCGACCAGTTCGGCCGCAACCTGACCGCGGCCGCGATGGAGGGCAAGCTCGACCCGGTGATCGGCCGCGAGAAGGAAATCGAGCGGGTCATGCAGGTGCTGAGCCGCCGCACCAAGAACAACCCGGTGCTGATCGGCGAGCCCGGCGTCGGCAAGACCGCCGTGGTCGAGGGCCTCGCCCAGGCGATCGTGCACGGCGACGTGCCGGAGACGCTGAAGGACAAGCAGCTCTACACCCTCGACCTCGGGTCGCTGGTGGCGGGCAGCCGGTACCGCGGTGACTTCGAGGAGCGCCTGAAGAAGGTGCTCAAGGAGATCAACACCCGCGGCGACATCATCCTGTTCATCGACGAGCTGCACACGCTCGTGGGTGCCGGTGCCGCCGAGGGCGCCATCGACGCGGCGTCGATCCTCAAGCCGAAGCTGGCCCGCGGCGAGCTGCAGACCATCGGCGCGACCACGCTCGACGAGTACCGCAAGTACATCGAGAAGGACGCCGCTCTGGAGCGGCGCTTCCAGCCGGTGCAGGTCGGCGAGCCGACGGTCGAGCACACGGTGCTGATCCTCAAGGGGCTGCGCGACCGGTACGAGGCCCACCACCGGGTCTCCATCACCGACGGCGCGATCGTGGCCGCGGCGACGCTGGCCGACCGCTACATCAACGACCGCTTCCTGCCGGACAAGGCGATCGACCTGATCGACGAGGCCGGCGCCCGGATGCGCATCCGCCGGATGACCGCTCCGCCGGACCTGCGCGAGTTCGACGAGAAGATCGCCGACGCGCGCCGGGAGAAGGAGTCCGCGATCGACGCGCAGGACTTCGAGAAGGCGGCGAGCCTGCGTGACCGGGAGAAGACCCTGGTCGCCCAGCGTGCCGAGCGGGAGAAGCAGTGGCGCTCCGGCGACCTCGACGTGGTCGCCGAGGTCGACGACGAGCAGATCGCCGAGGTGCTCGGAAACTGGACCGGCATCCCGGTGTTCAAGCTCACCGAGGAGGAGACCACCCGTCTGCTCCGCATGGAGGACGAGCTGCACAAGCGGATCATCGGCCAGGAGGATGCCGTCAGGGCCGTCTCCAAGGCGATCCGGCGCACCCGTGCCGGGCTGAAGGATCCCAAGCGTCCGTCGGGCTCGTTCATCTTCGCCGGCCCGTCCGGTGTCGGTAAGACCGAGCTGTCCAAGGCGCTGGCGAACTTCCTGTTCGGCGACGACGACGCGCTCATCCAGATCGACATGGGCGAGTTCCACGACCGCTTCACCGCCTCGCGGCTGTTCGGTGCCCCTCCGGGCTACGTCGGCTACGAGGAGGGCGGCCAGCTCACCGAGAAGGTGCGTCGCAAGCCGTTCAGCGTGGTGCTGTTCGACGAGATCGAGAAGGCCCACCAGGAGATCTACAACAGCCTCCTGCAGGTCCTCGAGGACGGCCGCCTCACCGACGGTCAGGGCCGCACGGTCGACTTCAAGAACACCGTGCTGATCTTCACCTCGAACCTCGGCACGTCCGACATCAGCAAGGCGGTGGGCCTCGGCTTCACCCAGGGTGGCGGCGAGAACAACTACGAGCGGATGAAGCAGAAGGTCAACGACGAGCTGAAGAAGCACTTCCGCCCGGAGTTCCTCAACCGCATCGACGACATCATCGTCTTCCACCAGCTCACGACCGATCAGATCGTGATGATGGTCGACCTGATGATCGGCCGGGTCTCCAAGCAGTTGAAGGCCAAGGACATGACGATGGAGCTGACCGACAAGGCCAAGTCGCTGCTCGCCAAGCGCGGGTTCGACCCGGTGCTCGGGGCGCGGCCGCTGCGTCGGACCATCCAGCGCGAGATCGAGGACCAGCTCTCCGAGAAGATCCTGTTCGAGGAGATCGGCCCCGGTCAGCTCGTCACCGTCGACGTCGAGAACTGGGACGGCGAAGGTGCCGGCGAGGATGCGAAGTTCACCTTCAGCGGTGGACCGAAGCGGCCTGAGGCCGTCGAGCCGGATCTGGCCAGCGCCGGCGCGGCAGGCGCTCCGACCGCCGTCGTCGAATAGCAGCGCACGACCGTACGACGAAGCGGGCGGCTTTCCCTCACGGGAAAGCCGCCCGTTTTTCGTAGCGCGTCGCCAAGGAGTGCGACCAATGCTTACGATGCTCAGGTAATCGGCGGGCGAAGGAATCTGGTGAGAGTCCAGAACGGTCGCGCCACTGTGACAGTCAGACCCGACGTCCGCCACCCTGCCAACGGGACGCGACATCCCGAAAGGACCGGTCAATGACATCTCCTCAGGCTCGCGAGAGCGCAGCACCCGCACTCGACCTCTCCGCCACCCGCGCCGCGGTGTGGCTCTCGGCCACCGCCTTCCTCGCCCTCCTGGTGCTGTACTTCATCGGCCTGGACCAGGGGGCGACGTCGGTGTTCGGCAACAACACCGCCGTCCACGAGTTCGTCCACGACGCACGCCATCTCCTCGGGTTCCCCTGCCACTGACCAGCTGTAGGGAGAACAAATAAACATGGAGAAGCAGATCATCGGTCGCGGCCTGCTGGCCGGGGCCGCAGCGGGCGTGCTCGCGTTCGTCTTCGCCCGCATCTTCGTCGAACCCGTCATCGAGCGGGCCATCGGCTATGAGGAGGGTGTCGGCGCCGCGCACGAGGCGCTGGAGGCCGGCGCGCATGCGGGCCACAGTCACGGCGAGGACGGGGGCGGCTTCAGCCGCGCCGTGCAGATGAACATCGGCATGGGACTGGGCGTGCTGCTGTTCAGCCTGGCCATCGGCGCGATCTTCGCGGTGGTGTTCGCGGTGGCCTACGGCCGGGTCGGCGCCATCTCGGCCCGCCTGCTGTCGGTGTACGTGGCCGGCGGAATGTTGTTGAGCCTCTACGTCGTCCCGTTCCTCAAGTACCCGGCGAGCCCGCCCGCGCTCAGCCTGGACGAGACGATCCGGCAGCGCACGCTGCTGTACCTGCTGGTGGTTGTCCTCTCGGCTGCGATCCTGGTCGGCGCGGTCTACCTCGGCAGGCGGCTCACCGACCGGCTGGGCACCTGGAACGCCACCCTGGCGGCCGCGGGCGCCTATCTGGTGGCGGTCACGGTGCTGATGCTGGCGCTGCCCGCCGTCCACGAGACGCCGGGGCCGCTGAGAGACGACGCGGGTGCCATCGTGTACGAGGGTTTCCCGGCAGACGACCTGTACGAGTTCCGGTTGTTCTCGCTCGGCACGCAGGTGGTCATGTACGTGACGATGGCGCTGGTCTTCGCGGCCCTGGTTTCGCGACTGCTGGATGGCAAGCGCCACGAGGCGCTGAGCCGACAGTGAGTGAGGTCGTCCGGCTGACCCTCGTCTCGCACGCGATGACCGATGCGATGGCAGCCGGACGATTCCCCACCGACGAACCCCTGAACTCGACGGGCCACCGGCAGGTCGACGCGTGTGTGGAGCTCGGCCGCACCGACTCTGCCTACTGCGGGCCGGAGAAGCGCGCCCGGCAGACCGCAGAACTGCTCGGCCTGCCCGCTCGCATCGAACCTCAGCTGGCCGATCTGGACTGCGGCCGGTGGCGCGGTGACGTGCTGGGCGGGGTGCGGCCGGCCGAGCTGGCGATCTGGCTGACCGATCCGGCGCGCGCGCCGCACGGTGGCGAGTCGGTGGTGGACCTGATCGGCCGGGTGGGCACCTGGATGGAGTCACTGACCAGCCGGCGTGGCCGGCTGGTCGCCGTGACGC
Source organism: Mycobacterium hippophais (assembly GCF_027529605.1). Lineage (NCBI taxonomy): Bacteria > Bacillati > Actinomycetota > Actinomycetes > Mycobacteriales > Mycobacteriaceae > Mycobacterium > Mycobacterium hippophais. The sequence continues at coordinate 1,007,483 of NZ_JAPZPY010000001.1, read as the reverse complement.
ACCCGTCGGTGATCCGCGCCGCGATCCTGATCGCCCTCGACGCGCCGCCGAAGTCCTTCTGGCGCATCGACATCGCGCCGGTGAGCCGCACGGTGATGCACTTCCGGGGTCACGCCTGGACGCTGCGGTCCGCCGTCTAACGCCCGACCGGCACCAGCGCGAAGGTCTGGTGCACGATCGACAGCAGCCACGCCGCGGCGGTGGTGCTGCGGTACCTGGGCCAGTTGAGCTGGAAGCTCACCACCCACGGCTGGCCGGTGTTGTCGACGGCGTACCAGGAGAACGTCAGGTCGCCGGGCAGGTTGCCGCCCTTGGCGCCGATGTAGGTCCACTTCTTGCGGTCGAGGTCGACGCCGGGGATGGCCGACAGGATGTCTCGCACGGGAGCAGCGGGCCCGACCGCGGCCGCCTGCAGCGCCAGGTGCACGCGGCAGATGTCGGCGGCGCTGCCGTACCACTCGGCGCCGTGGGTCGACGCCGGGGTGTGGGTGCGGGCGGGGTCCGGCTCGTAGGGCCGGTTCTTGGTCTGCTGCAGCAGCTGTGCGCGCCGCGGGGGGTCGGCCTGCTTCCATTCCTCACGCAGGTCGGGCTCGCCCCAGCCGACCGAGAACAGCTCGTGCATCGTCGGGAACGGCGTCATGCTGGCTGGATCGTGGTGTCCGGCCGTCTTGAGCGCGTGCTCGACGGCGCCCGGCCCCAGCCGGTCGATCAGCAGGTCGGTGGCCATGTTGTCGCTGGCCGAGATCATCTGCTGCGCGGCGTCGCGGACCGACACCTGTGCGCCCGGCGGTAGCTCGTCGAGCCCGGCCGAGCCGACGGCCTTCGCCTGCTCGGTGATGGTCAGCCGGTCGTCCCAGGAGACCCGGCCCGCCGTGACGGCCTCGGCGACCGCGAGCAGCACGTAGAGCTTGAAGATCGACGCCAGCGGCAGCGAGAGGTCGAGATTGGTGCCTGCGACGGTGTCGCACCTGGCGCCGGTCCCGGGGGCGCCGGGCACCACCCGGGACACCTGGTAGGAGTACCGGGCGCCCGACGCGGTCAGTTCCCGGTCGATGTCGGCCCAGTTCCGGATGACCGTGGGTTGCAGGGCCACGTCGAACTGGTCGACCAGGCCGGCGTCGTCGGTGCGCAGCACGATGTCCTGGGCGACCCCGTATGACGTCTTGACGTGCAGGGTCGCGGTGCCCGCGCCGATGTCGACGCCGGTGACGGTGATCGGCCGGTCCCACCACAGATTGCCCATGGCGTCGATGATGTGGTCCACCTGATCGGGTGCGGCCATGGTGCGCACGTTGACGTCGCCGATGGGCCAGTCGGAGTTGACCATGTCCATGGTCTGCCTCGCGCGCAGGCCCTGCGGCGTGGTGGTCCCGATGTGAGCGCCGTAGGCGGCGTCCGCGGGTGCGGTGCCCGCATTGCCGCACCCGGAGGCGATGGTGACGACGAGGGCGGCAGCGGTGAGCAGGCCGGTGGCCCGGCGTCCCGCCCGCCTCGCGTCAGCTCTTGTCGTTGCTGCCGGCAACGTCCAACACGACCTCGAACTCCAGCAACGATGCCCCGGTCGCGACGGGGTTGTTCTGCTGGCCCTTGTGCGCCTCGATCGCCGGGCCGGTGGCCCAGGCCTGGAACGCCTCTTCGGTCTCCCACTGCGTCACCACGAAGTAGCGGTCCTCGCCCTTGACCGGCCGCAGCAACTGGAAGCCGAGGAAGCCGGGCTGGTTGTCCACCGCGTGCGCGCGGTGGGCGAACCGCTTCTCCAACTCGGGGCCGGCGTTCGGCGGCACCTCGATTGCGTTGATCTTCACCACGGACATGCGGTCAGGTTACCGCTTCGCCCACTGGGCAAGATGGCGGCATGCGCTCCGAACTGCTCACCCTTCGCGGCGGCCCGCCCGATGGCCGGGGCGCTCCGCTCGTGCTGGTCCACGGTCTGATGGGTCGCGGCAGCACGTGGTCGCGGCAATCGCCGTGGCTGGCGCGCTTCGGCGCGGTGTACACCTACGACGCGCCGTGGCACCGGGGCCGCGATGTCGTCGACCCCCACCCGATCAGCACCGAGCTGTTCGTCGCCGACCTCGGCGACGCCGTCGAGGAACTCGGCCGGCCGGTGGTGCTGGTGGGCCACTCCATGGGTGCGCTGCACTCCTGGTGTCTTGCGGCGGCGCGACCCGATCTGGTGAGCGCGCTCGTGGTCGAGGACATGGCGCCGGACTTCCGCGGCCGCACCACCGGCCCGTGGGAGCCCTGGGTGCACGCGCTGCCCGTCGAGTTCGGCACCGCGCAGCAGGTCTACGACCAGTTCGGACCGGTGGCCGGCCAGTACTTCCTCGAGGCGTTCGACCGGGTGGCCACCGGCTGGCGGCTGCACGGGTATCCGCGGCACTGGATCGAGATCGCCGCCGAGTGGGGTGTGCGCGACTACTGGGAGCAGTGGTCGGCGGTGCGGGCGCCGGCGTTGTTGATCGAGGCGGGCAACGGTGTCACGCCCACCGGGCAGATGCGGCGGATGGATGAGGCCGGCCACCGGACGACGTATCTGCTCGCGCCCGAGGCCGGTCATCTGGTGCACGACGACGCGCCGCAGCTCTACCGGAAGGCGGTCGAGACGTTCCTAGCGACGCTCGCCGACGGCGCCTGAGGCCGGCCACACGGGGTGCTGCTCGAAGCGGGTCCGGATGGCGTCGACGTCGTGGCTGACGCGGTGGAAGTCGCGGTCGTCCTCGAACAGCCGGCCCATCATCGGGGCCGACACCCGGAACTGGTCGAGGTGCAGTCGCAGTACGCCGGACCGGTGTGCCGCCCAGCCGAGCGTCGCGGCCAGCGCGAACGGTGCTGACATGATGAGGATGGCGAGTGCGATGTTCATGGCAGTAATTCTTTGCAACGCCACATACCGCCAACAGTGGCGGAACTGACACGGTGCGATAAAATGCTGCCATGGCGATCAAGAGCGTGTCGGCGATGGTGCTGGATGGTCTGGCGGTCTTCGAATTCGGTGTCATCTGCGAGGTGTTCGGCATCGACCGGTCCGCCGACGGCGTTCCCAACTTCGACTTCAAAGTCTGCGGCCCGGTCGCGGGTGTGCCCGTGCGGACGTCGGTCGGCGCGTCGGTCACCCCCGACCACGACTTCAGTCATCTCATCGGCGCCGACCTGGTGGCGGTGCCCGCCATCTCGGCCGGTCCGAACGGCTACCCGCCGGAGGCCCTCGAGGCGCTGCGGACGGCCAGTGCGGCCGGCTCGATCATCCTCACCGTGTGCTCCGGCGCGTTCGTCGTTGGCGCCGCGGGTCTGCTCGACGGCCGCCCCTGCACCACGCACTGGATGCACGCCGACGAACTGGCCCGGATGTACCCGACCGCGCTGGTCGACCGCAACGTGCTGTACGTCGACGACGGTGACCTGATCACCAGCGCCGGCACCGCGGCGGGCATCGACGCCTGCCTGCACCTGGTGCGGCGGGAACTGGGCAGCGAGGTCACCAACAAGATCGCCCGGCGGATGGTGGTGCCCCCGCAGCGCGACGGCGGCCAGCGCCAGTACATCGACCAGCCGATCCCGGTGCGCTGCTCGGAAAGGTTCGCCCCGCACCTGGACTGGATCCTGGCGCACCTCGAGAAGCCGCACACCGTGGCCACGCTGGCCCGGCGCGCCAACATGTCGGCGCGAACCTTCGCCCGCCGGTTCGTCGAGGAGACCGGCACCACCCCGATGCAGTGGGTCACCGACCAGCGCGTGCTCTACGCCCGCCGGATGCTCGAGGAGAGCGACCTCGACATCGACCACATCGCCGAGCGGTCGGGCTTCGGCACCGCGACCCTGCTGCGGCACCACTTCCGCCGGTTGATCGGGGTGACGCCGTCGGATTACCGCCGTCGCTTCTGCTGCACCGGCAACGACACCGGCAGCGCCAGCACACTGGACGACGAATTGGCCGCGGTGATAGCGGAATCCGAGCAGACGGCGTAGCGCTCAGCCGCCCTCGCCGGCCAGTGCGAACCGGCCGTCGGCGGTCTGCTCCACCAGCCCGTCGACCAGAAGCGAGTCCAGTGCCCGGTCGCGCTGGGCGGTGTCGGTCAGCCAGGCCAGGTCCAGCTGCGCACGGCTCACCGGAGAATCGTTGCCGCGCAACACGTCCAGCAGCCTGCCGCGGCACTGGCGGTCGGTGCCCGCGTACTTCTGCGGCCGCCGCGCCGGCGCGACGGCAGCGGGATAGCCCAGCGACTTCCACGCGCAGGCACTGAGCGGGCACAACCCGCAGCGCGGGCCGCGGGCCGTGCACACCGTGGCGCCGAGTTCCATCAGCGCCACCGAGAACACCGGCGCCCGTGCGCCGTCGGGCAGCAGCGCCTCGACGTCGGCGAGGTCACGGGTGCCGGCCGGGGCGTCGGCCCGGCCGTGCACCGCCCTGGCCACCACCCGCCGGACGTTGGTGTCCACCACCGGAACACGCTGCCGGTAGGCGAAGCAGGCGACGGCGCGGGCGGTGTAGGCGCCGATGCCCGGTAGCGTCAAAAGCGTCTCGACGTCAGCGGGCACCTCGTCGCCGTGGTCGGCGGCGATCACCGTCGCGCACTCGTGCAACCGCTTCGCCCGGCGCGGGTAACCCAGCTTCCCCCACGCCCGCAGCACCTCGCCCACGCCCGCCGCGGCGGTGGCCGACGGGGTGGGCCAGCGCGCGATCCAGTCGAGCCAGATCGGTTCCACCCGGGCCACCGGTGTCTGCTGCAGCATGAATTCGCTGACCAGGATCTGCCATGCGCTGACGCCCGGTCTGCGCCACGGCAGATCGCGCTGCGCGTGGGCGTACCACGTCAACAGCTCGGCCGGTGCGATCACCGGGAACCGCTCGGGCAGAATGTCGGCCATGCCCAATTCGAGTCCGAAGTCGGCGTGGAAGGCACTCACCGAGGGTAACGAGCGCTTCGTTGCCGGCCGTCCACAACACCCCAGCCAGAGCATCGAGCACCGGGCCAGCCTGGCCGCAGGTCAGAAGCCCACCGCCGTGGTGTTCGGCTGCGCCGACAGCAGGGTGGCCGCGGAGATCATCTTCGACCAGGGGCTCGGCGACATGTTCGTGGTGCGCACCGCGGGCCACGTCGCCGACTCGGCGGTGATGGGCTCCATCGAGTACGCGGTGACCGTCCTCGACGTGCCGCTGGTGGTCGTCCTCGGCCACGACAGCTGCGGCGCGGTGAAGGCCACCCTCTCCGCGCTCGACGACGGCGAGGTGCCCGGCGGGTATGTCCGCGACATCGTCGAGCGGGTGACGCCGTCGATCCTGCTGGGCCGCAACCAGGGCCTCACCCGCGTCGACGAGTTCGAGGCCAAGCACGTCATCGAGACGGTTCAGCAGCTGCGGGTGCGGTCGGCGCCGATCGCCCAGCGCATCATCGACGGCACGCTCGCGATCGCCGGGGTGACCTACCACCTGTCCGACGGGCGGGTGGTGCTGCGCGACCACGTGGGCGACATCGGCGAAGGCTGACTGGGCCTTTCTGCTCTTCGCGCAGGCGCTCATCGCGCGACACGCCGAGTCACCTCGGACGACTATGCGTGACCTGGCCTTACCGTGAACTTGTGCTGGATGTGGAACCGCAGGGCCCGCTGCCCCCTGAGATCTACCGGCGGCGCAGGGCGCTCGCGCTCGGTGTCGGCGTACTCGTCATCGGCATCATCGCCGCCCTCGTCATCATCATCGTGACCAGCGGTTCCGGTGGCGAGACCGCAGATCAGCAGACGCCGACCACCGCCGCCGCGCCCACCCCGCTGCCGGGCGAGAACCCCGAGATCAAGACGCCCGTCGTGCCGCCGGCGCAGGCCGCCCCGCCGCCGACGCCGACGCCGACCGCCGCGGTGACGCCGCCGCCGGTGCTCAAGGAGGGCGACGACTGCCCCGACTCCACGCTCGCGGTCAAGGGCATCACCAGCCAGCCCGAGTACGTCGTCGGCGACCAGCCGAAGTTCACCATGGTCGTCACGAACATCGGCCTGGTCGCCTGTCAGCGCGACGTCGGCGCCGCGGTGCTGGCCGCCTACGTCTACGCACTGGACAACACCCGGCTGTGGTCGAACCTCGACTGCGCGCCGTCCAACGAGACCCTGGTCAAGACGTTCGCCCCGGGTGAGCAGGTGACCACCGAGGTCACCTGGACCGGAATGGGATCGGCGCCGGACTGCCCGCTGCCCCGTCAGCCGATCGGCCCGGGCACCTACAACCTGATCGTCCAGTTGGGCAACCTGCGGTCCGCCACGGTGCCGTTCATCCTGGCCGCTCAGCCGGGCGCCCCTGCGCCTGTGGGTGCGCCGCCCGGCCCCGTGCCGCCCGTCGGCTGACGCCGGGTCAGGCCAGCCGGTCGGCGATCGTCGACTCGGCCAGCAACGACAGCCCTTCCCGAATGTGGCGCGCCCACATCGAGCCGATGCCCTCCACCGACTGCAGGTCGTCGGCGCTGGCGGCGAGCAAGCCCTGCAGCGACCCGAACGACCGGACCAGCAGGTCGACGTGGGCGAACTGCAGCCGCGGGATGCCCGCCATCGCCCGGTAGCCGCGCGAGCTCATCGCCGAGTCCTGCGCCTCCGGGGTGGACGGGTAGCCGAAAACCCTTGCCAGCGTGGTGAAGTCGAGCAGCTCCGCGTCCGACAGCCCGTCCAGCTCCTCCAACGTGGCGCCGACCTGCGCCGGGGACGGCGGATCGGGGTTGGCGTGATAGTCGCGCACGATCAGCTCGCGGGCGGTGTCGTTGTCGCCGACCAATTCCTCGAGCTGGAGCTTGAGCTGACGGCCGTCGGTGCCGAGTTCCACCACGTCGGCGTCGATCTCGAGGCTGATCCGGCGCACCATCTCCAGCCGCTGCACCACGGTCATCACGTCGCGCAGCGTCACGAAGTCCTCGATCTCGGCGGTGGACAGCTGCCTGCTCACCTCGTCGAGCCGGGTCTTGTAGCGCTCCAGGGTGTCGATCGTCTGATTGGCCCGCGACAGGATGGTCGGGGTGTCGGGGACGACGTGCCGCTCGCCGGCGACGTAGACGGTGACGATGCTCATCGAGTGGCTCACCGAGATCACCGGATACCCGGTCTGGATGGCGGTGCGCTCGGCCGAGCGGTGCCGCGTGCCGGACTCGTCGGTGGGGATCGACGGATCGGGCACCAGCTGCACGTTCGCGCGCAGGATGCGGCTGCCGTCGGTGGACAGCACCACCGCGCCGTCCATCTTGGACAGCTCACGCAGCCGGGTGGGCGCGTAGCGGATGTCGAGTTCGAACCCGCCGTCGCAGATGACCTCGACGCTGTCGTCGTAGCCGAGGACGATCAACGCGCCGGTGCGGCCGCGCAGGATGCGCTCCAGGCCGTCGCGCAGCGGGGTCCCGGGTGCGAGCCTGCCCAGCGTCTCCCGCAGCGTCGGACGCGTCAGTGGCACCACGTTGCGCCCGGTGCGGCCGGTCCGGCCGGTCGACTTCACTGCCATGGCTACTCCTCGGATCGGGCGCTATTGTCCGCGATCCGGCGCAGCACCCGCAATGCCGCGCCGATGTTGTCGGCGTGCAGCACGCGCATCCCCTTCGGGACGGACTTCAATCCGGCGGGCACCACGGCCGAGGTGAAGCCCAGCCGGGCCGCCTCGGCGAGCCGGCGGTCCATCCCGGTGACCCGGCGCAGATCACCGGCCAGCCCCACCTCGCCGATCACCACCGAGTCGGCGGGCATGGCCAGGTCCTTGCGCGCCGAGGCCATCGCGAGCGCGATGGCGAGGTCCGCCGACGGGTCGGTGAGCCGCATGCCGCCGACGGTGGACAGGTAGATGTCCTGGCTACCGACGCCGAGGCGGAGGTGCTTGTCGAGTACGGCGGCGATCATCGCGGCGCGGGCCGAGTCGATGCCGCTGACCGCGCGCCGCGGCATCGCCGCGGTCGGCGCACCGACCAGCGCCTGCACCTCACCGATCAGCGGCCGTTTGCCGTCGAGGGTGACGGTGACGGCGGTGCCCGGCACGGGTGTGGTGCGCTGGTCGCGGAACAGTCCGGACGGGTCGGCGACCCCCTCGATCCCGGTGTCGTGCAACTGAAAACAGCCCACCTCGTCGGCGGCGCCGAACCGGTTCTTGACGCCGCGCACCATCCGCAGCGTCGACGCCCGGTCCCCTTCGAAGTGCAGCACCACGTCGACCAGGTGTTCCAGCGACCGCGGCCCCGCGATGGCGCCGTCCTTGGTCACATGCCCGACCAGCAGCACCCCGACACCGCTGGTCTTGGCATAGGAGGTGAGCGCGGTGGTGACCGCCCGCACCTGCGTCACCCCGCCGGGGACGCCGTCGGTCTCGGCGCTGGTCATGGTCTGCACCGAGTCGACGATCACCAGCGTCGGCTGCACCGCGTCGATGTGGCCGAGCGCGGTCGACAGGTCGGATTCGGCGGCCAGGTACAGCTCGTCGTGGGTGCAGCCGGTGCGTTCGGCGCGCAACCGGACCTGGCCGGCCGACTCCTCACCGGACAGGTACAGCGCGCGCCGGCCTGCCGCGGCCCACCGGTGGGCGACCTCGAGCAGCAGCGTCGACTTGCCGACGCCCGGCTCGCCGGCCAGCAGTGTCACCGAGCCAGGGACCAGCCCACCGCCCAGCACCCGGTCGAGTTCGGCGACGCCGGTGTCGACATGGCGCGTGGTGCCCGCGGAGATGGTGCTGATGGGCACCGCGGGGGAGCCGGGCATGCGCAGCGCCGTGCCGGCGCCGCCGAGCTGGCCGGTCCGGACGGGCGCGAGGAGCGCTACCTCTTCGACGGTGCCCCAGGTGCCGCACTCAGCGCAGCGGCCGACCCACTTGGCGGTGATGTGCCGGCACTCCGAGCAGCGGTACTGCGCGCGCGCTCTTGCCACAGGTCGACGGTATCCCGCGCGACCGACAGAACGTCAGTGTCCGGCGCCGTGTCCTTCGTCGCCTTCGTTGTCGAGCTGGCCGGGATCGTCGCGGCGCTGTTGTTCGCCGGCGGAGATCGGCACCGCGACGGTGGTCTTGCCGCCGCGCTCGAAGGTGAACTCGAAGTCGTAGGTCAGGCCGTTGGAGATCGGCTTGGTCAGCGTCACCTCGGCGGTGACGGTGTCGGCGGCCTCGACGGCCTCCAGCGGCGCGATCTGCCCGTCGGGCTCGCCGACGATCAGGGCGCCACCCGCGGGCACCTGGGCGTCCCCGGCCAGGGTGACGGTCGCGACGTCGGACCGGATGGACACCAGCTTGTCGTTGACGTCGGGGGAGTTGTTGGCGGCCACGAAGAGCAGTTCGGCATCGCTGCCCGGGCGCACGTAGTCGGATGTCTGCGGGGCCCGCAGGTGCACGTTGCGCAGCGAGATCTCACCGGCGTTTGCGCTGACGCCGTTGATCGCGGGCTCCTGGGTGGCCGTCTGGGCGATCTGCCCGGCGCTGCATCCGCTGAGTGTCAGGGTCGCGGCCAGCCCGGCGACGGCCAGGCCGGTGGTGACCGCCGAAGCGCGCAGTCCGAAGCGGTTCACTCGAGCCTCCTGGGTGCGGGTCCGACGACGACGGACCGACGACATGCCGTTCGACTATGCAGAGTAGTAGGTGCGGTGAGCGGGCGGTACCGCAGGGCGGAGGGTGTTTGCGCGCAAGGCCGGTGCGGGTCGCCCAGGCAAGGGTTGCCTTGCACGGATTCCTGGCTCTGTCAACCCCTGGTCTTCCCGGTCAACGCCCCTGACCTGCATCGTTGATCCCCGCCTGTCCGCGCGTCGTGTTAACATGGACACGTGAAAGGGGCTCGAAACTGATGATTTTCAAGGTCGGAGACACCGTTGTTTACCCACATCACGGTGCTGCGTTGATCGATGCGATCGAAACCCGGACGATCAAGGGTGTGGCGAAGGAATACCTCGTCCTGAAGGTCGCCCAGGGTGATCTGACCGTTCGAGTGCCCGCCGACAACGCCGAATATGTGGGCGTTCGCGATGTGGTCGGACAGGAGGGCCTGGACAAGGTCTTCCAGGTGCTGCGTGCCCCGCACACCGAGGAGCCGACCAACTGGTCGCGCCGCTACAAGGCCAACCTCGAGAAGCTGGCGTCGGGTGACGTCAACAAGGTCGCCGAGGTGGTTCGCGATCTGTGGCGCCGGGATCAGGAGCGCGGTCTGTCGGCAGGCGAGAAGCGGATGCTGGCCAAGGCGCGGCAGATCCTCGTCGGCGAACTCGCACTGGCCGAGAACACCGATGACGAGAAGGCGATGAACATTCTCGACGAGGCGCTTGCTGCCGCGTCCTGACGCGCAATGACCACGGTGGCGGTCGTGCCTGCCGCGGGGTCCGGTCAACGGCTCGCGGCCGGTGCGCCCAAGGCGTTCGTCCATCTCACCGGTCGGCCGATGCTCGAACACGCGCTGGCCGGCCTGCGGGAATCTGGTGTCGTCGACAGCGTGGTGGTGGCGGTGCCGCCGAACCGCACCGACGAGGCCAAGCTGGTCTTTGGCGCCCATGCGGTGATCGTCGCCGGCGGGGCCGACCGCACCGAATCCGTGCGCTTGGCTCTCGAAGTGGTGGGCGACGCGGAATTCGTGCTGGTGCATGACGCTGCCCGCGCGCTGACCCCACCATCGCTGATCGTGCGCGTGGTGCGTGCACTGCAGGACGGCCACACCGCCGTCGTGCCTGCGCTCCCGCTGACCGACACCATCAAGGCCGTCGACGCGAACGGCGCGGTGCTCGGCACGCCGGAGCGGGCGGGACTGCGCGCCGTGCAGACCCCGCAGGGCTTCCACACCGACGTGCTGCGCCGCGCCTACCGGTCCGCAGTGGGTGGCGGGTTCACCGACGACGCGTCGATGGTCGAGCACATGGGCGGTCAGGTGCAGACCGTCGACGGGGACCCGCTGGCCTTCAAGATCACCACACCGAACGACCTGCTGCTGGCCGAGGCCCTGCTGGGCGCCCGGGTGTGAGTGGCCCCGCGATGAACCTGCCGCGGGTCGGCCTCGGCACCGACGTGCACCCCGTGCAGGCCGGCCGGCCGTGCTGGCTGCTCGGCCTGTTGTTTCCCGACGACGACGGCTGCGAGGGACACTCCGACGGCGACGTCGCCGCGCACGCGCTGTGCGACGCGCTGCTCTCGGCGGCCGGGCTCGGCGACCTGGGCTCGGTGTTCGGCACCGGCCGTGAGGAGTGGCGGGGCGTCGGCGGGGCGGACATGTTGCGCCACGTGCACGGTCTGCTGCGGGCCGAGGGCTTCCGCGTGGGCAACGCCGCCGTGCAGGTCATCGGCAACAGGCCCAAGATCGGGCCGCGGCGGGCGGAGGCTCAGCAGTTGCTGACCGAGCTGCTCGACGCGCCCGTGTCGGTGTCGGCGACCACCACCGACGGCCTCGGACTCACCGGGCGCGGCGAGGGGCTGGCGGCGATCGCGACGGCTCTTGTCGTCGCCGATGCCGGAATGTCGTAAACCTGCCGGTAAGCTGGCGCGTCGTGACCGAAGCCCGCGCCGGAGGCGACCTCCGCCTCCACGACACCTGGACCGGTGGCGTGCGCGACTTCGTCCCGCTGCGCGACGGGCACGTGTCGATCTATCTATGTGGCGCAACGGTTCAGGGCCTTCCGCACATCGGACACGTCCGCAGCGGCGTCGCCTTCGACGTGCTGCGCCGCTGGCTCACCGCCAAGGGCTACGACGTCGCGTTCATCCGCAACGTCACCGACATCGACGACAAGATCCTGAACAAGGCGGCCGACGCCGGCCGGCCGTGGTGGGAGTGGGCGGCCACCTTCGAGCGGGCGTTCTCGGCCGCCTACGACGCCCTCGGCGTGTTGCCGCCGTCGGCCGAACCCCGCGCGACCGGGCACATCACCCAGATGGTCGAGCTGATCGAGCGGCTCATCGACCAGGGGCACGCCTACACCGGTGACGGCGACGTGTACTTCGACGTGGCCAGCTATCCGGACTACGGCAGGCTGTCGGGGCACCGCATCGACGACGTCCACCAGGGTGAGGGCGTCGCCACCGGCAAGCGCGACCAGCGTGACTTCACGCTGTGGAAGGGCGCGAAACCCGGCGAGCCGTCGTGGCCGACGCCGTGGGGACCCGGCCGCCCGGGCTGGCACACCGAGTGCGTGGCGATGTGCGAGTCCTATCTCGGCGCCGAGTTCGACATCCACGCGGGCGGAATGGATCTGGTGTTCCCCCACCACGAGAACGAGATCGCCCAGGCCAAGGCGGTCGGCGACGGCTTCGCCCGTTACTGGCTGCACAACGGCTGGGTCACCATGGGCGGCGAGAAGATGAGCAAGTCGCTGGGCAACGTGCTCTCCATTCCCGCTGTCCTGCAACGGGTCCGGCCCGCGGAACTGCGGTACTACCTGGGCAGCGCGCATTACCGGTCGATGTTGGAGTTCTCCGAGAACGCACTGCAGGACGCGGTGAAGGCCTACACCGGCATCGAGGACTTCCTGCACCGGGTGTGCAGCCGCGTCGGCACCGTGGTGCCCGGCGACTGGACGCCGAGATTCGCCGCCGCTCTCGACGACGACCTGGCCGTGCCCGCCGCGCTGGCCGAGGTGCACGCCGCCCGCGCCGAGGGCAACCGGGCGCTCGAGTCCGGCGACCACGAGACGGCGATGGGCCACGCCCGCGCCATCCGGGCGATGATGGGCATCCTCGGGTGCGACCCGCTCGACGAGCGCTGGGAGTCCCGCGACGAGACGACGGCCGCGCTGGCCGCGGTCGACGTGCTGGTGCAGTGGGCGCTGGCCGGCCGCGCCGAGGCGCGCGCCGGCCGGGACTGGGCCACCGCCGACCAGATCCGCGACCGCCTCAAAGAGGCCGGCATCGAGGTCACCGACACCGCCGACGGTCCCCAGTGGACGCTGCTCGACGGCCACAGCAAGGACGACTGACCATGGCGGGTAATTCCAGGCGACGCGGCGCGGTACGCAAGGAAGGCACCAAGAAGGGGCCGACGGTCGGTTCGGGCGGGGTGCGCAGACGGGGCCTCGAGGGCCGCGGCGCGACGCCGCCGGCGAATCAGCGGCCGAGCCACCCGGCGGCGAAACGTGCCGCCAAGGCCGCGAGGTCACAGCAGGGCAGGCAGAAGAAGCCCGAGGACACCACAGAACTCGTGCTGGGCCGCAATCCGGTGGTGGAGTGCCTGCGGGCGGGGGTGCCTGCGACGGCGCTGTACGTGGCACTGGGCGCCGACAACGACGAACGCCTGACCGAGGCGGTGCAGATCGCCGCCGACGCCGGCATCTCCATCCTCGAGGTGCCGCGTTCCGACCTTGACCGGATGAGCGGGTTCACCCTGCACCAGGGGCTCGGCCTGCAGGTGCCGCCTTACGACTACGCCCATCCCGACGACCTGTTGAAAGCGGCCAAGGCCGCCGACGAGCCGCCGCTGCTGGTCGCGCTGGACAACATCTCCGATCCGCGGAACCTCGGCGCGATCGTGCGGTCGGTGTCGGCGTTCGGCGGCCACGGTGTGCTGATCCCGCAGCGCCGCTCGGCCTCGGTCACCGCCGTCGCGTGGCGCACCAGCGCGGGCGCCGCGGCCCGCCTGCGGGTGAGCCGGGCCACCAACCTGACCCGCACGCTGAAGTCGTGGTCCGACGCCGGTCTCCAGGTGGTCGGGCTCGACGCCGACGGCGACATCACGGTCGACGAGCTCGAGGGCACCGGGCCGATGGTGGTCGTGGTGGGTTCCGAGGGCAAGGGGCTCTCACGGCTGGTCCGCGAGACCTGCGACGCCGTGGTGTCGATCCCGATGGCCGGGCCGACCGAGTCGCTGAACGCGTCGGTGGCCGCAGGCGTGGTGCTCGCCGAGATCGCCCGCCAGCGGCGCAGCTGACCTATCCGCGTCGGGGCCGGGTCAACACGAACCGGTCCACCACCTCGGTGTCGCCGTACGGTCCGCGCACGGCGAGATAGGTGCCCGTCATCGTGGTCGGCCCGCCGGGCGGGCCGGGATCGACATCGAACACCAGGAATCCGCAGGGATTCTCGACGTCGCGCACCGCTGACCACACCGCGGCCTCCTCGACGTAGCGGGGCACCCGCAGGCCCGACACCGGGTCCACCTCGCCGACGCCGACGAGAACACGACACCGCGCGTCGGGGAAGAGCATCCGGTTCGACGGCACCGACGTGCCGCCCGCACCGGCCATCACGTGCACGGTGCCGCTGCTGGTGTCGACGGTCAGCGGGTCGGCGCCGACCGGGCGGGGTGTCAGCACGCCGGTGGGCAGGGTGCCGCGGCACGGATGGCTGCGTTCGTAGTGGTGCTCGTGGCCGCACAGCACCAGGTCGACGCCGTAGCGGTCGAACAGCGGCAACCAGTTCTCCCGGACGCCGAGGTCGGCGCCGTTGGTGCCGTCGCCGGTCGACACCGCCGTCTGGTGCATGCACACCACGATCCAGTCGATGTCGCCGTCCGCGGCAGTACGCGCGAGTTCGCCCTCCAGCCAACGCTTCTGGGCGCCGCCGGAGTAGCCGCGGATGTAGGAGTTGCCCGCATCCTGGTAGCAGACGTCGTCGTTGTTGAGGCTGATCACCCGGACCGCACCGGCGGTGAACGCATACCAGAGCCCGCGCAGGCCGGGCCCGGCGCCGGAGGCGGGCAGCGCGAAGTAGGACTGGTAGGCCGCATAGCCGACCGGGCCGTTGCCCAGTTCGTTCTCGTGGTTGCCCGCGGCGGGCATCCACGGCCGGTGCCTGGCCGAGCGGGAATTGTTCTCCAGCCAATCCGACCAGGCCCGGATCCGGTCGCCCGACAGGTTGGCGTAGGCCAGATCGCCGTTGCAGAGGTTGAACAGCGGCCGGGTCCGCTCGACGGCCGCGGTGATGTCACCCGCGGCGGGTGAGCCGATGCTGTCGCTGACGAAGCGGCCCTTGCGTGCGGCGTTGAGCATCGGGCTGCCCTGGTCGCCGAAGCTGGTGAACCGCAGCGGGACCCGGCCGCGAGGGGCGGTGCGCACGGTGCCCAGCGCGGGCTCGGCGCCGTCGTGCACGGCGGCGTAGACGTAGTTCGTGCCGGGCCGCAGCCCGGTCAGCCGGGCGTGGTGGGCCAGGATCTCCGTGCCCGACATGGCATCCCGGTAGCCGGTCGTCTCGGCGTCGGCCACCTCGCGGAACCCGTCGGCGGGCGTGCCGTAGTGCACGCGCGGGTGGCGCACCGGCGCCGCGGTGTGCCAGGACACGACGACCTCGGTCGCGGCGTCGGCGCCGAACTGCAGGTGGAGTCCGCCGACGCGCGGGGCGGCGGAGTCAGGATCGTCGGGCACGTCAGCCGTGCTACTCGGCCATTGCGAACGGCACCTCAATGGTGCGTGAACGCCGGCATGCGGACACCACGTCAGCCGACGCTGATGAGCGTGTTCGACTTCGGCTCGATGCCCGCCCCCGGTGTCATCCGTCGCAGCCGCCGGATCGCCCACGGTGCGGCGAACGAGATCGCCCACCGGACATTGGTGTACACGTCGGCGCCAGATGTCGGGGCGGGGACGAAGTTCGGTACCGGCGCCGCGCGCGACCCGGTGTCCGGGAGTGCCTCGAGCACCCGCGCCGCCATCACCTCGTGGCCGAGCGGCGAGAGGTGCACTCGATCGCCGTCCCACAGCAGCGGGTCGCGGAACTCGTCGAACCGCCAGAAGTCCACCAGGCCGATGCCGAGGTCGTCGGTGGTGGTGCGCAGCAGTTCGTTGTAGATGGCGGCGCGGCCGCGCAGTCCGCGGAACAGCGGCTTGGCGCCGAGGTCGGGTGCGGTGAAGGCGAGCACCACCGCGCCGGTCTGCTGCAGCGCCTTGAGCCCTTCGGCGTAGCGGGCCATCACCGCGTCGGTGTCGACGGCCAGCGCCATCAGGTCGTTCATGCCCGCGTACACGGTGACCAGGTCGGGTTCGAGCAGCGCGCACAGCGGGATCTGCTCGGCCACGATGTCGTCCATCACCCGGCCACGCACGGCGAGGTTGGCGTACCGGAAGCCCGGATGGTCCTCGGCGAGGTGGGCGGCCACCCGGTCGGCCCAGCCGCGCAGCCCGTTCCTGCTGCCCGGATGCGGGTCACCGACCCCTTCGGTGAAGGAGTCTCCGATCGCGACGTATCTGCTGAACGTCACCACGGGTGCAATTGTGCCCAGTCCCGGCCGGATCCGCTCGGTACGCCACGGCTCAGACGCCGATCAGCCGGATTCCGGCCCAGAGTGCGACCACCGCGGCGACCAGTGTCAGCGGCACGGTGACCACTCCGACCCGGCTGAACGCGAGCGCGCCCGCCGGGATGTCGTGTCTGCGGATCACGTTGCGCCACAGCAGGTTCGCCAGCGATCCCACGTAGGTGAGGTTGGGCCCGATGTTGACCCCGATCAGCACCGCGAGCACGGCGGCCGGACCTGCGCCTGCGATGAGCGGGAGCAGCACCAGCACCGCGGGCAGGTTGTTGACGACGTTGGACAGCACCGCGGCGACGGCCGCGATCCCCAGCAGCGCGGGCAGGGTGTGGCCGCCGGGCAGCACGTCGCGCATCGCGTCGTCGAGGCCGTGCACCATCACCGCCTTGACCACCACGCCGAGCGCCAGCACGAACGCCAGGAACGGCACGTTGACCGCTCGCGCGATGCCGGCCACCGAACTCCGGCGCTGCGCGAGGCTGCGCAGGCCGAGCACCACCGCCCCGGCCAGTGCCGTCCAGGCCGGTGCCAGCCCGGCCAGCGAGGTGAGCGCGAAGCCGAGCAGCGTGAGCGCCAGCACCACGAGCACGAACACCGGCACCTCCGCAGGCGGCGGGTGGTCGGCGTGCCGCGGTGTGACGGCCAGATCGCGGGCGAAGAACCAGCGCAGCAGCGCGAACTCGACGAGGATCGTGACCAGCCAGGGCAACGCCATCAGTGCGGCGAACCGGGTGAACGACAGTCCGGCCGCCGCGAATGCCAGCAGATTGGTCAGGTTGGACACCGGCAGTAGCAGCGACGCACTGTTGGCCAGATGGGCGGTGGCATAGGCGTGGGGCCGCGCCGGTATCGACAGGGTCGCCGCGGTGGCGATCACCACCGGCGTCAGCAGGACGACGGTGGCGTCCAGGCTCAGCACCGCGGTGACGGCGGCCGCGACGACGAACACCATCCGCAGCAGGCGCCGCGGATCGCCTGCGCTGACCCGGGCCATCAGCACACCGGCGGCGTGGAACAGCCCTTCGTCGTCGCACAGCCGCGACAGCACCAGCACCGCGGCCAGGAACCCGACAACCGGCAGCAGTTCCCGGATCTCGGTGGCGGCGTCGTCGAGTGAGATCGTGCCGATGCCGACCAGCAGCGCCGCGGCGGGCACGGCGACGACCGCCTCGGGCAGCCCTCGCGGGCGGACCACCGCGAACGCCAGCACGACGGCGAGCAGCAGCAGGCTCATGGCCAACGCGCGTGACATCCTTCCGAACTTTCGATGACGAAACTGCGTTGGTCCGCCTCGAGCCTGCCTGCGGCTGCGCCGGCGCCGATAACGTCTCAGCCATGCGCAGAGCTGCCACCCTCATCATGCTCGTCGCCGCCACGGTCGCGTTCGGCGGCGCACCCCCTGCCGCCGCGCAGCCGTCGGGCTTCGATCTGCAGGCGCACCGGGGTGGTCGCGGCGAGACCACCGAGGAGTCGCTGCGCGCGTTCACCAAGGCGCTCGAACTGGGGGTCAGCACACTCGAACTCGACATCGTCGTCACCAGGGACGACCAGCCGCTGGTCTGGCACGACCCGCGGATCGCACCGGAGAAGTGCGCGGACACCGCCCCTGCGTTCCCCGGCGACCCGCAGTTCCCCTACGTCGGCAAGCTGGTGCGTGACCTCACCCTCGCCCAGATTCGCACCCTCGACTGCGGGAAGCTGCTGGCCGGTTATCCGGATGCCGAAGTGGTGCGGGGCAACAGGATCGCCGTCCTGCCGGAGGTGTTCGCCCTCGCCGACGACTTCGGGGCCGACGTGCGGTTCAACATCGAGACCAAGGTGGAGGCCGAACACCCCGAGGAGTCGGCGCCGCCGGAGGTCTTCGTGGACGTGATCCTCGCGGCGGTGCGGGCGGCGGGCAAGGTCGGCCGGGTCGACATCCAGAGTTTCGACTGGCGCACGCTGCCGATGGTGCGCCGGGCAGAGCCGTCGATCCCGCTGGTGGCGCTGTGGGACGAGACCACCTGGGTGCCCGGCTCGCCGTGGCTGGCCGGCATCGACCCGGAGGCGACGCCCGACCCGATCGCCGCGGCGCAGCAGGTCGGCGCGAACATCCTGTCGCCGGGCTACTCGGTGCCCTATGGGCAGACGCCCGCCGATCCCGGCTTCGCGCTGGTGGCCGACCGGGCGTTCGTCGACCGGGCGCACGCGGCGGGCCTGCGGGTGATCCCGTGGACGATCAACGACGAGGGCGCGATGCGTGCGCAGATCGCCGCGGGCGCCGACGGCATCATCACCGACTACCCGACCCGGCTGCGGGCGGTGCTGGCCGACCTCGGGATGCCGCTGCCGCCTTCGTATGTCCGGATCAGGTGAGCCAGGGATCCTCGCGCTGCCACAGTGTCGGCAGGTGCAGCGGCACGCCGTCGGCTGCGGCGAGCCGGGTGAGCACGCGCACCGAGAAGTCGAGGTCGTCGCCGGCGTAGGGCAGCGCCCGCAGCGGCAGGTGCAGAGGCCGGAAGAAGTCATCCCAGTGGATGAGCACGACGCGGCGGGCGCCGACCGCGCGCACCACGTGGGTCCAGTAGTCGACGAGGTAGCGCTCCGGCTGCACGCCGAGCTGGCCGACCCCGAGGTAGACCACGTCGGCCTTGCTGCCGTCGAGTGCGCCGGGCACGAAGCCGGCGCTGCCCACGATCAGCAGCCGCCGGCCCGTGGGGGAGTGCTCGATCATCGTCGACCAGGCCTCGCCGCAGCGGTAGGCCGACGCCCGCACCGGCGGCGTGACGGGTTCGGTGATCGCACCCGGAAACCGGTCGGGCGGGCAGTGTTCCGACTCGAGAAGCGTGACGCGGTAGGCGCCGAGCGTCATCGCCGTCCCGGGTTCGGCGACCAGCAGCCGGTCGGCGGGCAGTCCGTGGCCGCGGCCGACCTGGGCGGCCGACGCGCCGCCGACCAGCGCGGCGCCGGTGCGCTCGGCGACCAGCGCGGAGTCGAGCGCGTGGTCGAAGTGGGTGTGCACCGGCAGCACGGCGTCGAGCCGCTGCACACCGAGCCGGGCGAGGCAGCCGTCCACGCGCGGCGGTGACGGCGCGATCCGGCGCAGCCCGACCGACAGCAGGCCGGGCCGGGAGAAGAAGCCGTCGGTCATCAGCGCCGACGTGCCGTCGTCGACCAGCAGGGTGGTGACGCCGGCCCACGTGACGGTCAGCGGGCTGTCGGCGTCGGCGGCGGGCGCGTCGAAGAGGCGGGCGTGGGCATCGAGGTGGGGCCTGCCGGCGCGAAGGCGCATGGGCCCACCCTAGAGCGGTGCCGCTCCCTGGCCGCCGTCGTGGCCGTCGTTGACCGCGGGGTCCTTGACCGCGTCCACGTCCAGGTCATCGCAGGGATCCTCGTGCCAGTCGCCGAACGGGTCGGGATAGGAGGGCCATTCGTCGGGCCGGGCCAGCTCGTCGTCGGTGAGCAGGGCGCGGTCGAGGGCGCGGGTGATCACCTCGGGGTCGGCGCCGCACAGCAGCGCGGTCATGGACACGTGGCGGTCACCGAAGCGGTCGTCCCAGTGCAGCGCGGCGAGCGCGGTGCGGTCGGGTGCGACGTAGGCGCGCTGGTTGGCCGACATCGCGACCAGCCACTCGCCGGCATGGCCGACGTGCAGTCCGCCACCGGCGGATTCGATCCAGACGACGGCGTCGGGCTGGCTGGCCAGCCAGGCCCGGCCGCGCACCCGCACCACGCCGTCGAGCAGGTCGTCGATGGCCTGGTGCAGCCGGTGCGGGTGGAACGGGCGGCGGGCGGTGAACTCGACGAGGCGGACGTCGCCGTCCGCGCGCAGCGGTGGTTCGCCGGCCAGCAGCGGGTCGTGCGGGTTGTGCTCGCGGCCGCGCCGGGCGTCGGGTTCCAGGTTGGCCAGCGCCGTCTCTACGTGGTCGGTGCCGACGGTGAGCCGGGCCCTGGGCGCCAGCCTGCGCAGCACCGCCAGCGTCCTCGGTTCCGGTGCGGTGAGCACCAGCACGTCGGCGAACTCGGCCTGCCCGACCACCACCTGGGCCACCGTGCGGTTGTCGTCGAGTTCGTCCTCGCCGAGCGCCTGCTCGAGCCAGTCCGCGGAGTCCACACAGGTGACCACGGAGTCGATGCGGACGTCGCGGCCGGCCGGGCCGTCGATATAGCCCGGCCCGACGTGCACCGGGATGTTCTCGATCGCCCAGCAGACGGGTTCGGGTTCCAGCCACGGTTGCAGCTGCACCACGATGCGGTCGACGTCACTGCGACGGTGCAGCCTGCGCAGCAGCACCAGCAGATCGTTGCGGACGGTGCAGCCGACACAGCCCCCGGTCAGCTCCAGCGGCCACTCGGACAGCTCGACCTGGTCGCCCCGCCGGATCGCGACCGCGCGCACCACCACCTGTCCGTCGAAGCGATGTACCACCGCGACAGTGCCGGGCGTCTGCAGCAGCAGATCACTCACCTTGTTGACGTAGCCCTGGCCGGCGACGACGACCACCGGTGTCCGCATCACACCTCCGTCGTGTTGACAATCGTTTTCATTTACTCGGTGGTTACGCTACCGTCTCCGTCGACGCTTGTCGAAAACGATTGTCATTAGTAGAGAAGGGAGGGCGACGTGTCCGCGCATTGTCAGGTCACCGGGCGCAAGCCAGGATTCGGCAACACGGTCTCGCACTCGCACCGGCGCAGCCCGCGCCGCTGGAACCCCAACATCCAGCGCAAGACCTACTTCCTGCCCTCGCAGGGCCGCCGGGTCACGCTCACGGTCAGCGCGAAGGGGATCAAGGTCATCGACCGTGACGGCATCGAGGCCGTGGTTGCCCGCATCCGGGCGCGGGGGGAGAAGATCTGATGGCGCGCAACGAGATCCGCCCGATCGTCAAACTGCGATCGACCGCGGGCACCGGCTACACGTACGTGACGCGCAAGAACCGCCGCAACGACCCGGACCGGCTGGTCATGAAGAAGTACGACCCCGTGGTGCGCCGTCACGTCGACTTCAGGGAGGAGCGCTGATGGCCAAGACGTCGAAGATCGTCAAGAACGAGCGGCGGCGGGCGACGGTGGCCCGCTACGCCGAACGCCGCGGTGAGCTCAAGGAGATCATCCGCCGGGCCGGCACCGTCGAGGAAAGGGCGGCCGCCCAGCGGGAGTTGCAGCGGATGCCCCGCGACGCCAGCCCGGTCCGGCTGCGCAACCGCGACGCGGTCGACGGCCGCCCGCGCGGGCACCTGCGCAAGTTCGGGCTGTCGCGGGTACGGGTCCGCGAACTCGCCCACCGCGGCGAGCTGCCCGGTATCCGGAAGTCGAGTTGGTGACCATGGCCAAGAAGAAGCCGAGGCAGCGCCGCGCGCCCCTACCCGAAACCAAACGGCAGAAACGTAATCCGCTCAAAGCCGCGGGAGTGACCCGCGTCGACTACAAGGACGTTCCGCTGTTGCGCACGTTCTTCAGTGAGCGCGGCAAGATCCGGTCGCGCCGGGTCACCGGGTTGACCGTGCAGCAGCAGCGTCAGGTGGCGATCGCGATCAAGAACGCCCGCGAGATGGCGCTGCTGCCCATGGGGCCCGCCTAGTAGGCGTACTGCTCCTTCGGCGGGTCGATGCTCGTCACCTGCGACACGTTGAGCATCGGGATGCTGCGGCCCGACGAATCGCCCTGTCCGGGAGGCACTTCGCCCTCGACGCGAACCCAGGTGTTCTCGGGCAGGTCGGCGAGTCGGGCTGCGGCCGGGCCGCCCACGTGGATGCGCGCCAGCCGGGCGTCGGCGGCGCAGCACATGATGACCACCCGCGCCAGGTCGGTGCGGGTGCCGTCCCTCATGGTGAAGCCGACGACGGTGATGGAGCGTCCGTTCAGAGTGCCCGCGCTGTCCTGGGCGACGCGGATCAGCACGTCCGGCAGTGAGACCTCAGGGGCGGGCTCCGCGGACAGTGGTGGGAACGGGCGGCGCAGGACGTCGGTGGACACCTCGGTCACCGACGGGCCCGCCGCCAGCGGTCCGATCGGCGGCGGCACGATGAACGCCAGCAGCGCGACGGGCAGGACCAGCAGCCACGCTGCTCCGGTGCGGTGTCCGTGACCATCGTCGTCGTGAGAATGGCCGCCGCGCCGGACATCCCGCACTATCGCGGTCACCGCGAGCACGATCAGCAGCGCCGCCGAGGCCGCGAGCCACGGCAGCAGCGACGGTTTGACGTATCGGGTGTAGACGCCGGTGGCGGTGATGATGGCGGTGCTCACACCGACCAGCAGCAGCAGCGCGTTCTCCGTCTCGCGGCTCATTGCGGCCCCAGCACCACCAGGCCGACACCGGTGGCCACCAGGGTCGCGACCACGAAGGTGGCCGGGCCGAACCGGACTGCGAACGCGCGGCCGAACATGCCGGCCTGCATCGCGAAGAGTTTGAGGTCGATCGCGGGGCCCACCACGAGGAACACCAACCGGGGCAGCAGCGGCAGCATCGTCAGGCTCGCCGCGACGAAGGCGTCGGCCTCCGAGCACAGAGCGAGCACCACCGCCAGCAGCGCCATGGTGACGATGCCGAGCACCAGTTGGCCGGCGAGATGCTCGAACACCCAGTCGGGCACCAGGATGTGCAGCGCCGCCGCGGCGGCCGCGCCGATCACGAGATAGGAAGCCGCCTGCAGGAAGTCGTGCCTTGCCGCCTCGGTGAACACCGTCCAGCGCGACGACGTGCCGTCGTCGTGAGCGCTGGGCAGCCGGCGGGTGATCCACTCGCCCCGGCCGAACCTCGCCCACACCGCACCCATGATCAGCGCGGTCAGCAGCGACGCCGCGCAGCGGGCCGCCACCATCTCCGGTGCGCCGGGGAACGCCACCGCCGTCGCGACCAGCACCACGGGGTTGATCGCGGGTGCGGCCAGCATGAAGGTCAGCGCCGCGGCGCCGACGGCCCCGTCGCCGAACAGCCGCCGAGCCACCGGCACCGAACCGCATTCGCATCCGGGCAGCGCAGCGCCCGCCACGCCCGCGGTCAGGATGGCCGGGCCGGTGCGCCGCGGCAGCCAGCGTGCCAGCCGGTCGGGGGTGACGAAGGTGGCGACCAGTCCGCTGATCACCACGCCCAGCGCGAGGAACGGCAGGGCCTGCACGAAGATTCCGCAGAACACGGTGGCCGCCGTCGCCAGCGTCGGCCGGTCGAGCACCACCTCGCGAAGCGCGCCGCCGAAGAGCGCCAGCGCCACGATGGTGACCACCAGCACCGGCATCGACCCCGGGCGGAGACGGGTCGGTGCGGGGGCGGCCACGGCGGCCATTGTGCCAGTCGCGATCGACGCCGAGCCTGCTCGCGAGAGCTCCCGGCGCGTCAGGCGCGGGCGGCGGCTCGGGTGCTGCGCAGGCCGAACGCGGCGGCCGCCAGGCAGGCCGCCGCGACGGCGCCGGCGAACCACGGGAACACCGCGGTGATGTCCCAGCGTGTCGCGGCCCATCCGGCCATCAGCGTCGGCACCGCCATCGCGGTGTAGGCCAGCAGGTAGTACGCCGACATGGTCTCGCCGCGACGGTCGGCGGGCACCACGTCCGACAGGTGGCGCAGCGAGCCGCCGAAGCCGAGTCCGAAGGTGGCGCCGAGCAGCGCGGCCGCGACGAACACCAGCTGCCACTGGTGCGACATCAGCACCGGGATCGTCACGAGCAGAGCCATCGCCATGCCGACGTCTCCGACGACGGCCGCGCGCCGTGCGGGCATCCGGGTGGCGAAGAGCTGGGCCAGCGCGGCGGCGAAGGCGGTGGTGCCGACGACGGCGCCGCCGAACACCAGGTTGTCGATGTGGGTCTGGCGGGCGGCCAGCGACGGGTACAGCGACAGCAGCACGCCGAGCACCGACCACGACGCCATCACGCCGAGGGCGGCGAACCAGAAGTCGGCGCGGATCTCGGCCGGCACGGCGGGACGCGCGATCCGAATGGGTCCGCCGCTGCGGGTGAGGTGCGGTTCGCGCAGCGCCAGCAGGCCGACACCGACGATCAGGCACAGGACGGCCACCACCGCATACGGGGTGCGCAGGGGGTGCGGCGCGTACTGGGCCAGCAGCGCGGAGCCGACGATGGCGACGGTCATGCCGATGTTGAAGCTCACGCCGCTCAGCTGGCCGGAGCGCACGCCGTGGTCAGGACGCAGATCGAGCAGTGCGGCGGCGCCCGCGACGACGATGGAGCCGACGGCCGCGCCGTGGATCGTGCGGGCCACCAGCAGCAGCGCCATGTTGTCGGCGATCAGGAACACGCCGAGCCCGACCAGCAGGGCGATCAGCGCGGTGACCAGGACGGGTTTGCGGCCCACCACATCGGAGATGCGACCGGACACCAGCACGGCGGCCAGGGCGGCGATGGCGTAGACCCCGAACACCACGGTGGTGGCCAGCGGCGAGAGGTGCCAGGCAGACTCGTAGATGCCGTACAGCGGGGCGGGCAGTCCCGAGACGCCGAGCGCCACGCCGCTGAGCACCAGCAGCAGCGGGTACGCCCAGCGCTGGGTGTCGACGTGCGGAGACTCGATCGCGACCACTCCGATCCCTCCCGATGATTGGTTTGACAGGCATCGAACTTCAACTGAGAGTACGTTAGGTTCGATCCTCATCAAACTTCGCGTGGCAAAGGACACATGACACCGCCAACCGCCGCCTACCCGACCCACCCGGTCGCGTCCGTGCAGCACGTGCTCGGCGCCATCGGGGACCCGGTGCGGCTGGAGATGGTGCGCCGGTTGTTCAACGCCGGCGCACCGGTGCAGTGCGGCGGGCTCTACGACGGCATCAACAAGTCGACGGCCGCGCACCATTTCCGGATCCTGCGCGAGGCGGGGCTCACGGAGCGACTTGTTCTCGACGGGCACACCTGCCAGCGACTGCGCGTCGAGGAGGTGGACGCGGCGCTGCCGGGTCTGCTCGGCTCCGTCGTCGCGGGCGCCAACCGGGAGGCGGTCGGCTAGGCGGTGAACGGTGCGACGGTGATGCCGTCGTCGGTGAGGCGGCGCCGCACCGCGGTGGCGATCTCCACCGCGCCCGGTGAGTCGCCGTGCACGCAGACCGAGGCGACGGAGATCGGGATCGTCGAACCGTCGACCGCGTCGACGCGGCCGGCGGTCACCATCGACACCACCCGTTCGACGATCTCACCGACGTCGCCGAGCACCGCGTTGGGTTCGCGGCGCGACACCAGTTGACCGTCGGCGCGGTAGGCCCGGTCGGCGAACGCCTCCGGCACCGTGCGCAGTCCGAGCTCCCCGGCGGCGGCGAAGAACGCCGACCCGGACAGGCCGAGCACCGGCAGCCCCGGATCGACGGCGTGCACCGCGGCCGCCACCGCGCGGGCCTGGCCGTGATGGCCGACGATCGAGTTGTACAGCGCACCATGGGGTTTGACGTAGGACACCCGTGACCCTGCGGCATGGGCGAGCGCCTGCAACGCACCGATCTGGTACATCACGTCCGCGGTGAGGTCCTCGGCGGTGGCGTCGATGAAGCGGCGGCCGAAGCCTGCGAGATCGCGGTAGCTGACCTGCGCGCCGACCCGGACGCCGCGCTCGGCGGCGGCCCGGCACACCCTCGCCAGCCGGGCGGGGTCGCCGGCGTGGAAGCCGCAGGCGACGTTGGCGCTGGTGACGATGTCCAGCATCGCGTCGTCGTCGCCGAGGTCCCAGATCCCGAAGCCCTCGCCGAGGTCGGCGTTGAGGTCGACGAACAGATCGGCACGAGCCGTTGGCATGCCGCCAGCCTAGTGCGGCGGCACCCGGTCGAGGTCGATGCGCTGATCGGCGGCGTCGACGACCGCGGCGTCGTGGGTGGCGGCGACGACCGTCGTGCCCGCATCGGCCAGTCGCCGGAGGTGTGAGATCACCGAGGCGGACGCCGCGGCGTCCAGTCCTGTGGTCGGCTCGTCGAGCAGCAGCAGGCCGGCGTCCTGGGCGAATGCCTGTGCGAGCAGCACCCGTTGGCGCTGGCCACCGGACAGCTCGCCGAGCGTCCGGCGTCGCAGCCCGTCGAGTCCCATCTCGACGAGCCAGTGGTCCACCACCGCGCGGTCGTCGCGGCTGGGTCGCCGAAGCAGTCCGAGCCGACGCCAGCGGCCCATCATCACCGCTTCGGCCGCGGTGATCGGGAAGGTGTCGGTGACCTCGCTGCGTTGCACGGCGAAGGCCACATCGCCTGTGGTGCCGCGGATGTCGCCGCGGTCGGGGCGTAGTACCCCGGCGAGGAGTCCGAGCAGGGTGGACTTGCCCGAGCCGTTCGATCCGACGACGGCCGTCACGGCGCCGGGCGGGATGGACAGCGTGAGGCCGCGAAAGACCGCCGTCCGCGGATAGCCGTAGTCGACGCCCGCCACGTCGATGCGGGGCGTGACGGCGCTCACCTTGTTGATAATGGTTTTCATTACTGCTAGGACTGTACGGCATGACCCGCTGGCTGACCGAACCCTTCGAGGCGGACATCGTGACTCGGGCGTTGGTCGCCGGTGTGATCGCCGCCTGCCTGTGCGCACTGGTCGGATGCTGGGTGCTGTTGCGCGGCAGCGTCTTCCTCGGCGAGGCGATGACGCACGGCATGCTGCCCGGGGTGGCGCTGGCAGCGCTGGCGGGGACGAGCCTGATGGTGGGCGGCATGGTCGCGGCGCTGGCCATGGCGATCGGCGTCGCCGCGATCGGCCGGTCTTCGAAGGTGTCGTCGGACACCAGCATCGGACTGCTGCTGGTCGGCATGCTCGCGGTCGGCGTGATCATCGTCTCGCGTTCGCAGAGCTTCGCCGTCGACCTCACCGGCTTCCTGTTCGGCGACGTGCTCGCGGTGCGTACCGGTGACCTGATCGTGCTGGCAGTGGCGCTCGGGCTCACTCTGGCGGCGGTGGTGATCGGCCATCGCGCGTTCGTGGCGGTCACCTTCGACCCCCGAAAGGCGGTCACCCTCGGGCTGCGACCACAGCTCGCCATCCCCGCCCTGACGGTGCTGATGGCGATCGCCATGGTGGCGTCCTTCCACGTGGTGGGGACGCTGCTGGTGCTCGGCCTTCTGGTGGCGCCACCGGCCACAGCGTTGACCTGGGCGCGCTCCATCGCCAGGGTCATGTTGCTCGCGGCCCTGTTCGGCTCGGCGGCTGTCTACCTGGGACTGGTGATCTCCTGGTACGCCGGTACCGCGGGCGGCGCCACCATCGCGGCTGTCGCCGTCGGGATCTCCTTCGTCTCGACGCTGATATCGCTGCTGCGGTCGAAATGGAGGCCGGTCGCCGTCGCGGCCGCCTCGGCGGTGCTGGTGGCGGGGTGCGCCGACAACGACGCGCCGCAACCTTCCGAGGAACCGGCCAACGGCGACGGGCACGACGAGGTCGTCGTCGAGGGCGCCCGCGAACTCGACGGGGCGCTGACCAAACTCGTGCTCGTCGATCCCGCCAGCGGTGACACCTCGGTGTACGACGCGGTCGACGAGACTGAGACGCGGGTCGGTTCGCACGGCCCCGTGAGCGGTTTGCTCGGGGATGGCCGCTTCGGCTATCTGCGCGCGGGCGACCGGACGGCGATCGTCGACGCGGGGGCGTGGACCTTCGATCACGGCGAGCACTACCACTACTTCGCCACGGATCCCGGTGAGGTCGGGACGCTCGAGGTGCCGGCCGCCTCGGTCAGCGCGAGCAACGTCGCGGTGGCCGTCGAGGCGACGGACGGCGGGGTACAGCTGCTTGATCGGGAGAAGTTGGGGGACACAGTCATTGAACCCGCTCCCGGGCTGACCGTTCCTGACGATGTCGCAGCCGCGGTGCCCTACGGCAGCAGGCTGGTGACGGTCACCCATGCCGGCCGCGTGCAGGTGGTCGGGGCCGACGGGACTGCGGACCTGGCCGGCGAATGCCCCAAACCGGTGTGGGGGCTGCCCACCCGGAGGGCGGTGGTGTTCGGCTGCGAGACCGGGGCGGTGCGGGTGACCGGTGGCGACGGTGACCTCACGGTGACCGCCATGCCGTTCCCGCCCGGCGCGCCCGCGCAGCGGCCGGAGCGGATGGACCACCGCGACCGCGCCGACGTCTTCGCCGGCCTGTCCGGCGGGGCCGTGTGGGTGCTCGACAGCCGGCAGCGGAAGTGGACCGTGATCCCGGTCGCCGACGCGGTGGCCACCAACACCGCCGGCGACGGCACAGTGCTGGTCCTGCACCGGGACGGCACGCTCGGCTCCTTCGACGTGAACACGCTCGCCGAGACGGCGCGGGTGCCGCTGTTCCCCGGTGACATTCCCATCGACGGTACGCAGCCGGTGCTCGAGATCGATTCCGACCGCGCCTATGTCAACAATGCCGCGGCCCACGAGGTGTACGAGATCGATTACGCCGACGGCCTGCGCATCGCCCGGACTCTGCGCACTCAGGTAGTTCCCGGCCTGATGGTGGAGGCGGGCCGGTGAGGCGCACGGTCGCGGCCGCGTTGGTCGCGCTGAGCACGGCGGTACTGGCGGCGTGCGGTGGCGGATCCGGTGACAGTGGTGCGCAGTCCGAGATCATCGTCACCACGAACATTCTCGGTGACGTCGTCCGCAACGTGGTCGGGGATGCCGCGGAGGTCCGCGTGCTGATGAAGCCGAACGCCGACCCGCACTCGTTCGGCCTCTCCGCCCAGGACGCCGCGGCGATGTCGAGCGCCGGCCTGATCGTCTACAACGGACTCGGGCTGGAGGAGAACGTCATCCGCAACGTCGACAGTGCCGCCGGTGACGGCGTGCCGACGCTGGCCGTCGGCGACCACATCGACGCGATCCCCTATGCCGACGGCGACAGCGTGGGTAGTCCTGATCCGCATTTCTGGAACGATCCGCAGCGGATGATCACCGCGGTCGACGTCATCGAGGACGCGCTGATGCGCGACGTCGACGGCATCGACGGCGCAGAGGTGTCCGAGAACGCAGAGGGATACCGGACCGAACTCCGCGACCTCGACGCGGCGATGGTCACCGGTTTCGGCGCCATCGCGCCCGAACGCCGCAAGCTCGTGACGAACCACCACGTGCTGGGTTACCTCGCGCAGCGATTCGGCTTCACCATCGTCGGCGCCGTCGTACCGAGCGGCACCACGCTCGCCGCACCGAGTCCCTCGGACCTGCAGTCACTGGTCGGCGCCATCGAAACCGCCGGGGTGCCGGCGATCTTCGTCGACTCGTCACAGCCCGAGCGGCTGGCCCGTGTGCTGGCCGAGGACGCAGGCCTGCAGGTGCGGATCGTCCCGCTGTACAGCGAATCACTCAGTCCGCCCGGTACGCCGGGCGCGACGTATCTCGACATGATGCGCGCCAACACCGACGCCATCGTCACCGGCCTGCGATAGCCGCCGGCCGCCCTGTAACAGATCCGAAGGGAAAGAACATGAACGCACCGCGGTGGCTGTACCGCGTCGGAGCATTGTCGTGCACAGTGGCCGTCCTGGCGGCCTGCTCGGGGGGCAACGAGGACGCCGGGACTACCGATTCGTCGCCGGCCCAGAGCCAGGCGCCGGCTGCGCCGATCAACGAGCCGCTGGTGACGACGTACGACGGCGGGCTCTACGTCCTCGACGGCGAGACGCTCGAGGTGAAGCAGGACATCCCGCTCGACGGCTTCCTGCGCGTCAACTCGGCAGGCGACCAGTCGCACGTCCTCGTCACCACCGACGAGGGCTTCCGCGTCCTCGACGCGACCGCGGGCGAGTTGACCGACGAGACCTTCCCGGCCGCAGAAGCCGGTCACGTCGTCGCGCACGGTGAACACACCGTCCTGTTCGCCGACGGCTCCGGGGAGATCACCGCTTTCGATCCGCACGCGCTGGCCGACGGGATGCCGAAAACCGAGAAGTTCACGACGCCACAGCCCCATCATGGCGTGGCGGTGATCCTCGAGGACGGCACCCTGGTGCACAGCATCGGCGATCCGGAGAACCGCACCGGAGCGGTCGCAATGCAGGGCGACCGGGAGATCGCCCGCAGCGAGGAGTGCCCGGGCATTCACGGGGAGTCGGTCGCCGCCGACGAAGTCGTCATCCTGGGTTGCGAGAACGGCGTCCTCGAGTACGCGAACGGCACGTTCACCAAGATTCCGAGCCCCACCCCCTACGGCCGGATCGGCAATACCCGCGGGCACGAGGACTCGCCGGTGGTACTCGGCGACATGAAGGTCGACCAGGACGCCGAACTGGAACGCCCGCAGCAGTTCTCACTCATCGACACCACCACGAACCAGCTCCGGCTGGTGCAGCTGCCTCCGTCGGTCAGCTACTGGTTCCGGTCGCTGGGCCGGGGTCCGCAGGGCGAGGCGCTGATTTTCGGCACCGACGGCAAGCTGCACGTGTTCGACCCGGTGACAGGGGACAGCCTCAAAGCCATCCAGGTGGCCGGCCAGTGGACGGAGCCCGACGACTGGCAGCAGCCGGGCCCGGCGGTCTTCACCCGCGAGGACGCCGTCTACGTCACGGACCCGGCGACCAAACAGGTGCACCTGATCGACCTGGCGAGAGGAACGGTGGCTGCGTCGACGACGCTGGAGCAGACGCCGAACGAGCTCAGTGGGGCTGTCGGTCACGATCACTGAGTGAAGCGTCGGGCCATGAGTTCTCGCTGACGAACTCGGCCAGTGGGCGGCCGTGCGTCCACTGGTCGAGTTCGAGCGCGGGCCGGTCGGGGAACTCGGGGACCGGGCCGAGGCACAGCACCGCCACCGCCTGTGCCTCGTCGGGCAGGCCGAGCAGCGCGCCGAGCCGGTCCGGGTCGAAGATCGACACCCAGCCCATGCCGAGGCCCTCGGCACGGGCGGCCAGCCACAAATTCTGAATCGCACACGACACCGAGGCGAGGTCCATCTGCGGCAGGGTGCGCCTGCCGAAGACGTGCCGCGCCCGATCGTCGCCCAGTGCGACGATCAGCAGTTCGGCGCACTCCAGGATGCCCTCGACCTTCAGCGCCAGGAACTCCGCCGCGCGGGGGCCGAGCGCCTCGGCGGTCCGCAGCCGCTCCTCGTCGACCAGTGCGTGGATCCGGCGCCGCAGTCCACCGTCGGAGACGCGGATGAAGCGCCACGGCTGCATCAGCCCCACGCTGGGCGCGGCGTGCGCCGCCTGCAACAGCCGCCCGAGCACCTCCTCGTCGACCGTCGCGCCCGCCACGAACCGGCGCATGTCGCGCCGCTCGGCGATCACCCGGTAGACGGCGCGCCGCTCGGCGGCGCTGAACGCATGGTCGGTCACCGGCCCAGCTTAGGGATGGCACCATCGAGACGTGGCCCGTGCCGACGTCCTCATCACCGCCGACGAACTGCTGCGCCTGCGCGCCGACGGGCGGCCGGTCACCCTGCTCGACGTGCGCTGGCAGCTCACCGAACCCGACGGCCGCGACGCCTACCTGCGCGGTCATCTGCCCGGAGCGGTGTATGTCTCGCTCGAGGACGAGCTGTCCGACCACGCCGTCACCGGCCGCGGCCGCCATCCTCTGCCTGCCGGCCGCGCGGTCGAGTCGGCGGCGCGCGGGTGGGGTGTGCGCGACGGTGTGCCGACCGTCGTCTACGACGACTGGAACCGCGCTGGGTCGGCCCGGGCGTGGTGGGTGCTGAGTGCTGCAGGCATCTCCGGGGTCCGGATCCTCGACGGCGGGCTCGCAGCGTGGCGCCAGGCGGGCGGCGCCGTCGAACCGGGTGCGGTCACTCCGGCTCCCGGCGACGTCAGCGTCTCGTACGATGATCTGTACGCCGGCGCGCTCCCCACGCTGACCGCCGACGACGTCTCCGGCTACGGCGGGGTGCTTCTCGACGCCCGTGCGCCCGAACGCTTCCGCGGTGAGGTCGAACCCGTCGACCCGGTGGCCGGCCACATCCCGGGCGCGCGCAACGCGCCGAGCACGGCCGCGCTCGCCGCCGACGGAACATTCCTGCCGACGCAGGACCTCACTCGGATCTTCGAATCACACGGCGCCACAGTGACTCCCGAAGTCGGCGTGTACTGCGGATCCGGAGTCACCGCCGCGGTGACGATCGCGGCGTTGCGTGCCGCGGGGGTAGAGGCGGAGCTGTTCCCCGGTTCGTGGTCGCAGTGGTCGTCGGACGCCACTCGGCCGGTGGCCGTCGGTCACTGACACGCTCGGCCCCTCGGTTCAGTAGCGCCACGGCAGAGCTTATTGAAAACGATTGCCAATTAGGCGTACCGTTGCGACCGTGAAACAAGGCATCCATCCCGACTACCGCCACGTCGTCTTCCAGGACGCCAACACCGGAGCCGCCATCCTGACCCGGTCGACGATCACGTCGTCGCGCACCACCGAGTGGGTGACGCCCGAAGGCGTCCACACCTATCCGCTCGTCGTGGTCGAGGTGTCCGCGGACTCCCACCCGTTCTGGACGGGAACGCAGCGCCACACCGACAGTGCTGGCCAGATCGAGAAGTTCCACCGCCGCTACGGTCGCCGTGCCGGCTCCCGATGAACAGCGGGCCACCGGACGGCCTTTCACCGTCGCCGTCTGCACGGCCTGTGGCACCCCACCCGACGACGGTCTGATGCCTGCACTGCGTGCCGTGGTCTCGCAGTGCCCGCACGCGATCCTGGTGGCCACCCGATGCCTGCTCGGCGAGCTGACCTGCGCGACGCGTTCCCCGGGCGGCCCGATGCTGCTGCTGCAGCCGTGCACCGCGGAGCGGGTGCCGGTGGCCGCGGTGCAGTGGATCGGCCCGGTCGTGACGGGCGACGACGTGCGGGCCGCGTGTGACTGGATCCGCGCCGGCCGCTGGACCCGAGAGACGCTGCCGGTGCGGCTGCGCGCCGAGCTGAACCTCGCCAGGGCGGGCCGGATGAACTGACCGGCCCGGGTGCTCAGTGGGCGTGGCTGTGGGTAATTCCCCAGGCCGGTAGCGGGTCGGGCATCGTCGCCCATCCGTGCGCTCCGAGGGCGACCTCGTCGTCGGTCAGCAGCGCAGAGACCAGCAGCGCCTGGATCCGGTCCCGGTCGAGCCGCACCCCGATCAGCACGATCTCCTGGCCGGGCTGCAGCTCGGTCGCCGACCAGAACTGGGCCGGCTCGATCACCAGGTTGGGCCCCGCCTGCGACCAGATCGCGGCGATCTCCGGCCGGCTGGCGATCCAGCAGAACCCCTTGCTGCGCAACACGCCCCGCACCTCGTCGAGCGCGTCGAACAACCGCTGCGGGTGGAACGGCCGGTCGGCACGGAAGGTCATCGAAGCGATGCCGTACTCCTCGGTCTCGGGGGTGTGGCCGTCGGCGATCTCCTCGTCCCAGCCGGGCGCCTCCGCCGCGGCGACCGGGTCGAAGAGTCCGGTGTCGAGGACCTCGCCGATCTCGACGACGCCGCGCTGCGTGTGCAGGATCTTGGCGGTCGGGTTGAGCCGCCGGACCATTGTCTCCACCGCGCCGAGCCGCGCGGGCGGCACCAGGTCGGTCTTGTTGAGCAAAATCACGTCGGCGAACTCGACCTGGTCGACGAGGAGGTCCGCGACGCTGCGGGCGTCGCCCTCACCCGCGGTCATGTCGCGGTCGGCGAGCGCCTCACCCTTGGCGATCTCGGCGAGGAACGTCGAGGTGTCGACGACAGTGACCAGGGTGTCCAGCCGCGCTACGCGGGCGAGGCTGAAGCCGTCGTCGAATTCCCAGCTGAACGTGGCGGCCACCGGCATGGGTTCGGAGATGCCCGTCGACTCGATCACCAGCTGGTCGAACCGCTGCTGCCGGGCCAGCTCGCCGACCGCTTCGACGAGGTCTTCCCGCAGGGTGCAGCAGATGCACCCGTTGGTCAGTTCGACCAGCCGCTCCTCGGTGCGGCCGAGATGGCCGCCGGCGGCGATCAGCGCGGCGTCGACGTTCACCTCGCTCATGTCGTTGACGATCACCGCCACCCGCCGTCCCTCCCGGTTGGCCAGTATGTGGTTGAGCAGTGTGGTCTTCCCCGCGCCGAGGAATCCGGACAGGACGGTGACGGGGAGCGGGCGCGCCGCGGGGCTGGACATCTCTTGATGATAATCATTTTCATTAAGACCCACCTCGGTTCGCCACTGATAATGCAAACCGTTATCGTTATCGGGTGACGACGAAGCGCGTTGCGGTCCGCACAATGGCCGCCGGTGTCCTGCTGGTCCTGCCCTTCGGGACGGCGGCCTGCGGCAACGGCGACCAGAGCTCCTCCGCCCCGGCGCAATCCAGCGCGCCGGCGTGCCCCACCGATCCGGTGTCGGTGGTGGTGAGCGTCGACCAGTGGGGCGACATCGTGTCCGAGCTGGGCGGACAGTGTGCCAAGGTCACCACGGTGCTCGCCGGCTCGGCCGTCGATCCGCACGACTTCGAGCCTGCGCCCAAGGACGCCGCGCTGTTCGAGGACGCCCAGCTGATCGTCATCAACGGCGGTCACTACGACGAGTGGGCCGCTAAGCTGGCGGCCGGCTCGGCGCCGGACGCACCGCTGGTCGACGCGCTCGAAGCGAGCGGCGGCGAGGCCGGGCACGACGAGCCCGCGCACGGGGCCGGCGAAGAACATGCCAACGAGGCCGGCGGCGACCACGCCCACGCACATGAGGACCACGCCGCTGAGGCCGGCGCAGCCAATCCGCACGCCTGGTACAGCCCCACCGCGGTCACGGCGGTCGCCGACACCGTCACCGCCGAGCTCGGAGAGCTCGCACCCGAGGCCAAGGGCTACTTCGACGAGCGGCGGGCTCAGTTCGGCGAGTCGCTGGTGCCGTACGACGAGCTGATCTCGTCGATCAAGGCCGGCGCGTCCGGCAAGACCTACGCCGCCACCGAGAGCGTCTTCGACGACATGGCAGCCGCCGTCGGCCTGACCGACCGCACGCCCGAGGGCTACCGGACTGCCTCGGCGAGCGAGACCGACCCGTCGCCCGCCGACCTCGACGCGTTCCTGCGGCTGCTCGAGGATCGTGGAGTGGATGTCCTGGTCTACAACGTGCAGACCGAAGGCTCTGTGCCACAGCAGATCCGGGCAGCGGCCGAGAAGTCGGGCGTGCCGGTGGTCGAGGTGACCGAGACGGTGCCCGCAGACGCCTCGTCGTTCCAGTCCTGGCAGGTCGACCAGTTGACCGCACTCGCGAAGGCGCTTGGTGTCCCTGCCTGATCCGGTCTCCGCTGCACCGGCGCTCACCTTCGAGGGCGCCGCCGTTGCCCGTGGCGGGCGCACGGTCTGGTCGCAGGCCGACTTCGAGATCCCCGCGGGCGGGATCGTCGCGGTCATCGGCTCCAACGGCACCGGCAAGACCACCCTGCTGCAGGTGGTGCTCGGAGTGCTGCCCGTCTCCGCGGGACGGGTCCAGGTGTTCGGCCGCCCGCCGGGCACCGACAACGAACGCATCGGCTACGTGCCGCAGACAATCGGCTCACACACCGGTGAGGCCATCCGGGTGCGCGACGCGGTGACGCTCGGACTCAACGGACACCGCTGGGGTTTCGGCGTCGCGAACCGTGACCAGCGCATGCGGGTCGACGAGGTGCTCGCCGCCGTCGACGCGACCGAGCTGGCCGACAAGCGGCTGTCGCAGCTCTCCGGCGGGCAGCGACAGCGCGTCGCCCTGGCCGAGGCGCTGGTGAGCGGCCCGGAGATGCTGATCCTCGACGAACCGCTGGCATCGCTGGACCCGCGCAACCAGCGCGAGATGGTCTCGCTGCTCGGCCGCATCAACGCCGAGCTGGGCGTGACCATCCTGGTCGTCGCCCACGATCTGAACCCGCTGCTCGGGGTGCTCACCGGTGCGGTCTACCTGCTCGACGGGCACCCGCACTACGACACCATCGACGGCGTCGTCGACGAGGAACTGCTGACCCACCTGTACGGCACCACGGTCGAGGTCGTGCACACTCCACAGGGCGACCTGTACGTGCGGAGGACATGAGTGACCACGACTTTGGTGGCGTTGGGCTACCAGGAGAACTGGTGGCAGATCCTGACGTCGAGCTTCATGCGCAACGCCCTGGTCGGCGGCACCCTGGTGGCGCTCGCCGCCGGGCTCATCGGCTACTTCGTCGTCGTGCGCAACACGGCGTTCGCCGCGCACGCACTCGCGCACATCGGTCTGCCCGGAGCCACCGGCGCCGTGCTGCTCGGTCTGCCGGTGGTGCTCGGCCTCGGGGTGTTCTGTGTCGGGGGAGCACTGGTCATCGGCGCGCTGGGGCGCCGCGCCGCCGACCGGGAGGTCGCCACGGGAACCGTGCTGGCGATGGCCACCGGTCTCGGCCTGCTGTTCAACTCGTTGGCCACGCGCAACTCGAGCACCCTGACCAACGTGCTGTTCGGCAACCTGCTGGCCATCACCGATCAGCAACTGCTCACCTTCGCCGTGCTGCTCGCGATGGTGGTGCTCAGCATCGGCGTCATCTACCGGCCGCTGCTGTTCACCTCGATCAACGCGCAGGTGGCCGACGCCCGCGGAGTGCCGGTGCGCGGGCTGTCCATCACGTTCATGGTGCTGCTGGGCCTGACCGTGACGATGGCCGTGCAGGCCGTCGGCACGCTGCTGCTGTTCGCGCTCGTCGTCACCCCGGCGGCCGCGGCCATCATGCTCACGCCACGGCCCCCCGCGGCGATCGGCGTCGCGACGCTGATCAGCCTGGTGTCGGTGTGGCTGGGACTGGGAGTGTCGGCGATGTTCAACGCCCCGCCGAGCTTCGTCGTCGTCACCATCGCGTGCGCGGTCTGGGCGGTGGTGTGGGCGGCGCAGCGCGGGCTGCGGTCGTCGGCGAACCGCGTGCTCGTCACCTGACCGGACGGCACCGGACTCGCCGTCGACGGCGCGTCCGCTAACCTGACACAGCATGTCGAGGAGTCCGCACCCGCGCCGGCGTGCGACCCTGGCCTCACTGGCCGCCGAACTCAAGGTGTCGCGGACCACGATCTCCAACGCGTACAACCGGCCCGACCAGTTGTCGTCGGACCTGCGTGACCGAATCTTCGCCGCCGCCAAGCAACTCGGCTATCCCGGGCCGGATCCGGTGGCCCGCTCACTGCGCACCCGCCGTGCCGGTGCGGTGGGCCTGATGATCACCGAGCCGCTCAACTACTCGTTCAGCGATCCGGCGGCCCTCGATTTCGTTGCCGGCCTTGCCGAATCATGCGAGGAGGCCGGACAGGGCCTACTGCTGGTGGCCATCGGGCCCAACCGCAGCGTCGAGGACGGGTCGGCCGCCGTACTGGCCGCCGGGGTCGACGGCTTCGTGGTGTACTCCGCCTCCGACGACGACCCGTACCTCCCTGTGGTCCAGCAGCGGCACCTGCCGGTGGTGGTGGTCGACCAGCCCAAGGACGTGCCGGGCCTGTCGCGGGTCGGCATCGACGACCGGTCGGCGATGCGCCGCCTCGCCGAACACGTTGTCGGACTGGGCCATCAGCAGATCGGGCTGCTGACGATGCGGCTGGGCATGGCACCGCCGAACGGCACGGTCAAGCCTGCGGTGGCCGACCCGCAGCGGTTGACCACGCCCCACTTCCACGTTCAGCGCGAACGCGTCAACGGGGTGTACGACGCACTCGCCGCGGCCGGACTGTCACGCGAATCGCTGACGGTGGTCGAGAGTTACGAGCACCTGCCCTCCTCCGGCGGGGCCGCGGCCGACGTGGCGCTGAACGCCAATCCGCGGATCACCGCGCTGATGTGCACCGCCGACGTGCTGGCGCTGTCGGCGATGGACCACCTGCGCGGCCGCGGCATCTACGTGCCCGGCCAGATGACCGTGACGGGTTTCGACGGCATCCCCGACGCGCTGCGCCGCGGCCTGACCACCGTGGTGCAACCCAGCATGGACAAGGGCAGGCGCGCCGGCCGGTTGCTGCACCACCCGCCGCGGTCGGGGCTGCCGGAGGTCGAACTGCTCGACACCGAGCTGATCCGCGGCCGCACGTCCGGCCCACCCGCCTAAGCCAGCGAGCGCCACTCGTCGACCGTCGGCCGCAGCGCGTCGGCGAGCATCGGCAGCTGCGGAGCCATCGCCAGGGCCGCCACCGCGGCGAGCCGGCCCGCGGCCTCGGTGAGCGCGAGCACCCGTGAGTCGAGCACCCGCATCCCCAGCCGCTCGGCGGCCGCGTCGTAGGCGGCCACCCCCTCGGCGCCGGCGAGCGCGAGGTCGGACTCCACGGCACCGAGTGTGACCAGCTCGAAGTCCGACCAGTACTCGCCCGACGGCGTCGAGATCATGTTGTAGAAGGGTGCGTCGCCATGGATGGGTTGCACGTCCACGCCCGGGAACTCGGCCTCGAACGCCACACGCGAGCCGAACACCGGTGCGATCTTCTCCCACTCCTCCTGCGCGCGTGCCACATCCGCGGGTGCGATCAGGTCGGGCCGCCGGGAAAGGTCCGCGAGCCCCTCGGGGATGTAGGTGGTGAACTGCGTCCAGAATCCCAGTTCCGCTGCGTCGCAGTCACGCAGCGCGGCATGCAGCCGCGCGGTCGCCTCGCAGCGCCGCGGCCAGTCCGGCTCCGCACCGGGTAGCTCGTCGAGATACTGCCAGAACGTCATCGAAAAGTCGTCGCGCCGAACGGGTTCGCGCGCCACCAGAGGGGAGGGCGGAACCACCGGATGTCCGCGGTCGGCGAGCCACCCCGCCACCGCCAGCTCCGAGCGCTGCTGCGCCGCCTGCCGGTCGGGATCGGCGGCCATCGACCGCGGCAGTACCGTCGGCACCCGGACCACCACCGGCGCAGGCGCCAGATGGACGATCACCGAGAAGACGTCGTAGAGCACTCTCGGTTCGTCGAACCGGATTCCGAGGTCGCGGCCTGCCGCGGCGGCCGCCGCGACGGCGCGGGCGGTCCGCGCGGCGATGTCGTCGGGAGTCAGCATCCGCGCCAGTATGGCCGCCGAAGCCGCCGCGGTCGAACCGTTTTCAGCCGCGCCGCGCGGCCAGCAGGTACCCGAGCGCCTCCGCGACGTCCTCGGGTGCGTCGACCCGGTAGACCGCCAGCGACTCGCCCGGCCCGACCTTCACCCCGACGTCGCCGTCGCGCATCCGGCGGAAGGCCTTCTCGTCGGTGACGTCGTCGCCGAGGAAGATCACCGCCGACGCACCGGTCTGCTCACGAAGGATGTCGACGGCCTCGCCCTTGTCGGTGGAGATCACCGCGAACTCGAGCACGGCCTTGCCTGCGGTGGCCTGCGCATCCCAGGCGGTGGCCGCCTCCTTCGCGGCGGCGAGTGCGGCCTCACCGTCGGCAGGGCTCGCGTTGCGCACATGCAGCGCCACGCTCGCCGGCTTGGTCTCCACCGTCACCCCCGGCCGGTCCGCCGCGATCTCGCGCAGTTCGGCGACGATCCGTGCCAGCAGTTCCTCGTCCACATCATGGGTGAAGCCGGTGACATTCCCCGAGTCGCTGCGCTCCTGCCCGCCGGTGTCGAACTCCGCGCCGTGACTGCCCACCAGGTGCACCGCCGCGGGCATCGCCGACAGCTCGCGCAGCACACCCAGCGCCCGACCGGACACCAGGGCCGCGTCGGTGTCGGGGAGGTCGGCCAGCGCGGTCAGCGCCTCGGCGGAGGCGGGCAGGGCGCGGGCGGCGGACGGATCGCTGACGATCGGCGCCAGCGTCCCGTCGAAATCGGAGACGACGAGCAGGCGGGGTGTGGCTGCGAGGCCGTCGAGCGCGCGGGTCAGGTCGTCAGGGAGCACACCGACCATCATTCCCCCGGTCGCTTCGCTCCTGCCCGCCGGACCATCATTCCCCCGGCCGCTTCGCTCAGATCTTGGGGTGGTCCCCGTCGCCGATCAGCAGCCGCACCGCGAGGTCCAGCCGCTTGCTCACGTCGGTGGCCGATGCCCGGCGGGTCAGCCAGGCCAGCAGGTTCGACAGCCACACGTCGGAGATCACGCGGGCGATGTGGTACTGGTCCTCGGTGGGTTCGCCGTCGCTCATCGCGCGGGCGAACATCGAGTCCATCAGCTTGCCGACATGGTCGACCTCACCGGCGGCCGACGCGTCGGCGAACACGAACGCGCGCGTCATCGCCTCGGTCAGCAGCGGGTTGCGCTGCATGGCGCGGTTGAGCTTGCCGACCATGAAGTTGAGCCGCTGGTAGGGAGTCCCACCCGACAGGGCGGCGCGGTCGGTCTTGGCGTCGATGCGCTCGAACTCCCGGCCGAGCGCCGAGACGAGCAGGTGCACCTTCGAGGGGAAGTAGCGGTACAGGGTGCCGACGGCGACGTCGGCGCGTTCGGCGACGGCGCGCATCTGCACGGCTTCGTAGCCGCCCTTGGAGGCGATGGCCAGGGTCGCGTCGAGGATGCGCTTGCGCCGCTCCCGCTGCGCTTCGGAGCCGAGTTCGGATTCCGCGAGGACCGACACGTTCATCACCTCACGTGGCCGCGAGTCCGAGCCCGAAGATTGTGCTGGCGACGACATGCAGCGGAAAACTCCTTCATCCTGCGTATCCACCTGAAACGATACGCATGCCCAACCCCATTTTCTCACCTCAGTGCCGCTGCAGCAGCGACCTGTCCTGCTGTGATGCCGGTCGACTTGACGGTCGAACGCTGGCACCATTAGAACACGTTCTAGTGAGAAGCATGTCCTTCTCGCCCTAGGCTAGGAGGCCGGTAGATGACCCAGTCGGTCATGTCGGGGTCGGAGTCCGGCACCGACGAGCAGTCCGCTGCCCGTGAACTGGTGCGGAGCTGGGCCGCCGGCTCGAATGCGGTGAGCGCTGCCCGCGACGTGGAGCAGGGCGACCGCGACGCCTGGAAGGCCCCGTACGCAGGCCTGGCCGAACTAGGCATCTTCGGTGTGGCGGTCGACGAAGACCTCGGTGGCGCCGGCGGCACGATCGCCGACCTGTGCGCGATGGTCGAGGAGGCGGCGGCCGCGCTGGTGCCGGGACCGGTCGCCACGACGGCGCTGGCCACACTCGTCGCGCCCGATGAGTGGCTCGAGGCGCTGATGACGGGTGAACGCACCGCGGGCGTCGCGCTGGACACCGACGTGCGGGTGGACGGGAACCGGGTCTCCGGCGCCGCGGGCTACGTGCTCGGCGCCGATCCGGCCGGCCTGCTGCTGCTCTCCGCGGGCGACAAGGTGCTGCTGATCGACGCCGGGGCGGACGGCGTGACGGTGGAACCGCTGACGCCGACCGACTTCTCCCGTCCGCTGGCGCGGGTGGCGCTCGACGGCGCACCGGCGACCGAACTGCCGGTCTCGGCGCGACGGTTCGCCGACCTGGCCGCGACGGTGCTGGCGGCCGAGGCCGCGGGCCTTGCCCACTGGCTGCTGCGCACCGCCACCGACTACGCCAAGGTGCGCGAGCAGTTCGGCAAGCCGATCGGCAGCTTCCAGGCCATCAAGCACATGTGCGCCGAGATGCTGTTGCGCTCGGAGCAGGCGTCGGTGGCCGCGGCGGACGCGGCTCGGGCCGCGGCGGAGTCCGACGACGACCAGCTGTCGATCGCCGCAGCCGTGGCGGCCGCCACCGGCATCGAGTCGGCCAAGGCCAACGCCAAGGACGGCATCCAGGTGCTGGGCGGCATCGGCATCACCTGGGAACACGACGCGCACCTGTATCTGCGTCGCGCGTACGGCATCTCGCAGTTCCTTGGCGGGCGGCCGCGCTGGCTGCGGCGCGTCGCCACCCTCACCCAGCAGGGCGTCCGGCGCCGGCTGCGCATCGACCTCGACTCGGTGGAGCACCTGCGCGCCGAGATCGCCTCCGCCGTGGCCGACGTCGCCGCGCTGCCGCAGGACCGGCGGCAGGCCGCGCTCGCCGAGGCCGGCCTGCAAGCGCCGCACTGGCCGCCACCGCACGGGCGCGGGGCCGGTCCGGCCGAGCAGCTGCTCATCGACCAGGAGCTGGCCGCGGCCGGGGTCGACCGGCCCGACCTGGTCATCGGCTGGTGGGCGGCTCCCACGATCCTCGAGCACGGCACCCCCGAGCAGGTCGAGCGGTTCGTGCCGCCCACCCTGAGTGGCGAGCTGATCTGGTGCCAGTTGTTCTCCGAGCCGGGCGCCGGCTCCGACCTCGCGGCCTTGCGCACCAAAGCCGTTCGCGCCGAGGGTGGTTGGAAGCTGACGGGGCAGAAGGTGTGGACGTCCTCGGCACACCGGGCGCAGTGGGGAGTCTGCCTGGCGCGCACCGATCCCGACGCTCCGAAACACAAGGGCATCACCTACTTCCTCGTCGACATGGCCTCGCCCGGCATCGTGATCCGGCCGCTGCGTGAGATCACCGGCGACGAACTGTTCAACGAGGTGTTCTTCGACGACGTGTTCGTGCCCGACGAGATGGTGGTCGGCTCGGTCAACGACGGCTGGCGACTGGCGCGCACCACCCTCGCCAACGAGCGCGTCGCGATGGCCGCGGGCACCGCGCTGGGCAATCCGATGGAGGAATTGCTGCGCACCGTCACCGAAATCGACCTCGACGTCGCCGAGCAGGACCGCCTCGGCACCCTGATCCTGTCCGCCCAGATCGGCGCGCTGCTCGACCAACGGATCGCCCAACTCGCGGTGGGCGGTCAGGATCCCGGTCCGCAGTCCAGTGTGCGCAAGCTGATCGGGGTGCGGCACCGTCAGGCGCTGGCGGAGTTCAAGATGGACCTGTCAGAGGGTGCCGGCGCCGTGCACAGCCCCCAGGTGTTCGACTTCCTCAACACCCGCTGCCTGACCATCGCGGGCGGCACGGAGCAGATCCTGCTGACGCTCGCCGGGGAGCGCCTGCTGGGCCTGCCGCGCTAGTTGAACGAGGCCTGCGCGCAGGCGTCCGGCGACGTCAAGTTGACGCCTGCGTACACGACTTGGATGTGGGCGCACACGATCAGCGGGACGTCGTTCCTGTGCTGTCCCGTCCGCCAGTCCGTGGGCCAGGTGTTGCCCTGCACAGTGAACTTCTCGGGCGGCCCGCCGCCGAAGTAAACCGTCGACAACTCGACGTAAGTCTGCGACTTGAACAGCCGGGTGTTCGGCGAAACGAACTGAGTCTCGACCCAGACCCCGCGGTCCATGGTTCGCACCGTCGTGGTCTGGCGGCCGTAGGCGTCGCCGGGAAACCCGATCACACCCTCGGGGGCGCGCAGGTTGGCGGCAGTGTTCCACAGGCAGTTCGATTCGGCCGCAATGCAGTTCGCGGTGACGTGCATCTCGAGCGTGGTGGTGGGGTTCACCGGAATAGAGGAGTGGGCCGTGTCGATCGCAGCGGATGCGGCCGGATTCGGTGTGATGAACATCAACGCCGATATCCCCGCCAGCCAGACTGTCAATCGCTTGGTCACGTTGTTCCCTTCGGTGCGGCGAATGATAGCCCTTCGCTACTCGTCGTAAGTGACTTCAACCGATTCCGACCGCGGCAGCGCCTGGCATCCCAGGATCAGGCCCTCGTCGAGATCGGACTGCTCGAGCACGTCGTTGATCGGCATCTCGACGTCCCCGCTCTTCTTGAGCACCGCGCAGGCGCCGCAGTGGCCCTCGCGGCAGGAGAACGGCGCGTCGAGTCCCTTGTCGAGCAGGACGTCGAGCAGCTTGGCCTTGCGCGGCCACGTCACCTCGTGGGTGGCGCCGTCGAGCGTCACCACCGCGGTGGCGGGGCCCTCGTCGCTGTCGTCGGCCTCGATCACCACCGCGGCGAACGGGTCGGATTCGAGCGACTTGAACACCTCGAGGTGGATGCGGTTGTCGGCGGTGCCCGCGCTGCGCAGGGCCTTCTCGGCGGCGGTCATGAACGGTCCGGGC
This sequence comes from Mycobacterium hippophais, assembly GCF_027529605.1. Taxonomy (NCBI): domain Bacteria; kingdom Bacillati; phylum Actinomycetota; class Actinomycetes; order Mycobacteriales; family Mycobacteriaceae; genus Mycobacterium; species Mycobacterium hippophais. The sequence continues at coordinate 963,677 of NZ_JAPZPY010000001.1, read as the reverse complement.
CCGCAGATGTACGCGTCGTGGCCGGCGTACGGCGCGATGAGGCCGGCCAGCGCGCCAGGATCGGGCAGGCCCTGCACGGTCTCGAGCCAGTGCACGACGGTCAACCGGTCGGTGTACTCGGCCGCCAGGTCGCGCAGCGCGCCACCGAAGATCACCGACTTCTCGTCGCGGTTCGCGTAGAGCAGGACCACCTTGCCGTTGCCCTTCACCAGCGCCGACTTCAGGATCGCCAGCATCGGCGTGATCCCGCTGCCCGCGGCGAGCAACAGGAAGTCGCCGTCCAGTGTCTTGGGCACGAACGTGCCCGACGGCGCCAGCACGTGCAGCTTCATGCCGGGGTGCGCGTGATCGCACAGCCAGTTCGACGCGTAGCCGTCGGCGGTGCGCTTGACCGTCACGGTCAGCGGATCGTCGGTGAACGGCGAGCTGCACAGCGAGTAGCAGCGGGCGACGGAACCGGTGCGGTCGCTGGGCACCCGAAGGGTCAGGAACTGCCCCGGCGCGTAGCGCAGCCGCTCGGCGGGAATCTCCGGGTCACCGGGCCCGTCTGGCACCTTGAACACCAACGAACGCGCGTCGGCGGTCTCCTCGACCACGTCGGCCACTTCGAGCTCGAGCACGTGGCTGCCGAGCGGCTCGTCGGTCACGTCGCCTCAACCCTTCCGTCGCGTAGAATTAGAACAGGTTACAGAAATGCATGTGCGCAGGTCCAGCCGCCACAGGAATACGCTGCTCGACACAAATCGTAACGTGTTCTAATCTTTGTCCAGCCCTACTTCCGGGAGGCACTCCAGTGACGTCCATTGAACAGCGTGACGTGCAGTCGGTCCTAGCCGGCATCGACGATCTGCTGCCGCTGATCGCCAAGCGCGCCCAATCCGCCGAGGAATTACGGCGCCTCCCCGACGAGACGATCAACGAACTCGACGAGGTCGGCTTCTTCAAGCTGCTGCAACCCGAGCAGTGGGGCGGCCTGCAGTGCGACCCGACCGCCTTCTACGAGGCCGTCCGGCGGATCGCCAGCGCATGCGGATCCACCGGCTGGGTGAGCTCGATCATCGGCGTGCACAACTGGCATCTGGCGCTGTTCGACCAGCAGGCCCAGGACGAGGTGTGGGGCAGCGACCCGACCGTTCGGGTGTCCTCGTCGTACGCCCCGATGGGTGCGGGCACCGTGGTCGACGGCGGCTACCTGGTCAGCGGTGCGTGGCAGTGGTCGTCCGGATGTGACCATGCCACCTGGGCGTTCCTCGGCGGCCCGGTGATCAAGGACGGCAGGCCGGTCGACTTCGGCAGCTTCCTGATCCCGCGCAGCGACTACCGCATCGACGACGTCTGGAATGTGGTGGGGCTCAAGGGCACCGGCAGCAACACCGTCGTGGTCAAGGACGTCTTCGTCCCGCGTCACCGGTTCCTGTCGTATCGGGCGATGAACGACGGCACCGCGGGCGGCTACGAGAACAACACCGCGCCGGTCTACAAGATGCCGTGGGGCACCATGCATCCCACCACGATCAGCGCGCCCATCATGGGAATGGCCTACGGCGCCTACGACGCGCACGTCGAGCATCAGGGCAAACGCGTGCGTGCGGCGTTCGCGGGCGAGAAGTCCAAGGACGACCCGTTCGCCAAGATCCGCATCGCCGAGGCCGCCAGCGACATCGACGCCGGCTGGCGTCAGCTGATCGGCAACGTCCGCGACGAGTACCAGCTGCTGCAGGCCGGCCAGGACATCCCGTTCGAGCTGCGCGCCAGGGCCCGCCGCGACCAGGTGCGCGCCACCGCCCGCGCCATCGCGTCGATCGACCTGCTCTTCGAGGCGTCGGGCGCCACCGCGCTCAATCTCGACCAGCCCGTCCAGCGATTCTGGCGCGACGCACACGCCGGCCGAGTGCACGCCGCCAATGAGCCCGAGCGTGCCTACCTGATCTTCGGCAACGACGCATTCGGGCTGCCGCCGCAGGACACGATGGTCTAAATGACGTCGTACATCAAACAGGTCGAGACGCAGGCCGAGGTCACCTTCGAGTCGACGTCGCGGTACGCGCAGGTGGCCGACGACATGAAGCTGCACTACCACGAGGCGGGCGTCGGCAACGGCGAGACGATCGTGCTGCTGCACGGCGGCGGACCCGGCGCGTCGAGCTGGTCGAACTTCGGCCGCAACATCGCGGTGCTGGCCAGGCACTTCCACGTCCTGGCCGTCGACCAGCCGGGCTACGGCCACTCGAGCAAGCACACCGAGCACGAGCAGTACAACCGCTACAGCGCCAACGCGCTGCTCGGTCTGTTCGACCACCTCGGCATCGAACGCGCAGCGCTGGTGGGCAACTCGCTCGGCGGCGGCACCGCCGTGCGCTTCGCGCTGGACAATCCGAAGCGGGCGGGCCGGCTGGTGCTGATGGGGCCCGGGGGTCTGAGCGTCAACCTGTTCGCCCCCGATCCCACCGAGGGCGTCAAGCTCCTGGGCCGCTTCACCGCGGACCCCACCCGCGAGAACATGGAGCGCTTCCTGCGAATCATGGTCTTCGATCAGAAGATGGTGACGCCGGAGCTGGTCGACGAGCGGTTCGAGATCGCGAGCCAGCCGGAGTCGCTGGCCGCCGCCCGGGCGATGGGGAAGTCGTTCGCCGGGGCGGACTTCGAGCTCGGCATGATGTGGCGCGAGGTGTACAAGCTGCGGCAGCCGGTCCTGCTGATCTGGGGCCGGGAGGACCGGGTCAATCCGCTCGACGGCGCCCTGGTGGCGCTCAAGCAGATCCCCCGGGTGCAGCTGCACGTCTTCGGGCAGTGCGGCCACTGGGCCCAGCTGGAGAAGTTCGACGAATTCAACAAGCTCACCATCGACTTCCTGGGAGGTACACGATGAGCATCCGTTCTCTGGGGTACCTGCGCATCGAGAGCGCCGACGTCGGCGCCTGGCGCGAGTACGCGTTGAAGGTGCTCGGCATGGTCGAGGGCAAGGGCCCCACCGAGGGCGCGCTCTACCTGCGGATGGACGAGTTCCCGGCCCGCATGGTGATCGTGCCCGGTGACCGTGACCGGCTGCTGTCGTCGGGTTGGGAGACCGCGAACGCCGCTGCGCTGCAGGACATCCGCAACCGTCTCGACATCGAGGGGACGCCGTACAAGGAGGCCACGGCCGCCGAACTCGCCGACCGTCGCGTCGACGAGATGATCGTCTTCGACGACCCGTCGGGCAACACCATCGAGGTGTTCCACGGCGTTGCTCTCGAGCATCGCCGTGTCGTGAGCCCGTACGGCCACAAGTTCGTCACCGAGGAGCAAGGGCTCGGCCACGTGGTGCTGACCACCCGCGACGACGCCGAGACGCTGCACTTCTACCGCGATGTGCTCGGCTTCCATCTGCGCGACTCGATGCGACTGCCACCGCAGCTGGTCGGCCGTCCCGCTGACGGCGCGCCGGCGTGGCTGCGGTTCCTCGGGGTGAACCCGCGGCATCACAGCCTGGCGTTCATGCCCGGCGAGACCCCAAGCGGCATCGTGCATCTGATGGTCGAGGTCGAGAACGCCGACGACGTGGGCCTGTGCCTGGACCGGGCGCTGCGGCGCAAGGTCAAGATGTCGGCGACCCTGGGGCGGCACGTCAACGACAAGATGCTCTCGTTCTACATGAAGACCCCCGGCGGCTTCGATGTCGAGTTCGGTTGCGAGGGACTCGAAGTGGAGGATGACGCCACGTGGATCGCTCGCGAGAGCACCGCGGTCAGTCTGTGGGGGCACGACTTCAGCGTCGGCTTCAAGTCGCGATGAGCGTCCGCGCGAAGAGCCGAGGACACTGATGGCCGCCGAGCCCATCGACCCGCGCACATTCCGGCATGTGCTCGGCCAGTTCTGCACCGGCATCACGATCATCACGACGGTGCACGACGACGAGCCGATCGGCTTCGCGTGCCAGTCCTTCGCGGCGCTGTCGCTCGACCCGCCGCTGGTGCTGTTCTGCCCCACGAAGGTGTCGCGGTCGTGGCAGGCGATCGAGGCGAGCGGCAAGTTCTGCGTCAATGTGCTGCACGAGAAGCAGAAGGACGTCTCGGCGCGGTTCGGGTCCAAGGCTCCGGACAAGTTCGCCGGGATCGACTGGCGGCTCTCGAAGCTCGGCTCGCCGGTGATCGACGGCACGCTCGCGCACATCGACTGCACGGTGGCCTCGGTGCACGACGGTGGCGATCACTTCGTGGTGTTCGGCGCGGTGCACTCGCTGTCCGAGGTGCCGAAGAAGAAGCCGCGGCCGCTGCTGTTCTACCGCGGCGAGTACACCGGCATCGAGCCCGATAAGAACTCGCCGGCGCAGTGGCGCGACGACCTCGAGGCCTTCCTCACCGCCACCACCCCCGACACCTGGCTGTAGCGCACTCAATCAGAGCTGCGCGTCGATGAACTCGACGATCACCGCCGCCACCTCGCGATGCACGGTCTCGTTGAGGATGTCGTGGCGACCCGGGAACTCCTGCAGCTGTAGCCGATCGATCTGTTCGGCATACGCCCGGACCGCGCCGATCGAGGCGATCGGATCGGCGGTGCCGTGCACGGCCAGCGTCGGCACCTCGAGGCCTGGGAGGTCCGCTCCGAATCTGTCCCAGCCGCGGTCGAGTTCGCGGGCCAGCGCTGTGGTGTCGGCGTCGACGAACGCGAGCGGATCGTTCTCCAGCGTATCCAGATAGAACGGGTCGGCCGACAGCCAATCTGGGTCCAGCTGCACGGACGTGTCCGCATCGAGCAGTTCGGCGACGGGCACGAGCGGTGCGCCCGAGATCACCGCGGCGGCCGCACGGGCGTCACCGCCCAGCAGGCGGAACAGGGTGACGATCGCGCCGAACGAGTGGCCCTGCGCGATCACCGGCACACCGGCCTCGGCGGCCAGTGCGGTCAGCGAATCGGCGAGGGCCGAGCTGTCCTCGATCGAGCCGAAGTCACCACGGTCGCCCGGGCTCAGGCCGTGACCGAACTGATCGACCGCCCACAGATCGATGCCCGCGGCATTCAGGGCGAAGCCGTAGCGGTGGTAGACGCCGGTGTGCTCGCCGAAGCCGTGCAGGAAGACGACGGCCGCCCGGGGCTCGTCAGCGGCCCAGTGCCGGTAGTACGCGCGGCCGCGATCGTGGTCGAGGAAGGGCATGGCTGACTGCACCACGCTTGGCGGCGTGGAGGCAAGGGTCGGTCAGCCCGAACCCAGCAGCACGTCGCGCTGCTCGGTGACCCGGGCCCGGATCGCGCTCACCACGGCCGAGACCTCGGGCCGGCGCATCGTCTCCGCCCGCGTCACCAGCCAGTAGCTCAGCCGGACGGCGACGGCGTCGGGCAGCACCCGCACCAGGTCGTCGTGGCGGTCGGCCATGAAACACGGCAGCAGTCCGAGCCCGGCGGCCGCCCGGGTCGCCTCGACGTGCACGAACACGTTGGTCGACGTCACCGACTCGCGCATCGCCGGAGCGAAACTGGTGGCCACGTCAAGGTCGTCGACCTGGAGCATCGAGTCGATGAAGTAGACCAGCGGATAGTCGGTCAGCGCGTCGATGCCGCGGGGCGTCCCATGCTCGGCCAGATAGGAGCGCGCGCCGTACAGCCCGAGACAGTAGTCGCCGAGCCGGATCGCCTCGGCCCGGTGCACCTGCGGCTCACCGACGACGACCTCGATGTCCAGGCCCGACCGCTGCTGGGTGGCCCGCCGGGTGGCCGCGACGATCTCCACCGCCACCCGCGGATGGCGCCGCTGCACCTGGGCCGCCGCGGGCGCGGCGATGTAGGCGCTGAAGCCGTCGGTCGCCGACAGGCGCACCACGCCCTCGAGGGCCCGCTCGCCACCGGGGTCGGCGTCGAGTGAGCGCACCGCCGTCTCGACCGCCTCGGCCGCGGACAGCGCGGCCCTGCCCAGGTCGGTGAGTTCCCAGCCGCCTGCCACCCGGGTGAGCACCCGCCCGCCCATCGATTGTTCGAGTGCGGCGATCCGCCGCGAGATGGTGGTGTGGTTGAGCCCGAGTTCCTCCGCCGCGGTGGTGTAGCGGCCGGACCGTCCGACGGCCAGCAGCACCAGCAGGTCGTCTGCGCTGGGGCGTCGGCCGGGGACGTTCACGTCTGCAGTTTTGCAGATCGAAGCTGCGAATTTGACCATTGCGGCGCGGTCGAGGTGCATGAATACTCACCTGCAGAGTGCGGTCGGTCACATTGCGGCCTCCATATGTCCTGCGTCATGAACGGAGCGTGCGATGAGCGTGCAGGAACCGGCACAGCCGGACACCACTACTCCGAGCTCGATCACCCAAGGGCTCAAACGCGTCGTCGTGGCGTCGATGGCCGGCACGGTCGTCGAGTGGTACGAGTTCTTCCTCTACGGCACCGCCGCGACGCTGGTGTTCAATAAGATCTTCTTCTCCGAGACCACCAGTGAGCTGAACGCGATCTTCCTGGCGTTCGCGACCTACGCGGTCGGGTTCGTGGCGCGGCCGGTCGGCGGCGTGGTGTTCGGCCACTTCGGCGACAAGTACGGCCGCAAGAAACTGTTGCAGTTCAGCCTGATCCTGGTCGGCGCGGCGACCTTCCTGATGGGCTGCCTGCCGACGTACGGGCAGATCGGTTACTGGGCGCCGGGGCTGTTGGTGACGCTGCGGTTCATCCAGGGCTTCGCGGTCGGCGGTGAATGGGGCGGTGCGGTGCTGCTGGTCGCCGAGCACAGCCCCAACCGCCAGCGTGGATTCTGGGCCAGCTGGCCGCAGGCCGGTGTGCCGGTCGGCAACCTGTTGGCCACGGTGGTGCTGCTGGTGCTCACCACCACGCTGCCGGACTCCGCATTCCTGTCGTGGGGCTGGCGCGTGGCGTTCTGGCTGTCGGCCGTCGTGGTGCTGGTCGGCTACTACATCAGGACCAAGGTCACCGACGCCCCGATCTTCCTCGCCGCCCAGCAGGAGGTGGAGCGGGTGAAGGCCACCTCGTTCGGCGTGCTCGAGGTGCTGAAGCGTTACCCGCGTGGCGTTTTCACCGCGATGGGCCTGCGCTTCGGCGAGAACATCATGTACTACCTGGTGGTCACGTTCTCCATCACCTACCTCAAGACCCAGGTGGGAGCGGATACCACGTCCATCCTCTGGTACCTGCTGGTGGCGCACATGGTGCACTTCGCGGTGGTGCCGCTCGTCGGCTGGTTGTCCGACCGGTACGGCCGCAGGCCGGTGTACATGGTCGGCGCGATCACGGGCGCCACCTGGGGGTTCTTCGCCTTCCCGATGATGAACAGCGCGAACTACGTGGTCGTCACGGCGGCCGTCACCATCGGCCTGGTGTTCCATGCGCTGATGTACGCTCCGCAGCCGGCGATCATGGCCGAGATGTTCCCGACGCGGATGCGGTATTCCGGTGTGTCACTGGGCTATCAAGTCACCTCGATCGTCGCGGGTTCGCTCGCGCCGCTGATCGCGGTCAAGCTGCTCGACATCTACGACTCCTCGGTGCCGGTCGCCATCTATCTCGCCGCGGCGTGCGCCGTCACCCTGGTCGCGGTGTTCTACACGAGGGAGACCCGGGGCATCGATCTCGAGTCCCTCGACGAGGCCGACCGCGCGGACCTCGCCCGGGAAGCCGAGGCCGCCCGCCCATGACGGATCTCGACGGGCGCAGCGCCCTGGTCACCGGCGGCGCGAGCGGCATCGGCGCGGCCTGCGCACGGGAACTCGCAGCGAGGGGCGCGACGGTCACCGTCGCCGACCTCGACGACGTCGCCGCGAAGGCAGTCGCCGACGAGATCGGCGGAAAGGCCTGGGCGGTGGACCTTTCCGATGTCACCGCACTCGAGGATCTGACCCTCGACGTCGACATCCTGGTCAACAACGCCGGTGTGCAGCACGTCAGCCCGATCACCGACTTCCCGCCCGAGAAGTTCCGCTTCATCCTGGCACTCATGGTGGAGGCGCCGTTCCTGCTGATCCGCGCGGCGCTGCCGCACATGTACGAGCGGGGATTCGGGCGGATCGTCAACATCTCCTCGGTGCACGGCCTTCGGGCGTCGGAGTTCAAATCGGCCTACGTCACCGCCAAGCACGCGCTCGAGGGACTGTCGAAGGTGACGGCGCTTGAGGGTGGCCCGCGCGGGGTGACCAGCAACTGCGTCGACCCCGGGTATGTGCGCACGCCACTGGTCACCAAACAGATAGCCGATCAGTCCAAGGCGCACGGCATCGCCGAGGATGAGGTGGTGACACAGATACTCCTCAAGGAGGCCGCGATCAAACGGCTCGTCGAACCCGCCGAGGTGGCCTCGCTGGTGGGTTGGCTCACCGGCCCGCAGGCCGGCATGGTCACCGGCGCCTCGTACACGATGGACGGCGGGTGGAGCGCACGATGACCGACGTCTCCGATGCGGTCGAACCGCAGTGGGTGCCCACCGACCGGGACGTCGCCGAGTCCGCCATCACCGACTTCGCCGGGTTCGTCGCCGCCCGCACGGGACGCGACATGCCCGACTACCAGACGCTGTGGCAGTGGTCGGTCGACGATCTGGCCGGCTTCTGGTCTGCGTTGTGGGAGTACTTCGAGCTGGGCGACGCACCGGCCCAGGTGCTCGCCGACGACGACATGCCCGGGGCCCAATGGTTCGCCGGCACCCGCTGCAACTACGTCGACCAGGTCAGGCGGCAGGCGCGCGGCGACCGCACCGCCGTCATCTACGTCGGCGAGGACGGCAACGGCACCGAGATGTCGTGGGACGAACTCCTGGGTCGCGCTGCAGCGTTCGCGCAGACGCTGCGCGACCTCGGTGTGGGTCCGGGCGACCGCGTCGCGGGGTATCTGCCGAACGTCCCCGAGGCCGTGGTGGCATTCCTGGCGACCGCGGCCATCGGCGCCGTCTGGAGCGCCTGCGGCCAGGACTACACCGCACGGGCCGCGCTCGACCGCCTCGGCCAGCTCGAGCCGACCGTGCTGGTCGCCGCCGACGGCTACCGGTTCAACGGCAAGGTGCACGACAAACGCGACGAGATCAGCGCGCTGCGCGCCGGGCTGCCGACGTGCAAGGCCGCCGTCCTGGTGTCGCGCCTGGGTCTCGACGCCCCCGACGACTGGCTGGACTGGGCCGCCGTCAGCGCTCCCGGCGACGCCGAGCTGAGCACCGAGCAGGTCGAGTTCGGCCACCCGCTGTGGGTGCTGTACTCCTCGGGCACCACCGGCCTGCCGAAGGGCATCGTGCACGGGCACGGCGGAGTTCTGGTGGAGCACCTGAAAGCCGTTGCGCTGCAGTCCGACATCGGCGCCGACGACGTGTTCTTCTGGTACACCAGCCCGAGCTGGATGATGTGGAACTACCAGGTGGCGGGCCTGCTCGTGGGGGCGACCGTCATCTGCTACGACGGCAGCCCCACCTGCCCGACACCCGACGCGCTGTGGAAGGTCGCGGCCCGCTTCGGCGTCACTGTGCTCGGCACCAGCCCCGGTTACGTGCTGGCCTGCGCCAAGGCCGGGGCGGTGCCTCGGCGGGACCACGACCTCTCGGCGCTCAAGACGGTCGGCATCACCGGATCGTCGCTGCCCGCGTCGTCGTCGATGTGGTTGCACGACAACGTCGGTGAGCACGTGCAGGTGTCGTCGATCAGTGGCGGCACCGACGTGGTGTCGGCCTTCGCCGGCGGGGTCCGCACGGTGCCCGTGTGGCCGGGGGAGCTGTCGGCACCGTTCCTCGGTGTCGCGCTCGACGCCTGGGACGAATCCGGTCAGCCCGTCCGCGGCGAGGTCGGCGAGCTCGTCATCACCAAGCCGATGCCGTCGATGCCGGTGTCGTTCTGGAACGACGACGACGGAAGCCGCTACCGCGACGCCTATTTCGAGATGTACCCGGGGGTGTGGCGGCACGGCGACTGGATCACGCGCACCGAGCGGGGCAGCATCGTGGTGCACGGCCGCTCGGATTCCACCCTCAACCGGCACGGGATCCGGATGGGCAGCGCGGACATCTACCAGGCCGTCGAGGGGCTGCCGGAGATCGCCGAGGCGCTGGTGATCGGCGTCGAACAATCCGACGGCGGCTACTGGATGCCGCTGTTCGTCACCCTCGCCGACGGCGGTGAACTGACCGACGAACTACGCGCCACGATCAAAGACACCATCCGGGCCGACGTCTCACCGCGCCACGTGCCGGACCAGATCGTGCTCGCACCCGGCATCCCGCACACCCGCACCGGCAAGAAGCTCGAGGTGCCGGTCAAGAAGCTGTTGCAGGGCGCCGATCCGGCGAAGGTGGTCAACCCGAGCGCGGTCGACGACCCGGCGCTGCTGCAGTGGTACGCGCAGCAGAAGCCCTAGCGTTCGGCCAGCCACGGCCCGATCCGGTGCAGCGCCTCAGTGATGTCGCCGGTGGGCCCGGCGAACGAGAGCCGGACGAACGAGCCGCCGTGCACGGTGTCGAAGTCGATTCCCGGTGCGATGGCGACGCCGGTGTCCGCCAACAGCTTCGAACAGAACGACATCGAGTCGGTGGTGTGGTCGGACACGTCGGCGTAGACGTAGAACGCGCCGTCGGTGGGTGCGACCCGGTCGACGCCGATCTGCCGCAGGCCGTCGAGCAGCAGCCGCCGGTTGTCCGCGTAGTGCCGCAGCAGGCCGTCGGACTCCGCGATCGATCCCGGGGTGAAGGCGGCGACGGCCGCGTGCTGGGCCAGCGCGGGCGGGCAGATGGTGAAGTTGCCCGTCAGCCGGTCGACCGCGCGCCGGAGTTCCTCGGGCACCAGCAGCCAGCCGAGCCGCCATCCCGTCATCGCGAAGTACTTCGAGAAGCTGTTGACCACAACGGCATCCCGAGACGTCTGCCACGCGCAGCTGGTGGCGGGGGCGCCGTCGTACACCAGGCCGTGGTACACCTCGTCGCTGATCAGCCGCACACCTGAGGCGGCGCACCACGAGGCGATGGCCGCGAGTTCGTCAGGGGCGATCACCGTTCCGGTGGGGTTGGCGGGGCTGGCCACGATGACGCCCTGCACCGGCGGATCGAGTGCGGCGAGCTGGCCGGCGGTGGGCTGGAACCGGGTGTCCGGCCCGCACGGGATCTCGACCACCTCGCAGCCCAGCGCCGAGAGGATGTTGCGGTAGCAGGGGTAGCCGGGGCTGGCGATCGCCACCCGGTCGCCGACGTCGAAGCACGCCAGGAACGTCAGCAGGAAGCCGCCCGACGAGCCGGTGGTGATCACCACGTCGTCGGGCTGCACGTCAAGGCCGTAGCGGTCGTCGTAGCGCTGCGCGATCGCGGCCCGCAGTTCCGGGATGCCCAGTGCGACGGTGTACCCGAGCTGATTGCCCTGCAGTGCGGCCACGGCCGCCTCGCGCACCGCCGTCGGTGCGCCGGCGCTTGGCTGACCCGCCGACAGGTTCACCAGGTCGCCGTGCGAGCGCTGCCGTTGCGCGGCGGCCAGCCAGACGTCCATCACGTAGAACGGCGGGATGCCTGCCCTCAGTGCCACCCGGTCACTCATTGCGTCAGGCTACTGAAGCGCGTTGTGCTGCTTGCGCGAGGCGGCCGAGCGGGGCGGCCGGTCGCGCATGTGGTCGCGGACCCGGCTCATCAGGTCGCCGAGGGTCTGCACGTCGGAGTCGGAGAGCGCGCCGTAGAGCAGGTCGCGTACCACCTCGATGTGGCCGGGCAGGACCTTCTCCACCCGGCTCCGGCCCGCCCGGGTGATGTCGACGACCGTCGCCCGCTGGTCGCGCGGGCTCGCGGTGCGGGTGATGAGCCCCGCCTTCTCCAGCAGGCCGGCCTGATGGGTGAGGCCACTGCGGCTGTAGACCACGCCGTCGGCCAGCTCGGTCATGGTGAGTGGCCGGTCGGCGTCGGCCAGCGTGGCCAGCACCTCGAACTGCACGTAGCTCAGGTCGCCTTCGGCCTGCAGCTGCTGCCGCACGGCGTACTGCAGCAGGCTCACCGCCTCGGTGAGTGCGAAGTACGTCCGCATCTGTGCGGGTCCGAGGGCTTCGGCCATGTCGCGAGCATAGTGCTTCGAGCTCGAAACAATCAGATCCTGCGGTTCGGGAATGCTTCGCGTTCGAAGCAAGTTGCACCGGATGTAACTGCTTCGATATCGAAGCAACCAGCTGAGGAGGACATCATGAAGGCTGCGATCTACCACCGGTACGGCGACAGCGGAGTGCTGCGCTACGAGGACGTCCAGCGGCCGACGCCGGGCGCAGGCGAGGTTCTCGTGAAGGTCGCCGCGACCTCGTTCAACCCGGTCGACGCGGGCATCCGGGGCGGCTACCTGTCCGGGGTGTACGCGATCGCGTTCCCGCACACGCCGGGCATCGACGTCGCGGGCACGGTCGCCGAACTCGGCGACGGGGTGGACGGCTGGCAGCTCGACGACGCCGTCGTGGGCATGCTTGCACTCGATGCCGACGGAGCCGCCGCGGAGTACGTCGTCGCACCGGCCGAGGCGCTGACCGCCGCGCCACACTCGGTCGCCCTGGCCGACGCCGCCGCCCTGCCGACGGTCGGGCTGACGGCCTGGCAGGCGCTGTTCGACATCGCCGGGCTGACGGCGGGCCAGACGATCCTGATCAACGGCGCGGGCGGCGCGGTCGGCGGGTACGCCGTCCAGCTCGCCAAGCGCGCCGGGGCGGTCGTCACCGCGACCGCATCCGCGCGCAGCGCGAGTCGGCTGCGCCGCTACGGCGTCGACCGGCTGATCGACCACGTCGACTACGCGGCAACGCCGTTCGCCGTCGACGGGCAGCCGTTCGACGTCGTGCTCAACCTGGTGAGCACCTCGCCGGAGGAGACAGCGGCGCTGGTCGGCGTCATCGCGGACGGTGGCTTCCACGTCGGCACCATGACGTCGGGGGAGGAGAACTCCCGGGTGCGCACGCAGCGGGTCTTCGTCCGCAGCGACGTCGCGCAACTCGCCGGCCTCGTCGGTCGCGTCGACGCCGGCGAACTGCACATCGACGTCGCCGATCGCCGCCCGCTGGCCGAGGTCGCCGCGGTGCACGAAGAATCCGACGCCGGGCGGCTGACCGGCAAGACCATCCTCACCCCCGTCGCATAGTGATTTCGGCGCGGAAACGCTCGCTCAGCGAACGTGTCCGCGCCCGAAATCGCCGCTAGAGGACCTGGGACTCGAGGCGACGCAGGTGTTCGCGCGGCGGGCCGAGCAGCTGGGCGCTGCCGTGGGCGCGCTTGAAGTACAGCTGGATGTCGTGCTCCCAGGTGATCGCGATGCCGCCGTGCAGCTGGATCGCCTCTCCCGCCACCGCGCTGAACGCCTCGCTCGCGGTGAACCGGGCCAGCGCCGCGGACGTGGGCGACGGCGCGGCGATCGCCTCGGTCACCACGGCCCGCGCCGACTGCACCAGCACGTAGAGGTCGGCCATCCGGTGCTTGAGCGCCTGGAAACTGCCGATCGGCCTGCCGAACTGCACCCGGTCCTTGGTGTAGGCGACCGTCAGCTCGAGACACTGCGCCGCGGCGCCGATCTGCTCGGCGGCCAGCAGCAGCGCGGCGATATCGGCCAGCCCCGGATCGGCCCCGAGGACCGCGTCGGCCCGGCCCTGCACCCGCGCCAGGCGCCGCGTCGGGTCCATCGGCACGTGCGCCTCCGCGGACACGTCGGCCCAGCGCACCAGCCGGTCGCCGTCCACGGCGACCACCACGTCGGCGACGTCGCCGTTGACCACGTACTCCGGATCGAACACCACCGCGCCGATGCGGGTTCCTTCGGCCAGCCCCTCGAGGGCATCGGTGTCCGGCTCGTCGGCGGCGAGCAGCGCCAGCTCGGCCAGGGTCGTGCCCAGCAGCGGCGTCGGCACCAGTGCCCGGCCCAGCTCCTCGATCACCACCGCCGCGTCGGCCAGTTCACCGCCGGCGCCGCCGAGCTCCTCGGGCACCACGAGCGCGGCCGCACCGACCTGCTCGCACAGCAGCTTCCACAGCGACTCGTCGTAACCGCGGTCGGACGCCATCGCCTCGCGCACCGCGGCGGGGGAGGCGTGCTTGTCGACCAGTGCGGCGACGGTGTCGCGCAGCAGTTCCCGCTCTTCAGTCATTTCGCCAACTCCTCCAGCACGCGCCTGCGGTGCCACGCCGGGTCACCCCACGCCGAGCGCAGCGCCTGCACCCGCAGCAGCCACAGCGACAGGTCGTGTTCGTGGGTGAAGCCGATCGCCCCGTGGGTCTGCAGCGCCGATCGGGCGGCCAGCAGCGCGGCGTCGGATGCGGCGGCCTTGGCGGCGCTGACGTCGCGGGCGGTGTCCGCGGATCCGTCGGCGAGCGACAGAGCCGCACCGTAGACGAGCGGGCGAGCCAGTTCGACGGCGATGAGCACGTCGGCCAGCTTGTGCTTGATCGCCTGGTACGAACCGATCGCACGGCCGAACTGGTGACGCTGCTTGGCGTACTCCACCGACTGGTCGAGCATCGCCTGGCCTGCGCCGACCAGCTGGGCGGCGGTGGCCAGCGCGCCGAATTCATAGGCGCGGGCGACGTCGGCGGCGCGGGTCTCACCGGAGGCATTGACGTCGAACAGCTTTCGCGCCGGGTCCACCGACTCGTGCGGTCCGCCGGCGGAGCCGTCACGCACACCACCGTCGTCGGCGAGCAGTACCAGACCCGCGGTGTCGGCGTCGACGGCCCGCGGCACCTGAGGCGGCAGGGCGACGGTCGCGATCAGCTCACCGGACGCCAGCGCGGCGCTGCGCTCGTCACCGGCCAGCAGCACCGGCGCCACCGCGATCGACTCCGTGACCGGCCCCGGCACGCACCAGCGGCCAAGCCGCTCGGCGGCCACCACGAGGTCGACCGGGTGGGCGTCGATGCCGTCGAACTCCTCGGCGACCAGCAGCGCCGTGACGCCGAGGTCAGCCAGCTGCGCCCACACCTTGCGGCCGGGTCCGGCATCACCGGCAGCCCAGGCACGCACCGCACCCGGCACGTCGGCCGCCCCGAGCGCCGCGTCGATGCTGGCGGCGAAATCGCGCTGCTGTTCGTCGATCTCGAAGTTCATTTGGCCTGCCCTTTCGGCTCGCGGGGCAGACCCAGCAGCCGCTCGGCGATGATGTTGCGCTGGATCTCGTTGGTACCCGCGTAGATCGGCCCGCCGAGCGCGAACAGCAGTCCGTCGGTCCAGGAGCCTGCGAGTTCGGCGTCGGCGCCGCGCAGGTCGAGCGCGGTCTGATGCAGCTCGACATCGAGGTCGGACCAGAACACCTTCGTCACCGACGATTCCGCGCCCAGCTCGCCGCCACCGGCGACGCGGGTCACGGTGCCGAAGGTGTGCAGCCGGTAGGCCTGCGCCTTGATCCAGGCGTCGGCCACCCGGTCGGCCATCGCCGAAGGGCGCCCACGCTCAGTCCATTCCGAGACCAGTCGTTCGGCCGGCGCCAGGAACCGCGCCGGGCTGCGCAGCGACATGCCACGTTCATTGCTCGACGTGCTCATCGCGGCCCGCCAGCCGTCGTTGACCTCACCGATCACGTCGGCGTCGGGCACGAACACGTCGTCGAGGAAGATCTCGCCGAACCCGGTGTCGCCGCCGAGCTGGACGATCGGCCGAACGGTGACGCCGTCGGCCTTCAGGTCGAACATCACGTAGGTGAGGCCCTTGTGGCGCTGCGCCTCCGGGTCGGAACGGAACAGCCCGAACGCCCGGTCGCCGAACGGCGCCCGGGAACTCCAGATCTTCTGACCGTTGAGCAGCCAGCCGCCGTCGGTACGGGTCGCCGTCGAGCGCAGTGAGGCCAGGTCGCTGCCCGACTCCGGCTCCGACCAGGCCTGCGCCCAGATCTCTTCCCCACTGGCCATTTTCGGCAGGATGCGGTCCAGCTGTTCGGCGGTGCCGTGCGCGAAAAGTGTCGGCGCCAGCATCGAGGTGCCGTTCGCGCTGGCCCGCCCCGGCGCACCGGCGCGGAAGTACTCCTCCTCGTACACCACCCACTGCAGCAGCGAGGCGTCCCTGCCGCCGTACTTCGCCGGCCAGGTGATCACCGAGAGGCCGGCGTCGAACAGCACCTGGTCCCACTGCCGGTGCTGGGCGAAACCCTCGGCGTTGTCGTAGGACGTCGTCGGGAACGAATCGCGGTTCGCCGCGAGGAACTCGCGCACCTCCGCGCGGAAGTCCTCGGCGGACTCGTCGAATGTCAGGTCCATTCAGGCTTCTTCCTTCTCGGACATCGCTCGAAGCGCAGGCTTGACCACCTTGCCCCCGGGATTGCGGGGCAGCGCGTCGAGGAACACCACCGATCGTGGTGTCTTGAAGTTGGCGAGATGCTCACGCGCGTGGGCGATCACGGTCTGCGCATCGAGGGACGAGCCGGGCAGGGCGACGACGAACGCCTTGCCGACCTCGCCGAGCCGCTCGTCGGGCACCCCGATCACCGCCGACTCCGCCACCCCGTCGAGGCGCGCCAGCACCTGTTCGATCTCGGCGGGGTAGACGTTGAACCCGCCGCAGATGTACATGTCCTTGAGCCGGTCGGTGATCCGCAGGTTGCCCGCCGCGTCGACGGTGCCGACGTCGCCGGTGTGCAGCCAGCCGTCGGCGTCGATCGCCGCCGCGGTCGCCTCGGGGTCGTCGAGGTAGCCGAGCATCACGTTGGGCCCCCGCAGCAGCACCTCGCCCTCGGGGCCCTCGCCGTCGATGCGCAGTTCGAAGTCGGCGATCGGCCGCCCGCAGGTGGTGGCGACGGTGACCGCGTCGTCGTCCGGCCGGCACATGGTGCCGAAGCCGGCGGCCTCGGTGAGCCCGTAGCCGGTGAGCACGATGTCGATGTCGAGTTCGGCCTGCATGCGCTCGATCAGCACCACCGGCACGACGGCCGCGCCGGTGACCGCGAACCGCAGCGAGCTCAGGTCGTGCTCGGCCCGGCGGGGGTGGTCCAGCAGCGACTGGTAGATCGTCGGCGGTCCGGGCAGCACGGTCACGCGGTGCTCCGCGACGGCGGCCATCGCCCGCTCGGGGTCGAACGTCAGCTGCGGGATCAGTGTGGCGCCGGTCTGCAGGCAGGCCAGGATGCCTGCCTTGTAGCCGAAGTTGTGGAAGAACGGGTTGATGCAGAGGTAGCGGTCTTCGCTGGTGAGCTCGCCGCACGCGGCCCACGCGGCGGGTGCGTCGAGGGACTGCCGGTGGGCGCACAGCGCGCCCTTGCTGCGGCCTGTGGTGCCCGAGGTGAACAGGATGTCGGACACGTCGTCGGGCCGCACCGCGGCGGCGCGGGCGTCCACGGCCGCGAGGTCGGTTCCGCGGGCGACGAAGTCGTCCCAGGTGCCGTCGGCCTTGTCGACGGGCACCCGCACGATGTGCCGCAGCGCGGGCAGATCGGCACCGTCCAGGGATGCCGCCTTGTCGGCGCCGAGGAACTCCCCTGAGGCGAACAGCAGCGGTGCGCCGGTGCGGCCGAGGACGTCGGCGGCCTCGCTGGCGGTGTAGCGGGTGTTGAGCGGCACGAGGACGCCGCCGGCGTAATGGGTGGCCAGGCAGGCCACCACCCAGTGCCAGGTGTTGGGGGACCAAATGGCGACGCGGTCACCGGATGCGACGCCGAGGTCGATCATGGCGGCGGCAGCGCGGCGGACGTCGTCCCGCAACTGGGCGTAGGTGATCCGCCGGTCGTCGGTGACCAGCGCGTCGTGGTCGGCGAACTGGTCGGCGATCCGGTCGAGGACCTGGGGAATGGTCCTGCCGTCGGACCGGTCTTGCCCGCCGGGCGTCGTCATCGATGCTCCTCTAACAAAGCAAGTGCTTGGTAGGTTAGCCTACAGGGGTGATAGAGGTCCAGGAGTTCCGGGCCGAGGTCCGGCAGTGGCTCAGCGACAATCTGGTCGGTGACTTCGCCGCGCTCAAAGGCCTCGGGGGGCCCGGCCGCGAGCACGAGGCCTTCGAGGAGCGGCTGGCGTGGAACCGCCGTCTCGCCGAGGCCGGCCTGACGTGCCTTGGCTGGCCGGAGGAGCACGGCGGCCGCGGCCTGACGGTGGCGCACCGGGTGGCGTTCTATGAGGAGTACGCGATCGCCAACGCGCCTGCCAAGGTCAACCACCTCGGCGAGGAACTGCTCGGCCCGACGCTGATCGCGTACGGCACCCCCGAGCAGCAGCAGCGCTTCCTGCCCAGGATCCTCGACGTCACCGAACTGTGGTCGCAGGGCTATTCGGAGCCGGGCGCGGGCAGCGATCTGGCCAACGTGTCGACCACGGCAGAACTCGACGGCGACCAGTGGGTGATCAACGGCCAGAAGGTGTGGACGTCGCTGGCGCACTGGGCGCAGTGGTGCTTCGTCATCGCCCGCACCGAGAGGGGCTCCAAGCGCCACGCCGGCCTGTCCTACCTGCTGGTGCCGCTTGACCAGCCCGGCGTCGAGATCCGGCCGATCATCCAGCTGACCGGTGACTCCGAGTTCAACGAGGTGTTCTTCGACGACGCCCGCACCGACGCCTCGATGGTGGTCGGCGAGCCGGGCGACGGCTGGCGGGTGGCGATGGGCACGCTGACGTTCGAGCGCGGCGTCTCGACGCTCGGCCAGCAGATCGAATACGCCCGCGAGTTGTCCGCGCTGGCCGAGGTGGCCAAGCGCACCGGCGCCGCCGACGACCCGCTGATCCGCGAGCGGCTGACCCGCGCATGGGTGGGTCTGCGCACCATGCGGTCGTTCGCGCTGGCGACCATGGACGTCGAGCAGCCCGGACAGGATTCCGTCTCGAAGTTGTTGTGGGCCAACTGGCATCGCGACCTCGGCGAGCTGGCGATGGACATCGTCGGCGGCGAGGGTCTGACGCTGCCCGGCGGCGATTTCGACGAGTGGCAGCGGCTGTACTTGTTCTCCCGCTCGGACACCATCTACGGCGGGTCGAACGAGATCCAGCGCAACATCATCGCCGAGCGGGTGCTCGGCCTACCGCGGGAGCCAAAGGGAACATGACGCTGACCGAAGCGCCGAAGGAGATCGACGGGCACGGACTTCTGACAGGCAGGGTGGTCGTGGTCACCGCCGCGGCGGGCACCGGCATCGGTTCGGCGGTCGCCCGCCGGGCACTGGCTGAGGGCGCCGACGTGGTGGTCTCCGACTACCACGAACGCCGGCTGGGGGAGACGCGCGACGAGCTCGCGGCGCTCGGGCTCGGCCGCGTCGACGCGGTGGTGTGCGACGTGACGTCGACCGCGGCCGTCGATGCGCTGATCAGCACGGTCGTCCACAAGATGGGCCGCCTCGACGTCCTGGTCAACAACGCCGGGCTGGGCGGTCAGACGCCGGTGGTCGACATGGACGACGACGAATGGGACCGCGTGCTGAACGTGACCCTGACCTCGGTCATGCGAGCCACCCGCGCGGCGCTGCGGTACTTCCGCGACGCCCCGCACGGCGGCGTCATCGTCAACAACGCCAGCGTGCTCGGCTGGCGCGCCCAGCACTCGCAGTCGCACTACGCCGCGGCCAAGGCCGGGGTGATGGCACTGACCCGTTGCAGCGCAATCGAAGCCGTCGAGTACGGCGTGCGCATCAACGCGGTGTCGCCGAGCATCGCGCGGCACAAGTTCCTGGAGAAGACCAGCTCCTCGGAGCTGCTGGACCGGCTGGCGGGCGGCGAGGCCTTCGGCCGGGCCGCCGAACCGTGGGAGGTCGCGGCCACCATCGCGTTCCTCGCCAGCGACTACTCCAGTTACCTGACCGGCGAGGTCATCTCGGTGTCCAGCCAGCGCGCCTAGCAAGCTTCTCCACCGAATCTTCACATTCGCTGCCGGGAAGCCCCACAACCGGCCCTTACAGTCGGATATGTGAAGCGCATCCTGGTGGTCGACGACGAGCCGACCATCCTGGCCCAGGTCGCCACCCGGCTCCGCGCTGAAGCGTTCACCGTGGTCACCGCGGTCGACGGGCCGTCGGCGGTGGAGACCGCCGCCGCCACCGCACCCGATCTCGTGGTGCTCGACGTGATGCTGCCCGGATTCGACGGGCTCGAGGTGTGCCGGCGGATCCAGGCCGACCGTCCCGTCCCCGTGCTGATGCTCACCGCCCGCAGCGACGAGACCGACATGCTCATCGGGCTGGGCATCGGCGCCGACGACTACCTGACCAAACCGTTCAGCATGCGCGAACTCGTCGCGCGGGTGCGGGTGCTGCTGCGCCGGATGGACCGCGCCGGCGACGACCCACAGCCGCTGCTGGTGGGCGACTGCCGCATCGACCTGCAGGCGCGGCGGGTGCACCGCGGTGACGACGAGATCCACCTCACCCGGACCGAATTCGACCTGCTGGCGTTCCTCATCGGCCGGCCGAGGGCCGTGGTGTCGCGTGACGTGCTGCTCGAGCAGGTGTGGGGCTGGGCCTCCGGGGTGGAGACCCGCACGGTCGACAGCCACGTCAAGGCGTTGCGCCGCAAGCTCGGTGCGGAACTGATCAGGACGGTGCACGGCGTGGGGTACGCACTGGAGACGCCGCGGTGACCGTCCGCGGCCGGGCCGTCGCCTTCTGGGAGCGGCTGCCGAGGCCGTTGGACCCGTTCGCGTCCTTCAAGGTCAAGACCGCGTTGCTGGTGGCGGGCGCCATCACGCTGGCGTCGTTCACGTTCTGGATCGGCGCGAGCTGGCAGTTCCGGTACGCCCTGCTCGCCGCGCTGGTGACCGCCCTGGTGGTGACGCAGTTCCTCGCCCACGGGATGACGTCGCCGCTGCGGCAGATGACCGCCGCGGCGCGGGCGATGGCCCGTGGCGACTACAGCATCCGGGTGCGCGCCACATCACGGGACGAGATCGGGCAGCTGGCAACGGCGTTCAACCAGATGGCGGCCGACCTCGGGGCGGCCGACGAGTACCGGCGCGGTCTGATCGCCAACGTCTCGCACGAGCTTCGCACGCCGATCACTGCGCTGCATGCGGTGCTGGAGAACGTGATCGACGGTGTCGCCGAGCCCGACCCCGACACGATGCGGATGGCGTTGGCGCAGACCGAACGCCTCGGCGAGCTCGTCACCAACCTGCTCGACCTGTCCCGCGTCGAGGGTGGCGCGATCCCGTTGCGCCAGGAGCGGTTCGGCGTCGACGCGTTCCTGCGCGACGCGGTGGCGCACGTGGCGGCGGGTCAGGCGATCGTCGAGGTGCGGGTGTCCCCGCCGGCGTTGACCGCGGTCGCGGACCCGGCGCGGTTGCGGCAGGTGGTGGTCAACCTGGTGCAGAACGCCATCCGGCACAGCCCGCCGGGCGGCCGGGTGTCGGTGCTGGCATGCGCGGCGGCGCCGTCGGGCATCCGGCTCGACGTGTGCGACGAGGGGCCCGGTATCCCGGCCGCCGAGCGCGAGCGCGTCTTCCAGCGATTCACCCGTGGCGCCACCTCCGACGGTGGCACCGGGCTGGGCCTGGCCATCGCCCGGTGGGCCGTCGAGTTGCACGGCGGCGCCATCTCCGTCGCCGACGTCCGGGCGGGCTGCCGGATCAGCGTCACGATCCCCGAACCGAGAGAACAGGTGCCCACATGACCTCAGGCATGACACAGATGGTTCCCGGCATGCAGATGATGCCGCCCCCGCCACCGCTGCTCGGTCCGCTGCTGCCGCGCCACGGAGAGCCCGGCTGGTCGGTGTGGTCGCGCAAGGTCTGGCCGATCGACCCGCTGGCCACGGCGCCACCCCGCCTGCTGGCCGCCGCTCCGGTGGCGGCACTGCTGGGCACCGCGCTGTGGCGTCCGTCGGTGCTCAGCATCGGCTATCTCGTGACCGGGCTGATCGTCTTCGGGGTGGTGTACGCGACGGCACACCGTAGGCCCACCCGGCGGGAGTGGTGCGGCATCGCCCTGACACTGGCGCTGCTGGCTGTGCCGGGACTGCTCGCCGCGGAATGGCTGGGCGTGCTGTGCATCATGACCGCGTGGATCACCGGGTGGCTGACGATCGTCGGCGGACACACCTGGACCGCGGTGTTCACCGGACCGTTCGTGCCGTGGGCCTCGCCGGCGCGGGTGCTGGGCTGGGTCCGGCGCGGTGCGAGTGGTTCGGTGGCGCACGGACGCATCCCCGACATCGGCCGGGTGGCCGTGGTGGCGGGCGTGACCGTGGCCGTCGCACTGGTCTTCGGCGGTCTGTTCGCGGCGGCCGACGTCGCGTTCGCGCACGTGCTGGGCAGCTTCACCCCGGCGCTTCAGGTCGACGAGTTCGTCGCGCGCAGCGGAGTCTTCCTCATCGTCGCGGCCTTCGTGCTGGGCGGCGGGTACCTGCTGCGGTTCCCGCCGCGGCTGGACGCGTTGGCGCCCGCGCCGGGCAAGCCGGTGCGGCGATGGGAGTGGGCGGTGCCCCTCGGCGTGCTCGACGCGCTGTTCCTGGTGTTCGTCGCCGTGCAGGCGACCGTGCTGTTCGGCGGGCATGCCCATGTGCTGAAGACCGAGGGGCTGACCTACGCCGAGTACGCGCGGCAGGGATTCTGGCAGCTGCTCTGGGTGTCGGCGCTGACGCTGCTGGTGCTGGCCGCGGTGATCAGGGTGGCGGCCCGGGTGACCGGCGCCGACCGCCGGGTGCTCCGGATTCTCGTCGGAATCCTCTGCGCCACATCGGTTGTCGTGGTCATCTCGGCGATCCACCGGATGTGGCTGTACCAGGAGGCCTACGGGTTCAGCGTCCAGCGGCTGATGGTGATCACCATCGAGCTGTGGCTGGGTGCGGTGTTCCTGCTGGTGGCGGCCGCGGGTGTCCGGATGACAGCGCGGTGGCTGCCGCAGGCGGTGCTGGTGGCCGGTGTGCTGGCGCTGCTCGGGTTGGCGGCGCTCGATCCCGAGCGGCTGGTCGCCGACCGGAACATCGACCGCTTCGAGCGGACCGGCGAACTCGACGCGAAGTACCTGTCGACGCTGTCGTCGGACATCGACCCGGCCGTGCACCGGCTGCCCGAGCAGGTGCAGCTCTGCGTGCCGTCGCCGCACCGCGAGCCGGAACCCTGGTACCTGTTCAACCTGTCGCGGTCGCGGGCGGACCGGCCGACGGACACCGATCGGCCGGAGCTGTGCCTGCAGTACGGATGGGACGAGTACCGGTACTGACGGCGGGCTCGACCTAGCAAGTGCTTGGTTGGTAGTCTGCACTGATGGACAGGGTGGCGCCGACGCGTCGCGAGGAGCTGCTCGAGCTCGCCGCGACGATGTTCGCCGACCGCGGGCTGCGGGCCACCACCGTGCGCGACATCGCCGACTCGGCGGGAATCCTCTCCGGCAGCCTCTATCACCACTTCGCCTCCAAGGAGGAGATGGTCGACGAGGTGCTGCGCGGCTTCCTGGACTGGCTGTTCGACCGCTACCGGCAGATCGTCGACACCGAACCCACTCCGCTCGAACGGCTCAAGGGGCTGTTCATGGCGTCGTTCGAGGCGATCGAGCACCGCCACGCGCAGGTGGTCATCTACCAGGACGAGGCCAAACGACTCTCCGCGCACCCGCGCTTCTCCTACGTCGAGGAGCGCAACAAGGAACAGCGCAGGATGTGGATGAGCGTTTTGAATCAGGGCATCGAGGAGGGCTGCTTCCGCCCCGACCTCGACGTCGACCTGGTCTACCGCTTCATCCGCGACACCACCTGGGTCTCGGTGCGCTGGTATCAGCCCGGCGGACCGCTGACGGCCCAGGAGGTCGGCCGCCAGTACCTCGACATCGTCCTCGGCGGCATCACCGTCACGGGCACAACGAACACCACGAAAGAGAGCTGAACATGGCTGAGGCGTACGTCATCGACGCTGTGCGCACCCCCGTCGGCAAGCGCGGCGGTTCGCTCGCCGGTGTGCACCCGATCGACCTCGGGGTGCACGCGTTCCGCGGCATCTTCGACCGGGTCGACGTCGATCCCGGCGCGGTGGACGACGTCATCGTCGGCTGCGTCGACGCGATCGGCGGACAGGCCGGCAACATCGGCCGCAACGCCTGGCTGGCCGCCGGCTACCCCGAGGAGGTCCCCGGCGTCACGGTCGACCGGCAGTGCGGATCCAGCCAGCAGGCCATCTCGTTCGGCGCGCAGGCGATCCTGTCCGGAACGGCGGACGTCATCCTGGCCGGCGGGATGCAGAACATGAGCCAGATCCCGATCGCGTCGGCGATGGTGGTCGGCAAGGAGTTCGGATTCACCTCGCCCACCGGCGAATCCGAGCATTGGCGGCACCGCTACGGCGACCAGGAGATCTCGCAGTTCCGCGGCGCGGAGATGATCGCCGAGAAGTGGAACATCTCCCGCGAGGAGATGGAGCAGTTCGCCTACACCAGCCATCAGCGGGCGTTCGGTGCGATCCGCGGCGGCCACTTCGAGAACGAGATCCTCGCCGTGGGTGACTTCCGCATCGACGAGGGCCCGCGGGAGTCGACGCTGGAGAAGCTCGCGTCGCTCAAGCCACTCGCCGAGGGCGGCCGGCTGACCGCCGCGGTGGCCAGCCAGATCTCCGACGGCGCGAGCGCGGTGCTGCTCGCATCAGAGCAGGCCGTCAAGGAGCACAACCTGACCCCGCGCGCCCGCATCCACCACATCAGCGCCCGCGGCGCCGACCCGGTGTTCATGCTCACCGGCCCCATCCCCGCCACCCGCTACGCGCTGGAGAAGACGGGACTGTCGATCGACGACATCGACGTCGTCGAGATCAACGAGGCCTTCGCCCCCGTGGTGCTCGCGTGGCTGAAGGAGATCAAGGCCGACCCGGAGAAGGTGAACCCCAACGGGGGCGCGATCGCACTGGGTCACCCGCTCGGCGCCACCGGGGCCAAGCTCTTCGCCACCATGCTCAACGAGCTCGAGCGCACCGGCGGCCGCTACGGCCTGCAGACGATGTGCGAGGGCGGCGGCACCGCGAACGTCACCATCATCGAGCGCCTCTAGTTCCTGCTCGCCGGGCAGCGGCTAGTGGTCGTGCACCACCACGCCGCGGATGATCCGCCCGGCCAGCATGTCGTCGTAGGCCTCGTTGATCTCGCCGAGCTTGTATTCGTGGGTGACGGTCTCGTCGAGCAGCAGTTGCCCGCTCCGGTACAGGCTCAGCAGCCGCGGGATGTCGGCGCGCGGATTGGCCTCGCCGTACACGCTGCCCAGCAGCCGCTTCTGGAAGAGCGTGAACATCGCCATCGGCAGCGTCGGTGTCACGTCGGCCATCGCGGCGATGCCGGTGAGCACCACTGCGCCGCCCTTGCGGATGATGTCGAGGGCCTCGCCGATCATCGGGCCCTCGACCAGCCCGACGGTGAGGATCGCCGAATCGGCCATCACGCCCTTGGTCAGGTCCGCCACCAGCGCGGTGGCCTCCGCCATCGACGTCGCGAAGTGCGTGGCGCCGAACTCGTGCGCCTTCTCCCGCTTGTCGGCCACGATGTCGACCACGACGATCCGCTCCGCGCCGGCCAACCGGGCGCCCTGGACGGCGCCGCTGCCGACCCCGCCGAGGCCGATGACCACCACGGTGTCGCCCGGCCGGACGTCCGCGGTGTTGACGGCGGAGCCCCAGCCGGTGGTCACGCCGCAGCCGATCAGGCAGGCCCGCGACAGCGGCAGGTCGTCGTCGATCTTGACCAGCGACGCCTCGGAGACCACGCCGTACTGGGCGAACGTGCCGAGCAGCAGCGCGACGTTGACGTCCACATCGCCGATGTGTCGCCGGGAGGTGCCATCGAGCTGGGTGCCGTTGAGGATGAGCGCGCCCAGATCGCACAGGTTCTGCCTGCCGCTGGCGCACCACCGGCAGCGGCCGCAGGCGGGCAGGAACGACGCCACCACGTGGTCGCCGGGTTTGAGGTCGCGAACGCCGGGGCCGACCTCCTGCACGATGCCCGCGCCCTCGTGCCCGCCGATCACGGGCATCGGGATCGGGAAGTCGCCGGTGCGGCCGTGGTGATCGGAGTGGCACAGGCCGGTCGCCTCGAACGAGACCAGGACCTCGCCGTCCTGCGGTGGGTCGAGGTCGACCTCCTCGACCGTCCAATCGCCATTGACTTCCCACAGGACCGCGGCGTCCATCTTCATGCTGGCGAGTGTAGGAACGTGCAGCGCGGGGCATAGCCGTTTGCGTGACACCGCCGGAACGCGCGAATCCCAGGGTGAAGTGATGCTCTTCATCTTCGGCTTCGGCACCAAGCAGAAGCACCTCGGCGCGGGTGAGATGCGGACCTGCCCGCGATGCCACAACACCACGCAGTGGGCGCGAATGCGGGAGTTCAAGCAGTTCACGCTGTTCTTCGTGCCGGTGGCCCGGTGGAACCGCCGGAACTTCGAGGTCTGCGGCATCTGCGGCGCCGCCGTCGCGGTCTAGCCGTTCGCCGAGTGTGCGGTCAGGGCGATTTTCGGCCCGGATTTTCGCCGTGGCTTCACGTTCGGCGAGACACTCGAGCAGAGATCACTGCACGTAGGAGACCGCGGCCTGCAGGTGCTTGACGGCGTCGCCGACGATGGTGTCGATCAACTCTGCGCATGACGGCAGGTCGTCGAGGATCCCGGCCACCTGACCCGACGCCAGCACACCGGCATCGGTGTTGCCCTCGACCAGGCCGGCCTTGAGCAGCATTGGGGTGTTAGCGGCCATCACCACCTGCGACCAGGTGAGGTCCTTGCCGTGTCGCATCGCCATACCGTCGCTGATCATCGACCGCCAGCTCATCTGCGTCATCTTCTTGAACTTCTGCGCGTTGCCGACCGCCGCGGCCAGCCCCCGCACGGGGGAACCGCTCTCGAGCTTCTCGACCAGTCCGGTGCGCAGCACCCGGTGCGGCATCCCGTCCACCCGGGTCGACACCACCGTGCCGTCGAGTGCGGCCTCGAGGTAGCGCCTCTTCACCGCGTCGGGCACCGTCGAATCCGACGTCAGCAGGAAGCGGGTGCCCATCGCCACGCCGGCCGCGCCGTAGGACAGGGCCGCGGCCAACCCGCGGCCGTCGAAGAACCCGCCCGCCGCGATCACCGGCATGCCGGTGTCCTTGACGGCGTCGAGCACCGACGGCAGCAGCAGCGTGGTCGCGACCGGGCCGGTGTGGCCGCCGCCCTCACCGCCCTGCACGATCACCGCGTCGGCGCCCCAGCCGGCCACCTTCTTGGCGTGCTTGGCGGCGCCGACCGACGGGATCACCACCACACCGGCGTCCTTGAGGCGGGCGATCAGCTCGGGCTTGGGCGCCAGCGCGAACGACGCCACCTTGACGCCCTCGCGGATGAGCAGGTCGACCCGTTCGTTCGCGTCACCCGCGTCGGCGCGCATGTTGATGCCGAACGGCTTGTCGGTCGTCGCCTTGACCTTGGTCACGGCGGTCTGCAGTTCGTCGAGGGTCATCGTCGCCGACGCCAGGATGCCCAGCCCGCCGGCGTTGGCCGTCGCGGACACCAGCCGCGCACCGGCGACCCAGCCCATGCCGGTCTGCACCACCGGATGGTCGATACCGACCAGCTCCGTCAGCGGCGTCACGAGCCTACTCATGACCGGATCTCCCGGTCACGCAGCGACTTCGGGTCGATCACCTCTCGAATCAGGCGCAGCTCCTCGTCGGTGGGCAGCCGCGTCGGCTCGGCCGAATCGAGGCCGTGCACCTCGAAGCCCGTGTTCTCGGCGACCTGGGCGGCGTCGACGCCGGGGTGCAGCGACACCGCACGCATCTGCCGGTCCGGGCCGTTGAAGTCGAACACCCCGAGGTTGCTCACCACCCGGAAAACATTGGTGAACCGGTACGCGGGGTTCTCGGGATCGACCTTGTTCCAGCCGATTCCGGACACGATGTCGACGGACTCGCCGAACACCCGCGAGCTGTGTCCGCCGACCCAGTAACTGGTCGCGTGGTTGATGGTGTTGCCGGGTGCGCCGCGGACGCCGAACATCTGCCGCTTCGGCTGCTGGATCGGGCCGAACGCCGAGAGGTTCTGGTTGCCGTACCGGTCGATCTGGTTGGCGCCCATCACAACGTGCCTGCGCCCCCAGGTCAGCGTCTCGAAGACCCGACCGAACGGCATCCAGCCCTCGATCGCGCCGGTGGCGCCGAGTGCGGGCGTGTCGGCCAGCAGGCGGGCCTCCCCGTCGGTCAGCAGGATGTCGGGGGAGAAGGTCAGCCGCGCCAGGCGGGCGCCGACCGACACCATGTTGGCCATCGGGCTGACCATGATCTCGCCGGCGTCGCGGAACAGTTCGGCGCACGCGACGGCGCACACCTCGGCTCGGGTCGCGGAGGTCATGAGTTCTGCTCCTTGAAGTCTCGCACCGCGGCCTGGTAGTCGGCCTCGCTGCCGGACAGGTAGGTGTCGACGAATGCCGCCCAGCTCTCGTCGGACCCGGCGGCCTCGGCGTAGTGCCGCTGGAACTTCTCGTCGCGCCGGTAGTCGGGTTCGGCGGTGGTGAAGTGGGCGCCGTTGGGCGCCTCGACCACCGAGTCGACCATCATCCTGTTGATCAGGAGTGCCTGCGGTGGAACGGCTTTGACCAGCTCGTCGGTGGCGACCACCCGCTCGACCGAGAGTAGGCGGCGCTCGGCCGACATCAGGAACAGGTCGTCGAAGTAGGGGTCGATGCCGGTGTAGGCCGCATTGCCCGCTGCGTCACCGAGATTCATGTGCACCAGCGCGGCGTCGAGGTTCAGCGCCGGCATGGCGACCAGCTCCTCGTATGCGTCGCCGGTCGGATAGGGCGAACGCACGGTCTTGAGTTCGTCGCCCCAGAACGCCCGGACGTCGCTGCCGAGGCCGGCGCGGATCGGCAGGAACGGAAGCCGTTGTGCGGCCGCCTGCAGGCCGCAGCGCAACATGCCCTCGTCCATCTCGCGGGCCTCGATCGTGCCGGACGTCCGGGCCTTCGCGAACCACGGGTCGTAGAACGGCGGGGAGTCCAGCGACACGAAGCCGTAGTAGACCCGCTTCACCTTGCCCGCCGAGCACAACAGCCCGAGGTCCGGTCCGCCGTAGGCGACGACGGTGAGGTCGGTGACATCGGTGCGCAGCAGCGCCCGCACCAGCGCCATCGGCTTGCGCCGGGATCCCCAGCCGCCGATGCCGATCGTCATGCCGCTCTCGATCGAGGCGACGGCCTCGTCGAGCGTTGTTCGCTTGTCTGTCACTTCGACCCCCCGGCCTTCTTGTCGGTGCCCGCGAAGGTGTCCCGGTGCTCGTCGGAGACGCCCGCGAGGTTCAGCTCGAATGTGAAGCCCTGCTCCATGCGGTACCTGGCGTTCACCGGTTGCACGTCGATGAAGTTGAGCGCTTCCTTCGCGGCACGGATCACGCGGGTGTCCTTCGACGCGATGTCCCGTGCGACGCGCAGAGCGGCCTCGTCGAGGTCCGCGCGCGGCACCACCTCGTGCACCGAGCCGAAGTGGTGCAGCGTGGCCGCGTCGACCCTCGCTGCGGTGAAGAACAGCCGGCGCATCATGTGCTGCGGCACCAGCCGCGACAGGTGGGTGGCCGCGCCGAGGGCGCCGCGCTCCACTTCCGGCAGCCCGAACGTCGCGTCGTCGGACGCGACGATGACGTCGGCATTGCCGACCAGCCCGATGCCGCCGCCGACGCAGAATCCGTTGACGGCCGCGACGACCGGCACGGCACATTCGTACACCGCCCGGAAGGCTTCGTAGCAACCGCGATTGGCGTCGATGAGGGCGGTGAAGCCCTCGGTCTTCTGCATCTCCTTGATGTCGACGCCTGCGTTGAAGCCCTTGCCCTCGGCACGCAGGATCACCACGTGGGTCGCGGTGTCGCGGCCCGCCGCGGTCAGTACGTCGGCGAGTTCGAACCAGCCGCGCGACGGGATCGCGTTGACCGGTGGGTAATCGACGGTGACCGAGACGATGCCCGGTTCGACGGTCTTGGACGTGATGGTCATCAATGACTCCTGATGCACTTCATAGGGGTCGCTACCTAAGCAAGCACTTGCTTGGTACGCTAGCACAGTGACCGTCGCCGCTGGAATCAACCTGCAACTCGCCGGCCGGGTCGTTCTGGTGACCGGTGGGGTACGCGGAGTCGGCGCCGGGATCAGCGCCGTGTTCGCAGGTCAGGGCGCTACGGTCGTGACGTGCGCCCGGCGTCCGGTGGACGGCCTGCCCTACGAGTTCCACTCCTGCGACGTCCGCGACGACGACTCGGTGAGGGCCCTGATCGACGCGATCGTCGAACGCCACGGCCGCATCGACGTCGTGGTCAACAACGCGGGCGGATCGCCGTACGTGCGTGCCGCCGAGGCCTCGGCGAAGTTCAGCGCCAAGATCGTCGGGTTGAATCTGCTCGGCCCGCTGTCGCTCTCGACGCACGCCAACGCCGTGATGCAGACCCAGGACCGCGGCGGGTCGATCGTCAACATCGCCAGTGTCAGCGGCCGCAGGCCCACTCCCGGTACCGCCGCCTACGGCGCGGCGAAGGCCGGGATGGAGAGCATGACCACCACCCTGGCCGTCGAGTGGGCGCCGAAGGTGCGGGTGAACTCCGTGGTGGTGGGCATGGTCGAGACCGAACAGTCCGAATTGTTCTACGGCGACGCCGATTCCATCGCCGCGATCTCACGCAACGTTCCGCTCGGCCGGCTGGCGACCCCGGCCGACGTCGGCTGGGCCACCGCGTTCCTGGCGTCCGACGCCGCGTCCTACATCAGCGGCGCCTCACTGGAAGTTCACGGTGGCGGTGAGCCGCCGCACTATCTGGCGACCACCACCGCCGACATCAAGCGATAAGGGAGACAACAGGGATGGGACTTCTCGACGGCCGCGTGGTCATCGTGACGGGTGCCGGCGGCGGGATCGGCCGGGCGCATGCGCTGGCGTTCGCCGCCGAGGGCGCGCGCGTGGTGGTCAACGACATTGGAGTCGGCCTCGACGGCTCACCGGCGGGCGGCGGCAGTGCTGCCCAGAGCGTCGTCGACGAGATCACCGCCGGCGGTGGCGAAGCCGTCACCAGCGGCGCGAACGTCGCCGACTGGTCGCAGGCCGAGGGCCTGATCCAGACCGCGGTCGACGCCTTCGGCGGTCTCGACGTGCTGGTGAACAACGCGGGCATCGTCCGCGACCGGATGTTCGCCAACACCAGCGAGGAGGAGTTCGACGCCGTCACCGCCGTCCACCTCAAGGGCCACTTCGCCACCATGCGGCACGCGGCGGCCTACTGGCGCGCCCAGTCCAAGGCCGGCGACGCCCGAGACGCCCGCATCATCAACACCAGCTCCGGTGCGGGACTGCAGGGCAGTGTGGGGCAGGCGAACTACAGCGCCTCGAAGGCCGGCATCGCCGCACTGACCCTGGTGGCCGCCGCCGAGATGGGTCGCTACGGCGTCAGCGTCAACGCCATCGCCCCGTCCGCGCGCACCCGCATGACCGAGACGGTGTTCGCCGACATGATGTCCACGCAGGACAAGGACTTCGATGCCATGGCGCCGGAAAACATCTCGCCGCTGGTCGTCTGGTTGGGCAGCGTCGAATCGAAGGACGTCACCGGCAGGGTCTTCGAGGTCGAAGGCGGCATCATCCGCGTCGCCGAG
Source organism: Mycobacterium hippophais (assembly GCF_027529605.1). Classification (NCBI taxonomy): domain Bacteria; kingdom Bacillati; phylum Actinomycetota; class Actinomycetes; order Mycobacteriales; family Mycobacteriaceae; genus Mycobacterium; species Mycobacterium hippophais. The sequence continues at coordinate 932,274 of NZ_JAPZPY010000001.1, read as the reverse complement.
GGCTGGGCGCGGGGCGCCGAGATCGACAAGGGCGCCCGGTGGGATCCGGCGGAGCTGGGCCCGGTCGTCACCGATCTGCTCGCGAAGTCGCGTACGCCGCTACCGGTGTTCGGCGCCTGAGCGCCGGTCAGGGTTCGCAGACCACCAGCGGGATGACCCGGTCGGTCGCGTCGCGATAGTTGCTGTAGGGCGGATAGATCTTCGTGAGGTACCGCCAGTAGCGTTCGCGCTCCTCCTCAGTGGCGTCGCGCGCGGTCATCTCCCGCTGCTGCGGCCCCACCTGGACCTGCACCTTCGGATTCGCCTTCAGGTTCAGGTACCACACCGGATCGGTCGCGCGCCCGCCGAAGGTCGCGGGCAGCACCACCTTGTCGCCGTCACGCAGATACAGCGTCGGGGTGGTGCGCGGCAGGCCCGACTTCCGCCCGGTCGTCGTCAGCAGGGCGGCCGGGAACCACAGCAGCCGGGAGCCGAGGCGTCCGCCCGTGTTGCGGTACACCCAGATGTGGCCGCGGGCAAACGACTTCATCGCCCACTTGACCAAGCCCGAATTGCGGATCGGGTGCGAATCGTCGGCCATGGCCGGTAGATAGCCCGTGACGGCGGCTCGCAAACGCCCCGAACGGCATCAGGCCGGATCGCAGATGACGATCGGGATCTTGCGGTCGGTGTAGGACCGGTAGTTGGCGAAGTCGGCGTACATCGCGTCCAGCTTCGGCCAGTACTCGTCGCGTTCGGCGTCGGTGGCGTCACGCGCGATCAGGTCGAACACCCCGGCCTTGGTCTGGAACCTGACCTTCGGGTCGGCCTTCAGGTTCAGGTACCACATCGGGTTGGTGGCCCGGCCGCCCTGCGAGGCGACGAGCACGATGCGCCGGCCCTCCTGCAGGAACAGCAGCGGGCTGTCCCGCGGCTCGCCGGACTTGCGGCCGGTGGTGGTCAGGATGCCGACCTCGGCGCCGCGCAGGAACTTGCTGCCGAGCTTGCCGTTGGACTTCTTGAACAGCCAGGTCTGAGCTTTCGACATCCACTTGATCGCGGTGCCGACCTTGGCGGAGTTCAGGTTCTCGATCTGTTTTCCGCTCAACGGGCGTGAGGGTTCGGCCATACCGGTCAACCTATCTGGCGATGAACGGGCGGATTCGGGCGTCGATGCGGTGGATCAGGCCGTCGGCGGGGATGTGAAACGTCTCGTCGATGTGGGCGCCCACCCGCACTCCGCCGACATGGGGTTTCGTCACCAGGTCGAAGCGGGCACGCACATGGTCGCCGTCGACGGTGAACTCCGGTGTGGTGGTCGCCTTGATCACCTTGTACTGCGGTCCGCGATTCAGGCTGCGGCGCAGATGATCCCCGGAGAACCCGGTCTTGATGCCGATCTCGACTCGGGTGCAGTCGGGGGCGAACGGGACGGTGTCGGCCCGGTGGCTGACCAGCGCGTCGATGTAGGACTGCGCGGCCGCGATCCGGTCGGTGTCGGTGATGGGCACTAGATCCGCTCGATGATCGTGCCGGTGGACAGTGCCCCGCCGGCGCACATCGTGATCAGCGCCGTCGTCTTGTCGGTGCGCTCGAGCTCGTGCAGCGCCGTGGTGATCAGCCGGCTGCCGGTGCTGCCGACCGGGTGACCGAGCGCGATCGCTCCGCCGTTGACGTTGACGCGATCCATGTCGGGCTCGTGCACCCGCGCCCACGACAGCACCACCGACGCGAACGCCTCGTTGATCTCGGTGATGTCGATGTCACCGATCTTCATGCCGGCCTTCTCGAGCACCTTCGCCGTCGACTGCACGGGGCCGTCGAGGTGGTAGTAGGGCTCGGCGCCGACGAGCGCCTGGCTGACGATCCGCGCCCTGGGAACAAAGCCCTGCGCACGCGCCACGGCCTCGTCCATCCACAGCACGGCCGCGGCGCCGTCGGAGATCTGCGACGAGGTTCCTGCGGTGTGAATGCCGCCTTCCATCACGGGTTTCAGTGCGGCGAGGCCTTCGGCGGTGGTGTCGCGCAGGCCCTGGTCGCGGGTCACCACGTGGCGCTCGGCGGTGGGCTGCTTGTTCTCGTCGAGCACGGGCGCCTCGATCCCGCTGATCTCGCGGTCGAACCTGCCCTCGGCCCACGCCTGGGCGGCCTTGCGCTGCGAGTCCAGCCCGAACGCGTCGATGTCCTCGCGGGTGATGCCGCGCCGCTTGGCGATGCGCTCGGCGGCCTCGAACTGGTTGGGCATGTCGATGTCCCACGACTCGGCGCGGATCCTGGACCGGTCGGGTCCGGCGTTGGCGCCGAGGCCGACACGGCTCATGGCCTCGATGCCGCAGGCGATGCCCACGTCGATGGCGCCCGCGGCGATCAGGCCCGCGATCAGACCGTTGGCCTGCTGGCCGCTGCCACACTGGCAGTCGATCGTGGTGGCGCCCACCTGCTCGGGCAGCCCCGCGGTCAGCCAGGCCACCCGGGTGATGTTGTTGGACTGTTCGCCGTACTGCGTGACACAGCCGCCGATAGCCTGTTCCACCTCGGCGGGATCGATGCCGGCCTTCTCCACGAGGGCCTTCTGCACCGCGCCGAGCAGCTCGGTGGCGTGCAGGCCGGAGAGCCATCCGTTGCGCTTGCCGATGGGGCTGCGGGTGGCTTCGACGATGACAGGGTTACCCATTCCGCCAGGCTAGAACACGTTTCATTAGTCTGACAAGCGGGGATCGACTGGTGCCTTTGATCTGCGGTGTAGCCGTGTTTTACTGGCACTAGAACACGTTGCAATTAGGAGCGCACACCTATGGCACCCCCGAACATCCCGGCCGAATTCGACTTCCTCGATCCCGACGTGAACCTCGAGGCGTTGCCCGTCGAGCAGCTGGCCGAACTGCGGAAGTCCGAGCCGATCCACTGGGTGGAGGTGCCCGGTGGCACGGGCGGCTTCGGCGACAAGGGCTACTGGCTCGTGACCAAGCACGCCGACGTCAAGGAGGTGTCACGCCGCAGCGACGTCTTCTCCAGCTGGCAGAACGGCGCCATCCCGACTTGGCCGAAGGAGATGCAGTTCGAGCAGATTGAATTGCAGCGCAGCGTCATGCTCAACATGGACGCGCCGCACCACACCCGGTTGCGCAAGATCATCTCGCGCGGGTTCACGCCCCGAGCCATCGGACGGCTGGAAGACGAACTCGCGCAGCGTGCGCAGAGCATCGCCAAGACCGCCGCGGCCGCGGGCTCGGGCGACTTCGTCGAGCAGGTCAGCTGCGAGTTGCCGCTGCAGGCCATCGCCGGCCTGCTCGGCGTGCCGCAGGACGACCGCGACAAGCTGTTCCGCTGGTCGAACGAGATGACCGGCGGCGAGGACCCGGAGTTCGCCGACGTCGATCCCGCGCAGTCCTCGATGGAACTCATCATGTACGCCATGGCCATGGCCGACGAGCGGGGCAAGAACCCGACCGACGACATCGTCACGACGCTGATCCAGGCCGACATCGACGGCGAGAAGCTCTCCGACGACGAGTTCGGCTTCTTCGTGATCATGCTGGCGGTGGCGGGCAACGAGACCACCCGCAACTCAATCACCCACGGCATGATCGCGCTGTCGCAGAACCCCGACCAGTGGGAGCTGTACAAGAAGGAGCGCCCGTCCACCACGGCGGACGAGATCATCCGCTGGGCCACACCGGTTTCAGCGTTCCAGCGCACCGCCAACGAGGACGTCGAGCTGGGTGGCGTCACCATCAAGAAGGGGCAGCGGGTGGTGATGTCCTACCGCTCGGCCAACTTCGACGACGAGGTCTTCGAGGACCCGCACGCCTTCAACATCCTGCGCGACCCGAACCCGCACGTGGGCTTCGGCGGCACCGGTGCCCACTTCTGCATCGGCGCCAACCTGGCGCGGATGACCATCAACCTGATCTTCAATGCGGTCGCCGACCACATGCCGGATCTCAAGCCCATCGGTGAGCCGGAACGGCTACGTTCGGGGTGGCTCAACGGCATCAAGCACTGGCAGGTCGATTACACCGGGGCCACGCGCTAGCTCCGTGCGCTGAATCAAGGAGGATTCGGGTGGATTTCAGCCCAGACGAGGGGCAGCAGGCTGTCGCCGACGTGGTGACATCGGCGCTCGGCCGGGACAACAGTTGGCAGGCGCTGGTCGACGGCGGCGTCGTCGCCTTCGGGGTGCCCGAACGTCTCGGTGGTGACGGGCTCGGTCTGCCCGAGATCACCACCGCGCTCACCGAGATCGGCAGGCACGGCACCGTCAGCCCGGCGCTCGCGACGCTGGGACTCGGGCTGTTGCCGCTGCTCGATCTGGCGTCCGACGAGCAGCAGGACCGGTTCCTGGCCGGCGTCGCCAAGGGCGGCGTGCTCACGGCGGCGCTGAACGAGCCGGGCAGTTCGCTGCCCGAGCGTCCGTCGACCCGCCTGTCCGGCGGCAAGCTGACGGGCACCAAGATCGGCGTTCCCTATGCCGAACAGTCGGATTGGCTGACCGTCACCACCGACAGCGGTGTCGTCGTGGTGTCGCCGAAGGCCGACGGGGTGACGCTGACCAGGACACCTGCCGCCAACCACTCCGACGAGTACGTGGTGACATTCGACGCCGTGGCGGTGCCCGAGGCCGACGTGCTCGGCGCGACACCGGACTCGGTGCACCGCGTCAACCAGCTCGTGCTGGCGGCGACGGGTGCGTTCGCGGCGGGTCTCGTCGCCGGCGCGCTGCGGCTGACCGCCGACTACGTGGCCAACCGGCACCAGTTCGGCCGGCCGCTGTCGACGTTCCAGACGGTCGCCGCCCAGCTCGCCGAGGTCTACATCGCCTCCCGCACACTGGCCTTGGCGTCTACGTCGGTGGTGTGGCGGCTCGCCGAGGGCAGGGACGCCGACGAAGACCTCGACGTGCTGGGGTACTGGCTGACCTCACAGGCGCCGCCGGTGATGCAGACGTGTCATCACCTGCACGGCGGCATGGGTATGGACATCACCTACCCGATGGACCGCTACTACTCCACGATCAAGGACCTGACCCGGCTGCTGGGCGGTCCCTCGCATCGTCTCGAACTGGTGGGAGCGCAATGTACATCGAACTGACCCCCGAGCAGCGCCAGCTGCAAGCCGAACTGCGCCAGTACTTCTCGACGCTCATCACGCCCGAAGAGGCCGAGGCGATGGAGTCTGACCGGCACAACGAGGCATACCGCGCCGTCATCAAGCGCATGGGCGCCGACGGCAAGCTGGGCATGGGCTGGCCCAAGGAGTTCGGCGGCCTGGGACTCGGACCGGTCGAGCAGTCGATCTTCGTCAACGAGGCGGCCCGGGCCGACGTGCCGCTGCCGGCGGTGACCCTGCAGACCGTCGGTCCGACGCTGCAGGTGTACGGCACCGAGGCGCAGAAGAAGAAGTTCCTTCCGGGGATCCTCGCCGGCGAGGTGCACTTCGCGATCGGCTACTCAGAACCGGAGGCGGGCACCGACCTTGCGTCGCTGCGTACGTCGGCGGTGCGGCACGGCGACGAGTACATCGTCAACGGCCAGAAGATCTGGACCACCGGCGCACATGACGCCGACTACATCTGGCTGGCGGTGCGCACCGATCCCGAGGCCGCGAAGCACAAGGGCATCTCGATCCTGATCGTGGACACCAAGGATCCGGGCTACTCGTGGACCCCGATCATCCTGTCCGACGGCGCCCACCACACGAATGCCAGTTACTACGAAGATGTCCGGGTGCCGGCCGACATGCTGGTGGGCGAGGAGAACGCCGGGTGGAAGCTGATCACCACCCAGCTCAACCACGAGCGCGTCATGCTGGGTCCGGCGGGCAAGGTCGCCGCGATCTACGACCGGGTACACGCGTGGGCGTCCAAGCCGGGTGGCGACGGCGTCACCCCGATCGACCATGACGACGTCAAGCGTCTGCTCGGCGAGATCAAGGCCATCTGGCGGATCAACGAACTGCTCAACTGGCAGGTCGCGGCAGGCGGCGAGACCATCTTGGTCGCCGACGCCGCGGCCACCAAGGTGTTCGGCACTGAGCGCATCCAGAAGGTGGGCCGGATCGCCGAGGAGATCGTCGGCAAGTACGGCAACCCGGCGGAGTCCGCGACCGGTGAACTGCTCGACTGGCTGGACAGCCAGACCAAGCGCAACCTGGTCATCACGTTCGGCGGTGGAGTGAACGAGGTGATGCGCGAGATGATCGCGGCGGCGGGCCTGCAGGTGCCGAGGGTGCCACGATGAGCGATTTCTCCGCTGCCATTGACGAGATCAAGGCGGCGGGCCGCAGCGAGCCGCGCGTCGGACCCGATCCGGTGAACCAGCCGATGATCCGGCACTGGGTGGACGCGATCGGCGACACGAACCCGATCTACGTCGACGAGGCGGCCGCGCAGGCAGCCGGCCATCCGGGAATCGTGGCTCCGCCGGCCATGATCCAGGTCTGGACGATGGCGGGCCTGAACGGTCGCCGCTCCGACGACGATCCGCTGAGCAAGATGATGAACCTGTTCGACGAGGCGGGCTACGTCGGCGTCGTCGCCACCAACTGTGAGCAGACCTACCACCGCTACCTGCGGCCCGGCGAGGACGTCAGCATCAGCGCCGAACTGACCGACGTGATCGGGCCGAAGCGCACGGCGCTCGGCGAGGGCTACTTCATCAACCAGAAGATCACTTGGACTGCCGGCGACGACCACGACAACCCTGTCGCCGAGATGAACTGGCGCATCATGAAGTTCAGGCCCGCAGATCAGGACGGAGCGGCCGCCACGGCGCCGGTGCCCGACGATCTGGACGCCGATCAGATGATGCGGCCCTCGTCGTCGAAGGACACGAAGTTCTTCTGGGACGGCGTCAGCGCGCACGAGCTGCGCATCCAGAAGCGCGGCGACGGCACCCTGGTGCACCCGCCGGTGCCCGCGCTGTGGCTGGACAAGGAGCAGCAGACCGACTACGTCGTCGCGTCCGGTGCCGGCACGGTGTTCAGCTTTGTGGTGCACCACGCCCCGAAGGTCCCGGGCCGCACGCTGCCGTTCGTCATCGCCCTGGTCGAACTGGAGGAGGGCGTCCGCATGCTCGGCGAACTCCGCAACGTCGACCCCGCCACCGTGGAGATCGGAATGCCGGTTCGCGCAACATATATCGACTTCCCTGCCGGTGACTCGGGCCCGGCGTGGACGCTCTACGCCTGGGAGCCGGCCGCATGAGCGCCGCGGAGGTGGTGTCCGGACTCGAGGTCGGGACGAAGCTGCCGGAACTCGCGCTCTACGGCGACCCCACGTTCATCGTGTCGACGGCGATCGCGACGCGTGACTACCAGGACGTCCATCACGACCGGGACAAGGCGCAGGCCAAGGGTTCGAAGGACATCTTCGTCAACATCCTCACCGACACCGGCCTGGTGCAGCGCTACATCACCGACTGGGCGGGCCCGAACGCGTTCATCAGGTCCATCGGCTTGCGGCTCGGCGTGCCCTGGTACGCCTATGACACCGTCACCTTCAGGGGCGAGGTCACCGCCGTCGAGGACGGCCTCATCACCCTGAAGATCGTGGGCAGCAACAGTCTCGGCGACCACGTCATCGCCAACGCCACGCTGACCATCGGAGGGAACGCATGAGCGGACCCCTGTCGGGCAAGGCGGCGATCGTCGGGATCGGCGCGACCGACTTCTCCAAGAACTCCGGCCGCAGCGAGCTGCGGCTCGCCTCGGAGGCGGTGCTCGACGCGCTGGACGACGCCGGCCTGACTCCGGCCGACGTCGACGGTATGACCACGTTCACCATGGATTCCAACACCGAGGTCGCGATCGCCCGTGCGACCGGGATCGGTGAGCTGAAGTTCTTCTCGAAGATCCACCACGGCGGCGGCGCCGCGTGCGCGACCGTCCAGCAGGCCGCGATCGCGGTGGCCACCGGGGTCGCCGACTGCGTGGTGGCCTACCGCGCGTTCAACGAGCGGTCCGGCATGAGGTTCGGCCAGGTGCAGATGCGGCTGGTCGAGAACGCCGACGCGACCGGCGTGGACAACTCGTTCTCCTATCCGCACGGCCTGTCGACACCCGCAGCGCAGGTGGCGATGATCGCCAGGCGCTACATGCAGCTGTCGGGCGCCACCAGCAGGGACTTCGGCGCCGTGTCCGTCGCGGACCGCAAGCATGCGGCGAAGAACCCGAAGGCGTACTTCTACGAGAAGCCGATCACGATCGACGACCACCAGAGTTCGCGGTGGATCGCCGAGCCGCTGCGGCTGCTGGACTGCTGCCAGGAGACCGACGGCGGTGTCGCGCTGGTGATCACGTCGGCGGAGCGGGCCAAGGACCTCAAGCACCGGCCCGCGGTCATCGAGGCCGCGTCGCAGGGCTCGAGCCCCGACCAGTACTCGATGACGAGCTACTACCGGCAGGAGCTCGGGCTGCCCGAGATGGGGCTGGTCGGCCGGCAGCTCTGGGAGCAGTCCGGCCTGACGCCGGCGGACATCCAGACCGCGATCCTCTACGACCACTTCACGCCGTTCACGCTGATCCAGCTCGAGGAGCTCGGCTTCTGCGGCCGGGGTGAGGCCAAGGACTACATCGCCGACGGCGCCATCGAGGTCGGCGGCAGGCTGCCCATCAACACCCACGGCGGCCAACTCGGCGAGGCGTACATCCACGGGATGAACGGCATCGCAGAGGGCGTGCGTCAACTGCGCGGCACGTCGGTGAATCCGGTGCCCGATGTCGAGCACGTCCTCGTCACCGCAGGCACCGGGGTGCCGACGTCGGGACTGATCCTCGGCTGACCCGCTGCCCCGGCAGCCAGAAATTGCTGCACAGCAAACACCCACGCACACGGTAGTGTCGGATGACACGGCGGATGAACGCGTAAGGGGGCCGTTTCAGTGGCGATCCAGCCGGAGAGCAGTCCGTTCGGCTCACAGACGGTGACGGGGCCGGGCTGGCCGAACGTCGACGAGGAACAGCTGGCCGCGGCCGCGGCGAAGTTCGAGGCACTGGCGGCCAAGATCACCGGCACGGTGGTGCCGCAACAGCAGACTCAGCTGATGGGCCTCGCGGAGAAGTGGATGGGCGGTGGTTCGCTGGCCGCCCAGGGCGAGGCGACCACGATCATCGGCGGCCATGAGGCCAACGGCGCCCAGGCGGCGGCGATCGCCGCGAAGCTGCGCGCCATGGAGGCCACCGTCGTCAAGACCAAGCTGCTGGCCAACGCCATAGCCGTCGAGGTGCAGCGAGAGTGCGAGGCGCTGTCGATGATGCCGTTCAGCAACGCCCAGGAACTGGTGCAGAGCCGCATCAAGATGGGGCTGTCGCAGAACATCGCGTTCGTCACCGCCAACACCACCGAGCTGGCCAACACGCTGGCCGTGCCGCCCAGCATCCCGATGGTCGGCGCCGCACCCGGGACACAGGGCAAGGACGAAGCCGAGGACGCCGCGAAGGCTGCCGGCGAGGGCGGCGGCCAGGGCATGCAGCAGATGATGCAGATGGCCACCCAGATGGGTTCGATGGCCGCACAGCTGCCACAGCAGATCGGTCAGATGGTCACGCAGGTTCCGCAGCAGATGATGCAGACGCTGTCGCAGCCGCTGCAGCAGCTGACGTCGATGTTCGGCAAGGGCGGCAAAGCGGATTCCATCGGTCCGGCGGGCGCGCCGTTCTCGCAGTTCTCCAAGCACCCGCTGGCAGGTGGTGGTGGACCCGGTGGCGGCTCCGGCATGGTGAAGGCCGCGTCGACACCCGGTTCGGGCGGGGTTTCGCCGCAGACACCGCTGATGTCGTCGCTGGTCAAGACCAATCCCGTGAGCGTCGCGCCGGCCGAGGCCGCAGCGGCCACCGCCGCGGGCGGCTTGGCTCCGGTGGCCGCCGGTGCCAGCGGCATGGGCGGTGGCATGGGCCCGATGATGGGCGGCGGTCAACGAGGCACGAGCGGCGGGACGACGGCGTCGCTGGCCATTCCGGCGCCCCTGGAGTACGACGACGACGACGTCGACGACGACGACGAGTGGTGAGGGAGTAGCTGTGGGCAGCCCATTGGAGAAGCCGGAAGGCATCAACTGGAACGCGGCCTCGGTCGAATTGCCCGAGGTCCCGATGATCCAGCCGGGCCAGGATGCGATGAGCATGACCATTGCCGGGGTTCTGCCCACGATGGCCGCCTCGTTGACCGCCAACGTCGCCACGCTGCAGGCCAAGGAGAACATGTTCTCCGGCAAGCTGGTCGCGGCCGAGTCCGCTTACACCAACGCCGATGACCAGGGCGGCCAGGCGGTCGGGCAGCTCACCGGCATGCTGGGTCAGCTCGGTCAGATGAGCCAGATGGCCGGTCAGGGCGGGCAGCAGGCCAGTGGTCTCACCGGCCAGTTCGGGCAGTTGATGCAGCCCCTGATGAAGGCGTTCGAGGGCATGAAGCCCGAGGGCGGTGGATCGCCGGCCGCCGGTCAGCCGGCCCAGCCGCAGGGCGCGGGCACCCCCGGTGCGGGGGCGCCGCAGGGTGCGGGAGCGGGTCAGGCGCCCGGCGGTCAGGGCACACCCGGCGGTGCGGGCGCGCCGCAGCAGGGCCGCGAGGACGCCGGCGAGTCCCGGCCCGAAGAGTCCCGGCCCGAAGAGGCCCGCCGCGAGGAGACCGACCGCGAGCGCGAGGAGCGCGAGAGCCGTGATCGCGACGAGCGCTACCAGGCAGCTCCGCCTGCGGGCGCAGGACCCGCGGAGGGCCGCCCGGGTGCCGGGCCGGTCCCCGTCGCGCCGGACCATCCGCGGCAGACCGGCGGCGAGGACGACCTCGCACGCCGGATGTGACGTCCTACTTCGAGACGAACTCCACCCCGGTCAGCACCGCGGCGTCGTCCCGGCCGGGCGCGACGACGGTCGCGACGTAGCGTCCGTCGTCCTTCCAGACATTCACCTTGAGCGTCTCACCGGGGAACACCACGCCGGCGAAGCGCGCGCCGTAGGTGTCCACGGCCGCGGCATCGCCGTCGAGCACGTGGTCGGTGATCGCCTTGCACGTCATGCCGTAGGTGCACAGGCCGTGCAGGATCGGCTTGGGAAAGCCTGCGGCCGAGGCGAATCCGGGGTCGGAGTGCAGCGGGTTGCGGTCGCCGCATAGCCGGTACAGCAGCGCCTGCTGGGGCAGCACCGGGATCGACAGTTCGAAGTCGGGTGCGCGCTCGGGCGGTGCGGTGCTGGTCGAGGGGCCGCGCTCGCCGCCGAAGCCGCCCTCGCCGCGCGCGAAGATCGACCGCTTCTGCGTCCACAGCAGGGAGCCGTCGGGTGCGGTGACGGTGGTCTCCGACCAGATCACCGCGGCCTTGCCCTTGTCCCAGATGTCGGTGAACCGGGTGACGGCCACACCGGTGCCGCTCGCCGGAATCGGGCCAGGCGCCGAGATCGCCTCGCTGGCATGCAACACCTTCGACAGCTCGATGTCGATGCCCGGGAACTGCACCGTCGGCGGCTTCGTCATGTGAAAGCTCTGCGCGACATTGCCGAACGTCGGCAGCACCTGCGGGGTGTCGTCGGTCAGGTAGCGCAGTTCGCGCGGGTCCATCGGGTCGGCGCCGGCCCCGAGGCCGAGGTGGTAGAGCTGCACATCGCTGCTGCTCCACGAGAACTCGTCGGGTTCGAGCTCGGCTCCGAGCGCCTCGTCCAGGTTGATCGGCATCAGTTCGCCGCCCCGCCGGATGTCTGCGCGGCTCCGGCGAGATGCAGGGCGGCCAGGTAGCCGAACGCCATGGCAGGACCGATCGTCCCGCCGGGGCCGGGATAGGTGTGTCCCATCACCGGGGCGCTCACATTGCCTGCGGCATAGAGCCCTTCGATCACCGAGCCGTCGTCGCGAAGCGCCCGGCCGTGCACGTCGGTGCGGATGCCGCCCTTGGTCCCCAGGTCGCCGGGCACCATCTTGGCCGCGTAGTACGGCCCGTGACTGATCTCGCCGAGATTCGGGTTCGGCTTGTTGGTCGGGTCGCCGTAGTAGCGGTCGTAGGCGCTCTCGCCGCGGTGGAAGTCCTCGTCGACGCCGGAGCGGGCGAAGCCGTTGAACCGTGCGATCGTGGCCTCCAGCGCGTCGGCCGGCACACCGGTCTTGCCGGCCAGTTCGGCCAGCGTGTCCGCCTTGACGATCACGCCGGACTCCAGCCACTTGCGCGGAATGCGCTGTCCGGGCTGCAGTCCCGCGAAGATGTAGCGGTCGCGGTACTGCTGGTCGAACACCAGCCAGGCCGGGATGTTCTCACCGGGTCCGGATCCCTGGCCGTAGACGCCGCCGTACATGTGGTGGCACGCCTCGACATACGGCATGGACTCGTTCATGAACCGCTTGCCGGACATGTTCACGATGATCGAGCCGGGCGAGTTGCGTTCCGAGAGCGCGAACCACGGCGCGCCGACCAGCGGCACCGTCGGTCCCCACCAGGCGTCCTCCATGACGTCCAGTGCGGCGCCCAGCTTCTCGGCCGCCACGATGCCGTCGCCGGTGTTCGCCTTGGCGCCGACGGTCCACTCGGTGCTGATCGGTGCGCGCTGGTACTTCACCCGCATCTGCTCGTTGTGCTCGAACCCGCCGCTGCCCAGGATCACCCCGCGGCGCACCCGGATGAGTTCGGGCTCGGCGGATTCCGGGGCGCCGACATCGCGCACGTAGACGCCGCGCACCACGCCGTCCTCGACGTAGAGGTCGGTCAGCGCGGTGTTGAGCCGCACCGGGACCCCGGCCTGCTGGAGCCCGATGCGCAGGGGGGCGATCAATGCACGGCCCATGCCCACCAGGTTCTTGCCGGTCGCCTTCGCCCACGTCGCGCGCATGCCGACCTTCAGGCTGCGCAGCACGCCGCGTGGGTGGCGCTTGAGCTGGTTGAGCCGGACATAGTCCTGCTGCATGACCACCATGTTCATCGGCACCTTGCCGTACGGCGGCTCGAGGCCGTCGAGGTCGGCGCCGAGCTTCTTGGCGTCGAACGGCTTCGGCTCGACGGAGCGACCGGTCGGCTTGCCGCCCGGTGCCTCCGGGTAGTAGTCCGAGTACCCCGGCACCCAGCACAGCTTCAACGGCGAGTGCTTCAGCACGAACGACAACATCTCCGGCGCCCGGTCCAGATAGGTGTCGATGCGCTCGGCCGGCACCACGTCGCCGATGATGGCGTGCAGGTACTGACGGGCCGCGTCGGGGCTGTCCTTGACGCCGTCACGCTTGAGGATCTCGTTGTTCGGGATCCAGACGCCGCCACCTGACCGCGCAGTGGAACCACCGTAGTGCGCGGCCTTCTCAACGACTACTGTGGAAAGGCCCTGGTGAGCGGCGGTGAGGGCAGCGACCATACCGGCTGCGCCGCTCCCCACCACGACGACGTCGTACTCCTGTCCGGTCATGTAGAACACGTTATAGAATCGCCCGGCCGACCCACAACTGCGCCGGTCGACGAAACGAGGGGAATTCACGTAGATGCTCTCTGAAGAGGTGCGTGACTGGCTGGCCGCCGACCTGGCGCAGGCCGAACGCAGCCGAGTTCCGATCGCGCCGCTGACCTCCAGGGAATCCGACATCGACGTGGTCGACGCCTACGAAATCCAGCTGATCAACATTCGCCAGCGCGTCGCGGAGGGCGCCCGCGTGATCGGCCACAAAGTGGGCCTGTCGTCCGAGGCGATGCAGAAGATGATGGGCGTCGACGAACCCGACTACGGCCACCTGCTCGACGAGATGCAGGTGTACGAAGATCGTCCGGTCCGCAGCGCGAACTACCTCTACCCGCGGGTCGAGGTCGAGGTCGGCTTCATCCTCGCCGACGACCTGCCCGGGGCGAACTGCACCGAGGAGGACGTGCTCGCCGCGACGGCTGCGTTCGCGCCGGCGATCGAGCTCATCGACACCCGCATCAGGGACTGGAAGATCAAGTTGTGCGACACCATCGCCGACAACGCGTCCTCGGCGGGGTGGGTGCTCGGCGAGGCGAGGGTGTCGCCGAAGGACATCGACATCAAGGCCATCGACGCGGTGCTGACCAACAACGGCGAGATCGCGGCCGAGGGGCGCAGTGACGCGGTGCTGGGCAACCCGGTCACCGCGGTGGCGTGGCTGGCTCGCAAGGTGGAGAGCTTCGGGGTCCGGTTGAAGGCCGGCGACATCGTGCTGCCGGGCTCGTGCACACGTGCGATAGATGCACCACCCGGCAGCCATTTCGTGGCGGACTTCGCCGGGTTAGGTTCAGTCAAGCTGAGTTTCGAATAAGCCAGGGGAGAAGCAATGCCGCAGAAGCTGCAAGTCGCGATCGTGGGGTCGGGCAACATCAGCACCGACCTGTTGTACAAGCTGCTGCGGTCGGATGTGCTGGAGCCACGGTGGATGGTCGGGATCGACCCGGAGTCCGAGGGTCTGGCGCGGGCGCGCAAGTTGGGTCTGGAGACCACCCATGAGGGGGTGGACTGGCTGCTGGCGCGGGATGAGAAGCCGGACATGGTGTTCGAGGCCACCAGCGCCTATGTGCACCGCGACGCGGCCCCGAAGTACGCCGAGGCGGGCATCCGCGCGATCGACCTGACACCGGCCGCGGTCGGGCCGGGGGTGATCCCGCCGGCGAATCTGCGCGAGCACCTGGATGCGCCGAACGTCAACATGGTGACCTGCGGCGGGCAGGCCACCATCCCGATCGTGCATGCGGTGTCACGCGTGGTGGATGTGCCCTACGGCGAGATCGTGGCGTCGGTGTCCTCGGCGTCGGCCGGGCCGGGGACGCGCGCCAACATCGACGAGTTCACCAAGACCACCAGCGCCGGGGTGCAGAACATCGGCGGCGCCAGGCGGGGCAAGGCGATCATCATCCTCAACCCGGCCGATCCGCCGATGATCATGCGCGACACCATCTTCTGCGCCATCCCCGAGGACGCCGACCGTGACGCGATTGCCCAGTCGATCCGCGACGTGGTGGCCGAGGTGCAGACCTACGTGCCGGGCTACCGGCTGCTCAACGAGCCGCAGTTCGACGACCCGTCGATGAACTCCGGCGGGCAGGCGGTGGTGACGACGTTCATCGAGGTGGAGGGTGCGGGTGACTACCTGCCGCCCTACGCCGGGAACCTCGACATCATGACCGCCGCGGCGACCAAGGTCGGCGAGGAGATCGCCAAGGAAAGCCTTTCCACGACTGGAGCGCAGGCATGAGTACCGACGAGATCTATTTCGACCCGATGTGGGACATCCGGATGACCGACACCTCCCTGCGGGACGGCAGTCACCACAAGCGCCACCAGTTCACCACCGACGAGGTCGGTGCGATCGTCGCCGCGCTGGACGCGGCGGGGGTGCCGGTCATCGAGGTCACCCACGGCGACGGGCTGGGTGGGTCGAGCTTCAACTACGGGTTCTCCAAGACCCCGGAGCAGCAGCTGATCAAGCTGGCCGCCGAGACGGCGAAGAACTCCAAGATCGCCTTCCTGATGCTGCCCGGTGTGGGCACCAAGGAGGACATCAAGGAGGCGCAGAACAACGGCGGTTCCATCTGCCGCATCGCCACCCACTGCACCGAGGCCGACGTGTCGATCCAGCACTTCGGGCTGGCCCGTGAACTCGGGCTGGAGACCGTCGGGTTCCTGATGATGAGCCACACCATCCCGCCGGAGAAGCTGGCCGCCCAGGCCCGCATCATGGCCGACGCGGGATGTCAGTGCGTCTACGTGGTCGACTCGGCCGGGGCGCTGGTGCTCGAGGGTGTGCGCGACCGGGTGGCCGCGCTGGTCGCCGAGCTCGGTGAGGACGCCCAGGTCGGTTTTCACGGCCACGAGAACCTCGGGCTCGGGGTGGCCAACTCGATC
Organism: Mycobacterium hippophais; assembly: GCF_027529605.1. NCBI lineage: Bacteria > Bacillati > Actinomycetota > Actinomycetes > Mycobacteriales > Mycobacteriaceae > Mycobacterium > Mycobacterium hippophais. The sequence goes on along the minus strand of NZ_JAPZPY010000001.1, from coordinate 916,491 downwards.
GAGGCGGTGCGGGCGGGCGCCAAGCAGATCGACGGTTCGTGCCGGCGGTTCGGCGCCGGTGCGGGCAACGCTCCGGTCGAGGCACTGATCGGGGTGTTCGACAAGATCGGTGTGAAGACCGGGATCGACTTCTTCGACATCGCCGACGCGGCCGAGGAGGTCGTCGCGCCTGCGATGCCCGCCGAATGTCTGTTGGACCGCAACGCGTTGATCATGGGCTACTCGGGCGTCTACTCCAGTTTCCTCAAGCACGCCATTCGCCAGTCCGAGCGCTACGGGGTGCCCGCGCACAAGTTGCTGCACCGCGCGGGCCAGCGCAAGCTGATCGGCGGCCAGGAAGACCAGCTCATCGATATCGCGCTGGAGATCAAGCGTGAGCAGGACGCCGCCGCCGAGGTGGTATGAGAGATGTCTCGATTGTGACATCAGAGCCTGTCCCGTTCTGACGCGCAGTCGTTTGCGGGTATGGTTTGCATCGCTATCGCACCTGCGATGCGTGCCGTGAGCACAGTCGGCTTACTGCGACATCGGAGACGCCCTGAACGATCGATCTGCTGTTACTGAAACGCTCCAGATGCCGGAGCCCATCGGCGGTCCGGTCAGCGATGTGTTCCTCGCACCCCGTGCCCGCGGCTGGATCCACGTCGTCGCCGCGTTCCTCGCCGTGCTCGGCGGCGCGGCGCTGATCGGGCTCGCGTGGACCGGTGACCGGCCGACACAGGCCGGCTGGGCCGCGCTCGTCTACGTCGCCGCGACCATCACGATGTTCAGCGTCAGTGCGGTGTACCACCGGATGCGGTGGACCTCGCCGGTCACCCAGAAGTGGATGATGCGGGTCGACCATTCGGTGATCTTCGTGTTCATCGCAGGCACCTACACACCGCTCGCACTGCTGGCCATGCCGCCGTCGATCGGGGCCGAGGTGCTGATGGTCGTGTGGACCGGCGCCGCGGCCGGCGTGCTGTTCAAGATGGCCTGGCCGGCCGGCCCCCGGTGGATCGGCGTCAGCCTGTACCTTGCGTTCGGCTGGGCGGCGATCTGGTTCGCCGAGACGCTGCTGCTCGGTGCCGGCCTGACGGTCGTCGCACTGCTGATCGCCGGCGCGGTGCTCTACAACATCGGCGCCGTCTGCTACGGCATGCGCTGGCCGAATCCGTGGCCGACCACGTTCGGGCACCACGAGGTGTTCCACGCGTTCACCGCGGTCGCGGCGCTCTGCCACTTCGCCGCCATCTGGCTCGTCATCGCCTAGCTGCCCGTCCGGCTGTCACCGGGGCCAGGCACGATGGCGGCATGGCGACGCGGACCGAGGCACAGGCCCTTCTCGAACAGCTGGCAGGACCGCACGCCACCCTGCGCGACGACCAGTGGACGGCCATCGAGGCGCTCGTCGTGCACCGGCGGCAGGCGCTGGTGGTGCAGCGCACCGGCTGGGGCAAGTCGGCGGTGTACTTCATCGCCGCGAAACTGTTGCGCGCCGCCGGGCATGGGCCCACCGTCATCGTGTCGCCGCTGCTGGCGCTGATGCGCAACCAGGTGGCCGCTGCCGAGCGGGCCGGGGTTCGTGCCGCGACGATCAACTCGAGCAATGTCACCGACTGGGACGAGATCCACGCCCGGGTCGGCGCCGGTGACCTCGACGTCCTGCTGGTCAGCCCGGAACGGCTGAACAACCCCGACTTCCGTGACCAGGTGCTGCCCGCGCTGGCCCACGACGCGGGCCTGGTCGTGGTGGACGAAGCGCACTGCGTGTCCGACTGGGGCCACGACTTCCGGCCCGACTACCGCCGGATCCGCACCCTCATCGCCGACCTCGGCACCGACATCCCGGTGCTCGCCACCACCGCGACGGCCAACGACCGGGTGGTCGACGACGTCGCGAGCCAGCTGGGCGTGGGCGGCCGCGACACGGTGGTGCTGCGGGGCGGACTCGACCGGGAGTCGCTGCGGCTGTCGGTGGTGAACGCCGGCAACCCCGCCCAGCGGGCCGCCTGGATCGCCGCGCACCTCGGGTCGCTGCCCGGCTCGGGGATCGTCTACACCCTGACGGTCGCGCAGGCGCACGACGTGGCGGCGCTGCTGCGGGAGAACGGCCACCCGGTCGCCGCGTACACCGGCGCCACCGAGGCCGCCGAGCGCGAGCAACTCGAGGCCGACCTGCTCGCCAACGACGTCAAGGCGCTGATCGCGACGTCCGCACTGGGCATGGGTTTCGACAAGCCGGACCTGGGGTTCGTCGTCCACCTCGGCGCGCCGTCGTCGCCGATTGCCTACTACCAGCAGGTCGGCCGCGCCGGCAGGTCGACGGCGCAGGCAGAGGTGATCCTGCTGCCCGGCCGGGAGGACCAGGACGTGTGGCGCTACTTCGCATCGGTGGCGTTCCCGTCGGAGGCGATGGTGCGCGACGTGCTGCGGGCGCTCGAGCCCGACCGCCCGCAGTCGACGCCTGCGCTCGAACCGCTCGTCGACCTGAACCGTGCGCGGCTGGAGATGGTGCTCAAGGTGCTCGACGTCGATGGGGCGGTCCGGCGGGTCAAGGGCGGCTGGGTGGGCACTGGTGCGCCGTGGACCTACGACGAGGAGCGGTACCGCAACCTCGACGCGGCGCGCCGGCGCGAGCAGCAGGCGATGCTCGAGTACCAGTCGACCGACGAGTGCCGGATGACGTTCCTGCGCCGCCAGCTCGACGACCCGGAGCTGACCGACGGCGAGCGCTGCGGCCGGTGCGACAACTGCGCGGGCAGTCACTACGGCGCCGACGTCGACGACGCGACCGCGCAGGCCACCCGGCAACGGCTGTTGCGGCCGGGCGTGGAGATCACCCCGCGCAAGCAGTGGCCCTCCGGTCTGGCCAAGCTCGGCGTGCCGCTGTCCGGCCGCATCGGCGACGGGCCGGAGCCGGGGCGGGTGATCGGCCGGCTCACCGATCTCGGCTGGGGCGCCCGGCTGCGCGCGGTGCTCGACGCGCCGGACGAGGAGGTGAGCGACGACGTCGTGCGTGCCGCGGTCGACGTGCTCGCCGCATGGGAGTGGCAGACACGCCCCGTCGCCGTCCTGGCGATGGACTCGGTGGCGCGGCCGCGGCTGATCGGGTCGCTGGCCGGCAGGCTGGCCGAGCTGGGCCGTCTCGCGAACCTCGGCACCTTGCGGTACCGGCCCGACCGTCGCCCGGTGAGCGCCGCGAACTCCGCGTATCGCGTTGCGGCGCTCAACGATTCGTGGGAGACGCCGGACCTGTCGACGGTGGGCGGGCCGGTGCTGCTGGTCGATGACCTCACCGACACGGGATGGACGATGACGATGGCCGCCCGGGTGGTGCGGGACGGGGGAGCGCCTGCCGTGCTGCCGTTCGCGATGGCCGCGGTCAGCTGAGCGCAGGCCAGGGTGGCTTCTCGCCGCCCAGCTGAACGGTCAGTGCGTCGGCGGACGACATCAGCCGGCGCGCCCGCCTGACGATCTCGGCGGCGCTCAGCGACCGGCCGACGTGCAGGGAGACGACCATGGCCTGGCGCTGATGGTGGTCGTAGACGGGGGCGGAGATGACGCTGACGTCGTGGCGTTGCCGCCCGTCGCCGGCGGACTCGCTCCGCAGGTACACCCGCTCGCCGATGTCGGACACCATCTCGCCGAGCAGCGCGCGCAACTCGTGGGGCAGTGTGCTCGGGATGCCCGCGGTCAGCGCGTAGAGCCGCTGCCCGGCCGCGGTCTGCCGCTCCACCAGGTAGCCGTCTGCCCGGCACTCGGCGATCACCCGCTGCAGCCGGTCGTCGTCCGTGCGGAGCGGCACCGTCGGCTCCTTGTCCAGCCAGGTCCGCACGGCGTCGTCGTCCCAGAGCACGAACATCAACCCGACGGGCGGCGCGAACGGATAGCTCTGGCCCACGTGCACCGGGGCGCTCACCTCCGGTGGCGACACCAAGTCCAGCACGGTGATGCGGTCCTCGACCACCGCCGACAGCGCGGCCGTCGCCGAGTAGGCCGCCGAGAGCCGGCGCAGCTCGGCGCGCGCGGCGGGGTTGACCCGGAGTGACTCCTGGGCGGTGTGCCCGAGCGCGATCAGCGCGGGGCCCAGCCGGTAGGTCTTGTCCTGCGCGTCGCGCACCAGGTATCCCGCCGCGGTCAGTGTGGTGACGATGCCCAGGCATGTGGGCTTGCTCAGCTGCAGGCGCCGCGCCAGGTCGGACAGCCCGAACCGGCCCTGGGGGTGGCCGGCGAGGTAGTCCAGCACGGCCACCACGCGCTCGGTGGGTGGCGATGTGCGAGCCGTCGACATGTCAGAAATGTACCTTGTCGTTCCAAATATGAACCACGGATCGACCGACGACCATTGACTAGCACTAGAACGCGTTCTAGTTTCAAGGCGTGTACTCCGCACCCTTCGCCGAGGCGATCGCCGAGGCCGAGCGCCTCGTCACCGAAGCGCCGTTCATCGAATCCGAAGCCGATCTGCTCGAGGGTCTGCAGTATCTCGCCGGCGGCATCGCCGCCTGCACGCACCTCGCCTTCGACTACGACCGCGACCACCCGTTCCTGCAGTCGGGGACCGGCCCGTTCACGAAGATGGGTCTGGACAACCCGGACACGTTGTACTTCGGCACCCGGGTGCACCCGGGCCACGAGTACGTCGTCACCGGCAACCGCGGCACCACCACCGATCTGAGCTTCCAGATGCTCGGTGGCGACTACACCGACGACAACGTGCCGGCCAGCCAGGCCGCTTTCGACGACCGCGAACTCGACATCGCCGAGGACGGCACCTTCGAATGGCGGGTCACGCCGAACAGCCCGTCACAGTTGCTGATCCGTGAGGTCTACAACGACTGGTCGGCCCAGCGGGGCTACGTCAACGTCGCCCGCACCGACACCGCGGGCACCGCGCCCCCGCCGCTGACGAAGGAACTCATCGAGAAGCGCTACGCCGTTGCGGGCAAGCAACTCGTCCAGCGGGTCAAGACGTGGCTGCAGTTTCCGCAGTGGTTCTACGACAACCTGCCGGTCAACACGATGGTCGCGCCGCGGCTGACGCCCGGTGGGCTGGCCACGCAGTACTCGTCGGTGGGTCGCTTCGACCTCGCGCCGAACGAGGCCATGGTCATCACCCTGCCGGTGTCCGACGCCCCGTACCTGGGCTTCCAGCTGGGTAGCCTGTGGTACATCTCGCTGGACTACATCAACCACCAGACGTCGCTGAACGGCACTCAGGCGCAGGCGGACCCGGACGGCAAGATCCGCATCGTCGTCGCCGATGCCAACCCGGGCGTGACGAACTGGTGCGAAACCCTCGGGCACCGCAAGGGCTATCTCCAGTTCCGGTGGCAGCGCCTCTCGCGTGAGCTGACGGAGGCCGACGGACCGTCGGTGGAGGTCGTCGACGTCGACGAGGTCGCCTCCGCACTGCCGTTCCATGAGTCGAACAAGATCTCCGAGGACGACTGGCGCGAACGTATCGCGCTGCGGCAGCGGCAGATCCAGAACAGAATGGTGGGATGACCCGATGACCGGACTGCTCGACGGCAAGGTGGTCGTGATCAGCGGTGTGGGACCGGCGCTGGGGACGACGCTGGCCCGCCGTTGCGCCGAGAACGGCGCCGATCTGGTGCTGGCGGCGCGCACCGTGGAACGGCTGGACGACGTCGCCAAGCAGATCACCGACCTGGGACGGCGTGCGGTCTCGGTCGGCACCGACATCACCGACGACGCCCAGGTGGCCAACCTGGTCGAGAAGACGCTCGAGGCCTACGGCAGGGTCGACGTCCTCATCAACAACGCGTTCCGCGTTCCGTCGATGAAGCCGTTGGCCAACACCACCTTCGAGCACATGCGCGATGCGATCGAACTCACGGTGTTCGGTGCGCTGCGGCTGATCCAGGGCTTCACGCCGGCACTGGCCGAGGCGAACGGGTCCGTGGTCAACGTGAACTCGATGGTGGTACGGCACTCCCAGGCCAAGTATGGCGCCTACAAGATGGCCAAGTCCGCGCTGCTGGCGATGTCCCAGTCGCTGTCCACCGAACTGGGAGAGCAGGGCATCCGGGTGAATTCGGTGCTGCCCGGCTACATCTGGGGCGGCACGCTGGAGAGTTACTTCACCCACCAGGCCGGCAAGTACGGCACCACCGTCGACGAGATCTACAAAGCCACCGCAGCCGCCTCCGACCTGAAGCGGCTGCCCACTGAGAACGAGGTCGCCTCGGCGATCCTGTTCATGGCCAGCGACCTGTCGAGCGGGATCACCGGACAGGCGCTGGACGTCAACTGCGGAGAGTACAAAGCGTGAGCACCACCCGTACCAATGTCGGCACTGTCGAGGATCTGCACGCGTCGGCCACCAAGGCCTGCGGCCTCGACGATTTCGGCTCCGACGACGACAACTACCGCGAGGCGCTCGGCGTGCTGCTCGAGTCCTTCCAGCGCGACGCCGACCTCACCGAGTTCGGCAGCAAGATGCAGCGCTTCTTCGTGCGCAACGCCCTTGTGGCGCGGCTGGTCTCGGAAGCGGCGTGGAAGCAGTACCCCGAGCACGCCGACGTCGCGATCGAACGACCGATCTTCGTCACCGGGCTGCCCCGCACCGGCACCACCGCCCTGCACCGGCTTCTCTCCGCCGACCCGGGCCACCAGGGTCTCGAGCTGTGGCTGGCCGAGTTCCCGCAGCCGCGGCCGCCGCGCGAGACGTGGGCGGACAACCCCGTCTTCCAGCAACTCGACGCCCAGTTCACCAAGGCGCACGAGGAGAACCCGGACTACACCGGGCTGCACTACATGACCGCCGACGAGGTCGAGGAGTGCTGGCAGCTGCTGCGCCAGTCGCTGCACTCGGTGTCCTACGAGACCCTGGCGCACGTCCCGACGTACTCGCAGTGGCTGGCGCGCCAGGACTGGACGAAGCCGTACCAACGGCACCGGCGCAATCTGCAGCTGATCGGGCTCAACGACGCCGAGAAGCGCTGGGTGCTCAAGAATCCGAGCCACCTGTTCGCACTCGACGCGCTGTTCGCCACGTATCCCGATGCGCTCGTCATCCAGTGCCACCGACCGCCGGAGACGCTGATGGCGTCGATGTGCTCGCTGGCCCAGCACACCACCGAGGGCTGGTCGCACCGGTTCGTCGGCGAGCAGATCGGCGCCGATTCGCTCGAGACCTGGTCGCGCGGCCTCGAGAGGTTCAACACGGTTCGGGCGCAACAAAACTCGGCACAGTTCTATGACATGGACTACTTCGACTTCATCGCCGACCCGGTCGCCGAGGTGGAGCGCATCTACCGGCACTTCGGCCTGCCGTACACCGACGCCGCGCGCGGTGCGATGGAGCAGAGCCACGCCGAGAGCAAGAAGGGGCCTCGCGCGCCGAAGCACACCTACTCGCTGGCCGACTACGGCCTGACCGACGACATCGTCAAGGAGCGCTTCGCCGGGCTCTAGACGGTCACACCGTCATGTCGGCCAGGGTGTTGATGCGTCGCAGCGCGTCCCGCGCGACGGACAGCACGTCGAAGCCGTTCTTCTGCGCGCACGCGGTGAGTTCGACCGCCGCATTGTGCGCGGCGACGAAGGCGTTGTCGCAGGACCACCCGCCGCTGATGGACCACAGCACGATCTGGGCCGAGCCCGACTCGCGCGCAGGCAGCAGGCGGAACTGAATCGTCTTGCCCTCCATGGTGGTCACCGCCAGGTCGTCCTCCCGGCAGGCGTCGATGGTGCGTCTCACCTCTTCGACGGCGGCGGCGGTGTCGAAGTCGGCGCGGTAGACCGCGGCCATCTGCTGAACCGAGACGGTACGCGCGGGGTCGCCGTAGAACTGACCGCCGTCGTGCGCGGCAGGCGTCCTGCTGAAGATGAACGGCGGATCGACCTCCTGCGCCAGGCCGGCGCACCTCTCGGGTTCGACGGTCACGAACAGGTTCGATTCGTGCTCCGGTGCGGTCTTCTCGCTCAGCAGGCCGCCGACCTGTCCTGCGGTGATGGGAGCGACGGGCACCACGGCGCGGGGACGGGCGTCGTCCACCACCTGGGTGCAGCCGCCGAGCGCGACACACAGCAGACCTGCCGCCGCGGTCCTGAGCATGGGATCAGTGTCGCAGCTCAGCCGTCGCCGGGCGACGGGGCGGACGACACCTCCTCGAGACAACCCTCGGCGACGGCGTGTTTGATGCTGTCGGCCAACCTCGGGCAACTGCGTGAGCGTGCCGAGTGGCCGCCGGACTCCCGGATCTCGGTGAAGTAGGCGCACCGCTGCGAAGCGGCGGAGTTCCACTGCACGGCGGTGTGTTCCGGGCCGAGCTTCTTCACGTCCACCGCCACGTGGCAGAACCGGCAGTCGATGGACACCAGACCCGCGCTCAGGTAGCGCTCACGGTCGCGACGGCTGGCCTCCCGCACCGCCTCGGCCCGTCGCGGGTCCGCGGCGAAGTCCGGTGCCTTGGACCAGGATCCGCGGCTGGGCGCGGCCGGCACGTCGTCCTCGTCATCATGGGCGCCGTGCAGGAGAAGCATCGACCGGGCCAACTGGTCGACGTCCGGTGCCTCCTGGCGCTCGCCCGTCATGACGTGGCCTGTTCGGCCTTTGCCTCGTCGGGTTCCTTCTCGGCTTCCTGACGCCTGAGGTTCTCCTCCACCTCGACCTGCCACTTCTCGTTGGCGGCCGTGGTGTCGACCTCGATCTCGAAACGGTCGGTCATGTCGGGCGTGACGTCGGCGACGTCGACGTAGAACTGCTGGTACCAGCGGCGCATCTGGTAGACGGCGCCGTCCTCTTCGACGAGCAGTGGGTTGTCGATGCGGGTCTTGTGCTTCCAGATCTCGACGTCCTGCAGGAAGCCCTTGCTGACGCCCTCGGTGAACGTCCGCGCCAGCTTGTCGGTGGTCTTGTCGTCCAGGCCCTTGGGCTTCTCGACGATGACACCCCACTGCAGCACGAAGGAGTCCTGCGAGACGGGGTAGTGGCAGTTGATCAGGATCGACTCGGCCTTGAAGCCGCCGTAGTTGTTGTGCAGCCAGTTGATCATGAATGACGGGCCGAAGTACGACGCCTCGCTGTCCAGGTGCGCCTCGCCATAGGTGGTGCCCATGTCGTTGATGTCCGCGCGGCCCACGTTGTGCAGGTACTGCGACGCGATGTGGCCCTCGAAGACGTTCTTGAAGTAGGTCGGCAACCCGTAGTGGATGTAGAAGAAGTGCGCCATGTCGGTGACGTTGTCGATGATCTCGCGGCAGTTGGAGCCCTCGATGAGCATCGAATTCCACCGCCAGTCGGTCCACTCGTCGCTGGCGAACTCCGGGATCTCGGGAATCTGCACCTCGGGCTGCGGTGGGTTGCCCTCGTGGTCGTTCCACACGAAGAGCAGCCCGCCGCGGACGTCGGTGTGCCAGGCCCGGGTGCGGGCCAGCCGCGGGGTGCGCTTGGCGTACGGGACGAGCTTGCACTTGCCGTCGCCGCCCCAGCGCCAGTCGTGGAACGGGCAGGCGACCTCGTCGCCTTTGATGGTGCCCTGGGACAGGTTGCCGCCCATGTGCCTGCAGTACCCGTCGAGGATCTTCAGTTCGCCCTTGGAGTCGGCGAACACCACGAGCATGGTGCCGAAGATCTCGACACCGTGCGGTTCGCCGTCCAGGAAGTCCTTGACGGGTCCCAGGCAGTGCCAGCCTCGGGCGTACCGGTCGGGCAGCGCTCCGGTGTCGATCTCGCGGACGCCTGCGCCGGCGGTATCAGTAGCCACGTCGCACCTCCAGATATGGGCTTCTAACTAGAACACGTTACAGTTTTATCCCGCGTTCGCACAATGATTGGCCCGTGACCTGCGGCATACCCACGTCCGCGGCCTTCTGAACTGCTCACTCGCCGTCCAGGGCGGCCAATACCGCGTGCGCGGCGGTGACCCGGGCGGCGATCGGGAAGTTCTTGTTGGCCAGCATGACGACGCCGATGCCGCGCTGCGGCACGAAAGCGGCGTAGGCGCCGAAGCCGTCGGTTGACCCGCTCTTGTTGAACAAGGTCGGCGCGCCGGGCTGCTCAGGGGGCAGGGCCGCCACCGGCTGGGGCTCCATCGCCATCGACGTGGAGTTGCCCGCGAGCAGCTGGTCGAGGGCGACGGGATAGGGATACTGCTCCCAGCCCAGGCCCTGCACCATCGGGCCGACACGATAACGGCCGACGTGGGTCGTCTCGACGGCCCGGCGCAACCGGGGCTCAAGGCCGTTGGGGGAGATGTTGCGCTCGACGAACCGGATCATGTCCGTCGCGGTCGACTTCACACCGTAGGCCTCGGCGTCGAAGACGCCGGCATTGACCCGCACCGGTCGGTCGGCCTTGTCGTACCCCCAGGCGTAGGCGTTCTGCGCCTGGGGCGGCACACGCACGAAGCTCTGCGGCAACCCGAGCCCGGGCATGACGTCGGCCTGCATCACGTCGGTGAAGTCGCGGCCCATCGCCCTCGCGCTGAGGTGCCCGAGCAGCCCGATGCTGGCGTTCGAGTACTGCCTGATCCGGCCCGGCGGCGCGGTCGGGCGCCACTGCCGGAAGTACTCCGTCATCGTGGCGGCGTCGGTGACGGTCTCGGGGAACTGCAGCGGGAGCCCGCCCGCGGTGTAGGTGCCGAGATTCGTCAGCGTGGCGCCGTCGATGGGGGCGCCGGTGAGCGCGGGCAGGTAGCGGCCCGGGTGGTCGTCGAGCGACAGGGCGCCCGTCTCGGCCGCGTAGCCGGCCAGGGTGGCGGTGAAGGTCTTGCTCACCGACCCGATCTCGAACAGCGTGCCCGGCGTGACGGGCGCCCCCGTGTCCCGTGCCGCCACGCCGTAGCTGAAGAACTGGCTGCGGCCGTCGACGGTTACGGCGACGGCCATCCCGGGGATCCCGTGTTCGGCCATCAGCGGGGCGAACGCGCGGTCCACCGCGGCGGCGACCGTTCCCGGTTCGGCGCCCGCCGCCGCGGCCGGTGCCACAGCGGCAAGCAGCGCCGCGACAAGCAGGAATCTGAGCACTCTCACGGAGCTTCTCCTCGGGGTCGGGTCCGCCGTCCGCCCCAAGGTAGCCGCTGCCGGCCGCGCCGCTGGCCCGCGTGCGTCAGGCGGGTTTGTCGCCCGGCTTGTCGATGCTGACGACCCACATCGAGTAGTACTGCGAACCGCCGCCGTAGGCATGGCCCAGGGCCTTGCGGGCGCCCTGCACCTGGTGCTCGCCCGCCTTGCCCATCACCTGGATCGCGGCCTCGGCGAAACGGATCATGCCCGAGGCGCCGATCGGATTGGACGACAGGACACCGCCCGACGGGTTGAGCGGGATCCGTCCGCCGATCGCGGTCTCGCCAGCCTCGGTGAGCTTCCAGCCCTCACCCTCGGGGGCGAAACCGAGGTTCTCCAGCCACATCGGCTCGAACCACGAGAACGGCACGTACACCTCGGCGACGTCGATCTCGTCGATCGGGCTGGTGATGCCCGCGGCCTTCCACAGCGCCTTGGCGGCGTCCCGGCCGGCCTGCGGGTTCACCTGGTCGCGGCCCGAGTAGGCGAGTGGTTCGGTGCGCAGCGCGGTCGCGTGGATCCACGCCACCGGATTCCCCTCGGCGACGCGGGCGTCCGCGATCTCCTCGTTGCCGATGACCATCGCGCAGGCGCCGTCGGAGGACGGGCACGTCTCGTCGAACCGGATCGGGTCCCACAGCATCTGCGATGCCATCACCTTCTCGAGCGTGATGTCGGGCTGGTGCAGGTGCGCCAGCGGGTTCTTGGCGCCGTTGAGCCGGTCCTTCACCGCGACCATCGCACCGATGTGCGTCGGCGCACCCGACCGGCGGATGTAGGAACGCACGTGCGGCGCGAAGTAGCCGCCGGCACCGGCGCCGACGGGCTTGGTGAACGGCACCGGAATGCTCAACGCCCACATGGCATTCGACTCCGACTGCTTCTCCCAGGCCATCGTCAGCACGCGCCGGTACTTGCCGGACTGCACCAGTGACGCGGCGACCACACCGGTGGACCCGCCCACCGAACCGGCGGTGTGCACCCGGATCAGTGGCTTGCCCGTTGCGCCCACAGCGTCGGCCATGAACAGCTCGGGCATCATCACGCCCTCGAAGAAGTCCGGCGCCTTGCCGACCACCACGGCGTCGATGTCGTCGAACGTCGATCCCGAGTCGGCGAGCGCCCTGTCGATCGCCTCACGGACGAGGCCGTTCATCGACACGTCCTGGCGCTTGGCGACGTACTTCGTCTGGCCGGTGCCCAGCACCGCAGCGAGTTGCTTACCCATCGTGTTACCGGCCTTCCAGGACTGCGACCAGATTCTGTTGCAATGCAGGGCCACTCGTCGCGTGGGCGAGTACCCGTTGCGCGGATCCGTCGAAGATGTGCCGCGCCGCGAAGCCGATACGCTCGAGGCCCGCCGAGAACATCGGATTGGCGGCCAGCGCGCCACCGGACGGGTTGATCTTCGTCGAGCCGTTCAGCCCGATCGCCTCCTTGAGGATCAGGTGCTGGTGGGTGAACGGCGCGTAGAGCTCGGCGACGTCGATCGATCCGGCGTCGCCACCCGTGGCGGCCTTCGCCGACGCCGCGGTCGACGGGGACGTCGTCAGGTCGCGGGCGCCCAGGATCGGCGTCTCGATGCGGTGCTCGAATCCGGTGATCCAGGCCGGGTTCTCGCGCAGCTCGCGGGCGCGGTCGCCGGCGGCCAGCACGATCGCGGCGGCGCCGTCGGAGATCGGCGCGATGTCGTGGCGGCGCAACGGATCGGCGAAGTACGGCCGCGCGAGCAGTTCGTCGACGCTCTCGGCGGGCTGCTCGCGGTCGGTGCGCTCGGCGACGGCGAACGAGTCGAGTGCCACCTGAGCCATCTGCTCGGCGGTCCACTTGCCGCCGTCGAGCCCGAGGCGGGCCTGCAGGCCGGCCATCGACACCGAATCCGGCCACAGCGGCGCGACGGTGTACGGGTCGGTCTGCAGTGCCAGCACGCGGCGCAGGACGCCGGCGCTGGACTTGCCGAAGCCGTAGACCAGCGCCGTGTCGACCTCACCGGTGAGGATCTTGATGTAGGCCTCGTAGAGCGCCCAGGCCGCGTCCATCTCGACGTGGGACTCGTTGATCGGCGGCACGGCGCCGATCGAGTCGATCGCGGAGATGAACGAGAACGCCCGGCCGGCAAGGTAATCCGACGACCCCGAACACCAGAACCCGATGTCGGTCTGCTTGAGGCCGAGGTCTTCGTAGAGCTCGGCGAAACACGGCATCAGCATCTCGACGCCGTTGGTGGTGCCGTCGGTGCGGCGCACGTGCGGGGCGTGCGCGAAGCCCACCACTGCAACATCATTCGAGCCAGTCATTGTGTGTGCGCCCCTCAGAGGTGGTGCTTGTAGGTGTCGTACTCGGCGTCGGGCTCACCCGTCGGCCGGAAGTGCGAGATGTTGTCGATGCCGAGGCCCCACTCCTCGCGGGGCTTCCACACCGCCTGCACCCGCATCCCCATCCGCACATCGGCGGCCTCGATCTCGGTGACCAGGTGCAGGAACGGGATGTCCGCGCCGTCGAGCAGCACGTAGGCCGCCACGTACGGCGGCTTGATGCGCTGACCCGCGAACGGGATGTTGATGATCGCGAACGTCGTCACGGTGCCCTTGTCCGGCAGCTCGACGAACTCGGTGGTGGGCCGGCCGGTGCCCGGATCCGCTTCGCGCGGCGGGAAATACAGCTTGCCGTCCTTGCCGGTGCGCGCACCGAGCAGCTTGCCCTCCTCCAGCGCGCGCAGGAACGTGCTCTCCGGCAGCGACGCGGTGTGCTGGATCTCGATGCTGCTGGGTGACACCTGCACCGTCACCGGTTCGCGGTCGTCGGTGACGTCGGGGTGCTGCTCGGCCTCGTCGCCCAGCTCGAAGTAGGCGATGTCGGTGATCGCGCCCACCGGCTCGTCGGCCCAGTGCACGCGCACCCGGGTGCCGGCGCTGATGGCGTCGGACGACCCGGCGTCCACCGCGTGCAGCATCGGGGTGTCGGCGCCGTCCAGCGTGATGAGTGCCCACGCGAACGGACGGTCCAGCGGCTGCCCCTCCAGCGGCTGCGGCTGCCACGTCCACGACACCACCGTGCCGACCTCGCCCACCGGTACGATCTCCGTCAGCTGTTCGTAGCTGACCGGGTCGTATTCGGCGGGTGGCACGAGCACGCGCCCGTCGGTGCCGCGCACGCCGAGGATGCGCCGCGAGCGCAGCGCCGTGAAGAACTGACCGAGGAGTGGTCCGACTGAACGGGTGTAGTCGAAAGACAGTCTCAGCGGCGCGGAGAGCGGCTTCTCATGCTGGTCGATCAGGGCCGGGCTGCTTTGGCTGGCGGTCACGGCATCGAGTAGAACAGGTTCTAACTATGGTTTCAAGAACAGGGTGGCACTGATGAAACTGGGACTGCAGCTCGGCTACTGGGGCGCACAGCCGCCGGAGAACGCCGCGGAACTCGTCGCAGCGGCCGAGGACGCCGGTTTCGACACCGTGTTCACGGCCGAGGCGTGGGGCTCGGACGCCTACACCCCGTTGGCGTGGTGGGGTCGCGAGACCACTCGGATGCGGCTTGGCACGTCGGTCATCCAGCTCTCGGCGCGCACGCCCACCGCCTGTGCGATGGCCGCGCTGACGCTCGACCACCTGTCCGGCGGGCGGCACATCCTCGGCCTCGGCGTCTCGGGGCCGCAGGTCGTGGAGGGCTGGTACGGCCAGCGGTTCCCGAAGCCGCTGGCGCGCACGCGGGAGTACATCGACATCCTGCGCCAGGTGTGGGCGCGCGAGGCGCCGGTGCACAGCGACGGCCCACACTACCCACTGCCGCTGACCGGCGAGGGCACCACCGGACTGGGCAAGAACCTCAAGCCGATCACCCATCCGCTGCGCGCCGACATCCCGGTGATGCTCGGCGCCGAGGGGCCGAAGAACGTGGCGCTGGCCGCCGAGATCTGCGACGGCTGGCTGCCGATCTTCTACTCGCCGCGCATCGCGGGGATGTACAACGAGTGGCTCGACGAGGGTTTCGCCCGGCCGGGCGCGCGACGCTCCCGCGAGGACTTCGAGATCTGCGCGACGGCGCAGGTGGTGGTCACCGACGACCGGCCGGCGGTGATGGAGCTGATGAAGCCGCACCTCGCGCTCTACGTCGGCGGGATGGGCGCCGAGGGCACCAACTTCCACGCCGACGTCTACCGCCGGATGGGTTACTCCGAGGTGGTCGACGATGTGACGCGGCTGTTCCGGTCCGACCGCAAGGACGAGGCCGCCAAGGCGATCCCCGACGAGCTGGTCGACGACTCGGCGATCGTCGGTGACCTGGCGTTCGTCGAGGAGCAGATCAAGGCATGGGAGGCCTCCGGCGTCACGATGATGGTGATCGGCGCGCGGTCGACCGAGCAGATTCGTGATCTCGCCGCCCTGGTCTGAGTAGACACTTCTTGCAAGCTGTCTAGAACACGTTCTAGATTCAACGTGTGACCGACACCACCCCTGTCTCGGGGGAGAGCTCCACGTACATCATCCAGGGCACCACGCTGACCATGCCGGTGCGTATCCGCAGGGCCGACACCCACGTCGCGATGTTCTCCGTCGACGCGACCGCCGCGCAGCGGTTGATCGACTACAGCGGGCTGAAGGTGTTCGAGCTGCGGCCGGGCCGCGCGGTGGTGATGCTGATGCTCGTCCGATACCACGACGGCGACCTCGGGAAGTACCACGAGTTCGGCACGGCGGTGATGGTGAGCCCGCCGGGCAAGACCCTGAAGGGGCTGGCGTCGATGCAGTCGGCGGCCGCGTTCATCCATCACCTGCCGGTCAACCAGGGCTTCACCCTCGAAGCGGGACAACGCATCTGGGGCTTCCCGAAGATCATGGCCGACTTTTCCGTCCGGGAGACGGGCGGCTTCGACTTCGACGTCAGCGAGGAGGGGAAGCTCGTCGCGGGCATCGAGTTCCGCAGCGGCGTGCCGATCCCCTCGGCGTTGACCGCCAAGCCCCAGGTGCTCACCACCTTCAGCCACCGCGACGGCGTCACCCGCGAGATCCCCTGGGAGATGAGGAACTCCGGGATGCGGGTCCGCCTCGGCGGCGCGCGGCTCCGACTCGGTGACCATCCCTACGCAGACGAGCTGCGGTCGCTCGGTCTGCCGAAACGGGCGTTCGCCAGCCAATCGTCTGGCAACGTCGAGATGACCTTCGGCGACGCCCAGGAGATCCGATGACACAGACGCTCCCGACGACCAAGCCCGACGTCGACCTCGCCGACGGCAACTTCTACGCCGACGGGCCCGCCGCCCGCGAGGCCTATCGGTGGATGCGGGCCAACCAGCCGGTGTTCCGGGACCGCAACGGCCTGGCCGCGGCGACCACGCACGCCGCGGTGCTCGATGCCGAGCGCAATCCCGAGCTGTTCTCGTCGACCGGTGGCATCCGCCCCGACCAGCCGGGCATGCCCTACATGATCGACATGGACGATCCGGCACACGTGCTGCGGCGCAAGCTGGTGAACTCCGGCTTCACCCGCAAGCGCGTGATGGACAAGGTGCCGTCGATCGAGCGGCTCTGCGACACCCTGATCGACGCGGTCTGCGAGCGCGGCGAGTGTGACTTCGTGCGCGACATCGCCGCGCCGCTGCCGATGGCGGTGATCGGCGACATGCTCGGCGTGCTCCCCGAAGAGCGCGACATGCTGCTGCAGTGGTCCGACGACCTGGTGTGCGGGCTGAGCTCGCACGTCGACGAGCTGACCGTGCAGAAGCTGATGGACACCTTCGCCGCCTACACCGCGTTCACCATGGACGTCATCGCCAAGCGGCGGGCCGAACCCACCGACGACCTGTTCTCGGTGCTGGTGCACGCCGAGGTCGAAGGTTCCATGATGGCCGACGACGAGATCGTCATGGAGACGCTGCTGATCCTGATCGGTGGCGACGAGACCACCCGGCACACGCTGTCGGGCGGCACCGAGCAGCTGCTGCGCCACCGCGACCAGTGGGAGAGCCTGCGCGCCGACGTGGAGAAGCTGCCTGGCGCGATCGAGGAGACCCTGCGCTGGACCGCCCCGGTGAAGAACATGTGCCGCACGCTGACCGCCGACACGGAGTTCCACGGCACCGAGCTCAAGCAGGGCGAGAAGCTGATGCTGATGTTCGAGGCGGCCAACTTCGACGAGGAGGTGTTCGGCGATCCCGAGAACTTCCGGATCGATCGCAATCCCAACAGCCACCTGGCCTTCGGCTTCGGCACGCACTTCTGCCTCGGCAACCAGCTGGCCCGCCTCGAGCTGCGGCTGATGCTCACCAAGGTGTTGCAGCGGCTGCCCGACCTGCGCCTCGCCGACGGCGCCGAGGTGCCGCTGCGGGCGGCCAACTTCGTCAGCGGGCCGGAGGCGATGCCGGTGGTGTTCACGCCGACCGCGCGGGTGCTCTGAGTCGTTTCCGCCGAATGTGAAACTGTGGCGGGATTCGGGCCAGATTCCCGCCAAATCTTCACATTCGGCGATCCCAGGCGGCCTGTAGCCGACAAATGATGCCCCCTTCGGTGTCCTGGGACGTGACCCGGATGTCGGTCCAGCCGAGTTCCGTGACGGCGTCATGGCGGTGGATGTCCTTGTTGAAGCGGATCGGGCCCCTATGGTGGGCGCCTTCGTAGTCGAGCGCGACCTTGATGTCCTCCCAGCCCATGTCGAGCACGGCCACCAGGACGCCGTACCGGTCACGAACGGGGATCTGTGTGGTCGGCGGCGGAAAGCCGTTGCGGATGACCAGGAGTCGTAGCCACGTCTCCCGCGGCGATTCCGCGCCTGGGTCCACGAGCGCGAGGGCCCGACGAGCCGCCCGAATGCCGCGGCGGCCTCGGTACCGCTCCGCGAGGAGTTCGACGTCGGCGACTTTGAGATGGGTGGCATTCGCCAGCGCGTCGACCTCGGCGACGGCACGCTGCAGCGGGTTGCGGCGGGCCAGGTCGAGTGCGGTGCGGACCGGAGTCGTCACGACCATGCCGTCGATCGTGGTCAGCTCGTCATCCGCGATGGCATCGGCCCACGTGCTTATGCCTCGGGGCGGGTGCCGATTCCCATAGAGCAATTCGGCCGGGGCTCGGGGATCCAGCCATTTGGCGCCGTGCAAGGCCGCAGCCGATCGGCCGGCGAGGATTCCGCGGCGTCGTGACCACAGCCACGCCGCCTCAGCACGCAGCCGTGCCGAGACCTCCGCATCTGCGTGTACGTAGACGCCGGGATACAGCGCGGTGTGACGACTGCGGAGTTGATGGCGGGTCAGCACACCGCCGGTCAGCGCCTCACCCCCGATGAACGGCGTCTCCATGGCAGAAGTGTGCCGACACCGACCGACACCGTCGTGAGTGTGAAACCTGGGCGGAAAAAGGGCGGAAATGCCGCCAAGGATTCACAGTCGCGTGCCGACGCGACCCGGTGTGCGCGGCGCCCCGACTCCCCGGAGCCGCCTACTTCATCTGGAAGTTGGGCGCCCGCTTCTCCTTGAACGCCCGCGGGCCTTCCTTCGCGTCGTCGCTGATGAAGACCTCGATGCCGATCTTCGTGTCGATCTTGAACGCGTCGTTCTCGTGCAGGCCTTCGGTCTCATGGATCGACCGCAGGATGGCCTGAACGGCGAGCGGACCGTTCTTGTTGATCACCTCGGCGATCTCGAGTGCCTTGTCGAGCGCCGAGCCGTCGGGCACCACGTAGCCGATCAGCCCGTACTCCAGCGCCTCCGCGGCCGTGATGTGCCGTCCGGTCAGCAGCAGGTCGCACGCAATGGTGTACGGAATCTGGCGCGGCAGGCGCACCGCCGACCCGCCCATCGGGTACAGGCTCCACTTGGCCTCGGAGATGCCGAACTTGGCGCTCTCGCCGGCGATGCGGATGTCGGTGCCCTGCAGGATTTCGGTGCCGCCCGCGATGGCGGGTCCCTCGACGGCCGCGATCAGCGGCTTGGTCAGCCGGCGGCCCTTGAGCAGGCCGTCGATGCGCGAAGGGTCGTAGGCGCCGCTCTTGAAGGAATCTCCAGGAGGCGCCTTGGTCGCGGCCTTGAGGTCCATGCCCGCGCAGAAGTAGCCGCCGGCGCCGGTGAGGATGCACGTCCGGATCTCCGGATCGTTGTCGACGCGGTCCCAGGCCTCGACCATTATCGAGAGCATCTCGGTCGAGAGCGCGTTGCGCGCCTCGGGCCGGTTGAGCGTCAGGATCAGAGTGTGTCCGCGCTGCTCAATGAGGGCGTCGGGGCCCTTTTCCGGCTCGCTCACAGGTATCCGCCTTCCCGCCGATCAACCACAGACTTGTCACGAAATGTAACACGTTCTAGTTTAGGCATCGTGGCCCTGAACATCGCCGATCTTGCCGAGCACGCCATCGACGCCGTGCCTGACCGTGTCGCCCTGATCAGCGGCGACGAAACGCTGACTTACGGCCAACTCGAGGAGAGGGCCAACCGGCTGGCGCACTACCTGCTCGAGCAGGGGGTGAAGAAGGACGACAAGGTCGGTCTGTACTGCCGCAACCGCATCGAGATCGTGATCGCGATGCTGGGCATCGTCAAGGCCGGCGCGATCCTGGTCAACGTCAACTTCCGCTATGTCGAGGGCGAACTGAAGTACCTGTTCGACAACTCCGACATGGTCGCGCTGGTGCACGAGCGCCGCTACGCCGACCGGGTCGCCAACGTGCTGCCCGAGACGCCGAACGTCAAGACGATCCTGGTGGTCGAGGACGGGTCCGACGACGACTTCCAGCGCTACGGCGGCGTCGAGTTCTACGCCGCCCTCGAACAGGCGTCGCCTGAACGCGATTTCGGTCCGCGCAGCGAGGACGACATCTACCTGCTCTACACCGGCGGCACCACCGGCTTCCCCAAGGGCGTGATGTGGCGCCACGAGGACATCTACCGGGTCCTGTTCGGCGGCACCGACTTCGCGACGGGTGAGCCCATCGCCGGCGAGTACGACCTGGCCAAGCAGGCCGCCGAGAACGCACCGATGATCCGGTACCCGATCCCGCCGATGATCCACGGCGCCACCCAGTCCGCGACGTGGATGGCCCTGTTCTCGGGTCAGACCGTGGTGCTGGTGCCGGAGTTCGACGCCGACGAGGTGTGGCGGACCATCGCCAAGCACAAGGTCAATCTGCTCTTCTTCACCGGCGACGCGATGGCGCGCCCACTGCTCGACGCGCTGCTCGCCCACCAGGACGCCGGGAACGAATACGACCTGTCGAGCCTGTTCCTGCTCGCCAGCACCGCGGCGCTGTTCTCCACCAGCATCAAGGAGAAGTTCCTCGAGCTGCTGCCCAACCGCATCATCACCGACTCGATCGGGTCCTCGGAGACCGGCTTCGGCGGCACCAGCGTGGTGGCCAAGGGGGAGTCCCACACCGGCGGCCCGCGCGTCACGATCGACAAGAACACCAAGGTGCTCGACGAGGACGGCAACGAGGTCGAGCCCGGATCGGGCAAGCGGGGCATCATCGCCAAGTGCGGTCACATCCCGGTCGGCTACTTCAAGGACGAGAAGAAGACCGCCGAGACGTTCAGGACGTTCAACGGTGTGCGCTACGCGATCCCGGGTGACTACGCCGAGGTCGAGGCCGACGGCACGGTGACGATGCTCGGCCGCGGCTCGGTGTCCATCAACAGCGGCGGCGAGAAGATCTACCCCGAAGAGGTCGAGGCCGCACTCAAGGGCCACCCCGACGTGTTCGATGCGCTGGTGGTCGGTGTGCCCGACCCGCGCTTCGGTCAGCACGTCGCCGCGGTGGTGCACCCCCGCCAGGGCATCCGTCCGACGCTGGCCGATCTCGATGCGTTCGTCCGCAAGGAGATCGCGGGATACAAGGTGCCGCGCAGCCTCTGGTACGTCGACGAGATCAAGCGGTCGCCGGCGGGCAAGCCCGATTACCGATGGGCCAAGGACACCACCGAGGAACGCCCGGCCGACGAGGTCCACGAGAAGCATGTGGTGAAGTCATGAGAACCGAGCTGTGCGATCGCTTCGGCATCCAGTACCCGATCTTCGTCTTCACGCCGTCGGAGAAGGTGGCGGCGGCGGTCACCCGCGCCGGCGGCCTCGGCGTGCTCGGATGTGTGCGCTTCAACGAGGCCGACGAACTCGAGAACGTCCTGCAGTGGATGGACGAGAACACCGAGGGCAAGCCCTACGGCGTCGACATCGTCATGCCGGCGAAGATCCCCACCGAGGGCACGTCCGTCGACATCAACAAGCTGATCCCGCAGAGCCACCGCGACTTCGTCGACAAGACGCTCGCCGACCTCGGCGTGCCGCCGCTGCCCGAGGACGAGGAGCGCTCCGAAGGCGTGCTCGGGTGGCTGCACTCGGTGGCCCGCAGCCACGTCGAGGTGGTGCTCAAGCACCCGATCAAGTTGATCGCCAACGCGCTCGGCTCGCCGCCGAAGGACGTGATCGACCAGGCGCACGAGGCCGGGGTGCCGGTGGCCGCACTCGCCGGCTCGGCCAAACACGCACTGCGGCATGCGGAGAACGGTGTCGACATCGTCGTCGCGCAGGGCCACGAGGCCGGCGGTCACACCGGTGAGATCGGTTCGATGGTGCTGTGGCCCGAGATCGTCGACGCGCTCGGCGGCAAGGCTCCCGTGCTGGCCGCCGGCGGCATCGGCACCGGCCGGCAGGTGGCCGCGGCGCTCGCGCTGGGCGCCCAGGGTGTCTGGATGGGCTCGGCGTTCCTGACGTCGGCCGAGTACGACCTCGGCGTGCGCCGCGAGTCCGGCGTCTCGGTGATCCAGGAGGCGATGCTCACCGCGACGTCGGCCGACACCGTCCGGCGCCGCATCTACACCGGCAAGCCGGCCCGGCTGCTCAAGACGAAGTGGACCGACGCCTGGGATGCGCCCGACGCGCCGGAACCGCTGCCGATGCCGTTGCAGAACATCCTCGTCAGCGAGGCGCATCAGCGGATGAACGAGTCCGACAACCCCGCGACCGTGTCGATGCCGGTGGGCCAGATCGTCGGACGGATGAACGAGATCCGGCCCGTCGCCGACATCATCGCCGAACTGGTGACGGGTTTCGAGGAGGCAAGCAAGCGGCTCGACGGGATCCGCGAGAGCTGACCGACAACCGGCGGCCACCTCCTATGATCGGCGAACACGCAGGAGGCGGCTCATGGCGACGTTCGCATTGGTACACGGCGCCTGGCACGGTGCGTGGTGCTGGGACAGGCTCGTCCCTGAACTGATGACGCGGGGGCATCAGGTGGTCGCCGTCGACCTTCCATCGGATGACGTGACGGCCTCGTTCGACGACTATGCCGACGTCGTGTGCGCCGCAGTCGGCGACAGCCCGGCACGAGACCTGATCCTCGTCGGACATTCGCTGGGCGGCATGACGATTCCGCTGGTCGCCGCCCGCCGACCGCTGCGGCGGCTGGTGTACCTGTGTGCACTCCTGCCGCAGCCGGGACGCAGCCTCGGTCAGCAGATGGCCGAGGACGGCGCGATGCTCGACCCCGACTATGCGCTCGGGCTCAGCCGCACCGATCCCGACCGACGGACGTGGGTCGACGAGGAGCGGGCACGCGAGCACTTGTTCGGCGACTGCGACGAGGCCACCGCTGCCGCGGCGATCGCACGCTTGCGACCACAGGCCACCTACCCGTACCGGCTGCCGTATCCGCCCGACGAGCTACCCGCAGTGGCCTCGTCCTACGTCCTCTGCACGCAGGATCGGATGGTCAAGCCGGACTGGTCACGCCGAACGGCGCCCGACCGCGTGGGAGCAGACGTCGAAGAACTGCCCGGCAGCCACTCGCCGTTCCTTTCGCGCCCGGGCGAGCTCGCCGACGTACTCGACCGTCTGGCGGACGCGTGACGAGCGCCGACAGGTCGACGAGCCCAGACCACCTCAGAAGGTGATCGTGGTCTCCTCGTCGATGGCCATGGTCGCCGGGGCGAGCACGAAACCCTGGTCCTCGCGGCCGTCGGCGTTGAGCTGCAGCACGTAGACGGCGTCGGGGCCGGGGATCACCACGGTCTTCTGGGCGACCAGCTTGGTCACGCCGTCCTGCACCCAGGTTCCGCCGAGCTGGAAGGCGGGGTATTCGCCGAGGGTGCTTGCTTCGCCCTCGTTCATCGCCGACCATCCGGGCAGGTTCTTCAGCTCGCCGGGCGCGAGATCGATGATGGCCTGCGGGTCCACATCGCCCTCCAGCCGCGACACCAGCGCGACGATCGACGGCTGGTACTCGGCGGCCTCGGGACCGGTGTAGGCGATTGCGCCATAGGCCCATTCGGGCGTCTCGTCACCGGCGGTCACCCAGCCCTCGGGGATCGGGAGGTCGATCACCGGTGCGCCGGGTTCGCCCATCTTGACCGCCGTCTCCTTGATGCCGTTGTCGGCGATGTAACTGGCGATGGTGGGGTTGGCGCCGGCGGCATCCTCGTCGCGCGGCGCGATACGCAGCTTGCCAACCGGCGCCGGGGACGCCGAAGACGCTGCGCTCGAGGGGCTCTCGCTGCTCGCGACGCTGCTGGCACTCGAGGCGGCGGGCTCGGTGTCCGAGCCGCAGCTGGACAGGGCGAGCCCGAGGACGGCGGCCGCGGCCACCGCTCCAGTTATGCCGCTGGTTTTCATCAATCGACCTCCAGGGAGTGGAAACGCGGAACACCGCGACAACACCGCAAACTTGTCGAGTGCGAGCGAAGCGTAGCTCACCCCGGGTGCCCGGGCTGTCCGATTTGTTCACGACGGTTCGCGCGTGTGTCCCTAACGTGATCGGTATGGATATCGCGCTCACCGGAACCACGATCGAGATCGTCGCGAAGGACCTGCGGCGGACGCTGGAGTTCTACCGCCTGCTGGGATTGGCCGTTCCGGAACCCGAAGGCGCGCCGCACGTTGAGGCCGAACTGCCCGGCGGCAATCTGCTCGCGTTCGACACCGAGGAGACCATCGCCGGGATGCACCCGGGGTGGACGCCGCCGGTCGCGGCGGGCCGGGTGGCGCTGGCATTCCGGGTTGGCTCACCCGGCCAGGTCGATGCGCTGTACGAAAGGCTCACCACGGCGGGCCATCCCGGCGCCCTCGAGCCGTTCGACGCGCCGTGGGGGCAGCGCTACGCCACCGTGACGGACCCCGACGGCACATCGGTGGACCTGTTCGCGCCGCTGCCCAGCTGAGCGATCCCGACGCCTGCCAGCGTGCGGACCTCGCGGTGCAGGTGCGGCTGGTCGGCGTAACCGGCGCGCGCGGCGACCTCGGCTGCGGCGAGTCCGTCGCCGAGCAGACGCACCGCACGACGGAACCGCAGCACCCGCCGCAGCACCGCCGGGCCGTAGCCGTACACCGCCGCGCAGTGCCGCTGCAGGGTTCGTGCGGACCAGCCCACCTCGGTGGCCACCGCCGACACCGCCGCACCGTCGGCCAGGCGTGCGGTGACGTGGCGCAGCACCGGCAGCGACCACGGCGCCGTCTCGGTGGCCGGTTCGCCGGCGGCCAGTGCGTCGGTCATCACCAGCAGCGGCCGGTCGGCGATGTCGGGTCGCAGGTCGGCCACCGGCACCCGGTCATCGCGGAGCTCCGACGCCGGGACACCCAGCAGCCGGGGCAGCACGCCGGGTCGGAACCGCAGTCCGCGCACCGTCTCCCGGTGCGGTCCGCTGTGGTGTGCGCCCGTGTCGGGTCCGGCGACGACCACGCGGCCGTCCATCCAGACGAGATCCATGCATCCGTCGGGTAGTACCCGGCCCGGCTCGGCGGACCCGTCGCGTGTCCACCCGCATTCGGCAAGATCGCGAAGCCGGTGCGGCGGCGGGAATTCGCGGTAGCCCACCCCGTCGACGTTACCGCCGCCGCGCTTCGGCCAACCCACCGCGCGACGGGGCCCGAACCCATAACCTGGACACATGTCCAGTGAGGTGTCCGACCACCGCGTGACGTGCCCGCTCTGCGAGGCGATGTGCGGGCTGCGGGTCCGGGTGCGCGACGATCGGGTGCTGAGTATCCGCGGCAACGGCGACGACGTGTGGTCGCGCGGCCACCTCTGCCCGAAGGGCACCACACTGGGGCAGCTGCACGAGGACCCCGACCGATTGCGGATGCCGATGGTCAAGGGCAGCGACGGCGTACACCGCACGGTCGGATGGGACGAGGCGTTCGCCGAGGCCGAGCGGCGGCTGCGGCCGGTGCTGGAGGAGGACGGCGCCAGGGCGCTGAGCGTCTACGTCGGAAATCCCGTGGCGCACAACCTCGATCTCGCCTCCTACATCGGCGCACTGGTCGGCATGGCCGGAGCGGCGGGCATGCCCGCGTACTACTCGCCGGGAACCGTCGACCAGTGGCCGCTCAACGTGGTGGGCACCCTGCTGTTCGGCGGGATGTGGAACGCGCCGATCCCCGACCTCGAGCGCACCGACCATCTCGTCATCCTCGGCGCGAACCCCGCTGCCTCCCAGGGCTCGATGCTGTCCGCGCCCGACGTGATGGGACACCTCGCCGACATCCGTCGCCGCGGCGGCGCCGTAGTCGTCGTCGATCCACGCCGCACCCCCACGGCCGACCGCGCCACCGAGTGGGTGCCCATCCACCCCGGCACCGACGCGCTGCTGCTGTTCGCCATCCTGCGAATCCTGGCCGTCGACGGCAACATCCGGCGCCCCGCGCATCTGGAGGGCAAGGTGACCGGGCTGGACGAGGCGATCGCGCTCGCCGATCCCTTCACCGCGGAGCGGGTCAGCGCCGCCACCGGCATCGAGGCAGCCACCATCCGGCGCATCGCCGCCGGCCTCGCCGCGGCGCAGTCACCCGTGCTGTACAGCCGGATCGGCACCTGCACACAGGAGTTCGGCACGCTGACCACCTGGCTGGTGTTCGTCGTCAACGTCGCGCTCGGGGCGGTCGACCGGCGCGGCGGCGCGGTGTTCGCCAAACCCGCGGTGTTCTCGCCGATGTTCATGAGGCCACCCGATCAGACAGGAGAGCGGTGGGAATTCGGCCGCTTCCGCAGCCGGGTCCGCGGCGCTCCGGAGGTCCTCGGGCAGTTCCCGCTCAGTTGCCTCGCCGAAGAGATCGACACCCCGGGGGACGGCCGCATCCGCGCGCTGATCACGGTCGCGGGCAATCCGGTGATCTCGGCGCCCGGCGCACGCCGGCTCGATATGGCGCTGCCGAAGCTCGATGCGATGATCGCGGTCGACAACTGGCTCAACGAGACCACCCGCCACGCGCACGTCATCCTGCCCGGGCTGTCGCCGCTCGAACGCGCGCACAGCGACGACCTGTACTGGATGTACGCCGTCGCTTCGTGCCTCAAGTGGTCGGAGCCGGTGTTCCCGCCCGACCCGGGCCGCCCGGCGGAGTGGGAGATCCTGCTGCGGCTGGGCGCCTCGGCGCTCGGTGTTCCGGTTCCGGACGTCGACGTGGCGGCGATGGACGACATGTACACCACCGGGCTGCTGTCGGCGATGTGCGACCAGCCGGGAACCCCGTTGACGGGACGCGACCCGGGTGAAGCGTTCGCGGCGCTGTCCGGCGTCGGACCGGCGAGGCTCGCAGACCTCGGAATCCGTCTGGGGCCGTGGGGAGATCAGCTGGGCCTGCGGCCCGGCGGGCTGACGTTGGACGCGGTGCGCGCCCACCCCGACGGACTACGGCTGGCCGAACTGGACGGCGGGCGCCTCGACGAGGCCGTCACCACACCGTCCGGCCGGATCGAGTTGATCCACCCCTGGATCACCGACGACATCCCGCGCCTACTCGACCGGATCGGCCGCACGAGTGCCGATCTGGTTCTGACCAGTCGGCGTCACCTGAGAAGCAACAACTCGTGGCTGCACAACGTCCCGGCCCTGATGCGCG
Source organism: Mycobacterium hippophais (assembly GCF_027529605.1). Taxonomy (NCBI): domain Bacteria; kingdom Bacillati; phylum Actinomycetota; class Actinomycetes; order Mycobacteriales; family Mycobacteriaceae; genus Mycobacterium; species Mycobacterium hippophais. The sequence continues at coordinate 889,672 of NZ_JAPZPY010000001.1, read as the reverse complement.
GGCGCGACCGCTGCACGCTGCTGATCCATCCCGACGACGCCCGTTCGGCAGGCGTCGCGGACGGGGACCTCGCCGTCGTCACGACGAGCGCGGGTTCACTCGAGATACCGGTCGAGACGTCGGACGAGATGATGCCCGGCGTGGTGTCCCTGCCGCACGGGTGGGGCCACGGCAGGCCCGGCACCCGGCTCGAGGTCGCCAACGCCCATCCGGGTGTCAACTCGAATCTGCTGAACCCGGTCGACGTGATCGACGTCCCGAGCAACACCCATGTGGTGAACGGGGTGCCGTGCCGGGTCAGCGCGCCGGCCGGCTGATCTCCCACACCGGGTCGGCGCAGTCGGTGCCTTCGGCGGACAACTGCCGCTTGAGCACCTTGAACGTCTCCGTGCGGGGCAGTTCGGCGGTGATGCGAACGAACGACGGCCACTGCTTGGGACCCAGATCGTCCTGCGCCGAAAGGAATTCGCGCAGTCGCGAGGCATCGAGGCCGGCGCCCGGACTCAGCACCAGCGCGGCCATCACCTGGTCGCCGACGGCCGGGTCGGGAATGGGATAGACGGCCACGTGGGCGACGTCGGGATGGCGCGCCAGGATCCGCTCGATCGGCGCGGTGCCCAGGTTCTCACCGTCGACGCGCATCCAGTCGCCGAGCCGGCCGGCGAAGTACACGAAACCGTTCTCGTCGCAGTAGGCGAGATCACCGCTGTGATACATGCCGCCCGCCATCCGTACGGCCTCGGCGTCGGGGTCGTTGTAGTAGCCGCGGAACTGGCCGCGCCCGCGGGGATTGACCAGTTCGCCGATCTTGCCCGGTGGACACGGTTCGCCGGTCTCGACGTCGACCACCGCCACCTCGTCGGTCAGCGGCCCGAGGGCGCCGTCCGGGGTGTCCGGCGAGCGCGCGATCGACACCCCGCCCTCGGTGGACCCGAAGCCGTCGACCACCACCACGCCGAACCGCCGCGCGAAGCGGTCCAGGTCGCGCGGCGCACCTTCGTTGCCGTACAGGAAATTCAGCGGATTGTCGGCGTCGTCGTCGCGCTCCGGCGTGGCGAGGATGTAGGACAGCGGCTTGCCGACGTAGTTGGCGTAGGTGGCGCCGAAGCGGCGGACGTCGGACATGAACGCCGAGGCGGAGAACCTGCGCCGCAGCGCGATCGACCCGCCGGCGGCCGCGGCCACCGCCCAGCCGGCCATGATCGCGTTGGAGTGGAACAGCGGCATCGACAGGTAGAACGTGTCCGCCGGGCCGAGGCCGAACCGGTCGGCGAGCATCCGGCCGGGAAACGCCACCTTCTCGTGAGTGACGCGTACCGCCTTGGGTTCACCGCTGGTGCCGGAGGTGAAGATCAGCATGTACAGGTCGTCGGACGCGACGTCGGCGAAGCGCACCGGTGTGCCGTGCTGCGCGGCGAGCTCGTCGGCCCACGCCGTCGACCCGACGTCGATGAACTCCACCCCGTCGGGCACCGGGCCCGCGTCGTCGGCGAGCACCAACTGGCAGTCGGCGCGGTCGATGTCGCGGGCGAGTGCGGCGCCGCGGCGAGTGGGGTTGAGCCCCACCGGCACCAGCCCCGTCATGGCCGCGGTGACGAGCACCGTGGAGAAGAACGGCGTGTTGCCCAGCAGCACACCGACGTGCGGCGGGCGGTTCGGGTCCAGCCGCGCCCGCAGCGCCGCACCGAGTGCCGCGCCGTCGGTCAGGTGTTGCCGCCAACTGACGAACGAGTCCTCGGCATACACCCCCCGGTCGTCGACCTCGGCCAGCGGTTCAAGCAGTCGACCGACGGTCGGCCCGCCGTCCACGGTCAGACCGGGGTGTCGGCCAGCTCGCGGCCGATGCGCAGCAGCGCACCGGTGGCGCCGCCGACCGCGAACTCGGTCTGCTTGGCGGCCAGGAAGTACCGGTGCACCGGGTGGTCCATGTCGATGCCGACGCCGCCGTGCACGTGCACCGTCGTGTGAGCGACCCGGTGGCCGGCCTCGGCCGCCCAGAACGCCGCACTGGCGACGTCGATGTCGGATGCAAGGTCCTCCGACAACCGCCAGGCCGCCTGGGTCAGGGTGAGCCGGAGGCCCTTGATGTCGATGTAGCCGTCGGCGAGCCGCGACGACACCGCCTGGAAGCTGCCGATCGGCCGGTCGAACTGCTCCCGCTCCCTGGCGTATTCGGCGGTCAACTCGAGCGCGCGCTCCAGCACGCCCAGCTGGAAGGCACTTCGGCCGAGCATGGACCTCGCGGTCAGCCACGACACCGCGTCGCCGAGTCCGCGATCGCCGCCGACCTCGACGCCCTGCAGCTCCAGGTAGCCGACGCTGCCCAGACCGGTGGTCTCCAGCGCGCGCACCGACACGCCGGGGTCGTCCTTGCTCACCAGGAAGACCGTGGTGCCGGAATCCGTTTCGGCCGGCACCAGGAACGCGTCGGCCACCGGCCCGTAGGGGACCTGGGTGCGGGTGCCGGTCAGGGTGTGGTTCCCGCCGCTCGCCGTCGCCCGGACCGGACCTTCGCCCATCTCGCCGTCCAGGGCGATCGTGAGCACCTTGCCGCCGGTGACCGCGGGCGCCGCCCACTCCTGTTGCAGCGCCTCGGTTCCGAACGCGGCGAGCGCACCGGCGGCCAGCACCACCGATTCGAGGTACGGCACCGCGGCCAGCTGGCGGCCCAGCGCCACCAGCACCGCCACCTCCTCGAGCACCCCGTACCCGCCGCCGCCCAGCGACTCGGGGGCGGTGGTGCTCAGCACGTCGGCGTCGATCAGCTTCTGCCACAGTTCCCGGTCGAAGCGGTGCTCCTGGTTGTCGAGCTCGCGCTGGTGCTCGGGGGTGACCACCGACTCGGTGATGGTGCGGACCAGGCCGCCGAGGTCGTCGGCGGCTTCGGTTGTCGTGAAATCCATTTCGAGGCCCTTTCCTACCGGTTGACCCGGGGCAGGCCGAGGGCGACCATGCCGATGATGTCGCGCTGGATCTCGTTCGTGCCGCCGCCGAAGGTCAGGATCAGCGCCGAGCGGTGCATCCGCTCGATGCGCCCCCGCAGCAGTGCGCCGGGGGAGTCGGCCCGCAGCGTCGCCGAGGTGCCGAGCACCTCCATCAGCAGCCGGTAGGCCTCGGTCGCCAGCTCGGTGCCGTACACCTTGGCCGCCGAGGCGTCGGCGGGCGAGGGACCGGCGCCGCCGGCGGAAGCGAGTTCCCAGTTGACCAGCTTGAGCACCTCGGCCTTGGCGTGCACCCGGGCCAGGTTGAGCTGCACCCACTCCGAGTCGATCAGCCGGTTGCCGTGCGCGTCCTTGGTGTGCTGCGCCCAGTCGCGGACCGCGTTGAGCGCCACATAGATCGGCTGGGCGGAGACCAGGGCGACGCGTTCGTGGTTCAGCTGGTTGGTCACCAGCTTCCAGCCTGCGTTCTCCTCGCCGACCAGATTCGTCGCGGGAACCCGGACGTCCTGGTAGTAGGTCGCACTGGTGTCGACGCCCGACATGGTGTGCACCGGCGTCCAGGAGAAGCCGTCGGCCGTGGTGGGCACGATGAGCATCGAGATGCCGCGGTGCTTCTTGGCCTCCGGATTGGTCCGCACCGCCAGCCAGACATAGTCGGCGTAGGCGATCAGGCTGGTCCACATCTTCTGGCCGTTGATCACGTAGTCATCGCCGTCGCGCACCGCGGTGGTGCGCAGCGAGGCGAGGTCGGTGCCCGCGCCGGGTTCGGAGTAGCCGATCGAGAAGTGCAGTTCACCGGCGGCGATGCGGGGCAGAAAGAACTTCTTCTGATCCTCCGTGCCGAACGCCATGATGGTCGGCGCGACGCTGTTGATCGTGAGGAACGGGACCGGGACATTGGCGATCGCCGCCTCGTCGGTGAAGATCAGCGCGTCGATGGGCGGGCGGCCCTGGCCGCCGTACTCGGTCGGCCAGTTCAGCGTCAGCCAGCCGTCCTTGCCCATCTGCGCGACGGTCTCGCGGTAGACGTTGCCGCGCCCCATCTCGCCGTCGTTTGAGGCGAGTGCCTCGGCCCGGTCGGGCGTCATGAGCTTGGCGAAGTAGGCGCGCAGTTCGCGGCGCAACTCCTCCTGTTCGGGGCTGTAGCCGATCCGCATGGCGGTGAATCCTCACTTGTCGGCACCCTGCGTGGGCACCCTGGTATCCACCTGGTTGTAACACGTTCTAGTCTTGGGGTCCAGGCCGGTGTTGCACACGCGCCGGAAGCCGGGGTCGTATTCTGACCCTTCGTCACGGGCGGGCCGCCCGAACAGCGGTTGCAAGGAGGTTGTCATGCGAGTGGAAGTCGACCGGGACCGTTGCGAGGGCAATGCGGTCTGCGTGGGGATTGCCCCGGATCTGTTCGATCTCGACGACGAGGACTATGCCGTCGTCAAGGAGGATCCGGTGCCGGCCGACCAGGAGGACGTCGCCGAGCAGTCCGTCGCCGAATGCCCCCGTGCCGCCCTGATCCGGAAAGACTAGAGGTATTCATAAATTGACTGATTCAGACGTGACCGATCTGTCCGGACGGGTCGCCGTCGTGACCGGCGCGGCCGCCGGCCTGGGCCGCGCCGAGGCGATCGGGCTGGCGCAGGCCGGCGCGTCGGTCGTCGTGAACGACATCGCCGCGGCGCTCGACAAGTCCGACGTGCTCGACGAGATCTCCGCGGCCGGCGCCAAGGGGGTCGCGGTGGCCGGCGACATCAGTGAGCGCGCCACCGCCGACGAACTGGTGGAGACGGCCGACGGCCTCGGCGGGCTCGGCATCGTCGTCAACAACGCAGGCATCACACGCGACCGGATCCTGTTCAACATGTCCGACGAGGAGTGGGACGCCGTCATCGCCGTGCACCTGCGCGGGCACTTCCTGCTCACCCGCAATGCGGCCACCTACTGGAGGTCCAAGGCGAAGGCCGGTGACGGGACCGTCTACGGACGCATCATCAACACCTCGTCGGAGGCCGGCCTGTCCGGTCCGGTCGGCCAGCCGAACTACGGCGCCGCCAAGGCCGGCATCACCGCGCTGACGTTGTCGGCGGCGCGCGCACTCGAGCGCTTCGGCGTGCGGGCGAACGCCATCGCGCCGCGGGCCCGCACCGCGATGACCGCTGGGGTGTTCGGCGACGCCCCGGAGCTGCCGACGGGGCAGGTCGACCCGCTGTCGACCGACCACGTCGTGAACCTGGTCCGGTTTCTGGCGTCACCCGCCTCGGGAGGGGTCAACGGACAGCTCTTCATCGTCTATGGTCCGACTGTCACATTGGTGGCCGCGCCGGTCGCGGAGCATCAGTTCACCGCCGACGCCGACGCGTGGGACCCCGCTGAGCTGAGTTCGACACTGCGCGAATACTTTGCTGACCGGGATCCCGAGCGCGGCTTCTCCGCCACCGAGCTGATGGAGTCGCGAGACTGACAGTCTCGGTTGTCAGCGGGCGCGAGAGACTAGAACACGTTCCAGAATGATCTGTGTCACACTGGCGCTGACCAGCGTGAATATAATGAAATGGACCGGTTTTGCGGTTCTTTGACACTGCGAACTTGTTCTAGTTACTATGAGCCGGCTCACTAAGAGCAGTGCTTAAACCAGGGGTGGAATGGCCGCCGTCACAAGCGGTCCGGGGTTTTTCGCCACGGCGAGAACCGCGACAACTCCCCCCGCCCTGAGAACGGAGCCGAGGTTGTTCGAACAGCTCGCGGTCCCGGCTCGGGCTGTGGGCGGTTTCATGCAGATGTCCGTCGAAACTCTCCGAGCCACGTTCCGTCGGCCGTTCCAGTTTCAGGAGTTTCTCGACCAGACCTGGATGATCGCCAGGGTTTCGCTCATTCCGACGGTGCTGATCTCGATTCCGTTCACGGTGCTGGTCGCGTTCACCCTCAACATTCTGCTGCGCGAACTCGGCGCCGCGGATCTGTCGGGCTCCGGAACCGCGTTCGGCACCGTCACCCAGCTGGGTCCGATCTCGACCGTGCTCGTCGTCGCCGGCGCGGGGGCGACTGCGATCTGCGCCGATCTGGGCGCTCGCACCATTCGCGAGGAGATCGACGCGATGCGGGTGCTCGGCATCGATCCCATCCAACGACTCGTCGTGCCGCGGGTGCTGGCGTCGACGGTCGTGGCCATGTTGCTCAACGGTCTGGTGATTGCGATCGGCCTGAGCGGCGGCTACGTGTTCTCCGTGCTCCTGCAGGGAGTGAATCCGGGAGCGTTCATCAGCGGCCTGACCATCCTGACCGGGTTGCCCGAGTTGGTGATCTCAGAAGTCAAGGCCCTTTTGTTCGGCGTCATGGCCGGATTGGTCGGGTGCTACCGAGGCCTCACCGTCAAGGGCGGGCCCAAAGGTGTCGGAGAAGCTGTCAACGAGACCGTCATCTATGCCTTCATCTGCCTCTTCGTGATCAATGTGCTGATGACGGCGATCGGCGTTCGGATCACCCAATGAGTCAGCTCGGAAGTTACGACGCGTCGCTGCGGATCCGGCGTGCGTTCCGATGGCTGCCTCGGGCTGTCGACACGTTCGGCGAGCAGGCATTGTTCTACGCCGAGTCGATCCGATACATCCCGCACGCGCTGGTGCACTACCGCAAGGAAACACTCCGGCTGATCGCCGAGATGACGCTGGGCTCCGGTGCGCTGCTGCTCATCGGCGGCACGGTCGGCGTCGCGGCGTTTCTGACCCTGGCGTCCGGCGGCGTCATCGCGGTCCAGGGTTACGAGTCGCTCGGCAACATCGGCATCGAGGCGCTGACCGGGTTCCTCTCCGCGTTTCTCAACGTGCGCATCGTTGCGCCGATCATCGCCGGCATTGCGCTCGCCGCCACCATCGGCGCCGGCACCACCGCCCAACTGGGCGCGATGCGCATCGCCGAGGAGATCGATGCCACCGAGGCGATGGCCATACATTCACTCTCCTACCTGGTGTCCACCCGCATCATCGCCGGGTTGGTCGCGATCGTTCCGTTGTACTCGCTGGCGACCTTGGCTGCGTTCTTCTCCGCCCGCACGATCACCGTCTACGTCAACGGACAATCCGGCGGTCTCTACGACCACTACTTCAACACGTTCCTGATACCGACGGACCTGCTGTGGTCTTTCGCCCAGGCCATCGTGATGGCGGTCGCGGTGATGCTGGTGCACACCTACTACGGATACAACGCCTCCGGCGGACCCGTTGGCGTAGGCGTCGCGGTAGGTCAAGCGGTACGGACGTCGCTAATTGTCGTGGTCGTCATCACCTTGTTCATTGCACTCGCCGTGTACGGCGCGTCCGGTAATTTCAACCTCTCGGGGTAGAAGGGGAGGGCAGACGTCGTGTCGAGGACCACCGCGATCAGGATCGCCGCCGCAGCACTGGCGACGATCATCGTGGCGTTCACGGTGTTGACTTATCTGTCGTATACCGCGGCGTTCAGCCCGACCGAGACCGTGACGGTGATGTCACCGCGGGCCGGGTTGGTGATGGACAAGGAAGCAAAGGTCAAGTACCGCGGTATCCAGATCGGCAAGGTCGAAGACATCGCCTACACGGGCGATCAGGCGAAGTTGACGCTGGCGATCAACGAGGACCAGTTGCGGTTCGTCCCGTCGAACGCGCTGGTACGAATCGCCAGCACCACCGTGTTCGGTGCGAAGTCAGTAGATTTCATGTCGCCGGAGCAACCGTCGGATGCGCCGTTGCGTCCCGGCGCGACCGTCGCCGCCCAAGCCGTGCAACTGGAAGCCAACACGCTGTTCCAGACCCTGATCGACGTGCTGCACAAGGTCGACCCGATGAATCTCAACGCGACCATATCGGCGATCGCCGAGGGGTTGCGCGGTCATGGTGACGAATTCGGCGGTAGCCTTGCAGGGTTGAATCAGTATCTGACGCAACTGAACCCGAAGTTGCCCACTGTCGAATCGGACTTCGCGCAGACAGCGACGGTCGCCAACATCTACGGCGATGCCGCTCCCGATCTGGTCACCGTGCTCGACAACGTGCCGACCATCAGCAACACGATCGTCGATGAGCAGGAGAACCTCAACGCGACGCTGCTCGCGGCAACCGGCTTGGCGAACGAAGGATACGCAACCTTGGAGCCGGCGGCAGACGACTACATCGCAGCGATCCAGCGGCTGCGAGCGCCGTTGACGGTGCTGGGGGACTATTCGCCGGTACTCGGCTGCATAGTGCAGGGTGTCAAGAAGGGGGCCGAACGCGGTGGAAGCATCGTCGGTGGCATGAAACCCGGCGCGATGGTCAGTTCCAGCTTCGTGCTGGGCGTGCCGTCGTACACGTATCCAGAGAGTCTGCCGATCGTCAATGCGTCGGGTGGTCCGAACTGCCGCGGCCTACCCAACCTCCCCAGCAAGCAATTCGGCGGCTCCTTCTACCGTTCGCCTTTCCTGGTCACCGACAACGCTGTCATTCCGTACGAGCCGTTCACCGAGGTGCAGGTCGACGCCCCGAGTACCTTCCAGTTCTTGTTCAACGGGGCATTCGCAGAACGAGACGACTTCTGATGAGCCGCCGGGGAAATCTGATCAAGGTGAGCGTCTTCGCGGTGGTCATGCTGCTCATCTCCGCCGGTCTGGTGGTGGTTTTCGGCGAAATCCGGTTCGCATCGAGCAACTCTTACCACGCCACGTTCGCCGACGCCTCGCGGCTGAAGGGCGGCGAGGACGTGCGGATCGCCGGCGTTCCGGTGGGCAGTGTCGGCGATGTGAAACTGAACCCCGACAACACCGTTGACGTGGCGTTCAACATCGACAAGAAGTATCAGATGTACACCTCGACGCGGGCTGCGATCCGCTATGAGAACCTCGTCGGCGACCGCTATATGGAGATCACCTCGGGTCCGGGCGAGCTTCGGAAGTTGCCGTCGGGTGGCATGGTTCCCATCGACCAGACCCAGCCGGCCTTGGATCTCGATGCTCTGCTCGGTGGCTTGCGCCCTGTGGTCAAGGGTCTCGATGGCGAGCAGATCAACCAGATAAGTGGTGCGGTCATCGAATCGCTGCAAGGCGAGGGTGGTGCGCTGTCTCGATTGCTCTCGGAAACCGGAACATTCAGCCAGACACTGGGCGATCGCTATCAGGTGATCTCCGAGGCGATCCGGAATCTCAACGAGGTGCTTGGGACCATCGACGAGAAGAGCGTCGAGTTCGATGCCAGCGTGGACGAGCTCCAAAAGCTGGTCAGCGGACTGGCGGAGGGCCGGGACCCGATCGCAGGGGCCATTCCGCCGCTGGCATCCGCCTCAGCGGATCTGACCGACATGCTCGCCAATTCGCGACGGCCGCTGCAGGGCGTGCTCGAGAACCTTCGTCCGCTGGCGACCGAGCTCGACAATCGCAAGGATGAGGTCAATCGAGTCATCGAACCGTTGGCCGAGAACTATCTGCGGCTCAACTCCCTTGGTGCGTACGGGTCATACTTCAACTACTACATCTGCACGGTGACGCTGAAATTCAACGGCCCAGCAGGCAGCGACATCTTCCTGCCGATCGGTGGCGTGCCGGACCCGTCGAAGGGCAGGTGTTCAGACAATGGATAAGACCATCCGGGCGGGTATCTTCGGGATCGCGGTCGTGGCGTGTGTCGTGATCGTCGCGTTCGGATACACCAGCCTGCCGTTCTATCCGCAAGGCAAGTCCTACGAGGCCTTCTTCGCCGACGCAGGTGGTATCTCGCCGGGCAACGACGTCAACATCTCCGGCATCACGGTCGGCAAAGTGACCGAAGTCGGCCTCGCCGGCGACGCAGCAAAGGTGGCATTCACCGTCGACCGCAAGGTCAGGCTCGGCGATCAGACTCTCGTGTCGATCAGGACCGAAACCGTTCTGGGGGAGAGGTCGCTGGGGATCGTTCCGCAGGGTGGCGGATCGGTGACATCAATTCCCCTGAGCCGCACCACTGCTCCGTACACCTTGAACATGGCGCTGCAGGACCTCGGTCAGAATTCCGGTGTGCTCGACAAGGATCAGTTGACCCAGGCGTTGCAGGTGCTGACCGATTCGTTCCGCGACGCGACGCCCGAGCTCCGCCGCACGCTCGACGGGGTTGCCACGTTGTCGCGCAGCATCAACGCCAACGACGAAGCGCTGGGTCAGCTGTTGACACGCGCCAGGTCGGTGACGGCGGTGCTCGCCGACCGGGCCGGTCAGGTGAACCAGCTCATCACCGACGGCAATCAGCTCTTCGCCGCGCTCGATGAGCGACGGGCCGCCCTGAGCAGTCTGATCGCCGGCATCGACGATGTGTCACAGCAGATCTCGGGGTTCGTCGCCGATAACCGCCGCGAATTCGGCCCCGCCCTGAGGAGACTGAATCTGGTGTTGGACAACCTGCTCGAACGCCGTGAACACATCAGTGAGGCGCTGAAGCGTCTGCCGGGCTACGCCACTGCGCTCGGCGAGTCGGTCGCTTCCGGCTCGGGTTTCATGGTCAACCTGCCCAATGCGATACCGAACACTACTCAGTCGGCCCTGCTACTGGATCTCTACTTCCAACCGGGCAAGATTCCGGACAGCCTCGCCGACCTTCTACGCGGGTTCATCAACGAGCGGCTGATAATAAGGCCGAAGTCGCCGTGAGCCGCCTCTTGCGCTACGGCGTCATCACCGCGCTGCTGGTGGCGCTGATCGGTGGCGTCTTCTTGGTGTGGCCGCGAGTCTCCACGTACACAGTGGTCGGATACTTCACCTCGGCGGCGGGCGTCTATCCGGGCGACGAGGTTCGTATCATCGGCGTGCCTATCGGCTCGATCGAATCCATCTCGCCGCAGGCCGATGCCGTCAAGATCACCATGAGGGTGAAGGAAGACGTCAAAGTGCCCGCCGACGCTCGCGCGGTGGTCATTGCACCGAACCTCGTGGCAGCCCGGTTCATTCAGCTGACCCCTACCTATAGTCAGGGTCCGGCGATGGAGGATGGCGGCACCATCGAGTTGGGCCGCACCGCCGTGCCGGTCGAGTGGGACGACGTCAAGACCGAGCTCACCAGGCTCAGCCGGCAGCTCGGACCGTCGGCGGGCGAAGTTCACGGCCCGTTGAGCAGCTTCGTCAATCAGGCCGCCGATACCTTCGACGGAAACGGCGACTCGTTTCGGCAAGCCGTGCGCGAATTGTCGCAGACTGCGGGGCGGCTGGGCGACTCACGCATGGACCTGTTCGGCACGGTGAAGAACCTGCAGATCCTGGTCGACGCGCTGTCGAGGAGCAACGAGCAAATCGTGCAGTTCAGCGGGCATTTGGCCTCGGTCTCTCAGGTGTTGGCCGACAGCGCGGTGGGGCTGGACGACACCTTGGGCAGTCTCAACCAGGCACTGTCTGACGTCCGCGGCTTCCTCGACGAGAACAACGCGGTGCTGATCGACAACGTCAACAGGTTGACCGACTTCACCAGCATCCTGACAACCCAGACCGACGACGTCGAGCAGATACTGCACGTCCTGCCGAACGCGATGGCCAACTTCTACAACATCTACAACCCGGCCCAGGGCACCGCCAATGGTCTTCTGGGCCTGCCGGAATTCGCCAATCCGGTGCAGTTCATCTGCGGAAATTTCGACGCGGCGGGGATGCCCGATTATGACAAGCGATCCGAGATCTGCCGCCAGCGGATGGCTCCGGTGCTCAAGCGCCTGGCGGTGAACTACCCGCCCTTCATGGCGCACGGGATCAACACGATCACCGCGTACAAGGGCCAGGTGATCTACGACACCCCGGCGACTGAGGCCAAGGCGCAAACCTACATCCCGCACCTCGAGTGGATCCCCAGCGACGGGCGGTTCCCGCCCCGTGCCGGTGAGGGAGGAGATCCCACGTCGTTGCTGCTGCCCCCGAACCCGGTTCCTGGTCCGCCGCCGCCTGCGCAGCCGTACACGCTTGGTCCGGTGGTACTGCCGCCCGGTCCAGCGCCCGGTGGTCCGCCGCCCGGTCCGGCTCCGGGTGCGCCGCCGGCACCAGCTGCGCCCGGTCCGCTTCCGGCCGAGATCGGCGCGCCGGTGCAGCCGATCGCTCCGCAACAACATGGAGGCGGAGGATGACGCGAATGTCGTTGACCATCAATAGTGGCCGCGTGAGCAGGCGCATGGTGGCCATCGGGTCCGGCGTAGTCCTGCTCACCGGGTGCCAGTTCGGCGGGCTGAACTCGCTGAACATGCCCGGCACGGCCGGTCACGGCGCGGGCGCCTACACCATCGCCGTGGAGCTGCCCGACGTTGCCACTCTGCCGCAGAACTCGCCCGTGATGGTCGACGACGTCACCGTCGGCAGCGTGTCGGGGGTCGAGGCTGTGCAGCGGGCAGATGGCAGCTTCTATGCTGCGGTGCAACTGTCCCTCGACCGCGAAGTCCGGCTGCCGGCCAACGCGACGGCCAGGGTCGCGCAGACGTCACTATTGGGTTCGCAGCACATCGAGCTGTCGGCTCCGGTCGATCAACCGCCGGTGGGCGAGCTACGTGACGGGTCGGAGATCCCGTGGAGCCAGGGCAGCCGCTACCCCACCACCGAGGAAGTACTGTCTGCCTTGGGTGTGGTCGTCAACAAGGGCAATCTCGGTGCGCTGCAGGATATTACTCAAGAGGTCTACAACGGGGTGGCGGGCCGTGAGGGCCAGTTCGCGGGCCTGATCCCGCGGCTCGCCGAGCTGACCGCGTCGTTGAATCGGCAGACCGACGACATCATCGCCGCTGTCGAAGGCCTGAACCGATTCGCCGGAGTCCTCGCCCGCAGCAAGGACAGTCTTGGCCGGACCCTGGACACCCTTCCGGCAGCGCTGCGCGTGCTCAACGACAATCGGACGAACATCATTGACGCGTTCGCCGCACTGCAGAGTTTCGCTACCGTCGGATCACGCATCCTGGCCGAAACCAAGGACGATTTCGCGGAGGACTTGATCGACTTGTACGCGGTGATCAAGCCGCTCAATGACAACCGTGCGGACCTCGTCTCCTCCCTGGATAGCCTGGCGACCTTCCCGTTCCCGGGCAAGAATCTGCATCGAGTGGCCAGGGGTGACTACTTCAACATCTTCTCCACGTTCGATCTGACAATCCGCCGGCTCGGCGAGACCATCTTCACGACGTCGTTCTTCGACCCGAACATGAAGCGCCTCGCCGAAGTTGTCAACCCGCCGGAGTTCTTGACCGGGGAGATGGCGAACCTGTCCGGGCAGGCCGCTGATCCGTTCAAGATCCCGCCCGGTACCGCGTCGGGCCAGGAGGTGCCGCCCGAGTAATGCTCAACCGAACCGCGCGAATCCAACTGATGATCTTCGCTGTCGTGACCGTGGTCACCGTCGGCGCGATCTCCTTTTTCTACCTCCGTGTACCCGCCCGGCTGGGCGTCGGTGTGTACGGTGTCACGGCCGAATTCGTCGCCGGCGGCGGGCTGTATGAGAACGCCAATGTCACGTATCGCGGCGTGCAAGCCGGCCGCGTCCAGGCCGTGGAGTTGACCGACGACGGCGTCGCCGCGCACATGGAACTCAACAGCGATGTCAAGATCCCGGCGAACTCGACCGCCACCGTCAAGAGTGTGTCTGCGATCGGCGAACAGTACGTGGACTTCGTTCCGCCCGCCGATCCCTCGTCGGCGTTGCTGCTCAACGGTGCGACCATCCCGAAGGAACGGACGGCGATACCGCAGGACGTCGCCGAGTTGCTGGGTGAGGCCAACCGATTGGTGAACAGCCTCGACAACACCCGCATCCAGGACCTGCTACGCGAGACGTTCGACGCGTTCAACGGCTCAGGGCCCGAACTGGCGCGACTGATCCAATCGGCACGGTCGCTGATCGACGAGGCCAACGCAAGTTGGCCGCAGACCGCGGCGCTGATCGACCAGGCGGAACCGTTCCTGGAGGCGCAGATTCGCAGTGGCGATGACATCCGGTCGTCGGCCGACGGCCTTGCGCGATTGACCACCGAAGTGGTCAACGCCGATCCGCAGCTGCGTGCGCTGCTTGCGGAGGCACCCGGGGCGGCCGCCGAAGCCGGCGAGACGTTTGCGGGCATTCGGCCCTCGTTCCCGGTGCTCGCGGCCAACTTGGCCAACTTCGGCCGGGTGGGCGTCATCTACCACAGGTCGATCGAACAGGCGCTGGTCATCTTTCCTGCACTGCAGGCTTCTCTGTTGACGATCGGCGGCCAACTTCCCGCGGACGAAGGTGGCAAGCAGGACTTCAAGATCTCGATCAACGATCCGCCGCCGTGCAACACCGGATTCCTGCCGCCGTCGGAGATTCGCACGCCAGGCGACACCACGCTGCGCGAGCTACCCAATGACTTGTACTGCAAAGTCGCGCAGAACGATCCGATGGTTGTGCGCGGCGCGAGAAACTATCCCTGTCAGGAGTTCCCCGGCAAGCGCGCGCCGACCATTCAGTTGTGCCGCGACCCCCGTGGCTACGTCCCGATCGGTAACAGCCCATGGCGCGGTCCGCCGGTGCCGATCGGCACACCGATGGACGTCCTGGAGGACGACACGCCCGAGGACGGTCGCAACATCTTCCCGCCCAACAAGTTTCCCTACATCCCACCTGAGAACGACCCGGACCCGGGATACCCCGTCGCGCCGGGTTTGGTACCGCCCGGGGTCCAAACCGGCCCGGGGCCGGCGCCACATCAACCGTGGCCGTACATTCCGCCTCCGAACGATGGCCCACCGCCACCGCCGCTGACGGCGTGGATACCGCCGGCGCCGTACCCGGAGGCATGGCCACCGCCGCCGGTCGGGCCGGCGATCAACGGTCCTCCAACACCGCCGCCGATATTCGCTGGGCCCTACAACACCGCGGCTCTGCCGCAAGCCCCCGGAGCTCCGCCGCCACCCGCAGCTCCGCCGCCACCCGCTGCACCGATGCCGCAGGCGAGCGGGGCGGCTTACGGGACGTATGACCAGAACACCGGAGTTTTCGTCGATCCGGCCGGCGGTAGCGGGGTGTACGCCCCCGGTATCGCTGACATGCCGCCGCAGGAGAATTGGGTTGATCTCATGCTCTATCCAAGGCGGACCTGATGACGCCTACTTCGGCCCGTCCGGAACAGGCCCGACGTCGCCGCGCGTCCCGGCCTGCAGGCCCGGCGAACGGTAAAGCTGCCGAGGCCACCGTCGCACGCATTCAGACCGCGAAGCCGACCGGTGCAACGTCTGCGCGCAAGTTCCGCAAGGCTGCGCCCCCACCACGCCGGAAGGCGCACCGACGGCTGGTCGCAATCGTTGCTTTGGTGTCTGGGCTCGTCGCGACGAGTGTTCTCGGCGTTGCAGTGGCGGTACTGATCGTCCAGAAACAACACACAGAAGCAACGCAAGCACGCAACCAGCGGTTCGTCGACACGGCGACACAGACCGTGGTGAACATGTTCAGCTTCAGGCAGGACACCATCGACGAGAGTGTCGACCGTTTCTACGACGGCACCAGCGGGCCATTGCGCGACATGTTCAGCCAGAACAACAACGTGGTGAACCTCAAGGCGATTTTCCGGGACACCGGCGGCAGTTCTGAGACGGTGATCAACGGCGCTGCTTTGGAAAGCATCGACGACATCAGCAAGAACGCGGCGGTGTTGGTGTCGGCTCGGGTCACGGCCAGCGACATGGACGGCAACAACAGGCCATCGCAGCCGTACCGGCTGCGCATCGTCGTGCACGAGGATGACAACGGGCGGATGACGGCCTACGACCTCAACTATCCCAACGGCGGCAACTGATGCGCTGGCTCGTCAGCGGGATCATCGGGCTGATGGCAGTTGCGTTCGTCAGCCTGGCCGCCGTGGGTGGTGGCCTCTACTGGCAGCGGGTGGAGACGCGTGGAGAGCAATCAGCGCGCGAGGAACTCGGACCACTTGCGCAGAAACAAATCCCGACCGTATTCACCTACGACTACAAGACGGTCGAGCGCAACCTCATCGATTCATACAACCTGCTCACGCCCGACTACCGCAGGGAGTTCGAGCAGAGGGCGAATGCCGACATCATTCCGCAGGCGCGGGAGCGGGAGGTCGTGAGCCAAGCCAACGTAGTCGGCGTCGGAGTGCTTAATGCGCAGCGCAACTCGGCAGCGGTGATGGTCTACATCAACCGCACGGTGTCCGAGAAGTCGAATCGCGACCAACCGATCTACGACGGCGCGCGGCTGCGGGTGGAGTACAAGCGAATCGACGGCAAGTGGTTGATCAGTTACATCACGCCGATCTAGGAGCGCGCTGACTTGGTGTCGGCCAACGCGTCGAGGAAGGCCCGCGCCCACCGGTCGACGTCGTGGGCGAGCACCTGCCTGCGCAGCGCGCGCATCCGGCGCCTGCCCTCCTCTGGCGCCTGGGTCAGCGCCGCCTCGATCGCGTCCTTGACGCCCTCGAGGTGATGCGGGTTGGCCAGGTATGCCTGGCGCAGTTCGGCTGCGGCTCCGGTGAATTCGCTGAGCACCAGCGCGCCGCCGAGATCGCTGCGGCAGGCCACGTACTCCTTGGCCACCAGGTTCATCCCGTCGCGCAGCGGCGTGACCAGCATGACGTCCGCGGCGACGAAGAACGCGATCAACTCTTCACGGGGAATCGGCCGGTGCAGGTAGTGCACGATGGGATGGCCGACTTCGCCGTGCTCGCCGTTGATGTGGCCGACCTGACGCTCGATGTCCTCGCGCATCGCGATGTAGCTCTCGACGCGTTCCCGGCTCGGGGTCGCCAGCTGCACCAGCACGGTGTCGTCGCGGTCCACCCGTTTCTCGTCGAGCAGTTCGGACAGCGCGTGCAGGCGGACGTCGATGCCCTTGGTGTAGTCGAGCCGGTCGACCCCCAGCATGATCTTGCGGGGATTTCCGAGCTCGGCACGGATCGCGCGGGCCCGCTGCCGGATCTCCCGGTTCCGTGCCTTGGTGTCGAGCTCGGCCGAGTCGATGGAGATCGGGAACGCGCCGACCTTGACGGTGCGGAAGCCGACCTGCACCTCACCGAATCTGGATCGCACACCGACGTTGCCGCGTGAGGTGTTGGCCCCGACCAGCCTGCGGGCCAGGATCAGGAAGTTCTGCGCGCCGCCGGGCAGGTGGAAGCCCACCAGGTCGGCGCCCAGCAGACCCTCGATGATCTCGGTGCGCCATGGCATCTGCATGAACAGCTCGACCGGCGGGAACGGGATGTGCAGGAAGAATCCGATGGTGAGGTCGGGCCGCAGCATCCGCAGCATCTTGGGAACCAGCTGCAGCTGATAGTCCTGCACCCACACCGTCGCGCCCTTTGCGGCCGCACGTGCGGTGGCCTCGGCGAACCGCCGGTTGACCTCGACGTAGCGCTCCCACCATTCGCGGTGGTAGATCGGCTTGACGATCAGATCGTGGTAGAGCGGCCACAGCGTGGCGTTGGAGAAGCCCTCGTAGTACTTGGCGACGTCGTCGGCGGACAGCGACACCGGGTACAGCTGCAGGCCGTCGTCGTCGATCGGGTCTTCGTCGCTGTCGGGGACGCCCGCCCAGCCGATCCATGCCCCGTGCCGCTTACGCAGCAGCGGCTCCAGCGCCGTGACGAGGCCACCGGGGCTCCGCTTGTAGGTCGTGGTGCCGTCCGGGTGGCGCTCGATGTCGATCGGCAGCCGGTTGGCCACGACGACGAAGTCAGAGTCCCCGGAGTCGGACTGTGCGCCGGCCTCCGGTGACACCTACGCCTCGATTTTCGACGGTCCAATGCCGAGCATCGAGAGGAAGACCCGGCATTCGTCGGCATCGGTGGCGTAGGCGGCGACCACCTGCCTGGCCTGACGGGCAGTGCTGTCGGCCAATGGTTCGACGTCGCCGAGCTCGGCGGCTTCAGTTTTTGCGGGCATACCCCAACTCTAGGCGACTTCGCGGGCGCCCGGTTGATCGCCTGTTACTACAGGGTGTAGCTGATCATGGCCGCGACGGCGTGAAGACGGGCCGCGCGGTGCCCGTAATGTGCCTGCCATGGCCGATGAGCAGGTGACATACGAAACCCTCGACGAGGGCCGGATAGCTCGCATCTGGCTCAACCGGCCGGAATCGCAGAACGCACAGTCACGCACCCTGCTCGTGCAGCTCGACGAGGCCTTCACCCGCGCCGAGGCCGACGACCAGGTGCGCGTGGTGATCCTTGCCGCCCGCGGGAAGAACTTCTCGGCCGGACACGACCTCGGCTCTGAGGCAGCCCTGGCCGAGCGCAAGCCCGGGCCCGACCAGCATCCGACCTTCCGCTCACACGGCGCGACGCGGTCCGCCTCGATGGAGAAGCTCTACCTGCAGGAGTGGCACTTCTACTTCGAGAACACCAAGCGCTGGCGCGATCTGCGCAAGATCACCATCGCGCAGGTGCAGGGCAACGCCATCTCCGCCGCGCTGATGCTGATCTGGGCGTGCGACCTCATCGTCGCCGCGGACGACGCGAAGTTCAGCGATGTGGTGGGCGTCCGGCTCGGGATGCCGGGCGTCGAATACTACGCACACCCTTGGGAGTTCGGTCCCCGCAAGGCCAAAGAGCTGCTGCTGACCGGTGATTCGATCGACGCCGAGGATGCCTACCGGCTGGGCATGGTGTCCAAGATCTTCCCGGTCGAGGAGCTCACGGACAAGACGCTCGAGTTCGCCCGCCGGATCGCCGAACGGCCCACGATGGCGGCGCTGCTGATCAAGGATTCGGTGAACGCGGCCAGCGACGCGATGGGGTTCACCGAGGCGCTTCGGCACGGTTTCCACATCCACGAACTCGGCCACGCGCACTGGGCCGCGCACAACGAGAACCGATTGCCGCTCGGCCTGCCGCCCGATGTCCCGGACTGGCGGACGCTTGGCGCACCGAAGCCGGCCCGGCGCGATCAGCCGTGACGTATAACTAGAACCTGTTCTAGTAAACTTGGCTTAAGGGGTCGCGGTGCAGCTGTCGTTGGCGGATCGGACGTACGTGGTCACCGGTGGTGGCAGCGGCATCGGCAAGGGCGTGGCGGCCGCGGTGGTGGCGGCCGGTGGCAGGGTGATGCTGGCCGGCCGCAACGCCGACCGGCTGGCTGCCGTCGCCGAAGAGCTCGGCGGTCATGACTCGGTGCGTTACGAACCGACCGACATCACCAACGAAGACGAGGCGGCCCGCCTCGTCGACGCGGCCACCGCCTGGCATGGGCGCCTGCACGGCGTGGTGCACAGCGCGGGCGGTTCGGAGACCATCGGTCCGATCACGCAGATCGACTCCGACGCCTGGCGGCGCACGGTGGATCTCAATGTCAACGGCACGATGTACGTGCTCAAGCACGCCGCGCGGGAGCTGGTCCGCGGCGGCGGCGGATCGTTCGTCGGGATCTCGTCGATCGCGTCGAGCAACGTCCACCGCTGGTTCGGCGCCTACGGTCCGAGCAAGGCGGCGCTCGACCACATCATGATGTTGGCCGCCGACGAGCTCGGCCCGTCCTGGGTGCGCGTGAACGGCATCCGTCCCGGCCTGATCCAGACCGACCTGGTTGGCCCGATCCTGGAGTCCCCGGAGGTGTCGGCGGACTACCGTGCCTGCACTCCGCTGCCCCGCTTCGGCGAGGTCACCGACATCGCGAACCTCTGCGTGTTCCTGCTCAGCGACGCCGCGGAGTGGATCACCGGGCAGGTGATCAACGTCGACGGCGGCCACGGCCTGCGCCGCGGGCCGGACATGTCCGGCATGCTCGAGCAGCTGTTCGGTGCCGACGGTCTGCGCGGAGTGGTCGCCAAGTAACACCCGAGCGCGGTATACCTGGCGCCATGCTGGCCGAGACGCCGCTCCTGCTGGTGCTCGACCTGGCCGGCACGTTCGCCTTTGCGCTCAACGGTGCGCTGACCGCGATACGCGCCGAACGCCTCGACATCTTCGGGGTGATCACCCTCGGCATGTTCACCGGCCTGGGCGGCGGCACGATCCGCGACGTGCTGCTCGACGACCTGCCGCCTGCCACCTTCGTCGACTGGCGTTACCTGGCGCTGGCGGCGGCCGGCGGCCTGACGGCCTTCGCGCTGAGCCATGTGCTCGAGAAGCTGGCCACCGTGATCACCGTCCTGGACGCGGTCGGGCTGAGCGTATTCGCGGTGCTGGGCGCGGTGAAGGCACTCGACATGGGATTCGGTGTGCCACAGGCGATGATCGTCGGCACGATCACCGCCGTGGGCGGCGGAACGATCAGGGACGTGATGATCGGCCGGGTACCGGTCGTGCTGCGCAGCGAGCTGTACGCCATTCCAGCGCTGCTGGGGGCGGGCTGCGCGGCGGCGGCCTACGGCCTCGGGTACCGCGGCACGGTGGCGGCACTCGCCGCGGCGGCGGTCTGCTTCACCGTCCGCATGGTCGGCGTCCGCTTCGATCTGCACGCGCCGCGGCCTCCGGGGCGACGCTGATCACCGGACCGCGTGGACGCGTTCGCGGTAGCGGGTGCGGGCATCGTCGCGGACCACGGTTGCCGCGTCGAGGTGTTCACCGCGCAGGTATCCGGCCACTCCGAGCGCCGTCGCGGCGAAGCCGAGCGACCACGCCGTCGATGCGCCCATTCCGGTGGTGAAGCCGACCACCCACGGCGCCATGAACAGCGCCAGCCCGACGACGGCCAGCTTGAAGTAATCGCGGGTGGGATCGGCGGTGAGCAGCGACCACAGCGCCGTCACCGCGATGAGGACGCCTGCGCCGGCGATGACGACGGTCGCTGCCGCCGACGTGCGGACGAACGTGGCGGCCAGCACCGCCGCGACGGCGCCCAGCGCCAGGGCAGAACCACTGAGCCACTTCGCGATCACGCCGGGCTGCACCTCGCGGCTGCCGTACTCGTTGATGCCGAGCTTGGTCGGCGGTTCTCCGGTTACCCAGCCGATGCCGCCGCAAATCAGGGCCAGCACGCCGGCCACCCCGGCGGTCCACGCGGCGCCGCGGTCGGGGACGAAGCCCGCGCCGAGCCACGGCACGACGGCCAATGTCAGACCCGCGACCAGGACTCCCCAGTGTCCCGGGACGGGGTCTCGGGCGAGGAGTGACATCGAGGCGAAGAAGACGATGAACGCACCCAATCCGAGCGTGAGGCCCTGCCCCACTTGAGTCGACGAGAACGCGAACGCACCGATGACGGCGCCGATGCCCACCACCAGCGCCGCCAGACTCGTCCAAGGTCTGCCTGGTCTTATCACTTCTCGCTCCTCACTACGGGTTCTTTCGTTCGTCTGGGCCGTGGGTGCGCTACGACAGCGCGCCGCCTTCGGCCTCCCATTGCTCGATCCAGATGTCAGCGTTGGCATACATGGGTTTTCGCCTCCTCGTGTGTTCGTTGGTCATCGCGACTGTGCTCAGCGCGCGACTGTGCGAACTGATCCGCGTCGCACGGCCTGTCGCGTATGGCGTGGCGCGTCGCGGAAAGTAGGTGGCCGAAACCTGCTGGCCACACACTCCATTGTCGTCGACACAGCCGCCCGGCTGCCTGCGCCAAGCGGACAACATCGTCGTCGTCGATTGTCGCCGACCGACAACCGGCCGGCGCAGAGATCAGCCGGTGAGGCTGTGGATGCCGTGGGGGACGGCCCTGAGCATCGTGACGGTGAGGGTCTCTCCGTTGGGCGTCGTGTAGGTGCACCGCTGACCCGGGCGGGCGCGGACGATGGCGGCGCCGAGCGGCGAGTCCACCGAATAGACGTCGAGGTCGCCGTACTCGGCGCCACGCACACCGAGCAGGAAGGTCTCTGCTTCGCCGGTGTCGTCGTAGCGGACGGTCACCACCATGCCGGGTTCGGCGATGCCATCGTTGGGCGGATCCTCGCCGACGACGGCGTTCATCAGCAGGTCGTGGATCTGCTGGATGCGGCTGCGCCGGGCGGCCTGGACGGCGGTGGCGTTCTCGTCGGTGTCCGCGTCGCCGGTCCTGATGGTGGTGAGCCGGCGCAGCGTGGCCAGTTCGTCCTGCAGGTGCTCGTAGGCGTGCGGAGACAGCCAGACGGTGTGCTTCACGATCATGTGGATTCCTTCCGGTACCGAGGATTGCCGTCAGGGGCGGGCGAAGGAGAGCTCCGCCCCTGACGACTCGCGGGCCCGCGGTGGGGCCTGGGTCAAGGGGTCAAAATCTATGAGCCGGTGGGCAGTTCATCGCCCGGTGCGGCGCAGGGGATCGAGTTCCCGCAGCGCGTCCGGTTGCTTGCCGGTGGTGATCTGTTCGGCGAGGAGGCGCCCGGTGACCGGTCCGTGCGCCAGGCCCCACATGCCGTGTCCGCCCGCCACGTACACGTTGCGCGACATCTCGCCGACCAGCGGCCGACCGTCGGGCGTCACCGGCCGCGGCCCGACCCAGACGTCCGTGCGCTCGGCCCAGCGGACACCATCGAGCAGTGAGCCTGCCGAGGCGACGATGGCGCCCACCCGTGCCGGCACCGCCGGTTCGTAGGGGTCGCGGAACTCCATCGTTCCCGAGACGCGCAACCCGTCGCGGTAGGGCGTGCACGCCACCCGGATGCCGGGGAGATAGAAGGGTCCCGGTAGCGGCCGGTCCACGGGCACGGTGAAGGAGTAGCCGCGCCCGGACTGCACGGGCACGCGCAGTCGGCCGGCCAACCGTGACAGCCACGCGCCGGTGGCGACGACCACGGCGTCCGCGGTCATGGGATCGCCGTCGCGCAGACACACTTCAGCGCCGCTTCCAGTGCTGTACACGCCCCGGACCTCCGCGGTGTGGATCGTGGCGCCGCGGCCGACGACAGCGCGGGCCAGCGCGTGTACGAAGCGGCCCGGGTCGATGAAGCGCTGTCCGTTGACGTTGATCGCGGCGGTGATCGCCGGCGAGGCGAGCGGCACCTGTTCGCGCAGCGCTGCACCGCTGAGGTGGGTGACGTCCACCGACTGGCCGGCTTCGGACAGTCCGTCGAGTTCGGCCAGCATGTGCCGCGAGTCGTCGGCGCTGCGGAACAGCGCGGTGATGGGGGCATCGGTCACCGGTGCGTCGACCCCGTTGGAGACGAGCACGTCGAAGGCTTCGATGCACTCTTCGTTGAGCGGCAGGTTGGCGCGCACCGCGCGTCGCCACGTCGACCGTCGGCAGCTGGCGGCGAACTGGAACAGGAAGCGTCCCAGCCCGCTGTCCGCGGTGAGTGGGATGTGCAGCGGTGCGGCGGGGTCGCGCAGCGCGCGCAGCCCGTACCGCAGCGCGGCGGGGGAGTTCAGCGGCAGGGTCAGCGTGGGCGCGATCCAGCCGGCGTTACCCCAGGACGCTCCGGCGGCCACACCGGTGCGGTCGACCACGGTGACGTCGACGCCGCGCTCCTGCAGGAACCACGCCGTGGACAGCCCGACGATGCCTGCACCGACCACGATCGCCGATCGCGGTCCGCCGTCGATGCGCTCGTGGCCTGCCATCACATACCTCCTCGGGTGTCAGTCCCATGGTGGTGTGCAGGGAGACGACACGGCTTGCCCGGAACCGACAACCCGCTTCGACGGCGTTGTGCCGATGCGACAACGCCCGACCCGGCGCGGGGTCAGTCGGTCTCGGCGGCCGCCAGTTCGATCGACATCGCCTGCCGCTTGCGCGCGTCGTCCAGTTGCAGGTCGGTGATCTCGGCCATCTTGCGCAGGCGGTACCGCACGGTGTTCTCGTGCACTCCCAGGCGTTCGCCGGCTTCGGTGGGGTCTCCGAGGGCCTCGAGCCAGGCCCTCAGCGTGGCCACGTACTCGGTGGCGTGGGCGCGGTCATGGCGGCGCAGTTCGGCCACCGGCCCCCGGCCCGGCGACCGGCCCGAGCGTGCCGCCATCCGCAGCCGAGCCAGCACGATCTCGTCCCACGATTCGTCGTAGGCAGGCGGCTCGGTTGCCGGCGGCCGCGTCTCGTGCAACGCCAGACACTCGTCGGCCTCCTGGCGTGCCGCCGGCAGGTCCGGTACCGCTGCGGGCTTGCTGATGCCTGCCACCACCGTCACCCGGTCGGGCAGTGCCGCCCGTAGTCCGGCGACCCAGCGGCGAGCCGCGGCGGCCTGCTCACCCGGCAGCAGTGTGTAGACGGTGTTCCCGGCCAAAGCGCTGCGACCGGGCCGCGACCAGCCGAATCCACTGGTGGCGCGGTCGAACAGCAACAGCAGCGGGGCATCGCGGTCGGAGGCGACGGCGGCCTGCAGCGCGATGACCCGCATGGGTCCCTGCGGCAGCCCGAGCCTGCTGGTCGACGCCGTCGCGTCGGCGCCGCCGTCGAGCAGCCGGATCACCTGTTCCGACTCCACCTGGCGTTCGAGATCCGCGCTGGCCCGGGACCGCAGCAGATGCAGTGCCACCGTGCGGGCGCCGTCGGTCAGAGCGGTGAGTGCCTCGCCCTCCAACGGAGCCGTGCACGACACCCACACCGAACCCATCAGCACCCGCGCCGAGCGCACGGCCACGACCATCCGGCCGGAAAGGCCCTGATCGGCAGCGGCACCGACGAACAGCGGCTCGTCGGACACCGCGAGATGCGCGGAGATCCCACGCTCGTCGAAGAACTCGCGAAGGCGCTCGGGTGCCTGCCTGCCCATGATCGTCGCCGTGCGTGCGTCGTCGGCATTCCTCTGCACCATGGAGTACGCCAGCACGCGCGAGAGCGGGTCCTCGATGGTGACCGCGCCGCCGGTCGCCTCGGCCAGGCTGTCGGCCAGTGCGAATAGATCCGTGGGTCCGCGACCGGAGTCGGTCTCGCGGCCTTCGAGCACCAGGCCGTAGACCACGGCGGCCAGTTCGCTCCAGGACATCGCCGGGTCCACCGCCAGCACCGCGATGTCGGCCGGGCCCGCCTCGGCTCCCGCGTCGTCCTCCGCAGTGTCGCGAACGAACACGACCGCCGCGCGGGCCGACGCCGCCCACTGCACCGCCTCGGCCACCGTGGCGGCGCCGATGGCCAACAACACGTCCCCGACGACGGTCCGGCCGTCGACGTCCTCGTGCACCACGACGCCGGCCAACCCGGTGGAGCGCGGAATGGGGCACGATCGCAGCCGAACACCATAGGCGCCCAGTACATTCACCAATCGGTCCAAAGTGACCACACGCTGCTCCTCTGGCGTCGCGGCTGAGACGGACCGTGTGTGCCTACGGTCAAGGCTAGCCCCACGTCCCAGGCGAACCGCGGGATTGCGCCCCGGACAGGATCCCGGTGAGCCGGTCTGCCACATTTACTGACGTGGGCACCTACGTCGTCACCGGCTCGGCCTCGGGCATGGGGTTCGAGACCGTGCACCGGCTGCGCGCCGACGGCCACACCGTCATCGGTGTGGATCTCCAGCAGACCGACGTCGTCGCCGACCTCTCCACGCGCGACGGCCGCATCGGCGCGGCACGCGACGTGCTGGCCGCGGCGGACGGGCGCCTCGACGGCGCCGTGCTCGCCGCCGGTCTCGGCCCCGGCCGCGGACGTGACCGGTGCCGCACCATCGCGCAGGTCAACCACTTCGGCGTCGTCGACCTGCTCGAGCACTGGCGACCGGCGCTCACGGCAGCAACGAGAGCGAAGGTGGTGGTGCTGTCCAGCAATTCGACGACGACAATCCCGGCGGTGCCCCGGCGGGCGGTGCAGGCGCTGCTGGCCGGCGACGCCGACCGGGCGGTGCGCGCCGTGCGACGCTTCGGTCCCGCCGACGGGACGATGATGTACGCGGCGTCGAAGATTGCGGTGAGCCGATGGGTGCGCGCACAGGCGGTACGACCGGAGTGGGCGGGCGCCGGAATCCGCCTCAACGCGCTGGCCCCCGGTGCGGTGATGACCCCGTTGCTCGCCGACCAACTGGCCAATCCCACGCAGGCGAGGGCGGTACGGCGCTTCCCGGTGCCCATCGGCGGCTTCGGCGATGCCGCCCAGCTGGCCGAGTGGGTCTGCTTCATGCTGTCCGACGCTGCCGACTTCCTGTGCGGCAGCGTGGTGTTCGTCGATGGTGGCACCGACGCCCACTTTCGGGCCCGCGACTGGCCGAGGGCGGTGCCCGCCCGCCGCCTGCCGTCCTACCTCGTCCGGTTCCTGCGCTGATCACCGGCGAGCAGACACAAATTCGCACATCGAGGCCGAGATCAATGCGAATTTGTGTCTGCTCGCGGCTGTATTGCCCAGGCCGACGAGACCCACTTCTCTCGGACCGATCCGTGGGAGGCTCATTTGATGGACCCGCAGTCGGAGGCGGCGGCGACGCTGCCGCCACCGGTGGCCGCCCTCATCGACGGCACCGGCCTCGGTGGCAAAGTGGGTCAGACGATTTCGATCCTCACGGTCGTGACGACGGGTGGCCGCTTGAGGCGACCGTCGCTCCTGGTCGTCACAGCGCCTGCGGGCTGACCTCTTTCGCGGCGCGAGTGCTCTCGGCGGCCTGGTGCACGGCGTTGACGATGCCCTGGTATCCGGTGCACCGGCAGAAGTTGCCGGACAGGCCCTCGCGGATCTCGGCGTCCGTCGGGTCGGGGTTGTCACGCAGCAGCGCCGTGATGGAGGTGACGAATCCCGGTGTGCAGAAACCACACTGCAGTCCGTGGCAGTCGCGCATCGCGGACTGCACCGGTGACAGCTCGCCGCCGGGCGCCGCGATGCCCTCGACGGTGGTGACCTCCTGGCCATCGGCCTGGACCGCGAAGATCAGGCACGACCGCACGGCCTGGCCCTCGAGCAGCACCGTGCAGGCGCCGCATGCGCCGTGCTCGCATCCGAGGTGTGTGCCCGTCAGGCCGCACTGCTCGCGCAGGAAGTCGGCGAGCGTGACCCGCGGTTCGACGGTGCCGCGGTGCTCGATTCCGTTGACATTCAACTCGACCGGTAGCTCATGCACTGAGCGTCACCTCCGTCTTCTCCTCGCTGGTGGCCTCTGCGATGGCCGAGTGCAACGCGCGTGACACCATCGCGGCGCCGACGCGGCGGCGGTATGAGGCGGATCCCTGAAGATCGGCCGGGACGTCGTCGAGGGCCGACATGGTCATGCGGCCGATCTCGTCGGCGCTCAGTTCGGTGACCGGACGCCCGACGATCGCCTCCTCGCCCGCGGAGCCGCGCACCGGCGTGGATCCCAGGCCGAGCAATCCGATGCCGCACCGTGCAACCCGGTCGTCGCCGTCCACCTCGACGGCCACCACCGCGCCGGCGATTGCGAAATCGCCGTGCCTGCGCGCGAACTCCTCGATGGCGTACCCGGTGCGCCCGCCCCACACGGGGAACCGGACCGAGGTGAGGATCTCGTCGGCGGCCAGCGAGGTCTCCCACAGTCCGGTGAAGAACTCGGACGCCGCGATCTGGCGGGTGCCCTGTGTCGACACCGCGTCCATCTGCGCGTCGAGGGCCAGGGCGACGGCGGCGTACTCGGCTGCGGGATCGGCGTGGGCGATCGCACCGCCAAGGGTGCCGCGGGTGCGGATCTGGAAGTGCCCGATGTGCGGCGTGGCGAGCGTGAGCAGCGGCGCCGACTCGGCGACCTCGTCGTCCATGCCGACGAACGCGTGCGGGGTGCCCGCGCCGATCACCACGTCGTCGCCGTCCAGGTCGATGCCCTGCAGCTCGGCGACGCGGGAGATGTCGATCAAATTCTCGAAGTGCGTCAACCGCATCGCCAGCATCGGCACCAGGCTCTGCCCGCCGGCGAGGATCTTGGCGTCGTCGCCGTACTCGGCGAGCAGTTCGACCGCCTCCTTGACCGAGCCGGGGCGGTGGTATTCGAACGGGGCGGCTTTCATGACGCCAGCAGCCGGGCCAGTGCCGCCTGCAGGTCGTCGGCGAGCACCGCCGCCGGGTGGGTGCGCCTGCGCCTGCCCACCAGCAGTCCGACGGTGAGCCCGGCCGCCAGGCCGGCCAGCACCGGCGCGGCCCGCTTCGCCATCGGCAGGGCGACTACCTTCAGCAGGTCCACCGAGTCACCGGCATCGGCCGCGACGGCCGCTACGCCCGCCGCCGATGGTGCGTCGGCCGCGGCGCCGGCCGGTGCGTTGGCCGCCGGCGTCGAGTCGCCGAGCACGCTGGCCTCCAGTGATTTCGCGAACTGACCGATCAGGTTGCCTGCCACGTCGGCCAGCACCCCGCGGCCGAACTGCGCCGCCTTGCCGGAGATCTGCAGATCCGTGCTGATGTAGACGGAGGTGGCGTCACCCTCGTCCTTCAACTGAGCGGTGACGACGGCCGCCGCGCTACCGTTCCCGCGCGTCTCCTTGCCGGTGGCGCGCAGCACCACCCGCCGGGCCGTCGCATCCTTCTCCTCGAACGCCGCAACGCCCTTGTAGGACACCGTGATGGGGCCGACCTTGACCTTGACCGCGCCGGTGAACTCGTCGCCGTCGACGGAGAGCAGCGTGGCGCCCGGCAGGCACGGCGCCACCCGCTCGACGTCGGTGAGCACCTCCCAGGTCTTGGCGGCGGGCACCGCGACGCGGAATTCGTTGGTCAGCTCCACAGTCAGTGGTCCTCTCTTCCTTTGATTCCCCGGTCGCTGCGCTCCAGCCCGCGAGAAGCTTTATCCAGCAGTTCTACGATCGTCGCCGGGCTCGCGGGCAACGTGGTCACCGTGACGCCAAGGGGCGCCAGCGCATCGTTGACGGCGTTGATCACGGCGGGTGTCGACCCGATGGCGCCGCCCTCGCCCGCACCCTTGTAGCCGCCCACGCCCGGGCCGGGAATCTCGACGTGGCCGAACTCGATCGGTGGCACCTCGGTCGCGGTGGGCAGCAGGTAGTCGACGAAGGTGGAGGACAACGGATTCCCGTCGGCGTCGTAGACCAGGCTCTCGAGCAGCGCGCCACCGATGCCCTGCACGGTGCCGCCGGCCACCTGGCCCTCTACCACGTTCGGGTTGATCATCGGTCCGACGTCCTCGCTGACGATGTAGCGCGTCAGGGTCACCTGGCCGGTGTCGATGTCGACCTCGCAGGTGCAGGCGTGAGTGGCATTGGCCCAGTGGATCATCGCCTCCGGCGGCGAGGTGAACCGCGTGGTGGCCTCCAGCGACGCGGACATCCCCGGTGGCAGCTGCGCAGGCTCGTAATGGGCGCGGTAGGCGATGTCGCCGAACGTCACGCACTTGTCCGGGTCGTCGCGGACATAGGCCGTCGACCCGCCCAATTCGATGTCGCCGGCCTCGACACCCAGTCGGTGCGCGGCCATCGCGGCAATCTGCCCGCGCAGGATCGTGCCCGCCTCGTTCACCGCGCCCGCCGTCATCGGCCCGCTGCGGCTGCCCTGGGTGCCGGCCCCGTAGGGGGTGACCGCCGTGTCGCCCTGGATGGTCGAGACATCGTCGATGTCGGCGCCCAGCGCGTCGGCGGTGAGCTGAACGACCGTGGTCTCCAGGCTGTTTCCAGTGGATCCGCCGTTTACGTAGACGTTGATCTTGCCGGTGGACTCCATCCGGATGGTGCAGCCCTCGGTGGCCAGGTGACCGGTCGCCGCACCCGTCGGCTCGATGTAGGCGGAAAACCCCAGCCCGATGTAGCGGCCCTGCGCGAGTGCCTCGGCCTGCTCCTTGCGGAAACCCTCGTGGTCGAGGATCTTGACCGCCTGTTCGAACGTGTCGGCGGGGGCGACGTGGTCGTACGGCATGCCGTTGGGGTTGAAGTACGGCATCTCGTCCCCGCGCAGGATGTTGCGCCGGCGAAGTTCGACGGGATCCATCCCGAGCTTGCGCGCGGCGATGTCGAACATGATCTCGCGCGCCAGCGTCTCGTACTGCCACGGGCCGCGGTAGGCGTGCAGCCCTGCGGTGTTCGAGAACACCGTCTTGTAGTTGAAGCTGGCCTTCGGCACCCGGTACGGGCCCGGATAGAACATGCCGATGGCCGCGGTGGTCAGCACCGGATACGGCGTGGGATAGGCGCCGATGTCCTGGACGAAGTCGATGTCGACGGCCAGGATGTTGCCCTCGTCGTCGAACGCCATCCGTGCGGTGCCGTCGACGTGGCGTGCCTGACCGGCCGACATGAGGTTCTCGCGGCGGTCCTCGATCCACTTCAGCGGCCCGGGCACCTTGCGCGCCGCGAGCATGATGACCATGTCCTCCCGCATGGGGACGACCTTCTGGCCGAAGCCGCCACCGGTGTCGCGCATGATCACCCGCACCTTGCTGGCGGGGATGCCGAGCAGGCGGGCGCAGAACGCGCGCAGTTCGTGCGGTGTCTGCGTCGAACCCCACAGCGTCAGCTCGCCTGTGGTGGCCGTCCACTCGACGACCATGCCGCGCGTCTCGATCGGCACCGGCACGTGCATCTGTTGGTAGATGTTCTCCGAGACAACGCATGCCGCGGTGCTGAACGTCTCCTCGTCGGGCGGCGCGCCGCCCATGCCGCCCGCGACGTTGTCCGGGTACTCGTCGTGCACCACGGCAACGCCGGCCTCGGCGCCGCCGACGGCGACACGGAAGTCGGCGACGGCGGGCAGCGGTTCGTAGTCGACCTCGACGGCGTCTGCGGCGTCCTCGGCGAGGTACCGGGATTCGGCGACGACCAGGGCGACGGGGTCGCCGACGAACTTCACCTGGCCCTCGGCCAGCGGCGGGCGCGGGGTGTCCGGCATGTCCTTGCCTGCGACGGCGTGCCAGGCCTCGACGGCGTCGCCGTTGATGTCGGCTGCGGTGAGAACGGCCCGCACTCCCGGCATCGCGAGTGCCGCGGCGGTGTCGACGCCCTTGATGGTGGCGCGGGCGAACGGACTGCGGACGAAGCAGGCGTGCAGCATGCCGGGGCGCTGGATGTCGTCGACGAACGTGCCGCGGCCGGTCAGCAGGCGGTTGTCCTCGACGCGGGCGTGCCGGGTGCCCGAATAGCGGGTGGCGACGGTCTCCGTCGACGTTGACGTCATCGTCGTCACTCCTCATCCGTCGAGCATGCTGTCGGAACTTCTGCGCGTAAGCGGCTCATTCCGGGGCTCGGCCTTGTAGTCGCCGAGAGTGCGGTTATCGTACATGGATAAGCGGTGTGCCTGAAAGAGAGAGCGGCATTTCCGCACGTAGGAGATGGTATGTGCGGGCTGAGCACCTGCACAGGTTGCCAGGCGCAGGCATGCCACGGGCGGTATTGGACGGATCGATCGACGCGCCGACCGGCGGGGTGCTTCGATCATCGAATGCGCAGACCGGTCGCCGCGGCACGCGCGGTCACGCTGGGCCTGATCGTCGCGGCCTGCGGCAACGGGAAGCCGCCCGCGTCGTTCCCGCCCGGTGTGGCCGTGACGAATTGCTCGGCGACGTCGATATCGTTCGCCGGGTGAGCGCCGACGGCCATTCCCCGCGCCGCGCGTGGGCTGCCGTGGTGCTGCTGGCCGTCGTCGGCACCCTGAACTACGCCGACCGCTTCCTGCCCGCGGTGCTCGCCGAACCGATCAAGAAGGATCTCGCGCTGTCCGACACCGCGATCGGCGTGATCAACGGGTTCGGGTTCCTCGCCGTCTACGCCGTCCTCGGGCTCTTCATCGCCCGCATCGCCGACCGCGGTGCGTTCGGGCTGGTGGTGTCGTCGTGTCTGACGCTGTGGGGCGCGATGACAATGCTCGGTGGGGCGGTGACGTCCGGCGTCCAGCTCGCGCTCACCCGGATCGGCGTCGCGGTGGGTGAGGCGGGCAGCACCCCGGCCGCCCACGCGTATGTGGCGCGCAACTTCCCGCCGGAACGCCGTGCCGCACCGCTCGCCGTCATCACCCTGTCGATCCCGCTGGCCAGCGCGGCCAGCCTGCTCGGCGGCGGCCTGCTCGCGCAGTCACTGGGCTGGCGTACCGCGTTCGTGGTGATGGGCGCGATCAGCGTCGTCGTCGCCCCGCTGGTGCTCGTCGTGCTCGGCCGCCGTCAGACGATGCCGGCGCTGCCCGTCGGGCCGGGGCAGGGGCCGGCGCGGCCCTGGGACCTGCTGCGCAAACCCAGTTTCATCGCCGTCGTCACCGGTGCCGCCTGCATCTCGGTCGCGGGCTATGCGCTCACCACCTTCGCGCCCGCATTCCTGATCCGCACGCACGGCATGTCGCTCGGCGAAGTAGGGGTGCACTACGGGATCGCCAGTGGGCTGTCGGGCATCCTGGGCCTGTTGCTCGTCGGCCGGGTCGCCGACCGGCTGTCGGCCAGAGATCCGCGCTGGCTGCTGTGGTTGGTTGCGGCGATGACGGCAGCGTTGCTGCCCTTCTCGGTTGCGGCGTTCCTGGTGGAAAGCCGGCTGACTGCGGTCTGGTGCATCGCGTTGAGCTACATCGTCGGAACCGCCTACATGGCGCCGTCGATCGCCGCGATCCAGCGACTGGCGGCGCCCGAGCAGCGTGCCACCGCATCGGCGATCTTCCTGTTCTTCGGCGCGATCCTGGGCAGTGCAGGCCCGTTCGTCACCGGCGTCATCAGTGATGCGCTGACCGCCGAACTCGGCGTCATGTCCCTCGGCCGTGCGCTGCTGCTCGTGGTTCCCGTGATGCAACTCGCGGCGGTCGCCTGCTACGTCGTGGCGAGCCGGCGATTCGTCGCCGAGCTCGTGCGCGTCACCTGACCGGGCCGCCATGCCCTGGGTGCCATTGCTGTTCGTCGTCGGCGCGGTGTCGCAGTACCTGGGGGCGGCCATCGGGGTCTTCCTGTTCGACACCACCGAGCCGTCGACGGTGGCCTGGCTCCGGGTTGCGACCGCGGCAGCCCTGCTCTGCGCGTGGCGCCGCCCATGGCGATTGCCGTGGACGCGGCGCGGCCTGGCCGCCGCGGGGTGCTTCGGCCTGATCACCGCTGGCATGAACATCGCCATCTACGAGGCGATCGCGCGGATACCACTCGGCACAGCGGTGGCGATCGAATTCTTGGGCCCGGTCCTGGTGGCAGCGTTGGGTTTCCGTCATCGGCGCGACGTCATCGCCGTCGTCCTCGTGTGCGCGGGCGTGATCCTGCTGGCCGGTGTGCAGCTCGACGCCTCCTGGCTCGGTGTCGCCTTCGCGCTGGCGTCGGCGGCGATGTGGGCCGGTTACATCGTCATGGGCAAGATCGTGGCCGACGCCGGACAGGGCCTCGACTCCCTCGCGGTCGGCATGGCGATCGCCGCGGTGTTCATCGCGCCGGCGATCATCACCGGCCAGGCGCGGGCCGACGCGTCGGTGTTCCTCGACGCGCGAACCTGGCTCCTCGGCGCCGGTATCGGCGTGCTGTCCACAGCGATTCCGTACGTGCTCGACCAGTTGGTGCTCGCTCGGGGGGGACGCGCGCGGTTCGCCCTCCTGCTGTCATTGCTGCCCACCACGGCGGCGGTGGTCGGAGCCGTTGTGCTGCTGCAGCTTCCGACGGCAGCCGAGATCGTCGGCATCGCCCTGGTGATCGCCGCGCTGGTGGTCGGGGCGCGGCCGACGGAAGCTGGGCCGCCCGCCTAGATGATCGGGTCGTCGTCCGGGCGGCGCAGCCGCAACCACCGGTAGCCGTAGGGCTCCAAGCCGATCTCGATGCGGCCCTTGCTGTCGAGCTGATGCTCGGTGAGACCGTGCAGCAGGTCGACCAGGAGGCATCCGCCCTCGTCCTCGAGCTGCAACGGCACCATGCAGCTGTCCGCGCCGAAATTGTGCAGCGCCAGCATCAACCAGTCCGACTCCGCTTCCCGGCAGACGTGTGCCAGCACTCCGGTGTGGGGCTGCTTGAGCACTTCAGGAGTGGACCAGCCGATCTCGGGCTGCTGCCGGTAGGTGTAGATGAGGTTGCGCATGAACCACCAGAACGACTCGTGGTCGTGTCGCTGATCGGCGGCGTTGACGCGATCGGGACCGTACATCCCGTCGGGCAGTGGACGCGGCAGGCGCCGTTTGCCGGCTCGGGAGAAGCCCCCGTTGGGTCCGGCGGTCCACTGCATCGGGGTGCGTACCGCGAACCGCCCCGGGACATCGAGATTCTCGGCCATCCCGATCTCCTCGCCGTAGAACAGCACCGGTGTGCCGGGCAGTGAGAACGCCAGCGAGTACGCCATCTTCATCCGCCGTTGATCGCCACCGAGCATGGCGGGCAGCCGACGGCGCAGCCCGCGGCCGTAGAGCTGCATGTCCTCCTCGGGCCCGAACGCATCGAAGACCTCCTGGCGTTCGTCGTCGCTCAGCTTGTCGAGGGTGAGTTCGTCGTGGTTGCGCACGAAGTTCGCCCACTGGCTGGTGATGTCGAGCTTCGGCCGTTGCCGCAGTGCCTTGGCGATCGGGCGGGCATCGGCCCGGGCGAGCGACAGGAAGATCGCCTGCATGCCGATGAAGTCGAACTGCATGTTCAGGCCGTCGCCGTCGGCGCCGCCGAAGAACGCCTTCTGATCCTTGTACGGGACGTTCACCTCGCCGAGCAGTACCGCGTCACCGACGCGGCGGTTGACGAAGTTCCGGACGTCGCCGAGGTATTCGTAGGGATCGAACGGGTCCGGCCGGCCGGGGACGGCGTCCTTGGCGAACAGGAACGGCACGGCATCGACACGGAACCCCGAGACCCCGAGCTGCAGCCAGAAGCCGAGGGTGCGCGAGATCTCCTCCTGCACCTTGGGGTTCTCGATGTTGAGGTCGGGCTGGTGCTTGTAGAAGTGGTGCAGATACCACTCGCCGGTTTTGGGGTCGAGTTCCCAGAGGCTGTCCTCCTGGTCGGGAAAGACGACGTCCTTCGAGGTGTCGGGCGGCTCGGTGTCGGTCCACACGAAGTAGTCGCGGTACGAGTCGTCCTTGCTCCGACGCGCCGACTTGAACCAGGGGTGGGCGTCGGACGTGTGGTTCATCACGAAGTCGATGATCACCCGGATACCGTGCGCTTTGGCGGTGCGGACCAGCTCGACGAAGTCGCCGAGGGTTCCCAGGCGGGGATCGACGTTCAGGAAGTCGATGATGTCGTAGCCGTCGTCCTTGCGGCCGGTGGGATAGAAGGGCATGAGCCACAGGCAGGTCACGCCCAGATCGGCGAGATACTCGACGCGCTCGGTCATTCCGCGGATGTCACCGCAGCCGTCGCCGTCCCAGTCGTAAAAGGTCTCGATGTCGGCGCAATAGAAGACTGCGTTCTTGTACCAGAGGTCGCCGGTGTCGGCCCGCCTCATGCGTTCGCCGCCTCGGCGGCCGGCGCGGGGGCCGTCGGGGAGAGCTGCGGCAGCACGTGCTCGCCGAACGCGTCGATGAATGGTTTCTGATGCTGGCCGACGAAGTGCAGGTAGAGCTCGTCCCAGCCCTGCTCGAGATATCCGTGCAGCCACTCGGCGTGCCTGCCCAGGTCACTGGAGATGTTCACCGACTTCCTGACCTGGTCGACCGTCACATCCTCGCCGATGGCGTCGAACGCCTCGACGGACTCGGTGTCCCAGCAGACCGGTGGCGGGAACACGTTGCCGCGCCACTGGTCGTGGGCGATGGCCTCCGCCGTGCCCTCGTCGGGTGCCCAGCTCAGGTGGATCTGCAGCCGGGCCGGTCCGCGACCGCCGGCGTCGCGGTACGCGTCGAGCACCTTTCGCAGGGTGTCGCGGTCCTGGTTGACGGTGATCAGCGCGTCGGCCCAGGCGGCGTGGCGGGCGGCGGTCTCGGGCGTGACGGCGGGGCCGACGAGATCGGGGACGGCGTCGGGCAGCGTCCACAACCGTGCACGGTTGACGTGCACCAGGCCGTCGTGGCTGACCTCCTCACCGCGCAGCAGCCGCCGGATGACGTCCACGCACTCGACGAGGCGCTGGTCGCGCACCTCCTTGCGGGGCCAGACGTCGCCGGTGACCCGTTCGTTGGACGCCTCGCCGGAACCGAGGGCCGCCCAGAACCGTCCGGGGAACATCTGGGCGAGTGTGGCGATGCCCTGGGCGACGATCGCCGGGTGATAGCGCTGCCCTGGTGCGTTGACCACGCCGAACGGCAGATTCGTCGTGGCCAGTGCGGCGCCGAGGAAAGCCCAGGCGAATCCGGACTCACCCTGCCGCTCGCTCCACGGACTCAAGTGGTCGGAGGACATTCCGGCGGTGAAGCCGGCCTGTTCGGCGTGCTGGACGTCGCGCAGCAGCTGCGCCGGGTCGATCTGCTCGTGGGAGCAGTGGAAGCCGATGACGGTCATGGTCGGGGGCATACCCGTTTCTGCGAAGTCGCTGCGAGGTAGTTGTGACGGACGTGCCCGTGCGGATTGCGCTGGCGAATTCGGGGTATCAGCTCACCTCGAACCAGTGGAAAGGGTGTTGCGATGAATCGCAGGAACTTGGTAGGCCGGGCGGCCGCAGTCGTGGCCGCGGTGGCCTTCGTGGCCGCGATGCTGGTTGGAGCACCGGCCCCCGCGGCAACGGCGCAGCCGTGTCCAGATGTCGAGGTGGTCTTCGCCCGCGGCACGGGTGAGGCGCCCGGAGTCGGCGGCATCGGTCAATCGTTCGTCGACATGCTGCGCAACCAGGCGGCGCCGCGGACCGTCAACGTCTACGCCGTCAACTATGCGGCCAGTGACAACTTCTCCGGCGGCGTGGACTTCGCCAGGACGGTCGTCGACGGAATTCGGGACGCAGGCAGCCACATCCAGGCGACCGCTGCCAACTGCCCGGACACCCGCATCGTGCTCGGCGGGTTCTCACAGGGCGCGGCCGTTGCCGGTTATGTCACGTCGGCCCAGGTTCCCGCCAACATTCCGCCCGCATACGCGTCGTACATTCCGCAGCCGCTGGCGCCTGAGATCGCCGACCACGTCGCGGCGGTGACCCTGTTCGGCAAGCCGTCGGATGCGTTCCTAGGTGCCTACGGCGCGCCACCGATCGTGATCGGCCCGCTGTACGCGCCCAAGACCACCGAGCTGTGCGCCCAGGGCGACACCATCTGCGACGGCACTCCCGGCGGTCAGCCGTCGGTGGCGCACGCGCTCTACGGCGTGAACGGAATGACCGCTCAGGCAGCGACATTCGTCGTCGGACGGCTGTGACGCCGATGACCGAGCCCAACGACCCGTCGGCCCGGCCGAAGGACGCCACCGAGGTCACCGACGAACAACGCGAACAGCAGGAGTTGTTCGAGCACCAGGGTGAGGACCCTGATGCGCCGGGTCAGCACGAGAGCCGCCATCAAATCGCCGACGAGAACTGAGGGCGCTGCGCTGCCATGATCGAACCGATCGTCAGAGCTGATGTGGCGGTCGGTGTCGGATCACCCGCTCGAGCGCCTGGATGTCGGTTTCGATCAGCCGCGACAGCCAGTACACGAGGACGAATGCGGCGATCCCCCCGATACAGAGCACCCTGATCGGCACGATGACCTCAGCGATCTCCGCGGCGGTCAGGAAACTCACGGCCACGACGCCGAGCAGGGGCACCGAGGCCGCGACCGCCAAGTAGCGGGGCAGCCGACGGCTCAGTGCGCGTAGCTGCTCGGCCTCCCGCGGGTCCGTCTGCCCGTGTGCCACCAGTTCCGGATAGACGCTACGAACGACGTAGAAGGTCACCAGGAAGAACGGATATGCGATCGCGATCGCGCCGCACACCGTGATCGACCCGAAGAAGTGGATCGCCGACCTGCCCGGGATCCCACCCGCGGCGAACTGCATGGTGAACGGAAACGCCAGCGCGGACAGGAACCACAGGCCGAACACCACGAACACGACCCGGTCACCTGCGACGAGGCAGTCGTGACGCGCTCTGGCCAGGGCCTCCGCGGGCGGCGGCGGCCCCCGTCGCAGGCGCCGCGGGACCGAGATGACGTAACGGAACCAGTAGATCAGCACCGCACCGCCGAGCGGGAAGAAGACCAGATTGATCAGTGTGGTGACCACCATGAACCGGGTCTGGGCATGCTCGGACAGCTGGCTGACGATGAGCAGCTGGTTGTGCTGGATGTTGTACGCGCTGGCCAGCACATTGGGAATCAGGATGGCCAGCGTGGCGATCGGCAGGAAGAACGGCCGCAGCCGCAGCCGCCAACTTCGTGCTGGGGGATCGACCAGGTCACGGGCATGCGGATCGAGGCACAGCTGCAGTTGCTCGGCGAATTCGGCGCCCGAGGTCCAGCGCTGATCGCGATCGCTGCTGAGTGCCTTCAACAGCACGCGACGCAGCGCGGCGGGGCAGTCCGCGGGTAGTGCGGCGAGTGCCGACGCCGAAACCCCCTGCGCCCGGGCGGTCAACATGAGCTCGAGTGCGGTGGTGTCGCCGATCGACCCGCCGGAGTCCGCCCTTGCGGCCTGCGCCGCGGAGTCGTCGAACGGTTTCACGCCGGTCAGCAGCTCCCACAGCACGACCGCCAGCGAGAAATTGTCGCTGCGGGTGTCGAGATCTGCCGCGTCCTGGGTGTGTCCGGGCCGGCATGCCATCAGCTGCTCGGGTGACATGTAGGACAGCGAGCCGCCGAAGTAGTCGAACGGGCTTGCGCCGGTGACGTTGCGGGCGAAGCTGATGTTGAAGTCCGCGAGTTTCGGGGTGCAGTCGGGGGCGAGCAGGACGTTGGCGAGCTTGATGTCGCGGTGCAGGACACCCCGTGACGTCGCGTAGTGCACCGCTTCGGCGAGTCTCTTTCCCAGCCAGGCGACCGTCTCCGGCCAGGTGAGGTCCGCGAGCTCTGCCCGGGTGGCAGATTCGGTGGGCCGGATCTCGCCGCGCGACTCCAGTGCGCTGTCGACCGTGTCGATCAACGCCTGACCCGAGTCAGGTGGCCGGCCCGCACGGTGAACGGCTTCGACGAGGTCGAGCAGTGTCCCGCCGGGCAGATACTGCATGTACAGCAGCCGCCAGTCTCGATCAGGAAGAATCCGCTGGTCGAATACCCGGACGATGTAGTCGTGATCGAGCTGGGCGAGGGTTTGTGGCTCGTGGCCTAGGTTCTCCGAGATCTTGACCGCCACCAGCCGCTGCAGCGAGAGTTGCCGGGCCAGGAACACACGCGCGAAGGCGCCGCTGCCGAGTTCGATGAGCAGATCGAAATCGTCGAGCCGCTGGCCGACCTCGACCTCCGTGAAATGGGTGCACGGTCCGACGAGGGGCGCTGGTCGGAAGGTACCGGTGCGGCCTTCTGTTTCTTCGCCGAAGTAGGGCGTCGCTTGAGTGCGGGTCAACTCGGCCGGGTAGTCGGCAGTCGGATCTGTCATGGCAACCTCGTTCAGGTCACCTAGATCCTAGCGGCTGCGGTGCCTCCAGCCTGCGAGTTTGCCGCGCTGATGTGAGTGGTCGAGCCCTCGCCACGTTTCGATGGTCAGGGTGTGACAGGTGCCCCGCAGCGCTGACGGAAATCGACCGAAGGTTGCCGGATGCGCTGGAGTTCCTGCCGTACCGCGGGATTGGCGTCGAGGTACACCTGGACCTTCTCGCCGATCTCGTTCTTCGGTTGGCCCTTCAGGCTGGTGAAGAAATCGTTGACGGGCGGGTTGAGGGTGAGATAGTTCGACGTCTCGAACGTGACGCCGGACATCACCCGGGCCAGCTCGGCGGCGGTGCACGGGGGCGGGATCGGGCCCGGCGGAAGAGGTTGTGCGCCAGCGGATCCGGCGGCGATCGCCATGGCGCATGCCAGGGCGCCGAAACCGGTCACCCCCATCGCTGTGCGGCGTCCTCGGCGGGTTGCAGGCAACATCGTGTCTCCTTGATCGATGGGTTGGCCGGTCACGTCGGGGCTCACCGGGGTCCTCTTCCGCCGCCGCCCCCGCCGCCGGGGCGGTTCGGGCGGTTGGGACGGTCCGGACGGTCGACGCCGGGATCCCACGCGACGTCGAGATCCCAGCCGCTGTTGCAATACCAGTCGTTCTCGCACGGGTAGGGGACCGCCGGGGTGGCTGCTCTGGGCACACCGTCGGAGCCGCGCACATCGCCCTGCGCGCAGATCGTCGTCCCACCCGAGTAGGTGCAGTCCGCTTCCGCCGGAGGCGCCGTGACGATGATCGCCATGGGGACCGCCGCGGCGGCCACCCCCCACGTCAGGTAGCGCCGCTGTGATCGCATGACAGCTCCCGTTCGTCGGATGCGCGGGCGCAGACGCCCGTACAGCCGGAGCATAGGACGCCGGACTAATCGTGGGTCGGGTTCCGACATTTCCATCGAGCGCAATGCATCATGCTGAAATTTCGTCGTAGGAGCATGCGCCGAGGGCCAAGCGTCGGCAAACATGTTCGCGCTGCACGCCTTTGGCTCAAGGAGAAGGCGACTTCCTGGAATCCTGACTTACTGGATGGGCTTGCAATTGCGGCTTGCGAATTCGTGTTCTGGATACTTGCGCGACGACTCGTGCGCGGCTCGAGGATGGAGCGGACATATCCCCAGATATTTCGCCAGCTCGGCGTCGCGGGCACTGGACAGCGGCCGCCCAGGAGACGTTCTACCTCAGTAGGACTGGCCGTCGGCGTACCGCTGCCTGCGGTAGTGACGCCCCTTGCCGCGGTTGCGGTTCTTGAACGTCGGTAGCTGCGAGTCGCAGTTCGGGCAGATCAGCCGAAGGTTCTCCCGTCGGTTGTTGGTCGCATCGCCGTCGATGTGGTCCAGCACGAAGGCCAGGGGAAGATCGAGCCACACATTGGCGCCGCCGCAGATCGCACAGCAGCCCGACTGGGCGGCGGCGATGTAGGTCCGGATGTAATGGCCTCGGCTGCTGCCTGGCCACGCCTCGCCCGATTCGAGCCAACGGCGCGTACCGGTGTCACGCCGAACCGTCGCCTGGCAGGCATTGCTGCAGTAGACCTTCTGGCTGCGCTTCGAGAGCGGTGAACCACAGCCGCGACACTGTCTCACGCCTCGGACGCTACGACGGGCCACCGACAAACCAATTGCCGCCAGATCGTGGAGCCTCCTATCGGGATTGAACCGATGACATTCCGCTTACAAGGCGAACGCTCTACCACTGAGCTAAGGAGGCGACGGGCAGAGTTTACCGGGTTGCGCTCGCGGGGAACCCGCTGCCCGTGACTGTCAAGGACGATCTGCTGGCCGACTTCCCGCACGTGTACCCCGCGCTCCCGCGGGACAGGGTCGAGCGGCTGCTGACCCTGCTCGACCAGAGCGCGGGGACCGAGGGCAGTCTCGCCACGTCCATCGCCACCTCGCTCGAGCCGCTCGCACCCGAGGTGGCCGGCCGCATCAAGTCGTACAAGAGCTCCGACGACGTCGACGACTACGTCCGCATGCTGCGCGGCGCGACCGTGCTGCTGCTCCAGAGGTGGGACGCTGAGCCGCCGGACGCCGACGCGGTCAGCGCTGCGGTGCGAGACCTCGAAGCCGAGGACTGACCCCTACTCGTCGGCCTCGACGATGCGCTGTGAGCGCACCACGGTGGTCGTCGGCGCTGGCCGGTTGCGCGGCCTGCGACCCGGGAACGGAATGCGGTCGGCGATGTTGCTCAGCGGGTTGACCACCTGACTGAGCGTGATCACCGCGTCGCGAAGCGCCTCGATGGTCGGTTCGAGTGCCTCCAGTCCGGGCGCCAACCGGTTCAGGGTGTCCGCGACGGCGGCCAACTGCTCGAGCGGGCCGTTGCGGGCGGTCAGCCTCTCGACGAGCCCACCCTCGGCAAGCAGCCGGTCGGCCAATCCGTCCTCGGCCAGCAGCCGATCGACGATGCCGTCCTCGTCGAGCAGTTGATCGACCAGTCCGCCGGGCTCGATGGCCCGCATCAGGCCGCCGTCCTCCTTGGTCAGCCGGTCCAGCACGCCGCCGGGCATGGTCAGCTTGTCCACCACGCCGCCCGGCTGCAGCAGGCGGTCGATCGGCCCGCCCGGTATCAGCGCCCGCCCGAGCGGCTGGTCGTCGTCCATCAGCCGGGCCAGCCGGTTGGCGCGCTGCACGGCCTCGTCGATGCCCAGCAGGTGCGCCATCGAGTTGGGGGCGTTCCTCGTCTGCGTGCCGGCTTCACCGAGGGTCCGCTGCGCCAGTCCCACCGCGCCGGTGGCGGCGCCCAACGATGCCTCGGCGACGGCGAGTCCCACCCGTGCCGGTGCGGTCGCGAGGTCGACCAGGTTCTTGGCCAGGTTCATCTGACCAGTGTATGAACCGCGCAAGCGTCGATTCACAGGAAGTCCACAGCCGACCCGCAGGAAGACGATAGGCGGAGGGAGGACTCTGATCACCATGGCGATGCCTGCAATGACCGAGTCCGTTCCGGAAGCGCGGGTCCTCGTCGTCGACGACGAGGCCAACATCGTGGAACTGCTCTCGGTGAGTCTGAAGTTCCAGGGCTTCGAGGTGCACACCGCGTCCAACGGCGCGGCGGCGCTGGATAAGGCCCGCGAGGTCCATCCCGACGCCGTGATCCTCGACGTGATGATGCCGGGCATGGACGGCTTCGGCCTGCTGCGCCGGCTGCGGGCCGACGGTATCGACGCGCCCGCGCTGTTCCTGACCGCGCGCGACTCACTGCAGGACAAGATCGCGGGGCTGACGCTCGGCGGCGACGACTACGTCACCAAGCCGTTCAGCCTCGAAGAGGTGGTGGCCCGCCTCCGGGTGATCCTGCGCCGCATCGGACACGGCGTCGAGGAGCCTCGCAGCGCGCGCCTGACCTTCGCCGACATCGAGCTCGACGAGGACACCCACGAGGTGTGGAAGGCCGGC
Source organism: Mycobacterium hippophais (assembly GCF_027529605.1). Taxonomy (NCBI): domain Bacteria; kingdom Bacillati; phylum Actinomycetota; class Actinomycetes; order Mycobacteriales; family Mycobacteriaceae; genus Mycobacterium; species Mycobacterium hippophais. The sequence goes on along the minus strand of NZ_JAPZPY010000001.1, from coordinate 847,325 downwards.
GAACCGGTGTCGCTGTCACCCACCGAGTTCACCCTGCTCCGGTACTTCATCATCAACGCGGGCACGGTGCTGTCGAAGCCGAAGATCCTCGACCACGTCTGGCGCTACGACTTCGGAGGCGACGTCAACGTCGTCGAGTCCTATGTCTCCTACCTCCGGCGCAAGATCGACACCGGCGACAAGCGGTTGCTGCACACGCTGCGCGGCGTGGGGTACGTCCTGCGCGAACCGCGATGAGCGCTTGCGCGAAGAGCCGACGGCGCCGATAGTGCGGCAGGGCGTGCCGCTGCGGGTGGGGCTGGTGGCCGCCACCCTGGTGCTGGTGGCCTGCGGCCTGCTGGCCTCGGGCATCGCCGTCACCACGATCATGCGGCACAGCCTGGAAAACCGGGTCGACCAGACGCTGCTCGAGGCGTCGCGCGGATGGGCGCAGGCCCCCGCCCGGTCGTCGTCGATGCCCGCGGAGGGGCCGAACCCGGCCCGGCCGCCGTCGAACTTCTACGTCCGCGGCGTCGACCCGGACGGCCGGATGTGGATGGCGGTCAACGACCGCGACGCCGAACCGGTGCTGCCCGAAGACAACGACGTGGGCCCCGAACCGGTCACCGTCCATTCGGTCGACCACTCGAACGTGACCTGGCGCGCGATGACGGTGCGTGGGCCCGACGGCACCGTCACCACGGTGGCCGTCGACCTGTCCGACGTGCAGTCGACCGTCCGCGCGCTGGTGTGGTCCCAGGCCGGGATCGGCGCCGCGGTGCTCCTGGTGCTCGCAGTGCTGGGCTATGCGGTGGTGCACCGCAGCCTGCGACCACTGACCGAGGTGGAGGAGACGGCGGCCGCCATCGCCGCGGGCCAGCTCGACCGCCGGGTTCCGCAGCGCGACCCGCGCACCGAGGTGGGCCGACTGTCGCTGGCGCTCAACGGCATGCTCGCTCAGATCCAGCGCGCGGTGGCGTCTTCGGAGTCGTCGGCCGAGGACGCCCGCACCTCCGAGGAGCGGATGCGCCGCTTCATCACCGATGCCAGCCACGAACTGCGCACCCCGCTGACGACCATCCGCGGGTTCGCCGAGCTGTACCGCCAGGGCGCGGCCCGCGATGTGGAGATGCTGATGAGCCGCATCGAGAGCGAGTCGCGACGGATGGGCCTGCTCGTCGAGGACCTGCTGTTGCTGGCGCGTCTCGATGCGCAGCGCCCGCTCGAGCAGCGCCGGGTCGATCTGCTGGCGATGGCCACCGACGCGGTGCATGACGCGCGGTCGATCGCGCCGAAGCGCTCGATCACCCTTGACGTGTTCGACGGTCCGGGCACGCCCGAGGTGCTCGGGGACGAGGCCCGGCTGCGTCAGGTGCTCGGCAATCTCGTCGCCAACGCGTTGCAGCACACCCCGGAGACCGCAGGCATCGCACTGCGGGTCGGCACCGACGGCGACGATGCGGTGCTCGAAGTGTGCGACGAGGGTCCCGGTATGAGTCCGGAGGACGCGCAGCGGGTGTTCGAGAGGTTCTACCGGACAGATTCGTCGCGGGCCCGGGCCAGCGGCGGCACCGGCCTTGGGCTGTCGATCGTGGACTCGCTGGTGTTCGCGCACGGCGGGACGGTCACCGTCTCCACCGCGCCCGGCGAAGGCTGCCGGTTCCGTGTGCAGCTGCCGCGGATCTCGGAGACGCCGGTGGCGGCGAGTTCGGCGGACAACTCTTCGCGGGTGTGACGCCTCAGGTCAGTTCGGCGAGCGCGGCCTTGATCTTGCGCTGAGCGTCGTCGAGCGACTCCGGCGAGGGATTGTTGTCGACGTTCGCGAAGCCGAAGTCCGCGAGATCCCGGGCCGGGAAGACGTGCACGTGCAGGTGTGGCACCTCGAGGCCGGCGATGATCAGCCCGGCGCGCTCGGCGGGGAACGCCTTGATGACGGCCTTGCCGATCAGCTGCGCCACCTGCATCACGCGACCGAAGACCGCGGGTTCGATGCCCTGCCACTGGTCGATCTCGGCGCGAGGGACCACGAGTGTGTGGCCCGGCGTCATCGGCTGAATCGTGAGGAAGGCGACGATGTCGTCGTCCTCGTAGACGAATCGGCCCGGCAGTTCTCCGTTGATGATCTTGGTGAAGACGGTGGCCATGGCCACGAGCATGCCAGATCGCTCTCGCCGCCGAGGCTACGGTTGTTGACGCGATACGCGAGTAGAACCGTCAACAACCGTACTGTCGGCGGTCAACGTGCGGAAAGTAGCGCGTCCAATTCGTCGTGGGTCCACGGCGGCGAATCGTGGTGGTCTCGGTAACCGATGAAACCGGGTGCAGGCCGGGCGAATTCGCCGATGAACCCGCCCGCGGCGATGAAGATCCGGCCGGTGATGTCGCGGGCCCGGTCACTGACCAGGTAGGCGTAGGCCGGGGCGACGTACTCCGGCGGTGCGGCGTCGAGTGCGCCCTGCATGCTGACGTCGTCGAGCAGGCCACGCCGGTTCAGGTCGGCGATGTGTGCTTCGTACTCCGGACCGGTCGAGAGCCGGGTCTTCGCCCCCGGGCAGACCACGTTCGCCCGGACGCCCTTTCCCTTGAGTTCCGCGGCGATCGCCAGCGTGAGCCCGTTGACCGCGCCTTTCCCGGCCGGATAGCCGGTGCCGCCGTAGTCGCCGAGGAACGCGAACGAACTGGTGTTGACGATCGCGCCGCCGCCCTGGGCGACCATCCGCGGCGCCGCGGCCCGGCACGTCTCGAACACCGTGCCGAGATGTGCGTCGAGCAGCTCGCGGAACTCCCCGCTGGTCACCGTGAGAATCGACGACCCCGGCGGCTCGGCGGTGCCTGCGCAGTTCACCAGGATGTCGATGCGGCCGAACTCCTGCACGCACGCGTCGACGAGCGCGTCGGCCACCTCGGGGTCCGCGGGTGAGCCGGCGACACCGTGCGCACCCGGGATGCCCTGCGCGGCAACGGCAACCGCGTCGCGATCTCGGCCGTTGAGCACCACTCCCGCGCCGTGCGCGGCGAGCAGCGAGGCCACCGCGAGGCCCACACCCCGCGAGCCGCCGACGACGACCGCGCCACGCCCGTCGAGCGGGCCTGCGCTAATCGCCCTCGCCCTCCTGGCTGAACTCCATCGAGTCCTCCATGTTCCAGTAGCCGCGCAGGTTCGTGATCAGGCCGTCGTCGTTCACCCGGTAGGTGAAGACGCCCCGCACCGTGGCCACGAAGCCGTTGGGGAAGCGGGTGCGCAGCACCAGGATGTAGGCGATCTCCGTCGGGGAACTCGACGCGAATGTCGCCTCCCGGGTGACGGTCAGCTGGTTGGGGCCGATGTTGGCGTCGAAGAACTCCGACACCGCCTGCTTGCCCCGCACCCCATTGCCGTCCGGGTTGGTGACCGCCTGGCCGATCGGATCCTCGAGCACCACGTCGTCGGCCATCAGGGCCAGCCAGCCGTCCTTGTCGCCGGCCTGCACGCAGCGCCACGACGACTCCGACGCGGTCACCACCGGCGTCTGCTGGGCGGTGTCGGTGCCCACGGTCAGCGGTCCGCGTCGGTGTAGCGGATGATGCCGCGGATGTTGCGGCCCTCGAGCATGTCCTTGTACCCGTCGTTGATCTGTTCGAGTTGGTACTGGCGGGTGATCATGTCGTCGAGGTTGAGCTTGCCCGCCTTGTACATCGACAGCAGCTGCGGGATGTCGTAGTGCGGGTTGCCGCCACCGAAGATGGTGCCCTGCAGGTTCTTCTGCATCAGCGTCAGCATCGCCAGGTTCAGCGTGACGTTGGTGTCGAGCAGGCTGCCGATCGCGGTCAGCACGCAGGTGCCACCCTTGGAGGTGAGGTTGACGTAGCTGTCGACGTCGGCGCCCTTCAGCTCGCCGACCGTGACGATCACCTTCTTGGCCATCAGGCCCCAGGTGACTTCGGCGATGCCGGCGAATGCGGACTCGAGGTCCGGGTAGGTGTGTGTGGCGCCGAACTTCAGCGCCGCGTCGCGCTTCCACTCCACCGGCTCGATCACGAAGATGTTGCGCGCCCCGGCGTTGACGGCGCCCTGCAGCGCCGACATGCCGACGCCGCCGACACCGATCACGGCGACGTCGTCACCCGGGCGGATGTCCGCGGTGCGGGTTGCCGAGCCGTAGCCGGTGGTGACGCCGCAGCCGACCAGGCAGGCCACCTCGAACGGGATGGACGGATCGATCTTTACGACCGAGCTCTTGTGCACCACCATGTACGGGCTGAACGTGCCGAGCAGCGTCATCGGGATGACGGGCTGGCCCTTGGCGTGGATGCGATGGGTGTTGTCGGACACCGCGAGGCCGCCGAGCAGCCCGGCGCCGAGGTCGCAGAGGTTGCGGAGTCCGGCCTGACACGACGGACACCTGCCACACGACGGGATGAACGACAGCACCACGTGATCGCCGGGCGCGATGTCCTCGACTCCCGGACCGACCTCGGTGACGATGCCCGCACCTTCGTGGCCGCCGAGCACCGGGAACCCGGCCATCGGGATGTCACCGGTGACCAGATGGTGGTCGGAATGGCACATGCCCGACGCTTCCATCTGGATCTTGACCTCGTCCTTGACGGGGTCTCCGATCTCGATCTCCTCGATCGACCACGGCTGGTTGAACTCCCAGATGAGAGCGCCTTTTGTCTTCATCAAAAGCTGCCTTCCAATAGAGCCGGTGACCACAGACTAGAGGCATTAGTTAGGTGCGTCACACCCGCCCCCAAGCAACTGCTTGGCCGGGAGTCACCAGATCGGGACCGGCGCGTTGCCGAGGGGGTAGTAGCCAGGCAGTTTCTCGCCGGCCAGGCTGCGTTCGATGCGCTTCTGCATGGTCGCGGTGAGGTCGCCGGACTCGATGAGTTTCATGAACATCTTCTGCACGTGGCCGAAGTCGAAGAAGTCGCGCTGCCACTCGATCTTGAGGTCGTCGTTCAGCCGGAACCAGCTGCCGCCGATGCCGTAGATCTCGTCCTGGGTGCCGTCACCCTTGTTGACGATCTGCTTCCAGAACCCGACGATCTCGTTCTGCTTCTCGTCGATGAGCACCTTCTGGTATTCGTAGTACCAGTTCTCCAGGCCTTCCATCTCCAAACCGAGTGCGGTGTCGCGGATCTCGTCCTTCCCGACGCACATCACGTCCTCTTTGGGACCGATGTTCCAGCCGTAGGTCGCGTCGTCGGTGTAGAACTCGGCCAACGGCTTCCAGTCGCCGGCCTTCTCGGCGTCCTTGTTCGCCTGCAGCCAGCGCTCGACCCAGTTCTCGAGCTGTTCACGTGACGCCATTGTCAGTCCTTCTCTTCGATGGATATTGCTCGGGTAGGGCACATGTCGACAGCCAGCTCCACGGCATCGCGGAGCTCGTCGGGTGGTTCGGGGTCCAGGATCTGGACGACGCCGCGTTTGGGCACCGTGAACACGTCGGGAGCCTCCAGTTCGCACATCGCGTGGCCCTGGCACAGGTCCTCGTCGAGCACGACTCGATAGCAACCCATGTCGGATCAGGCCTCTCCGATTCCCTGGTCACTGCGCTCCTGCCCGCCGGCAGCGCGCTTGCGGTAGCGCACCTTCGCCGGCTGGGCCAGCTGCACGACCATCTTCGAGTGGTCGTTGTGGTAGCTCTCCGCGGGCTGGGCCATTTCGAACTCGTACTCGCGCAACAACACCGAGAAGATCGCCTTGATCTGCATCTGCGCGAACGCCGCACCGACGCAGCGGTGCTTGCCGGCGCCGAAGGGAATCCAGGTCCATCGGTTGGCGACGTCGGCCTGCTCGGGCTTGTTGTAGCGATCGGGGTTGAACGCGTCGGGGTCGGGGAAGTCCTCGGCGATCCGGTTGGAGATCGCCGGTGACGCCGCGACGAAGTCACCCTTGTGGATCGGGAAGCCCTTCACCTCGAACTCGTCCTGCGCGACCCGCATCAGGATGATCAGCGGCGGATGCAGGCGCAGTGTCTCCTTGACCACGTTGTCCAGCTTCGGGATCTGGCGCAGCGCGTGGAAACTCACCTCCTGGCCGTCGGCGTAGAGGTCGTCGAGCTCTGCCCGCACCTCGGCGTAGGTATCGGCGTGGCGGATCAGTTCGATCAGCGTCCACGCCGATGTGCCCGAGCTGGTGTGGTGGCCCGCGAACATCAGCGAGATGAACATCCCCGTGACCTCGTTGGCGGTGAAGCGCGGGTTGTCGTCGTCGTCCTTGATCGACACCAGCACGTCGAGCAGGTCGCGGTCGGCCTTGTCCGCGGGCGGGTTCGCGATGCGTCCGTCCATGATCTCCTGGACCAGGGCGACGAGTTTCACCCGCGACTCGTCGCGGATGCGGAAGCTGTCGATGTCGAGGTAGGGGTCGACGTAGCACAGCGGGTCGGTACCGCGTTCGAGCTGGTGGTAGTAGTGGGCGAACCGGCTGTCGAGCTGCTCGCGGAACTTCAACCCGATCAGGCAGGCCGTCGAGGTGTAGATGGTGAGCTCGGAGAAGAAGTCGAGCAGTTCGATCTCGCCTTCGTCGCCCCATCCGGCGACCATCTTCTTGACCTCGTTCTCGATGGTGGCGGCGTGGCCCTTCATCTGCTCACCGCGAAGTGCGGTGTTGTGCAGCATCTCCGCGCGGCGCTCGGGGTCGGCGTCGAACACCACGCCCTCGCCGAAGATCGGTGTCATGAACGGGTAGGCCTCGGCCTGGTTGAGCTCGCTGTCGCTGGAGCGGAAGAAGAACTCGTTGGCCTCGGACCCGGACAGCATGACGACCTGCTTGTCGGCGAGCTGGAACCAGCCGACGTCGCCGCATTCCTCCCGGATGCGCTTCATCAGGCCGATCGGGTCGGTGCGGAACTCCTCGAGGTGGCCGTGCTCCTCTTCGCCGCCCGAGACGCGGGGAACGATCGCAGTGGTCATGGCTTCAGGTTCTCCTCGTTCAGCTTCAGCTGTTGACGGTCGGCCGGCGCATCGGCCAGCGGTGCTTCGGGCTGGAGCTCCATGTTGGCGATGTATCCGCCGCGCGGTGTCTCGGCGACGAAGGTGATGGCGCGCGCTAGATCCGACGCGCGCAGGAAGTAGTCGTGGCGGGCCTGTCCCCACTTGGCCCAGTCCTCGAGCGCGGGCCCGATCTTGTCGGCGGGCAGGCTCCAGCCCATCGACGTCTTGGTCGGCCCGGGGTGGACGATCGATGCGCGCACGCCGGTGCCCTCGAGTTCCATCTGGAAGTTGTTCACCATGGCCACCAGTGCGGCCTTGGCGGCGCCGTAGGCACCCATGTGCGGCCGCTGCCGAAGTGCCACATCGGATCCCACGAAGATGAGGTCCCCGCGCTGGCGCTCGAGCATGCCGGGCAGCACCGCGGCGGCCAGCCGGTTCGCGCCGACGAGGTGGATCTGCAGCTGCGACTCGAACTCGTCGGTGCTGATCTCGGCCAGCTTGCCGAAGTACGTGTCACCGGCACCGGCCACCAGCACCTCGATGTCGCCCAGTGCGTCGATCGACTGCGTCACGAACGACTTCACCGAATTGGGGTCGGTGACGTCGAGGTGGAAGCCGACCGCTTCGCCGCCGTCGGCGTTGATCTTCCCGACCAGGTCTTCGAGCTTCTCCACCCGGCGGGCGCCGAGCGCGACGGGGAATCCACGGGCGGCCAACTCGATGGCGGTGGCCTCACCGATGCCGGAGGAGGCGCCGGCCACGATGGCGGGTCGGCGTTCGGGAAGTGGAGCAAAACGTGGCATGGAACGTGAGCCTCTCGGGCGGGCTTGTCAGCGGGACTGGAGGGTCATGGGCAGGTGGGCGAATCCGCGGACATTGCTCGAGTGGACGCGGACGGCGTTGGCCTCGTCGACCTCGTATCCGCGGATTCGTTTGAAGAGCTCGGCCAGCGCGACGCGCGCTTCCATGCGAGCCAGGTGGGCGCCGAGGCAGAAGTGCGCACCGGAGCCGAAACTCATCAGCTTCGAACCGATCTCGCGGCCGATGACGAAGTCGTCGGGGTTCTCGAAGACCCGCTCGTCGCGGTGCGCGGATCCGGGCAGCAGCAGCAGCACGTCGCCGTCGGGGATGGTGGTGTCGTACAGCGTCAGATCACCGGCGACGGTGCGGGCCAGGATCTGGCTGGAGGTGTCGTAGCGCAGCGTCTCCTCGACCCACAGCGGGATCCGGGACTCGTCCTGGTAGACCGGCTGGAGCTGGTCGGGGTTCTTGTACCCCCAGAACGCGGCGTTCGCAAGGAGTTTGGTGGTGGTCTCGTTGCCCGCGATCACCATCAGGAACATGAAGCCGAGGATCTCGTCGTCGGTGAGCCGGTCACCGTCGATCTCCGCCTCCAGCAGCGCCGTCGTCAGGTCGTCGGTGGGGTTCTTCCGGCGCTGGGCGACCATCTCCTGGTAGTAGACGATCAGGTTGATCGACGCCTCGATCGCCTCCGGTGGCACGTCGGTCACGCCGTCGTCGCGGTGCATCACCCCGTCGGCCCAAGCCCTGACCTGGTCGCGGTCGGGTTGCGGCACCCCCATCAGCTCGGAGATGACGTCCATCGGCAGCTTGCCCGCGAATTCGTTGACGTAGTCGACGGTCGCGTCGCCGTCGGCCTTCTCCATCATCGCGTCGAGGTGCTGCACCGCGATCTCGGTGACCCGCGGTTCCAGCTCGCGGATGCGGCGTGGGGTGAAGCCCTTGGAGACCAGGGTGCGCAACCGCAGATGCGCCGGGTCGTCCATCGCGAGGAAGGACATGGTCTTGGCGGCGTGCGGTCCGCGTGACGCCGGGTCCAGTGACACGCCGAACTTGTTCGACAGCGTGGTGCTGTTGCGGAAGCCCTGCAGCACGTCGGTGTGGCGCGACAGCGCCCAGAATCCGAGGGCCTCGTTGCGGTACAGCGGCGCCTCGTCGCGCAGGCGCTGGTAGTACGGGTACGGATCCTCGTGGAAGTCGTAGTCGTACGGGTCCAGTACGACGTCAGAAACGGTCACTTGTCTTCTCCGAGGATGAGGCCGACGACGTAGGACAGCCGGTCGGCGATCTGGTGGTAGGTGAAGGCGCCGCTGCCCGCGTTGACCAGCGCGCCGAAGAACGTCATCTCCAGGGCCGCGACCGCACGCGGGTCGGCGTCCGGGCCGACCGCGGAACGGATGCGGCGGTGGATCTCGGCGCCGATGCGGTCGCGCACCTGGCGGACGGTCGGGTCGGTGCCGGTCAGCAGTGCGGTGGTGCACGCCGCGGCAACCTCCGGCTCGTCGGCCACCGTCAGCGCCATCGCCCGCAGCGCCTGCGCGACGCGGGCCTGCATGGGCTCGTTCACATCGGTGAAGAACGGCACCTTCTTGATCAGGTCGAGGTAGACCTCGGCGATCAGGTGGTTCTTCGACGAGAAGTAGGTGTAGGCGGTGGCGGGCGCCACCTTGGCCCGGGCCGCCACCGCACGGACGGTCAGATCCGCATACGACGACTCGCGCAGCATCTCGACCCCGGCGGTGAGCACCTTGCGAAAGGTCTCCTCCTGCCGGCGGTTGCGCGGCGCCTTGACCACGTCGGCCGGCGAGCTGCCGTCTGTGATCGCGACCACTGCATCACTGGACACATGTCCAAGTTATCCGACGTCTGCACCGCGAGGCAAGCCGGAGCCGCAAATTGGCCGTGCGCATGCGCTTTTCGGATGTCACGGCGGAGCCGCAGGTGGCCGGGCCTTGCGGGGCGGTCGGGCCGAAGGCTATGGTTCGACGGAACAGCGCCGGACAGTTGTCCAGTGACGAGACGGGAGTGCGGATGACGCTGCTGGGCGATCGAGAGAGTCGGCTGCTGGTCGACGGCAAGTTGGTGACCGGCAGCGGCGGCACGTTCGCCACGGTCAACCCCGCCACCGAGGAGACGCTCGGTGTCGCGGCGGACGCGACGGCCGAGGACATGGGTGCGGCCATCGAGGCCGCCCGCCGGGCCTTCGACGACACCGGCTGGTCGACCGACGTCGAGCTGCGCGTCCGGTGCATCCGGCAGCTGCAGCAGGCGATGCGCGACCACGTCGAGGAACTGCGAGACCTCACCATCGCCGAGGTGGGCGCGCCGCGGATGCTGACGGCGGCCGCACAGCTCGAGGGTCCGGTGGAGGATCTCAGCTTCTGCGCCGACACCGCGCAGGGCTACGAGTGGACGTCCGATCTGGGTGTCGCGTCGCCGATGGGCATCAAGACCCACCGCACGATCGCCAGGGAGGCGATCGGCGTCGTCGGCGCCATCACACCGTGGAACTTCCCGCACCAGATCAACCTCGCCAAGGTCGGACCCGCCCTGGCGGCGGGAAACACGCTGGTGCTCAAGCCCGCGCCCGACACACCCTGGGCGGCGGCGGTGCTCGGCGAGCTGATCACCGAGCACACCGACTTCCCGCCGGGCGTGCTCAACATCATCACCTCGAGCGACCACGCGGTGGGCGCGCTGCTGTCGAAGGACCCGCGCGTCGACATGGTGTCGTTCACCGGGTCGACCAACACCGGACGGGCCGTGATGTCCGACGGCGCGGCCACGCTGAAGAAGGTCTTCCTCGAGCTGGGCGGCAAGTCGGCGTTCCTGGTGCTCGACGACGCCGACCTGGCGGGTGCGTGCTCGATGGCGGCGTTCACCGCGTCGATGCACGCCGGTCAGGGCTGCGCGATCACCACGCGGCTGGTGGTTCCCCGGGCCCGGTACGACGAGGCCGTCGAGGCGGCCGCCGCGACCATGGGCGGGCTGAAGCCGGGCGATCCGAACAAGCCGGGCACCATCTGCGGGCCGGTGATCTCCGCGCGCCAGCGCGACCGGATCCAGGGCTACCTGGACTCGGCGATCGCCGAGGGCGGCCGATTCGCCTGCGGCGGTGGCAGTCCCGCCGACCGTGACACCGGCTTCTTCATCGAGCCGACGGTGATCGCGGGCCTCGACAACAGTGCGAAGGTGGCGCGCGAGGAGATCTTCGGACCGGTGCTGACGGTGATCGCCCACGACGGCGACGACGACGCCGTCCGCATCGCCAACGACTCGCCCTTCGGCCTGTCCGGCACCGTCTTCTCGGCGGACGAGGACCGCGCCGCGGGCATCGCCGCCCGGCTGCGCGTCGGCACGGTCAACATCAACGGCGGAGTCTGGTACTCGGCAGACATGCCGTTCGGTGGTTACAAGCAGTCCGGCATCGGCCGGGAGATGGGACTCGCCGGCTTCGAGGAGTACCTCGAGATCAAGGCGATCGCCAAGGCAGCGAAGTAGAAAGCGGAGGCCTGTGATGGGTTTGTACGGCGACCAGTTCAAGGAGAAGGTGGCGATCGTCACCGGTGCCGGCGGCGGCATCGGCCAGGCGTACGCCGAGGCGCTGGCACGTGAGGGCGCGGCCGTCGTCGTCGCCGACATCAACACCGAGGGTGCGGCGAAGGTGGCCGACGGCATCAAGGGCGAGGGCGGCAACGCGCTCGCGGTGCGTGTCGACGTCTCCGACCCGGACTCCGCGAAAGAGATGGCGGCGCAGGCGCTGTCGGAGTTCGGCGGGATCGACTACCTGGTGAACAACGCGGCCATCTTCGGTGGGATGAAGCTGGACTTCCTGATCACCGTCGACTGGGACTACTACAAGAAGTTCATGAGCGTGAACATGGACGGCGCGCTGGTGTGCACCCGGGCGGTGTACCGCAAGATGGCCAAGCGCGGCGGCGGCGCGATCGTCAACCAGTCGTCGACCGCGGCGTGGCTGTACTCGAACTTCTACGGCCTGGCCAAGGTCGGCATCAACGGCCTGACTCAGCAGCTGGCCACCGAACTCGGCGGGCAGAACATCCGCGTCAACGCGATCGCGCCGGGACCGATCGACACCGAGGCCAACCGCACCACCACTCCGCAGGAGATGGTCGCCGACATCGTCAAGGGAATCCCGTTGTCCCGCATGGGCGAAGTGGACGACCTGACCGGGATGTGCCTGTTCCTTCTGTCGGATCAGGCCAAGTGGGTGACGGGGCAGATCTTCAATGTCGACGGCGGACAGATCATCCGCTGATGAGTGATCCCAAGTACGGCTACATCGGCCTGGGTAACATGGGCGCGCCGATGGCCGCCCGGCTGGTCGAGTGGCCCGGCGGGCTGACCGTGTTCGACGTCCGCACCGACGCCATGACCCCTCTGGTCGAGGCCGGCGCGTCGGTGGCCGACAGCGTGGCCGACGTGGCGAGCGCCGACATCATCAGCGTCACCGTGCTCAACGACGCGCAGGTGCGCGAGGTGGTCGCCGAGCTGGCCGAGCACGCGAAGCCGGGAACCGTCATCGCGATCCACTCGACGATCAGCCCCGAGACCGCCGTCGAACTGGCCGAGCAACTCCGGCCGCAGGACATCCATATCGTCGACGCGCCGGTCAGCGGTGGCGGGGCGGCCGCGGGCAAGGGCGAGCTCGCGGTGATGGTGGGCGCCGACCGCGAGGTGTACGAACGCATCAAGCCGGCGTTCAAGCAGTTCGCCTCGATGGTGATCCACGCCGGTGCGCCCGGCGCCGGGACGCGGATGAAGCTGGCGCGCAACATGTTGACCTTCACCTCGTACGCGGCGGCATGCGAGGCGATGCGACTGGCCGAGCAGGCGGGCATCGACCTGCAGCAGCTCGGCCGGGTGGTGCGTCACACCGATGCGCTGACCAGTGGCGCCGGCGCGATCATGATGCGCGACGACATGCGCCCCCTCGATCACGACCACTTCCTCTACGAGCCGTTCCTGCATGCCCGCGGCCTGGGGGAGAAGGATCTCAGCCTCGCGCTCGCGCTGGGGGAGGCCGTCTCGGTCGACCTTCCGCTGGCGCGGGTGGCACTGGACAATCTGGCCGACGGCCTCGGCGTCCCGCACGTCGAGTCCAGCACGGAGGGGTGAGCATGGACGAACTGCGCCGCAAGGGCCTCGACAAGATGAACGAGGTCTACGGCTGGGAGATGCCGGACATGCCCGGCGAGTACTTCGCGCTGACCGCCGACCACCTGTTCGGGACGATCTGGACCCGTCCGGGACTGTCGATGCGGGACAAGCGGATCATGACGCTGACTGTGGTTACGGCCCTTGGTATCTCGGACCTTGCCGAGATACAGGCCAACGCCGCGATCGCCAACGAGGAGCTCACCGAGGACGAGCTCAAGGAGATGGCGATCTTCCTCACCCACTACCTCGGCTTCCCGCTGGGTTCGAAGCTCGACGGTGTGGTGACGAAGGTGGCCAAGCAGCGCAAGAAGTCCGCCGAGAAGGGCGAGGACAAGAAGGCCAACGTCAACGCCGCGCTGAACATGCACTCGGGAAGCAAGCTCGATGATGAGTAGGTACGCCGCGCTGTCGCGCGAAGAGCTCGCCGTGCTGGTGCCCGAGCTGCTGTTGATCGGCCAGCTCATCGACCGGTCCGGAATGGCGCACTGCATCAGCGCGTGGGGACGCGAGGAGATGTTGCAGATCGCCATCGAGGAGTGGGCGGCGTCGAGTCCGCTGTACACCAGGCGGATGCAGAAGGCGCTGGATTACGAGGGTGTCGACATCTTCACCCTCTTCAAGGGTCTGCAGCTCGACATCGGCGCACCGCCGCAGTTCATGGACTTCCGGTACGTCGTGCACGACCGGTGGCACGGCGAGTTCTACCTGAACCACTGCGGGGCACTGCTCGACGTCGAGCCGATGGGCGAGGACTACGTCCACGGGATGTGCCACGACATCGAGGACCCCACGTTCGACGCCACCGCGCTGGCCACCAACCGCAAGGCTCAGGTGCGGCCGGTTCACCGGCCGCCGAGGGCATCCGCCGATCAGCATCCGCACTGCCGATGGACGGTGATCATCGACGAGTCCTACCCTGAGGTGCCGTTCATTCCCGCGATGGACGTCGTCGCCGCCACCCACGCGCACCACACCGAGCTGGACCCGATCGACCGCGACGACGAGGGTCGGGCGGACTATTCGGGGCCGTTGCTGGCCGACGTCGACTTCGGCGCGTTCTCGCATTCCGCGCTCGTGCGGATCGCCGACGAAGTGTGCCTGCAGATGCACCTGCTCGTCTATTCGTTCAAGCTGGCGGTCGAGGCGCGGGCGAAGGACGATGCCGCGCTGGCGCGGTCGATCCGCACCAAACAGCTGATCGGTATCTCCGGGGTCGCGGCCGAACGAATCCATAGAGCGCTCAAGCTGTCCAGCGATGTCAAGGGCGCGTTGCGGGTGCTCGAGTTGCACCCGCTGCTCAATCCCGCCGCCTACGTGTGGGCTGACATCGACCCGGGATTCGTGCATGTGCGACCGTCGCCCGCCCACGAGGACGAGTCCTGGATCTCGCTGGTGTCGCCGGTCTCGGACAAGCCGCTGCAGGCGATCGCCACGGCGGTCGACCCTCATCTGCGGGCGGAGGTCTCCGGCACCGAGAGTGACTGGACGGTGCGCTTCATCGAGACCGACACTCCCTCGAAGGAGCTGGGCGAGGTCGCGGTCACCAAGTTCAGTGGCGGAGCGACGTGGGAGTTCGAGGAGCGCAAGTCGCTGCCGCTGACGGTGGTGTAGCTAGCGCGGCGCGACCGCGCCGCCCACCCAGCGGCGCAGATAGGCGCGCAGGTCCTCGCCGGTGCGGGGCGGCCGGCCCGGGTCGACGACGAACGACTGGATGATCCGCAGCAGGTGTTCGGCGAGTTCGTCGAGTTCGCGGTCGGTGTAGCCGAGACCGGTCCAGTCGACGTCGAACCGGCGCAGCATCGCGTTCGCGAATTGCTGGGCGACGTCGGAGGTCACCGACTCGCTGTGGGCGTCGGCCCGGCCCGGCGTGACGAGCAGGCCGATGTGCTTGTCCTTGGGCAGCCACTCCAGTGCGGTGGCGATCGCCTCGGCGACCGCCTCGACCGGATCGGTGATGTCCTGCAGGTGCGTCGCGAGCCGCTCGAGGAAGTCGGCGGCCGCGTGCACCGCCGCCTCGACGAGCAGCGCTTCGGTGCTGGGGAAGTACCGGTACACGGTCTGCCGCGTGACGCCCAGCGTGCGGGCGACGTCGGCGATGCTGATGTCGGCGCCGCGCTCGTCGATCGCCCTGCCCGCCGCGGCGAGGATGCGCGCGACGGCCTCCTCGTCGGACGCGGGCGCCGCGCCTGACCAGCCGTGGGTGCGCATGGGCCGATGGTACGTCAGCCGTTGCGCTCAGCCGCGATAGCTGACCTGTAGGTCCTTCACCCCGTTGATCCAGCCCGATCGCAGCCGCTGCGGCTCGGCCAGCTTCGCGATGTCCGGTATCTGGTCGGCGATCTCGTTGAAGATCAGCTTGATCTCCATGCGGGCCAGGTTCGCACCGATGCAGAAGTGTGCGCCGTTGCCGCCGAAGCCGAGGTGCGGATTCGGGTCGCGCAGGATGTCGAAGCGGAAGGGGTTGTCGAAGACGTCCTCGTCGTAGTTTGCCGAGCTGTAGAACAGGCCGGCGCGCTGCCCCTCGCGGATCGTCACGCCGCCGAGCTCGACGTCGGTGAGGGCGGTGCGCTGGAAGCAGTGCACCGGGGTGGCCCAGCGGACGATCTCGTCGACCGCGGTGTTCGGCCGTTCGCGCTTGAACAGCTCCCACTGGTCGGGGTGTTCGAAGAAGGCGTTCATGCCGTGTGTCATGGCATTTCGGGTGGTTTCGTTGCCCGCCACCGCCAGCAGGATCACGAAGAACGCGAACTCGACGTCACCGAGCGACTCGCCGTCGATGTCGGCCTCGATCAGCCGGGTGACGATGTCGTCGGCCGGGCAGCGCCTGCGCTCCTCGGCCATCGTGTAGGCGTAACCCATCAACTCGGCGTTGGCGGTCGTCGGGTCCGAGTCGAAGTCCGGATCGTCGGTGTTCATGATCGAGTTCGTCCAGTGGAAGAGCCGCTCGCGATCGGCTTCCGGTACGCCGATCAGGTCGGCGATGGCCTGCAGCGGGAGCGGCATCGCGACATCGTCAACAAAATTGCCGGAGTTTCGTTCTCTTGCGGCGCTGACGATCTCGCGGGCGGCCACCGCGAGCCGCTCCTCCAGCGCGGCGACCGACCGCGGCGTGAACAGCCGCGAGACGATCTTGCGCAGCCGGGTGTGTTCCGGGGCGTCGTGGTTGATCAGCAGCGCCTTGGTCAGGTCGAGTTGTTCGCTGGTGACCCCTTCGGGTAGCCGCATCACCGCGCCCTTGCGGTTGGTCGACCACAGATCGCCGTTGCGCGAGATCGACTTGATGTCCTCGTGCCGGCTGATCACCCAGTAGCCGCCGTCGTCGAAGATCGACTCGGCCTGCTCGTTCCACCACACCGGCGCCGTACGGCGCAGTTCGGCGAACTCGGTGACCGGGATGCCCTTGAGCAGGACGTCGGGGTCGGTGAAGTCATACCCCGGTCCGAAGGGACAGCGGCTCTCCATGGTGGTCACGGCGAATACCTCCTTGTGTGACGCGGGCCACGTTCACCACGACCATACACTCTGCTGTCAAGTGTATGCCCGGCCGGGCGCGTTAGGGTTGTCGACTGTGCACGTCCTGGTGATCGGATCCGGCGCCCGCGAACACGCCCTGCTGCTCGCGCTGCGTCGCGACCCGGAGGTCGAGACCCTGGCCGTCGCGCCCGGCAACGCCGGCACCGCGGTCATCGCCGACCAGTACGACGTCGACGTGACGTCGGGCGAGGCGGTGACGAAACTGGCGCAACGCATCGGCGCCGACCTGGTGGTGGTGGGTCCGGAAGTGCCACTGGTGCTCGGCGTGGCCGATGCGGTGCGCGCGGCAGGCATCGACTGCTTCGGGCCGACCAAGGACGCCTCCCGCATCGAGGGTTCGAAGTCGTTCGCCAAGGACGTGATGACCGCCGCCGGCGTGCGCACCGCCACGAGCGAGATCGTGGACACCCCCGCTCGCCTCGACGAGGCGCTCGACCGGTTCGGGCCGGCGGCGGGGGATCCGGCGTGGGTGGTCAAGGACGACGGACTGGCCGCGGGCAAGGGTGTGGTGGTGACGGCGGACCGCGACGCCGCGCGCGCGCACGCCGCCGGTCTGCTCGACGCAGGCCACCCGGTGCTGCTCGAGTCGTTCCTCGACGGCCCCGAGGTGTCGCTGTTCTGCGTCGTCGACGGCGAGACCGTCGTACCCCTGCTGCCCGCACAGGACTTCAAGCGCGTCGGGGACAACGACAGTGGATCCAACACCGGCGGCATGGGCGCTTACGCGCCGCTGCCGTGGCTGCCGGACGAGGTCACAACGCAGATCGTCGACGACATCGTCAAACCCGTTGCCGCGGAACTGGTCCGGCGAGGCAGCTCGTTCTCCGGGCTGCTGTACGCCGGGCTGGCCATCACGTCCCGCGGGCCGGCGGTGGTCGAGTTCAACTGCCGATTCGGCGACCCCGAGACGCAGTCGGTGCTGGCGCTGCTGGACAGCCCGCTGGGTCAGCTCCTGCGCGCCGCCGCCACCGGGCAGCTGGCCGGCTTCGGCGAACTGCGCTGGCGAGAGGGCGCGGCGGTGACGGTGGTGCTCGCGGCCGAGAACTACCCCGGCCGACCGCGGGTCGGCGACGCGATCACCGGGTCGGAGGCCGACGGCGTGCTGCATGCCGGTACGGCGCGCCGCGACGACGGCGCCGTCGTCTCGTCCGGCGGTCGGGTGCTGTCGGTGGTGGGCACCGGTGCGGACCTGTCGGCCGCCCGCGCCGCGGCCTATCGCCTGATCGAGTCGGTTCGCCTGCCCGGCAGCCACTTCCGGACCGACATCGGACTCGCCGCCGCCGAAGGCCGGATCGCGCTCTAGGCGACCAGCAGCGGTGCCATCCAGGCGATCTCGGCGGGCAATTGCGAGCTCCAGAACCCACCGTCGTGCCCGCCCGGCGAGAAGCCGCCCGCGGGCGGGCTGGGCAGCTGCGCGATGAACTGCTTGGTCGCCGCGTAGAACGGGTCGCTGTCGCCGCAGTCGATGCGGATCGGGATGTCGGCGAGCGCAGGCAGACCCCACACGCTGTTGGCGGAGTAATCCTCTGCGCCGTCGAATGCGCCGGGTGCCGCCGCCCCGGCCGAGGTCCACAGCGCGGGGCTCACCGCGCAGATCGCCGCCGTGCGCGCCGGGCCCAGGCGGGCGCCGAGCAGCAGGGCGCCGTAACCGCCCATCGACCACCCGAGGAAGCCGACCCGCGAGGTGTCGAGGCCCATAGTTCCCAGCATGGGTAACAGCTCGTCGAGCACCATGGCGCCCGAGTCCTCACCGGAAGTCCGCTTGTGCCAGTAACTCCCGCCGCCATCGACCGCCACGACGGCGAACGGCGGCAGGCCGGCGTCGACGGCCTGGGCCAGGCCCTGTTCCACGCCGCCCGCCATCACCTCGGCGGCGTCGGCGCCCTTACCGTGCAGCGCGATCACGGGTCGAAGGGACCCGGACTGCCCCGGCGGACGGGCGATCGCCCAGTTGGTCTCGACTCCGCCGCGGGCGGCCGAGACGAACGAACCGGTGACATAGGTGGGGGCCGCGGCGGGCGGCGGCTGCAGCGGGGGCGGCGGTGCCAGCGGAGCGCCCGCGCTCGTCATGGCCACCGATGGCCCACCGGCCGGCGTGGTGTCCACCGTCGCGCCGAGTGCGTAGGCGCCTGCCGCGCCGGCGGCCGCGCCCAATCCCAGGCGCAGCATCGCGCGGCGGCTGACGTCAGGCATGCGGGCCATCATGCCATCGCGGCCGGACCCGCCGGCCGGCGACCGACTTCCCTGAACAAAGCCTGATGATTGGCCGAAACCGCGATGTCGTTCCGCTGTGACTGGCAGCATGCAAGGCGTGACGGCAGCGGTCACTCCCAAGGGAGAGAGACGACGGTATGCGCTGGTCAGCGCCGCCGCGGACCTGCTGTGCGAAGGGGGCTTCGACGCGGTGCGGCACCGGGCGGTGGCGCGCCGAGCGGGCCTGCCGTTGGCGTCGACGACCTACTATTTCTCCTCCCTCGACGACCTCGTCACCAAGGCTGTGGAACACGTCGGCCTCCGGGAGGCCGACGAACTGCAGCAGCGGGTCGCCGTCCTGTCCCGGCGGCGCCGGGGCGCGGAGTCGACCGCCGAGGTGCTGGTGGATCTGCTCGTCGGCGAGTCGCCGGGCACCTTCGGCTCCGACGAACTGATCTCGCGGTACGAGCGCTACATCGCCTGCGCCCGTCAGCCCGCCCTGCGGGACGTGCAACGCCGAATCCTGCAGCAGCGCACCGACGCCGTCGTCGAAGTGGTCGAGCGGTCCGGCCGGACCGTGCGATCCGAATTCCTCACCGCGCTGGTGTGCGCCGTGGACGGGGCGGTGGTCGCGGCGCTGGTGGGCGACGGCGACGGGCCCCGTGCGACGGCGAGGGCCACCCTGGTCGACGTGATCGACGTGCTGGCCCCCATCGACTGACCTAATAATCCGGATGACGCTGCGTGGCGGTCGCCGCTGACTCATGATGGTGGGCACCAACCGTCACGGAGGAGCCCATGAGTCAGACCGAAACCGTCGAGGAGCAACCGCAGTTACGGCGCGTCATGGGCCCCGGCCTGCTGTTGCTGTTCATCGTCGGTGACATCCTCGGCACCGGCGTGTACGCGCTCACCGGTGACGTGGCCGCCGAAGTGGGTGGCGCCGCGTGGGTCCCGTTCCTCGTCGCCTTCCTCATCGCCACCGTGACCGCGTTCAGCTATCTCGAACTGGTGACCAAGTATCCGCAGGCGGCCGGCGCTGCGCTCTACGCCCACAAGGCTTTCGGCATCCAGTTCGTCACGTTCCTGGTGGCCTTCGTGGTGATGTGTTCGGGCATCACCTCGGCCTCTACCGCGTCCCGCTTCTTCGCGGCGAACCTCGACACCGTTCTCGACGACGCATTCCAGTGGAGCCTCGGCAAAGTCGGGATCGTCGTCGTCGCACTGCTTTTCATGGCCCTGATCGCCATGGTCAACCTGCGCGGTGTCGGTGAGAGCGTCAAGCTCAACGTCGTCCTGACGATCATCGAGATCACCGGCCTGCTGCTGGTCATCTTCGTCGGACTCTGGGCCTTCACCGGCGGCGGCGGAGACGTCGACTTCTCCCGGGTGGTGGCGTTCGAGACCGCACAGGACAAGAACGTGTTCCTGGCCGTCACCACTGCCACCTCGCTGGCGTTCTTCGCGATGGTGGGCTTCGAGGACTCGGTCAACATGGCCGAGGAGACCAAGGACCCGGTGAAGATCTTCCCCAAGGTGCTGCTGTCGGGGCTCGCGATCGCCGGTGTGGTCTACGTCGTCGTGGCGATCGTCGCCGTCGCGCTGGTGCCGGTCGGCGTGCTGGAGGCGAGTGACACCCCGCTGGTGGAGGTCGTCAAGGCCGGCGCGCCCGGCCTGCCGATCGAGACGATCCTGCCGTACATCTCGATGTTCGCCGTCTCGAACACCGCGCTGATCAACATGCTGATGGCGAGCAGATTGATCTACGGCATGTCCCGCCAGCACGTGCTGCCGCCGGTGCTGGGCACGGTGCATCCCCGGCGCCTCACCCCGTGGGTAGCGATCCTCTTCACCACGCTGATCGCCTTCGGCTTGATCTTCTACGTAACGGCGTTCGCCAACAGCAGCGCGATCTCGATCCTCGGCGGCACCACGTCACTGCTGCTGCTCGCGGTGTTCGCGATGGTCAACGTCGCGGTGCTGGTGTTGAGGCGCGATGTCCAAGCGGCGGGTGGGCACTTCAAGACCCCGACGGCGCTGCCGATCGTCGGCTTCTTGGCGTCGCTGTACCTGGTGCTGCCGTTCTCGGGCAGGCCCACCCAGCAGTACATTCTGGCCCTGATCCTGGTCGCCATCGGTGTCGTGCTCTTCTTCATCACCATGCTGATCAACCGTCAGCTCGGCATCCGCGACGCCGGCATCAAGGACCCGCATCTGGGGAAGCCACCCGACTAGGAGTCCGTACCGCCCGAGAGCCGCTTGAGCCGGTTCTGCAACAGCTCCACCCGGTGGGCGTTGCCGTGCAGTCGCAGATAGCGTTCCCGGAAAATCGCCAGCAGCGCATCGTCGAGTCGGCGTACCGCACCGGCCGGGTAGCGGTAACCCATCGCCTTGTCGATCGTGTCGGCGTCCACCCCGTCGAGGAGCGCGGTCAGCTCGTCGAGCGAGGTGATGCCGAGTTCGAGCAGCAACCCGGAGATCCAGCCGTAGTGGTCGGTGCGGGACCAGCCGGCCTCGGCGTACCGGTTGCCGAGGTACGTCGCCAGCACCGCGGTGGCGATCCGGGGATCGGCGGACTGGCCGGACTCCTCGGCCGCCATCTCGTCGTCGGACAGCGAGACGCGCAGTCGCTCACGGATCGCGGTGAACTCGCGGTCGGCGAGTTCGAGCAGACCGGCCGCCAGCGTGAACCGCCGGTCGAGGTCCGGAACGTGCTCGGCGGGAATCGAACCCTTGTAACGGATGTCGTGCTCGAACTCGGCCCACGCGTGTTGCAGCACCGTGCGAACCTGGATCGACGCCGGTTGCTGCTGGCCCTCCACGCCGACCAGCAGGTGCCTGCTGGCATAACCCCACCGGCCTTCCCGCGCCGTCTGCAGGCCCATGTCGCGGTCGTCGAGCAGGCGCATCTCGTCGGTGAGCAGAGTGGCGACGGCGTCGACGTCCTCGCGCAGGTATGTGATGACGCGCAGCCCGATCTGGTCGGTGATCTCGGCCAGCGGGTCGCTGAAGAGTCGCTGGCCGTCGACCTCACGTTCGGCCTTGGCGGCGAAGGATTCGACGGTCTTGGTGCGCGCGGTCACGCTCAGATAGTTGATGCCTGCGTCGTCGAGAAGCGAGGTGACCAGCCGCAGGTAGTGATCGGTGGCGGTGACCAGGCCGGGTCGGCGGGCCTCGTAGTGCGCGATGGCCGCCCGAACGACGTCCGGAATCGGTTGCGCCGCTTGTGGCGTCAGCCCTGCAGGCAGCGCGGGGGTGAGGATGTGGCCGGTGTCCGCGTCGCCGTAGACGGTGACGTCACCGGGCCTGCGCACCGAGTAGAGCCCGACGTAGGCGCACAGCACGGCGTCGACCGGATCCTCGGACCGCCGCAGTTCGCTCTTGCGGGTGGCGGACTCGACCGACTGTCGCAGGCGCTGCCAGTCGTCGTGTTCGGCAACGTGCAACGCGGGGTCGGCGTTCGCGAGTCCCTCGGTGAGTGTGATCAGCCTGAGCAGTTCCGACTGCATCTTCTCGAACTTGCGTCCGCGCTTGTCCTTGTATTTCAGGGTTCTGCCGAGGCGGAACAGCGCCACCGACGCGGCATGCGGATACACCTCCAACGCCCGGCGCCGCCCGGTGGAGAACGGGTCGAGATCTAGATTCATCGCGGCGGCCAGCCGTGCGCCGCGGGTGCCGTTCGCGAACTCCGGCTTCGCGGTGTTCGACGGGTGGGCGCCGGCCTGGAATGCCCGGTAATCGCGGTTGAGTGCCGCTTCGCACGGCCGGTTGCCCGTCGGGTTCGTCACGATCAGCGGGGCGTCGATCGCGACGACGCAGTCGCCTGCGACGTAGGGACCGATCGCCGCGAGGATGCTCCCGTCGTCCTGCGCGGCGCCGATGTGCCTCAGCCGACCTTCCGCGTCGACGACCGCGACGCCCGTCCGGTTCCGCTCACCCCAGGCGAGGTCGAGTCCGACGAAGTACATGGGGTCAGCCTGCCCTATCCGGGTCGTAAGCTGTCTGTTCGTGACGATCCCCAACGTGCTGGCCAATCGGTATGCCAGTGACGAGATGGTGGCGATCTGGTCGCCGGAGGCCAAGATCGTCGCCGAGCGACGGCTCTGGCTCGCCGTGCTGCGTGCCCAGGCGGAACTGGGCGTCGACGTGCCCGACGGCGTGGTGGCCGACTACGAGCGGGTGCTCGAGACGGTCGACCTGACGTCCATCGCGGAGCGCGAGCGGGTGCTGCGCCACGACGTGAAGGCCCGCATCGAGGAGTTCAACGCGCTCGCCGGCCACGAGCACGTGCACAAGGGCATGACCAGCCGGGACCTCACCGAGAACGTCGAGCAGTTGCAGATCCGGCGATCGCTGGAACTCGTGCACGCCCACGGTGTGGCGGTGGTGGCCCGGCTGGCCGAGCGCGCCATCAGCTATCGCGACCTGGTGATGGCGGGCCGCAGCCACAACGTCGCCGCGCAGGCCACCACGCTGGGCAAGCGATTCGCCTCGGCGGCAGAGGAGATGCTCGTCGCGCTGACGCGCCTGCGGGAGTTGATCGACCGGTATCCGTTGCGGGGCGTCAAGGGGCCGATGGGCACCGCGCAGGACATGCTCGACCTGTTCGACGGCGACACCGCCCGGCTCGCCGACCTCGAGCGGCGGGTCGCCGAGTTCCTGGGGTTCAGCGAGATCTTCACCAGCGTCGGGCAGGTCTACCCGCGCTCCCTCGACCACGACGTGATCTCCGCGCTGGTGCAGGTGGGTGCGGGCCCGTCGTCGCTGGCGCACACGATCCGGCTGATGGCGGGCCACGAACTCGTCACCGAGGGCTTCGCGCCGGGTCAGGTCGGGTCCTCGGCGATGCCGCACAAGATGAACACCCGGTCCTGCGAGCGGGTGAACGGGCTGCAGGTGGTGCTGCGCGGATACGCGTCGATGGTCGCGGAACTGGCCGGTGCCCAGTGGAACGAGGGTGACGTGTTCTGTTCGGTGGTGCGCCGGGTCGCGCTGCCGGACGCGTTCTTCGCGATCGACGGGCAGACCGAGACCTTCCTGACCGTGCTCGACGAATTCGGCGCCTACCCCGCGGTGATCCAGCGTGAGCTCGACCGGTACCTGCCGTTCCTGGCCACCACCCGCATCCTCATCGCGGCGGTGCGTGCCGGGGTGGGCCGCGAGACGGCGCACGAGGTGATCAAGGAGCATGCGGTGACGGTGGCGCTGGCGATGCGGGAGAAGGGGCAGGAACCGGATCTGCTGGACCGCCTCGCCGCCGATCCGCGGCTGCCGCTCGACCGGCCCGCGCTCGACGCCGCGCTGGCCGACAAGCAGGCCTTCACCGGCGCGGCGGGCGATCAGGTCGACCGCGTCGCCGGGGCGGTCGACGACCTCGTCGGCCGATACCCGGAGGCGGCCAAGTACACCTCGGGCGCCATTCTCTAGCCGCAGAATTGGTGCACCGGGGGGTCCGCCGGGTGGCGGAAGATGGTCCCATGACGCAGCCGCACGGTTACCCGCAGCCGCCGCATCCGGGGTACGGACAGGCGGTGTACACGCACAACGGGCGCACGCACGTCCTGCCGGGGGAGCAGCAGTACCAGGTGGGAACGGTGAGGCACACCGGCGTCGTGGTGCTGTGGTTCGCGCAGGATTCCACCTTCACCGGCAGCTACGCCCAGTGTCACGCCAAGATCGTGGCGAGTCTCCTGCACTGCCTGTTGCTCGGCTGGTGGGGCATTTTGTCGATGGTCTTCTTCAATCCGCTGGCGATCGTGCGGAATCTGCTCGCGCTCGCGGTGCTCAAGCGTGAGGCGAGAATGGTGCGGGAGTTCTGGGCCTCGCAGCCGCACCACTTCGCCCCGGGGCCGCAATATCACCCGCCACTCCGGTAGGCACGCCATCCTGTAGGCATGCGGCTCGCGGACATCGATCTCACCGATCTCGACAATTTCGCCGACGGCTTCCCGCATCACCTGTTCGCCGCGCATCGCCGCGAGGCGCCGGTCTACTGGCACGAACCCACCGAGCACACCCCTGACGGCGAGGGCTTCTGGTCGGTCGCCACCCACGCCGAAACGCTTGCGGTGCTCCGTGATCCGGTGTGCTACTCGTCGGTGACCGGTGGCGAGCGGCCCTACGGCGGCACCCTGCTGCAGGACCTGGCCGTCGCAGGCCAGGTGCTCAACATGATGGACGACCCGCGGCATGCCCTGATCCGCCGGCTGGTCAGCTCGGGGCTCACGCCGCGGATGATCCGCCTGGTCGAGGACGACCTGCGCGCACGGGCCCGCGGGTTGCTCGACGCGGTGGTGTCCGGCCGGCCCTTCGACTTCGTCGCCGACGTGGCTGCGGAACTGCCGATGCAGATGATCTGCATCCTGCTGGGAGTGCCCGAGAGCGAACGACATTGGCTGTTCGAGGCGATCGAGCCGCAGTTCGACTTCGGCCGGGCCCGCACTGCCGAGGTCGGTCAGCTGACCGCCGAGGACGCCGGGACGCGGATGTACACCTACGGAATGGAACTCATCGCCGCCAAGCGTGCCGAGCCGACCGACGACATGCTTTCCGTCGTGGCCAACGCGGCGCTCGAAGAGGGGCTCTCCGACCTCGAGCTGTACCTGTTCTTCAGCCTGCTGTTCAGCGCGGGCGCGGAGACGACCCGCAACGCGGTGGCCGGTGGCCTGCTCGCACTCGCCGAGCACCCCGCACAATTGGCGGCGCTGCGGGCCGACCCG
This sequence comes from Mycobacterium hippophais, assembly GCF_027529605.1. Classification (NCBI taxonomy): domain Bacteria; kingdom Bacillati; phylum Actinomycetota; class Actinomycetes; order Mycobacteriales; family Mycobacteriaceae; genus Mycobacterium; species Mycobacterium hippophais. The sequence continues at coordinate 821,994 of NZ_JAPZPY010000001.1, read as the reverse complement.
TCGCTGCTGCCGTCGGCGGTCGAGGAGATGGTGCGCTGGACGTCGCCGTCGCCGTCGAAGCGCCGGACCGCCACTCGTGCCGTCGAACTGGGTGGATGCACGATCGAGGCCGGCCAGAAGGTGCAGGTGTGGGAGGGTTCGGCGAACCGCGACGGGGCGGCGTTCACCGACCCGGACACCTTCGACATCACCCGTAAACCCAACCCGCACCTGGGCTTCGGGTATGGGGTGCACTACTGCCTCGGAGCCAACCTGGCGCGGCTCGAGCTTCGGGTGCTGTTCGAGGAGCTGCTTCGTCGCTTCGCCGCTGTGCGGGTGGCCGAGCCCGTCGAGTGGACCCGCAGCAACCGGCACACCGGGATCCGGCACCTGGTGGTCGAGCTGAGCCCGTGAGGCCGGATGCGTTCGCGGCGGTGATGGCGACCGGGATCGTCTCGATCGCGGCGGCCGATCACGGCTACGGTGCCGTCAGCGCCGCGCTGGCGGTGCTCGCGGTGGTCGCGCTGCCGGTGCTGATGTTCCTCGCCGCGATGAGCTGGCGGCGCGACGGCTGGGATCTGCGCGAGATCGACACGGCCGTCGGGCTGTTCACCTACGTGGCGGCATGCGCGGTGCTGGCTGCCCGCTTCTCCGATCACGAGGCGGCCGTGTGGGTGCTCGGCACGCTGGCCTTGCTGGGCTGGGTGTCGCTGATGCCGATCGTCGTCAGCAGGATGTGGCGACTGCGGTGGTCCGGCCTGCGGGGCCGCGCGCACGGCGCGTGGGAACTGGTCAGCGTCGCCACCTCGGGACTGGCCATCGTGTTCGTCGCACTCGGAATCCTGTTCTGGGGTACTGCATTCTGGCTGCTCGCGCTGTGCTGGTATCTGGTGATGACATCGCTGGTCGTCTGGCGGATCGGCGCCGACCCGGCCATGCGACGCGGCGTCCCTCCCGACCACTGGATCCTGATGGGCGGGCTCGCGGTGTCGACGCTGGCCGGCGACCACCTGCACCACGCGCTGCCGCCCGGACCGTTCGCGGATGCCGTGAAACATGTGACGATCGGGACGTGGTTGCTCGCCACGCTGTGGATCGTCCCGCTGCTCTGCGTCGGGTGGCGGCGGGTGCGGGCTTGGCCAGCCGTCTTCCCGCTGGGCATGTACGCCTCGGCCACCTTCGCGATGTACCGGGAGACGGGGTGGCGATGGCTCGATGTGGTGTCGGCGATCGCGTTCTGGATCGCCCTGGCGGTCTGGCTGCTCACGGTATTGCGATTTCGGCGCGCTTTCGTTCGCTCACCGATCGTCAGCGCGCCCGAATCGCGTGATTGATCGTGGCGATCACCCGTTGTGGGTGTTCAGTCAGGTCCAGCCACGTGAAGCGCAGCACCTGCCAGCCCGCGAGCGATATCGCGTTCTGACGTACCCGATCGGCGTGGAAGTCGTCGCTGTCGGAGTGGAAGGCGAAGCCGTCGACCTCGATGGCCACTCCCGCGTTCGGGAATGCCACGTCGACACGGTATCCGGCGACCGGATGATTCGCCCTCCAGCCGATGATGCGTGCCGCCTTGAGCAGTCGGACGAGCAATCGCTCGGCTTCGGAACGGGCGCCGTCATCGGCGACCTGGAGGAGGCGACGGGCGGCCGGCGAACCGTGTCGACCCTTGTTGCGCAGATGTGCGGTCCACAGGCCGCGGAGTTCGACGTGGCGCTGCAGTGACGAGTCGAGGATCTTCGGGCCGCCGCCACGTCGTACGGCCGCTTCGACGACGGTGAGGGGTAGCGCGGTGACCTGCAGCCCACGCCGCTCGACGACGTCGACCGGTCGCAGATCGCGTCGCCGCGGTCGGACGCCGGGGCGGCTCCGGCCGTGGCTGTTTCGCGGCACGGTCACTTCGACGACCTCGGGCGCGAAGTTCGTCAGGCCGTGCCACCACGCGGCGGCCAGTCCGCTGGCCGTCGCACGCGTGCCGAGGCCCCATACCGCCGCTCGAGCGCGGGCGGCGTCGGTGAAAGGTCGGTCGTCGACGAAGTACACACCCGGTGAGCAGCGTCGCCAGTGCCCAGATCTGACCCGTCGCCGTACGGCCTGTTCGTCGAGTCCCGCCCGACCCGCCTGAGCCAGCGTGATGACGCCGTCGTGGCGGCGCAGATAGTCGTCGATCACGATCGTCAGACGGCGAGCCGCCGCGAATGGTTCTCACCTTCGCGATTTCGGCGCGGTTTCGATCGCTGAGCGAACGTCAGCGCGCCGAAATCACTGGGGATCTAGAGGTGGGCGCGGATGCCTGCGGCGCGCAGTTCCAGGGCCGCCAGCCCGCGGATCGCGACGGCGTCCTGGCTGCGCCACGCGCCGACGGGATCGTCGTCGACGCTGACGAGCTTGGCCAGCGGCCGGTTGGCCAGCGCCCGCAGCGCCAGCAGTTGCTCACCGGCCGGCGTCCTGGCCAGCGTGACGGCCGTCCATTTGCGGCGGAAGAACCGCAGGCGCAGGAACAGCCACGGCATCGCGACGGCCAGGATCGGCGGCGACGCGACCGCCAGCGCCAGTACCCACGCCAGCCACGACGCGGTGTCGTCCAGGCTCTGGCCGGCGCCTGCGATGTCGAGAGCCGCCTCGCTGGCCGCCCGCAGCGGCTTGGCCAGGGCATCGCCGACGAGCGGGAAGTCGTCGGCGTTGTCACCCGCGGAGTTGAGATTGTCCGCGACGCCGTTGGCGCCGGTGTTCACCTGGCGGCCGACTTCGGCGATGGTGCTCACCGCCGCGTGCACCGCCATGCCCACCAGGACCCACACCACGGTCCAGGCGGCGATGGCGATGTCGCTGATCAGCTGCCACAGCAGGCGGACGGGCGTGGTGGCGTACGGCAGGTAGCGAGAGCTCATGCCCCGATCCCAGCAGATAGTCTGGCCGGATGCGCCCTGCTCTGACCGACTACCGCCATCTGGCCAGCGGCAAGGTCCGGGAGCTCTACCGCATCGATGATGACCACCTGTTGTTCGTGGCCACCGATCGCATCTCCGCCTACGACCACGTGCTCGACAGCGACATCCCCGACAAGGGCCGCATCCTGACGGCGATGAGCGTGTTCTTCTTCGACCTGCTCGACGCGCCGAACCACCTCGCGGGCCCGCCCGACGACGAGCGGATACCCGACGAGGTGCTCGGCCGCGCGCTGGTGGTGCACGAACTCGAGATGCTGCCGGTGGAATGCGTGGCCCGCGGGTACCTGACCGGGTCGGGCCTCGTCGACTACCGCAGGACCGGCGCAGTCTGCGGCATCGCACTGCCGGACGGGCTGACCGAGGCCAGCAGGTTCGCCGAGCCGCTCTACACCCCGGCGAGCAAAGCCGAACTGGGCCAGCACGACGAGAACATCACGTTCGACGACACCGTCGGACTCGTCGGCGCCGAACGCGCGGAACAGTTGCGCGACCACACCCTGCGGACGTACGCCAGGGGCGCCGAGCACGCATTGACGAAGGGCATCATCATCGCTGACACCAAATTCGAGTTCGGCGTCGACAGGCAGGGCACCCTGGTGCTCGCCGACGAGGTCTTCACACCGGACTCCTCGCGATACTGGCGCGCCGACGATCACCGCGAGGGCGAGGTGCAGTCCAGCTTCGACAAGCAGTTCGTCCGCAACTGGCTGACCGCGCCGGAGTCCGGCTGGGACCGGGCAGGCGACGCGCCGCCGCCGCCGCTTCCGCCCGACGTCGTCGCGGCCACCCGCGCCCGTTACCTCGAAGCCTACGAACGCATCTCGGGCCTGCAGTTCGACGCGTGGATCGGTCCCGGCGCGTGAATCCACCGCAGGCCAAGCGCGTCGAACACCGCCGCGAATTCCACGGCGACGTCTTTCTCGACCACTACGAGTGGCTGCGCGACAAGGACGACGCCGAGGTGATCGAGCACCTCGAGGCCGAGAACGCCTACACCGATCACATGACGGCCGACCTGGCGCCGTTGCGGCAGAGGATCTTCGACGAGATCAAGGCGCGCACCAAGGAGACCGACTTGTCGGTGCCCACCCGCCGCGGTGACTGGTGGTATTACGGGCGCAGCTTCGAGGGCAAGCAGTACGGGGTGCACTGCCGTTGCCCGATCGGTGACCCCGACGACTGGACACCCCCGGTTCTCGACGAGAACACCGAGATCCCCGGCGAGCAGGTGCTTCTCGACGAGAACGCCGAAGCCGAGGGGCACGACTACTTCGCCCTCGGCGCCGCGACGATCAGCCTGGACGGCAATGTGCTGGCCTACTCCGTCGACACCGTCGGCGACGAGCGGTACACGTTGCGGTTCCGGGACTTACGCACCGGCGAGCAGTACGACGACACCGTCGTCGGCATCGGGGCGGGTGCCACCTGGGCGGCGGACAACCGCACCGTCTACTACACGACGGTGGACGACGCGTGGCGTCCGGACACGGTGTGGCGTCATCGCCTCGGCGCCGGGCTGCCCGACGAGCGCGTGTATCACGAAGCGGATGAGAAGTACTGGCTCGGAGTCGGGCGCACCCGCAGCGACCGGTACCTGATGATCGCGGCAGGCAGCGCCGTCACCTCAGAGGTGCGCTACGCCGACGCTGCGGACCCGGAGGCCGAATTCGTCGTCGTGTGGCCGCGCCGCGACTCGGTGGAGTACTCCGTCGAGCACGCCGTGGTGGGCGGCGACGACCGCTTCCTGATCCTGCACAACGACGGCGCCGAGAACTTCGAGCTGATCGAGGCGCCCGTCACCGACCCGGCCGCGGTGCGCACGCTGATCCCGCACCGCGAGGACGTCCGCCTCGACGGGGTGGACGCCTTCGCGCGTCACCTCGTGGTCAGTTACCGCAGTGAGGCGCTGCCCCGCATCGAGCTGTGGCCGCTGACCGCCGACGGCGGATACGGGCGCGCCGAGGAGATCACCTTCGACACCGAGCTGACTTCGGCGGGGCTGAGCGCCAACCCGAACTGGGACGCTCCCAGGCTCCGGGTGGCGGCGACGTCGTTCGTCACCTCGGTGCGGGTGTACGACATCGACCTGCCCACCGGTGAGCGCGTCCTGCTGCGCGAGCAACCCGTGCTGGGCGACTACCGGCCCGAAGACTACGTCGAGCGGCGGGACTGGGCGACCGCACCCGACGGCGCTAGGGTGCCCATCTCCATCGTGCACCGGGCGGGTCTGCAGTTTCCGGCCCCGACGCTGCTGTATGGCTACGGCGCGTACGAGTCCTGCGAGGATCCGCGCTTCTCCATCGCACGGCTGTCGCTGCTGGACCGGGGAATGGTGTTCGCGGTGGCGCACGTCCGTGGCGGCGGCGAGCTGGGCCGGTCGTGGTACGAGCACGGCAAGCTGCTGGAGAAGGGCAACACGTTCACCGATTTCATCGCGGTGGCACGGCATCTGATCGCCACCGACGTCACGCGGCCGGAGAACCTGGTGGGCCTCGGCGGCAGCGCGGGCGGTCTGCTGATCGGCGCGGTGGCCAACCTCGCGCCGGAGTTGTTCGCCGGGTTCCTGGCGCAGGTGCCGTTCGTCGACGCGCTGACCACCATCCTGGATCCGGCCCTGCCGCTCACGGTGACCGAGTGGGACGAGTGGGGCAACCCGATCGAAGACGAGAACATCTACTTCTACATGAAGTCGTACACGCCGTACGAGAACGTCGTGGCCAGGGACTACCCGCCGATCCTGGCGATGACGTCGCTGAACGACACCAGGGTGCTCTACGTCGAGCCCGCGAAATGGGTTGCCGCGCTTCGGTACACCAAGACCGATGCCAACCCGGTGCTGTTGAAGACCGAGATGAGCGCCGGCCACGGTGGGATCAGCGGACGCTACGAGCGGTGGAAGGAGGCGGCGTTCCAGTACGCGTGGGTGCTAGCCACCGCCGACCGCGACCACTACGGCAGCGGCGAGGTAGACAACTTCTTCAGCGGTCCGAACGTCTAGCCGCGACGTCATCGACCTCGGCGGGTTCGGCATCCTTGCCGCTCGGACGTTGGCGGGGAACGTCGCCAGCATCAGCACGAACAGGCACACCGCCGCGGCGACCCTCGTCGGCGGGAACAGCAGCCCCGCCGCGCCGATCAGCTCCAGCACGCCGGTGATCGTCACGAGCACGCCGGGTGCCGGCAGCCGCGGCGGCACGATGGCGATCATGTCCCGGCGCATGCCGGGGACGAAGTGCGCCACCCCGGTCATCGTGAACATCAACGCCAGTCCGACGGCGACGGCCCGGGGCCAGGTGTCGAGGTAGTCGACGCCGAGCCAGCCGGCCGTCCGCGCTGCCAGACTGCCCAGCACCAGCGCCATCAGCACCGCCATCGCGAACCCCCTTCGAACTTGTCAGTGTCAAGATGAGGGTAGCGGTTAACTAGTCAGTGTCAAGATGTGGGCTAGACTGGCCCGATGGGCAAGCGCACCTACCACCACGGTGACCTCAAGGCGGTGATCCTCGGCCACGCCGCGGACCTGGTCGCCGAGCGCGGCGCCGACGCGGTGTCGCTGCGCGAACTGGCCCGCGAGGCGGGGGTGTCGCACGCGGCGCCTGCGCATCACTTCACCGACCGGCGTGGACTGTTCACCGCCCTGGCGACGGAGGGGTTCCGGCTGCTCACCTCGGCGCTCGAGCAGGCCAGGCCGGACTTCGTCAACGCGGCGCTGGCCTACGTCGGCTTCGCGCTGAGCCATCCCGGTCACTACGCGGTGATGTTCGACAAGTCGCTGTTCGACGCGGCCGACGCCGATCTCGCCGGTGCCCAGGCCGCCGCGGGCGCCGAGCTGGCCCGCGGCGTCGGCACCCTCACCGACGACCGTGCCGAGGCCGACCCCGAAGCCGCCGCGCTCGCCGCGTGGTCGCTGGTGCACGGCTTCTCGCTGCTCTGGCTCAACCAGGCCGTCGACACCGACGCCGATCCGATCGCCACCGCCCGCCGTACCGCCACGATGCTGTTCGGTCGCTGACGCAGGGCCTGCGGTAGCGTGCGGACATGGCTGACACGTCGCTGTCCGACATCCCGCTGACCACCCTCGACGGCACCCCCACCAACCTCGCCGAGATCACCGACGGCGCGGTGCTCGTGGTGAACGTCGCCTCGAAATGTGGTCTGACGCCGCAGTACAGCGCCCTGGAGCGGCTCGCCCAGGAGTACGGCAGGCGCGGCCTGACCGTGATCGGTGTGCCCTGCAACCAGTTCATGGGCCAGGAGCCCGGCAGTGCCGAGGAGATCCAGACCTTCTGCTCGCAGAACTACGGCGTGACGTTCCCGCTGCTGGCCAAGACCGACGTCAACGGGCCGGACCGGCATCCGCTCTACGCCGAGCTCACCAAGACCCCCGACGCCGGCGGCGAGGCCGGTGACATCCAGTGGAACTTCGAGAAGTTCCTCATCGCACCCGACGGCTCGGTGGTCAACCGGTTCCGTCCGCGCACCGAGCCGGACGCACCGGAGGTCATCACCGCCATCGAAGCGGTCTTGCCGCGATAGACAACTCCTGCCCACGTGTCGGCAACCGTCACGACACCTGGCGTTGCCACACTGCACATGTGGCTGGACAACTGATCGTCTCGATCGCCCATATCAGCGAACGCACGCTGCCCCACGTCGCCTCGTTCTGCGCCGAGCTCGACGCGCGCAACGTGCCGTCGTCGTTCCTGGTCGCCCCCCGCCTCAAGGGCGGCTACCGGCTGGACCGCGACGAGCGGACGGTGAGCTGGCTGACAGAACGCCGCGCCGACGGCGCCGCCATCGTGCTGCACGGTTTCGACGAGGCCGCGACCAAGCAGCGCCGCAGCGAGTTCGCCACCCTGCCCGCACACGAGGCCAACCTGCGGTTGATGGGCGCCGACCGGGTGCTCGAACACCTCGGTCTGCGCACCCGGCTGTTCGCCGCCCCGGGCTGGACCGTCTCGCAGGGCACCGTGACCGCGTTGCCCCGCAACGGCTTCCGTCTGATGGCCGGCCTCACCGGGATCACCGATCTGGTGCGGCAGACGACCGTGCGCGCCCGCGTCGTCGGCATCGGCGCCGGCTTCCTCACCGAACCGTGGTGGTGCCGCACGCTGGTGCTCACCGCCGACCGCACCGCCCGCCGCGGTGGCATGGTCCGGCTCGCGGTGTCGGCCAAACAGCTGCACCGTCCCGGTCCGCGGCAGGCCGTGCTGGACGCCGTCGACCTCGCGCTGATGCACCGGTGCGCACCGGCGGTCTACAGCTGGGCGCCGCCCGTGGCGCTCACCGACGCCGCCTGAGGTCCGCGCACGGCGGGCAGGGCTAACGTAGCGTCCTGTGGACGCTGACGTCATCGTCGTAGGAGCCGGCCTGGCCGGTCTGGTCGCGGCCTGTGAGCTCGTCGAGCGGGGCCGGCGCGTACTGATCGTCGACCAGGAGAACGCCGCCAACGTCGGTGGTCAGGCGTACTGGTCGTTCGGTGGGCTGTTCTTCGTCGACAGTCCCGAACAGCGCAGGCTCGGCATCCGCGACAGCCACGAACTCGCACTGCAGGACTGGCTGGGCTCGGCCGGCTTCGACCGGCCCGAGGACCACTGGCCGCGGCAGTGGGCGCACGCCTACGTCGACTTCGCGGCGGGGGAGAAGCGCAGCTGGTTGCGGGCCCGCGGACTGCAGACCTTCCCGCTCGTCGGGTGGGCCGAGCGGGGCGGCTACGGCGCCACCGGGCACGGCAACTCCGTGCCGCGCTTCCACGTCACGTGGGGCACCGGCCCGGCGATCGTCGAGGTGTTCGAGCGGCGGCTGCGTGCGGCCCCGGGCGCGGTGCGGTTCGCACACCGGCACCGCGTCGACGAGTTGATCGTCGAGGGCGGGGCCGTCACCGGCGTGCGGGGCGCCGTCCTCGAACCGTCGACCGCGGTGCGGGGAGCACCGTCGTCACGGAACACCGTCGGCGAGTTCGAGTTTCGCGCGTCGGCGGTGATCGTCTCCAGCGGCGGCATCGGCGGCAACCACGACCTGGTGCGGAAGAACTGGCCGCCCAGGATGGGCCGGGTGCCCGAACAGTTGATCAGCGGTGTGCCCGCCCACGTCGACGGGCGGATGATCGGCATCACCGAGGCCGCCGGAGCGCGGGTGATCAACGCCGACCGCATGTGGCACTACACCGAGGGCATCACCAACTACGACCCGATCTGGCCGCTGCACGGCATCCGGATCCTGCCCGGCCCGTCGTCACTGTGGCTGGACGCCAACGGGAAACGGCTGCCCGTGCCGTTGTACCCGGGCTTCGACACCCTCGGCACACTGGAACACATCTGCACCACCGGGCAGGACTACACCTGGTTCATCCTCAACGCGCGGATCATCGAGAAGGAGTTCGCGCTGTCGGGGCAGGAGCAGAACCCCGACCTCACGGGCCGAAGCGTGCGGCAGGTGCTGGCCAGGGTGCGACCGGGCGCACCGGCCCCGGTGCAGGCCTTCGTCGATCGGGGCGTCGACTTCGTCAGCGCGAACTCGTTGCGGGAGTTGGTCGCCGCGATGAACGGCGTGCCCGCCGTGGTGCCGCTCGACTACGACGCCGTGGCCGCTGAGGTGACCGCCCGCGACCGCGAGGTGGCGAACCGGTTCACCAAGGACAGCCAGATCACCGCGATCCGCGGAGCCCGCGCGTATCTCGGCGACCGGTTCAGCCGGGTGGTCGCCCCGCACCGCCTCACCGACCCGAAGGCCGGGCCGCTGATCGCGGTGAAGTTGCACATCCTGACCCGGAAGTCGCTGGGCGGGTTGGAGACCGACCTCGACTCTCGCGTGCTCACCGCCGACGGGTCCGCGTATCCGGGGCTGTACGCGGCCGGCGAAGCGGCCGGCTTCGGCGGCGGCGGCGTGCACGGCTACCGCTCGCTGGAGGGCACCTTCCTGGGCGGCTGCATCTTCTCCGGCCGGGCCGCCGGCCGCGGCGCCGCCCGCGACATCGCCTGAGGCCCGGCTTCGTCCCGCGAGCAGACGCAAAATCGCATCGCCCGAGGCGTGACAGTGCGAATCTGTGTCTGCTCGCCAGCGATCAGAACGCGGTGCCGTTCTCCGGTTCGAGCACACGGAAATCGGTGTCGGTCATCTCCGAGAGCCTGCCGTAGTAGATACCGCGCGCACTCGGGTCGATGATCGCCTGGTGGATGGGCACCGCCTGGGCCGGCGCGACCGCCCGCAGGTAGTCGACCGCCTCGGAGATCTTCATCCACGGTGCCGCCGCCGGGGTGGCCAGTACCTCGACCGGCTCACCGGGCACGAACAGCGCGTCACCCGGATGCATGAGCCGGGCCGGGTGATCGTCGTCGCCCAGCAGGTAGGAGATGTTGTCGATCACCGGGATCTCCGGATGGATCACGGCGTGCTTGCCGCCGACACCGCGTACCTGCAGGTGGCCGATGCTGAACTCGTCGCCGACGTGCACGGCCCGCCACGGCTCGCCGAGCTGCGCGGCGGTCTGCGGGTCGGCGAACAGGGCGGCCTGCGGGTTGGCCTCCAGCAGGGCAGGCAGCCGCTCGGTGTCGGCGTGGTCGGGGTGCTGGTGGGTGATCAGGATCGCCGACAGGCCGGTGATGCCCTCGAAGCCGTGGGAGAACGTGCCGGGGTCGAACAGCACCGTCGTCTCGGCCGCGGATTCACCGGATCCGGCGGAAAAGCTGGCGAGAAGGCAGGAATGGCCGAAATGCGTTAGTTGCATGCCTATATTGTGGCGCTCGGGCGGGGCGTGAGCGCGGGGGTTCTGGATGCGAATTCTGCTGGCGGCGGTGCTGGCCGGCTGCGGGTTGGCGTTCGCGCCCGCTCCTGTGGGCGCCGCCCCGCTGGACTGCCCGCCGTTCTGCGACCGGATTCCGCAGTCCGCCTGGATCGCCCCGAGCTCGATCCCGCTGCACGACGCCTACCGCTGGCCCGAACTCGGCGCCGTCGCCACCCCCGTGACCGCGCCACTGTTCCGGTTCGAGGAGGCGTGCGCCTCGCCACCGGTCGACGACGCACGCGCCTACGCCGTGGCGTCCCGCGCCGTCGTGACCTCGCCCGACGGGCTGTGGCACCTGCAGGCGCAGGTGATGCACTGGCGCGGGGAGGCATGGCGGGCCGGTGAGACGGCGACCGAGGTCTACGACGCGGGTGTCGCCGCGCTGCGCCGGTGCCAGCTGACCGCCCCGCACGCCTCGCCGTCGCTCACCACCGCCGAACCGGAGCGCAAAGCCGCGGTGATCAGCGACGCAGCCGGACCGACGCTGCACGAGTACCTGCTGGTCGACCCGCGCAGCGGCACGATCAGCGAGCTGGCGCTGTGGTCGACGGGCCGGCAGGCCCGCCCGTGGCCGGCCGTCGCGGACGCCGATGTCCTCGACGCGATGGCCGCCCCGCTGTGCGTCGCCTACATCGACTCGTGCCGGTAGGGCGGCCGCGCCACCGACGCCGGTACAGTTGTCCCGTGGCAAGGGTGGTGGTGCATGTGATGCCCAAGGCGGAGATCCTCGATCCGCAGGGCCAGGCGATCGTCGGTGCGCTCGGTCGACTCGGCATCGCCGGAGTGTCAGATGTCAGGCAGGGCAAGCGGTTCGAGCTCGAGGTCGACGACAGCGTGACCGACGAGACGATCGCCGAGATCGCCGAATCCCTGCTGGCGAACACGGTGATCGAGGATTGGTCGGTCAGCAGGGAGCAGGCATGACGGCACGTGTGGGGGTCATCACATTCCCCGGCACCCTCGACGACATCGACGCCGCCCGCGCGGTGCGGCTCTCCGGCGCCGAGGCGGTCAGCCTGTGGCATGCCGACGCCGACCTCAAGGGGGTCGACGCGGTCGTGGTGCCCGGCGGCTTCTCCTACGGCGACTACCTGCGGGCGGGCGCGATCGCGAAGTTCGCCCCGGTGATGGGCGAGGTGGTCCGCGAGGCCCGCGAGGGGCTGCCGGTGCTCGGCATCTGCAACGGCTTCCAGGTGCTGTGCGAGGCGGGTCTGCTGCCCGGTGCGCTCACCCGCAACGCCGGACTGCACTTCGTGTGCCGCGACATCTGGCTGGAGGTCGCCTCGACGTCCTCGGCGTGGTCCACCCGCTTCGAACCGGGCGCCGACGTCCTGGTCCCGCTCAAGTCGGGGGAGGGCCGCTATGTCGCCGACGAGAAGACCCTCGACGAACTCGAGGGCGAGGGCCGGGTGGTGTTCCGCTACCGCGACAATCCCAACGGCTCGATGCGCGACATCGCCGGCGTCAGCTCGGCCGACGGCCGCGTCGTCGGCCTGATGCCGCACCCCGAGCACGCCACCGAGGCGTTGACCGGACCGTCCGACGACGGCCTCGGGCTGTTCTACTCGGCGCTGGACGCGGTGCTCGCGTCGGCCTGAGCGCCTCGCGACCGGCTCAGGCCGTCAGGGCGACCGACGCCTCGGCGGTGTAGCAGAGGAACGTCAGCGTCTCCTGCAGGTACAGCTGCACGGTGTCGGCGTCGTGCGACAGGTATCCGATCGATACGTCGGTGCCGAGCTGCAGATCGAAATCCCCGCCGCGAGTGGACAACACGAATGCCCCGTCGATGGCCGGCGCCCAGATGATGTCGCCGTCGACGAGCCGGTTGAGGTGCTCGCGGATCGGATAGCCGTTCACCGTCGTCTCGCTCACCTGCGTGTACACGTCGGCTGACAGCAGCACGCTGTACGGGCCGTCGACGCCGGCCAGCCTCAGTTCCGACAGCGACTGGGTGATGACGTCGGGGATCTCCCGCGGATCGGCGGGGAGTTTGAGGTTCGGGCAGGAACTCGAGCCGCGGATGCCCTCGATCGACGCGGCGGGATAGCCCTCGAAGATCGCGCGGTCCTCGACGAACGCCAGCTTCTTCGCGGCGTCCTTGACCGGATCCCAGTCGGAGTCCTGCGAACCGCGTTCGACATCGTCGATCGCGCTGCGCGACACCGTGAACGGGACCCGCAGCCGCACCAGCGGCCTGCTGTCGCGCAGATGGGCGAACACGCCGTCACCCGGTGACGTCACGTCGACCAGATGGCCGGTGCTGATCGCCGCGGTGACCGGGCCACCCGGCTCGCTCACGTCGACGACGCGACGACCGGCGATGTGGCGCTTGAACGTTCGGGTCGCCTCCTGTTCGATCTGCTCCCATGCCCCGTCGGTGACCGGCGCCAGCTCGCGGTAGAGGTTGTTCATCGGGACTGTCCTTTCAGGCTGCCGATCGACAGGGAACCGGCATAGGCGGGTGATGGCGCGGGAGACGCGGCCGGGACGGCGGCCGCGCCGGGCAACGGCGGTGGGTCGTCGAGGAAGTCGATCGTCGGGGAGAAGAACATGCCGCCCGTCACGGCGGCGGAGAAGTCGAGGATGCGGTCGGTGTTCCCGGGCGGATCGCCGATGAACATGTTGCGCAGCATCCGCTCGGTCACCGCGGCGGTCCGCGAGTAGCCGATGAAGTAGGTGCCGAACTCGGAACGGCCGATCTCGCCGAAAGGCATGTTGTGCCGCAGGATCTTGAGCTCGTTGCCCGCGTCGTCGGTGATCACGTTGAGCGCGATGTGGGCGTTCGCAGGCTTCGCGTCGTCGCCCAGTTCGATGTCGTCGAGCTTGGTGCGGCCGATCACCCGCTCCTGCTCGCCGACCGGCAACGCATTCCACGACCCCATGTCGTGCAGGTACTTCTGCACGTGCACATAGCAGCCGCCGGCGAAATCGGGGTCCTCGTCCCCGATCTGCGTCGCGCTGCGCGCCAGCGGGCCGTCCGGGTTCTCCGTGCCGTCGACGAAGCCCATCAGGTCCCGGTTGTCGAAGAACTTGAAGCCGTGCACCTCGTCGACGACGGTGACGGCGCCGGCCATCGCCTCGACCAGCTTGGTGGCCAGTTCGAAGCACACGTCCATCGATTCCGCGCGGATGTGGAACAGCAGATCGCCCGGCGTCGCGGGGGCGTCGTGCCGCGGACCGTGCAGCGCGACGAAGGGGTGCAGCTCGGCGGGCCGGGGTCCGGAGAACAACCGGTCCCACGCGTCGGACCCGATCGAGGCCACCACCGACAGCCGCTTGCTGGGATCGCGAAAACCGATGGAACGCACCAGCCCCGAGATGTCGGCAAGCCCGTCGTGCACCGTTTCCTCGCCGCCGTCGTCGACGGTGAGGACCAGGAATACGGCCGCCGGAGTCAGCGGCGCCAGCACCGGTTGTGGCAGCGGATCGGGCACAACGTGGACCCTAGCGTCAAGATCAGTGAAATCGCCCGTCAAACTTGAAAGATGGCAGCTAGCCCCCAGCACCTCTGTGAGTTCATCGACGCCTCGCCGTCGCCGTTCCACGTCTGCGTCACCGTCGCCGAACGGTTGCGGACCGAAGGCTTCACCGAACTGGCCGAGTCCGACGCCTGGCCGGCCGATCCGGGTGACTACTTCACGGTGCGTGCCGGGTCACTGGTCGCGTGGCGGGCGGGTGAGGACCCCGGTGCGCCGTTCCGGATCGTCGGCGGCCACACCGACAGCCCCAACCTGCGGGTCAAGCAGCATCCGGACCGCTTCGTGGCGGGCTGGCAGGTGGTGGCGCTGCAGCCCTACGGCGGTGCCTGGCTGAACTCGTGGCTGGACCGCGACCTCGGCGTGAGTGGCAGGCTCTCGGTCCGCAGCGGCGGGAGCATGCAGGACGTGCTGGTGCGCGTCGACGAGCCGATTTTGCGGGTGCCGCAGCTGGCGATCCACCTGTCCGACGACCGCAAGGGCGTCACCCTCGATCCGCAGCGACACCTGAACGCGGTGTGGGGCGTGGGGAGCGGAACCCGGTCGTTCCTCGAGTACGTCGCCGACCGTGCGGGCGTGGCGGCCGGCGACGTGCTCGCCGCGGACCTGATGACCCACGACCTCGCGGATTCGCGGCTCGTGGGCGCGAGCGAGGAACTGGTCAGTGCGCCCCGGCTGGACAACCAGGGCACCTGCTACGCCGGGCTGGAAGCCTTGCTCGCCACCACCGCGGCCGGCCGCGCCGTGCCGGTGCTCGCGCTGTTCGACCATGAGGAAGTGGGGTCCACGTCGGATCACGGCGCGCAGTCCGACCTGCTGCCGACCGTGCTGGAACGGATCACGCTGGCGGCCGGCGGCGCGCGCGAAGACCTGCTGCGTCGGCTGTCGGGATCGATGGTGGCCTCCGGCGACATGGCGCACGCCACCCATCCGAACTACCCCGAGCGCCACGAACCCCTGCATCTGATCGAGGTGAACGCCGGACCCGTGCTCAAGGTCCAGCCGAATCTGCGCTACGCCACCGACAGCCGGACCGCCGCGGCATTCCAGCTCGCGTGCGATCAGGCCGGCGTCCCGCTGCAGCGCTACGAGCACCGCGCCGACCTGCCGTGCGGGTCGACCATCGGCCCGATGACCTCGGCGCGCACCGGCATCCCGACCGTCGACGTCGGTGCGGCCCAGCTCGCGATGCACTCGGCGCGCGAGCTGATGGGCGCGCACGACGTCGCGGCGTATTCGGCGGCGCTGCAGGCGTTCCTGGCGCCTGCCTGATTTCCGCGGATTCGCCTGCCGATGCGGCGTCGGCACGCGACAGTGAACCCGTGACCGCACGAGACGTGGTGGACGCGCACATCCACCAGTGGGACCCGTTCACCACCCCGCGCAAGGTGTCGACGGTCGCGAAGGTGGTGCGCCGCGCGCCGCTGGTGATGCCGGCGCTGGTGAGGGTGTTCCCGCGCAGCAATCGCGAATTCGTCGGCGATGCGCGGTACCTGTTCGACCGGTACCTGCCCGGGGACTACCGGAACGACGCGGCGGCCGCCGGCGTGCGCACCGTCGTCCACGTCCAGGCGGGCTGGGAGTCGAAGGAACCGCTCGGCGCGGTCGACGAGACGCGGTGGATCGCGGCACTGCCGTTCGGCCGCGACGGCGCACCTTCCCTCGGCGCGATCGTGGTGCACGCCGACCCCGGTGAGTCCGGTGTCGCCGGAGTGCTCGACGCCCACCTCGAGGCGAGCCCGCTGGTGCGGGGCGTGCGCTGCCTGGCCGCCCACCACGACGAACCCGGCGTGATGGACTGGACGCCCGCGGCGCACCTGCTCGCCGAGCCGGCGTTCCTCCGTGGTTTCGCGGCGGTGGCCGAGCGCGGCCTCACCTTCGACATCTGGGTCTACAGCCACCAGCTCCCCGACGCGGCGACGCTCGCCCGCGAGTACCCGCAGACCACCTTCGTGCTCGACCACTTCGCCACGCCGGTGGGTGCGCTCGGCCCGCGCGGCCGGCACACCGGCGTCTCCGGAGCCGAGCGCAGCGACATCCTGGCCCGCTGGCGTGACGACATCGCCGCACTCGCCGCGCTGCCAAACGTCGTCGCCAAGTTCGGCGGCCTCGGCATGCCGGTGCTGGGCGCCGGAGCTGTGCCGCGCGAGCAATTGCGTGACCTCGCCGCACCGCTGATCGCCCACCTGTATTCGGTGTTCGGGCCGCAGCGCTCGTTCTGGGCGTCGAACTATCCGATCGACAAGCCCAATGTGTCGTTGCCGGACAGCATCTGGATGCTGCGCGAGGTGCTGGGCGACGGGTTCGACGAGGACGCCATGCTCCGCGACAACGCCCGGCGTGTCTATCGGTTGTCGGTGGCCTGACCTAGGGTCGGGTCCATGGCACTCAGAGTGGAGACGCTGACCTTCGACTGTGACGACCCCGACGGGTTGGCCGCCTGGTGGGCAGAGGCCTTGGGCGGTGACGTCAACGCCGTCGTGCCAGGCGAATTCGTGCTCGTCGCGCAGGAGCGCGGCCCGCAACTGGGCTTCCAGCGGGTGCCCGACCCGACGCCGGGAAAGAACCGGCTACACGCAGACTTCGCGGCCGCTGACGTGGAGGCGGAGGTGGCCCGGTTGGTGGCCCTCGGTGCTGAGGAGACGGGTCGCCACAGCTTCGGCGAGGAATTCCGCTGGGTGGTGCTCGCCGACCCCGCGGGCAACGCGTTCTGCGTCGCGGAGGGATGAGCGTTCACCGGCGGTGAAGTGATCGCGCCGTGCTGCTGTCACTGATCGCCGTCTCCGTGGTGCTCGCCGGCTGGTCGCTGCCGGCCCGGCGGCCCGCGCGCACACGGAGCGGTGATCGGGAGCACAGTGCCCCGGGCCACTAGACTGTCCCCGTGACGCAGGAGGTCGGACCCACACTGGACACCGTCGAGCGGGCGGCAGCCAGCCCCGACCAACCCCAGCCCCACCGCGAACTGGGCCTCAAGGACGACGAGTACCAGCGGATCCGCGAGATCCTCGGGCGCAGGCCCACCGACGCCGAGCTGGCGATGTACTCGGTGATGTGGAGTGAGCACTGCTCCTACAAGTCCTCGAAGGTGCATCTGCGCTACTTCGGCGAGACGACCACCGACGAGATGCGCGCCGGGATGCTGGCCGGTATCGGCGAGAACGCCGGCGTGGTCGACATCGGCGACGGCTGGGCGGTCACGTTCAAGGTCGAGTCGCACAACCACCCCTCCTACGTGGAGCCCTACCAGGGGGCGGCCACCGGCGTCGGCGGCATCGTGCGCGACATCATGGCGATGGGCGCCCGCCCGGTCGCGGTGATGGACCAGCTGCGCTTCGGCGCGGCCGACGCCCCCGACACCCGCCGGGTGCTCGACGGTGTGGTGCGTGGCATCGGCGGCTACGGCAATTCGCTCGGCCTGCCGAACATCGGCGGCGAAACGGTCTTCGACGCCTCTTACGCAGGCAACCCGTTGGTCAACGCCCTGTGCGTCGGCGCGATGCGCACCGAGGATCTGCATCTGGCCTTCGCGTCGGGCACCGGCAACAAGATCATCCTGTTCGGCGCGCGCACCGGCCTCGACGGCATCGGCGGGGTGTCGGTGCTGGCGTCGGAGACGTTCGGCGGCGACGAGGGATCGGGGCCAGGACGCAAGAAGCTGCCCAGCGTGCAGGTCGGCGACCCCTTCATGGAGAAGGTGCTCATCGAGTGCTGCCTCGAGTTGTACGCCGCCGGTCTGGTGGTCGGTATCCAGGATCTCGGCGGCGCCGGACTGTCCTGCGCCACATCCGAACTCGCATCGGCCGGCGACGGTGGCATGCGCATCGAGCTGGACCGCGTGCCCCTGCGTGCGAAGAACATGACACCGGCGGAGGTGCTGTCCAGCGAGTCACAGGAACGCATGTGCGCGGTGGTCACTCCCGACAACGTCGACGCGTTCATGGCGGTGTGCCGCAAGTGGGAGGTGCTGGCCACGGTCATCGGCGAGGTCAGTGACGGCGACCGGCTGGAGATCACCTGGCACGGTGAGACCGTCGTCGACGTCCCGCCGCGCACCGTGGCGCACGAGGGTCCGGTCTACCAGCGCCCACTGGCCCGGCCCGACAGCCAGGACGCGCTGACGGCCGACACCACAGCCGGGCTGCCCCGGCCACAGACCGGTGACGAACTGCGCTCCACCCTGCTGGCCATGGTGGGCAGCCCGCACCTGTGCAGCCGGGCGTACATCACCGAGCAGTACGACCGCTACGTGCGCGGCAACACCGTGCTCGCCGAACACGCCGACGGCGGTGTGCTGCGCATCGACGAGGCCACCGGCCGCGGCGTCGCGGTCTCCACCGACGCGAGCGGCCGCTACACCGCGCTCGACCCCTATGCGGGGGCGCAACTGGCGCTCGCCGAGGCCTACCGCAACGTCGCCGTAACCGGCGCGACCCCCGTCGCCGTGACCAATTGCCTGAACTTCGGCTCGCCGGAGGACCCCGGCGTGATGTGGCAGTTCTCCGAAGCGGTCCGCGGGCTCGCCGACGGGTGTGCCGCACTGGGCATCCCGGTCACCGGCGGCAATGTCAGCTTCTACAACCAGACCGGCAGCACCCCGATCCTGCCCACCCCCGTGGTGGGCGTGCTCGGCGTGATCGACGACGTCAAGCGCCGCATCCCCACCGGCCTCGGCACCGAGCCCGGAGAGACGCTGATCCTCCTCGGCGACACCCGCGACGAGTTCGACGGCTCCATCTGGGCGCAGGTCACCGCGGGCCACCTCGGCGGCACGCCACCGCAGGTGGACCTCGACCGGGAGAAGCTGCTCGCCGAGGTGCTGACCGCCGCATCGCGCGACGGCCTGATCTCCGCGGCCCACGACCTGTCCGAGGGCGGACTGATCCAGGCCGTGGTCGAGGCGGCACTGGCGGGCGAAACCGGTTGCCGTGTAATCCTTCCCGACGATGCCGATCCGTTCGTCAGGCTCTTCTCCGAGTCGTCGGGCAGGGTGCTGGTCGCCGTGCCGCGCACCGAGGAGAGCCGGTTCCGGTCGATGTGCGAGGCCCGCGGCCTACCCGCCACCCGCATCGGCGTGGTGGACGACGGCAGCGACGCCGTCGAGGTGCAGGACCAATTCAGTGTGTCCCTCGCGGATCTGCGCAGCACGTCGGAGGGCGTGCTCCCCGGATTGTTCGGGTGAGTGCGCCGACCGACGACCGTACCGGCGAGCGACTCGCCGAGGGGGAACAACGCCGAACGCGCCACCCGCTGCTGATCTGGGCCTGGAGCCTGGTCCGCCTCGACTTCGTCGGGATCGGGTTCGGTGCGCTGTTCTTCTGCCTGTCGCTGACGCCGTCACTGTTGCCGCGGGACTGGCTGTTCCAGGGACTGATCGGCGGCATCAACGGCGCCATCGGCTACGGGATCGGTGTGTTCACCGCGACGATGTTGCACCGCTTCGTGTTCCGTCATTCCCGGCGCTGGCCGCCGCCGCAGCGCGTGCTGTACTGGGCCAAGGGGCTGACGGTGGCACTGGCGATCGCCGCCAGCGTGGCGATGCTCGTTCCCGCCGCGGCGTGGCAGCGGCAGGTGTCGGCCGTGACCGGTGTGGAAGGTCCGACCACGCTGGGACATTCGCGCACGCTGATCATCGCCGTGCTCGTCGGCGCCGCCTGCGTCGCGGTCACCCGGGTGTTGCTCGACGCGGTGAAAGTGCTTGCCCGGACCTTCATCAGGCGCTGGCATCTACATCAGGAGGTGGCGCTGTTCATCGGCACCGCCATCGTCGTGGTGCTGGTCATCACGCTGATCAACGGCGTGCTGCTGCGCGGCTTCCTGGCCGGTGCGAACCGGGTGTTCCAGCCACAGAACACCACCACCCGCGACGGCATCGTGGCGCCGACCCAACCGCAGCGCTCGGGCAGCCCGGAATCCTTCGCGTCGTGGGATTCGCTTGGCTTCCAGGGCCGCAACTTCGTCGCCTCCGGGCCGAACGCCGACGAGCTCGAAGCCGTCAACGGGCGCCCGGCGCTGGAGCCGATCAGGGTGTACGCCGGGCTGCAGTCGGCCGACACCGACGAGCAGCGGGTCGCGTTGCTGCTGTCCGAACTCGAGCGCACCGGCGCCTTCGACCGGCAACTGCTGGTGATCGTCCCGACCACCGGCACCGGGTGGATCAACCCGGTGGCCGCGCGGTCGCTGGAGCTGATGTACAACGGCGACACGGCGATGGTCGGGATGCAGTACTCCTACCTGCCGAGCTGGATCTCGTTCCTGGGTGACCGGCAGAAGTCGATCGACACCGGCCGGCTGATGATCGACGCGATCCACGAGCGCTGGGAGCGGCGCCCCGCGGACCGGCGACCCGAATTGGTGCTCTACGGCGAGAGTCTCGGATCGATGGGCGGCCAGGGCGCGTTCGCGTGGCTGCCCGACATCGCCAGGATGGGCTTCTCGTCGGTGCTCTGGGTGGGCCCGCCCAACGCCAGCCCGCTGTGGCGCGCCATCATCGAGCGGCGCGATCCCGGCACGCCGGAGGTCGCCCCGCGCTACGACAACGGGCGCACCGTCCGGTTCTCCGAGGCGACCGGTCCGCAGGAGATCGCGCAGGACACCGCCGACCCGTGGGAGGGCACCCGGGTGCTGTTCCTGCAACACCCGTCGGATCCGATCGTGTGGTGGTCACCGGATCTGCTGTTCTCCCGGCCGGACTGGCTGAGGGAGGCGCCGGGTCGTGACCGCACCGCGTCGATGCGCTGGTACCCGATCGTCACGTTCTGGCAGGTCGGCGCCGACATGACGAACGCGTCGGGGGTGCCGGGCGGGCACGGCCACAATTACGGTGACTCGGTGCTCGACGGATGGGCTGCCGTCGCGCCGCCCGACGGCTGGACCTCCGAGGACACCGCACGCATCCGGCTGGCCCTGGAGAAGTCCGCCGCGGCCGACGGGCCCGAATACTAGTGTCGCGGCGCGGTTTCCGGGCGGTGGCGCTCGCCGTCACACTCGTCACCCTCAAGGATTTGGTGAGCCCGCGGCTACCGGCGCGCTGGCATCCGCTGGTGCAGGCCGCCTTCGGCACCGCGCTGGTGCGGTTGACGCGCGCACCACTCGGCCTGCGGCCGCCCGAGCTCCGGACCGGATTGCGTCATGGCTCGGCCGTGGTCGCCGTTGTGGCGGCGGCCGTCGGGACGGCCACCGCCCTGCCCGCTGTGCGCTCGGCGATGGCGGGCCAGAAGGTGCCCGACCGCCCGGTGCGCTGGCTGCTGCTGCGCATCCCGCTCGGCACGGTGTGGGCCGAGGAGACCGCGTTTCGCGCCGCGCTCGGCACGCTCGCCGCGGAGGCGTTCGGGCCGGACGGCGGACGACTGCTGCAGTCCGCGGCGTTCGGGCTGTCACACATCGCCGACGCGCGGGCAGCCGGTCAGCCGGTGGCGGCCGTGGTCGTGGCGACCGGGCTGGCCGGCTGGGTGTTCGGCCTGCTCGCCGAGCGCTCGGGCAGTATCGCCGCGCCGATGCTGGCGCACTTCGCGGTCAACGAGGCGGGCGCCGTCGCCGCGCTGGTGATCCTGCGGCGAACCGCGTGAGGGGGCACTCATCCGCGCAGAGCGGGAATGGTGTGCGTGGCCAGTTTCTCGAACTCGGCCAGCCGATCGCCCGGCGGAAGGTCGATGACGAACTCCGTCATGCCGATCGCGCCGAACCGCTCGACCAGTTCTTCCAAAGTGACCGGCCGAGACCAGATGTCGAACGGGCCGAAGGCGGTGTAGGACCGGCGCAGCGACTCCGGTGGGCGGCCGGCCGCGGCGCACAGCTCGTCGAGGCGCCGGTTCTGGCGGGCCGTCACCGCCACGATCTCGTCGGCGTCGTCGACGAAAGGTCCGATCGTGTTCCAGACGTCGGCGCGCTCGGCGGTGACCCGCAGCACGGTCGGGGACTGACCGCCGGTGATGAGCGTGGGACGCGGCCGTTGCACGGATCCGGGCGCGGTCGGCACGTCGCGCACCCACAACGACTCGCCGTCGTGGGTGAACCGCTCACCGGTCCCGCGGAGTATGCCGTCGAGGATCGCGACATAGTCGGCGAAGCGGCCCGCACGCTCGCGAGGTGACCACGGCTCCTCGCCGACGGCATGGTGGTCCCAGTCGAACAGTCCGGCCCCGATCCCGAGATCCAACCGTCCACCCGACAGGTGGTCGACCGTGAGCGCCTGGCGGGCCAGTGTCGCGGCGGGACGCAGGATCTGGTTGCTGACCAAGGTACCGATGCGGATTTTCTCGGTGGCCTGTGCCGCCAGTGGCAGTACGCTCCACCCGTCGAACCAGGCACCGTCGCGGTCACGCAGGTCGGAGCTGTGATCGGGCACCAGTACCTGATCGAAACCGAGCTCCTCCAACCAACGGAACTGCCGCGGCTGGTCGAGCAGCGTGGCGTCGGGGTACAGCAGCACGCCGAAACTGAGGTTGGACATGAGTGCCATGGCTCCTGAACAGACTGCGGCGATGGGCTTTTCAGGCTAGGCGCTCAGAATTCCGCCGCAAGTAGGCACTTTTCGGTGCGTTACGCACCGCGAGGTAAGAATCAGACGTCGCGGATGTCGGCGACGAGGTCGTGCGGCGCGGTCTCGGTGTCGTCGATGCCGAAGCTGATGATGCGGCGGGGATGCACGCGGATGATCGCGGGGTCGAGCCCGTCGTCGGAGCCGGCCGGCCCAGCCTGCGCCTGCTCGGCGGTGCCGCGGATCTCCAGGCAGCGCACCCGCCACGGGTCGCGGGAGTAGATGTCGTCGACCACGAACGCCACGCCGGGGTGGTGGGCGATGTTGCGGAACTTCTGGCTGCGCGACATCCGGTAGCCGGCGATGTCGATGGTGCCGAGCTCTTCGTTGTAGGTGAACCCCACCGGACTGTTCTGCGGCGTGCCGTCGGACTGAACGGTGGCGAGCCGACCCAGGTCGGCGTCACGCAGGAATGCGATCTCGTGCGGTTTGAACGTCATGCCCGCCAACGTAGAACCTCAACGGAACTTGATGTCAACACACCGTCAGTCAGGGATTGATGGTGAGCTCGCCGAACTGGCGGCCCCACACGTAGTCGATCGCAAAGGGCCGGCCGATCTCGAGGTGGTTGTACGGGGCGATGCTGTATCCGGTGTCCATCACCAGGTAGGGCATCGGCCAGAGCTCGCGGGTCACCTTCTGCCAGCAGCCCGGCCGGCCACCCGGGCCGCCGCGGGCGTTCACCCGCGGCAGGTTGTCGGGATAGATGTACGGGTTGCCCGCACCCGTGGGGGCACCCGCCGACCGCAGCGAGAACCCGTTGTCGCCGCCGAGGGTGCGCTGGATCTCCGGAGCGACGTCGTGATAGTTGCGGATCGTGCAGAAGATCATGCCGCGGTAGTCGTCGAGCAGCTTGGCCGTCGGCCGCAGATCCTCGGCCACCCGCACGAAGTACGGGCCGGCCCGCTCGAAGGTGTCGCCGCCGGTGTTCGCGAACCCGATCGAGGCGAGCAGGGCGGCGTCGACGTCGGCACGCCGGTCGTTCAGCGCACGTGCGGTCACCACGGCGCCGTCGAGACCGTCCCACAGGTCCTGCGAGGCGTCGGCGTAGACGTCGGCGAGGTCGGCCAGGTTCGTGACGTCTTCGCGTAGCCGCGGCATCCGGGGGTTGAGGTCGTCGAGGATGGCGTTGCCGTCGGTCAGGGAGCCGCCGAACCGGTCGCCGAGCCCGGTCAGCGCCTGCGCCGTGGTGCTCAGCGTCTGATTCAGTTTGATCGGGTCGACCTGTTCGGCCAGCGCGGTGACCGTCTCGAACACCGTGTTGAACTCGGTGGTCACCGACGAGGCCACCACCACGGCACCGTCCGAAAGGCGTTGCGCGGCAGGATCGGCCGGTGAGCTGAAGGCGATGTACTTGTTGCCGAACACCGTGCTCGCGTTGATGTCGGTCACCACGTTGGCCGGGATGAGCCCCAGGTAGCGGGGATCGACGTCAAGCGACAGCCGCGCCTGCTGAGAATCGTCGGTGGCCACGGTGCCGATACCGGTGACCCTGCCGATCTCCACCCCGTTGAACGTCACCTTCGACCCCGGATCGACCACCAGCCCCGCGCGGGACGACACCACCGTCAGCTCGGCCCTCGGTGTGAACGCGCCACGGAACTGCAGTGAGAACAGCACGCCGACGACGACCATCAGTGCGATCAACGCCGCACCCGCCGTTTTGTACGGCGGGTGGTGGTGAAGATCAATCACTTTGCGACCCTAAGATATGGCCACCCGTCGTAGTCCCGATCCGGCAAAGACCCGCGCCGCCGTCGTGGCGGTCGCCGACTGGCTGCGCGACGCCGCCCGGCCGGAACCGTCGCGCACCGAGGTCGCCGAGGCGGTGCGCCTCACCGCCCGCACCCTCGCCGCTTCGGCGCCAGGCGCCAGCGTGGAAGTGCGCGTCCCGCCCTTCGTTGCGGTGCAGTGCATCTCCGGCCCCCGTCACACCCGGGGCAACCCACCCAACGTCGTCGAGACCGACGGGCGGACTTGGCTGCGGCTGGCGACGGGGCTCACGACCGTCGACGCCGCGGCGAGCGCACACGACATCACGCTGTCGGGTTCGCGGGCCGGGGAGATCGCGCAGTGGCTTCCGGTGGTCACGCTCGAGGGTTAGCTTCGCCACAGCTCGGCGGCGTTGTGTGGACCGCGACCCGGGAATGACCTGCAGCTGCGACGGTGTTGTACCTCCGAGATTCACCGGCGACACTGCCGCCGCGATTCCTCGAACACCCGCCTGTGACCGTATGCTCGGTCATGTCACCCACCGCCCCCACGGAGCAGCCCCTAACGTGACCGGCCAGACAGACCTCGAGCCCGAAGAGGGCCCCAAGGAAGAGTGCGGCGTTTTCGGTGTCTGGGCACCGGGCGAAGACGTCGCGAAACTCACCTATTACGGCCTCTACGCCCTGCAGCACCGCGGCCAGGAGGCGGCGGGCATCGCCGTCGCGGACGGTTCGCAGGTGCTGGTCTTCAAAGATCTCGGCCTGGTCAGTCAGGTGTTCGACGAACAGACCCTGGCCGCCATGGACGGCCACGTCGCGATCGGCCACTGCCGCTACTCCACCACCGGGTCGACCACGTGGGAGAACGCCCAGCCGGTGTTCCGCAACACCGCGGCGGGCACCGGTGTCGCGCTCGGCCACAACGGCAACCTCGTCAACACCACCGAACTCGCCGCCCGCGCCCGCGACGCCGGGCTGATCAACCCCCGCACACCCGGCGCCGCCACCACGGACTCCGACATCCTGGGCGCGCTGCTGGCCCACGGCGCGGCCGACTCCACGCTCGAGCAGGCCGCGCTGGCACTGCTGCCCACCGTCCGCGGCGCGTTCTGCGTGACGTTCATGGACGAGAACACCCTCTACGCCGCCCGCGACCCCTACGGCGTACGCCCGCTGTCGCTGGGCCGGCTGGACCGCGGGTGGGTGGTGGCGTCCGAGACCGCCGCGCTCGACATCGTCGGCGCATCGTTCGTCCGCGACATCGAGCCGGGCGAACTGCTGGCCATCGACGCAGACGGGGTGCGCTCCACCCGGTTCGCCAACCCGACACCGAAGGGCTGCGTCTTCGAGTACGTCTACCTCGCCCGGCCGGACAGCGTCATCGGCGGCCGGTCCGTGCACGGCACCCGCGTCGAGATCGGCCGCCGGCTGGCCGCGGAGAAGCCCGTCGAGGCCGACCTGGTGATCGGTGTCCCCGAATCGGGGACGCCCGCCGCCGTCGGCTACGCGCAGGGCTCCGGCATCCCCTACGGCCAGGGCCTGATGAAGAACGCCTACGTGGGCCGCACCTTCATCCAGCCGTCGCAGACGATTCGGCAGCTGGGCATCAGGCTCAAGCTCAACCCGCTCAAGGAAGTGATCCGCGGCAAGCGGCTGATCGTCGTCGACGACTCCATCGTGCGGGGCAACACGCAGCGCGCACTGATCCGGATGCTGCGCGAGGCGGGTGCGCTCGAGGTGCACGTGCGGATCGCCTCACCGCCGGTGAAGTGGCCCTGCTTCTACGGCATCGACTTCGCCACCCCGGCGGAGCTCATCGCCAATGCCGTCGAGGACGAGGACGAGACACTCGAAGCCGTCCGGCGGGCGATCGGCGCCGACAGCCTCGGCTACATCTCCCAGCACGCCATGATCGCGGCGACCGAACAGCCCGCATCGCGGCTGTGCTCGGCGTGTTTCGACGGCAACTACCCGATCGAGCTGCCGGGTGAGACCGCCCTGGGCAAGAACGTCATCGAGCACATGCTGGCCACGGCCGCACGCAACGGGCTGCCGCTGTCGATCGAGAATGACAACGCCTCAGCCGTTCGTCGCCCCTGAGTTCTACTGCGGCGCTGTCGGACTGAACTTCACCAGGTGGCGCCGCCCGCCGGTTGACGCGGTGCCGTCCTGCTGCAGCGCCTCGGTCACCGATTCGCGGTAGGACATCGAACCGCCCGGTGGCGGCGGGATGACGGCGTCGATGTCGTGCTCCGCCATCACCGCGTCGTGCGCCAGCGATTCGACCAGCGGCCGGGCCAGACCCGACGGGATCGGGGTCACCAGACCCACCCACCAACTCGCGATGGACGGCGTCAAGAACGGCATCACGACGATGAACCGCTTCCGGAGACCCGCGACGTTCGCATAGACCTGCATCGCGTCGCCGTACTCCAGGACATCGGGTCCGCCGACATCCCAAGTCCGTGATTCCGGGATCTCGGCGGTGGCGGACTCGGTCAGGTAGTACAGAACGTCGTCGATCGAGATGGGCTGGATCTTGTTGTGCACCCACTTGGGGGTGGTCATGGCAGGCAGGCGGTCGGTGAGGTGGCGGATCATCTCGAACGACGCGGAACCCGAGCCGACGACGATGCCCGCCTGCAGCACCACGGTCTCGATGCCGGAGGCGATGAGGATGTCCCCGACCTCGGTACGTGACGCCAGGTGACGCGACAACTCGACGTTCTTGGGATGCAGGCCACTCAGGTAGACGATCCGCGTGACACCGGCCTTCTTCGCCGCGGCCACCACGTTGGACGCCGAGCGCTTCTCGTCGGCGACGAAGTCCTTCGACGAGCCCATCGAGTGCACCAGGTAGTAGACGACGTCCATGCCCTCGAACGCGGCCACCAGGGAGTCGGGATCGGTGAGGTCGCCGCGCACCACCTCGACGCGGTCGCGCCACGGCGCGTCGTCCAGCTTCTCCGGAGTCCGGGCCATGGCGCGGACCTGGCGGCCCTCGTCGAGCAGTCGGGGCACCAGGCGGCTACCGATGTAACCGGTGGCGCCGGTCACCAGGCAGCGGATCTGTTCAGCAGGCACCCGCGGTCTCCATCTCTCGTCGACGTCTCCAGGTATTCGAAGCCGGTACGCCGCCGGATGACCGTTTCAGGGGTCAGGCAAACCCGCAACCCGGATCCGGTGCGTCCTCCGACAGCGGCGCCCCGGCCGGGTTGATGTAGAGGATCTCCAGCACCAGGGGCGTCGGCCCGACGTTGCGGCCGATGTGCACGTATCCCTGACCGCCCTTCTCGGCGATGTCCTGGCCCGCCACATAGAGGCCGTCCATCGTGCAGTCGACCCGGTTGTGCATCAGGATGCCCTCCTTGACCGTGCCGAAGAGCTGGCCGGGATGGGAGTGCCAGCCGGTGCTGCCGCCAGGGGCGATGGTGATCCTGCGGAAGATGTAATCGGTCCCGGTCGGGGCGGCGCCGTCGGTCATCTCCCAGGTCACGACGCCGTCAGTGTCCCGCGGCGGGGTTGCCGCGGCCGGTGCTGCCAGGGCCGACGCGGTGAGCACCGACACCGCCGCGGCGAGCGCCGAACGGCGAAAGTTGTCCATGCCGGGTCACGGTGTCACACCCCGGGCCCCCCGTAGCGGAAACGCGCAGGCAGCGATGATCCGAGGCGCGTACCGTGCCGCGGCCGGTACCGGTAGCCTTTCCTTCGATGACCGATCGCGCCGAACAACACGGCATCTCCTACGCGTCGGCCGGGGTGGACATCGAAGCCGGTGACCGCGCCGTCGAACTGTTCAAGCCTCTCGCGGCGAAGGCCACCAGGCCCGAGGTGCGCGGCGGCCTCGGTGGCTTCGCCGGGCTGTTCGCCCTGCGCGGCGGGTACCGCGAACCGGTGCTGGCCTCGTCGACCGACGGGGTGGGCACCAAACTCGCAGTCG
Organism: Mycobacterium hippophais; assembly: GCF_027529605.1. NCBI lineage: Bacteria > Bacillati > Actinomycetota > Actinomycetes > Mycobacteriales > Mycobacteriaceae > Mycobacterium > Mycobacterium hippophais. The sequence continues at coordinate 793,620 of NZ_JAPZPY010000001.1, read as the reverse complement.
CCCAGGCCATGGACAAGCACGACACCGTGGGGCTCGACCTGGTCGCCATGGTCGTCGACGACCTGGTGGTCTGCGGCGCCGAACCGCTGTTCCTGCAGGACTACATCGCCGTCGGCCGCACGGTGCCCGAACGCGTCAGCGAACTGGTGTCCGGTATCGCCAACGGCTGTGTGATCGCGGGCTGCGCTCTGCTGGGCGGCGAGACCGCCGAGCATCCGGGCCTGATGGCGCCCGACCACTACGACATCTCGGCCACCGGCGTCGGCATCGTGGAGGCCGACGACGTGCTGGGGCCCGACCGGGTGAAACCGGGCGACGTCATCATCGCCTTCGGCTCGTCGGGGCTGCACTCCAACGGGTACTCGCTGGCCCGCAAGGTGCTGCTGGAGATCGACCGGATGAACCTCGCCGGTCACGTCGAGGAGTTCGGCCGCACACTCGGCGAAGAGCTGCTCGAACCGACGCGCATCTACGCCAAGGACTGCCTCGCGCTGGCCGCCGAGAGCCAGGTTCGCACGTTCTGCCACATCACCGGCGGCGGGCTGGCGGGAAACCTGGAACGCGTGGTGCCCAACGGACTGTCGGCCGAACTCGACCGCGGCACCTGGACGCCGGCCCCGGTGTTCCAGATGATCGCCCAGCGCGGCCGCGTCGACCGCGCCGAGATGGAACAGACGTTCAACATGGGAATCGGCATGGTGGCCGTCGTCGCGCCGGAGGACACCGACCGCGCGCTGGCCATCCTGACTGCCCGCCATCTCAACTGCTGGACGCTCGGCACCGTCAAGAAGGCCGGTAAGGACGAACCGCGGGCACACCTGGTGGGTCAGCACCCGCGCTTCTGAGCGAGGGGGCTAAGGTCGCCAGTCGTCGTCTTCGACGTAGTCGTCGGTGTTGAACCCGTCGCTGTCTCCAGGAGAGCTCGACCCGCCCAGCTCCTGCTGGAGCCGCTTCAAGTCGGTTTGCGGTGAGCTGTACTTGAGCTCACGTGCAACCTTGGTCTGCTTTGCCTTCGCCCGGCCGCGGCCCATGGGGGGACCCCCTCGCGCAATAACGGAGCGGCCCAGCGAGCAGGCGGCTCCGATCTGAGTGTGTTTATTGTCCTGCGGTTACTTTACCGTGCCCGGCTGCGGTCTGCCGGTAGGCCCTGCCTTGGGTGACCACCCTCACCGCGCGCCGCCCCGGAGGCGCTCCACGGCAAGCCGTCCCGCTCCGGTCACGTCGGCTGCCGGCACGGAGGCCGGATCGATCACCGCGGCGACGTCGCCCGTACCGCCGGTGGTGAGTCCGGTGTCGACCGGCAGCCCCCGCTTCAGCAGCGCCAGCGCGATGGGTCCCTCGTCGACGTGATCGACCACCGTCCCGAGCCGACCGACCGCACGCCCGCCGGCCAGCACCGGATCCCCCGTCGCCGGCCGGTCACTCGACCCGTCCAGCTGCAACAGCACCAGCATCCGGGGCGGTTTGCCCAGGTTGTGCACCCGGGCGACGGTCTCCTGGCCGCGATAGCAGCCCTTGTCCAGGTGGACGGCGCCGATGCCGGGACCGCCGATCCACCCCACCTCGTGGGGGATGGTGCGCTCGTCGGTGTCCAGGCCGAGGCGGGGCCGTCCGGCCGCCACGCGCAGCGCCTCATACGCCCACACACCGGCCGGGCGCACCCCCGCCGCGGTCAGCCGGGCCCGCCAATCGGCGACCCGGTCGCGCGGCACGAGGAGATCGATCTCGAGATCGCGGGCCGTCAGCCGGCGCAGGAATCCGCCGCCGTCGAGCGCGACCGCCGTCGATTCCGCCGGTAGCGAATCGAGGCCGAGCGCGTCGAGCACCGGCGTGTCGCCCACCGCGGGCCCGAGCAGCGACAGCACCGCCAGATCGGCGGGCTCGACCTGGACGTCGGCCCAGAACACCATCTTGCGCAGGTAGGCCAGCAGCGGCTCCGCGCGCCAGGGCTCGGTGTCGATGTACGTGGTGCCGGCCAGTTCGGACTGCAGCCAGTGGTCCTCGACGCGGCCCTGGCCGTCGAGGCTGAGGTTCTCGGTGACCGCGCCGTCGGAGGACTCGCTGACGTGTTGTGTGGAGATGCTGTGCAGCCAGCTGCGGCGGTCGGCGCCGGTGAGGGTGAGCGTGCCGCGGTGGGAGCGGTCCACCACGACGGCGTCGTGCTCGGCGGCGCGCTGCTCGCCGAACGGATCACCGTGATGCCAGACGGCGCCGGCGTCGGGACTGCCTTCGGGCGCGGGAACTGCGGACATACCGTCAACTGTACGAGCGCTAGGCTAACCGGCCATGGGCAGCCAACCCGCGGTCGTGGTGAACCTCGACGGCACGCGGCACGATCCGCACGCGCCGCTGCTGCACGCCGACGACCTTTCCGCCGTGCGCGGCGACGGCATCTTCGAGACGCTGCTCATCCGCGACGGCGCGCCGTGCCTGCTGGAGGCGCACCTCGCCCGGCTCACGCAGTCGGCGAAGATGACCGACCTGCCGGCGCCAGATCTGGACCGCTGGCGTGCAGCGGTGGCCGCGGCCACGGCGCACTGGACGGCCGATCACGAGGGCGAAGGCGTGCTGCGCCTGGTGTACAGCCGCGGACGGGAGAGCGGTTCGGAGCCCACGGCGTACGCCACCGTCGGCGCACTCGCCGCCCGGGTGGCCGTGGCACGCCGCGAGGGCGTGGCCGCCATGCTCCTCGACCGCGGGCTTCCCGCGGGCGCGGCGGACCTGCCGTGGCTGCTCGCGGGCGCCAAGACCTTGTCGTACGCGGTGAACATGGCCGCGCTGCGGCACGCCGAGCGCCACGGCGCCGGCGACGTCATCTTCGTGAGCTCCGACGGCTTCGTGCTCGAGGGGCCGCGTTCGACGGTCGTGATCGCCGCGGGCGAGCCGGACAACCCGGTGCTGCTCACCCCGCCGCCCTGGTATCCGATCCTGCGCGGCACCACCGCGCAGGCGCTGTTCGAGGTCGCCCGCAACAAGGGCTTCGACTGCGACTACCGCGCACTGCGGCCCGCGGATCTGGCTGCGGCGCATGGTGTCTGGTTGATCTCCAGCATCACGCTCGCCGCCCGCGTTCACACACTCGACGGCAGGCCGTTGCCGCCGTCACCGTTGGCCGCCGAGGTGTCCGGGCTCGTCGACGCCGCGATCATCTGTGATCGCTGAGCGCGAAACGGAAATTGCTTGTCGGGTCGCCGGGCCGTGGGTATGGTCGCTCGTACACAGGAAGGGAGGTGGTCCGACATTTTGATTGACTTATGGACATGTGAGGTGGCTGCGAGCTAGCAGCACCAAGGGGGACCGCCGTTCGGCGAAACTACTTGCGCGCGCTGGCGAATTCCCCGCAGTCACCCGGCCCCCGAGCCCCTCGGTCCGTCCAGCTGTGGATCCTTGGCTCGGGGGCCGCTCCATGTCCGGAGACATCTCCAACACAGGGGCGGCGGTGGCGCCGCCGGACCGAGTAGGCGAAGATCGCGGCCATGCGCACATTCCCGATCTTGGTGGCCGGGCCCGCACTGACCGCGTTGGCCGTGCTGAGCGCCTGCGCCCCCGCCGACGAATCCGCACCCCCGACTCCTGCGGCGCAGACATGCCAGAAGGACGCCCTGCCGACACTCACCGAAGGGGTGTTGACCTTCGCCACTGACCAACCGGCCTACCAGCCGTGGTTCATCAACGACGATCCGGCGAACGGCCAGGGCTTCGAAGCGGCCGTCGCCTACGCCGTCGCCGGCAAGCTGGGCTACGCCAAGGAGGACGTGCGGTGGGAGCGGGTGCCGTTCAACTCCGCCATCGCGCCGGGGCCCAAAAATTTCGACGCCAACCTCTCCGAGTTCTCCATCACCGACGAGCGCAAGCAGGCCGTCGACTTCTCCTCGCCGTACTTCGATGTCACCCAGGCTTTCATCACGCTGCCGTCGTCGCCCGCGGCGTCGGTGACCACGCTCGACGGGCTGCGTGACGTCCGGTTGGGCGCCCAGGTGGGCACCACCAGTTATGAGGCCGCCGAGAAGGTCAGCGGCGGTTCGGAGGTCTCCGTCTACAACAACAACGAGGACGCCAAGGCCGCACTGGTGAGTGGACAGATCGACGCGCTGGCGCTGGACCTGCCGACCGCATTCGCGGTGCAGATGGAACTGGCCGACTCGAAGATCATCGGCCAGCTGCCGTCCGAGCCCGGCAACGCCGAACAATTCGGCATCGTGCTGGACAAGGGCAGCGCCCTGACCGCGTGTGTGTCCCAGGCCGTCGACCAGCTCGGCGCCGAAGGCGTGCTGTTCCGGCTGCAGAAGGAGTGGCTGGCCGGGCCGGGAGCAGCGCCGTTCCTTCCGTGACACCACCCGTCGTCGCCTCGCCGCTGCTCGACCGGCAGGCGTTCCGCCGCAGCAGGGCCCGCCGCTCGACGCTGGTGGCGCTGCTGTCCACGGCCGTGTTCGCGGCGGTGCTGCTGGTGGTCGTGACCAACGCACCGGGCTGGCCGCGGGTCCGTGAGTCGTTCTTCGACCTGCGCATCGGCTGGGACAGCCTGCCCGCGGTGCTCTCCGGTCTCTGGCTGAACCTGCGGGTGCTCGCGGTGGCGACGGTGCTGGTGCTCATCGTCGGTCTCGCCCTGGCCCTGCTGCGGGCATCCCGTGGGCCGGTGTGGTTCCCGGTGCGCGCCATGGCGACCGGGTACGTCGACGTGTTCCGCGGTCTGCCGCTGCTGATCTGCCTCTACCTCGTCGGGTTCGGCCTGCCCGGGCTGCGGCTGAACGGCGTGCCGAACGATCCCGTGCTGCTCGGCGGGCTGGCGCTGGTCCTGGTGTACTCGGCCTACGTCGCGGAGGTGTTCCGCGCGGGCATCGAGTCGGTGCACCCGTCGCAACTCGCGGCCGCGAAGTCGCTCGGACTCAACTACCGCCGCACCATGCGCCTGGTGGTGCTCCCGCAGGCGGTCCGGCGCGTCACCCCGGCACTGCTGAACGACTTCGTCGCGCTGCAGAAGGACTGCGGGCTGATCTCGGTGCTCGGCGCGGTGGACGCGGTGCGTGCCGCGCAGATCCAGTCCGCCTCCACCTACAACTTCACCCCGTACGTGGTGGCCGGGCTGCTGTTCGTCGCGCTGGCCGTGCCGTCGGCGCGGCTCGCCGACTGGGTGGCGCGACGCGCCGCGACCCGCCAGGGGGCGGTGTGAGCGCCGCTCCGGCGACGGTGCTGTCCATCCGCGGCCTGCGCAAGAGCTACGACGGGCGGACCGTGCTCGACGGGATCGACCTCGACGTCTGCGAGCACCAGGTGGTGGTGCTCATCGGGCCGTCCGGCTCGGGCAAGTCAACGCTGCTGCGCTGTGTGGACCTGCTCGAGGAGATCGACGACGGGCAGATCCTGCTCGACGGCCGCGACATCAGCGACCCCCGCGTCGACGCCGACGGCGCCCGGCGGGCGATCGGCATGGTGTTCCAGTCCTACAACCTCTTCCCGCACATGACCGCCCTGGCCAACGTGACGCTCAGCCCACGGGTGGTGCACCGCGCCGAACGCCGGGACGCCGACCGCCGCGGCCGTGAGCTGCTGAACCGGATTGGGTTGTCGGACAAGGCCGACTGCTATCCCGACACACTGTCCGGCGGTCAGCAGCAGCGCGTCGCGATCGCACGCGCCCTGGCGTATGAGCCGCGGCTGCTCCTGCTCGACGAGATCACCAGCGCGCTGGATCCCGAACTGGTCGGCGACGTGCTCGATCTGGTCGGGGAACTCGCCGCTGCGGGCCGCACCATCGTGATGGCCACCCACGAGATGAACTTCGCCCGCCAGGTCGCCGATACGGTGTGCTTCCTCGACGGCGGGGTCGTGGTCGAATCCGGGCCTGCCGAACAGCTGCTCACCGACCCGACACACGCGCGCACCCGGGAGTTCCTCGCGCGGGTCCGGCGCGGGTGACGGGGCGCGCTCAGCCTGCGGGGCCGGGCGCCAACGTCGAGCAGTCGTCCATGGCGGTCTTCCACTTCGCGGCGTCCACCCCGGGCGGTGGCCCCGCGACGGGCCCCGGCGGCGCGGGAACGTCATGTGCAGAAAGACATTCGGCGAAGGTGCCGTGCCCGCTCGGCGCCTGGGAGGTCGACGGGTCCGGGGACGGGGCGCTCTCCGACGAGCACCCGGCGAGCAGGGCGATTGCGGTGATTCCGGTACCGAGACAGATTCCGAGGCGGCGCGTCATCCGACGAATCTAGACAACCGGGCGGACAGGTGCGGCACCAACCCGCCGTCGGCGTCCACCCGTTCCTCCACGTACGCCAGGTCGCCGCCGTCGACGATGCCGTAGAGCCGTTTGGCGCCGCCGACGAGCACACCGGACTTGCTGCGCGCCAGGGCGTCGGTGGCCAGCTCCCACGACGACTGATTGCGGGGGCGTCCGTAGAAGAGTTCGACATAGCCGGCGGAATTCGCCAGCAGCAGTTCGATCGCCTGCGACTCCGACGGGTCGGCGGGGTCGGGGACGAACCGCCAGAACCCGGTCTCACGCAGCGCGGGCCGGTCGTAGTCACCGGTCTCGGTGAGCCGCCACGAGCGCGCTTCCCAGTTCAGGTAGTCGCCGCCGTCGTGGCTGACCACGATCTGCTGCCCGAAGCGGTAGTCGCCGCCTGCGCCGCGGCCCTCGCCCTCACCGCGCCAGACGCCGACGAGCGGCAGCAGTGCGAGCAGCGCCTCGTTGAGATCCACACCTTCGCGCAGATTCGCCGTGTCGGTCGGCAGCGGCAGGTCGCCGAACACCGGGATGTTGCGCGGCGCCGTCTCTCTGGCGCGTTGCGCCGCCGCAGCCACCGCCCTGTCGCCCGAGCCGAAGATCGAACCGGTGAGGTCCTCGGGGCCGTCGGGGGAGCTCACGACTCGTCGGTGATGAGGCGATACACCGCGTACAGCGCGAACCAGGTGATCACCACGGTGCAGGCGACCAGGAGGAGTTCGAAGAACAGCACCACGATGCGAGTCTAACCGTCTGGTGCCCGCGCAATGAAGCCGCGGGCGGGCGCGAGCGTGCGTGATTGCTCACTTTCAGCGGCGTGCCACAGGAAGCCACGCGCCCCCGCAAGCGGGAGGTACCCCCGGCTCGCGCCGACAAGCCAGGGAGGTCAGGCGACCTTGACGTCGACCTCGTGGATGCCGGCGCCGGACGGGGCGACGCTGGCGTCGCCGTTGCCCGCGGGCGACAGCGCGCGCAGGGTCCAGGTGCCGGGTGCGGCGAAGAACCGGAAGTCACCGGTCGCCGACGCGACGACCTCGGCGGTGAACTCGTCGGAGCCGTCCAGCAGCCGCACGAAGGCGCCGCCGACCGCCTGACCGGATCCGTCGACCACGCGGCCGGTGATCACGGTCTCCTTCTCGAGGTCGACACTGGCAGGCAACGTCAGCCCTTGCTTCGGTGCAGAGCACATATCAATCAACTTCCCAACTCGATCGGGGCTCCCACGAGGGAACCGTATTCCGTCCAACTGCCGTCGTAGTTCTTGACGTTCTGGTGGCCCAGCAGCTCGCGCAGCACGAACCAGGTGTGCGAGGAACGCTCGCCGATGCGGCAATAGGCGATGGTCTCCTTGCTGCCGTCGAGTCCGGCCTCGGCGTACAGCTTCGCCAGGTCCTCGTCGGACTTGAACGTGCCGTCCTCGTTGGCCGCCTTGCTCCACGGAACGTTGATGGCGCCGGGGATATGCCCGGGCCGCTGGCTCTGTTCCTGCGGCAGGTGCGCCGGCGCGAGGATCTTGCCGGAGAACTCGTCGGGGGAGCGCACGTCGACCAGGTTCTTGCTGTCGATGGCCTCGATGACCTCGTCGCGGAACGCGCGGATGCTGGTGTCCGGCGCTTGCGCGGTGTACGTGGTGGCGGCGCGGTTGACCGGCTCGGTCGACAGCGGGCGACCGTCGAGTTCCCACTTCTTGCGGCCGCCGTCGAGCAGCTTGACGTCCTGGTGGCCGTAGAGCTTGAAGTACCAGTACGCGTAGGCGGCGAACCAGTTGTTGTTGCCGCCGTAGAGCACCACGGTGTCGTCGTTGCCGATGCCACGGTCGGACAGCAGCTTGGAGAACTGCGCGGCGTCGACGAAGTCGCGGCGCACCGGATCCTGCAGGTCGGTCTTCCAGTCGAGCTTGACGGCGCCCTGGATGTGACCGCCGTCGTAGGCCGAGACGTCTTCGTCGACCTCGACGAAAACGATGTTCGGCGCGTCGAGATTGCTCTCGGCCCAGTCTGCGGTGACCAGGACGTCGGAGCGTGCCATGGATGAGATCCCTTCGGTTGCTTGTGAATTCGATCAGGAGTGAGCGGGACTGCGGCGGAGACGTACGGCGAGCGGGTAGAGCTGGCAGCCCAGGCAGATGCCGAAGGCCGCGTTGAGGAACGCCGCGAACAGCGCGAAGGCTGTCGCGGTCAGACCCAGCGGCGAAAGGCCCAGGGCGAAGCCGGCCACCCCCACCACGGCGAAGACCAGGCCGACGACCTGGGCGAACTTCAGCGGCGGCACCGGCTCGGTGTCGGTCACCGGACCGAGGCGCGGTGTGACGAACCGGGCGAACAGCACACCGTACGGATGGCTGCGCGGGCCGCGGACCGCACCGACTGCGAACACCGCGGCCTGCGCGGCGAGCAGGACGGCGGCGGCGGTCTCATCGACCGCGGCCGACAGCAAGGTCACCACGAGCACGGCCGTGGTGACCCACGCGACGAACCGGGGTCCGCGCACGTCCACGTGGTCCGGTGTGATGGTCATGAATCTGCTCCTGTTGCACGGTTGGGCTGGTCACGGGCATGCCACGAAGGCCTGCTCCGAGCGGGCGCGCGACGACGCGACGACGCTCAGCAGCTACAACAACAACAGCAACAACCCGCGACGCGGCACAGATCAACTGCGCGGCGCTTGGTGAGCACAAGCTCGAGGCGGGCGAACACGTCGGTCATCCTACCCAATGACAGGGTGATCAAGCCAACAGCGGCTCGAGCGCCGAACGCAGGTCAGCCGCCCTCGGCACACCCGTCGTGCGGTACCGCGGCCTGCCGCCGGCGTCGAAGATCAGCGTCGTGGGCAACGACAGCACCGAAAGCCGCCGGGCCGCCGTCGGATTGGCGTCCATGTCGATCTCGACGTGCGCGACCGAAGGCAGCTCCGCACACACCTGGTTGACCACCTTGCGTACCGCGGCGCATGGGCCGCACCACACCGCACTGAAGTGCACGATGGTCGGACCGGTGCCCGACAACCCGAGGTCGGAGGTGTCGACGTCCGCCGCGGCCTCGGCCGCCTTCAGCATCCCGGCGCGCATCGACATCAGCCGGCCGACGACGAAGGCCAGGCCGAAGACGGCGATCAGCACGGTGATGACCACCGCCCACTCTGTGCTCATGACCGGGTGAACTCCTCCAGCGCGATGGTTACTCCCTCGGCGATGCCCTCGATGATGATGTCCGAGCCGCGGGCGCCCTCGCTCGTCGGCGCGATGCCGAAGGGCAGCTCCTGACCCGGCATCGTGGTGCTGAACGCGGCCAGTACGGCGGCCACCTTGTCCTCGGGCACCTCCTCGTCGGCGGTGCCCGGACCGGTGAGCACCCCGGTGCCCGTCAGCACCAGGGTGCTCTGATCGCCGTCCGGGCGGGACAGATCGACCGACACGCTGACCCGCTCGGTCACGCCCGCCGACTTCGGGGTGCCGGTGAACACCAGGCCCCGGTTGCTCGAGATGCCGGACTCGGTGGTGCCGCCGGTGGAGTCGTTGGTCTCCCGGGACGGCGCCTCGACCAGCAGGTCGGGGATGCCCATGAAGCGTCCGACGTGAGTCGAGTCGATGATGATGCGGCTCTCCACCTTGCCGACCGGCAGCGGTGCCTGCGGCCGGACCAGCCACGACGCCTGGCCGAGGCCGATGTCGTGCAGGGTGGTCTCCAGGGAGACCTTGCCGACCACCGGGTGATCAACGCCACTGGCCCGGATCTCGACCTCGTCGTAGTGCCGGTCCATCGCCTGGGTGGCGAACGGGAAACCCAGAATCGCCACCGACGGGTCCCACTCCAGGTCCGCGGCGCTGCGCACGGCCCTGGCCAGTCGGTATTCGGCGTAGATGGCGGCGCCGAAGTCGACACCGACGGCGGCGACGACCACGGCGGTCAGCGTCGCTCCCAGTCCGATCAGCAGCCTGCGCACCTGGACATTCTGGCCTACCTCGACCGGCGCGTACCGCTTGGCGCGGCTGATCCGCAGGTGGCGCGGTATCGTTACGTGACTAACAGCCGGTAACGGCGATATGTCAGGCATGAATCTGGGAGATCACCGCAGGAGTTGATTGCACCCCGGGGACCGCTGGAGGGCCTGTGGACCTACTTCTCTTGACCGTCGATCCGCACCCTGAGTCGGTCCTGCCGTCATTGGCGCTGCTCGCGCACAACGTCCGCTCGGCGCCGACCGAGGTGTCCGCTCTGCTCGAAGCAGGCACCGCCGACGTCGCGATCGTCGACGCACGCACCGACCTCGCCGCCGCGCGCGGCCTGTGCCGGCTGCTGGGCACCACGGGTACGTCGGTGCCCGTCGTCGCCGTGGTGAACGAGGGCGGCCTGGTCGCGGTGAACCACGAGTGGGGGCTCGACGAGATCCTGCTGCCGAGCACCGGTCCGGCCGAGATCGACGCCCGGCTCCGCCTGCTCGTCGGGCGCCGCGGCGGCATGGCCAACCAGGAGAACGTCGGCAAGGTCAGCCTCGGTGAGCTCGTCATCGACGAGGGCACCTACACGGCACGCCTGCGCGGACGCCCGCTCGACCTCACCTACAAGGAATTCGAGCTGCTCAAGTACCTCGCCCAGCACGCAGGCCGGGTGTTCACCCGCGCCCAGCTGTTGCAGGAGGTGTGGGGGTACGACTTCTTCGGCGGTACCCGCACCGTGGACGTGCACGTCCGCCGGTTGCGCGCCAAGCTGGGCCCCGAGTACGAGTCGCTGATCGGCACCGTGCGCAACGTCGGCTACAAGGCGGTACGGCCCGCGCGCGGTCGACCGCCCGCACCCGGCGCGGAATTGCCCGACGACGACGAGGAGGACGACTACGCGCACGCCCCGGACAGCGTGCCCGAGTCGTTCGTGGATCCCCTCCGAACCCAGTGACCGACCTCGACTGGCGCGATCACCTCTCCGCGGCCGACCGGGACCGCATCCGCGCGCTCATCCACACCGCCACGACCGTGGACGGCGTTGCGCCGGTGGGGGATCAGGTGCTGCGGGAACTGGCCGCCGATTGGACACGTCACCTGGTGGCCGTCGACGATGACGACATCGTGGGCTATCTGAATTTGGCTCCTGCCTCCGAGGGCACCCCCGCGATGGCCGAACTGGTGGTGGATCCACCGGCGCGCCGGCGTGGCATCGGATCGCAATTGGCGACCGCCGGTCTGGCCGCGGGCGGTGAGGACGCCAGGGTCTGGGCGCACGGCAATCTGGAACCCGCCCGCGCGACCGCCCGGTCACTCGGACTGGTGGTGCGCCGCGAACTGCTGCAGATGCGCCGTTCGCTGCGCGATCTGCCCGCGCCGGTGACGTCGCAGGGCGTCAGTGTCACGACCTACTCCGGACCGGCCGACGACGCCGACCTGCTGCGCGTCAACAACGCCGCCTTCGCCTGGCATCCCGAGCAGGGCGGCTGGACCGGTGCCGACATCGCCGAGCGCCGCGGCGAACCGTGGTTCGACGCGGACGGGCTGTTCCTGGGTCGCGACGACGCGACCGGCGAACTCCTCGGGTTCCACTGGACGAAAATTCACGACGGGGATCTGGGCGAGGTGTACGTCGTCGGCGTCGACCCATCGGCCCAGGGTCGCGGACTCGGCGCGACGCTCACGCTGACGGGTCTGCACCACCTCGCGAAGCGGCTGTCCGGAAGCGCGCAACCGACGGTCATGCTCTACGTCGAGGCGGACAACGCGGCGGCGGTGAACACCTACCGCAAGCTCGGCTTCGACGTCCACAGCGTCGACGTCGCGTACGCCGCCGGGGTCTCGTCGGACTCCTGAGGTCTGGACTCGTTCATCTGCTCTTCGTTTGCCTGCTGATTCGATCAGTGTCAATATCGATGAATGTCGAATCAGGTGCCCGTCGAACCGGCGGAATGTTGTGACGTCGGGCCGCTGCTGCGCGAGCCACTGACGGCGCAAGCCGCCACTGCGATGGCCTCCACACTCAAGGCTCTGGCAGATCCCGTGCGCCTGCGCCTGTTCAGCGCCATCGCCAGCCGCGCCAACGGCGAGGCCTGCGTCTGCGACATCTCCGACGGCCTGGACGTCAAACAGCCGACCGTCTCGCACCACCTGAAGGTGCTGCGCGACGCCGGACTGCTCACGTCGGAACGCCGCGCGTCGTGGGTGTACTACGCCGTGGCGCCTGAGGCGTTGCACGGTCTGGCGGCCCTGTTCGCCGCCGGCCCGGTGCACTCGACAGCAGGAGCCACCGCATGACGAGGACCGCTGCGTCCGCCGACACCCCGGACGTCGTCGGCAAGCTCTCCACCTTGGACCGATTCCTGCCGTTGTGGATCGGCCTCGCGATGGCCGCAGGCCTGCTGCTGGGCCGCGGGGTCCCCGGACTGAACACCGCCCTGGGGCACGTCGCCATCGACGGCGTCTCGCTGCCCATCGCGCTCGGACTGCTGATCATGATGTACCCGGTGCTGGCCAAGGTGCGTTACGACCGCCTCGACACGGTCACCGGCGATCGCCGGCTCCTGATCAGTTCCCTCGTCCTGAACTGGGTGTTCGGGCCTGCGCTGATGTTCGCGCTGGCCTGGCTCATGCTGCCCGACCTGCCGGAGTACCGGACCGGCCTGATCATCGTCGGCCTCGCCCGGTGCATCGCCATGGTGATCATCTGGAACGACCTGGCCTGTGGCGACCGCGAGGCCGCGGCCGTGCTGGTCGCCCTCAACTCCGTCTTCCAGGTCATCATGTTCGCCGTGCTGGGCTGGTTCTACCTGTCGGTGCTGCCGGGCTGGCTGGGGCTCGAACAGGCCACCATCTCCACGTCGCCATGGGAGATCGCCAAGTCGGTGTTGATCTTCCTCGGCATTCCGCTTCTGGCGGGCTATCTTTCGCGCCGGTTCGGTGAGAGAGCCAAGGGGCGGGACTGGTACGAGACGAAGTTCCTGCCGGCGATCGGCCCGTGGGCGCTCTACGGCCTGCTCTTCACGATCGTCATCCTGTTCGCCCTGCAGGGGGAGCAGATCACCAGTCGCCCACTGGATGTGGCTCGGATCGCCCTGCCGCTGCTGGTGTACTTCGCGGTGATGTGGGGCGGCGGATATCTGCTCGGCGCGGCCATCGGCCTGGGCTACGCGCGAACGACCACTCTGGCTTTCACCGCGGCGGGCAACAACTTCGAACTCGCCATCGCCGTGGCGATCGCCACCTACGGAGCGACTTCCGGGCAGGCCCTCGCCGGCGTCGTCGGTCCGCTCATCGAGGTTCCGGTGCTCGTCGCCCTGGTGTACGTCTCACTGGCGTTGCGGCGCCGCTTCTCGCCACCCACCGCTGGGGATGCAGCCGACGTCGTGAAGAAGGGTGTGCCACGTGGCTGAACACGCGAAGCCGGCGGTGCTGTTCGTGTGCGTGAAGAACGGCGGCAAGTCGCAGATGGCCGCTGGGCTCATGCGCAAGGTCGCAGCGGATTCCGTCGACGTGTATTCCGCGGGCACCAGGCCGGGCGCTGAGATCAACGCGCTGTCGGCAGAGGTGCTCGCGGAGGTCGGCGTCGACATCACCGATCAGACGCCGAAGGCGCTGGACCCGGATCTGGTCGAGAGGGTCGATCTGGTCGTCACGCTCGGTCGGGAAGCCGAGGTCGACCCCGTGTCGGGCACGCGGTTCGAGAACTGGGACACCGACGAGCCGTCCGAGCGGGGCATCGACGGCATCGAACGGATGCGACTCGTGCGCGACGACATCGCTGCCCGGGTGGACGAATTGGCGGCCCGGTTGCGGCGCACGACTGGTCTTTCACCAAATATCTAGACGGATGGAATCGGGCCTCAGGGCGCAGGCAGCGATCGGCGGATCTGCTCTATCTGCGTCCGGGTCGGCAGTCTGTCGATCGCCTTGGTTATCGCCGCTGCGATGTCGACGTCACTGCGCGACGTCGTCGACGCGATGTCCGCGACAGCGCGCTCGATCTGGGCGGCCGACAATCGGCTTGGGCCCTGCAGCGCTATGAGCGTGCAGTGTCCAGTGCTCGGCGCCTCCGCGCTGTAGCCGGCCCGGAGCCATTCGACGGCAGCCCGCACCTTCAAGACGAGGCGCGCCCGCGGCGGCGTGACGGCAGGGGAGGCTTCGCGCATCAGCGTTCTACGCATTCACCGGAACCTCGAGCTCTGCCAACAACTCTCGGACCCGGCGCTCAATGTCGTCGCGGATCGGTCGCACGGCCTCGACGCCCATGCCGGCCGGATCGTCGAGCTTCCACTCCTCGTAGCGACGCCCCGGGAACACCGGGCAAGCGTCGCCGCATCCCATCGTGATCACCACGTCAGCGGCTTGCACGATCTCATCGGTCCACGGCTTGGGGTATTCCCCGGAGATGTCGATGCCGCGTTCGGCCATCGCGGCGATCGCGGCGGGATTGATCTCCGTGCCCGGCTCGGATCCGCCTGACCACGCGACCGCGGCGTCCCCCGCGAAGTGGGTGAAGAATCCGAGAGCCATCTGGGATCGGCCGGCGTTGTGAGTGCAGAGGAACAGCACCGTGGGCTTGCCGTCGTTGTGCTTGCCTTCCACTTTTGCGAGCGCCCGCAGTCGTTGTCTTGCGAACCGCTCGGCCAGCAGTGGCAGGAAGTTCGGGATCGATGCGCGGTTGGCGAACTGTTCATAGGAGGAGTGGAGGAAGCGTTCGATCGTCTCGACCCCGAACATCTCCTCGAAATCTTTCTCGAGCCTGGTGGCCGCGGTCTTGAGCGCCAACCGCTGGTCGATGGACAGGTCGGACCGCACATGCTGGTGAGTGGCGTTGTGCACCATGATGTCTCGCTTCCGGGTCAGGCTGGCTGAAGAGATGGGGACAATTGCTGAACTCGCTCGGCGAGTTCGCCGAACGCGGTGTCGAAGGCGTCGGCCGTCGCGGAGCGTGCCGGGTCCGCAACCGACCAGTGGATGCGATCAGGGTCGGGCGGTAGCGCTTCGTGGGCGTTGTCACATACCGCGATGAGCAGGTCACCGTCGGACAGGACGTCGGCGAGGTGCCGGGGAGTACTGGGTTCGATAGGCACGTGGTGACGCTGCGCAGCAGCCAGGGCGCCGGGATGGATCGCATCGGCGGGACAGGTGCCGGCCGACGTCGCGGGTACCGCGCTTCGCCGGTTCCAGATGGCAGCTGCCATCTGGCTGCGCGCGGAGTTCTGGGTGCACACGAAGACCACCCTCCGCGCTGTCCGCTCCGCTGCCGGGACCATCGCCTCCAGGGCGTCGTGATTCAACCTGAGGTAGGTCCGGCGGCGGTCGGCCTCGGATTTCACCCGCCGCAGCAGTTCCGCGTCTTCGAGCACTTTCAGGTGATGCGCGATGAGATTCGACGGCATGGCAAGGGAGGACTGCAGTTCGGTCGGTGAGGCGTCGGCAAGCAACAGGCGGTCGACGATCGCCAGTCGGGCCGGCTCCGCGAGAGCCGCATGAACAGCCGCTCGCCGCACCAGGGTATTTCGCTCAGCACTCATTGAGTCAATAATGATTGAGCTAGCCGATGCTGTCAACGAGATGTGAAAAGTGGCGCACGTCGCCGGTGTGGTTCATTTTCCGTTCACCATGCGTAGGTAATTCATTCATGGCGTCCCTTTAGGTTCACAGCCGAGCAGCAATGGGTCTGCTTGACGCGCCGGCGACGGCCAGCGTCCACCCGTGAACTTTGAAGGAGTTTCGTGAAGGCGAATCGTTCTGGTGCTGCGCTCGGCCTGCTGGCCGCCGGTGCCCTGCTGCTGTCGGCGTGTGGCAGCGACAACAACACCTCTTCGGGATCGGGATCCGGCGAATCCGGTTCGCAGGCCGCCGGTGAGTGCGGCGGCAAGGAAGCGCTGAAGGCGAGCGGCTCGAGCGCGCAGGCCAACGCGATGACGCGGTTCATCAACGCCTACGAGACGGACTGCCCCGGCTTCACGCTGAACTACACCTCGAGCGGATCGGGTGCCGGCGTGTCGGAGTTCCTCGGCGGCCAGACCGACTTCGGCGGCTCCGACTCTCCCCTCAGTGCGGACAAGGGCGAGGTCGAGAAGGCCAAGGAACGCTGCGGTGGCAGTGAAGCGTGGAACCTCCCCGCCGTCTTCGGACCCATCGCCGTGACCTACAACGTTCCCGGCGTCGACGGCCTGGTGCTGGACGGACCGACGCTGGGCAAGATCTTCAACGGCGCGGTGAAGACCTGGAACGCACCGGAGATCGCGGCGCTGAACTCGGGCGCCACCCTTCCGGGTGATCCGATCAACGTGATCTTCCGCAGCGACGAGTCCGGCACGACCGACAACTTCCAGAAGTACCTGGATGCGGCGTCGGACGGCTCCTGGGGCAAGGGTGCGGGCAAGTCCTTCGCCGGCGGTGTCGGCGAGGGCGCCAAGGGCAACGAGGGCACCTCGGCGGCCATCAAGAGCACGCCGGGCTCGATCACCTACAACGAGTGGTCGTTCGCCAAGTCGCAGAACCTCTCGATCGCCAAGATCATCACGTCGGCCGGTCCCGAGCCGGTGGAGCTGAGCACGGAGACGGCCGGCAAGGCCATCGACGGCGTCAAGTTCAAGGGCGACGGGAACGACCTCGTCCTCGACACCGCGTCGTTCTACAAGCCCACCGAGGCCGGGTCCTACCCGATCATGCTCGCGGCCTATGAGATCGTGTGCTCGAAGTACCCGGACGCCGAGGTGGCCACCGCGGTCAAGGCGTTCCTGAACTCGGCACTGGGCAACGGGCAAAAGGGTCTCGAGGACAACGGCTACATCCCGGTTCCCGAAGCCTTCAAGACGCGGCTGACCGAGGCTGTCGACGCCATCAACGCGACGGCGTAGTAGCCACAACAAATGGCTGTCACACCAGACTCGACCGCTGTGGGCTCGTCGGCGACGACGAGCCCACAGCAGGGCGGGCACACGCCCGAGAAGCCAACGAAGAACCGGAAGGGATCGGCCTTGAGGCAGGGCGAAGGACGTTGGGGCGACACCGTCTTCAAGTCCATCGCGATCGCGGCAGGCGCCACCATCATCGGTGCGATCGCGCTGATGGCGCTCTTCCTGATCATCAAGGCGATCCCCTCACTGCAGGCCAATCAGGCGAACTTCCTCACCAGCACCGAGTTCCTCACCAGCGACTCGAGCAACCTGCGCTTCGGTATCCGCGACCTCTTCATGGTGACCGTGCTCAGCTCGGTGTTCGCCCTGATCATCGCCGTGCCCATCGCGATCGGGATCGCGGCGTTCCTGACGAACTACGCGCCCAAGCGGCTGGCGAAACCGTTCGGGATGCTGGTCGATCTGCTGGCGGCCGTGCCGTCCATCGTCTTCGGTCTGTGGGGCATCTTCGTGCTTGCCCCCTGGCTCACCCCGGTGGCGACCTTCCTGAACGACAGCCTCGGCTGGTTCCCCCTGTTCTCCCAGGGCAACGTGTCGCTCGCGGGCGGCGGAACGATCTTCACGGCGGGGATCGTGCTGGCGGTGATGATCCTGCCGATCATCACCTCGGTCACCCGCGAGGTCTTCGCACTCACCCCGCGTGGGCACGTCGAGGCTGCACAGGCCCTCGGCGCCACGAAGTGGGAAGTCATCCGGACGACCGTGTTCCCCTACGGTCGCAGCGGCATGATCGCCGCGTCGATGCTCGGTCTGGGTCGTGCGCTCGGCGAGACGATCGCCATCCTGATCATCCTGCGCACGGCCGCACAGGCCGGCACGTGGTCGCTGTTCGACGGTGGCTACACGTTCGCATCCAAAATCGCCTCGGCAGCGGCGGAATTCAGTGCGCCACTGCCGACAGGTGCATACATCGCCGCCGGCTTCGTGCTGTTCGCGCTGACCTTCGTGGTCAACGCGCTGGCCCGGGCAGCGGCAGGCGGAAGGGTTAGCGGAGGATGACCGCAACGACGTCAACACTCGACCAGCCGGTGAAGGCCCCGACCTTCCACCCGGTCAGCGTCAGTCGCAAGCTCAAGAACAACATCGCGACGACGCTGTTCACCGCATCGTTCGTTGTCGCGATGATCCCGTTGATCTGGCTGATCTACACGGTGCTGGCCAAGGGGATCACCGCGATCCTCTCCTCGACATGGTGGACCAACTCTCTTGCCGGTGTGCTGCCGGAGGAGATGGCCGGTGGCGTCTACCACGCGATCTACGGCACCCTGATCCAGGCGGCCATCGCCGCCGTTCTCTCGGTGCCGTTGGGCGTCATGGCGGCGGTGTACCTGGTCGAATACGGCCGAGGCCGGTTCGCCAAGGTCACCACGTTCATGGTCGACATCCTCGCCGGCGTGCCCTCGATCGTCGCCGCCTTGTTCATCTTCGCGCTGTGGGTTGCGACCCTGGGCTTCGAGCAGAGTGCGTTCGCCGTGTCGCTGGCCCTGGTGCTGCTGATGCTGCCCGTCGTCGTTCGTAATACCGAGGAGATGCTCAAGCTCGTTCCCGACGAACTGCGAGAAGCGTCCTATGCGTTGGGCATTCCGAAGTGGAAGACCATTATGCGGGTCGTCGTTCCGACGGCACTGCCGGGGATGATCAGCGGCATACTGCTGGCCCTGGCAAGGGTCATGGGTGAGACGGCTCCGGTTCTGGTGCTCGTCGGCTACAGCCGGTCGATCAACTTCGACGCCCTCGAGGGCAACATGGCGTCGCTGCCCCTGCTGATCTACACCGAGCTGGTCAACCCGGAAGCGGCTGGCGCACTGCGGGTGTGGGGCGCTGCACTGACCCTCATCCTGATCATCGCGGCCCTGTACCTCGGCGCTGCCTTCATCAACCGATACCTCACGCGGAACCGAGTTTAGGAGCCTCATGGCCAAGCGCCTGGATCTCAAGGATCTCAACATCTACTACGGCAGCTTCCATGCCGTGTCCAACGTGGGTCTGGCGGTGCTGCCGCGTAGCGTCACGGCCTTCATCGGGCCGTCCGGCTGCGGGAAGTCGACCGTGCTGCGCACCCTGAACCGGATGCACGAGGTGATTCCCGGCGCCCGCGTCGAGGGCTCGGTGCTGCTCGACGGTGAGGACATCTACGCCTCGGGTATCGACCCGGTGAGCGTCCGCAAGACCATCGGCATGGTGTTCCAGCGACCGAACCCGTTCCCCACCATGTCGATTCGCGACAACGTGGTGGCCGGCCTGAAGCTGCAGGGAACGCGCAACAAGAAGACCCTCGACGAGGTGGCCGAGCGTTCGCTCAAGGGCGCGAACCTGTGGAACGAGGTCAAGGACCGGCTCGACAAGCCGGGTGGCGGGTTGTCCGGTGGTCAGCAGCAGCGGCTGTGCATCGCCCGCGCCATCGCGGTGCAGCCCGACGTGCTGTTGATGGACGAGCCGTGTTCGGCGCTCGACCCGATCTCGACGCTGGCCATCGAGGATCTGATCGCCGAGCTCAAGCAGGACTACACGATCGTGATCGTGACCCACAACATGCAGCAGGCCGCCCGGGTCAGCGACCAGACCGCGTTCTTCAACCTCGAGGCGACCGGCAAGCCCGGCCAGCTGGTCGAGGTCGACGACACGGAGAAGATCTTCTCCAACCCGACCCAGAAGGCGACAGAGGACTACATCTCGGGCCGCTTCGGCTGACGGTCGCTGCATGCACGTCGCGCGAGGGGGCGACAGAGTGACGGGCGAGGCGATGACGCGTGACGATTGAGGTGCGGCGCACCGAGGTGGGCTTGGGGCGGCATCGCGCCGCCGTCCCGCCCACCCGCGGGACGCTGATGCTGGTCGACACCGACGCCGTTGTCGCGGCGCATCTGATGGATGATGCGGCGAAGATCGGCATCGAGACCACCTGGTGCGACGACGGTGCCGAAGCGCTGCTGGCCATCGGCGTCGAACAGCCCAATGTGCTGGTGTTGGCGGCGCGGACCAGCACCGTCGATGCCGCACGGATCACCTCGGCGGTGCGCAACAGGTGGAACCTGCCGATCCTGATCGGCGCGCCCAGTGCCGACGAGCTCACGCGTCAGGCGCTGTCCGCGGGCGCCTCGGCGCTGATCGTCCGCCCGTACGACATCAACACGATCGCGCCGTTCGCGTTCAACGGATTCCACGAACCCCGGCGGGATCAGCAGGTCTACACGGCCGGCCCGATCGAGGTGGACCGGGACGGCTACGAGACCCGCGTCCGCGGGCGCGACGTCCAGTTGACCCAGCGTGAACTCGAGCTCCTGGTGTACCTCATCGAACGTCGCGGACGAGTGGCCAGCAGCGACGAGATCAGCCGCGCAGTCTGGGGCCACCCCGCCGACACCAACACCGTCGCCGTGCATGTACGACGTCTGCGCGAGAAGCTCGGTCACGATCCCGAACACGGCGAGTTCATCCGCACCATCCGCGGCGCCGGCTACCGTCTGGCGCCGTCCATCTCGGCCTGAATCGCTCGCCCGCCGTCGACTTCGGCGCGCTCACCTACGCTCAGCGTCGGTAAGCGCGCCTATGGCCGACGTCAGCGCGGAGTGGGGATCTGCTCCTCCGTCGGATAGGTCCCCGTGACCTGGAAGATGACCCGGCGCGCCACCTCGACGGCGTGGTCGGCGAAGCGCTCGTAGAACCGGCTGAGCAGGGTCACGTCGACAGCTGCCGTCACGCCGTGCTTCCATTCGCGATCCATCAGCACCGTGAACAGGTGCCGGTGCAGGTCGTCCATCGCATCGTCTTCCTCCTGGATGCGGGCGGCCTTCTCCGGGTCCCGGGTGATCAGCACCTCCTGCGCCGCATTGCCGAGTTCGACTGCGACACGGCCCATCTCGGCGAAGTAGCCGTTGACCTCCTCGGGCAGCACATGCTGCGGGTGGCGTCGACGGGCGATCTTGGCGACGTGGAGGGCCAGGGCACCCATCCGGTCGACGTCGGCGACGATCTGGATCGAGCCGACGACCGAGCGCAGGTCGCCGGCCACCGGGGCCTGCAGCGCCAGCAGCACGAACGCGGACTCCTCGGCGCGGACGCTCAGGGCCGAGATCTGCTCGTGGTCGCTGATCACCTGTTCGGCGAGCACCAGATCGGCCTGCAGCAGCGCCTGGGTGGCGCGTTCCATCGCGCTACCCGCCAGGCCGCACATTTCGCCGAGCTGGCTCGTCAGGGAGTCCAACTGTTCGTGGTACGCGGTTCGCATGGGCCAAGCCTAGAGGTTGACCAGGTCACACGTCACGACGCCGACAGTGAACGACAGGTGAATGACAACCGCCCGGACGTGCTGTTGTCCAATTAACGAAGCCGCTATTCGCAGGTGGTGTCCGCGGCATTGGTGACGGCGAGATCCTCGGGCAGGTGCGACGGGGCGGTGCTCGTGCCCCGCACCACCTGGACCTGAACGGGCGATCCGCTCGGTGTCGGCGCGTTCACGGTGTTGAAGTCCGGCCCGAGCACCACCTGCACGGTGTCACCGAGACCGGTGACCTGTTCGACGGTGGCGTTGGCGAACGACGAGGCGACCGTGGCTGCGGCCTGCTCGTTGCCCGGCGCGAAGAACACCGTCGTCGAGGACAGCGAGTCGGGGTAGTCGTCCGGGGTGGTGACGTTGAACCCGTGCGCCTGCAGCTCGTCGGCCGCGGTGGCGCCGAGCCCGTTCTGACCGGTCGAGTTCGACACCTGGACGGTGATCTGCGCCGGGTCCGTGGTGACGGCGTTGACCAGCCGGCCGGGGTCGGTCGCCGGTGCCGGCTCGGGCGCCGCGGTGGTCGACTCGGGAGTCAGGGTGGCCGACTCCGGAGTGCCGGGCACCGGAGTGTTGTCGGCGTTCTTCTCCCCGGGCAGCGGGTTGTCGTTGATGATCGCGTCGAACAGGGCGTTCATGTCGTCCTCGCGCGGCACCTCGTTGCCGTAGTCGTCGGCATAGCCGACCGTGGGCACGGTGACGAAACTGATCCGGCCGGCGGACACCCCCTGAATCGACTGGCCGAGATCGACCAGTTCACGGGTGCCGATGTTGTCGACGTAGGTGTCGTCGATGAACTTGTTCACCACGTCGTTGAGCTTGTTCAGCGAGAAGAACACCTCCTTGCTGATGAGCGACCGCAGCAGCGACGACAGGAACAGCTGCTGGCGCTTGATGCGGCCGTAGTCGCCGTTGATCTCGGTGGTGACCTGGCGGGCGCGCACGTAGTTCAGCGCGGTGTGCCCGTCGATCATCTGGCGGCCCGAATTCGGCAGCACCGTGCCCAGCTCGTAGTCCTCGATCGGGGTGGTGCTGCAGACCTCGACGCCGCCGATCGCGTCCACCATCTTGGCGAAGCCGGCGAAGTCGACGGCCATGAACCGGTTGACCGACAGCCCCGACAGCTTCTGGACCACCTTGACCAGGCACTTCGGTCCGCCGACGGCGTACGCGGAGTTCAGCTTGGTCTCGGTCCACGCCTCCTCGAGCCCGTACATCGGCGAGTTCTCGTCGGTGATGGGTCCGTACGCGCCGGTCTCGGGATTCCACGGCTCGCACTCCATCGGCTCGATGGACAGGTCGCGCGGGAACGACACCGCGACGACCCGCTCCCGGTTGGCTGGGATGTTGACCAGCATCACGGTGTCCGAGCGCGCGCCCGCCGCGTCCTCGGTGTCGCCGGCGCCCATGTCGCTGTTCTGGCCGATCCGGCTGTCCACGCCGACGATCAGGAAGTTCTCGTCGCCGTACTGCGCGTTCGCGTCGATGATGTCGCGCGAATCCCGGTCCAGCGCCGACACCTTGTTCATGCTGTTGTTCTTCGACGACTGCCACTGCCACGCGCCGCCGGTCAGCACGAGCGCGAAGGCCGCCAGCAGCGCGGCGGCGGTCCGGCCGGCCAGCATCACCCGTCTGCGGCGGTGCGGTTCGTCACCCGGCGCGCCGACCGAACGCCGGCCGATCCGTGACGGCGGCACCCGCGATGACGTGAGGTCGGGGATGTCGTCGTCGTACGCGGACGGTACGGACGGGATGATCTCGGTGTCCTGCCGGTCCGGATCCGACGGGCGGGCGGCACCGTCGGCGGCCACGGCCTCGTAGCCGCCGTAGGGCTGATAGGACTCGTAGTCCTCGTACTGCTCGTAGGGTTCGGCCGGTACGGCGTCGATGATCTCGGTCGGCGGTGCGGGCGGCTCGGCCGCCGGGACCACGTCGATGATCTCGGTCGGCGGTGCGGGCGGCGCCTCGGGTTCGGGCTCGGGCTCGGCGAGGTGGCGCCGCGCGCGGCGTCCGCCGGTGCCCTCTCCGGCCATCTTGGCGATGAGGTCGGCGACCGTCAGGCCGCCGTCGGTGTGGCTACCGCTCGACTCGTCGGCCGCCTCGTCGTCGGGCTCATCGGCGGCCGCGGGCGTGACGGGGTGCCGGTCGCTGCGCTCCCACGGCGCGGCGCCGAGGGATCGCCGGGGAGTTCGGGTAAGCCATTGGTTGTCCGCGTCATGATCCGGGGCCGGGTCCGGCGCCCGCCGACGGCCAGGAGTGGCGTTGTCGCCGTCACTCATGTCCTCATCGGCCTCCGACTCCGTGAACCCGCCGGCGCGTCGCGCCCAGCCGGCTTGTGCAATGCCACATGTCTCGCAGCAGCATCGAGATCGGCTCCGTGACTGGAGCCATCACAGCAAGACCCACATCGTACTGAGACAACCTGTGAGTGAGCCAGTCGGAGCGGGTGACAGGTTCGTCTCGAATTGTCACGAACGCGCTACAACGGCGCCTCGCGCGACACTTCCGGCCCTGCTCAACCGCCTGAATGCATGACGTCCGCGCCGGTGGGGACGGTGCAGTCGTCGGGGTCGGCCAGCCAGCCCTCCGGCAGTGTCACCGACGCGGGTGACCCCTGCCGGCCACGGGGTCCGGTCGCCGCGGCGGGGAACGGGACGTCGGGATCGAGCTCGTCGAGCAGCCGGTCGAGGTCGGCCAGCGTCTTGACCAGGGCCAGCCCGCGTCGCAGGTCGGCGCCGGCGGGAAGGCCGTGCAGGTACCAGGCGACGTGCTTGCGGATGTCGCGCATGCCCTTGTCCTCACCGAAGTGATCGGCGAGCAGCTCGCCGTGGCGGCGGACGATGGCGGCGACCTCGCCCAGCGTGGGCGGCACCGGGATCTCCCGTCCGGCGAAGGCCGCGGACAGCTCGGCGAAGAGCCACGGCCTGCCGAGGCACCCGCGGCCGATGACCACGCCGTCGCAGCCGGTGGACGACATCATCGCCAGCGCGTCATCGGCGTCGAAGATGTCGCCGTTGCCGAGCACCGGAACGCTGGTCACGTGTTGTTTCAGGGCGGCGATCTGCGACCAGTCCGCGGTGCCCGAGTATCGCTGCGCGGCAGTGCGGGCGTGCAGCGCGACCGCGGCCGCGCCCTCCTCCGCGGCGATGCGGCCGGCGTCGAGGTGGGTGTGGTGCTCGTCGTCGATGCCGATGCGGAACTTGACGGTGACCGGGATGCCGGAGCCCTCGACGGCGCGCACCGCGGCGGCCACGATCCTGCCGAACAGCCGGCGCTTGTACGGCAGCGCGGCGCCACCGCCCCGGCGGGTCACCTTCGGCACCGGGCAGCCGAAGTTCATGTCGATGTGGTCGGCCATGCCCTCGTCGGCGATCATCCGCGCCGCCGCATAGGTGGTGTCCGGGTCGACGGTGTAGAGCTGCAGCGACCGCGGGGACTCGTCGGGCGCGAAGGTCGTCATGTGCAGGGTGACGGGGTGGCGCTCCACGAGTGCCCGCGCGGTCACCATCTCGCACACGTACAGGCCGCTGACCGTCCCGGCGCGGGCGATCTCGAGTTCACGGCACAGCGTCCGGAACGCGACGTTGGTCACGCCGGCCATCGGGGCCAGCACGACGGGGCTGGACAGCGCGAACGGCCCGATCTGAAGTGCAGATCGGGCCGGCGCGCGGTGTTCGGTCAGGACGCTGATGAGGCGAGCACCTTCGAGTTGCGCTTCTCGGCCATCTTGCGTTCCCGTTCGAGGCGCTTCTCCTTGGCGAGCTCGAACTTGACGCAGGCCTCCTCGAGTTCCTCGACGAGCACGCCGAGGTCGTCGCGCATCCGTGCGGCCTCGCCGGTGAAGTCCTCGCGCTCGAAGATCCGCCACTTCTTCAGCACCGGCATCACCACGTCGTCGAGGTGGATGCGCGGGTCGTAGACGCCGCCGACGGCGATGATCACGGCCTTGCGCCGGAACTCCGGCACCGTGAAGCCGGGCATCTTGAAGTTGCGCAGCACGCGGTGCAGCGACTTCATCGCCTGGTTCGGCGCGATCGCGAGACCGGCCTCGCTGACGTCGCGGTAGAAGATCATGTGCAGGTTCTCGTCGGCCGAGACCCGCGCCAGCAGCTGATCGGCGATCGGCTCGTTGCAGGCCTTGCCGGTGTTGCGGTGCGAGACGCGGGTGGCCAGCTCCTGGAACGTCACGTAGATGACGGAGTCGAAGAGGCTGTGCGCGAACATGTCGCCCTGGGCGTTCTGGCCGGGGGAGAAGCCGCGGGTCATCTGCTCGACGCGCAGTTCCTCGAGCTGGATGGGATCGATGGCGCGGGTGACGACGAGGTAGTCACGCAGCGCGATCCCGTGCCGGTTCTCCTCAGCGGTCCAGCGGTTGACCCACTGGCCCCAGGCGCCGTCCATGCCGAAGTTCATCGCGATCTCGCGGTGATAACTGGGCAGGTTGTCCTCGGTGAGCAGGTTCTGCACCATCGCGGTCTGGGCGACCTCCGACAGCTTGGACTGCTCGGGATCCCAGTCCTGTCCGCCGAGCGCGTAGTAGTTCTTGCCGTCCGACCACGGGATGTAGTCGTGCGGATTCCAGTCCTTGCGCATACGCAAGTGCCTGTTGAGGTTCGCCTCGACGACCGGCTCGAGCTCTTTGAGCAAGTGCAGGTCGGTCAGGTCGATCGCCATGGGCCCCTCCGGTTATCTGTACCTGATGGTTGCACTCAATATATCTGTGTACGCCGGTGACATCAAGTTGGCCCGCACCGGGTGTCGCCCACCCGTCGCGCCGCATTTCCGGCGTCACTCCGCTCGTGTACCCGCCTGCGGCGGGTGTTCTCAGTATTCGGCCACCCGGCTGAGCAGCATGTCGACGCAGTAGTCGATGAACTGCTCGCGGGTGGCCTTCAGTCTTCCGTCGAGGTAAGCGGTGAACAGCGCCGTCAGCGCTCCGATCAGTCCTGTCGCGACCATCGCCTGCAGCGCTGGATCGGTGATCCTGGTCAGCTTGCGCTGCAGCAGGTCGATGAAACTGGGCATCCATTCCGCGCCCGATTGGACGAGCACGGGTTCCGATTCCGGCGCAAGCAGCAGCACGCGACCGCGGGCGGGGTCGTCGACCATCAGCGCGACGAACTGTTCCACCGCATCGCGCGGCGTCTCCGCGCTCGTCAGGGCCGCCATCGCCCGGGCGCAGACATCGTCGTAGACCGCGCGGACGTACTCGTCGCGGTCGCCGAAGCTCTCGTAGAAGTAGCGCTCGGTCAGGCCGGCCTCCCGGCACACCGCCCGCACGGTCAGCGCCGGGCCGCCCGCACTGCCGAGCAGTTTCACCCCGGCGGCGACCAGGTCGTCGCGACGCAGCGCCTGGCGATCCTGCAGTGGAACGCCCGACCAGCGGCCGCGTCGTTGACCGGAGGGCACATCACTCCCTATGCTCGATGTGACAACACGCGTAGTCAAAATGGCTTCTGGCGTCGATGGGACTGATACCAGTGACTCAAGATACTTCTGCGGCCAGTCCGCTGACCAGCGAATCGCCGCTGGCCACCGGCTGCCCGGTGGCACCGGGCGGCTACGACGCCCCGCCCTCGCCGCTCGGCCCCGATTCCCTGACGTGGAAGTACTTCGGCGACTGGCGGGGACTGCTGCAGGGACCGTGGGCCGGGTCGATGCAGAACATGCACCCGCAGCTGGGCGCCGCGGTCGAGGAGCACTCGACGTTCTTCCGCGAGCGGTGGCAACGGCTGCTGCGCTCGCTGTACCCGATCGGCGGCGTGGTGTTCGACGGCGACCGCGCGCCGGCCACCGGAGCCGAGGTGCGCGACTACCACACCGACATCAAGGGCGTCGACGACCAGGGCCGCCGCTACCACGCCCTGAACCCCGACGTCTTCTACTGGGCGCACTCGACGTTCTTCGTCGGCACGCTCATCGTCGCCGAACGCCTCTGCGGCGGCATCACCGAGGCGGAGAAGCGTCAACTGTTCGACGAACACGTCGAGTGGTACCGGATGTACGGCATGAGCATGCGGCCGGTGCCGGCGACGTGGGAGGACTTCCAGGTCTACTGGGACCACATGTGCCGCAACGTGCTGGAGAACAACTACGCCGCGCGCGCTGTGCTCGACCTGACCGAGTTGCCCAAACCGCCGTTCGCGTCGGCGATGCCGGACTGGATGTGGCGGCTGCAGCGAAAGATGTTGGCGCCGTTCTTCGTCTGGTTCACCGTCGGCCTGTACGACCCGCCGGTGCGCGACCTGATGGGCTACACGTGGTCGGCCCGCGACGAGTGGTGGCACCGGCGCCTCGGGGAGGCGGTGGGCAAGGTGTTCCGGCTGGTGCCCGAGCGTCGACGGATGCATCCGCGGGCGCGCGCAGGCCTGGACCGCGTCAGGGGCCGCATCGCGCCCGACGCGCCGCTGGTGCACACCCCCGCCCGAAACCTGCCGCCCCTGGACTGCCGCGGCAAGTCGACGCACTACTGCCCCGAGGTCTGACACTTCCGACAAATCGCCGGTGCCGTGCAGCAAACTGCGGCACCATGCCCTGATGCGCGTGTCAGCGAACATCATCCGTGTGACGAAGGCGGCCGGCGTCGCACTGACGACCGTCCTCGCCGTCTGGGCGCTGGCGGTGACGTCGACCATCTCCGCGGCGGTGAACCTGCTGGCGACCACCGTCCTCGCGATGACCGGCACCTTCACCTCGACGCCGTACCCGGCCTACGAGGACATGGTCGCGAACCAGTACGTGCGTCCCGCGCTGGGACCGGGATACGCCTATCCGATCGGCGTCACCACCCCCGAGCAGGCCTGGCCCATCACCGGCCTGTTCGACCTCACCTTCGGCGCTTCGGTGCGCAAGGGCCTCGGCGACCTGGAGGACGCCATCGCCGACCAGCGCGAGGGGGACCCCGACAAGCCGTTGCTCATCTTCGGGTACTCGCAGAGCTCGGTGATCATGATCGAGGAGCGGCGCAGGCTCGACGCCTACTACGCCGCGAACCCGCAGCTGACCCCGCCGCCGACGCAGTTCATGTGCATCGGCTGCCTCAACCTGCCCAACGGCGGCGTGATGGCCCGCTACGCCGGCGGCTACATCCCGCTGATCGACTTCTACTTCAACGGCGCCGCGTCGCCCGACACGCGATTCCCGACCACCATGGTGACCAATCGCTGGGACGGCTTCGCCGACTCGCCGCTGTACCCGCTGTGGTTGCCGTCGACGGTCAACGGCGTGCTCGGGATGGTCTACGCCCACACCGAGTACGACGAGTGGAATCTCGAGGACAACGAGGAGTACTTCGTCGGCCGTGAGGGCAACACCGACTACTACTTCCTGCCCAACGACAAGCTGCCGCTGTTCGGGCCGGCACGCTCGCTCGGCGTGCCCGAGGAGGTGATCGACGTGTTCGAACCGTTCTTCACCGAACTCGTCGAACTCGGCTACGACCGCGACATCCCACCCTGGGAGGCGACCCGGGCCCGCCTGGTGCCACGCATCGACCCGTTCACCGCGATCCCCAAGCTGGTCCGGGGGATCGACGAGGGCATCGACAATGCCCTCGAGCTCATCGGCCCGCCGGCCGACGTCCGCATCCCGGCTCCGGAGCGGCCCGCGTCGCCCCCGGACGAAATCCACTCCACCGCAAGCGATGTCGCGGAGACAATCTCACCCGCGCCCGCCGCGGACGAGCTGAAGGCGCAGGCGGGGGAGATCCCCGGCGAGAAGGTGATCGTCGACGAGGAGCCGGTCAACCCCAAGGCGTCGCGCGTCGGGCGTCCGCAGGTCCGTGCCGACGGACCGGGTGAAGTGCGCTCGAAAGTGCGCAGCTTCCTGAAGCGGGGCCACGAGAAACGGGAGCGGGTCCTACGGCCGAAACGGGAGTCGGCGTCGGACGAGTCCGAGTCGGAGGAGTCCATCGACAACGACAGGTCCGAGTCCGCGGGCGACACCGACGCCGGCGAAGCAGCCAGCTAGGTTGGGCTCATGACGGCCCCCGAGCTTCTCGGCGGCCGCTACGAGTTGCGAGGCGTCCTGGGCCGGGGCGGCATGGCCGAGGTTCGCGACGGCTGGGACACCCGCCTCGACCGTGCGGTCGCGATCAAGCTGATGCACCCCGTGCTCGGGGCGCAGCCCGAAACCCGGACCCGATTCGAGTCCGAGGCCCGTTCGGCCGCGGCGCTCAACCACCCGCACATCGTGGCCGTGCACGACAGCGGCGAACACAACGGGATGCCGTTCATCGTCATGGAGCGGCTGTCCGGCTTCTCGCTGGCCGACCAGATCGCGCGCGGCCCACTGTCGGTGCCGATGGCGCGCAAGGTGCTCGACGACGTGCTCGACGCACTGACCGCCGCGCACGACGCCGGCATCCTGCACCGCGACATCAAACCGGGCAACATCCTGTTCACCCCGTCGGGTGCGGCCAAGGTGACCGACTTCGGCATCGCGAAGACCGCGGCGGCAGGCGTGACGATGACCGGCCAGATCGTCGGCACGATGGCCTACCTCAGCCCGAACCGGTTGATGGGCCACCCGGCCACACCGGCCGACGATCTGTACGCGGTCGGCGTGGTCGGTTACGAAGCGCTCGCCGGCAGGCGTCCGTTCCTGCCGGAACACCCCGGCGCACTGGCCCGCGCGATCATGGACGAGCAGCCGCCCCCGCTGCGTTCGCTGCGTCCGGACGTCGACCCGGTGCTCGACGCGGTGATCGAACGTGCGATGGCCCGTGACCCGGGACTGCGCTTCCACAACGCCCGCGCGATGCGTGCGGCACTCGCCGGCACCGTGCCGGTGGCCGCGCCGGGCCCGCCGGGACCGATGGGCACCCGGGTGCTCGACACCCCGGTGCCGCCGCCCTCGATGATCGCTGCGCCGCCGCCCCGCCGGTCGGGTCCCGACCGCAGGCTGCTGTGGATCGGTGCGGCGGTCGCGGCGCTCCTGCTCGGCGTGATGCTCGCGGTGTACGAGGCGGGCACCTCGTCGAATTCGCCGCCGCAGCCCGCCACCACCAGCACGCCGGTCACCACGACACCCACGCCGCCGCCGACGACGACCACCACCACGGTGGCTCCGGTCGAGCCCGGGCAGCAGGGCCCGCCGTTCGACCGGCCGGGCAAGAAGCCCAAGCGCGACGGCGACGGCGACGACTGACCTCCCGCGCGCCGAGTTAGCGTGAGCCCGTGACCAAAGGCGGCTTCTGGCTCAATGCCGTCCTCGCGTCGGTGGGGATCGTCGCGTTCGTGGTGCTGGCGGGGGTGTTCGGCTACAAGTGGCTCGGACGGGACGAGCCGAACGACGCCTACTCGTGTGGCAGCGGGACCCGGGGCGGCACCTGCTTCAGCGGTGAGACCACGAACATGGTGCTCACCTGTGTCTTCGCCGGCATCGCGGTGATCGGGATCGTGCTCTTCGTGAGGTCCGTGCGCTCGCATTGGCGCAGCCTCAGGTAGTTCGGCGTGGCGTGGCTCGTGCGTCGATCAGGTGCGCCGAATGTGAAGCCATGGCGAAGATCGGGCCGATTTTCCGCCATGGCTTCACATTCGCGGCAAGCTGCAGACCCCTGATACAGATACCGCTGTACTATCGGAAGTGTGGAGACGCTGCAGCACACCGATGCGCTGGCCCGGTTCGGTCACGCCCTGTCCGACACCACGCGGACACGCATCCTGCTGCGCCTGAACCGGGCCCCCGGGTATCCCTCCGACCTGGCCGATGAGATCGGAGTGTCGAAGCAGATCCTGTCGAATCACCTGGCCTGTCTGCGCGGGTGCGGTCTGGTGGTGGCGGTGCCCGAGGGCCGTCGCGCGCGCTACGAACTCGCCGATCCCCGCATCGGACATGCGCTGGCCGATCTGATGGGTCTGGTGCTGGCCGTAGATCCCGCCTGTCGTTGTTCGGGCGCGGACGGCCGCGAGTGCGGGTGTGGTTGCGGCTGATGGCATCTCCGCTCACCGCTGCCCGCCGCGACCTGCTGTCCAGACGCATCCGGCTGTTCGTCGCCGCGACGATCTCGTACAACGTCGTCGAGGCGATCGTGGCGATCACCGAAGGCGCTCGGGTGTCGTCCACCGCGCTCGTCGGCTTCGGGCTCGACTCGGTGATCGAGGTGTCCTCGGCGGCCGCGGTGGCGTGGCAGTTCGCCGGCCGCGATCCCGAGGCCCGCGAGAAGATCGCGCTGCGGATCATCGCGTTCTCGTTCTTCGGTCTGGCGACGTATGTGACCGTCGACGCGGTGCGGGCGCTGCTGGGCGCCGGTGAGGCGCGGCACTCGACGGTGGGCATCGTGCTCGCGGCGCTGAGCCTGATCGTCATGCCGGTGCTGTCGTACGCGCAGCGCCGAGCGGGCCGCGAACTGGGCTCGCTGTCGGCGGTCGCCGACTCGAAACAGACGCTGCTGTGCACCTACCTGTCGGCGGTGCTGCTGGTCGGACTCGTGCTCAACAGTGCCTTCGGGTGGTCCTGGGCCGACCCGGTCGCCGGCCTGGTGATCGCCGGCATCGCAATCCGGGAGGGCGTCAACGCGTGGCGCGGTGAAACGTGCTGTGCGCAACCGGTCGGCGGCGGCACGGGCCGGGACGACTGCTGCGACTGATGATCGTGGTGCCCCCACCAGGGCTCGAACCTGGGACCTGCGGATTAAAAGTCCGTAGCTCTACCAACTGAGCTATAGGGGCGCGGTGAAACACAATACCGGGCCGCCTGACGGGCCCCATTTGAGGATTCGGGAGCCGGTAATCTAAGCTATCGAAGCTCACAACGTCCGCGTTGTGAGTACCCCGAAGAGATTCGGCTTGGCCCCCTTCGTTTAGCGGCCTAGGACGCCGCCCTTTCAAGGCGGTAGCGCGGGTTCGAATCCCGTAGGGGGTACGACGCACCGGCGGCGACGTCGGTGTGGCACTACAGCAAGGCCCTGTGGCGCAGTTGGTTAGCGCGCCGCCCTGTCACGGCGGAGGTCGCGGGTTCGAGTCCCGTCAGGGTCGCCATCCGGCGAGGCATACCGGTCGTCAGGCCGGTGCCTTCCGGCCAGGTAGCTCAGTTGGTACGAGCGTCCGCCTGAAAAGCGGAAGGTCGCCGGTTCGATCCCGGCCCTGGCCACTCAGCAGGGGCGGACGCGAAGGAACAGGCAGTGATCGCCGATCGGCATGGCGGCCGGCAGGACGCCGGCGGCTTCCGGCAGCGGTTGCTCGACGCGCTCGAGGCGTCCATCGCCGAGGACGGATACCAGAAGACCACCATCGCCGGCATCGTCCGTCGTGCCCGGACCTCACGCCGGACCTTCTACGAACACTTCGAAGACCGCGAAGCCTGCTTCGTCGCGCTGCTCACGGCCGCCAACGACGAGCACATCCGCAGCATCTCGGCGGCCGTCGACCCGACCACTGCCTGGCAGCACCAGGTGCGTCAGGCGATCGTGGCGTGGATCGCCTCCGCGGAGTCGCGTCCGGCGCTGATGTTGAGCTGGATCCGCGACATGCCGTCGCTCGGCGCGTCCGCGCGCCGGTTGCAGCGCGACGTGATGGACAACTTCGTCGACATGGTGCAGGCGCTCGGCGGCACGGACCGCTTCCGCGCCGCCGGCATCGGGCCGGTGTCTCGCCAACGGGTCATCATGCTGCTCGGCGGGCTTCGCGAGCTGACCGCCATCACCGTCGAGGACGGCGGCCGGATGAGCGACGTCACCGAGGAGGCCGTCGACGCGTCGATCGCCCTGCTCACGCCGACACCCTGACCGCTGCGCGCAGGCGGGTACGTTACCGGCATGGCCCGGCCGGCTCAGACCATCCGCAGCGAGCGCACCCGCGACGCGCTGCGCCAGGCCGCGCTCGTGCGCTTCCTCGCCCAGGGCGTCGAGGACACCTCGGCCGAACAGATCGCCGCCGACGCGGGGGTGTCGCTGCGGACGTTCTACCGGCACTTCGCGTCCAAGCACGATCTGCTGTTCGCCGACTACGACGCCGGGCTGCAGTGGTTCCGCGCCGCGCTGGCCGACCGCTCCGCCGACGAATCGCTGGTCGACTCGGTGCATTCGGCGATCCTCGCGGCGCCCTATGACGTCGACGCCGTCGCCAAGATCGCCGCGCTCCGGTCCGAGGAACTCGACCCCGGCCGCATCGTGCGGCACATTCGTCAGGTCGAGGCGGACTTCGCCGAGGCGGTCGAGGAGCACCTGGCCCGGGACCGCCCGCCGCCCGTGGACGCCGACGAGCGGCTGCGACTCACCGTCACGGCGCGCTGCATCGCCGCCGCGGTGTTCGGGGCGATGGAGATGTGGATGCTCAGCGAGCCGCGGTCACTGCCGGAGCTGGCCCGGTTGTGCCGCGCCGCGCTGGAGTCGCTGCGCGGCGGCATCATCGACTGACGGCTCTCGATTTTGCACGTAGGGCTGTGCGCCCACGCCGATCGCAGCCCTGAGTGCAAAAACCAGCGCCGCCCGCCGCAAGTTTCGTCAATATTGACAAAACATGCGCCGCCGTGTCAGCCTCAGCCGATGGCGGATCATGACGCGATCGTCGTCGGCGCGGGCCACAACGGACTGACCGCGGCAGCGCTGCTGCAACGCGCCGGCCTGCGCACCGTGTGCCTTGAGGCCAAACGCTACGCGGGCGGAATGGCCTCCACCGTCGAGCTTTTCGACGGCTACCGGTTCGAGATCGCCGGCTCGGTGCAGATCCCCACCGCCGCGACGGTGAGCCGCGAGCTGGGTCTCGACACGCTGCCGACCGTCGACCTCGACGTGATGTCGGTGTCGCTGCGCGGTGTCGGCGACGACCCGGTCGTCTACTACACCGACCCGATGCGGCTGTTGACCCACCTCAACGAGGTGCACGGCGCCGAGGCGGTCAACGGCATGGCGGGCCTGATGGCCTGGAGCCAGGCCCCGACCCGCGCGCTCGGGCGCTTCGAGGCCGGCCGGCCACCGAAGACGCTCGACGAGATGTACGCCTGTGCCACAGACGAGTTCGAGCGCTCGACGATCACCGACCTGTTGTTCGGCTCGGTCACCGACGTGCTCGACCGCTACCTGCCCGACCGTGAGAAGCACGGCGCGCTGCGCGGCATGCTGGCGCTGCTGGCCGTCAACACCACCTATCGCGGGCCCGCCACCCCCGGCACCGCCGCGGCACTCGCGTACGGCTTCGCCGTTCCCGACGAGAACACCCTGCTGGTGAAGAAGCTGCGCGGCGGCATCGGTGCGCTCACGTCGCATCTGCAGGACGTGTTCACCTCCGCCGGAGGGGAAGTGAGACTGCGCGCCGACGTCGCCGAGATTTTGGTGGATGACGGCCGGGTTGCCGGCGTGCGCCTCGAGGACGGCACGCGGCTGGCCGCGCCGGTGGTGGTGTCCGCCGTCGCGCCCGACCTCACGGTGACGCGACTGCTCGACCCCGCCGCGATACCGGCCGACATCCGCGCCAGGTACGCCCGCGTCGACCACCGCGGCAGCTACCTGCAGATGCACTTCGCCCTCGACGGCACACCGGAATTCGCCGCACCCTACGAACTGCTCAACGACCCCGCCATGCAGTCCAACATCGGCATCTTCAGCACCCCGGAGGAACTGCAGCAGCAGTGGGAGGACTGCAGGCACGGCGTCGTGCCCGCCGACCCGTCGATCGCGCTGCAGATCCCCTCGGTCAACGACCCCACCCTGGCGCCGCCGGGCAAGCACGCCGCGTCGGCGTTCTCGCTGTGGTTCCCGGTCGAGCAGGGGGAGTCGGGCTACGGCGAGATGAAGACCGAGATGGGGCGGCGGGTGATCGAGAAGATCTGCCGCATCGCACCCGACTTCGAGTCCCGCATCATCCGGCACACCATCTTCACGCCCAAACACATGGGCACCATGTTCGGCGCCCCCGGCGGCGACTACTGCCACGGCCTGGTCCACCCCGAGCAACTGGGCCCCAACCGCCCGGGCCCGAAAGGCCATGTGGATCAACCGCTTCCGGTGCACGGCCTGTACCTGGGCAGCGCCGGCTGCCACGGCGGCCCCGGCATCACCTTCGTTCCCGGCTACAACGCCGCCAAGCAGGCGCTGGCCGACGCCTGAGACTCAGACGCCGGTCGCGCGCTCCAGATCCTTGAGCGAATCCTCGAGGTGGCCGAGCAGACGCTGCAGATGCGGCACGCTGCCTCTGGCGCCCACCAGCCCGAAGTCCAGGTTGTCTGCGTTGTTCGCCACCGTGATGTTCACCGCCTGGCCGTCCAGCGCGATCGACAGCGGGTAGTTGCCGTCGAGGCGGGCGCCGCGCCAGTACAGCGGCTCCCTGGCCCCCGGAACGTTGGAGATGACGATGTTGAACGGCGGCGGCGCGGCCGACACGAAGCCCGGCACCGCACCGAGACCGAGCGGGGCGATCATCGTCGCCGACAGCGCCAACTGCTGCACGCGCGGCAACTGCGTGAAGACCTTCTTGTTGTTGCGCATCGACGTGCTGATGATCTCGAGGCGCTTGGCGGCATCGGCCGTGTCGGTGGCGAGGTTGCACAGCACCACGCCCGTCATGTTGCCGCCGGTGTCGGCCTCCTCCTCGGTGCGCAGGCTCACCGGGACCATGGCGATCAGGGGCGCGTCGGGCAGCGCGTTCTGCTCCAGCAGGTAGGCGCGCAGCGCGCCGGCGCTCATCGCGAGCACCACGTCGTTGACCGTGACGCCGGCCGCCGACTTGACCGCGCGCAGCCGTTCCATCGCCCAGGACTGCGCCGCGACCCGCCGGGCGCCGCCGATCGGGACGTTGAACATCGTCCGCGGCGCGCCGTACGGCAGTTGCAGCTGCTGTTCGAGCAGCGCCGAGCGGGCCAGTGACAGCGTCGAAGGAGCCAGCGCGGCAACCGATCCCAGCCGGCGGCCGAGAGCCTGCAGCGGGGACGATGACGGCTGTTCCAGCTCGGCCCTGCGCTCCTTGCGCGGCAGGTTCCACGGCACCCGCACCTTGGCGTCGTCCGGGTCGGTCGACAGCGTGCGCTGGGTGAGCTTCAGCGCCGACACCCCGTCGATCAGCGCGTGGTGGAACTTGACGTACACCGCGAACCGGTTGTCGTTGAGGCCCTCGATGAGGTGGGCCTCCCACAGTGGCCGGTGCCGGTCGAGCAGCGCCCCGTGCAGCCGCGAGGTCAACTCGAGCAGATCGCGCACCCGGCCCGGCGTCGGCAGCGCCGACCGCCGCAGGTGGTAGTCGAGGTCCACCTCGTCGTCCTCGGCCCACGCCAGGTTGGCGATCCCGCCGAGCAGCGTCCCCGGATGCTTGCGGAAGGTCGGGTGGAACTCGGTCTGCTCGATCATCTGCTGATGAATCTCCCGCAGGAACTCCGGGCCCGAGACGCCGTCCGGCGGTTCGAACAACTGCAGGCCGCCGACATGCATGGGGTGCTCGCGGGATTCGACGAGCAGGAACATCGAATCGGTCGGCGAGATGAGCTTCATCGCACTCCTCTGAGGTAGGTGTCCTTTCTATTCCCTGCGGGCCCGGTTCTCAACGTTTCACCCGATCGGGCGCCGGGAAAGACCTGGGGATGTCACTTCGCGTCGCTGTCACGGGCCCCACCGGAGAGATCGGCAAGTCGGCGGTGGACGCGCTGGAGCGCCACCCCGACGTCGAGCGGATCATCGGGATGGCCCGCAGACCCTTCGACCCGGCGGCGCGGGGCTGGACGCGTACCGAGTACCGGCAGGGCGACATCACCGACCGGGCGGCCGTCGACGCGTTGGTGGCCGACGCCGACGTGGTGGTGCACCTGGCGTTCATCATCATGGGCTCGCGCGCCGAGAGCGCGCGGGTGAACCTGGCGGGCACCCGCAACGTCTTCGAGGCGACGGTGGCCGCCGAGCGGCCGCGCCGGCTGGTGTACACCTCGTCGGTGGCGGCCTACGGCTACCACTCCGACAACCCCGTGCCGATCACCGAGGACGTCCCGCCCCGCGGCTCGCCCGAGCACTACTACTCGGAGCAGAAGGCGGCCTGCGAGGCCGCCCTTGCCGAGATCACCGACGGCTCCGGCCTCGAGGTGTTCGTTCTGCGCCCGTGCATCGTGGCCGGCCCCGACGCGCCCGCGCTGGCCGAGGTGATGCCGTGGAACCAGCTGCCGGGCCCGGTCCGCCGCGCCACCCGGATGTTCCCGTTGCTCAAACCGCCCTTCCCGGACCCCGGCACGCCGCTGCAACTGGTGCATCACGACGACGTGGCCGACGCCATCGCGCTGGCCGCGACGAGTGCGGCGCCGCCGGGGGCGTACAACATCGCCGGCGACGGCGTGCTGTCGATGTCCGACGTGGCCGACGCACTCGGTGCGCGGCCGGTGCGGGTTCCCAGAGTCACGGTGTCGGCGGCGTCGGAGGTCGTCGCGCGGCTGCCCTTCGTGCCGTCGGTGCTGGAATGGCTGCACATCGGCCGCACGTCGGTGGTGATGGACACCACCCGAGCGCGCACCGAGCTGGGTTGGACGCCGAAACATTCTGCCGCCGAAACGCTTTCGGCACTCGCCGAGTCCTACAGATGACTACTGGGTGGGATCGCCGGTGTCGGCGGGACCGCCGGGTGTCGCACCGCCCTCGCTGGACCAGTCGACCCGGTCGTCGGCGCCCTCGGCGGGATCACTGATGACGTCGTCCTTGGCCTGATCGGAACCCTTGTCGGTCTCGCTGGTGTCCGGCTTTTCCTTGCTCACCGGCGCTGAATACCCTGGTCACCGGGATCGGAAACGGCTCGCGCCGCGCTTCAGTCCCGGCCGTTGCGCAGCTGCTCGGCCCAGTCCTTCGGGACCCTGCCGCGCGGGCCCGGAACCGTCTGGTCGGCCGGACGGCTGTGCGGCGCGGCGAGTTCCGGGCCGTCGTAGTAGTCGTCGGTCGTGAAGTTCCAGAACCAGTCCTCGCCCGGTTCGAAGGACTGGATGATCGGGTGCCCGCTGCCGCGCCAGTGCGCCGAGGCGTGCCGGGCGGGCGAATCGTCACAGCAGCCGATGTGCCCGCATGCCGCGCAGCGCCGCAGGTGCACCCACCAGCCGTCGTCCGCTTCGCATTCCACACAACCGGTTCCGCTCGGCGGCACCGCGGGATCGACCGCTTCAGTCATGCGCGCAGCCTATCGTCAACGGATGGCCGTCACGCTGCGTCGCGAGGTGATCATCGAGGCCGGCGTCGAGGAGATCCTCGACGTCATGCTCGACCTCGAATCGCTGCCGCAGTGGTCGCCCGCGCACGAGAGTTCGGAGGTGCTCGAGCGCGACGACCGGGGCAGGCCGCTGCGCAGCAGGGCGACCGTGCAGACCGTCGGCATCACCGACGAGACCGAGATCGCGCTGACCTATCACGACGACGGATACGGCTGGACCCTGGTCAGCTCGACGTGGCAGCGCTCGCAGGACGCCCGCTACACGCTCGTCCCACAGGGCGACCGGACACTGGTGCGCTTCGAGGTGACCGTCGACCCCGTCATGCCGATGCCCGGGTTCATGCTCAAGCGGGCGGCCAAGGGCGTGATCGACACGGCGACCGACGGCCTGCGCTCGCGCGTGCTCGCGGTGCGGAAGCGGGGGAAGTAACCCGCCGCGCCGGCACGCTGACTATGGTCACGCCATGGCCGTCAGCGATTCCCGTGAAGTGCTCGTCGAAGCGACCGCCGAGGAGATCCTCGACGTCATCGCCGACGTCGAATCGACCCCGGACTGGTCGCCCCAGTACCAGAAGGCCGAGGTCCTCGAGGCCTACGACGACGGCAGGCCGCACCGGGTGAAGATGAAGGTGAAGTCCGCGGGCATCTCCGACGAACTGGTCGTCGAGTACACCTGGACCGACGCGAGCGCGAGCTGGACACTCGTGTCGGCCGGCCAGCTCAAGGCGCAGGACGGCAAGTACACGCTCACCCCGGAGGGGGACAAGATCCGGCTGCGGTTCGACCTGACCGCGGATCCATCGGTGCCGATCCCCGGCTTCATCCTCAAGCGGGCGCTCAAGGGCGCGATGGAGACCGCGACCGACGGACTGCGCAAGCAGGTTTTGAAACTGAAGAACGGTGGCAACTAGCCCACCATGGCCATCACCGAGACCCGCGAGATCCTCATCGAGGCGACTCCGGACGAAATCCTGGAAGTACTTTACGATCTCGAATCGCTGACCGAATGGTCGTCGGCGCACCAGGAGGTCGAGATCCTCGAACGTGACGACGAGGGCAGGCCGAAACGCTCGCGGCAGGTCGTGAAGATCGTCGGCGTCAGCGACGAGCAGGTGCTCGACTACACCGTGCACGACGACGGCGTCAGCTGGACGCTCGTGGAATCGAAGCAGCAGAAGGGCCAGGACGCCCGCTACACCCTGACCCCGGAGGGCGACGGCACCAAGGTGCGGTTCGAGCTCACCGTCGACCCGCTGGTACCGCTGCCCGGCTTCCTGATCAAGAAGGGCGCCAAGGGTCTGCTCGACACCGCCACCGAAGGCCTGCGCAAGCGGGTGCTGAAGGTCAAGAAGTCCTGACCGCGGCCGTCGCGCCGTGCCAAGATCAGGACCATGACCATCGTCCTGGTGCACGGCAATCCGGAGACCGACGCCCTGTGGGATCCACTGGTCGACGCGCTGGGGCGTGACGACGTGGTGCGGCTGTCGCCCCCGGGTTTCGGCGCCCCGCTTCCCGACGGCTTCGCCGCGACGTTCACGGCGTACCGGGACTGGCTGGAAGACGAGCTGACGCGTATCGACGGCCCGATCGACCTCGTCGGTCACGACTGGGGCGGCGGCCACGTGGTGAACGTGGTGATGCACCGCCCGGAGCTCGTGCGTAGCTGGGCCAGCGACGTCCTCGGACTGTTCGACCCCGATTACGTCTGGCACGACATGGCGCAGGTGTGGCAGACCGAGGGCGAGGGCGAGAAGCTGGTCGACGACCTGCTCGGCGGAACGGTGCGCGAACGCGCAGAGCGGATGGCCACGTTCGGCATACCGCTGGAGACGGGCGAGAAGATCGCCGCCGGGCAGGGGCCGGAGATGGCCCGCGCGATCCTGCTGCTGTACCGCTCGGCGCGCCAGCCCGCGATGGCGCAGGCCGGCCGCGACCTGGAGAAAGCCGCGGCCCGCCCAGGCCTGTCGATCCTCGCGACCGATGACCCCTTCGCACGTCCCGGACCGTCGCGCGGGCGAGCCGCCGACCGGGCCGGGGCGCGCACCGAGGTCCTCGACGGCCTCGGACACTGGTGGATGGTGGAGGATCCGGCCCGCGGGGCGGCCGCCCTCAGCGACTTCTGGGCGACGCTCGACTGACGCGCTCGCCCGAACCCCGACCCTGCGCGGCGGCCCAGGGCTACATTTGCCGGTATGGCCGTTCGCGCGTCCAAGGAAGCAGTGATCGACGCCTCCCCGGAGGCGATCCTGGACGTGCTCGCCGACATCGAGGACCTGCCGGCCTGGTCGTCGGTGTACAAGAACGTCGAGGTGCTCGACCGCCATCCCGACGGCAGGCCGTTCCACGTGCGGGCCACGCTGCGCCTGATGGGCATCACCGACAAGGAGATGCTCGAATACCACTGGGGCAGGCACTGGGTCGTGTGGGACGCCGCCGACACCTTCCAGCAGCGCGGCCAGCACGTCGAGTACAACCTCACCCCCGAGGGCGACCGCACCCGGGTGCGCTTCGACGTCATCGTCGACCCGTCGGCCCCCATCCCGGAATTCCTGATCAAGCGGGCCAAGAAGATCGTGCTCGACTCGGCGATCGAGCAGCTGCGCCGACGGGTGCTCAGTAGGACTCGCGCCGAATAGGACTCGCGCTGATCCGAACGGAATGAGCGCACGGCCGTCCCGGTTGGCACTGACATGCCGACCGGAGTAGTCATCCATCCCCGACCCGACGCCGCCAACGCGGTCGACGACGCCGTGGCACAGGCCACCGCCGCGCAGCGGGCAGGTGTCACGCAGGTGTGGCTGGCCCAGCGCGTCGATCACGACGCCATCGCGCTGGCCGGCCTGATCGGCGCCGCCGTGCCGGGCCTCGGCGTCGGGACGTCGGTGGTGCCGATCAACCCCCGGCATCCGCTGCTGATCTCGTCGGCGGCGCAGACCGCGCAGGCCGCCGCGCACGGCAACTTCAGCCTCGGCCTCGGGCTCGGCGCCCACGAACCCGAACGGCTGGCGTTCGGCGCGACATGGCCCGACCCGGTCGGCCGGCTGCGCGAACACCTCACGGTGCTGCGTTCGCTGCTCGACACCGGCACCGTCGACTTCCACGGCGAGGCGATCACCTCCAGCCCGGCGTGGCCCGCGACGGTGGCGGGCGGCACCCCGGTGCCCGTCTACGTCGCGGCCATGGGACCCAAGGCGCTGCACGTCACCGGCGAACTCGCCGACGGGACACTGCCCTACCTCGCCGGGCCGCGGACCATCGCGGACTTCATCGTCCCCACCATCAACCGCGCCGCAGCCGACGCCGGCAGGCCACGACCGCGCGTCATCGCCATGGTGCCGGTGTTCGTGACCGACGACCCCGGCAGCGTGCACGAGGCCGTTGCCGCGGAACTCGGCTTCTACAACGAGATCCCGTCGTATCAGAAGATCCTGGCGCGCGAGAATGTCTCCGGCGCAGCGGAACTCGCGGCGGTCGGGCCTGCCGAGTCGGTGCTGCGGCAGCTGCGCCGCTACCTCGATGCAGGCGCCACCGATGTCGCGCTCGCGCCGGTGGGTCCGGTGGACGACCGCGCCCGCGAGGCGCTGTGGTCGGTGGCCGCCTCGCTCTGAACCTCAGCCGCGCAGCACCTGCAGCCGGCGGATCGCCTCGTCGAGGGTGTCGTCGCGCTTGCAGAACGCGAACCGCACCAGGTGGCTCCACGCGTCGGCGTGCGCGGCGGCGGGATCGCAGAACGCGGACATCGGGATCGCGGCCACACCGGCGCGCTCGGGCAGCTCCGCGCAGAACGCGGTGCTGTCGGTGTAGCCCAGCGGACGCGGATCGGCACACAGGAAGTAGGTGCCCGAGCTGGGGTGCACGTCGAAGCCGAGGTCGACGAGCGCCGATCCGAGCCGGTCGCGCTTGGCCTGCAGCGAGTCGCGCAACGCGGCCACCCACGCGTCCTCGTGGTCGAGGGCGTGGGCCACCGCCGGCTGGAACGGCGCACCTCCGACGTAGGTCAGGTACTGCTTGGCCGCACGCACCCCGGCGATGAGATCCGCTGGGCCGCAGGCCCACCCGACCTTCCAGCCGGTGACGTTGAACATCTTGGCGGCACTGGAGATCGTGATCGTGCGCGCCGCCATCCCGGGGTAGTTGGCCAGCGGCAGGTGCGTGCGTCCGTCGAAGACGAGGTGTTCGTACACCTCGTCGCTGATCACCAGAAGGTCGTGGGCGACAGCCAGTTCGGCGATGGCGGCCAGTTCGGCATCGCCGGCGACCATGCCGGTGGGATTGTGCGGCGAGTTCAGGATCAGCGCCCGGGTGCGGGGTGTCACCGCGCGGCCCAGCGCGTCGACGTCGATCGCGAAGCCGTCACCGACCTGGGCGAGCGGCACCGCGACCCGGTGGCAACCCGCCATCGCTAGGACGGGGGAGTAGGAGTCGTAGAACGGCTCGATCAGCAGCACCTCGGATCCGGGCTCGACCAGGCCGAGCACCGCCGACGCGATCGCCTCGGTGGCGCCGACCGTCACGAGCACCTCGGTGTCCGGGTCGTAGACGGTGCCGAAGTGGCGTTGGCGCTGTGCGGCGATCGCCTTCCTCAGCGGCGCGATGCCGAGGCCGGGCGGGTACTGGTTGTCCCCGTCGGCGATGGCGGCCCGGGCGGCCTCGAGCATGGCCGGCGGGCCGTCCTCGTCGGGGAATCCCTGGCCCAGATTGACCGCGCCGATGCGGGCGGCCAGCGCCGACATCTCGGCGAACACCGTCACCGCGAAGGGGCGCAGCCGCGAAACCGTCATGGCTGCCGAGCGTAGCCGCGGGAATGAACCGCGGTGTCCCGGCACTTGTTGCCTGCGTGACTTTCCAACTCGCTGCCGACGCCACGCTCCTCACGCCGATCCAGGTCGGTGACACCCCGGTCGCGAACCGGCTCTTCATGGCGCCCCTGACGAGGTCGCGCGCCGACGCCGACGGCACGCCGTCCGACCTGGCGGCCACCTACTACGCGCAGCGCGCGTCGGCGGGCCTGATCATCAGTGAGGCCACCGCGGTGTCACCCGGCGCGGGCGGGGCGTACCCGAACACCCCCGGCGTGTTCACCGACCGGCAGCAGTACGCGTGGGCCGGGATCGCCGAGGCCGTGCACGCCGCGGGCGGCAGGATGTTCCTCCAGCTCTGGCACGTCGGCCGGATGGGCCACCCCGACCTCAGCGGCACCGAGACGGTGGGCCCGTCGGCGGTCGCCGCCGACCTGGACGCGCGCACTCCGCAGGGCCGCAAGCCACTGCCGGTGCCGCGCGCACTGGCGGTCGACGAGATCGGTGAGATCGTGGCAGCGTTCCGCGTCGCCGCCCGCCGGGCCGTCGACGCAGGCATGGACGGGGTGGAGATCCACTCGGCCAACGGCTACCTGCTGCACGAATTCCTCTCCGACGTCGTGAACCGGCGCACCGACTCCTACGGCGGATCGGCGGCCAACCGCGCCCGGCTGACCGCCGAGGTGGTCGAGGCGGTCGTCGACGAGATCGGTGCGGGCCGGGTGGGCCTGCGCATCTCGCCCGGGAATCCCGCGGGCGACATGCGTGAGGACGACGTGGTCAGTGCCTACGAGGCGCTGCTGGCTCGCATCACGCCGCTGGGC
This sequence comes from Mycobacterium hippophais, assembly GCF_027529605.1. NCBI lineage: Bacteria > Bacillati > Actinomycetota > Actinomycetes > Mycobacteriales > Mycobacteriaceae > Mycobacterium > Mycobacterium hippophais. The sequence goes on along the minus strand of NZ_JAPZPY010000001.1, from coordinate 749,536 downwards.
ATCGCCTATCTGCACGTGCTCGTCGACCCCACCACGCCGCTGTTCGGCACGCTGCGGGCGCTGTGGTCGGGGACGTTCGTGCTGAACACCGGGCGTGACACCGGCACCGACTTCTGCCAGCTGGAGAGCTTCGCCGACTGGGGTGCGATCAGCGCCGCCGCCGTCGGGCGGTCCTACCTGGCCAACCCGGACCTGATCGACCGGTTGCTGCTCGGCGCCGAACTCAACGAGCCCGATCCCGCGACGTTCTACGCCCCCGGGCCGGTCGGCTACATCGACTACCCGACGCTGGAAGCGCAGCGCCAGACCGCCTGACACTTTCTCGGCGAGCAGACGTAGATTCGCACGCCTGAGTGGCGAATCATGCGACTTTGCGTCTGCTCGCGGGAAAGGGTGACCGCCCAACCAACAGGTTGGTTTAGGCTGTTACGCTTCGCTTCATGTCTGAAGAAGCCTTCATCTACGAGGCGATCCGCACTCCCCGCGGCAAGGGGAAGAACGGCTCGCTGCACGAGATCAAACCCGTCAACCTGGTCGTCGGCCTGATCGACGAGCTCCGCAGCCGCCATCCCGACCTCGACGAGAACCTGATCAGCGACCTGATCCTCGGGGTGGTGTCGCCCGTCGGCGATCAGGGCGGCGACATCGCGCGCACCGCCGCGCTGGTGGCCAAGCTGCCCGAGACCACGGGTGGCTTCCAGCTCAACCGGTTCTGCGCGTCCGGCCTGGAGGCCGTCAACACCGCGGCGCAGAAGGTCCGCTCCGGCTGGGACGATCTGGTGCTCGCCGGCGGCGTCGAGTCGATGAGCCGTGTCCCGATGGGCTCCGACGGCGGCGCGTGGGCCACCGACCCCGAGACCAACTACCGCATCGGCTTCGTCCCGCAGGGCATCGGCGCCGACCTCATCGCGACCATCGAGGGCTTCTCGCGCGAGGGCGTCGACGCCTACGCGCTGCGCAGCCAGGAGAAGGCGGCCGCCGCATGGTCGGGCGGCTACTTCGCCAAGTCGGTCATCCCGGTGAAGGACCAGAACGGCCTCGTCGTCCTCGACCATGACGAGCACATGCGCCCGGACACCACCCCCGAGGGCCTGGCCAAGCTGCGCACCGCCTTCGACGGCGTCGGCGCGATGGGCGGATTCGACGACGTGGCGCTGCAGAAGTACCACTACGTCGAGAAGATCAACCACGTCCACACCGGCGGCAACAGCTCCGGCATCGTCGACGGCGCCGCGCTGGTGCTCGTCGGGAGTGAGAAAGCCGGCACGTCGCAGGGCCTGACCCCGCGGGCGCGCATCGTGGCCACCGCCACCAGCGGCGCCGATCCGGTCATCATGTTGACCGGCCCGACCCCGGCCACCAAGAAGGTGCTCGACCGGGCCGGCCTGACGGTCGACGACATCGACCTGTTCGAGCTGAACGAGGCCTTCGCCTCGGTGGTGCTGAAGTTCCAGAAGGACCTGAACATCCCCGACGAGAAGCTCAACGTCAACGGCGGCGCCATCGCGATGGGCCACCCGCTGGGCGCCACCGGCGCGATGATCACCGGAACCATGGTCGACGAGCTCGAGCGCCGCAACGCGCGCCGGGCGCTCGTCACGCTGTGCATCGGCGGCGGCATGGGTGTCGCGACCATCATCGAGAGGGTTTAAGAGCATGGCAGAGAACACCATTCAGTGGGACAAGGATGCCGACGGCATCGTCACCCTGACGCTGGACGACCCGACCGGTTCGGCCAACGTGATGAACGAGCACTACCAAGAGTCCATGAACAAGGCCGTCGAACGGCTTGTCGCCGAGAAGGACTCGATCACCGGCGTCGTCATCGCCAGCGCGAAGAAGACCTTCTTCGCCGGTGGTGACCTCAAGGGCATGATCAACCTGGGTCCCGAGAACGCCGCCGAGGCGTTCGAGATGGTCGAGGCCGTCAAGGCCGACCTTCGCAAGCTGGAGACCCTCGGCGTGCCGGTGGTCGCCGCCATCAACGGCGCCGCGCTCGGCGGTGGCCTGGAGATCGCGCTGGCGTGTCACCACCGCATCGCCGCGGACGTCAAGGGCGTGCAGATCGGCCTGCCCGAGGTCACCCTGGGCCTGCTGCCCGGTGGCGGCGGTGTCACCCGCACCGTCCGGATGTTCGGCATCCAGAAGGCGTTCATGGAGATCCTCAGCCAGGGCACCCGGTTCAAGCCGGGCAAGGCCAAGGACGCCGGCCTGGTCGACGAACTCGTCGGCAGCGTCGAGGAACTGGTGCCCGCCGCGAAGGCGTGGATCAAGGCCAACCCGGAGAGCCACACCCAGCCGTGGGACCAGAAGGGCTACAAGATGCCCGGTGGCACCCCGAGCTCGCCCGGCCTCGCCGCCATCCTGCCGTCGTTCCCGGCGCTGCTGAAGAAGCAGCTCAAGGGTGCGCCGATGCCGGCCCCGCGGGCGATCCTCGACGCCGCGGTCGAGGGTGCGCAGGTCGACTTCGACTCGGCCAGCCGCATCGAGAGCCGCTACTTCACCCAGCTGGTCACCGGCCAGGTCGCCAAGAACATGATCCAGGCGTTCTTCCTCGACCTGCAGTACATCAACTCCGGCGGCTCGCGGCCCGACGGCATCGAGCCGGTCAAGATCGACAAGATCGGCGTGCTCGGCGCCGGCATGATGGGCGCGGGCATCGCCTACGTCTCGGCCAAGGCCGGCTACGACGTCGTGCTCAAGGACGTGTCGATCGAGGCCGCCGAGAAGGGCAAGAACTACTCGGAGAAGATCGAGGCCAAGGCACTCGAGCGGGGACGCACCACAGAGGAGAAGTCCAAGGAGCTGCTGGCCCGCATCACGCCGACCGCCGACGCCGCGGACTTCAAGGGCGTCGACTTCGTCATCGAGGCCGTCTTCGAGAGCCAGGAACTCAAGCACAAGGTGTTCCAGGAGATCGAGGACATCGTCGAGCCCAACGCGCTGCTCGGCTCGAACACCTCCACGCTGCCGATCACCGGTCTGGCGACCGGCGTGAAGCGCCAGGAGGACTTCATCGGCATCCACTTCTTCTCACCGGTCGACAAGATGCCGCTGGTGGAGATCATCCGTGGCGAGAAGACCTCCGACGAGGCGCTGGCCCGGGTGTTCGACTACACGCTGGCCATCGGCAAGACGCCGATCGTCGTCAACGACAGCCGCGGCTTCTTCACCAGCCGCGTCATCGGCACCTTCGTCAACGAGGCGCTGGCCATGCTCGGCGAGGGCGTCGCGCCGGCGAGCATCGAGCAGGCGGGTTCGCAGGCCGGCTACCCGGCACCGCCGCTGCAGCTGTCCGATGAGCTCAACCTCGAGCTGATGCACAAGATCGCCACCGCGACCCGCAAGGGTGTGGAGGACGCGGGCGGCAGCTACGAGCCGCACCCGGCCGAGGCGGTCGTCGAGAAGATGATCGAGATCGAGCGGCCCAGCCGCCTCAAGGGCGCCGGGTTCTACGAGTACGTCGACGGCAAGCGGGTCGGCCTGTGGCCGGGCCTGAAGGAGACGTTCAACTCGGGCAGCACCGAACTGCCGCTGCAGGACATGATCGACCGGATGCTGTTCGCCGAGGCGCTCGAGACGCAGAAGTGCCTCGACGAGGGCGTGCTCACCACCACCGCCGATGCGAACATCGGCTCGATCATGGGCATCGGCTTCCCGCCGTACACCGGTGGCTCGGCGCAGTTCATCGTCGGCTACGAAGGTGCGGGCGGTGTCGGCAAGGAGGCCTTCGTGGCCCGGGCCAAGGAGCTGGCCGCCAAGTACGGCGACCGGTTCAACCCACCGGCCTCGCTGAGCTAGTTCTCCCGAGCAACACAGGATCCCCCGAAACCGCTGGGTTTCGGGGGATTCTGCGTCTGCTCGGCGTTAGCCTCCAGGCGTGGCCGACTTCACCGAGACGTTCGCGGCAGGGCTGAGGGGCTACGGCGCCGGGCCGTGCCTGGAGTTCGAGGGCAGGTGGCACACCGGCGACGAGATCGTCGCGCACGCCGACGCGGTGACCGCCGCACTGCGGGACGCCGGTGTGGGCCAGGACGCCCCGGTCGGGCTGGTGGTGCGGAACCGGCCATGGCATGCGGCGACCATCGCGGGCCTGCTCGCCGACCGGCGCTGGGTGTCGATGATCTATTCCTTCCAGTCGCCGGAGGCGATCGCCCGCGACGTCGAGTCGCTCGACCTGGCCGCGGTCGTGGCCGACGCCGAGGACTGGACGGCACCGGTGCTGGCGGCCGCCGCACGCGCAGGCACTGCGGGAGTGGCGATCTCACCCGCCGGCGCCGAGATGCTCGACGGCCTGACCCGGGTGACCGGTGCGCACCCGACCCGGGCCGGCGCAGGCCTGCAGATCCTCACCAGCGGCACGACCGGCCCGCCGAAACGGCAGTCCATCGACACCACGGTGCTGGAGCGCACAGTGTTCAGCGTGACCGGCGGCCGGTCCGCCTCCCCGCAGGATCCACCGGAGCTGTCCTACTGGCCGTTCGGCGGAATCGGCGTGTGCCAGTTGATCACCGGCTTCTACACCGGCCGGCGGATCGTGCTGCTCGAGAAGTTCGGCGTCGACGCCTGGGTGCGGGCCGTGCGGACGCACCGCATCGCGCGGTCGGGTGTGCAGCCCGCGGTGGTGCGAATGCTGCTGGACGCCGACGTCGACCCCGAGGACCTGTCCTCGCTGCAGTACATCATCAGTGCCTCAGGCCCGCTCGACTCGCGGACCCGAGACGAGTTCGAGCGCCGGTACCGGATACCCGTGCAGTTGGCCTACGGGGCAACGGAATTCGCGGGTTCGGTGTGCGCGTGGACGCCGGAACTGGTGGCGCGCTACGGCGACAGCAAGCGGGAGAGCGTGGGCAGGCCGCTGCCCGACACCGAGGTGCGCGTCGTCGACCAGGACAGCGGCGCCGAGGTGCCCATCGGTGAGCAGGGCGTGCTCGAGGCGCGCATCCCGGTGATCACGCCGGACTGGATCCGCACCACCGACGTCGCGTCGATGGATGCCGACGGCTTCGTCACGCTGCACGGCCGCACCGACGGCGCGATCATCCGCGGTGGCTTCAAGGTGCTGCCGGAGACGGTGCGCCGGGTGTTGTTGTCGCACCCCGGTGTTCGGGACGCATGCGTGGTCGGTGTGCGGGACGCACGGCTGGGGGAGGTGCCGTTCGCGGCGTTCGAACCCGCGCCGGGCCGGCCCGTGCCGACAGAGCAGGAACTGCAGGACCTGGTGCGCGAGTCGTTGCCCAGGCACCACGTGCCGGTCGCCGTCCTCGCGGTCGAGGAGCTGCCGCGCACAGCGTCGCTGAAGGTCCGGCTGCCCGACGTCGCGGCGCTCTACGAGCCGGTGCGCGCGAACACGTAGTAGCGGGCCGGGTCTCTGCCGTTGTGGTCCATCGCCGACTCGGAGCCCGAGTCCAGCAGCGTCCAAGCGGCGGCGAAGCGGCGCTGCACCTCCGCGGGGTCTATGCCGGGGACTCCGAAGGAGCTGCCAGGCCGGAATGCGACGATGAGCAATCGGGCTTCGGGGGCGGCGACGGCGGTGACCTCGCGGACATAGGCGTCCCGGTCGGCGTCGCTCATGCCGTGCAGGCAGCCGTTGTCCACGATCAGGTCGAAGCCGGTGCCGACACCCTCGCTGGTCAGCCGGGTGGCGTCGGCCCGCACGAAGCTCGACGTCACCTTCGCGGCGGCAGCCTTCGCCCGCGCCCGGTCCAGCGGACGGGCGAGGTAGTCGACCCCGGTGACGTGCCAGCCGTGCTTCGCCAGGTAAATCGAGGTGTCGCCGGTCCCGCAGCCGATGTCCAGCGCCGTGCGCGCAGGGAGCGCCGACTCGCCCTCCACCAGCGCACGCAGGCTTTCGGCCAACGGGTGGCCGTCCCACGGCGTGAAGCCGAGGCGGTAGAACACACGGAACAAAAGCTGTCGCGACGACATGGCGGTCAGAACGAGCCCATGTCCGCCGACAGCCAGTGCTCGGGGGTGAGGTGGATGGCGACGTGCTCGCCGAGATTCTCTTTGGCGAACGCCAGGTACTGCTCGGCGGCGTCTCCGGAGAGGTAGCGGCGGGTGACCTCCTCCATCAACTCGTCGGTGCCGGGCTCGATGCGGCTGACCGGGCCGTCCACGGCGACATAGCGGGTGGTGGGCTCGACCCGCTCGACCATGAGGGAGAAGTGGCCGGCCGCCTCGATGAGCCGGTGCTTGCGGGAGCCCGCGCCGGTGAGCACCCACGGCTCACCACCGGGGCGGTACTGGTACCAGATCGGCACGGTCAACGGGCCGCGGCCGGTGCCCGCGGACACCGACAGGGCGGCGACGTGCGGTTCGGCCAGGAACTGTTCGCGTTCTTCTCTGCTGAGGGCCATGATCGCGACGGTACCCACGGCCACCGACAGCCTCGATGCGCTCGCAGAGTCAGCGAGCAGCGAGGGCCGGGTAGTCGGGGATGCGGATCGAGTCGAAGAACCGGACGCCGCGGTCGTCCAGCCCGGCCAATGCCCGGCCGATGGGGCTGGGCAGCACCGAGATGAGCCGCCCCGCGGCCAGCAGCGCCCGGACTCCGAGACCCGACGACGGCAGGATGCTGCCGGCCATTCTCTTCGCCAGTGCCCGGCTGCCGATCACCGCCGGGGTCATGACGTCTTCGTACGCGGGGAACGCGACGGTGTGGTCCCCGGCGGCGCGATCGAGCTCGCCGGCGAGGACGTATGCCCCGATGACGGCGAGGCTGGTGCTGCCTCCGACGGCAGGGCCGGGACAGTATCCGGCGTCGCCGACCAGCGTGACCCGACCGCGGGACCAGCTCGTCAGCTGCAGCTGGTCGATCGCGTCGAAGTAGAAGGCCGGCGTGTGGTCCATCTCGGCCAGCCAACGGTCGACGGGACCCGACATCCCGCCGAAGCGCTGCCGCAACTGCTCTTTCTGACCGGCGTGATCGCGGTGGTCGTAGTGGTAGGCGGCGGCGGGCCTGAAAATGAAGACCGCCCGGGCGTCCTCCAGGTGGTCGGCGGTGTAAATCATGGCCATACGGTCCACTTCGATGAAGCCGGTCGACTCACCGTCGCGCGCGAAGTCTTTCGGTACCGACACCACCGCGAGGTAGCCGCCGAGGAACTCGGTGTGGCCGGCGTCCTCGCCGAACGCCAGGCGCCGCACACCGGAGTGGAGGCCGTCGGCGCCGATGACCACGTCGAATCCGCGTGGCGCCGAGCGGGCGAACGTGACATCGCCGTCAGGGGCTATGGCGGTGATGTGGTCGCCGAATAGGTACTCGACGTCGGCGCGGCCCGCGTCGTAGAAGATCTCACTGAGGTCGTCGCGCATGATCTCCACGTGCCGGTCGGAGATGGCTGCCGACAGCTTGTGATAGTCGATGTGGGTCGGCCGCCGGGCCCCGATGCGGTGCATGATCAGGCGTCCGGTGCCGGTGGCGTGCTCGATGACGCGGTCGAGGACGCCCATCTGCTCGGCGATGGCCATGGCCGGCCCGAACAGGTCGATGGCGTGGCCGCCGGTCTTCCGCAACGCCGGGGCCCGTTCCACGACCGTGACGTCGAAGCCCTGGCGCGTCAGCCAGTAGGCCACCACGGGGCCGGCGATGCTCGCGCCGGAGACGAGTACGCGCATGACACTTCTCCTTACTGAACGTTCGGTAAGCCGATGCCGAAAGCTTACTTAACGATCGGTCAGTTAGGGTGGGTGCGTGAGCGGCCCCCGTTCGGATACCCGGCAGCGGATCCAGGACGTGGCGCGTGAGCTGTTCACGGCCAAGGGTGTGCAGCGCACCAGCCTGCAGGACATCGCCGGGCGCCTCGGCATCACCAAACCTGCGCTTTACCACCATTTCTCATCGCGTGAGGACCTGGTCCGCAGCATCGTGCAGCCGCTCATCGACGGCGGCGAGCGCTATGTACGCGAATGCGAGGAGCGGCAGGGGATCACGCCCCGCGAGGTGCTGGAGGGGTTCTTCGACTTCCAGTACGCCCACCGTGCCGACCTCGTGCTGATCGTCGCGGAGCTCAGCACCATCGCCGACCTGGGCCTCATCGACAGCATGCTGGCTTGGCGCGAACGGCTGAGCCGGATCCTGTTCGGGCCCGACCAGACGCTCGAGCAGGCGACCCGGGCCGTGATCGCGCTCGGCGGCCTGCAGGACTGCTGTCTGCAGTTCCCCGACGCGCCGGCGGACGCGCTGCGCCAGGCGGCGGTGACGGGTGCGTTGGCCGCCCTTGGCAAGTCGACCGGGCGGGGCCGCCCGACTCGCTAGAGTCGGATGCCATGCGCTTCGGACTGTTCATCCCGCAGGGCTGGCGACTCGACCTGATCGGCATCGCGCCGGACGAACAGTGGCAGGTGATGCGTGACCTGGCCACCTACGCCGACGGCACCGCATGGGACTCGCTGTGGGTCTACGACCACTTCCACACCGTGCCGGTGCCCACCGACGAGGCGACCCACGAGGCGTGGACCCTGATGGCGGCCTACGCGGCGACCACCTCCCGAATCAAGCTCGGCCAGATGTGCACCGCGATGGGCTACCGCAACCCGGTGTACCTCGCCAAGGTCGCGGCGACCGCCGACATCATCTCCGGCGGGCGGGTGCAGATGGGCATCGGTGGCGGCTGGTACCAACACGAATGGGAGGCCTACGGCTACGGCTTCCCCACGGCCGGGCAGCGCCTCGGCATGCTCGACGAGGGCGTGCAGATCATGCGCGACGCCTGGCGCGACGGCCGGGTGACCTTCGGGGGCAAGTACTACAAGGTCGACGACGCGATCGTCGCGCCCACCCCGCTGCAGCAGGGAGGTCCTCCGCTGTGGATCGCGGGCGGCGGCGAGAAGGTGACACTGCGCATCGCCGCCAAGTACGCGCAGTACACCAACTTCACCTCCGAACCGGCGGGCTTCGAGCACAAGTCCGAGGTGCTCGCCGGGCACTGCCGCGACGTCGGCACCGACTACGGGAAGATCGTCCGGTCCGCGAACTTCAACGCCGTCATCGGCGATTCGGAGGCCGACGTGAAAGACCGCATCGAGCGCATCCGCGCCAGGCAGCAGGCCAAGGCCGACCCCGGTTCCGTCGATCGCATGCTGTCGGCGGTCAGCGCGCCCGAATCCGCCTCCGGCACAACCGAACAGGTTGTCGAGAAGCTGACGCGGATGCGTGATCTCGGCTGTGAATACGCCATCCTGTACTTCCCCGAGGCCGCCTATGACCGGTCCGGCATCGAGAAGTTCGAACAGCAGGTCATCCCGGCGCTGAGCTAGCCTCCTGCGCCCACTCTCGGCGCCGGGTGACGTCGCGGCGCGCTGTTAGGCTCGCTGTCAGAAGGCGGTGAGGGGGTCAGCGTGAGCTATCCGGCGCTGGGATTCCCGCCGCCCGAGGGCGACGGGCGGCCTCCGGACTACGTCGAGCGCACCACCGTCGACTATCCCGACGAATCGCCGCCACCCGGTGGACCGCCCCCGGGGCGGCGCCGGGTCTGGTGGGTTCTGGCGGCCGTCGCCGCGGTGGTGGTGCTGGGCGCAGGTGTGCTCATCGCCGTCGACGCCCGCCGGTCCCCGACGTCGGACACCACGGTGGCGACGGTCAGCGCACCCCCGCTCCCGCCCGCCCTGCCGCCACCCTCGACCCCGCCGCCGCCACCGCCGTGTGAGCCGGCGCTGCCGGGATCCCAGACGCCCGCCGGCTGGAAACCGGTGAGCAGCAACGTCGGCCTCACCTATGACGTGCCGCCGGAGTGGACCGTCGAGGGCTGCGGCGTGCGCCTGGGCTGGGAGAAGGTGTGCAAGGGCGGCCTGTTCGACGCCTGCCCCATCGAGATCCTGCGCGCCGCGGCGCAGTTGGAATCCAGCACGTGCCCGGACAACTGGCTGGCCGTGTCCGGACTCGACAGCCCGAAGAACCCCCGCGACCTCAACCGTGCCGTGCGCGACAAGGCCGCACTGGTGCGCGACATCTACACGTCCGCCGGCGGGCGGGTGCCGAAGGTCACGCTGACCGATCCGCGCGGCCTGATCCTCGACGCCACGCCGGCGTTGCAGATCCTGGCCACCGTGACCGGGATCGACGCCGGTGGGTGCGGCGCCTCCTCGGCGGTGCACAGCGTCGTCGCCATCAACGTGCCCGGCCAGGACGGTGCGGTGGTGTTCGTGGTGTCCCTCTATCAGGGCATCCCCGGCGCGCCGAGTCCGCGACTGATCGACGAGCTCGTCGCGACTCTGCGGCACACCTGACGCCCGGGTGGCACGATTCGGGGCATGGAGAAGATCTCACTCACCGCGCTGGCCCGCGAGCACCTCGAGACCGCCCGCGCCACCGGCAGCGGTCGCAGCGCCCACACCGTGTACGGCGGTCACGAACACGCGTTGCGTCAGACCCTGATCGCGCTCACAGGCGGCAGCGACCTGCACGAGCACGAGAGCCCCGGCGAGGCGACGCTCCAGGTGGTCACGGGCCGGGTGCGGCTGAGCACCGAGGAGGCCGGCTGGGAGGGCTCGGCGGGTGACCACATCGTGATCCCGCGCACCCGCCACGGCCTGCACGCCATCGAGGATTCGGTGGTCCTGCTGACCGTCGTCAAACCGGTCGGGCCGCACGCCTGACCGTGAGGCCTGCCGCGGCTACTGCCCGGCGATGATCTTCGGGGGCATCGGCGCAGGCGCCGGTGGCGCGGGCTGACCCGGCGCGGGGGCCGGCGGCGCGTCGAAGTATCCGGGCGGCGGCGGCCCGTCGAGCGGGTAGTAGCCCTCCGGCAGCGGCGGTCCGCCCGTATTCGGCCCGGCGGGAGAAGCCGGGGTGGACGACCCCGGGTCGCTGATCGAGCTGTAGCCGGGCGGCAGAGCCGGCGCGGGGCCTGCGCCCGGCGGCGGGGCCGTCGATCCGGGTGCGGTCATCGTGGGGTCGCCGTACGGGTTCTTCGCCTGGTTCCACGCATCGCGCAGGAAGCCCAGTGGGCCGTCGCCGCTGCCGTACTTCTGATCCTGCATCTGCATCTGCGGAACCGGCGGCGGGCCGCCCGGGGGCGGTGGCGCAACCGGAGCTCCCGGAGCGGGTGCGGGCGGCACCGGCGGCATTCCGGGCTGGGCGGCGGCGGGTGTCGCGGCGACCAGGGCGCCGAAGCCGACGGCGAGGCCGGCCAGCGCCAGCCTGACGGCGGGGGTGTTCGAGGCAGCGCGAGCGCGCCGTCGTGCGGTCATGGGTGTCGAGGCTATCGCCTCAGCGCGGCGGGTGCGTGGTCACCGGGGGAACTCGTGGTGACACGGCGCCGTCAGATCGCCGGGCCGAGCAGGTCGTCGGCGTCCTTGATGATGTAGCCGTAGCCCTGTTCGGCGAGGAACCGCTGCCGGTGTGCGGCGTACTCCGCGTCGAGGCTGTCGCGTGAGACCACCGAGTAGAACACCGCGCCGCCGCCGTCGTGCTTGGGTCGCAGCAACCGGCCCAGCCGCTGCGCCTCCTCCTGCCGCGAGCCGAAGGTGCCCGAAACCTGCACCGCCACAGAGGCTTCCGGCAGGTCGATGGAGAAGTTGGCCACCTTTGACACCACCAGGGTGGAGATCTCGCCGCGCCGGAACGCGTCGAACAGCGACTCGCGTTCGGCGGTCTTGGTCGACCCCTGGATCACCGGCGCGTCGAGTTCGCGGCCCAGCTCGTCGAGCTGGTCGAGGTACGCACCGATCACCAGCGTCTGCTCGCCCTTGTGCTTCTCCAGGATCGACCGGACCACGGCGATCTTGGTGTGCACGGTGGAGCACAGCTTGTAGCGCTCCTCGGGTTCGGCGACGGCGTAGAGCATCCGCTCGTTGTCCGTCATCGTGACCCGCACCTCGATGCACTCGGCGGGCGCGATCCAGCCCTGGGCCTCGATGTCCTTCCACGGCGCGTCGTAGCGCTTGGGCCCGATCAGGCTGAACACGTCGCCCTCGCGGCCGTCCTCGCGGATCAGCGTGGCCGTCAGCCCGAGCCGGCGCCGCGACTGCAAATCAGCCGTCATCCGGAACACCGGTGCGGGCAGCAGGTGCACCTCGTCGTAGATGATCAGCCCCCAGTCGCGGCTGTCGAACAGTTCGAGGTGGCGGTACTCACCCTTGGTGCGGCGGGTGATCACCTGGTAGGTCGCGATCGTGACCGGGCGGATCTCCTTGCGTTCACCGGAGTACTCGCCGATCTCCTCCTCCGTCAGGCTGGTGCGCGCGATCAGTTCGCGCTTCCACTGCCTGCCCGCCACGGTGTTGGTGACCAGGATCAGCGTCGTCGCGCCCGCCTTGGCCATCGCCGCCGCGCCGACGAGCGTCTTGCCCGCGCCGCACGGCAGCACCACCACCCCGGAGCCGCCTGCCCAGAAGGAGTCGGCCGCCATTTCCTGGTAGTCGCGCAGCTCCCAGCCGTCCTGCCGCAGATCGATGGCGTGCTTCTCGCCGTCGACGTACCCGGCGAGGTCCTCGGCGGGCCAGCCGATCTTGAGCAGCAACTGCTTGATGTGGCCGCGCTCGCTGGGATGCACGATCACCGTGTCGTCGTCGATGCGGGCGCCCAGCATCGGGGCGATCTTCTTGTGGCGCATCACCTCTTCGAGCACCGCACGGTCCAGGCTCACGAGCACGAGACCGTGCACGGGGCTCTTGACCAGCTGCAGGCGGCCGTAGCGGGCCATCGTGTCGACGATGTCGACCAGCAGGGGCTGCGGCACCGCGTAGCGGGAGAAGGACACCAGCGCGTCGACCACCTGCTCGGCGTCGTGGCCCGCCGCCCTGGCGTTCCACAGCGCCAGCGGGGTGATCCGGTAGGTGTGGATGTGCTCGGGAGCGCGTTCGAGCTCCGCGAACGGCGCGATGGCCGCCCGCGCCGCCCCGGCCTGCTCGTGGTCGACCTCGAGCAGCACCGTCTTGTCGGACTGGACGATCAGTGGGCCGTCAGTCATGCGGGTCTCGCTGGTGCGTCATCTTCTCCATCATCCTGCGTCTATTCGCTGTCGGCCGACACCACCGAGGTGACGCGATGGATGGCGAATTCGCGTACCCGTCCGGATGCCGGGTCGTAGGCGGTGAGCTGCCCGCCGCGCACGTTGATCGGTGCGACCACCCGCTGGGTCGCGATGCCGGCGGGGTCGACGTAGCCGATCACCACCGACGTCTGGGTCAGTGCGGCGTCCTGCAACTGCGTTATCGCAACGCCGGGATCCAGCCGCGTGTTCCCGAACGGCGCGACCGCGACCTTGCGCAGTACCGCGACGATCGCGCCAAGCGTCTGCGGCGTCGGAGTCGGCGCCGGCCGGTACACCCGGCGGCGCGGGGCGGTCGGCACCCGCGCGCCGCGGGCACGCAGGTCGACGATCGCGCCCGAGGCGTCCTCGGCCGCCGGAGCGAGACCCGCATTGCGCAGCGCCGTGAGCACCTCGCCGATGGGCGCCTGCGACACCGCCACCGTCGGCGCCAGCAGCCGCATCTCCAGCGCCTCGGCGGCCGGTGTGCTCACCGCCTGGGCGAGCAGCACCGCGTCCTCGCACCGGACGAACGAGCTGGCCATCCCGACGCGCAACTGCCCGTGCCTGCGGGCGACGTCGTCGATCAGGTACGTCAGGCCCTGCGGCACCGGGGTGCGGGAGTGCCGCTCGAACAGCGCGTGCAACTCGCTGGCCGTGCGGCCGGTGTCCAACGCGCGGCGGATCGACCCCTCGCTGATCCGGTACACCATCGCGGCGCCGGCCGACTCGACGATCGCGACCGCGGTGAGCTGCTCGGCCAGTTCGCGTTCCAGCGGCCCTGGCACGACGACGGTGAGGTCGGCCTGCAGCAGGAAGTGGTCGATGGGCTTGGGCATCACCTTCTGCATGGCGGCGATGACGTCGTCGGCCGCGTCGCCTGCGAGCAGCTTGCGGCCGGACCCTGTGATGGCGCCACGTCCGACGACACCCAGCGCGTGCGCCTCGGTGAGCAGACTGCCGACGGGTTCGGGTTGCAGCCGCACGGCCCAGCGCGGGCGCTGCCAGATCATCGCGGCCGACGCCGAGGCGGCGTCGGCGCCCGCGCCGTGGGGAAGCCCCGCCAGCACCGTCAGCAGCAACCGGCGGTCCAGCGGAGCCGCCGTCGAGTACAGCGAATCCGACAGCGCCGCATACGGTTTGCCGTCCGGGCCGCGGGTGGCGATGAGGCTCGGCCTGCCTGGCAGGTCCAGCCAGGTCGACGCCAGCAGATGCCACTTCGCGGCGCTCGACGATTCGACGAACCGGTCGGCGGCCACCGTCGGCGCCCAGTGCGGGCCCGCGCCGTCGCCGGGATCCGGTTCCGGCATGCCTGCCGCGATCAGCCCTGCCGCCGCCGACAGCTCGACGATCAGGCCGAGCCGCTGCTCGTCGATGCCGGTGGTCTTCGTCAGCCGCTTCATGTCGCGCACACCGAGGCCACCGCTGCGCAGCTCGGGAACCGGCGTCGCCGCGAGGGTCTCGATCACCAATTCGACCTCGCGCAGCAGGTCGAGGGCCGCACCCGCCGCGACGGCGTCCACGTCGGCGCCGGACGTGGTCGAGACCGTCGGGTTCGGCGGGGTGAGATCCACCGGGCCGGGCGCCTCACCGCGAAGCACCTGGCCGACCAGCCGCGGCAGGATCACGGTCTCGTCGTCGACTTGGCGCAGCAGCCCCGCGGCCAGCAGGCGTGGCACGGGCCGATCGGCCGGGGTGCCGGGGGCGGCGTCCCGGGTGCGCCCGACCGGCGAGCCGTTCACCAGGCGCGACAGCAGCTCGGTCTGGGCGGTGTCGAGTCCCTCGAGGCGGCGGGCGATGTCCCCGGGGGACGGCGCGGCGGTCTCGACGACGGCCTGGCCGGGATACCAGGGCAGACCGGACGACGCCTCGGCGGCCACCCGCACCTCCGCGCCGCCCCACACCAGTGCGCGTTCGCGCAGATCGTCGACGGCGGCGTTGAGCGCCTTGTCGTCGGCGCGGCCGTCGAACAGTTCGACCAGCTTGGTCAGTGGGACGGCCGTGGTGTCGGCGTGCAGCACGAGCAGGCCGTCGAGCACCGCCAGCCGCAGGAAGTCGAGTTCGTCGGTGGCCGCCTTGACCGACTGCCGGGACGTCGCCCGCGCCGCCAGCGCCGCGACGTTGCCGGGCGGCGGCTGGGTGAGGTCCGGGCGCAACTGCAGCAGCCTGACGAGCTGCTCGTCGGGCAGTTCGGCCAGCCAGGCGCCCAGCGGGACGCCCGCCGATCCCCGGGTGGTGTCACTCCGGCCCGGCGGCGGAGTCTTTTCGGTCATTGCTGACCAGCGTAAAGCCTCCGCCCGACCTCGCCAGCACGCCCGGCGTTTGCCACAATGTGTACGTGGCTGACAAGAAGAAGAAGCAATACGTCGACAACGGCTGGCCGGCGCACCTCGAGGGCGACGAGCACGCGGTCAGCGAGCTGGCGACGGATCGCACCGGGGCGCTGTCCCCGTTCGGCGACCTGACGTTTCCGCTGCCGGCCGACCAACTGCCGTACACACACCCCGTCACCGTCGTCAACAAGTAACGGTGACCGGCGGGGAGCTGTCCCACCTCGACGAGTCCGGCGCGGCCCGCATGGTCGATGTGAGCGCCAAGAACGCAACCCGGCGCACCGCCGTGGCCACCGGGGTGCTGCACACCCGCCCCGACGTCGTGGACCTCATCACCGCCGGTGGGCTGCCCAAGGGTGACGCGCTGGCGACCGCGAGGATCGCCGGGATCATGGCGGCCAAACGCACCAGCGACCTCATCCCGCTGTGCCACCAGCTCGCCCTCACCGGGGTCAACGTGGACTTCGACATCGAGGACGCACGCGTCGTGATCACCTCCACGGTCCGCAGCACCGACCGCACCGGCGTCGAGATGGAGGCTCTCACCGCGGTGAGCCTGGCGGCGCTGACGCTCTACGACATGATCAAGGCGGTGGACCGCGCCGCGCGCATCAGCGACATCCGGGTGCTGCACAAAGAGGGCGGCAAGACCGGCGACTGGACCAACCCGTGACGCGCACCGCCCGGGTCGTCATCGCGTCGACGCGCGCCGCGGCAGGCGTCTACGAGGACCGCACGGGCCCGCTCATCGTGGGCTGGCTCGAACAGCGCGGCATCGGCACACCCGCCCCCGTGGTGGTTCCGGACGGCCGCGCCGTGGCTACGGCGCTGTCTGCGGCGCACGCCGACGACGTCGACCTCATCGTCACCTCCGGCGGCACCGGCATCTCACCCACGGACGGCACCGCCGACGCGACGGCCGCCTTCGTCGACTACCAGATTCCCGGCCTGGCCGACGCGATCCGGCGGGCCGGGGAGGACAAGGTGCCCACCTCGGTGCTCTCCCGCGGTGTCTGCGGGGTGCGGGACCGCACGCTGATCGTGAACCTGCCCGGCTCGCCGGGCGGCGTCAGGGACGGACTGGCGGTGCTCGACCTGGTGCTCGAACACGCGCTGGACCAACTCGTCGGGAAGGACCATCCGCGATGACGGCGATCGTGCTGCGGGCCGAACTCACCGAGGAGCCGATCGACCTCTCCGGCCACGAGGAGCTCGTCGCGCACGAATCAGCCGGGGCGGTGGTCGGATTCGCCGGTGTGGTCCGCGACCACGACGGGGGCCGCACCGTGCAGCGACTGGAGTACTCCGCCCACCCGACGGCGGCGCAGGTGCTCGAAGAGGTGGCCGCCGAGATCGCCGCGGCGGGTCACGGCGTGCGTGCGATCGCGGTGAGTCACCGGGTAGGGCCGCTGGCGATCGGCGACGCCGCCCTGGTGGCCGCTGTGGCAGCCGACCACCGGGGAGCGGCGTTCGAGACCTGTGCCCGGCTCGTCGACGCCGTGAAGGACCGGCTACCGGTGTGGAAGCACCAGTTCTTCGGCGACGGCTCCGACGAGTGGGTCAACTCCGCCTGACGGCGCTCAGGCCGGCGGCGGAACCGGGGCAGGTGCGGGGGCCGGTGCCGGCAGCGGTGCGGGAACAGGCGCACCCAGCGGAGCTGGCGCAGCCGCCGGATTCACGGGGGCACCGACCGGCGCGTTCGGCGGCGGGCCACCCGGGGTGTCCGGCGTCGTCAGCGGCCGCTGCGTCAGCGCCAGCAGCGCGTCCTGGCCGGAGATGTCCTGAGTCTGGATCGCGTGCCAGATCTCCTTGAGGTACGTCACGTTCGGGCTCTGCTGCGGCCCGGTCGGAGCGAGCGCCGCGCCCGGGGGCAGGTTCTCCGGGCTGGCCAGGTGCGGGATGCCCTGGGCCATCGCCGGCAGATCGCCGGGCACCGCCGGAAGGCCGGCAGGCATGCCGCCGGACATCGCCTCGTTGGCCGCGTCGAACATCGGCTGCGGGATGTTCACCGCGTTGAGCGGCGCCATCGGATCCGCTGCCGGGGCGGCAGGCGCGGCGACGGCACCGGGTGCCGGTGCCGGGGCCGGGGCCGGTGCGGGCGGCGCAGGCGGGACCGGCTGCAGCGGCAGCGGCGCACCGTTGTGCAGCGACCAGGTCTGCGGCGCATCCGGGGCATCAGGGGCGACGTCCCAGTTCGAAGCGGTGACGACGGTCTCCGGGGCGGGCGGCGGCACGTCTGCGGCCGGAGGCGCAGGCGGCAGCGGCGCGTTCAGCGGGACACCGTTGAGCGAGTTGCCCGGGGGAGGAGGAGGCGGCACCGGCGCAGGCGCGGGAGCGGCCATCAGGTCGACCGGTGCGGGCGGCGGCGGGGCAGGAGCGGGAGGGGGCGGCGCTACCGGTGCCGGTGCCGGTGCGGCCATCGCGTCGAACGGCGCGGGCGCGGGCGGCGGGGGAGGCATCGGGGCCGGCGGAGGCGGCGGCATCGGCGCGGCCAGAGGCGCAGGAGCCGGCGGCGGCGGAGGCGGCGGGGCGAACGGGTTGATCGGCGGCGCCGGAGGCAGCTGGCCGTTCAGGCCGACGGCGTCGAGCGCGTCGTCGATCACGTTGCGGGGAGTGGAGCCGGACAGTGCCTTGCCACACGTCGGCCATGCGCCCTTGCCCTGGCTGGCCAGGACGCGCTCGGCGACGGCGATCTGCTCTTCCTTGGTGGCCTGGAACGCCGACGGGGCGTATTCACCGCCACCGTGACCCGACCAGGTGCTCGGCGAGAACTGCAGTCCGCCGTGGTAGCCGTTGCCGGTGTTGATGGCCCAGTTGCCGCCGGACTCGCAGGATGCGACCTGGTCCCATTCGCCGTCGGTGGCGGCGTTGGCCTGGCCCGCGAGGGTGAGGCCACCGGTTCCGATCACTGCGCCGGTGAAGGCGATCTTGGCGACGCTGACAGCTGGTTTGGTGGGCTTGCGATGCCGTCCACTCATAAGTGCGATAGGTCCTCTCGTGAGCGCCCGCGAGGTCAGCTGTCGGGTTCGGGTCTGAGAGGTCACCCGGCCGGCGGAAATCCGCCGGCTTCACCCCAAGGAACCGCAAGCGGTTCCAGGTCCTTCGGTGGACCGGTGGGTCCCCCGCCTCCATCCAGGTGGGTCGTGGTCCCTCTTTCGACGGATGGAGCTCGGCGCTGTCGAACGAGGCGAGCCGATTGATGAGGGTCGATCGGCCTGGAAGAAAGGTAACGGCTCTCCGCGATCCCGTCACCTTCTGCCGACCTCGGCGTTTCTCTCCTTGGCAAATATTAAATGGGCTCTAAACCGCCAGGTTGGCGCGACGTTTTCCGCCGTTCATCCGGCGCTCAGCGCGTCTGTGACGGTTTGTGACCATTTCGTGATGTGACGTAAATCACGGTTATCCGCCGGCGAACGGTGGAAGAACATCCACCGTCTGGGCGTTTTGCAGTCCGATCGTCTGGTCGCGTACGGCGATGCCGTCCACCAGGTACGAACAGCGGGCGAGCACCCGGGCGAGTTCCGCGTCGCGGGCGCTGAGGATGCCGGTGAGTGCTCCGACCGTGGTGCCCGCCGCCAATTCGAGCGGTTCCTCCTCGACGCCCGCCGCCGCCCGGGCCGCAGCGAAGTATCGGACGGTCACCCGCACCGTCGTCGTGGCCGACACGCGTCAGCCGCCGATCGCGCTCATCGGGCGGTCGGGCTGCACGAAGTCCGGGTCGTTGATGCCGTGCCCGGCGGCCTTGGCCCACATCGCGGTGCGCCACGCCTGCTCGAGCGCGTCGTCATCGGCTCCACTGCGCAGCAGCCGCCGCAGATCGGTCTCGGTGGTCGCGAACAAGCAGTTGCGCACCTGCCCGTCGGCGGTGAGCCGGGTGCGGTCACAAGCGGCGCAGAACGCCTTCGACACCGAGGCGATGATCCCGACGGTGGCGTCGTGGCGCCCGTCCACCCGCCACAGCTGCGCCGGGGCCGAACCTCGCGGCGTCGGATCGGGCGTCAGGGCGAATTCGCGGCGCAACGCCGTCAGTACGTCGTCGGCCTCCAGCGCCTCGCCGCGGCGCCACCGGTGTTCGGCGTCCAGCGGCATCTGCTCGATGATGCGCAGCTGGTAACCGTTCTCGAGACAGAAGCGCAGCAGGGCGACGGCGTCGTCACGCCCGGCGACGGGATCGAGGACGGCGTTGACCTTCACCGGCGTCAGTCCGGCGGCCTTGGCCGCGGCCAGGCCGGTCAGCACGTCGTCCAGCCGGTCCCGGCGGGTGATGGCGGCGAAGCGGGCGCGGTCGACGGTGTCCAGGGACACGTTCACCCGGTCCAGGCCGGCCCGCTTGAGCTGCTCGGCACGCCGGCCGAGACCGAGCCCGTTGGTGGTCACGGCGATCTCCGGGCGGGGCCGCAGCGCCGCCGTCGCGGCGACCACCTCGTGGAGATGGCGCACCACCAGCGGCTCACCGCCGGTGAAGCGGACGCTGGTGACTCCCAGCTTCGTCACGGCGATGCGCAGCAGCCGGGCCAGCTCCTCGGAGCTGAGCAGCTCGTCGCCGGGCAGCCAGTCCAGCCCCTCGGCGGGCATGCAGTAGGTGCAGCGCAGATTGCACCGGTCGGTCAGCGACACCCGCAGGTCGGTCGCGATCCGGCCGAAGGTGTCCACCAGGGGGCCGGCGGTGGGCATCCCGGCGAGGGGACGCTGCACCGTCGGGAATCCGAGGCCGATCACCGTCATGCGGCGGCTCGCGTGGGTCTGCTCCACGGGTCGTTCTGCGCGTCGACAGGCACGATTTCCTTGCCCAGGGGGAACAGCGACACCGGGATCAACTTCAGGTTGGCCAGGGCCAGCGGGATGCCGATGATCGTCACCGCCATCGCCACGGCGCTGACGATGTGGCCGATCGCCAGCCACACGCCGGCCACGATGAGCCAGATGACGTTGCCCACCAGTGCTCCGGGCCGCGGGCCGGGCTTGTCGACGACTGTCTGACCGAACGGCCACAGTGCGTAGACCCCGATGCGGAACGCTGCGAAGCCGAACGGGATGGTGATGATCAGAACGAAGCAGATGATGCCGGCGAGGAAATACCCCAGCGCCAGCCAGAGGCCGCCGAAGATCAACCAGATGACGTTCAGGATCAATCGCATGTCAGCTGCTTCTTCTCCTTCAGCGGTGATTCCAGCCTACCGACAAACAGGATGAACCTGCGGGTGTGGGCCGAGTAGGATCACCGCAACGCGTCCCGACGCAAGCGGGACGCTTTCTTGTGTATCAGTGAGATGTTCTTTCGAGACGAGCGGGTGAGGGCAGTGCCGACCGGCAAGGTTAAGTGGTACGACACCGAGAAGGGCTTCGGCTTCCTGTCCCAGGAGGAAGGCGAGGACGTCTACGTCCGCTCGTCGGCGCTGCCCGCGGGAGTCGAAGGGCTCAAGGCGGGCCAGCGGGTGGAGTTCGGCATCGCGGCGGGCAGGCGCGGTCCGCAGGCGTTGAGCGTCAAGGTGCTCGACCCGCCGCCGAGTCTGACCAAGACCCGTCGCGAGGCGGAGCGCGCCGAACGTCCGGAGCACAAGCACACCCCCGACGAGTTGCACGGCATGGTCGAGGACATGATCACGCTGCTCGAAGGCACCGTGCAGCCCGAACTGCGCAAGGGCCGCTACCCCGACCGCAAGGTCGCCCGCCGGGTGTCCGAGGTGGTCCGCGCCGTCGCGGGTGAGCTCGACCAGTAGGCCTGAGAGCGGGCGCCGAGTCTGAGCTTGCGGTCGATATTTCGCCGACAACTCGTACACAACCTCAGATTCGACACCCCGCGGCTGTCAGTGCCCGTCGCGTGCGTTCGAGGATGACGCGGGGCCGGTTGTGCAGCATGTCCGCGCCGACGCGCACGATGCGCCACCCCAGCGCCTCGAGTTCGGCGTGGCGATCGATGTCCCGGGTGCGCTGTCTGCCGTCCGTCCAGTGCTGCACTCCGTCGTACTCGACCGCGACCTTCCACTGTGGCCAGGCGATGTCGAGGCGGGCGACGAAACAGCCTTGCCGGTCATACACCTCGACCTGAGTCTGCGGCGTCGGCAACCCTGCGCCGACCAGCAGGAGGCGGACACGCGACTCCTGGGGTGACTCCGCTCCGGCGTCGGCCAGCTCGAGAGCGCGGCGTAGCTGCACCACCCCCCGGGCTCCTCGGTGCCGCTCGACGAGCCCGTCAACGTCGGACGACTTGAGATCGGTGGCACGCATCAGCGCATCGAGCCGCGCCACCGCTGTGACTAGCCCGCCTCGGCGGCCGAGGTCGAATGCCGTACGGGCCGGCGTGGTCACCGGAATTCCACGAACAGTTGTCACTTCCTCGCTTGCCAACGCATCCGCGTGCAGGACGATGCCCGCCGACCTGTGCTGACTCGTCTGGTTGAGTTCGGCAGGCAGATGGGCGTCGACCCAGAGTGACCCGTGCAGGGCCGCGGCCGAGACGCCGGCCACCGTTGCTCGTCGCCCCGACCACAACCACGCTGCAACGGCTTTGTCGGCCGCTGTCAGTGACGTTCCCCTGGGTGCGTACACGCCACGGAACACGCGGTCGAACCGGGTTCTGAGGGCATATCTGGTCATTCCCGCGGTCAGAGCCTCGGTGCCGACGAAAGGACCCATGCCGATTCGACGTCGTTCTCCGAACACGCGTTCCTGCGAATCTGCGCTTGTGTCCGCTATTCCGTGGAAACTGCGCGCTTAAGTTCAGTTTCGGCAGGGAAAATCAGAGCCATGAGCTACGTCGCCAGCACAGCCGAATCGGGTGGCGAATTCGACCGCGACACCGACTACATCGAAACCCGCATCACCGCCGACGGCCGGGACGGCTACCCGGTCGAGCCGGGCCGCTACCGGCTGATCGTGGCGCGGGCCTGCCCGTGGGCGAACCGGGCGATCATCGTGCGACGGCTGCTCGGCCTCGAGGACGCGCTGTCCATCGGCTTCTGCGGGCCGACGCACGACGAGCGCAGCTGGACGTTCGACCTCGACCCCGGCGGCGTCGACCCCGTGCTGAAGATCCCCCGGCTGCGCGACGCGTACCTCCAGCGGTTCCCCGACTATCCCAAGGGCATCACGGTGCCCGCGCTGGTCGACGTGCCCACCGGCGAGGTGGTCACCAACGACTTCCCGCAGATCACCCTCGACCTGTCCACCGAATGGACGGCCCACCACCGCGACGGCGCACCGCAGCTCTACCCCGAGCCGCTGCGCGACGAGATCGACGAGGTGGCCCAGCGCATCTACACCGAGATCAACAACGGCGTGTACCGGTGCGGCTTCGCCGGCTCACAGAAGTCCTACGACCGGGCCTACGACCGCCTGTTCGCCGCGCTGGATTGGGTCTCCGACCGGCTCGAGAATCAGCGATACCTGGTGGGCGACACCATCACCGAGGCCGACGTGCGGCTGTTCACCACGCTGGCCCGGTTCGACCCCGTCTACCACGGCCACTTCAAGACCAACCGGAGCAAGCTCACCGAGATGCCGGTGCTGTGGGCCTACGCCCGCGACCTGTTCCAGACCCCCGGATTCGGCGACACCGTCGACTTCGTGCAGATCAAGCAGCACTACTACATCGTCCACACCGACATCAATCCGACCAAGGTGGTGCCCAGGGGGCCCGAGCTCGGCGACTGGCTCACTCCGCACGGCCGGGAAGCGTTGGGCGGGAGACCGTTCGGCGACGGCACACCGCCGGGGCCGACGCGCGAGGGCGAGCGGGTGCCGTCGGAGCACACCCCGCTCTAGGACCACTGCGTGCGGATCGACCATTCCGCGTGCGGCACGTCGAACACCTCGCCCGTCTCGTCCTGCACGAGGGTGAGTAGTTGCACCGCGATGCCGGTCAGCCGGCCGCGCTGCGGATCGACGGTGGGGATGGTGACCGCCAGCCGGCTGTCGCGTGGGAACACCGAGACCGTGGTGTCGACCGGGTTCTCGTAGACCTGCAGCAGCCGCCACGGCGCCTCGGCGATCGCGGCGGGCACCGACAGCTGCACCGGGTCGCGGTCGTTCACCCGCAGCTCGCCCTGCACGCCCGCCTGCTCGCAGTCGTTGAGGTCGAGCACACGGCAGTACTGGAACGGCCCGACCCGGGTCAGCTCGCCGCGCGAATACGCGCTCACCTCAGGCAATTCCGGGCCGTGGTCGCGGGTCGCCCGCCACACCAGGGCGGCGGTGACCGCCGTCGTCAGCACGACGACGGCCGCCAGCACGGCTGCGGCGCGCTTCACTCCGGCACCATGTCCGGCCGCCGGCCCTCCTGGGCCGCCAGCACCGGGCGGTTGCCGCCGAAGCCCGGGATCAGCGACTCGCCGCGATAGCTCACGATCGTCTGTGCCAGGCCGAGGATCAGCACGGCGCTGATGGTGGTGAAGCCGATCCACAGTTCGGTGTAGATCAGCACTCCGGTCGCGCCGCCTGCGACCCAGGCCAACTGCAGCAGCGACTCCGAGCGGCCGAACGCCGACGCCCGCGACTCCTCGGGCAGATCGTCCTGCAGCGAGGCGTCCAGCGACGCCTTCGCGATGGCGCTGGCGCCCGACGTCACCAGCGTGGCCGCGGCGACCACCAGCAGATTGCCGGTCACGGCGGCGGCCAGCGCCATCGCCGTCACCGCGATTGCGGCGCGCACCACCAACTGTGCCGGGCGGCCGAGCTCGAGCCGGGCGCTGGTCATGTTCCCGGCGAAGTTGCCGATCGCCGCGGCCGCCCCGATCAGCCCCAGGATGCGCAGCTGCTCCCAGCCGCTGGCCTGGTGCGACTTCGCGACGAACGCGGGATAGAGGAACAGGAACCCGACCATCACCTTGATCGTGCAGTTGCCCCACAACGACGTGATGGTGTTGCGGCCCAGCGGTTGCCGGGCGCGGGTCTTCCCGCCCGCCGGCCTGCGGCGCAGGTCGCCGTCGCCACCGTGATAGCTCAGCGTGGCGGGCACCTCGCCCTCGGTGACCTCCACCCACTTCGGGATCCGCATGGCCAGCACGGCGCCCGCGACGGTCGCGGCGACCAGCACGTACAGCGCGCCGGGCAGATTGAACACTCCGAGGAGATACTGCGCGCCCACGGCGACGGCGCCGCCCGCCATCGTCCCGCCGAGCAGGCCGAACATCGTCAGCCGGGCGTTCACCCGCACCAGGTCGATGCTCGGCGGCAGCACCCGTGGCGTCACCGCACTGCGCAGCACGCTGAATGACTTGGACAGCACCATCATCCCCAGCGCACAGGGGTACAGCACCCAGGACGGGTAGCTGCCCGTCGCGCCGTCGAAGTTGGCGATCAGCACGACCACCAGTGCCGTGCGGATCAGGAACGAGCCGGCCAGTGCGACCCGTCGGCCGTGCTGCAGGCGGTCCAGCGCCGGACCGATGAGCGGCGCGATGACGGCGAACGGGGCGATGGTGATCAGCAGGTAGAGCGCGACCTTGCCTTTGCTCTCGCCGGAGGCGGCCGCGAAGAACAACGTGTCCGCCAGCGCGACGGCCATCGCGGCGTCGACGGCAAAGTTGGCGACCACCGGCCAGGTCAGGGCGGTCAGCCCGGACTTGTCGGCGCCGTCGGCAGTGGCGGCACGGTGCACCAGCCCGTACATCCGCGAACCCATCTCGCGGCTGCGCGCGGCGGCCGCGCGGGTGACGGTGACCCGCTCGCCCGCACCGGACCCGACGCCGGGGTCGCGCTCGTACCGGTAGCCGGCGGTGGATTCCTGATCGTCGAGCGGCGGCAGCCAGCGGTTCGAGCTCGGCATCGACTGCCTGCGCTGCCTGCGGTGGTCCACGCCGTCGCTCGGGTAGTTGGCCATGCCGGGATGGTCGGCGCCTGCCGCCGGGCGGGGCGGGTAGTAGCGGCCGTCGTCCCGCGCCCTGTCGTCACGCCGCCCTCCGGTCACGCCACGATTGTCCCCCATGGCGCCGACTGCGCCCGTCATGGCAACCGGTGTGGCCTCGGGGCATCGGGCTCAGGCACTATGGGGGCGATGGAAAGCATGACCGAAGGCGCGCAGCAGGGTGCACCGCTCCCGCTGGGGGAGTCCACAGCCGATCTGGAGTCGGTGTTGATGGGCGCCGCCGAGCAGGCGCGCACCGCGCTGGACGAGTTCGCCGGCGCAGATGCGGTCGGTGAGTACCTCGGCGCGTCGTTCGAAGACCCGGCGTCGGCGACGCACCGCTTCCTGGCGAATCTGCCGAGTTACCGCGGCTGGCAGTGGGCGGTGGTGGTGGCCGGCTACCCCGGCGCCGACCACGCCACCATCAGCGAGGTCGTTCTGGTGCCCGGCCCGACGGCGCTGCTGGCGCCGAGGTGGGTGCCCTGGGAAGAACGTGTCAGGCCCGGTGATCTGGGCCCCGGTGACCTGCTCGCCCCGTCCGTGGACGATCCGCGGCTGGTGCCCGGCTACGTCGCCAGCGGCGACCCGGAGGTCGACGAGGTCGCCCTGGAACTCGGGCTCGGCCGCAAGCAGGTGCTCAGCGACTGGGGCCGCGTCGACGCCGCGCAGCGCTGGCACGACGGCGATCACGGGCCGGGCTCGTCGATGGCCCGGTCCACCCGCCGGGTGTGCCGCGAGTGCGGGTTCTATCTGCCGCTCTCGGGTGCGCTCGGGGTGATGTTCGGTGTGTGCGCCAACGAACTGGCGGCCGACGGCCATGTGGTCGACGCCGAGTACGGCTGCGGCGCCCACTCGGACACCCCGCCGCCCCCCGGAACCGGTTCGCCGCTGTACGAGCCGTTCGACGACGGTGTCCTGGACGTCGCCGACCGCGATTAGGCCTCCGCCGCCGCCTTGATCCTGGCGAGCGACTGCTTCATGCCGTCGACCAGCTCCTGCTCAAAGCTGGGGACACCGCCGAACAGCGCGTTGACCGTCGCGTTCGACACCGCCTTGACGCCGTTCTCGGCGTGCCGGGTCTCGGTGAGGCGGGTGCCTCCGTCGACCGGCTCGAGCCGGTAGCGCCACACCGTCCCGTTCGCGTTGACGCGGAACGCCAGCTCCTTCTCCGGGACGAGTGCGGTGATCGTGCTGGTGGTCGGCCACAGCAGCCGGCCGCGCCGGTTGAGGTTGACCGCACGGGTCCCCGGCCGCAGTGGGCCGAGTCGCTTGGTCCAGCGGCACTGCGGACTCCAGCGCGGCATCCGTTCGAGATCGGAGACGAGTTCCCAGACCCGGCTGACCGGTGCGTTGATGTCGATCTCTGCCTGCAACAGCGGTGCGGCCACAGTGCCTCCTCGCTTCTCGGCGGGCTCAGTCGAGCCCGCTCTGAGCGCCGCGGGCACCGCGGCGCACGGCGTGACGTTGCCACAGGAAGATCGACGTGCCAAAAACGCCGACGCCGAGACCGGCCACGGCGATGGGCCGCCAGTCGTGCAGCGCGGCGACCGTGAACGACAGCACCGTCACGATCAGCCAACCGAATGCGATCACCATGATGACGGGTCGCGGGTCGAGCAGCCTGGCCGGCAGTGCCGGAGGTTGCCGCGCGTCGGGTTCGGCCGAGCTCTCTGCAGGCATCGACGCCGAATCTATCCGATGAACTGATTTTGCGGCGTACCCCGGCCGGATTAGCTGTGAGATCGCCGCATGCTGGGTACTCTTTGCCATGTGAAAGACCAGGACGCGCAGTTGGCCGGTGACTTGTCGCTTGCCGTAGTGCGTTTAGCTCGACAGTTGCGGTTCCGCCGAGCGGATTCCAAGATTTCGCTGTCGCAGTTGTCTGCGCTGTCGACGCTGGCCAAAGAGGGCGCGATGACCCCTGGAGCGTTAGCTATCCGGGAACGTGTCCGGCCGCCGTCGATGACGCGGGTGATCGCCTCTCTCGCCGAGATGGGCCTGGTCGAGCGCAGCGCCCACCCGTCCGACGGACGCCAGGTGCTGGTCTCGGCGTCGCCCTCGGGCGCCGGCCTGGTCGAGGCGGAGCGCCGCGCCAGCCAGGAGTGGCTCCGGGTCCGCCTGGCCCGGCTGGATCCCGAGCAGCGCAGGACGCTGCTGGCCGCTGCCGACCTGATGACAGGGATGGTCGAGGAGAGCGCCTGAACGCCCGGGTGCGAAGCTACCCGGGATATGGCCACCGTCATCGACGTCGACGACCCGGGTGACCCCCGCCTCGACGACTTCCGCGATCTGAACAGCGTCGACCGTCGGCCCGACCTGCCCAGCGGCAAGGGACTGGTGATCGCCGAGGGCGTGCTGGTGGTGCAGCGGATGCTGGCGTCGCGGTTCGTCCCGAGGGCGATGCTGGGCACCGACCGCAGGCTCACCGAACTCGGCGACCACCTGGACCGCACCGATGCGCCGTACTACCGGGCCGACGCGGAGGTGATGGCCGCGGTGATCGGCTTCCATCTCAACCGGGGGGTGCTGGCGTCGGCGTCGCGACCCGGCGAACTCGCCGTCGACCAGGTGCTCGCCGGCGCGCGAACGGTGGCAGTGCTCGAGGGCGTCAACGACCACGAGAACCTGGGGTCGATCTTCCGCAACGCCGCCGGACTCGATGTCGACGCGGTGGTGTTCGGCACCGGCTGCGCCGACCCGCTCTACCGGCGGGCGGTGAGGGTGTCGATGGGTCACGCGTTGCTGGTGCCCTACGCCTGGGCGCAGTCCTGGCCTGGCGATCTGAACCTGTTGCGCGACAATGGTTTCAAACTGCTCGCCATGACTCCGGATGCGGCCGCCGCGACGCTGGCGGCGGCGATGCCGGCACTGGCCGGCGACAAGGTGGCGATCCTGGTCGGTGCGGAGGGGCCGGGGTTGACCGAGCACGCGATGCGGGCCAGCGACACCCGCGTGCGCATCCCGATGTCACGCGGCACCGACTCCCTCAACGTCGCGACCGCTGCGGCGCTGGCGTTCTACGAACGGGCAAGGGCGGCAGGCTAAATTGGGCAGAGGCGAGGCGACCGGGGGTAAGGGGCCGGTGGGCAGGAGCGAAGCGACCCGGGGGGAGAAACCGTGACCGACGATTCGACGCCCTGGGGCACCGGATTGACGGTGGCCGCGTTCGTCGCGGCAGTGGTCGCGGCGGCGGTGCTGGTGCTCAGCCTCGGCCTGGTGCGCGTGCATCCACTGCTGGCGATCGGCTTGAACATGGTCGCCGTCGGCGGGCTGGCGCCGACGGTGTGGAGCTGGCGCACGCGCCCGGTGTGGCGGTGGTTCGTGCTGGGCGGCGGGGTCGGCGTGGCCGTGGGCTGGGTGGCGGTGCTGGCGCTGTCCCTGGGGAGCTGACGCTCAGCGCTGCCCGCTGGAGCGCACCCCGAGCAGCACGTCCTCCCACGCAGGCACGGCCGGCTTGCCCTTGCGGGCGCGGGCCGGCTTCTTCGCCTCGACGGCCGGCTCGGGCTCAGGCTCAGAGAGCGGCTCGGGCGCCGGCGCGGGTGCGGGAGCCGCAACGGGATCGGTGAAATCGAGTTCGGCCAGCGGAACGGCGCGCAGCGGGCGGGCGAAGTCAGGATCGATCAGTTCGGAAGCCGCGTCGTCGAAGGCGCTGACGGTGCCGCCGTGCGCCCCGGGGGTGAAGCGGAAGTGGGCGACGTTGTCCGACCGGCCGGCCTTCCAGCCCAGTTGCACGGTCCAGCGGCCGTCCTCGTTGCGCCATGCGTCCCACGTCGTGCTGTCCGGGTCGAGACCGCGGGCCACGAGCGAGGTGGTGACCGTCTCGAGCAGCGTCAGCACCGAGGGGCCGTCGGCGAGGATCGGGTGCGCGGCGGTGGCGAGCTCGGCGGCGCGCGAGCGTTCCAGCAGCACCGGATGGGCGAAGCGTTCCACCCGCTCGAGCGGCGCCCCGGCGGCCGCGGCCACCTGTTCGACGGATGCACCCGCCCGGATCCTGGCCTGGATGTCCTTGGGACTCAGCACGGTGGTGACCTCGGCATCGATCTGGGTTTGGCTGGAACCGACTCTGTCGCCACGGACGGCCGCACGCAGCCGGTCGTCCACGACCATGATGAATTTGTCGCCGGAGTCGGCCTCGCAGATGATGCTGCGGCCGTCTACGTCGAGCCCGACGACCTTGAGTACCCGCATACCGACCTCCTCCGGGACGAGCCCGATTAGCAGGTCACCCTACTGCGTTATCCGCCCGTTACCGGCCAGACACGCGGTGCGCCCTCAGAGGTGTTCGACCACCCAGTCGACGCACTGGGTGAGCGCGCTGACGTCGTCGGGATCGACGGCCGCGAACATCGCGACACGGAGCTGGTTGCGGCCCAGTTTGCGGTAAGGCTCGGTGTCGACGACGCCGTTGGCACGCAGCACCTTGGCGACGGCGGCGGCATCGACGGAGTCGTTGAAGTCGATGGTGCCGACCACCTGTGAGCGCAGCGCCGGGTCGGTGACGAACGGGGTGGCGTACTGCGACGCCTCGGCCCACGAGTAGAGCCGCGACGAGCTGTCGGCGGTGCGCTTGACCGCCCAGTCCAGGCCGCCGTTGCCGAGCATCCAGTCCAGCTGGTCGGCCAGCAGCACCAGGGTGCCGATCGCGGGGGTGTTGTACGTCTGGTTCTTGACGCTGTTCTCGACCGCGATCGGCAGCGACAGGAAGTCCGGCACCCACCGGCCCGACGCGTGGATCGACTCGATGCGCGCGAGCGCGGCGGGGCTGACGACGGCGAGCCACAGGCCACCGTCGCCGGCGAAGTTCTTCTGCGGCGCAAAGTAATAGGCGTCGGTCTGCGCGATGTCGACCGGCAGCCCGCCCGCCCCCGACGTTGCGTCGATCAGGATCAACGCGTCGCCCGCATCGGCGGGCCGCTGCACCGGCACCGCCACGCCGGTCGACGTCTCGTTGTGTGCCCACGCGATCGCGTCGACGGACGGGTCGGCCTGCGGTTCGGGAGCGCTGCCGGGGTCGGCCTTGACCACGATCGGGTCGCCGACGAAGGGGTTCTTGGCCACGGCGGAGGCGAACTTCGCGCTGAACTCGCCGTAGGTCAGGTGCAGCGAGCGCTTGTCGATCAGCCCGAACGCGGCGGCGTCCCAGAACGCGGTGGACCCGCCGTTGCCGAGGATCACCTCGTAGCCGTCGGGCAGCGAGAACAGCTGGCGCACCCCGTCTCGGACGCGGCCCACCAGGTTCTTGACCGGGGCCTGCCGGTGCGAGGTGCCGAACAGGTCACCGGCATCGGCCAGCGCCTGCAGTTGTTCGGGTCGCACCTTCGACGGCCCCGACCCGAATCGTCCGTCTTTCGGCTTCAGGTCGGCGGGAAGGGTGAGTTCGGCCATGCGGTCAAGACTAGTGACCAGAGCCTGTGCGCCTCCTGCCGGGGAGGGGCGGTGAAAATACTAAAAAGTCAATAAAAGCGGTTTGAGCGACACGCTTCCGTGTCCATACTGTGACCTGTCGGGGCGGACAGCTGGGAGCCCGTCATGGGGTGCACGTTCAGTGGGGGAAATCGCGCTTCAATTCTGATGCCCGTCTGCGCTGCGGCCCTTGCGGTCGCCGGGGCGCTGGTCGCCGTGGCACCCGCGTACGCCGACGGCGATCAGGCCGGCGCGCTGCTGGGCCGGATCAACGCCACGCGCGCGGCGAACGGCTGCGGCCCCGTCGCACCGAATGCGCAGTTGGCCGCGGCCGCCAACCGGCACGCGACCGACATGCTCGTCAACGGGGTGCGCAGCCACACCGGTTCCGACGGGTCGTCGGTCGTGCAGCGCGCCACCGACGCCGGCTATGCGCCGTATGCGGCGGTCGGAGAGGTCGTCTTCTGGAGTGCGGGATACAGCGACGATCCGGCCCACGCGGTGAACTGGTGGATGAACAGTCCTCCCCACCGGGCGGTGATCACCGACTGTGGGATGACCGACGCCGGGTTCTCCTCGGTGAGCAGCGGTGACCGGGTGATCGCAGCCGGAGAGTTCGGCAAGAAGTAGCCGCCCGGCGCTGGTGAAGCAACGGCGTCGCGATCGCGGCATCGGTTTTCGAATGTCCTCCGGGGTGGGTACTCACTGTCCGGAGTCGATGCGCCGCGCGTTCAGCAAACCCTCAGCTCGGGGATGGACATTTACCCGGTACCTGCGGTACTGTGTACACAAGGCCGGTAAATGTAAACCTCTCAGGGAGGCTTCGAATGGCTCGGACACGCACGATCAACCGCTGGCGGCGCAACATGGACGTCAGCGACGACCCGCAGTACGTGGACATGCTGAACACGCTGTCGGAAGGCTCGGTGCGGCGGAACTTCAATCCGTACACCGACATCGAGTGGGACTCCCCGGAGTTCGCCGTCTTCGAGAACGATCCCCGCTGGGTGCTGCCGGCGACGGACCCGCTGGGCGGGCACCCGTGGTACCAGGCGCAGCCGCAGGAGCAGCAGATCAAGATCGGCATGTGGCGCCAGGCCAACGTCGCGAAGGTCGGCCTGCACTTCGAGTCGATCCTCATCCGCGGCCTGATGGAGTACTCGTTCTGGACGCCCAACGGCTCACCCGAGTACCGCTACTGCCTGCACGAGGCGGTCGAAGAGTGCAACCACACCATGATGTTTCAGGAAATGGTGAACCACATCGGCGCCGACGTGCCAGGTATGCCGCGCCTGCTCAAATGGGTGCAGCCCGCCATCCCGCTCGTCGCCGGGCCGCTGCCCATCCCGTTCTGGTTCGGCATTCTCGCCGGTGAGGAACCGATCGACCACACGCAGAAGAACGTGCTGCGCGAGGGCAAGGCCCTGCATCCGATCATGGAGCGCGTCATGGCCATTCACGTGGCGGAGGAAGCGCGGCACATCTCGTTCGCGCACGAGTACCTGCGCAAGCGGGTGCCGCATCTGTCGCGGTGGAAGCGATTCTGGTTGTCGCTCTACGTGCCCGTGGTGATGAGGGTGCTGTGCTCGGCCATCATCGTTCCGCCGAAGGCGTTCTGGAAGGAATTCGACATCCCGCGCTCGGTGCGCAAGGAGGTGTTCTTCCGCTCGCCGGAGTCCCGGCAGATGTTGCGCGACATGTTCGGCGACGTCCGGATGCTGTGCAAGGACACCGGACTGATCAATCCGGTGGCCAAGCTGATCTGGAAGCTCTGCCGCATCGACGGCCGCCCCAGCCGTTACCGCAGCGAGCCGCAGCGCCAGCACGTGGTCGCGGCCGCCTGACGAGAGCCTGAATCCCTTATGCCGCACGTCATCACCCAGTCGTGTTGCAGCGACGGGTCCTGCGTCTACGCCTGCCCCGTCAACTGCATCCACCCCTCGCCGGACGAGCCGGGGTTCGCGACCGCCGAGATGCTCTACATCGACCCGGTCGCCTGTGTGGACTGCGGTGCATGTGTGAGCGCCTGTCCGGTAGGCGCCATCTCTCCGGACACCCGGCTGGACGACAAGCAGTTGCCGTTCATCGAACTCAACGCCGCGTTCTATCCCGAGCGTGAGGGCAAGCTCCCGCCGACGTCGAAGCTGGCGCCGGTCCTCGAGGCGCCGGAGGTGCACCGCCGGGGGAGTGGTCCGCTGAGGGTCGCGATCGTCGGGTCGGGCCCCGCGGCGATGTACGCCGCCGACGAGCTGCTCACCCAGCCCGGCGTGCAGGTCAACATGTTCGAGCGGCTGCCGACGCCGTACGGGCTGGTGCGGGCGGGCGTTGCGCCCGACCATCAGAGCACCAAGCGGGTCACCCGGCTGTTCGACTCGGTGACGCAGATACGCGGGTTCACGTTCTATCTCAACGTCGAGGTGGGCACCCACCTCAGCCACGCCGAGCTACTGGAGCATCACCACGCCGTCCTGTACGCGGTCGGCGCGCCCGACGACCGCCGCCTCGAGATCGAGGGCATGGGAATGGCGGGCACCGCCACCGCGACCGAAGTGGTGGCCTGGTTCAACGGCCACCCCGACTTCGCCGACCTGTCCGTCGAACTCGGGCACCGCCGTGCGGTCATCATCGGCAACGGCAACGTCGCGCTCGACGTCGCGCGGATCCTCACCACCGACCCGGATCAGCTGGCCGCCACCGACATCGCCGATCACGCGCTGGCGGTGCTGCGCACATCGAAGGTCGACGAGGTGGTGATCGTCGCCCGCCGCGGACCGGCGGACTCGGCCTTCACGCTGCCCGAGTTGATCGGGCTGACCGCGACCTGTGACGTGGTGCTCGACGCCGCCGATCACGAGCTGGTGCGGCGCGACCTCGGCACCGCCACCGACCCGCTGACCCGCAACAAGCTCGAGATCCTCAGCAAGCTCGGCGACGCGTCCACCCCGGCGACGCGGCCGCGCATCAGGCTGGCCTATCGGCTCACCCCGCGGCGCGTGCTCGGCGACCTGCGTGTCGACGGCGTCGAATTCACCGTCACCGATTCCGACGAGGTTCGGCTGATGAGCGCAGGCCTGGTGCTGACGTCGATCGGCTACCGCGGCAAGGCGATTCGTGACCTGCCCTTCGACGGCGCCGCCGCGGTGGTGCCCAACGACGGCGGCCGCGTGGTGGACCCGGAGTCGGGCGATCCGGTGTCGGGCGCCTACGTCGCAGGGTGGATCAAGCGCGGGCCGACCGGGTTCATCGGGACCAACAAGTCGTGCGCCGCGCAGACCGTGCACCACCTCGTCGACGACTACAACAGCGGGGCGCTCAGCGAGCCGTCCGCCGCGCCTTCCGCACTGGCGAAGCTGGTGCGCAACCGACGGCCCGACGCGGTCGACGCCGCGGGCTGGCGGGCGATCGACGCCGTCGAGGTCGCGCGCGGCGGCGAGGCCCGGCCGCGGGTGAAGTTCACCTCGGTACCGGACATGCTGGCCGCCGCGGCGAACGCACCCACACCGCCGCTGCACCAGCGGCTACTGGCCGGATTGTGGCGCTAGCCCGGCCCTTTCAGCGGCAGACGGCCGCGATGGCCGCGGCGTCCCAGTAGTACGGCCGCACCTCGGCGATCCGTCCGCCGGCGATGCGAAGGGTCTGCAGGATCGAAAACTCGAGTCGCCGGCCGGTGGCACGAGCACGGGCGTCGACGTGGGTCTCGACGACCGAGGTCTCGCCCGTCGCCAGGAAGCGTTGATCGACCATGGCGAAGGTCGACCACGTCTCGCTCATGGCGAGGAAGAACCGCTCCAACCCGCCGTGGCCGCGCCACACGCCGCCGTACGGCAGCGAATCGGCCTGGTGCAGGACGACGTCGGAGGCGAAGAACGCCGCGAGCGCCGAGAAGGACGCCACGCCCGGTCCGCCCGCGGCGAGGTACTCCTGCTCGGCGGCGTACATGCCGCGCAGGATCGGTGTCGCGTCCAGGTCGTCGGTCGTCATGCCCTGTAGACGCGGACCGCGCGCCCTACGTGAGATCGGGCATCACTGCTCCTGCTTCATCGCCTCTTCGATCTCCTCCATGCTGACCTCGCGCATGGGCTGACCCATCGACCAGTAGTGGCCGAACGGGTCGCGCAGCACCCCGTAGCGGTCCCCCCAGAACGCGTCCTCGAGAGGGGACAGCACGGTGGCGCCTGCATCGACGGCGCGCTGGAACTTGGCGTCCACGTCGGTGACAGTCAGATGGATTGTCACCGGCGTGCCGCCCAGCGAGGTGGGCGTCATCGACTTGCCCTCGGTCATCTCCGGGAAATCGTCGTTGAGCATCACCATCGAACCGTTGATGTTCAGCGCGGCGTGCACGAGCTTGCCGTCCGGACCGGGCACCCGTCCGTACTCGGTGGCGTCGAAGGCCTTCACGTAGAAGTCGATAGCCGCGGCGGCGTCGTCGACGACCAGGGACGGGGACACTGCGGGTTGCACTTCGATGGCCATGGGGGCTCCTTATGGGTTCGGTGGTGTCCATGGTGACTGCCGGCACCGACAAAACTCACCGCGAGACGACGGTTGTTGACGCCGCCACTCGAACTTCCGGTCAACAACCGTCGTCTCGGCGCACGCCTCACACGACGGAGAACGACGCGGGCAGCGGTGCCCGGCCGGTCAACGCCATCAGCAGCGTCTCGCCGTCACCGAGCGTGACGGCAGTGTCCGCGGCGAGCCGGACCGCGGCGGCCAGCACGTCGCCGGGCAGCGCGTGGTCGAGCCCGACGGCGCGGGCGATGTCGAGGCCGTGCACGGCCAATTCGAACGTGCGGGTCGGCAGGTAATTGGACAGCCGGATGCCCTGTCCGCCGATCACTTCGATCAACCGGTCGTCGACGCCGTCGAGATCGCGGCGGACCTGGGCGGCGAGCGCTTCGACCGCCGCGGCGGGGTCCGGCCCGAGATCGCGACCCGCCTGGCGGCCGCGTTCGAGCACCGCGGCGCCGCCGGCCTGCGCCGCGAACTGCCGCGCGAACACGTAGTACTCCTGCGGGTCGCGCAGGTCCTCACGCGGGGCGGTGGTCCCCAGGTAGGCGCTCACCGTCGTCAGCGATCGCGACGTGTGCCCGACCAGTGCGCGCAGATCCCACTCGCCCAGGCCGGGGCCGTCCCACGCGCCGGCCGGGATCTTCGCCACCAGTCCGGCGAAACTCTCTGCGGCGCTGTAGAAGACCCGATCGGCGGTCACGGGCGGGCGATCTGATCCCATCCGCGCACGGTTTCCGGGCCGCGCGGTTCCGGACCGACGTAGACCGCCGCCGGCCGGACGAGCCTGCCGAGCCGCTTCTGTTCGAGGATGTGCGCGCACCAGCCCGCGGTGCGCCCGCAGGTGAACATCGCCGGCATCATCGAGGTCGTCACCTCGGCGAAGTCGAGGATCACCGCGGCCCAGAACTCGACGTTGGTCTCGATCGCGCGGTCGGGCCGACGCTCGCGCAGTTCGGCCAGCGCGGCCTGTTCCAGCGCGGCCGCCACCTCGTAGCGCGGCGCCGCCAACCGCTGCGCCGTGCCGCGCAGCACCCGGGCGCGGGGGTCCTCGGCCCGGTACACCCGGTGCCCGAAGCCCATCAGCTTCTCCTTGCGATCCAGGATGCCCTTGACCACGGCGGCGGCGTCGCCGGTCTTCTCGACTTCCTCGATCATCGGGATCACCCGGGCCGGGGCGCCGCCGTGCAGCGGGCCGCTCATCGCGCCGACGGCACCCGACAGCGATGCGGCCACGTCGGCGCCGGTCGAGGCGATCACCCGCGCGGTGAAGGTGGAGGCGTTCATGCCGTGCTCGGCGGCGCTCACCCAGTACGCGTCGATGGCCTCGACGTGCCGGGGGTCCGGTTCGCCCTTCCAGCGGGTCATGAATCGTGCTGTCACCGTGTCGCACCCGTCGACGACGCGCTGCGGCACCGCGGGCTGGTAGATGCCGCGGGCGGACTGGGCGACGTAGGACAGTGCCATCACCGACGCCCTGGCGAGCTGGTCGCGGGCGGTGGCGTCGTCGATGTCGAGCAGCGGCTTGAAGCCCCAGATCGGGGCCAGCATGGCCAGGCCGGCCTGGACGTCGACGCGGACGTCACCGCTGTGGATCGGCAGCGGGAACGGTTCTGCGGGCCGCAGTCCGCGGCCGAACTCGCCGTCGACGAGCAGCGCCCACACGTCGCCGAAGGTGACCTTCTGTGTGACGAGGTCCTCGATGTCGACGCCGCGGTACCGCAGCGCGCCACCGTCCTTGTCGGGTTCGGCGATCTGGGTGGTGAACGCCACCACGCCCTCGAGTCCCTCGGCGAAGTCTTCCGGCAGCCCCGACGCGGCAGTCATGAGCAGATTCTCGCACCACCGCCGGGCGGCCTCGCTACCGGCCGGTAACTGCGCCTGCGGTCAACTGCTGGTAGGTCTCCCACGACGACCGCTCGACCCAGTTGGTCGTCAGCGTGCCATCGGCGTCGACCGCCCACACCGCGGTACCGGTCATCGCCACGCGCTGCTGATCCGCTGCGGTGCCGAGGATTCCATTGTTCCGGCCGGTCAGCAGCCATCGCGACGTCACCCGCCGGCCGTCGGCACTCTGGAACGTCTCGAGCACCTCGAGGTGCAGGTCGGTCAGCGCGGTGAGGAAGTCGTTCACCCACGCCTTGAAGTTCTCCCGCCCGGTGATCGGCCGCCCGCCGGTGACGATGACGAAGTCCTCGCTCACGAACCGGTCGGCGGCGGCCGCGTCGTGGGCGTTCCACACCTCGTCCCAGAAGCGGTTGACGGTGTCGACGGAGTCGCGCGTGTCCATGTGGGTGGAACAACCGCGGCGACGGCGGTATGCCCGCCCAGGCGTAGCGTCGTGCAGGTGGCTGATGGGTCGGACGCCGTCGGATCGGACGGCGCCTCGAACGAACACTTGGCGAGGATGCGCGTGGAGTACGGATCGGCGGAGAAGGACGGCAGCGGAGACCTGGACGCCGACTGGCTGGGCGCCGACCCCGCAACGGGTTGGGTTGACCTGCTGCGCAACTGGCTGACCGATGCCGAGCGGGCCGGCGCCGCCGAACCCAACGCGATGGTGGTGGGAACCGTCGACGCGGCGGGTCGCCCCGTCACCCGCACGGTGCTGTGCAAGAGCGTCGACGGCGAGGGCATCACGTTCTACACCAACTACGACTCCGACAAGGGTGAGCAATTGGCGGCGACGCCGTACGCGTCGGTGACCTTCCCGTGGTACGCGCTGGGCCGGCAGGTGCACGTGCGTGGCGCGGTCACCAGAGTCGCGCCGAAGACCACCGAGCAGTACTGGTCGAAGCGGCCACGCGGCTCCCAGTTGGGGGCGTGGGCGTCGCACCAGTCGAAACCGATCGCCTCGCGCAGCGCGCTGCTCGATCAGCTGACCGAGGTGACCGAACGCTTCGCCGCCGACGACGACGTGCCGGTGCCGCCGAACTGGGGTGGATACCTGATCACACCCGAGACCGTCGAGTTCTGGCAGGGCCGGGAGAATCGAGTGCACAACCGGATCCGAGTGACGCTCGCACCGGACGGAATCCGCGTCGAGCGCCTCCAGCCCTGACGTGCGCCGGCCTTCATTCGCTGCCGACCGGGGAAAACGCCTCGAGCAGACATACTGTGAGTACGGGCGATTTGCATAGGGTGCCAAATTTTCAGGATTTCATCAGCTCGGCGGGATAGCATCGCGGCGTGGCTGAAGTCGACGGCAAACCGATCCTCGGCCTGCGCGAACGCAAGAAACAGCGCACGCGAGCGGAACTGATCGAGGCGGCCGTCGAGTTGTGCACCCGGCAGGGATACGAGGCCACCACGGTCGACCAGATCGCCGCCGTCGCCGACGTCTCGCCGCGCACGTTCAGCCGCTACTTCGCCACCAAGGACGCCGTCGTGCTCGCCTCCATCGACGACATCGTCGAGCTGGTGGCGGTTCAGTTGACGCGCCAGCCCCACGACCTGACCCACCTGGACGCGCTGTGCAAGGCCCACATCGAGGCGTTCGTCTCGACGAAGACCGGTGCGGTCAACGGGCTGACCTCCGAGCGGTTGCTCGCCGCCGCCCGCATCATCAACTCCTCGCCATCGCTGCGTCACCTGTCCGGGGAGTTCCGCGAGGACGCGGTCAACGCCGCCCTCGCGCAGCGGATGGGGGTGGCGCGCGACGACAAGCGGCTCAAGCTGGTGGCATGCGTGTGGTCGGCGATCGTGAGCACCGCGATGGCCGACGTCGGCAAATCGGACTGGGCCAGCCTCACCGTCGAGGCCATCGTGTCGCGTGTCGAGGAGACGTACTCGATGTTCCTGGCGGAGACGGCCGGCGCCCGGCAGCCGGCCTGAGCAACTGCCGCCCCCCGCGGGCACGACCGTCGGGATGGGACTACCTTTTGTAGGACAGGTCCGCATCTCAGGCGATGACGAAGGGGTACCCGTGGCCGATAACCCGTCCGGTGGAGAAGAGCACGCCACCCTGTCCTATCCCGGGGGCGAACTGGAGCTGGACGTAGTCCACGCCACGGAAGGATCCGACGGCATCGCGCTTGGGTCACTCCTGGCCAAGAGCGGCTACACCACCTACGACAGCGGTTTCGTCAACACCTCGTCGACCAAGAGTGCGATCACCTACATCGACGGCGACGCCGGGATCCTGCGCTACCGCGGCTACCCGATCGAGCAGCTGGCCGAGAAGTCGACCTTCATCGAGGTCAGCTACCTGTTGATCTACGGCGAGCTGCCGACCGCGGAGCAGCTGGAGAAGTTCACCACCCAGATCCAGCGGCACACCCTGCTGCACGAGGACCTGAAGCGGTTCTTCGACGGCTTCCCGCGCAACGCCCACCCGATGCCGGTGCTGTCGAGTGCCGTCAACGCGCTGAGCGCCTACTACCAGGACTCGCTCGACCCGTTCGACGACGAGCAGGTCGAGCTGTCGACGATCCGGTTGCTCGCCAAGCTGCCGACGATCGCGGCGTATGCCTTCAAGAAGTCGGTGGGGCAGCCGTTCCTCTACCCGGACAACTCGATGAGCCTGGTCGAGAACTTCCTGCGGATGACGTTCGGCCTGCCGGCCGAGCCGTACGAGGTGGACCCTGAGGTCGTACGCGCCCTCGACATGCTGCTGATCCTGCACGCCGACCACGAGCAGAACTGCTCCACCTCGACGGTGCGGCTGGTCGGCAGCTCGCAGGCGAACCTGTTCACGTCGATCTCCGGCGGCATCAACGCGCTGTGGGGGCCGCTGCACGGCGGTGCGAACCAGGCGGTGCTGGAGATGCTCGAGCGCATCCGTACCGAGGAGAGCGACGTCCAGACCTTCGTCAAGAAGGTGAAGAACCGCGAGGACAACGTGAAGCTGATGGGCTTCGGTCACCGCGTATACAAGAACTACGACCCCCGCGCGCGGATCGTCAAGGAACAGGCCGACAAGATCCTCGGCAAGCTCGGCGGCGACGACGAACTGCTCGACATCGCCAAGTCGCTGGAGGAGTTCGCCCTCACCGACGACTTCTTCGTCGAGCGCAAGCTCTACCCGAACGTCGATTTCTACACCGGCGTGATCTACCGGGCGATGGGCTTCCCGACGCGGATGTTCACCGTGCTGTTCGCACTGGGCCGGTTGCCGGGCTGGATCGCGCACTGGCGGGAGATGCATGACGAGGGTGGCGGCAAGATCGGCCGGCCGCGGCAGATCTACACCGGCTACACCGAACGCGACTACGTCGACTCCGAAAAGCGCTGACGCCGTTCCCGCGAGCTTTTGCGGGCGACGAACGTCACGAACAATCCGCTTGCGATCACGACAGTTGTAGTTTCACAATAGTTAGGTGATCGATACTGTCGGCATGACCTCGCGGCGCAAGGCCATCATCCTGATGTCCTGCTGCCTGAGCCTGCTGATCGTGTCGATGGACGCGACGATCGTCAACGTCGCCATCCCGGCCATCCGCTCCGATCTGCACGCGTCGCCGTCGCAGCTGCAGTGGGTGATCGACGTCTACACGCTGGTGCTGGCGTCGCTGCTGATGCTGGCCGGCGCCACCGGCGACCGGTTCGGCCGGCGCCGGGTGTTCCAGCTCGGGCTGACGATCTTCGCGCTCGGCTCACTGCTGTGCAGCCTGGCGCCCAACATCGAGACGTTGATCGTCGCGCGGCTGCTGCAGGCCGTCGGTGGCTCGATGATGAATCCCGTTGCACTGTCCATCATCTCGCAGGTGTTCACCGGCCGCGTCGAGCGCGCACGGGCGCTCGGTTTCTGGGGGGCCGTGGTCGGCATCTCGATGGCGCTCGGTCCCATCGTCGGCGGACTGCTGATCGAGTGGATCGGCTGGCGGGCGGTGTTCTGGATCAACCTGCCGATCTGCGCGGCGGCCATCATCCTGACCGCGGTGTTCGTGCCCGAGACCAAGTCGGCGACCATGCGCAACATCGACCCGCTGGGGCAGGCGCTCGGCGTGCTGTTCCTGTTCGGCGTCGTGTTCACCCTGATCGAGGGCCCGGGGCTGGGGTGGACGAATCCGCGGACCGTCGGCGCAGCGGTGGTCGCCGTCATCGCGTTCGCCGCGTTCCTGCGCTACGAGTCGCGCCGCCACGACCCGTTCGTCGACCTGCGCTTCTTCCGCAGCATCCCGTTCACCTCGGCGACCGTGACGGCGATCTCGGCCTTCGCGGCATGGGGCGCGTTCCTGTTCATGATGTCGCTGTACCTGCAGGGGGAGCGCGGCTACTCGCCGATGCACACCGGCCTCATCTACCTGCCGATCGCGATCGGTGCGCTGCTGTTCTCACCGCTGTCGGGCCGCCTC
The DNA here is from genome assembly GCF_027529605.1 of Mycobacterium hippophais. Classification (NCBI taxonomy): domain Bacteria; kingdom Bacillati; phylum Actinomycetota; class Actinomycetes; order Mycobacteriales; family Mycobacteriaceae; genus Mycobacterium; species Mycobacterium hippophais. The sequence goes on along the minus strand of NZ_JAPZPY010000001.1, from coordinate 708,174 downwards.
GTCGGGCGGTTCGGCGCCCGGCCGTCGCTGCTCGTGGCCGGTGTCCTGATCACGTCGGCCTCGGTGCTGTTGACGTTCCTCACCGCGACGACGCCGGTGTGGGAACTGCTGGTGGTGTTCGCGGTGTACGGCATCGGCTTCTCGATGGTCAACGCGCCGATCACCAACGCCGCGGTCAGCGGGATGCCGCTCGACCGGGCCGGCGCGGCGTCGGCGGTGACCTCGACCAGCAGGCAGATCGGCGTGAGCATCGGTGTGGCGCTGTGCGGTTCGGTGGCGGGAGCGGCGCTGGCCGGCACGGCTGCCGACTTCGCGACCGCCGCACGCCCGCTGTGGTTCGTGTGCACCGCATTCGGGGTGGTCATCACCGTGCTCGGCGTCTACTCGACATCGGGACGGGCGCTGCGGTCCGCCGAGCGGCTGGCGCCGCTGATCGCCGGCGATCAGGCCCGCACGGAGCCGACGCATGTCACATGACGGTCTGGCCGACGACGTCTGGCGGACGATGGCCGCGCTGGTGTACGACAACCGTGAGGGCTGGAAGCGCGCGGTGGTCGAGCAGACCGGGCTGCCGTTCAGCCGGGTCCGCGTCCTGCGACGGCTGGCCCGTCAGCCGATGAGCGTCAAGGAGATCGCGCACGCCGCCACCATCGATGCGCCGGCGGCCACCGTCGCCGTCAACGACCTCGAGGACCGTGGACTGGTGATGCGCGAGGTCGATCCGGGCAACCGCCGCAGCAAGCGGGTGTCGCTGACGGCGGCCGGTCGCGCCGTGGTCGATCGGATCGACGCCATCGACGACCCGGCGCCCCCAGCTCTGAGCGCGCTCGCCGCCGACGACCTGGTGACGCTGCATGCCATCATCGGCAGGCTGAGGTGACGCTCAGGCGCGGGTGAGTGTCGTGTTGTACAGCGCCACCGCCGTGTCGGTCGGCAGGATGTCGACGAACGTCGCGACGCCGCGCACCGCATCGCCGCGCGCGATGATGTGGCCACCGGCATTGTGGGAACACGGGAAAGCGTTGCAGCGCAACCAGAAACCGGGAGCGCTCTGATAGGGCGCCATGCTCGGCGCCTGGTCGACGCGGTAGCGGCCCGGCGCGATGAACGCGGTCACCCAGCCCTTGCCCGCCTCGGTGTCGACGCCGAACACGCCGTTGCTGCCGTAGGTCGGTACCGCCTGCGCAGGCGCGGCGAGCGCCATGGCCGCCGCGGACATCACCGCAGCGGCGAGTGCCGCCATCGTGGCCTTCATCTTCGCCAGGCTAGCAAGCCGGCCGCCGCTTCACCGGCTTTCGAGCACAGCCATCGCCGCGTTGTGCCCGCCGATGCCCGACACCCCGCCGCCGCGACGAGCGCCTGAGCCGCACAACAGGATTCGCGCGTGGGCGGTGTCCACACCCCAACGCCGGGCCCGGGTGTCGAGCGCCTCGTCGTCCTCGGCGAACGGCCAGTGCAGCCCGCCGTGGAAGATGTTGCCCGCGGTCATGCCGAGTGTGTGCTCCAGGTCGGCCGTGGTCTTAGTCTCGATGCACAGCCGACCGGCGACGTCCTCGAGGATCACGTCCTGCACGGGTTCGTCCAGCACCGAGTTCAGTGAACCGAGCGCCGCCGACGTCAGCGCATTGCGCAGCCGCTCGGGATCCTGGCCGTGGGCCAGCGAGTGCGGCGTGTGCAGTCCGAACAGCGTCATCGTCTGCGCGCCGGTCTCGCGAAGGCGGTCGGACAGGATGGTCGGATCGGCCAGCGAGTGGCAGTAGATCTCGCACGGCAGCGGCTGGGGGACCTCGCCGCCTGCGGCACGGTCGTGGGCGGTGTCGAGCTGTGTCAGGTTCTCGTTGACGTGGAACGTCCCGCCGAACGCCTGCTCGGGCGTCACCGACGCGTCGCGCAACCTCGGCAACCGGCGCAGCATGAGGTTCACCTTGACCTGCGACCCGCCGGCGAGCTGCGGGGCGGGGTCGCCGACGAGGCCGGCGAGCACCGCCGGGGTGACGTTGGCCAGCACGAACCGCGCGCCGACGCGGTGCTCCCGCCCGCCGGACCGGTAGCGCACCTCGCCGTCCGGGTCGATGCCGAACACTTCTGCGCCGGTGAGGATTTCGGCGCCGAAGCCGGCGGCCGCGGCGGCCAGCGCGCCGCTGACCGCGCCCATGCCGCCGATCGGGACGTCCCAGTCGCCGGTGCCGCCGCCGAGCAGGTGGTAGAGGAAGCACACGTTCTGCGCCAGGGACGGGTCGTCGGTCCTGGCGAACGTGCCGATCAGCGCGTCGGTGGCCATCACCCCGCGCACCAGGTCACTGGAGACCGCGCCTTCGATCGCCGCACCGATCGGCGCGCCCGTCATGGCGTGCCACACCGCGTCGGCATCCGGGTCGCCGGCCAGTACGTGCGCGTGCGCCTGGCTGCGCGTCATCAGCGGCGCCGTCATGGTCGGCCACAACCGCTCGGTGACCGTGCGGCAGCGCCGGTAGAACTCGGCGAAGCCGGCCTCGTCGTCGGCGGCGCCGACGGCCGAGAACGTGTTCGCCCGGCCCACCAGCAACCCTGTTCGCCCGCCGGTCGCCGGGTCCGGCGTGTAGGACGACTGCCGCCGCTTGACCAGCCGGACGCGGGCGCCCAGATCGTCGACGATCCGCCGCGGCAGCAGGCTGACCAGATACGAGTACCGCGACAGCCGCGCCTCGACGCCCTCGAACGCGTGGGCCGAGACGGCCGCCCCGCCGACGTGGTCGAGGCGTTCGAGCACCAGCACCCGCCTGCCTGCGCGCGCCAGATAGCCCGCGGCGACCAGCCCGTTGTGACCGCCACCGACGATCACCGCATCGAAGGTCCCCGCCGGGGCGGCTCCGGTGTCGAAGGTCCCCGCCGGGGCGGCTCCGGTGGGGTGATCGGCGCTCAGTTCAGGTAACCCTCGACCTCACCGGCCGGTCGCACCTCGGCCTCACGGGGATCCTTGCCCGACTCACGCAGGGCGCGTCGCTGTCGCAGCAGGTCCCAGCACTGGTCCAGCGCCACCTCGACGGCACGCAGCCGCTGGTGTTCTTCGGATTCGTCGATCTCGTGGTGCTGGAGCTGGGAGCGCAGGTCCTTCTCCTCAGCAACGAGTCGGTTCACCTGTTCGAGGATGTCTTCGTCTTTGGCCACGGCACCAGTCTGCCCGACTACGGTGGGTGCGGTGACTGCCAATAGTGGGGGAAAGCCCGAGATCGAGTTTCCCGATGGACCGCCTCCGACCGATCTGGTCATCGAGGACCTGGTCGTCGGCGAGGGCGCGGAGGCCGTGCCGGGCGCCAATGTCGAGGTGCATTACGTCGGTGTCGAGTACGACACCGGCGAGGAGTTCGACAGCTCGTGGAACCGCGGCGAGTCGATCGAGTTCCCGCTGCAGGGCCTGATCCAGGGCTGGCAGGACGGCATACCCGGGATGAAGGTCGGCGGCCGCCGCAAGCTGACCATCCCGCCGGCCCAGGCCTACGGCGACGCGGGCGGCGGGCACCGCCTGTCGGGCAAGACTTTGATCTTCGTCATCGACCTGCTGGCCACCCGCTAGAGCTGCAAGGTCGGCAGCCCCTCGCCGGGTCGCGGGCCCGGCAGCCGAAGCAGCAGCCGGGCGCCACCCAGGGGGCTGGCCTCCAGCGTCGCCGTGCCGCCGTGCAGTTCGGCCTGCTGGGCGACGAGCGCCAACCCCAGCCCGGAACCGAGCCGCGACGCCGTCGACCCGCGGGAGAACCGCTCGAACACCAACGCGCGTTCCTCCTCGGGCACGCCGCAGCCGTCGTCGTCGATCGCGATCTCGACGCCCTCGCGTGAGCTGACCGCCGAGAGCTGCACCCGGCCCGCCCCGCCGTGTTTGACGGCGTTGGCGATGGCGTTGTCCACCGCGAGCCGCAGCCCGGCGGGCAGCCCGACGATGATCACCGTCGGCGCGGGCGCCAGCGAGACCTCCAGATCGGGGTAGATCCGCATCGCGTCGTGTGCGGCCCGGTCGAGCAGTTCGGTGATGTCGACCGGGACATGGTCGTCGGCGGTGGACAGTTCCCCCTGCGCCAGCCGCTCCAGCGCCCACAGCGTCGCCTCGATCCGCGACTGGGTGCGGATGACGTCGCCGACCACCTCCTGGCGCTGCTCACCGTCGAGGTCCAGCGTGGCGAGCACCTCGAGGTTGGTCCGCATCGCCGTCAGCGGGGTGCGCAACTCGTGCGCCGAGGCCGCCGAGAAGTCGCGCGCCGAGGTCAGCGCCGCCTTGGTCCGGTCCTGCTCCTTGGCGATGCGCTGCAGCATGCCCTTCACCGCGTCGGCGATCTCGACGGCCTCCGTCGCGCCGCGCACCTCGATGACCGGGGTCTCGTCGGCGGTGTCGATCTGGCTGGTCTGCCGCGCAAGGCGCTTGAACGGCCGGACCGCGAACGTCGCCAGCAGCCAGCCCACCACCGCGGCGGCGCCGATCGCCAGCGAGCAGATGATCACCACCCGCCGGTGCAGGTTGTTGGTGTCGGCGATGGTGGCGTTGTAGGTGTCGCCGACGGCCACCAGCATCGGCTCGGGTGTCGGGATCTCGACCGTGCGCACCCGGTACCGCACGCCGTCGACGTAGGTGTCCTCGTAGCCCGCGGGCAACTCGGGAAGCACCACCTCGGAGTTGGAACTGATCTGCCCGGCCCTTCGCACCGTGATGACGGCGTCCTTGTCGTTGGGCGACTTCGGGATCTCGTCGAGCCCGCGCGGCAGGAACGGGATCGCGAACCCGGCCGCCTCGTCGAGCCTGCGGTCGAGGCGTTCCTTGCGGTCCCCGGTGATGCCGACCCAGACCACGGTGCCGACGATCAGCACCGGGATCGCCGCGCCGATCGCTGTCGCGACCACCACCCTGGCCCGCAGTGAAGGCGTGCGGCGGATGCGCGACAGCAGGTTCATCGGCTACTGGGTCCGCAGCACGAAACCCACACCGCGCACGGTGTGCAGCAGCCGCGGTGCGCCGTTGGCCTCGAGCTTGCGGCGCAGGTAGCCGATGAACACGTCGACCACGTTGGTGTCGGCGGCGAAGTCGTAACCCCACACCAGTTCGAGCAGCTGCGCGCGCGAGAGCACCGCGGTCTTGTGTTCGGCGAGCACCGCCAGCAGGTCGAACTCCCGCTTCGTCAGGTCGACGTCGGCGCCGTTGACGCGCGCCCGCCGGCCCGGGATGTCGACCTCCAGCGGGCCGACCTGGATGGTCTCCGAGGAGATGGTGGCCGAGGATCCGCGGCGGCGCAGCAGCGCCTTCACCCGCGCCACCAGCTCCTGCAGCACGAACGGTTTGACCAGGTAGTCGTCGGCGCCGGCTTCCAGCCCCGCCACCCGGTCGTCGACGCTGCTGCGCGCCGACAGCACGCAGACCGGCACGTCGTTGTCCATCGCGCGCAGCGCGGTCACCACGCTGACGCCGTCGAGCACCGGCATGTTGATGTCGAGCACGATCGCGTCGGGCCGGGTCTCGGTGGCGCTGCGCAGCGCCTCGGCGCCGTCCACGGCGGTGGAGACGTCGAACCCGGACAGCCGCAATCCTCGCTCGAGCGACGCCAGCACGTCGGGGTCGTCGTCCACCACGAGCACCCGGGGCGAGGCCACACCACCACTGTCCATGTCCGCAATCTTGCCCGATGGCCGGGTCACGCTGGGGGAGGCTGACCGCCGGGACCTCGTCCCTCGTCGCGCAGCAGGGCGATCTCGCCGCGCAACTCCTTGATCTCGGCGAGCACCTGCTCGACATGCGCGGTGGTCACCGCCTCCTCGGCCGACTGTTCGTCGGCCACGCGCTGGACGATCCACGACGCCAGCGTGGCGGTGATCGAACCGACGAGGCTGATGCCGCCGATCATCAGCAGCACCGCGATCACCCGCCCGGTGCCGGTAAGGGGGGTCAGGTCGCCGTAGCCGACGGTGGTGATCGTGGTGATCGACCACCACAGCGCCTCACCGAAATTCGTGATGTGCGGGTCGACGGCGTCGCGTTCGCTCTCGAGCACCGCCAGCGACGCCACGAACACCAGGAGGACGGCCGCCGAGATCGTGTAGATGACGACCCGGCCGCGGATCGCATTGCCGACGGCCCGCTGCAGCACCGAGATGAGGATGACCAGCCGCACCAGGCGCAGCGGCCGCAGCAGCGGCAGCAGCACGATCGCGAGGTCGAACAGGTGGCGGAAGAACCACCGCCAGCGGTTGGAGGCCAGGCTCAGCCGGATGACGTAGTCGACGGCGAAGACGGCGTAGGAGCCCCAGGCGACCACCTCGATGGCCACGTCGGCCGCGCCCTGCGGCTGGGCGAGCACGTCGATCGCGTAGGCGATGAGGAACACGACGGCGACCGCCGCCAGCGGCCACTCGGTGCGTCGTTCCCAGACGTCCAGCTTCGGGCGTGACGCCGGGCAGTCGTTGATCACGGCCCACAAGTTACGCCCATCGCCGTTTGCTGGCTCCGCGGCGGTGCTAGCATCCGGGACTTGTGCCGTCGTCGAATCTGATCGTGGAACCCGACGACGGGCTGGACCCGGTTCGGGACTTCATCTCCTCCGCCCGCGAGCGCCTCCTGGTCAAGCAGTTCACGTTCACCGACGAGAGCCTGATCGACGCGGTGATCGACCGAAGGGCCGCGGGCGTCGACGTGCGGGTCATGTTGAACGCCAAGCGGTCCGGTGGCGACCGCGCGAACGACGACACCTATGAACGACTCCGCGCCGCGGGCGTCGAGGTGCAGTGGTGCAACCCGAAGTTCTACGTGACCCACGAGAAGTCGATCGTCGTCGACGGCGACGCCGCCCTGATCGCCACGTTCAACCTGTGCACCAAGTACTTCACCCGCACCCGCGACTACGGCATCATCACCACCGACCCGAACCACGTCGCCCAGATCACCGAGGCCTTCCACGCGGACTGGAACCACGAGGACTGGTCGCCCGCGCAGAACGACGGCCTGCTGTGGAGCAACGCGAACTCGCGCTACCGGATGGCGCAGTTCATCGACGCCGCCACCCACCGCCTCGACATCCAGCACCCGAAGTACGTCGACGCGGTGATCCTCGACCACATCGCCGCCGCCGCCGACCGGGGCGTGAAGGTGCACGTGCTGTGCGGCGGCAGGCACGGCATCAGCGAGTGGGACGTCCTGGACACCTTCGCCTCGCTGCGCACCCTGCGCCGCTTCGGGGTCAAGGTACGCAAGCAGAAGCAGCTGCGGGTGCACGCGAAGCTGCTGATCATGGACGACAGTCAGGCGCTGCTCGGTTCGATGAACATCGACCGGAGCGCGTTCGACCTGCGCCGCGAGCTTGGCGTGGTCACCAGCGACCCCGAAGCAGTGGCCCGGTTGAAACAGGTCTTCGACGGAGACTGGGAGACGTCGCACCACTACGAGCCACCCGACCCCCTCGAGCCGGCGCACCATCACGAGGACGAGACCCACCTCGACTTCCCCGCCGACGCGCACGTCGACCATGAGTGAGACCGACAAGCCGGTCTCACTGTTCGACATCGCCTGGACGTTCAACCACATCGCGCTGGCGTCGTTCGGCGGCGGACTGTCGGCGTGGTCGCGTGAGATCCTCGTCGTCGAGAAGCGGTGGCTCGGCGAGGCGGAGTTCCTGTCGGCCATGACGATGTGCCGGATCCTGCCGGGCGCCAATCAGGTCAACATGGCGGTGTTCGCGGGCAGCAAGATGCGCTCGGTGGCCGGGGCGGTCGCCGCGGTGGCGGGGCTGTGCTTCATGCCGCTGGTGATCATCCTGGTGATGGCGTTCCTGTACTTCCGCTTCAAGGAGGTGCCCGCCGTCGCCGGTGTGCTGCACGGCGCGTCGGCGGCCGCCGTCGCGCTGACCGTGGCGATGGTGATCCAGACCGGCCGCCAGTGCCTCACCGGTCTGGTGCCCGTCGCGCTGTTCGCCGCGGCGTTCGTCCTCAACGGCGTGCTGCGCTGGCCGCTGCTCGGTGTGCTGGCGATCCTGGCGCCGCTCAGCGTGCTCTGGGCGTGGCCGCGCAGGGCGCGGGAGGCGGCCACCGAGACGTGAGCACCTACCTGCAACTCATCGCGCTCTTCGGGTCGCTGTCGCTGATGTCGATCGGCGGGGGCAACGCGGTGCTGCCCGAGATGCACGCCAGGGCGGTGCACGAACGGCACTGGCTGACCGACGGGCAGTTCGCCGACCTGTTCTCGATCTCCCAGTCGGCGCCGGGTCCGAGCATCCTGATCGTCGGGATGGTGGGCTACGCCGCGGGCCTCGAGGTGGGCGGGGTGCCCGGCGCGATCCTCGGCGGCGTGGTCGCCACGGTCGCGATGGTGCTGCCCGCGGCCACGCTGGTCCTGGTGATCACGCAGTTCTGGCAGAGGGCGCAGAAGTCGCGGCTGCGGATCGCCGTGGAGAAGGGCTTCGCGCCGCTGACCGTCGGGCTGATCCTGGCCACCTCGCTGGTGATGAGCCGGTCGGCCGACCACGACTGGCGGGCCTATCTGCTGACGGCCGTGTGCACCGCGGTGTTCGTCTTCACCAAGCTCAATCCGCTGCTGGTGGTCGCTGTCGCCGGCGTGATCGGGTACTTCGGCGTCGTCTGATCCGGGTCGGGCCGGGGTTGGCGCGGCGCTCATCGGGGAACGCTGCAGGCAGGACGGCGAATTCGCCGGGCCGGAAGGCTTTGACCTAATCCATTGTTGAGGTTCTACGGTGAAAACATGAGCTTGGAGACGGTTGCCCGGCAATCGCTGTACCGGCAGACGCACGCCCGCGGCGGTGATCTGCGGTCGTTGGCCGACCGGACGCTGCTGAAGCGGATCTGGCGGTTCTCGGCGCGCCACCACCGCAGGCTCGGCGTGTTCGTCGGCGTCAGCGTGGTGACGGCGCTGCTGACGGTCGCCACGCCGCTGCTGGCCGGGCGTGTGGTCGACGTCATCACGGCGGGCGGTCCGGCGAGCGCGGTGGTGGTGCTGGCCCTCGTCATCGCCGGCGTCGCGGTCGCCGAGGCGGCGGTGTCGCTGCTGACGCGCTGGCTGTCGTCGACCATCGGTGAGGGCCTGATCCTCGACCTGCGCACCGCGGTGTTCGACCACGTGCAGCGCATGCCGGTCGCATTCTTCACCCGCACCAGGACCGGCGCGCTGGTCAGCCGGCTGGGCAACGACGTCATCGGCGCCCAGCGGGCGTTCTCCGACACGCTGTCCGGCGTCGTCTCCAACGTCGTCACGCTGACCCTGACGCTGGCCGTGATGATCGGCATCTCGTGGCAGATCACCCTGCTGTCGCTGGTGTTGATGCCGCTGTTCGTGGTGCCCGCCCGCCGCATCGGCGCCCGGATGGCGCGCCTGAGCCGTGAGGCCGCGATCTACAACGCGACGATGAACACCCAGATGACGGAGCGCTTCTCCGCGCCCGGTGCGACGCTGGTCAAGCTGTTCGGCCGGCCGGCGCAGGAGTCGGCGGAGTTCGCCGACCGCGCGGGGCGGGTCCGCGACATCGGGGTGCGGTCCTCGATGCTGCAGGCGACGTTCATGAACTCGCTGACGCTGATGTCGGCGCTCGCGCTGGCGCTGGTGTACGGCCTCGGTGGGGTGCTGGCCATCGGCGGGCACCTGCAGACCGGCGCGGTGGTGTCGCTGGCGCTGCTGCTCACCCGGCTGTACGCCCCGCTGACCGCGCTGGCCAACGCCCGCGTCGAGATCGCCAGCGCGCTGGTGTCCTTCGAGCGGGTCTTCGAGGTGCTCGACCTGGTGCCGCTGATCCGGGAGAAGCCCGACGCCGCGGCGCTGCCGGAGGGCCCGGTCGCCGTGGAGTTCGATCAGGTGCGCTTCGGCTACCCGGCGGCCGACAAAGTGTCGCTGGCCTCGCTGGAGGAGGTCGCGACGCTCGACGACCGCGGCGGCGAGCAGGTGCTGCACGGCATCTCGTTCACCGCCGAGCCGGGGCAGATGGTCGCGCTGGTGGGATCGTCCGGGGCGGGGAAGTCGACGATCGCGGCGCTGCTGGCGCGGCTGTACGACGTCGACGGCGGTGCGGTCCGGTTGGGCGGCGCCGATGTGCGCGACGTGACGTTCGAGTCGCTGCGCGACGCCGTCGGCATGGTCACCCAGGACGGCCACCTGTTCCACGAGTCGATCCGGTCGAATCTGCTGCTGGCGGCTCCGGAGGCCACCGAGGCCGACCTGTGGGCGGCGCTGCGGCGCGCCCGGCTGGCCGATCTGATCGCCGAGATGCCCGACGGGCTGGACACCGTTGTCGGAGAGCGCGGATACCGTCTGTCCGGCGGGCAACGGCAACGGCTGACCATCGCCCGCCTGCTGCTGGGGAGGTCACGGGTGGTGGTGCTCGACGAGGCGACGGCGTCGCTGGACTCCGAGTCGGAGGCCGCGGTGCAGCAGGCCCTCGGCGAGGCACTGGCGGGGCGCACGTCGATCGTCATAGCCCACCGGCTCTCCACGGTGCGGGCCGCCGACCAGATCCTGGTGATCGAGGACGGCCGGGTCGTCGAACGCGGCACGCACCGGGAACTGCTGGCCCGCGGCGGCCGCTACACCGTGCTCTACGAGACGCAGTTCGGCCCGCAGGACGCCGGGGTCGCCGCGTGACGTTCGACGCACGGCGGGTTATTGGTTTGCGTGAGATGGGAAGATTCTCTAAGTGAGTGAACCCGTGAACTCGGTGCCCGCGATCGCACCGCCGCCCGCGCGGCCACGGGCGAGTTCGGATCTGTGGCGGCTGCTGCCCTACCTGCTGCCGTACCGCGCGCGGTGGACGGCGATGGTGGTCATCGCGATCGCGAGCCTCGGCGCCACCGTGTCGATCCCGCTGATGACCAAGGCCGTCATCGACGGCCCGGTGCGCCACCAGGACCAGCAGGGTCTGTGGCTGCTCGGCGCTGCGGCGATGGGCGTCGGAATCACCGAGGCCGTGCTGTGGTTCATTCGGCGCTGGTTGAGCTCGCGCGCCACCATGGGCGTCGAGGCCGACATCCGCAAGGATCTCTACGCGCGCCTGCAGATCCTGCCGATGAGCTTCCACGGCCGCTGGCAGTCCGGGCAGTTGTTGTCGCGGATGATGAACGACCTGAGCACGATTCGCCGCTTCATGTCGTTCGGGCTGCTGTTCCTGGTGCTCAATTTCCTGCAGATCACGGTGGTGACGGCGATCCTGCTGGCGATGTACTGGCCGCTCGGCGTCGTCGTGCTGGTCTCGATCGTCCCGATCACGTTGATCGTGCTGCACTTCCAGCAGTCCTACACGCGGCTGTCGCGGCTGGCGCAGGACCAGTCCGGCCATGTCGCGACCCATGTCGAGGAGTCGGCGCTCGGCTTGCGGGTGGTCAAGTCCTTCGGCCGCGAGGACTACGTCTACGACCGCTTCGACCGGCAGCTGACCGACCTGTACGACACCCAGGTCAAGCGGGTGGGGGTGTCGGCGAAGTTCTGGACGCTGCTCGAGATCATCCCGAATCTGACGCTGATCGTGGTGCTGGGTTTCGGCGCGTACGCCGCGGGCCAGGGCCAGGTCACGCTGGGCACGCTCGTCGCGTTCATCACGATGATGCTGTCGCTGGTGTGGCCGATCGCGTCGCTGGGCTTCCTCCTGTCGATGACGCAGGAGTCGTTCACCGCGGCGAACCGCATCGCCGAGATTTTCGACGCGCCACAGGAGATCACCGACGGCCCGGCCGATGCCGCGCCGCGGGGTGGGCGCCTCGAACTGGTCGACGTCGGCTTCCGGTTCCCCGACAGCGAGGAGTGGGCTCTCCGGCACGTCAGCGCGACCGTCGAACCGGGGGAGACGCTGGCCCTCGTCGGCCCGACCGGCTCGGGCAAGTCGGTGCTGGCCGCGCTGCTGTCGCGGCTCTACGACGTCAGCGAGGGGTCGATCCGCATCGACGGCCGCGACATCCGCGAGCTGTCGCTGCCCGCGCTGCGCGAGGCGGTGGCCACCGCGTTCGAGGATCCGACGCTGTTCTCCATGTCGGTGGCCGAGAACCTGCGGCTGGGCCGCCCGGACGCCACCGACGAGCAGTTGGCCGAGGCCGTCGAGGTCGCCGCCGCGCAGTTCGTATACGACCTGCCGTTCGGCCTGGACACCCGCATCGGCGAGCAGGGCATGAGTCTGTCCGGCGGGCAGCGCCAACGGCTGTCGCTGGCCAGGGCGATCCTGGCCGGGCCGAAGATCCTGGTGCTCGACGACACGCTCTCGGCGCTCGACATGCACACCGAGGCGGTGGTCACCGAGGCGCTGGGCCGGGTGCTGCATTCGGTGACGGGCATCGTCGTCGCGCACCGCGCGTCCACCGTGCTGCTGGCCGACAAGGTTGCGCTCATCGGCCGCACCGAGGACGGCGGCACCATCACCCACATCGGCACGCACGCCGAACTGCTGGCCGACGTGCCGCAGTACCGCTACCTGCTGGCCGCCGACGACGACCAGCTCGACGACGGCGCCGAGCGCAGCTGCGCCTGGCAGGACGACGAGGACCGGCGCCGCCTCGACCGCGCCCACGAGGAGCAGGAGGCCGCCGACGACGCCTGTGCGGAGCGGCCTTTCGTGACGTCGGAGGCCGAGGCGCGATGACCGTCACGGACTGGCGCGGTCGGGTCAAGGAGAGCGGCGACGACGACCTGCCGATCGACGAGAACGTGCCGCGCCGCCGCGAGGCCCGGGCGCTGCTGGGCTCGCTGCTTCGCCCCTACCGCCTGACGGTCGGGCTGCTGGCGCTGGTCGTGGTGGTGGAGAACGCCGCCCGGCTGTCGGTGCCGCTGCTCGTGCAGCGTGGCATCGACCACGGCATCCCGCCGATCGTCGACGGCGGGCCCGCCCGCGAGCTGATGCTCATCGTCGCGTCGCTGGGCGTCGTCGTGGTGGTGCAGGCCGTCAGCCGGATGTTCTTCCTGCGTCGCTCCGGACGCGTCGGCCAGAAGGTGCTGCTGGAGTTGCGGCGCAGGGTGTTCCGGCACTTCCAGCGGCTCGACATCCGGTTCCACGACCGCTACACCTCGGGCCGGGTGGTCAGCCGGTCGACCAACGACGTCGAGGCCATCCAGGACATGCTGGAGACCGGGTTCGACTCGCTGATCACCGCCGTGCTGACGCTGGTCGGCACGTCCGTGCTGCTCGTCGTGCTCGACGTGAAGCTGGGCCTGATGTGCCTGGCCGCGTTCCCCCTGCTGGTCGCGCTGGTGTGGTGGTTCCGCACCGAGTCCGCCAAGACCTACCGCAAGGTGCGCGAGAGCGCGGCGCTGGTGATCGTGCAGTTCGTCGAGACGATGACGGGCATCAAGGCCGTGCAGGCCTACCGCCGCGAACCGCGCAACCAGGAGATCTTCGAGGACATCGCCGACGAGTACCGCGAGATCAACGAGAAGACGTTCAAGCTGCTCGCGATCTTCATGCCCGGGGTGAAGCTGGTCGGCAACGTCACCACCGGTGTGGTGCTGCTCTACGGCGGCTACCGGGTGCTGCACGGCGAGATGACGATCGGCACGCTGACCGCGTTCCTGCTGTACCTGCGGATGTTCTTCGAGCCGATGCAGGAGATCTCGCAGTTCTTCAACACCTTCCAGTCGGCGTCGTCGGCGCTGGAGAAGCTGGCCGGGGTGCTGGCCGAGAAGCCCGGCATCGCGGACCCTGAGAACCCGGTGCGCCTGGACCGGGTGCGGGGTGAGATCGCCTTTTCCGACGTGGAATTCGAGTACACCGAGGGCCGGCCGGTGCTGCCCGGACTTAATCTCGACGTGCCTGCGGGGCAGACCGTCGCGCTGGTGGGCACGACGGGTGCGGGCAAGACGACGATCGCGAAGCTGATCGCCCGGTTCTACGACCCGACGTCGGGGGCGGTGACGCTCGACGGGGTCGACCTGCGGAACCTGTCGCAGAGCGAACTGCGCCGCCACGTGGTGATGGTGACCCAGGAGAACTTCATGTTCGATGGCACCGTCGCCGACAACATCCGCTTCGGTAAACCCGAGGCCACCGACGAGGAGGTGCGGGCCGCGGCGGTCGCCGTCGGCGCCGACCGCGTCGTCGCCACGCTGCCCGAGGGGTACGACACCGATGTGGCCAAGCGGGGCGGCCGGTTGTCCGCGGGACAGCGGCAGCTGGTGGCGTTCGCGCGGGCGTTCCTGGCCGACCCGGCGGTGCTGATCCTCGACGAGGCGACGTCGTCACTGGACATCCCGAGTGAGCGAATGGTGCAGCGGGCGTTGGAGACCGTGCTGTCCGACCGCACCGCGCTGGTGATCGCGCACCGGCTCTCGACGGTGGAGATCGCCGACCGCGTGCTGGTGCTCGAGCACGGGGAGATCGTCGAGGACGGCCCGCCCGCCGAGCTCATCACCCGCGACGGGCGATACGCGGCGCTGCACCGGGCGTGGCAGGACTCGCTCGCCTGAGCCACGCCGAGCTTCAGTGCGTTGACTTTGCGCTCAGATCGCGAATCCGCCCATAATCGCGATCTGAGTGCAATCTCAACGCATCGATCTCAACCCGAAGCCAGGAGCGCCTCGAGTTTGACGTTGGTGGCGGCCAGCCGCGATCGCATCACGCCCATGATCTTCTCGCGGGCGCGTGAGCTCACCGAACCCGTCGCGTGACTGAGGATGTTGAGCCGCGCGGTGTCGAGCCACGCCATCATCGTCGGGTCGTCGAACCACCGCAGCTGATTGCGGTTGTAGGTCAACGTAATTCGCAGCCAGTCGAGCGGCACTTCGGGGTTGGGCACCGGCGCGCAGTACGCGTTGCGGGTGGCGTCGTCGTCGTACGCCGCCTCGACGTGGGCGATGAGCGCCGCGCTGAAGACCGGCTGACAGGTCCGCACGGTCTGCAGGGTGATCAGGTCGTCGGTGAACACGGTCGTCGTTCCGAGGCGGCCGAGGCCGACGGCGGTGCAGTCGATGTAGAGCGCCGTGCCGTCGACGGCCACCGTCCCGCCCTCCAGCGTCATCCGGCCGGGCTCGACGGCCTGCACATGCCCCAGCCGCACGACGTCCTCGATGCGCCGCAGCTGCTCGAGCTCGGCCTGCGACACGATCGCGCAG
Source organism: Mycobacterium hippophais (assembly GCF_027529605.1). Classification (NCBI taxonomy): domain Bacteria; kingdom Bacillati; phylum Actinomycetota; class Actinomycetes; order Mycobacteriales; family Mycobacteriaceae; genus Mycobacterium; species Mycobacterium hippophais. The sequence continues at coordinate 693,140 of NZ_JAPZPY010000001.1, read as the reverse complement.
CGGTACATCGTCGGCTCCACCGAATCGTCGATGCGCAGCAGCACACCGGATTCCGCGAGCCGGCCGAACAGATCGCGCACCGACGAGGCGAGTTCGACCGACTGCAGCTGCGCCGCCACGTCGGCCAGCACGTTCTTGGTGAACTGCGCACCGGGCTGCACCGAGGCGCGGTTCAGCAGCCAGGCGTCGCGGGGCTTCACCCACGTGAGCCGCCGCGGTGCGACGCCGTGCCGCAGCAGCCACAGGCAGGCGTCCATCGCGGTCTTGCCCGCGCCGACGATGACGTAGCGGTCCGGCGTCGGACGGGGAGCCGGCAGCGCGTTCGGCGGCACGCACTCGACACCGTCGACGCGATAGGGCGGCGGGCGCATCGCAGGCACGGTGACGCCGACGAACGTCGTGTCGACCACCCGTCGGCGCACCGTCACGTGCACCTCGTCGCCGCCGAACGTGCGGATCCGGCCGTCACCGAGGTACTCGCTCATCGGGTGGTAGGTGACGCGGCCGGTCGGCAGCAGGTGCTGCTGCATCACCGCGTCGAAGTACGCGCACACCTCGGCCCCGCTGGCCAGTTCGTAGAAGCCGGCGTTCCAGCCGGTGCGGTCGATGGTGTCGCTGCCCAGCGCCCGGGAGTTCACCCCGTAGTACGCCGACGGCTGGTGCAGCCGGACAAAGGGATACGCGACGGTCCAGTGTCCGCCCGGCGCATGGCCGCGGTCGACGACCACCACCGTCGCGTCGCTCTCGTGGACGAGGGTGTCGACGAACGCCATCCCGGTGGCGCCCGCACCGATCACCAGGTAGTCGGCTTCGATCGACGTCATTCAGCGAACCGTGTCGAAGAACGCGGTCACGTCGTCGACGAACAACTCGGGCTGTTCGAGCGCGGCGAAGTGTCCGCCGCGGGGCATCGTCGTCCAGTGGGTGATGTTGTAATTCGGCTCGCACCACCGGCGCGACGACTGCAGGATCTCCTTCGGGAACGACGCCACACCGGTCGGCAGCGTGACCGGGTCGCCGCCGCCGAAGCTGTTGAAGCTCTCCCAGTACAGCCGTGCCGACGACGCCGCCGACGCGGTGAGCCAGTACAGCATCACGTTGTCGAGCATCTCGTCGCGGCCGACGGCGTTCTCGGGGTGCCCGTCGCAGTCGGTCCACGCCCAGAACTTCTCGACGATCCAGGCCAGCTGGCCGACCGGCGAGTCGACCAGGCCGTAGCCCACGGTCTGTGGCCGGGTGGACTGCTCCTTGGAGTAGCCGGTGCCCCAGCGCTGGTGCTCGGCGACGCGGGCGAGCGCCCGCTGCTCCTCCTCGGTGGCGTCGGCGAGGTCCTTCGGCGGCCTGCCGATCGGCATGTTCAGGTGGATGCCGACGCACGATCCGACGTTGCGGCCGATCTGCGTGGTCACCGCGGCGCCCCAGTCGCCGCCCTGCGCGCCGTAGCGGTCGTACCCGAGCCGGCCCATCAGCGTGTCCCACGCGACGGCGATCCGCTCGATGCCCCACCCGGTGCCGGTCGGCTTGCCGGAGAAGCCGTATCCCGGCAGCGACGGGCACACGACGTCGAAGCCCGCGGCGGTGAGCGGCTCGATCACCTTGTGGAACTCCACGATCGACCCGGGCCAGCCGTGCGTGATCAGCAGCGGGAACGCGTTGTCGCGGGAGGACCGCTGATGGATGAAGTGGATCTCGAGCCCGTCGACGTCGGTGGTGAACTGGTCGAACCGGTTGAGCGCGGCCTCCCGGGCGCGCCAGTCGTAGCCGTCTGCCCAGTAGCCGGCGAGTTCGCGGGTGTAGGCCAGCGGGACGCCCTGGCTCCAGTCGTCGACGGTCTCGTTCTCCGGCCACCTGGTGTTGGCGAGCCTCGTCCTGAGATCGGTGAGGGCGGCGTCAGGAACGGCGATGCGGAACGGGTGAACGGCAACCACTCCTCGTGCTTACCCGACCGGCAGGGGGTGGCGGTCGGCGGCTGTGACGTAGACCATAGCGGCATGGAAGCCTACGACCGCGGACCCACCGACGTCGCTCTGCTCGAGGAGACGATCGGGACCAACTTCGAGCGGACCGCACAGGCGCATCCCGACGTCGAAGCGCTTGTCGAGGTGGTCACCGGCAGGCGCTGGACCTATGCCGAGCTGAACGACGAGATCGACCGCACCGCCGCCGGTTTGATCGGCCTCGGCGTGGAGAAGGGCGAGCGGGTCGGGATCTGGGCGCCGAACTGCGCGGAGTGGACGATCGTGCAGTACGCCGCGGCGAAGATCGGCGCCATCCTGGTCAACATCAATCCCGCCTACCGCACACACGAGCTGGCCTATGTGCTCGAGCAGTCCGGGGTGCGCACGCTGATCGCCGCGACGTCCTTCAAGTCCTCGGACTACCGCGCCATGGTCGACGAGGTGCGCCCCGGCTGCCGTGCATTGCGGGACGTGCTGTTCCTGGGCACCGACGAGTGGACGGCCCTGCATCAGCAGCAGGAGGTCGCCGTCGACGCGGTGCGGGACCGGATGGCGCAGCTGGACACCGGCGACCCGATCAACATCCAGTACACCTCGGGCACAACGGGTTTCCCGAAGGGCGCGACGCTGTCACACCGCAACATCCTCAACAACGGGTACTTCGCCACGGAGTTGATCAATCTGGGGCCACAGGACCGGTTGTGCATTCCGGTGCCCTTCTACCACTGCTTCGGCATGGTGATGGGAAACCTCGGGTGCACCGCGCACGGCACCACGATGGTGATCCCGGCGCCCGGCTTCGACCCCGGCCTCACCCTCGCCGCGATCGAACAGGAGCGGTGCACCGGCGTGTACGGCGTGCCGACGATGTTCATCGCGATGCTCGGCCACCCGGACTTCGCGAACACTGACCTGTCGTCGCTGCGCACCGGGATCATGGCCGGTTCGGTGTGCCCGGTGGAGGTGATGAAGCGGTGCGTGGCCGACATGAACATGGCGGAGGTGGCGATCGCCTACGGCATGACGGAGACGTCGCCGGTGTCGTGCCAGACGCTGATCGACGACGACCTCGAACGGCGCACCGCGTCGATCGGCCGGGCGCATCCACACGTCGAGGTGAAGATCGTCGACCCCGGAAGCGGCGAGACCCTGGACCGGGGCGAGACGGGCGAATTCTGCACGCGCGGTTACTCGGTCATGCTCGGGTACTGGGAGGACGACGCGAAGACGGCCGAGGCGATCGACGCCGAGGGCTGGATGCACACCGGCGACCTCGCCGTCATGCGCGAGGACGGGTACTGCAACGTGGTCGGCCGGATCAAGGACATGGTGATCCGCGGTGGTGAGAACGTCTATCCGCGCGAGATCGAGGAGTTCCTCTACACCCATCCCGACATCGAGGACGCCCAGGTGGTGGGTGTGCCCGACGAGAAGTACGGCGAGGAGATCTGCGCGTGGATCCGGATGAAGGCGGGCCGCGCCGCGCTCGACGCCGACGCGGTGCGGTCCTTTGCCCGGAACAAGCTGGCGCACTACAAGATCCCGCGCTACGTGCACGTCGTGGACGAGTTCCCGATGACCGTCACCGGCAAGGTGCGCAAGGTCGAGATGCGTGAGGAGAGCGTGCGCGTCCTCGGTCTGGACGGCTAGCGGTACACCAGGCCGGACAGTCGCCACGCCAGTGCGCGCCGCACCGCGGGGATCCGGCCGGCCAGGCTCATCGCCGTGTTGCGTACCGGGCGCAGGGCGCGGGGCAGGGTGGCCAGCCGGGTCAGCCGGTGGGTCAGGCTGACCACATCGCGGGCGATGGGCCTGCGGGTGTCGCTGTAGTCGTCGAGCAGCGCGGGCGATCCGCCTTCGAGCACCGCGGGGAGTGCGCCGGCCAGCGCGACCGCGTCCTGGATGCCCAGGTTCATGCCCTGCCCGCCCGCGGGACTGTGCACGTGTGCGGCGTCGCCCACCAGCAGGAGCCGGCCGGCCCGGTAGGTGTCGGCCACCCGGTGCTGGATGCGGAACCGGGAACCCCAGACCACCTCGGTCACCCGCACATTGCCTGCGCTCCGCTCGTCGAGGAGCTGCTGGACGAACGCGACCGACGGTTCCGCGGGTGCGTCGGCGACCGGGGCGACGATCCGGAAGGAGCCGTCGGGCAGCGGTGCCACCACCGTGAGCCCGGCCGTCGCCCAGAACAACACGACCTCCTCGACCGGCGCATCACCGGTCAGCCGGACGTCGGCGAGCACGAAGGACTCGTCGTAGGCGCCACCGGTGAAGCCGATGCCTGCGTGTTCGCGCACGGTGCTGTGGATCCCGTCGGCGCCGACGACGTAGCGGGCGCGCAGCACGTCGCCGTCGTCGAACACCGCCGTCACCCCGTCGGCGTCCTGGGTGACCGACTCCAAGGTCTTCGGCCGGATGATTGTGCCGCCCAGCTCGACGAGCCGGTCGAGCAACACCTGCTCGGTGGTGCTCTGCGGGACGAGCAGGGTGTACGGGTAGGCCGACGGCAGGACGCTGAAGTCGATCGGGATCAGCGTGCGGGCGCGGTCGCGGATGGAGAAGCGCGGCGCCTGCACCCCCTGCTTGACCAGGCGGCGCGACACGTCGAGATCCTCGAGCACCTCGAGGGTGCGGGCGTTGACGGCGGCGGCCCGTGAGGTGTTGGCCCCCGCGGCCTGCCGGTCGACGATGGTGGTCCGCACACCGCGTCTGAGCAGCGACGCAGCCAGTGTCAGTCCGCTCGGACCGGCTCCCACGATCAGGACGTCGGTGTCGTTCATGGTCCACTCCTTCGCTCAATGCCAACGCTTGTTGGCATAACTGTGCGCCCGTTGGCCGAGAAAGTCAACACTTGTTGGCCTACACTCGTTGGCATGCGTAGATCATCGGTCGAGACGAAGGCGGTGATCCTTGCCGCCGCCCGCGAGCGTTTCGCCGCGTCGGGGTTCGAACGGGCCACCATCCGGGCGATCGCCGCGGACGCGAACATCGACCCGTCGATGGTGATGCGGTACTTCGGCAGCAAGGACCAGCTGTTCGCCGCGGCGGCGGACTTCGACCTTGACCTGCCCGATGTCGCCGACGTCGCGGCGGACGAACTCGGCAAGCTGCTGGTCGGCCACTTCGTCGACCGGTGGGAGCGCGACGAGGCGCTCGTCGTGCTGCTGCGCTCCAGCACGACGAACAGCGATGCCGCGCAGCGCATGCGGGAGATCTTCAGCGCGCAGCTGCTGCCCGCGCTGACAAAGATCGGGCCGACGGCGCCCGCCCGGCGGGCCGCTCTGATCGCCACCCAGATGCTCGGGCTGGCGCTCTGCCGCTACGTGCTGCGGCTGCCCCCGGTCGTCGACATGACCCGCGACGAGGTGGTGGCCTGGCTGGCGCCGACGGTCCAGCGGTATCTCAGCGCACCGGACGAGCCACGATGAGCCGGGATAATGGGACCGCGTGTGGACCCCGACGCTCGTCCTGATCGCCACCACCGCGTTGTTCTCCGGCATCCTGCTCGGCGGCGGACTCTACGAGCACCTCGCGATCGACCCGTTCTGGCCCAAGCGGCCCGGCATCGTCCAGCAGCGCAACGGCGGCATCTCCCGGCGGCGGTTCTGGCTTCCGGCGCACATCGCGTTCGAGGTGCTGCTCGTCATGTCGGTGATCGCGGCGTGGGGGCAACCCGCGACGCGGTACCCGCTGCTCGTCGCGCTGGCCACGCACGTCGCGGCGCGGATGTGGTCGCTGCTCGACGTGATCCCCAAGGCGGCAGAGTTCGAGCGGACCGACCCCGCCGCCGTCGACGAAGCGGCGGCGGTGCGGTGGACCCGGCGCAGCCTGCTGCGGCTGCCGTTGAACCTCGTCACCAGCGGCGCCATCTTCTTCGCACTGATGTTCGGATCGCACGCATAAGTGCCGCCCGCAGCGGGCATAGGACAGTCATGACTGAAGACGTGGGGCGAGCCCCCCAGGAGAACGCCGAGAAGGACGCGTCGGACTGGGTCACCGGCGACGAGCCGATGACCGGACCGCAACGCAGTTACCTGGGCACCTTGGCGCAGGAAGCCGGTGAAGAGGTGCCAGACGACCTGACCAAGGCGCAGGCGTCGGAGATGATCGACCGTCTGCAGCAGCGGACCGGGCGGGGGCAGTGATGACGGTCTCCGCCGACGACGTGCGCCGGTTGCACAGCGCTGAGGGCGACGCCGTGCTGGTCCTGATCGAGGGCCGCGCCGACGTGGTCACCGCCGACCAGCTGGCGTCCGACGAGTACAGGGGCGCCCTCGAGGTGATCACGCGGCGCGACCTCACCGCCCGCCTCGGTGACGACCCGTCGGATCGGGAACTGACCGAGCAGGCCGCGATCCTCGACGCCGAGGTGTCCGAACTGGGCGGTTAGCGTCCACCGCGCCGCCCGATATTGCCGCGCTCGACGCTCTTCGGCCGCCTCGATACTGGACGGGTGGCACATCAGGACGGGGTCGCCGTCGAAGCGGCCCGGCGCCCGCGGGCAGGGGCCGCACAGATCGCGATCACCGCGGCGATCCTGTTCCTCCAGCTGACGCTGGCGCAGATCGCGGCGTCCGTCGTCGGGCTCACGGCGATCAGCGCCGTCGCCTCGTGTGACTCCGGAGACTGCGATCCGCGGTGGGCCGAGTGGGCGATGGAGGCGACGCTCTACGGCGGTGGCGCGCTGCTGGTCGTCACCACCGCGATCGCGATCTGGCGCCTCGTTAGGGCGAAGCAGTCGGTGCGCGTCGCGATCACCGGGTGCGTGCTGCAGGTGCTGCTGGCGCTGGCCGCGGCGATGATGGTCGGTATCACCGGCCCCGTCTCGTTCTGACCGTCAGGACGGCAGGCCGATTCGGCGGTAGCGCGCCAGCCGGTGGGTCAGCCGGTCGCCATCGGGCGCCTCGCGCAACCGGTGCAGTTCCACCGCGATCGACGCCGACAGCCGCGCGGTGAACTCCTGCGGTTCGTCGGCCGCATCGGGGTGCTCGGCGACGATGGCGTCGACGATGCCGTCGCGCAGCAGGTCGGCCGACCGGATGCCCTGCTGCGCAGCGAGTTCGGGCGCATGGTCGGTGTCGCGGAAGACGATGGCACTGGCGCCCTCGGGCGGCAGCGGCGCCAGCCAGCCGTGCTGGGCGGCCAGCACCCGGTCGGCGGGCACCATCGCCAGCGCGGGCCCGCCGCTGCCCTGTCCGAGCAGCACCGACACCGTCGGGGTGTCCAGGGTGACGAGTTCGGCCAGGCAGCGGGCGATCTCGCCGGCGAGCCCACCCTGCTCGGCCTCAGTCGACAGCGCCGGACCCGCGGTGTCGATCACCAGCACCAGCGGCAGCCGCAACCCGGCGGCCAGCGCCATCCCGCGGCGCGCCTCGCGCAGGGCGGCCGGCCCGACCAGCCCGCCGACGACGCGCTGCTGGCCGACCACCACGGCGGGCTGGCCGCCGAATCGGGCCAGCGCGAGCAGTGTCGTGGAGTGCCGTCCGGTGCCCGACAGCAGTACGCGTTCGGTGGTGCCGTGACGCAGCAGGTAGGCCACGCCGGGTCGGTCCGGCCGGCGCGACGCGGTGACCGACTCCCATGCCGGCACGTCGGTGCGCGCAGCCTCGGCGGGTGCAGCGTGCGGCGCCGGCTCCGGCCGGTCGGCGATGACGGTGAGAGTGCGGTCGAGCGTCGAGCGCAGGAACTCCAGCGGCACCACGCCGTCGATCACCCCGTGCCGGTGCAGGTTCTCCGCGGTCTGCACGCCTTCGGGAAACTCCTCGCCGTAGAGGTGGCGGTAGACCCGCGGCCCGAGGAAGCCGATCAGGGCGCCGGGTTCGGCGGCCGTGACGTGCCCTTGCGAACCCCAGGATGCGAACACCCCGCCCGTCGTGGGGTGACGCAGGTACACCAGGTAGGGCAGGTGCGCGCGCTTGTGCAGCTCGACGGCCGCGGCGATCTTGACCATCTGCAGGAACGCGACCGTGCCCTCCTGCATGCGGGTGCCGCCGGAGCTGGGGGAGGCCACCAGCGGCAGCCGCTCGGCGGTCGCGCGCGCGACGGCCGCGGCGATGCGCTCGGCGGCGGCCACCCCGATGGATCCGGCGAGGAAGTCGAACTCGCACGCCACCACGGCGACCCGTCGCCCGTAGACGGTTCCCTCGCCGGTCAGCACCGACTCGTCAAGGCCGGTGGCGGCCGCGGCATCGGCGAGTTCTTCGCGGTAGGTGTCGCTGGTGGCCACGGGCAGGGGCGGGCCGTCCCAGCTGCGGAACGAGCCGGGGTCGAGCACGGCGTCGCGGATCTGCAGCGCACCGATCCGGCTCATGGAGAAAGGCTAGCCAGCGGGACGGGCCTCGACGCGCCAGTGCCCCGATGTCTCCGGGAACCGCGCCGCCAGCCGCTCACCGGCCTCGCGGTCGGCGACCCGGATGTCGAGCCGGCGATCGTTGACCCCGGGTTCGCTCGCCGATTCGGCCGGGCGGCTCAGGTGCACCGACACCACGCCCGGGAACTGCATCGCCTCCGCCCACAGTCGCAGGTCGCCGGCCACGTCGTCGGCGCTCACCGGGTTGCGCCCGAGTCGGTCGTCGGTGAGCCGGAAAGAGGCGCCCGACGATCCCTCCGCCCGGTCCACCCGCGTGGTCTGGACCTTCAGCGACACGATGTACTCGGGGAAACCGTGGTCGTCCACCTCGACGACGAATCGGCCGCCGGCCTGCTCCAGCCGCTCCGGGGAGATGGCGTGCCGCACTTCGACCGCGAGCGTGAACGTCGCGCCCAGCGATGTGCTGTTGACGTACGTCGGCTCGGCGCGGGTGACGCCGGGCACGCTGCGCATCGCGGCCGTGATCGAGCCGATCTCGTCCTGGCGTTCCTCGAACGCCGCGCACGCCATGAGCACGGAAGCGAGCAGGACGGCCGCCGGCACCCGCCACCTGTTGCGCGTCACCGTGCGATTCCACCATCCCGGTGCGGGGCTGGCGAACACTCGGACCGAGTCCCCGGCCGGCTTCATATAGGTTGGCGCCATGATTGGAGTGACCCGCGACGGCCACGTGCTGACCCTGGAGATGCAGCGCGCCGAGCGGCGCAACGCGCTGAACAGCGAACTCGTCGACAGCCTGCGCGAAGCGATCGAGAAGGCCGCCACCGAGGACGTCCGCGCCATCGTGCTGACCGGCCAGGGCCACGTGTTCAGCTCCGGTGCGGACCTGTCGGACCCGTCGGGTGTCGCCGAGGACCTGCCCGACCGCGCCAGGGCGCTGAACCTGGCCATCGATGCGGCGCCGGTGCCCGTCATCGGCGCGATCAACGGCCCCGCGATCGGGGCCGGCGTCATCCTCTCGATGATCTGCGACCTACGCGTCGTCGCGCCGGAGGCCTACTTCCAGTTCCCCGTGGCGAAGTACGGCATCGCGCTCGACAACTGGAGCATCCGGCGGCTGACGTCGCTGGTCGGGGCCGGCCGGGCGCGCGGGATGCTGATGGCCGCCGACCGGCTCACCGCCGACGTCGCCCTGCAGACCGGTATGGCCAACCGCATCGGAACGCTCGCCGACGCGCAGGCCCTGGCCCAGGAGATCGCCGGGTTCGCGCCGCTGGCGCTGCAGCACGCCAAACGGGTGCTCAACGACGACGGCGCCTACGACGAGCCGCGGCCCGTGCACCGGGAGCTGTTCGACCGAGCCTGGGGGAGCAAGGACATCATCGAGGCGCAGGTGGCGCGGATCGAGAAGCGGCCGCCGAACTTCCTGGGCGCCTGACATGCTGCGGGCCGCGCTGCGCTTCGGTTTCGGGACCGCCTCGCTGCTCGGCGGCAGCTGGGTGTTGCGGGCGCTGCACGGCACCCCCGCCGCCCTGGGCGCCACGCCCGCCGAGATCGCCGCCGTCGCGCGCCGGTCACCGCACTACCGCGACGGCGTCTTCGTCAATCTCGACCAGACGTCGCAGATGAGCCTTGACGCGGAGCAGCAGCGGCTGCTGGTGCGCGAACTGGTGACCGGCCGCGACTCCGGGCCCGGCGGTCCGATCCCGCTGGCCGCCCCGGCGGCCACCGACCGCGCGGCCGCCGACCTGGCGGTGCACTGGTACGGCCACTCCTCGGCGCTGGTCGAGGTCGACGGCTACCGGGTGCTCACCGACCCGATCTGGAGTTCCCGGTGTTCGCCGTCGCGTCAGGTCGGGCCGCACCGGCTGCACGACGTGCCGGTGGAGCTCGAGGCGCTGCCCGCCGTGGACGCCGTGCTCATCAGCCACGACCACTACGACCACCTCGACATCGACACGATCCTCGGGTTGGCGCGTACCCAGTGGGCGCCGTTCTGTGTGCCGCTCGGCGTCGGCGCGCACCTGAGGAAGTGGGGTATCCCCGAAGAGCGCATCGTCGAACTCGACTGGAACGAGAGCCACCGGATCGGCGACTTGACGGTGGTCTGCACCCCGGCCCGGCACTTCTCCGGACGGCTGTTCGCCCGCAACACGACGCTGTGGGCGTCGTGGGCGATCGTCGGACCGAAGCACCGGGCCTTCTTCGGCGGCGACACCGGCTACAGCAGGAGCTTCGCCGACATCGGCGCCGAGCACGGGCCGTTCGACGTGACACTGCTGCCCGTCGGTGCGTACCACCCGGCGTGGCCCGACATCCACATGAACCCCGAAGATGCGGTGCGCGCACACCTCGACGTCGCCGAGGCCGGCGCCGGGCTGCTGGTGCCGATCCACTGGGCGACGTTCCGGCTCGCGCCCCACCCGTGGGCCGAACCGGTCGAACGTCTGCTGCGCGCCGCCGATCCCGCCGGCGTCCCGGTCGTGGTGCCGAAGCCGGGCGAACGCGTCGACCGCGAGACCATCCGGCCGTCCGCGCCGTGGTGGCAGTTGTAACGACGGGCGCATTGACCGCCCAACCGGGTGCCGGACCGTTACGGTGCTGACCATGAGGGCACTGATCAGCGCCGCCGTCGTCGGTCTGCTGCTGGTATCGACGGTGGGCTGCGACGCCGAACCGGCTCGGCCTGCGTCGTCCCCGGCGGCGGAGTCCGACGTCCCGCCGCCCCTGGTGCCCGCGATGCCGCTGCCCGAGAACGCGGTGGACGACGCGGTCGCCGAGCTCGACGGCCTGGTCGAGAAGGTGATGAACGCCTCCGGCATCCCCGGTATGGCCGTCGCGGTGGTGCACGGCGGAAAGACGGTGTACGCGAAGGGTTTCGGCGTCAAGGACGTGAACGCCGGTGACGGCGACGGCAACAAGGTGAACCCCGACACGACGTTCCAGCTGGCATCGCTGTCCAAGCCGATCGCCGCGACCGTGGTAGCCCGCCAGGTGGGCAAGGGGGCGGTCGGTTGGGACACCCCGATCGTCGAGAAGCTGCCGGGGTTCGCGCTGTCCGATCCCGCGGTCACCCGGATGGTCACCGTCGGTGACATGATGTCGCACCGCTCAGGCCTGCCCGATCACGCCGGCGACCAACTCGAGGACCTCGGCTACTCCCGGGAGTACATCCTCGACAAGATGCGGCAGCTCCCGCTCGATCCGTTCCGGATCTCGTACGCCTACACCAACTTCGGATACACCGCGGGTGCCGAGGCGGTCGCGGCCGCGGCGAGCAGGAAGTGGGAGGACCTCGCCGACGAGGCGATCTTCGACCCGCTCGGGATGGACTCGACCAGCTACCGCTTCGCCGACTACGAAGCCCGGCCTGACCGCGCCGCGGGCCACATCCACATCGACGGCCGCTACGAGCCGCTGTACGTCCGCGACGCCGACCCGGAAGCGCCCGCAGGTGGCGCCAGCTCATCGGTGAACGACATGGCGCGCTGGCTGGCGATGGTGCTGGCCGACGGGAAGCACGACGGCACACAGCTGATCGACCCGAAGGCGTTGCTGCCCGCCCTCACCCCGCAGGTGGTGTCCAGCCCGGCCAGTGAACCGGCGATGCGAACCGGCTTCTACGGGTACGGCTTCAACGTCGGCACCACCTCGGGCGCCCGCACCGAGCTCAGCCACTCGGGGGCCTTCGAATCCGGTGCGGGCACCAACTTCCTGTTCCTGCCGTCGGCCGACGTCGGCATCATCGCGCTGACGAACGCCACCCCGGCCGGTGTTCCCGAGGCGCTGACCGCGGAATTCGCCGACCTCGTCCAGTTCGGGGAGGTCCGCGAGGACTGGTACAGGCTGTACAACACCATCTTCCAGAAGATGGAGAAGCCGGTCGGCGAGCTGGTCGGCAAGAAGCGCCCGGCCGGCGCGAGGCCGCCCGGGCCGCTGTCGTCCTACGCCGGCGTCTACAGCAACGAGTACTGGGGCCCGGTGACGGTCATCGAGCAGTCGGGCAAGCTCCGGCTGAAGATGGGCACCAAGCTCGACGTGGAGCTCACGCCATGGGACGGCAACGTCTTCAGCTATTCCTGGGTGAGTGAGAACTCGCCCCCCGGAACGGTTTCCGCGGCGACCTTCGACGGTGACAGGCTGACGCTGGACTACTACGACGAAGAGGGCAACGGAGTCTTCACGCGATGAGCGCAGCTCTGGTCGCGACCGGGTTGTCCGACGCCGAGGTGGCCCAGCGCGTCGCCGACGGCAAGACCAACGACGTACCCACCCGGGCGGCACGGACCACGCGGGAGATCGTCCGGGCCAACGTCTTCACCCGGATCAACGCGATCCTCGGAGTGCTGCTCGTCATCGTGCTGTCCACCGGCTCGGTGATCAACGGCGCGTTCGGCCTGCTGATCATCGCCAACAGCGCGATCGGCATCATCCAGGAGCTGCGGGCCAAGAAGACGCTCGACAGGCTCGCCATCGTCGGTCAGGCGAAGCCGTTGGTGCGCAGGCAGTCCGGCGCCGTCGCGGTGCTGCCGAATCGGGTGGTGCTCGACGACGTGATCGAGCTCGGGCCGGGCGATCAGATCGTGGTCGACGGCGACGTCATCGAGGAGACCAACCTCGAGGTGGACGAATCACTGCTCACCGGCGAGGCGGACCCGATCGCCAAGGACGCCGGTGACCACGTCATGTCGGGCAGCTTCGTGGTGGCGGGCAGCGGGGCCTACCGGGCCACCAGGGTGGGCCGGGAAGCGTACGCGGCCAAACTCGCCGAGGAGGCCACCAGATTCACGCTGGTGAAGTCCGAACTGCGCAGCGGCATCAACAAGATCCTCCAGTTCATCACCTATCTGCTGGTCCCCGCCGGACTGCTGATCATCTACACCCAGCTGTTCACCACCGGTGCGGACTGGCGCGAGTCGGTGCTGCGGATGGTCGGCGCGCTGGTGCCGATGGTGCCCGAAGGGCTGGTGCTGATGACGTCGATCGCGTTCGCGGTGGGCGTGGTCCGGCTCGGCCGCCGTCAGTGTCTGGTCAACGAACTGCCCGCCATCGAGGGGCTGGCCCGTGTCGACGTGGTGTGTGCGGACAAGACCGGCACCCTCACCGAGAACGGCATGCGGGTCGCCGACACGCAGCGGCTGTCCACCGCCGACGTCGCAGAAGTGCTGGCGCAGTTGGCCGCCGACGACGCCAGGCCCAACGCCAGCATGCTCGCCATCGCCGAGGCCTACCGGATGCCGCCGGGCTGGACCGCGACCGCGACCGCGCCGTTCAAGTCGGCCACCAAGTGGAGCGGCGCGTCCTACGGCGAGCACGGCAACTGGGTGATCGGCGCACCCGACGTGCTGCTGGACCCGGCGTCACCGGCCGCGGCGCAGGCCGAGCAGCTCGGCGCGCAGGGGCTGCGGGTGCTGTTGGTCGGCTCGTGCGATGTGGCGGTGGACGACGCGGCCGCGCCGGGCACCGTGACGCCCGTCGCGCTGGTGGTCCTCGAGCAGCGGGTGCGGCCCGACGCCCGCGACACCCTCGACTACTTCGCCTCGCAACATGTCTCGGTCAAGGTCATCTCCGGCGACAACGCGGTGTCGGTGGGCGCGGTCGCGGGATCGCTCGGCCTGACGGGCGAGACGATGGACGCGCGCCGGCTGCCCGATGAACCCGACCGGCTGGCCGACACCCTCGAGGAGTACACCACCTTCGGCCGGGTGCGGCCGGACCAGAAGCGGGCCATGGTGCACGCGCTGCAGTCGCGCGGCCACACCGTCGCGATGACCGGTGACGGCGTCAACGACGTGCTCGCGCTGAAGGACGCCGACATCGGTGTCGCGATGGGATCGGGCAGCTCGGCGTCGCGGGCGGTGGCGCAGATCGTGTTGCTGGACAACAAGTTCGCCACGCTGCCCTACGTGGTCGGCGAGGGCAGGCGGGTGATCGGCAACATCGAGAGGGTGTCGAACCTGTTCCTGACCAAGACCGTCTACTCGGTGCTGCTGGCGGTGCTCGTCGGCCTGGCCGGATTGTCCTCCGAGGTGTTCGACACCGATCCGCTGCCGTTCCCGTTCCAGCCCATCCACGTGACCATCGCGGCGTGGTTCACCATCGGCATCCCGGCGTTCGTCCTGTCGCTGGCACCCAACAGTGAACGCGCCCACAGTGGATTCGTCCGCCGCGTGATGACCGCTGCGCTGCCGTCGGGACTGGTCGTCGGCGCCTGCACCTTCGTCTCCTACCTGCTCGCCTATCAGGGGCGGGCCGCCACGCCGACCGAGCAGACGCAGGCCTCGACGGCGGCGCTGATCACGCTGCTGGTGGGGGCGGTGTGGGTGCTGGCGGTGGTGGCCCGGCCCTACGAGTGGTGGCGGGTGGCGCTGGTGGCGGTCTCCGCGCTGGCCTACGTGGTGATCTTCTCGATCCCGTGGGCGCAGGAGCTGTTCATCCTCGACCCGTCGAACGCGGCGATCACGGCGACGGCGCTGGGCATCGGCCTGGTCGGCGCCCTGGTCATCGAGGTGCTGTGGTGGATCCAGGGGTCGGCGCTCGGCGAGCGACGCCGGTTGTGGCGCGGCCGGTAAGCTGGCCGCATGGCTATTTTCGACAAGGTGAAGAACTGGGTGTCGAAGAACCCCGACAAGGCGAGCGGCGCGATCGACAAGGCCGCCAACCTCTTCGATCAGAAGACCAAGGGTAAGTACGCCGACAAGGTCAACAAGGCCCACGGCGCGGCCCGCAACTACGTCAACAAGAACAACCCGCGCGGCCCCGGTCCGGCCGGACAACCGCCGGTCCCGCCTCCGCCGCCGGTGCCGCCACGCCCCTGACGCATGGCCAAACTGTCTGTCTCCGTCGATGTCCCGCTGTCGCCGGCGGACGCATGGGCGGCCGCCTCGGATCTGTCCCGCTACAAGGAGTGGCTGACCATCCACCGGGTGTGGCGGTCGAAGCTGCCCGAGACCCTGGATAAGGGCACCCGCATCGACTCGATCATCGAGGTCAAGGGCATGCCCAACCGGGTGAACTGGACCATCGTGCACTACCGGCCGCCGGAGGCGATGACGCTCAACGGTGACGGCAAGGGCGGGGTGAAGGTCAAGCTCATGGGCAAGGTGAAGCCCGCCGCCGACGGCGGTTCGACGGTCACCTTCGACGTGCACCTCGGCGGGCCTGCGCTGTTCGGGCCGATCGGCATGGTGGTCGCCGGCGCGCTCAAGAGTGACATCCAGGAGTCGCTGAACAGGTTCAAAGCCGTCTTCGCGCCGGCCTGAACTAATGCGATTCGACCGCGCCATCCCGGTGCTCAGAGTGTTCGACCAGGCCAAGGCCGAGGAGTTCTACCTCGGCTATCTGGGTTTCAGCACCGACTGGGAGCACCGGTTCGGACCGGACTTCCCGCGCTACGCCCAGATCAGCCGCTCCGACCTGCTGCTCCACCTGTCCGAGCACCACGGTGACGGGACGCCGGGCAGCGTGGTCTTCCTGCCGATGGACGGCATTCGGGAGTTCCACGCCGAGCTGTCCGGCCGCGATTACAGATTCGCCAAGCCGGGACTGGAGAGCGCGCCGTGGGGTCTGACGGTCGACGTGACCGATCCGTTCGGCAACGAACTGCGGTTCTGCGAACAGAGTGTCAGCGGCGCATCCGGCGCCTGAGCAGCCGGCCGAACTCGACGGCCGAGCGCCGCACCGACTCGACCTCCAGTGACACCAGCAGGGTGTCCACCATCGCGAAGGGCAGCGTGGTGACCACCGCGCCGCGGCCGTACTCGATGTGCCAGGAGCCGGGGTGGATGGTCAGGCCCCGGACGCGGCCCTTCTCCAGGCAGGTGTGCTCGCCGGCCCGCAGCGTCGAGGGCAGCAGGTCGTCGGACTCCAGGTCGAACGAGTCGATCTGGCCGGCGATCAGGAACTTGTGGATCTCCACCCGCTTGTAGCGGCCGGAGAATCCCACGGTGCCGGTGGGCGAGCCGAACAGCACGATGTACTCGCTCGGGCTGAAGTAGAGGAACCGCACCTTGCCCAGCACGCCGCCCGCCCTGCTTGCCACCCAGCGCCCTTCGCCGGTGTCGATCAGGTCCGGATACTCGGCGGCGAGCAGTTCTGTTGTGCGACGGATCAACTCGCCGCCCGCGAGCGGTGTTCCGGTCACTTGCTTCGCCACCCGGGCAAGGACGTCGGGGTCGATCCGGTAGGCCATCGTCTGAGGTAACCACAGCCGGTGGCGCGACGCGCCGGGGTGCGGCCGGTGATTTCGGCGCGCTTTCGTTCACGGAGCGATCGTGAACGCGCCGAAATCACCGGGAGGCCACCCTTGACGGCCCGCAGTGTGTGACGTAGCTTACGTGGAAACGTTCACATGGAACCGTTTCCACAGCGAAGGGGCTGAGTGTTGGCGAGCAACGGCGTCACGATCCGCGACGTGGCCGCGCGCGCAGGGGTGTCGCTCGGCACGGCGTCCCGGGTGCTCTCCGGCCATCCCGCCACGTCGCCGGGCGCGCGTTCCCGGGTCACCGAAGCGGCGGCCGCACTCGGATACCGGCCCAACGCGCAGGCACGCTCCCTGCGGTCGACCCGCACGCACACGATCGGCCTGCTGGTCTCCGACGTGCGCAACCCGTTCTTCGCCGACGTCGCCCACGCCGCCGAACAGGCGGCGCTCGACGCGGACTACGTCACGCTGCTGGGCAACGCGAACGAGGACGTCGACCAACAGGACCGGTATCTCGAGACGTTCCTGACCCAGCGCGTCGACGGCGTGGTGATCACCCCTCAGGGCCGCGGTTCGGGCAGCCTCGACACCCTGATCGACAGCGGGATGCCGATCGTGTTCGCCGACCGCACCGTCGAGGGCCTCGACGTGCCGAGCGTGACCACCGACAGCAGGGTCGGCCTCGACGAGGCGATCGCGCACCTCGCCGCCCGCGGGCACACCAGGATCGCGTTCATCGGCGGCCCGCAATCGATCTCGACAGGGCGGGACCGCCACGACGCGTTCCTCGAGGCGATGCCCGCACACGGCCTCGAGGTGGCCGGTGACCTGATCGCGTTCGGCGACTTCCGCGAAGCGAGCGGCACCGAGGCCGCCGAACGCCTGCTGGCCGTCCCGGACCGGCCGACCGCGCTACTCGCCGCCGACAACCTGATGGCCGTCGGCGCACTCGCGGCGGTCCGCAGCCACGGCCTGACCATCGGCGCCGACATCGACCTGATCGCGTTCGACGACACGGAGTGGTTCCCCTTCCTCGACCCGCCGATGTCGGTGATCGCCCACGATCCCGGCGCGATCGGCCGGCACGCGGTCGCGCTGCTGCTCCAGGTCATCGGCGGTGACACCCCCGAGCCCGTCGTCCTGCCGACGAAGTTCGTCGACCGCACACGGGCCGCGGGGAGTCCTCATGGCTGAGCGGCGGGTGTTCGTCGTCGGCAGCCTCAACGCCGACCACCGGGTGCAGGTCACCCGCATCCCGGCGGCGGGGGAGACCGTGCTCGGCTCGACCGTCACCGTCGGGGCCGGCGGTAAGGGGGCGAACCAGGCCGTCGCCGCGGCCAGGGCGGGCGCCGCCACCCGGATCGTCGGCGTCGTCGGCGAGGACGGCGACGGCGATCTGATCCGGACGGCACTCTCGGGTGAATCCGTCGACACCCACCACGTGCACACCGTCGCAGGCACGCCGACGGGCCGCGCGCTGATCACCGTCGACGACGCGGGCGAGAACACAATCGTCGTCTCACCCGGCGCCAACAGCACCTTGTCGAGGGATGAGGTGTCCGCCGGACTGGCCGGAATCGGCGCCGGTGACCACCTGCTGCTGCAACTGGAGACGCCGATGCCGATCGTGGCGCACGCCGCCCGCACCGCACGCGATGCCGGTGCGACCGTGGTGGTCAACGCCGCACCGGTGCCCTCGGCCGTCGAGAACCTCCTCGACCTGGCCGACCTGCTGGTGGTCAACGAACACGAACTCGCCGACATCGCGCAGCGGATGCGCGGCGACGACGCCCGCGGCGGCGTCGAGGACGACATGGCCGCGGTGGTGGCGGCGTCGGGCGCCGGTGTCGTGTGCACGGCGGGCAGCGCGGGCGCGTTCGTCTGGAGTGGCGACGGGGTGGCGAACGTGCCGTCACCGACGGTCGCCGCGGTCGACTCCACCGCGGCCGGCGACACGTTCATCGGGTACCTCGCCGCCGGACTCACCGTCGACCCCGACGACCTCACCGGCGCCATCCGGTACGCGGTGCGCGCCGCGGCGGTCGCGGTCACCAGGCCCGGCGCCATCGACTCCATCCCACACCGCGACGAACTCGAAACCATCACTGCCGCAACGAAGGAAAGCCCATGAGAATCGCACTCGGCAACGACCACGCCGGCTACCCGCTCAAGGCCCACGTGCGCGAGGTGCTCGAAGGCCTCGGGCACGAGGTCATCGACCGCGGCGCACCGAGCGAAGAACCGGTCGACTTCCCCGACGTCACCTTCGCGACGTGCGACGCGGTCAGGAGAGGCGACGCCGACCGCGCCGTGCTGGTCTGCGGAACCGGTGCGGGCGCGGTGATGGCGGCCAACAAGATCGCAGGGATCAGGTGCGCGCTCGGCCACGACGTGTACTCCGCGCACCAGAGTGTCGAACACGACGACGCCAACGCGATCGCCATGGGGGCGTGGGTGATCGGCCGCGCCACCGCGGGCGAGGTGATCGAGGCGTTCCTCGCCGCCCGCTTCGACGACGACGAGGACACCGTGCGCCGCGTCGCCAAACTGCACGACCTCGAGAAGCAGTCGGCACGCGAGCTCGCCGCCGGCCTCTGACGTCCACCCCGCCCATCAAAGGAGATCGGCAATGACCACCACCGACATCGAGACCACCCGCAGGCAGGCCGAACACGGCTCACCGGGAAAGGTGAAGACCGCCTTCGGCGCGGCCGCGGGCACCTGCGTGGAGAACTACGACTTCGTCGCATACGGCACCGCATCGGCGCTGTACTTCGGCGACGTGTTCTTCCCGGAATCCGACCCCGTGACCGGCACCCTGCTGTCCTTCGCCACGCTGGGCGTCGGCTTCCTCATGCGGCCCATCGGCGGGTCGGTCGGCGGCTTCCTCGGCGACCGGTACGGCCGCAAGCCGGTCCTGGTGGGCGCCCTGCTGATCATGGGCGTCGCCACGGTGCTGATCGGACTTCTGCCGACCTACGCACAGGTGGGCGTGCTGGCTCCGGTGCTGCTGGTGCTGATCCGGATGATCCAGGGGCTGGCGTTCGGCGCCGAGTGGGGCGGCGCGGTGCTGATGGCCTACGAGCACGCGCCGTGGCGGCACCGCGGCCGGTTCGCCGCCATCCCGCAGGCGGGTAACCCGCTCGGGATCGCACTGGCCAACATCGCGTTCCTGGCCAGCGCCTCCCTCGACAGCGACTGGGCGTGGCGAATCCCGTTCCTGGCCAGTGCGATCCTGATCGCCGTCGGGCTGTTCGTGCGGATGCGGCTGAGCGAGTCGCCGGAGTTCGTGGCCACCAAGGCCCTCGGTGAGGTCGTGCGCAACCCGTTCCTCACGGTGATCAAGGAGGACTGGCGCAACATCCTGCGCGTCATCGCCCTGCGCGTCGTCGAGTCCTGCGCCTACTACCTGACCGCGACGTACCTGCTGAGCTACATCGCCCAGCGCGACCCGGCCGACCGCACCCCGGCACTGACCGGCGTCGTGATCGCGAGCGTGATCGCCGTCGGCACAACGCTGTTCGCCGGCAATCTCACCGACCGCATCGGCCGCCGACGCGTCTACCTCGTCGGGTGTCTGCTCGCCATCGCGTTCGGCATCCCGATGTACCTGCTGGCCAACACCGGTCAGCCGTTCCTGATCGCGGTGGTGTTCATCATCGGCATCGGCCTCATCCACGCCGTGCTGACGGGAACGCAGGCCGCGTGGTTCGCCGAACTGTTCGCCACCAACAGGCGGACGTCCGGCGCGTCGATCGGATACCAGACAGCGGCGTCCATCGCGGGCTTCGCCCCGTTCCTCGCGGTGCTGCTCGCCGACGGGCTCGGCTGGATCGGACCGGCGTTGTTCTACGTGACCGTCGGACTGGTCGGCCTCGGCGGTGTGATGGCCACCAGGGAGACCTGGGGTCCGAAGGAACGCGCGGGCGTCGACGCGTTCATCCGCGGCGAGGCGGACGCGACCGCGCGCTAGGCCAGCGCCTCGTCGATCGGGGTGTCGCCGGAGATCAGCTCGAAGGTCCGGCCGCCACCGGTGTCGAGCGCCGCGACGAGCACCGCCGCGACGTCGGCACGGGGGATGCTGCCGCGGCCGGTGGATTCGGCGATCCGCACCCGCCCGGTACCCGGGTCGTCCGTCAGCATCCCCGGCCGCACGATCGTCGTGTCGAGCGCCGCGCGGGCGGTGACGTAATCGTCGGCAGCGCCCTTGGCGCGCAGGTAGGCGACGAACACCGGATCGTCGGCGACGTCGTCGGCGGCTGCGGGGTTCGCGCCCATGGCCGAGACCATCAGGTAACGGCGCACGCCCGCCGCCTCGGCGGCGTCGGCCAGCAGGATCGCGGCGTCGCGGTCGACGGTCTCCTTACGCGCAGCACCGCTGCCGGGGCCGGCGCCCGCGGCGAACACCACCGCATCGGCGCCCCGCAGGTGGGCGGCGACCTCGTCGAGGGTGGCCTTCTCCAGATCCAGCACGATCGCCTCTGCGCCGGCGGCCTCCAGGTCGGCGGCGTGATCCGGGTTGCGGATCAGCCCGGCGACAGAATCGCCGCGCTCGGACAGCAGCTTCTCCAGCAGCAGGGCGATCTTCCCGTGGCCACCCGCGACGACGATGCGCATCATGGCGGCATACCCGATCGCCCGGATCGCCGAACGTGCGGTGGGTGCGAAATTTGGGACCGATTTCCGCACTGGCCGCACGTTCGGCGACGTGTCGGGCGCTGACGTCACGCCAGCTGCGCGCGTAACTCCCGTTTGAGTACTTTGCCGTAGCTGTTCTTCGGCAGTTCGTCGACGAACTCGTAACGCTTGGGACGCTTGAACCGGGCGATCCGCTCGAGCAGGTGGGCGTCCAGTTCCGAGGCGTCCGCCGTGCCCACGATGAACGCCACCACCACCTCGCCCCACTCGGGGTCGGGCGCACCGACCACGCACGCCTCGGTGACGCCGGGGTGCTCGATGAGCACCTCCTCGACCTCCCGCGGGTAGATGTTGCTGCCGCCGCTGATCACCACGTCCTTGGACCGGTCGCGCAGGGTCAGGAAGCCGCGGTGGTCGAACGACCCCATGTCGCCGGTGTGCAGCCAGCCCCGCTGCAGCGTCGCCGCCGTGGCCGCCGGGTTGCGCCAGTACCCCGACATCACGACGTCGCCGCGGCAGACGATCTCGCCGATCTCGTCGACGCCCGCCGGAGTGCCGTCCTCCCGGAGCACCGCGACGCTCACCCCCGAGCGGGCGTATCCCACGGATCCGAGCACCGCGTCGTCGGCTGGAACTCCGGCGCGAAGATGGTCGGCCCGGCGCAGGCCCGTGATCGTCATCGGCGCCTCGCCCTGCCCGTAGAGCTGGGTGAAGATCGGCCCGAACGCCGCCATCGCCTTCTTCAGGCTGTCGACGTACATTGGGCCACCGCCGTAGACCACGGTGCGCAGGTTCGCCGGCCGCGGCCGCCCGGTCTGCACCAGCCGCTGCACCATCGTCGGAGCCAGGAAGGCACTGCAGCCGGGATGGTGCTCGCAGAGATCGAGGAACTCGTCCGGCTCGAACGCCGCGGATACCGGCACCACCTGGCGGGCGCCGCGCAGCACGTACGGCGCGATGTAGAGCCCCGAGCCGTGTGACATCGGTGCGCCGTGCACCAGCGCGGATTCGTGGTCGGGGGAGTCGAAGTCGGCGAGGTGCGACACCGTCATGGCGGTCAGGTTGCGGTGCGAGAGCATCGCGCCCTTGGACCGGCCGGTGGTGCCGCTGGTGTAGAACAGCCACGCCAGCGTCTCGGGGTCGGTGTCGGTCGGGACGTCGCCGGGAGCGGTGCGCAGCCGGGCGGCGTACTCGTCGCCGGCGATCACCTCCACCGGCCGGGCGGTCGTGCCTGCCAGGCCCGCCGCGATCTTCGGCGACGCGAAAATCTGTGCGACGTCGGCGTCGTCGAGGATCTGGGCCGTCTCCAACGGGTGCAGCTTGAAGTTGATCGGCACCACGACGCTCTCGGCGACCCACGCCGCGAACATGAGTTCCACGATCTCCGGACGGTTCTCGCTGGCGACCGCGATGCGCGCGCCCGGACCGAGTGTGCGCAGTGACGCGGCCAGTCGCAGCGCACGCTCGCGCAGTTCCGCCCAGGTCCACATCTGCTGCTCGCCGAGGTACACGGCGCCGCGGTCACCGAAGCGCGATGCGGCCTGGTCGAGCATGGTGAACAGGTTGGTCATGCGCGGACCCGCCTCAACGCGGCACCCATTCCGAGGACAACGCGAAGTCCGACAGGTACTTCGTCGAACTCCACCCACCGTCGACGACGATCGTCTGGCCGTTGATGAAACTGCCACCCTCCGAACACAAGAACACCACCGTGGACGCCAGGTCGGCCACCGTGCCCAGCCGCGGATACGGCGTCATCTCGGTGTTGATCTTGCGGAACCGCTCGTCTTCGAGCCGGTGCGCCACCATCGGGGTGAGCGTCACCCCGGGCGCCACCGCGTTGCACCGGATGCCCTGCGGCCCGTACTGGCAGGCGATGTGGGTGGTCAGCGAGGTCAGTCCGCCCTTGGCCGCCGAGTACGCGCCGCCGCGCAGGCCGCCGACCACGGCGAAGGTCGAGGTGACGTTGATGATCGCCGACCCGGACCGCATGTGCGGGATGACGTCGCGGGCCAGCCGGAACGGCGCCCGCAGCATCAGGCCCAGGAAGTAGTCCAGGCTCTCGTCGTCGGTCTCGTGCAACGGCTTCGGGCTGCCGACGCCGGCGTTGTTGATCAGGTAGTCGATCCGGCCCCACCGCTGCACCGCGGCGTCGACGATCCGCTTCGGTCCGTCGTCGGCGGTGAGGTCGACGGCCAGGGTGGCGACCATGTCGGGGTCGCCGATCGCCTGTTCGAGTTCGGCCAGCCGCTCGGGGTCGCGGCCGGTGCCGAGCACCGCCGTCCCGGCCTCGGCGAGTGCTGTCGCACAACCGAATCCGATGCCACTGCTGGCACCCGTGACGATGGCCACCTTGCGTCCGGCGTCCTCTTGCATAGCTACCTACCTGACTTCGGCGGCGTCCAGTGCCGCGCGGATCCGATGCTTCAACACCTTGCCTGCGTCGTTCTTGGGCAGCGCATCCCAGATCGCCACCTGCTCGGGCACCTTGAACTTGGCGACGCCACGGCCCAGCAGGAAGTCCCGCAGGCTCTCGACGTCGGGGGCGTCCTGACCGGCCGCCACGATCACCGCGCACGCCCGCTCGCCGGTCCGGGCGTCGGGCAGGCCGACGACCGCCACCTCGGCGATACCGGGGTGGCCGGCGAGCAGATCCTCGACCTCCTTGGGCGAGATGTTCTCGCCGTTGCGGATGACGATGTCCTTGGCGCGCCCGGTCACCACGAGATAGTCGTCGTCCACCCACGCGCCCAGGTCACCGGTCGCGAAGTAGCCGTCGGCGTCGAAGCAGCCGGCCGCGTCCTCGGGATGCAGGTAGCCGACCAGCATCTGGGGCCCGCGGGCGTGGATCTCACCGGACCCCTCGGGCGCGGCTGCGTGGTCGGCGAGCCGGATGTCGGCGATGCCCGCGCGGCCGTCGGTGTCGGCCGCGTGGTCGACGTCGCGGGAGTCGGGCACCCCGACGGTGGTCACGGGGACCTCGGTCGAGCCGTACACCCGGGTCACCACCGCCTGCTCGAAACCCGCTGTGGCGCGGCGGATCAACGACGGTGACACCGACGCGCCGCCGCAGATGAACACCTTCAGGTCGGGGAGCCGGGTGCCGGCCTCATCAGCCGCGGCCAGCAGCCCTTCGAGGAACGGCGTCGCGCCCGCCATGTGGGTGCAGCGCTGCGCGGTCATCAGTGCGACGGCGTCCGCGGGGTCCCATCGCTCCATCAGCACCGCGGTGGTGCCGAGCAGCAGCGGGGATTCGAACGCGTAGATCGAGCCGCCGATGTGGGCGATCGGGGAGGGCACCAGGAAGCGGTCACCGGGCTCCACCAGCCAGTGCTCACCGATCTGACGGATCAGCGCATGGATCGAGTTGTGGCTGTGCAGCACGCCTTTGGGGCGGCCGGTGGTGCCTGAGGTGTACATGATCATGCGCACGTCGTCGGGGTCCGGGTCCGCCAGGTCCACCGGCGGCGAGCCGAACAGTGAGGCGTACGCGGTGTGCGGGCCGGGGTCGCCGCGCAGCACCACCACCTCGGGCGGGTCGGCCATGGCGGCGGTGACCCGGGTGAGCATGGCGGCGTAGTCGTGGGTGCCGAACCGCTGCGGCACGAACATCATCCGGGTGTCCGCGTCGCCGAGGATGAACTGCAGTTCGTGGTCGCGCAACGAGGGCAGGATCGGATTGACCACCATCCCGGCCAGCGTCGCGGCGAGGTAGACCACCGCCGCCTCGTGCCAGTTCGGCAGCGTGAACGACACCACGCTGCCCGCAGGCGTCCGGGCGGCCATGGCGTGGGCCAGTTTCGACGCCTGCAGGTGCAGCGACGCGCAGTCCACCGCGATGTCGCCGTCCACCAGCACCACCCGGTCCGGGGTGTCGCGGGCGGCGGCGCGCAACGCGTCGGCGAGCGTGGTGCGCACCCACAGGCCGCGGTCGTAGGCGTCGGCCGCGCGCCGCTCGTCGACGGCGACCCTCACGGCTCGACCAGGCCCTTGACCCGGCGCATCGTCATCGCGTGCCGGAACCGGGCCGACGGGTGGGTGTTCACGGTGACCTGGGCGATCTCGCCGTCGGAGGTGGTGTACGTGCGCTGCATCTCCAGCGCGGCACTGCCTGCGGCGACGTGCAACCGGTCGGCCAGTTCCCCGGTCAGCACCACGGCGGCGATCTCCTGGTGCACCTCGACGATGCTCACCCCGAACAGGTCCTCGATCAGCGGGAAGATCGGCCCGGAGTGGCGCGCCAGCAGGCGGCCCACCGCGGCGAACGTCCGGTTGATGTAGTACTCGGTGCGGCAGATCGGCGCGGCGGTGCCGTCGGCCTGGCGGTACCCGCGGACCGCCAGCCACTGCGATCCGATGTCCAGACCGGTGCGCTCGGCGAGGCCGGCGTCGATGGTCACCATCGCGGTCGACTCAACGGCGAACTGCGCGCCCGCGGCGAACGCGAGCAGGTCGTTGATCGACATCACGTCCTGGGCATAGGAACTCGCTTCGGGGCGTGGCACCACCAGGGTGCCTGCGCGTGGCCGCGAGGTGACCAGGTTGTCCTCGCGCAACCGGCGCAGCGCCTCGCGCACGGTGTAACGGCTCACCGCGAACCGTTCGCACAGTTCGTGTTCGGTGGGCAGCTGCGAGCCCACCGGATACACGCCGTCGACGATCTCCTTCCGCAGCGCCCGCGCCACCTGCAGGTAGCGGTGCTCGGTCGGCGTGAGGGTCATGCGCGGCGCAACGCCAGCACGCTGCCGTCGCCGTCGGCCGCCACGAACAATGTGCCGTCGGCGCCACCTGTGATGCCGGCGAACGGCCCCTGCGGACCCGAGAACGGCTGGATCCCCAGCAGCGGCTTGGGCGTCACACCGGGCGGCGCACCGATCGGCAGGCCGGACGCGATGACGCTGCGCGCCCCGGTGGTGAGGTCGACCGCGATAACCTCCTTGGCGCCGGCGTCGACGACGAACAGTGAACCGCCCTCGACGGTGATGCCCTGCGGCGTCTGCAGGCCGTCGACGACGGTCTCGGCGCCGGACCCGGTCAGCCGGACCACCCGGCCGGCGGCGGACTCGGCGACCAGCGGGGCGCCGTCGATGCCGATCGCCACCCCGGTCGGCTCGGCGAGCCCGTCGGCCAGCACCGTGCCTGCGCCCTCGCGCAGCGAGTGCACCCGTCCGGCGCCCAGCTCGGCGAACACGATCGTGCCGTCGAATCCGACGGCAATGCCGTACAGCTGATCGAAACCCGTTGCCAGGTAATCAGTCTCGCCGCCGGGGCGGTACCGGCCGACCTGCCCGAGGGAAGTCGTGCAGAGGAAGTCGCCGTCCGCGGTGCTGGTCAGGCCGCGCATGTATCCGGGATAGCCGGGGGTGAACAACATCGCGACCGCTTCGAGCGACCCGTCGGGCTCCAGCGCGTAGAAGTAGGTGCCGTCGGCGATGTGCAGCCTGCCGTCGGCGCCCACCGCGAGGTCGTGCGGCCAGTTCAGGCCACCGGGCAGCAGCGTGCGGGTCTCGCCGCCGCCGAGCACCTCGGCGATCTCACCGGTGAAGTTCGAGG
This sequence comes from Mycobacterium hippophais, assembly GCF_027529605.1. Lineage (NCBI taxonomy): Bacteria > Bacillati > Actinomycetota > Actinomycetes > Mycobacteriales > Mycobacteriaceae > Mycobacterium > Mycobacterium hippophais. The sequence goes on along the minus strand of NZ_JAPZPY010000001.1, from coordinate 666,478 downwards.
CGAACAACCGGCCGTCGACGATGGTCAAGTTGTCGAGGCCCGGATTGAGCTGGGCGAGCACGGTCTGCGCGCCGGACCGGGGATCGATGCGCAGCACCTGGCCGGAGGCCACCTGGGTGGACACGATGAACCCGTCGGCGTCGAACTTCACCGAGTCGGGCACGCCGAGGTCCGCGGCGACGCGCTGCGGTTCACCGCCGTCGAGGTCGATCCGCCAGATCTCGTTGGCCGTCATGACGGGGAAGTACAAAAGTCCGTCGGGGCCGACCTCCATCGCGTTGGGCGAGGGCAGGTTGTCCGCCAGGACGCGGGGTTCGCCGCCGGCGAGGTCGAGTTCCAGCAGCCGTCCGCCGTCGCGGCACTCGTTGACGAAGAGCCTGCCCCGGTGGGTGGTGATGCCGTTGGCGGCGGGCACGTCGTCGCGCAGCACCCGGGACCGGCCCGCGGTGTCGCGCACGCTCACCCGGCCGTTCATGTACTCCGTGGCGTACAGGTTGCCGTCCGCGTCGAAGGCCAGGTCGTCGGGGGCGACGATGTCGCTGCCCTTCGCGCTGATCGTCTCCATCGCCCCGGTCGCGAGGTCAAGGGCGCTGATCTGGCTACCGGTCACCTGCGCGATGTACATCCGCCCGTCCGGGCCGGTGCGCAGGCCGTTGGCGCCGAACAGCCGGCTGGGCGGGGTGAGGCGCGTCAGCCGCCAGCCGTCGGTGACGGTCGGATTCGCGGCGGTGTACCTGGCGGAGGGCGTCGGCGCCGCAGTGGATGGCGGAGTCATGGACCCGGACGTTAGCAAGCGGGCTTAGTCCAGACAATAGCGACGACGGAAGGACCGGGGTCCCTTGACGGCCGGATAACCCCTGCGGAATAGTGTTCTGCAATATGCAGAGCACCATTGTTTGTCCGGACAAATAGGCGTCGGACATGGACGACCTCCTCAACCTCGACGGCCGCATCGTGGTCGTGTCGGGCGCCGGTGGCGGCGGTATCGGCACCACCGTCACCGAGCTGGCCGCCGCGGCGGGTGCCACGGTCGTCGCCGTCAGTCGCAGGCAGGACAACCTCGACCAGCACGTCGGCCCGCTCGCCGACAAGGGCCTGCCGGTGGTCACCGTGGCGGCCGACGCATCGACCGACGAGGGCATCGCCGCGGTGCTGGAGGCGGTGCGCAACACGGCCGGGCGCACCGGTGCCCGGCTGCACGGTCTGGTGAACATCGCCGGCGGGGCGGCCCCCGCCACCTGGATGCCCTCGACCCGCGTCACCCGTGACGACTGGCGGGCAGTGTTCGCCGCCAACCTCGAGACGGCGTTCTTCATGAGCCAGGCGGTCGCCGTCGAACTGCGGTCGGAAGGCAACCCGGGCTCGATCGTGTCGGTGTCGTCGATCAGCGGGATGAACACCGCGCCGTTCCACATCGCCTACGGCACCGCCAAGGCGGCGGTGGTGGCGATGACGAGGACGATGGCCGTCGAACTCGCGCTGGACGGCATCCGGGTCAACGCCGTCGCCCCCGGCGTCACCGAGACCGCGGCCTCGGCGACCTACGTCGACGCCGACCCCGAGCGTGACCGCCGAGCCATCGCGATGGGCCGCCGCGGCACACCGCGCGAGCAGGCCGGCGCCATCCTGTTCCTGCTCTCCGACCTGTCCGGCTACGTCACCGGCCAGACGCTGCTGGTCGACGGCGGCCTTGATCTCAAGTGGAGCCACCTCGCCGCCGACAACACCTCGCTGTTCCTGAAAGACGAATCCTTCCGCAGCACCATCAGCCGGCTATGAAGGGGATGTAGATGACCGACATGAAGGCCGACACGGAGAAGACCGTCCCGGAACCGGCTCCGGCCGAGGAACTCTCGGAGCCGATGACCATCCCGGTCGAGGCCTACATCTCCGAGGAGTACGCCCGCGCCGAACGGGACAGGCTGTGGCGCAAGGTCTGGCAGCAGGTCGGCCGGGTCGAGGAGATCCCCGAGGTGGGCAGTTACCTCACCTACGACATCCTCGACGACTCGATCATCGTGGTCCGCACCGGGCCGAACGAGTTCGCGGCGCACCACAACGTCTGCATGCACCGCGGCCGCAAGCTCGTCGACCGGCCGGAAGGCGCGAAGAACGCACTGGGTCGGGCCCGCAAGTCGTTCGTCTGCGGATTCCACGGCTGGACATACGGATTGGACGGCACCTGCACCCACATCAGGGAACAGGACGACTGGAAGGGCGCGCTGAACCCGCGCAACACCCATCTGGCACCGGTGCAGGTCGACACCTGGGGCGGCTGGCTGTTCATCAACATGGACCCGGACTGCGAGCCGCTGGCCGACTACCTGTTCCCGGCGGCGAAGATCCTCGATCCGTTCGGCCTGGAGAACATGCGCTACAAGTGGCGCAAATGGCTGTACTTCGACTGCAACTGGAAAGTCGCGATGGAGGCCTTCAACGAGACCTACCACGTGTTCACCACGCACCCGGAGTTCAACAAGTTCGGCGAGTTCAAGGGTTGGGCCAAGGCACAGGGCCGGCACAGCAACATCGGCTACGACGCGCCGAAAGGCATGGACGAGACCAAGTCCAAGATCCGGCTCGGCACCGGCGACGACCCGCGCGTGTCCACTGCCGAGATGCAGATGTACACCTGGGAGCAGACCAACGCGACCACCACCGAGACACTGGTCAACGCCGCCAAGCGGCTGGTCGACGAACTCCCCGAGGGCACTCCTGCCGACAAGGTGCTCCAGCACTGGCTGGCCTCCGCGCGCCGGGACGACGAGGCGCGGGGCGTCATCTGGCCGGTGATCCCGCCCGACATCCTCGGCCAGAGCGGCACCGCGTGGCAGCTGTTCCCGAACTTCCAGATCGGCCAGGGCCTCACCAGTGCCCTGTGCTACAGCGCCCGGCCGGACCCGAGCTACCACCCCGACAAGTGCATCTTCGAGGTCGCCGTCTTCGAGCTGTACCCGAAGGGTGGAGAGCCGCAGACCGACTGGGTCTACACGCCTGTGGGCGACCCGAACTGGCTGTCGGTCCTGCCGCAGGACTTCTCGAACATGGCCGCGGTGCAGCAGGGCATGAAGTCGGCCGGTTTCCCCGGCACGAAGCCCAACCCGTACCGCGAGCGCAGCACGGTCAACCTGCACCACCAACTGTCGAAGTACATGGGCACCGGCGAACCCCACCAGCTCTAGGAGCGATTTCGGCGCGCTTTCGATCGCTCACCGAACGAGATCACGCCGAAATCACGGAAGAAGGAGAGACATGACGACCGCCGAGCAGTCCTGCGGACCCACCGACGTCCCGACCGACGTCGACATCCCCGCGATACGGGACAGGTACGCCGCCGAGCGGGCCAAGCGGCTGCGGCCCGAGGGCGCCGACCAGTACCTGGAACTCGAAGGTGACTACGCCGGGTTCTACGAGGTCGACCCGTACACCACGGTGACCGAGCGGGACGCGATCACCGAGGACGTCGACGTCGTCGTCCTAGGTGGCGGGATCTCCGGACTGTTGGCGGGGGCGTATCTGAAGAAGGCCGGCGTCGACGGCATCCGGGTCATCGAGATGGCAGGCGACTTCGGAGGTGTCTGGTACTGGAACCGGTTCCCCGGCATCCAGTGCGACAACGACGCGTACTGCTACGTCCCGCTGCTCGAAGAACTCGATTTCATGCCGTCGAAGAAGTTCGCCGACGGAGCCGAGATCTTCCAGCACTGTCGCAACATCGGAAAGCACTTCGGGCTGTACGACGGAGCGCTGTTCTCCACCCAGGTGCGCGAGCTGAGCTGGGACGAAGAATCGCAGCGTTGGCAGATCAGCACCGACCGGGGTGACGACATCCGCGCCCGGTTCGTGGTCATGGCCCAGGGCTCCTACAACCGCCCGAAGTTCCCCGGCATCCCCGGCATCAAGGACTTCACCGGACACGTGTTCCACTCCGCCCGCTGGGATTACGACTACACCGGCGGGAACGCCGACGGCGGGTTGGACAAGCTGGCGGACAAGCGTGTCGCGCTCGTCGGCACCGGGGCGACCGGCATTCAGCTGGTGCCGCACCTCGGCCGCGATGCGCAGGAGCTGTTCGTCTTCCAGCGCACGCCGTCCTCGGTCGACGAGCGCTCCAACCCGTCCACCGACCCCGCCTGGGCCGCCTCCCTCGAACCGGGGTGGCAGGAAGCGCGCAAGCGCAACTTCCACAACTGGTCACCGTTCGTCGGTGTGGTGTTCGGCGAACCCGACCTGATCTGCGACTTCTGGACCGAGCTCGGGCGCAACCTGACCGCCCGGATCGCCGGCCTGGACGACCCCGCCTCGGTCACCATCGAGCAGATCATGGCGTTCCGGGAGGAGGAGGACTACAAGATCATGGAGCGGTTGCGTCGCCGTGTCGACGCGATCGTCGAGGATCCCGCCACCGCCGAGGCGCTCAAGCCGTACTACCGCTTCATGTGCAAGCGGCCGTCGTCCAGCGAGCACTATCTCGCGTCGTTCAACCGTCCGAATGTGACGCTCGTCGACGTCTCGGCGTCCAAGGGCGTGGAGAAGCTGACCGAGAAGGGGATCGTCGCCAACGGTGTCGAGTACGAGGTGGACTGCGTGATCTTCGCGAGTGGCTTCGAGATCTCCACCGAGATCAGCCGCCGGTTCGCGATCGACAGCATCGTGGGCCGCGACGGGCTGTCGCTGTTCGACTACTGGCAGAACGACTACAAGACGCTGCACGGCATGACCAGCCGCGGCTTTCCGAACCAGTTCTTCATGGGGTTCATCCAGGGCGGCGTGTCGGCGAACACGACGGCGATGTTCGAACAGCAGGCCCAGCACATCGCCTACATCATCGCCGAGGCGCAGAACAGAGGTGCCACACGAGTCGAGCCGACCCAGGAGGCGCAGGACAGCTGGGTGCAGACGGTCCGCGAGTTGTCGATCGACAACTCCGCGTTCGAGTTGTCCTGCACGCCCGGCTACTACAACAACGAGGGGCGAGGCGGCGCGGAACGCAACGGGTCGTTCCTCGGTGACTTCTACTCGCCCGGCTTCTACGCGTTCGACGAACTGATCGCGGAATGGCGCAGCAAGGGTGATCTCGACGGTCTGGAGCTGAGCAGATGACAGCGGCTACAACGGCACTCGACGCCCGGGAGATCAGCCCGCGCATCGGCACCGAGATCCGGGCCGACAAGTCGACACTGCTCTCCGGCGACCACGCCGCCACGCTGCGCGATCTGCTCGAGCAGCGCGGCGTGCTGGTGTTCCCGGAGATCGGCTTCACCGACGACGAGCAGGTGGCGTTCACCGAGACCCTGGGCACGCTGGCCACCGAGCGCAAGGGCGAGAAGCTCTACAACGTCACGCTCGACAAGACCGTCAACAAGCAGGCCGACTACCTGAAGGGGTCGCTGTACTGGCACCTCGACGGCACGATGAACGAGGTGCCGATCCTGGCCTCGCTGCTGTCGAGCAAGGCACTGGGCAACGAGGGCGAGGGTGACACCGAGTTCTGCAACACCTACGCCGCCTACGACGACCTGTCCGACGAGGACAAGGCGGCGTTCGAGGAACTCCGGGTGGTCCACTCCACCTGGACGACGCTGCTCTACTACGAGCCCGAGCCGTCGCTGGAGATGCTGCAGCAGATGATGGCGATCGGCGAGCGGGAGCTGCCGCTGGTGTGGCGGCACCGGTCGGGCCGCAAGTCGCTGGTGCTGGGTTGCACGGCCGGCCACGTCGTCGGCATGGACCGCGGCAAGAGCATCGAACTGCTTGTCCGGCTGCGGGAGTGGGCCACCCAGCCGCAGTTCGTATACCGGCACAAGTGGTCGGTCGGTGATCTGGTGATCTGGGACAACACCGGCACCATGCACCGCGCGACGCCGTACGACCCGGCGTCGGGGCGGCTGTTGCAGCGCACCAAGCTGGCCGGTGAGGAGTCGTTCGCCTGACATGGGTGACCTGAGATTCGACGGCCGGGTGGCCGTGGTCACCGGCGGGGGCCGCGGCCTCGGGCGGGCCTACGCGCTGCTGCTGGCGTCCCGCGGGGCGAAGGTCGTGGTCAACGACCTCGGCGGCAGCCTCACCGGTGAGGGTGGTGACGCCGGCCCGGCCCACGACGTAGTGCGCGAGATCGTCGCCGCAGGCGGAGAGGCCGTCGCCAATGCCGATTCGGTCACCACCCCCGAGGGTGGGCGGGCCATCGTCGGCGCCGCGCTCGACGCCTTCGGCCGCCTCGACGTGGTCGTGCACAACGCAGGCAACGTGCGGCGCGGCTCGCTGCGCGACATCAGCTACGCCGACTTCGAGGCCGTCGTCGACGTGCACCTGCGCGGCGCGTTCCACGTTGTCCGCGAGGCCTTTCCGGTGATGTGCGACGCCGGTTACGGGCGCATCGTGCTCACCTCCTCGATCGGCGGGCTCTACGGCAACCACGACGTGGTCAACTACGCGGTCGCCAAGGCGGGCGTGATCGGGCTGTCGAACGTCGCGGCGATCGAGGGCGCGGCGCACGGCGTGACGAGCAACGTGATCGTGCCCGCCGCCGTCACCCGGATGGCCGAGGGCATCGACACGTCGGCCTACCCGCCGATGGGACCCGAACTGGTGGCGCCCGCGGTGGGCTGGCTGGCACACGAAAGTTGTTCTGTCACCGGTGAGATCTACATCGCGCTGGCCGGCCGGATCGCCCGCGCCGCGATTGCCGAGAGCCCGGGGGTGTACCGGCCGTCCTGGTCGGTCGAGGACGTCGAGGCTCAGCTCGACGGGATCCGCGACCTCTCGCAGCCGGTGGTGTTCCCGCCGGTGCCCGACGGGCACACCGACCACATCCGGTACAGCTTCGCGATGGCTGTCCAGCAGCAGGGAGCCGTCCATGGTTAGCTCCGCCGGCCCGCTCGCCGGGATCCGGGTCGTCGACCTCACCGCGGTGGTGATGGGGCCGTACTGCACGCAGATCATGGCCGACATGGGCGCCGACGTCATCAAGGTCGAGCCGCCCGAGGGGGACATCACCCGCTTCGTCGCACCCGGTCCGTCGCCGGGGATGAACGGCGTGTTCGTCAACGTCAACCGCGGAAAGCGCAGCGTCGTCCTCGATCTGCGGTCCGACCACGGGATGGCGGCACTGCGTGCACTCATCGAGACGGCCGACGTGTTCGTCCACTCGATGCGGGCGAAGGCGATCGCCAAGCTCGGATTCGACTACGAGTCGGTCGCGGCCATCAACCCGCGGATCATCTACACCAACTGCTACGGCTACAGCAGACGCGGCCCGGATGCCGACCGGCCCGCCTACGACGACACCATCCAGGCCGAGTGCGGTCTGCCCGCGGTACAGAAGCAACTCACCGGCGATGCCACCTACGTCGCAACGATCATGGCCGACAAGGTCACCGGCCTCACCGCGCTGTACGCGACCATGATGGCGCTGTTCCACCGCGAACGCACCGGCGAGGGACAGGAGCTCGAGGTCAGCATGTTCGAGACCATGGCGTCGTTCATGCTCGTCGAGCACGCGAACGGCGCCATGTTCGACCCGCCGCTCGGGCCGGCCGTCTATCCGAGGACGGTCGCGCCGAACCGGCGTCCGTATCAGACGAAGGACGGTTACGTCGCCGCGCTGATCTACAACGACAAGCACTGGCGGGCGTTCACCGACGCGGTGCGGCCGTCGTGGAACTCCGACGAATACGCCACACTGCAGATGCGCGCCAAGCAGATCGATGTCGTGTACGGGCTGGTGGCCCAGACGATGCGGGAGCGCACCACCGCCGAGTGGCTCGCGCTGTTCGCCGAACTGGAGATCCCCGCTACGCCGATCAACACACTCGACTCGTTGTTCGATTCGCCGCAGCTCAACGCCGCCGGGATGTTCGAGACCATCGACACTCCGCACGGCAAGGTGCGCTTCCCCGGGGTGCCGACGTGGTTCTCGCGCACGCCCGGCCACGTCCGGGGTTACGCGCCCGAACTGGGCGCCGACACCGTCGACATCCTCGCCGAACTGGGCCTGTCGAGCGACGCCGAGACGACGGTTGTTGACGGAAACAGCCCGGATTCGGTCAACAACCGTAGCGTCGGCGCCGCCGAAGCCGCGGCGGAGCTGGCATGAGCATGGACTTCGAGATGGGGCAGCGCGCTGCGCAGTTGCGCACCGATCTGCGGGAATTGGTGCACGACAACGTGCCCGAGCACTACCTCGGCGCCTTCACCGACGACCCGGCCGACCTCGAGACGGCGCAGCGGTTCTGCCGCCTGCTCGCCGAGCGGGATCTGCTGTGTCTGTCGTGGCCGGAGGAGTTCGGCGGCGGCGGGGCGTCGGTGTGGGAGCAGACGGTGGTGCGCGAGGAGATGTGGGCGCACCACGAACCGCGCGGCGCCCAGTACATGGGCGTGAACTGGGTGGGGCCGATCATCATGCGGCACGGCACCGAAGAGCAGCAGCGCAGGCATCTTCCGCCGATCGCGCGCGGCGAGGTGATCTGGTGTCAGGGCTTCTCCGAACCCGAGGCGGGCTCGGACCTGGCGTCGCTGCGCACCACCGCCCGCCCCGACGGAGACGGCTGGCTGGTCAGTGGCCAGAAGATCTGGACGTCGTACGCCACCATGGCGCAGTGGTGCTTCCTGCTGGCGCGGACGTCGAAGGGTGAGAAGAAGCAGCAGGGCTTGACGATCTTCCTGGTGCCGATGGGCGATCCGGCGATCCAGGTGCGGCCGATCCGCTGCATGATGGGCCCGCACCACCTCAACGAGGTGTTCTTCGACGACCTGCGGGTGACCGAGGCCGACGTGCTGGGCACCGTCGACGCCGGCTGGTCGGTGGTGCAGGACGTGATGGCGTTCGAACGCGTCGGCATCGCCCGCTACGCCCGCTGCGAACGGCTGCTCGCCGCGGCGCCCGCCGTGCTCGGGCCGCGCTGGGACAGGGTGCCGGAGGAGTTGCGCGGCAGATGGATCCGCATGCTCACGCACTGCCGCCGGGCCCGTCTGCTGGCCTACCGGGTGGTGTCGCTGCAGAGCAGCGGCCGCATCACACCCGGTGACGCCGCCGCGTACCGCATCGCCGTCACCAAGCTCGACCAGGACAGCGCGGAGGTGCTGATGGACATCGCCGCCGAGGTGCGCCAAGACGACCCGAACGCCGGGTGGTTCCTCGGTGAGGTCGAGGACCACTGGCGCTACTCGCAGGCGTCGACGGTCTCGTCGGGCAGCATCGAGATGCAGCGCATCCTGCTGTCGCGGACGCTGCTGGCGGCCGCACGATGATCCTCGATCTAGGCGACGACGCAAGCGAATTCGGCAGGCAGGCACTGCGCGCGTTCGAGGCCGCCGGTGGCGATGAGCTGGTGCAGCAGGCCGAAGCCAAACCTGCAGAACGCGAATCACTGGTCGGCCCCGCGCTGGCGGGCCTGGGCGCGTGGGACCTCGACGTGCGCGGTGACGCCGACGAGCTCGAGGCCGCCGCGGCGCTGTGCCGCAGCGCCGGTCACTGGGCGCTGCCCTATCCGGTGGCCGAGCGGCTGGCCCGACCGGCCGACCTGGACGTCGACGGGCTGATCGTGGTCGCCGACCAGCGGCCGTCGGCGGCCGTCGCCGGGCTGCAGTCGCGATGGGCGACGGTCACGTTGGCCGGACAGCGCAGCCACGTCACCGCGCAGGGACCCGCAGGCGCGGCGTTCGTCGCCGAGCTCGAACTGTCGGCGGTCGACGACGGCGGTGCCGGTGACCTGGCTCTCGCCCTGGTGCTGCCGTGCTGGACCCTGCTCGGAATACTCGACCGCGCAATGGAACTCACCATCGCCCACATCACCCTGCGCAAGCAGTTCGGTCAGCCGCTGTCGTCGTTCCAGGGCGTGCAGTTCCAGCTCACCGACGCCGAGGTGGAGCGCAGCGGGGTGGACATCCTGGCCAAGTACGCGCTGTGGAGCATCGCGACCGGTCGCCCGGAGGCGCTCGACGACGCGCTGGCGCTGCGGATGGCCGCGCTGGAGGCGGCGGAGGTGGTGTTCCGGGTGTGCCACCAGCTGCATGGCGCGGTCGGCTTCTGCGACGAGACCACGCTGTCCTGGCTGTCGCGCTACAGCCAGCCGCTGCGCCGGCTGCCGTTCGGGGTGTCGGCCACCCGGGACCGGCTGCTGCACGCCGCGGGTCCCCGCGGGCTGACGGGACTGTACGCGTGACCGGAACCCCCGCCGAACGTGAAGATTTGCGCGAGAATTCGGCAGAAACTCGCACAGATCTTCACGCTCGGCGCGAGGAGATCCGCACCTGGTGCGCCGACCACATCCCGCGCGACTGGCGGCAGGCGCAGACCGGTGTGGCCGAGGAGGAGTTCGTCCGCTTCCAGAAGGCGTGGTTCGCCGAACTGCACACGGCGGGTTACGCGGTGCCGCACTGGCCGCGCGAGTGGGGTGGCGGCATGTCGGTGGCCGAGCAGATCGTGCTGTACCAGGAACTCGCCGCCCATGACGCCCCCCGTCTCGTGCTGGCGTTCGTCGGCATCCACCACGCCGCGTCGACGCTGCTGGTGGCCGGCACCGACGAGCAGCGGCGCCGCCATCTGCCCGCGATCCTCGACGGCGAGATCTGGGTGCAGGGTTTCTCCGAACCCGAGGCCGGCTCCGACCTGGCGGCGCTGCGCACCACCGCACGCCGCGAAGGCGACGAGTTCGTGGTCAACGGTCAGAAGCTCTGGGCCAGCGGCGGTATGCACGCCGACTGGTGCCTGCTGCTGGCCCGCACCGATCCCGATGCCCCGAAGCGCAAGGGCATCTCGTACTTCTTACTGGACATGACGTCGCCCGGGATCGACGTGCGGCCCATCCGCAACGCCGTCGGCGACTCGCACTTCTGCGAGATCTTCCTCAGCGACGTGCGGGTGCCCGCGGTCAACCTGGTGGGCGCCGAGAACGCCGGCTGGCAGGTGGCGCAGGCGACGCTGGGCGCCGAACGCGGCATGACGATGCTCGAACTCGCCGAGCGACTCGGCAACGCCGGCTTCCGGTGGCTGGTGCAGAGCAGTCCCGTCGGCGATCCGGTGGTGGCCGACCGGCTGGCTCAGTTCGAGATCGAGCTGGCGGGACTGCGTGGCATGTGCCGCAAGGTAGTGGAAGGCAAGGCGACGGGACCGGCGGACGCGTCGATCGTCAAGCTCTACTACAGCGAACTGCTGCAACGCATGACCGACTTCGGCGCCGAGATCGGTGGCCTCGCCGCTCACACCGACCTCGCCAAGCCGATGTCGAGCGGGTGGGAGTCGGGTTCCTGGGTGCTGGACTTCATCGGGTCGTGGGAGTGGACGATCCCCGGCGGCTCCAGCGAGATCCAGCGCACCATCATCGGTGAGCGCGGCCTCGGGCTGCCCCGGGAACCGAGCGCGGTGTGATGGCCGCAGAGGACTTCGCCGAGTTCCACGGGGAACTGCGCTCGGTCGCCGCCGACCTGCTCGCCAAGGACACCGCGGTCGAGTGGCCCGCGCTCGTCGACGCGGGGTGGGTGGGCCTGGAGGTGCCGGAGGAATTCGGCGGCGCCGGTGCCACTTTCGCCGAGGTCGCGGTGATCTGCACCGAGATCGGCCGCGCCGCCGCCGCCAACAGCTATCTGGGCAGTGCCGTGCTGGCGGTCGGCACCCTGAACGCGCTGCGGCCCGGTCCCACCCGCGACCGCCTGCTCTACGGTGTCGCGTCGGGCGACCTGCGGTGTGCCGTGACCCTCGAGTCGCTGTCCTTCGTGCCCGACGCGTACGGCGCCGACCAGGTGCTGGTGGTCGCCAACGGCGCCGTGGCCGTGGCCGATCTGTCGGTGAGCCCGGCGCCCGTCCTCGACGAGACCAGGGCGCTGGCGATGGTGTCGTCGCGGACCGTCGATCCGCCGGAGCTCCTGCAGTTCGACGGAGACGCCGACGCCGCGGTGCGCCGGCTGCACGACCGCGCCGCGGTGGCCGTCGCCTGCGACAGCCTGGGCCTCGCCGAGGCCATGCTCGACGCGACGGTGGCGTATGCGAAGGTGCGCAGGCAGTTCGGCCGTCCGATCGGATCGTTCCAGGCCGTCAAGCACGCGTGCGCCGACATGCTGGTGGCCGTCTCGATGTCACGCCAACTCGTCGGCGACGCCGTGGCGGCAATCGTCGAGGACCGCGACGACGCCCACGTCGCCGCGTCGATGGCCAAGTCGTATGTCACCGGCGCCGCGGTCGACGTGGTCGGCAAGGCCATGCAGCTGCACGGCGGCATCGGCTACACGTGGGAGAGCGGCGTCCACGTCTACCTCAAACGCGCCAGCGTGAACCGCTCGCTGTTCGGATCGCCTGCTGCACACCGCAAACAACTCGCTCACCGTTACCTGTCACCGACATAGGAGTTCAACCATGGGTGTACCCGTCTACAAACGCATTCTCGACCTGTTCGAGGCCGAGGGCGTCAACACGCTGTTCGGCATCCCGGACCCGAACTTCGTGCACATGTTCGCCGAGGCCGAGGCGCGCGGCTGGTCAGTCGTCGCACCGCACCACGAGCTCAGCGCGGGCTTCATGGCCGAGGCGGCGTCGCGGATGACCGGCGGGCCCGGCCTGTGCATCGGCACGCTGGGCCCCGGCGTGGCCAACATCGCCGGAGCCATGATGTGCGCGCTGGTGGAGAACTCACCGGTGATCTTCCTCGGCGGCCAGCGGGCCAGGATCACCGAGCGCCGCGTCCGTCGCGGCCGCATCCAGTTCATCCAGCAGGAGGGGCTTTTCACGCCGTCGGTGAAGTACAGCAGCTCCATCGAGTACGCCAATCAGACCGACGAGATCATCCACGAGGCGATCCGCAGGTCGATGTCCGGCACCCCGGGTCCGTCCTACGTCGAGTTCCCGTCGCACGTGATCCTCGAGGAGCTCGACGTCGCCGACCCGCTGCCGCCGCACCGCTACCGGCTCGTCGACCAGGGTGCGGGCGCACGCGAGGTCGCCGAGGCGGTGCGGCTCATCCGCGAGGCGAAGAGCCCGGTCCTGCTCGTCGGCCACGGCGTGCACACGTCGCGCACCCAGCAGGAGGTCAAGCAGCTCGCCGAACTGATGAACTGCCCGGTCATCCAGACCTCGGGCGGCACGTCGTTCATCGCTGGGCTGCAGGAGCGGACGTTCCCCTACCTGTTCTCCCCGGCCGCCAACCAGGCGGTCGAGGAATCCGACCTCTGTGTCGCGCTGGGCACCGAACTCGGTGAGCCCATGCACTACGGCCGGACCCAGCACTGGGCGGGCAACGATGAGAACCGCAAGTGGGTGCTGGTCGAGCAGGACCCGACGGCCATCGGCGTGAACCGGCCCGTCGACGTGGCGCTGGTCGGCGACCTGCGTGGCGTCGTGCCGCAGCTGGTCGAGGCGCTCGAGGACTCACCGCGAGAGCCGTCGGCCAACCTCGACGCCCTGGTCAAGGCCGACGCCGCCGAACTGGCGCGGGTGGCCGACGAGGCCCCGAGCGGACGCACCCCGGTGCACCCGGCGCGCTACGTCGTCGAGGCGACCAAGGCGTTCGCCGAACTCGAGGACGGCATCATGGTCCGCGACGGCGGCGCGACCGTGATCTTCCAGTGGACCTACTCGCAGTCCAAGCCGCGCGACGTGATCTGGAACCAGAACTTCGGACACCTCGGCACCGGTCTGCCCTACGCCGTCGGCGCCTCGGTCGCCGAGGGCGGCAAGCGCCCGGTCATGCTGCTCACCAGCGACTCGGCGTTCCTGTTCCACATCGCCGAGCTGGAGACCGCGGCGCGGCAGAACCTGCCGCTGGTGTGCGTGGTCGGCGTCGACCACCAGTGGGGCCTCGAGGTGGGCGTCTACAAGCGCACATTCGAACAGCCGTCGCCGCAGCCCGGCGTGCACTGGAGCAAGGACGTCCGGATGGACAAGATCGCCGAGGGCTTCGGTTGCCACGGCGAGTACGTCGAGAAGGAAGAGGAGATCGGGCCGGCGATCGCACGCGCGTACGCCAGCGGCAAGGTCGGCGTGGTGCACGTGTGCATCGACCCGACCGCGAACTCCGAGGAGATGCCCAAGTACGACCGATTCCGCACCTGGTACGCCGAAGGTACTCAGTAGGACCCGTCGATAGGGGAGAGTGAAACCATGCGTGAATACCTGAAGTTCTACATCGACGGACAGTGGGTCGAGCCGGTGCGGCCCAACACCCTCGACGTCGACAACCCGACCACCGAGCAGGTCTCCGGCCGGATCGCCATCGGCACGGCGGTCGACGTCGATGTCGCCGTGCAGGCGGCGCGGCGGGCGTTCGGGACGTGGTCGCAGAGCTCCCGCGAGGAGCGCCTCGACCTCCTGCAGACCATCATGGGCGAATACCAGAAGCGTGCCGATGATCTCGCCGACGCGGTCAACGAGGAGATGGGCGCGCCCGCGTCGCTGGCGTCGGGCCCGCAGGTCAATCTCGGCCTCGGCCACCTCGCCACGGCGATGGACGTGCTGAAGAACTTCCAGTTCGAGGAGCAGCACGGCTCGACGCTGGTGGTGAAGGAGCCGATCGGCGTCTGCGGGCTCATCACGCCGTGGAACTGGCCGATCAACCAGATCGCATGCAAGGTGTTCCCGGCGCTGGCCACCGGCTGCACCATGGTGCTCAAGCCGTCGGAGGTGGCGCCTTACTCGGCGCAGATCTTCACCGAGATCATCGACGCCGCAGGCGTTCCCGCCGGGGTGTACAACCTCGTCTACGGCGACGGCCCCGGTGTCGGTGCCGCGCTGTCGAGCCACCCGGACATCGACATGGTGTCGTTCACCGGTTCCACCCGGGCCGGTGTCGACGTCGCCCGCAACGCCGCCGCCACCGTCAAGCGCGTCACCCAGGAACTGGGCGGCAAGAGCCCGAACATCGTGCTCGACGACGACGACTTCGCCAAGAGCGTCACGGCCGGGGTGTCGGTGATGATGATGAACAGCGGCCAGAGCTGCAACGCGCCGTCGCGGATGCTGGTGCCCAACTCACGCATGGACGACGCCATCGCAGTGGCGCGGGACGTCGCGGGCGCCGTCAAGGTCGGCACCGGCGACAAGGACGCGATCGGACCGGTCGCGTCGAAGGCGCAGTTCGAGAAGATTCAGGGACTGCTCGCGAAGGGCATCGAGGAGGGCGCCACCGTGGTGGTCGGCGGCACCGGGCGCCCGGACGGGCTGGACAGCGGCTACTACGTCAAGCCGACGGTGTTCGCCCACGTCACCAACGACATGACGATCGCCCGCGAGGAGATCTTCGGGCCGGTGCTGTGCATCCTCGGGTACGACGACCTCGACGAGGCGGTGGAGATCGCCAACGACACCGAATACGGTCTCGCGGGCTATGTCTCGGCCGCCGACCTGGATCAGGCCCGGCAGGTGGCACGCCGCATCCGCGCCGGTTCGGTGGCGATCAACCACGGCTTCGACATGAGTGCGCCGTTCGGTGGCTACAAGCGCAGTGGCAACGGCCGCGAGTGGGGCCAGTTCGGTTTCGACGAGTTCCTGGAGACCAAGGCAGCACTGGGTTACGCCCCCGCCTAGGGGCCCAATCCTCTACCGCGAGCAGACGCAAAGTCGCACAGTTCTGGCTTGAAGCGTGCGAATTTGCGTCTGCTCGCCGGGCTGATCACCGCAACGACGGCCGGTGCGTAGCCTGGAACGGTGAATGCCGCTCGGGATCGCGACGAAGCCGGGCGCGCACACAACGCGCGCCCGCGCGATGCGCTCGGCAGGCCGCTGCCCAGGCACGAGACCGGTGTGCCGCGGATTCCCGACGACCTCGACGTCACACCCGAGCAGGGCCTGTCGGCAGCGCAACGGCTGCTCGACGAGGGCCTGGCCTTCAACGCCCACGAGGTGCTCGAAGCCGTCTGGAAGGACGCGCCCCCGGAGCACCGCGAACTGTGGCGGGGGTTGGCGCAACTCGCGGTCGGCATCACCCATGTCCAGCGCGGTAACCGGGCAGGCGCACGGGCGTTGTTGATGCGGGCGTCGGCGGCGATCGCGCACGGCCCCGCCGTCCACGGAATCGATGTGCCCGGCCTGGTCGCCTACGCCGACGCGCTGGCCGATGACCTGTCCGGCGACGCAGGCATCGGCCAGGAGCGGTTGCGGCCACGGTTGTCGGGTGCGTCCGGCGGCCACGGGTGAAGATGGACCCATGACCGGTCCCCGCATCTACCTCAAGGCCTGCATCAACGGTGCCCGAACCCCGGACCAGCATCCCGGCCTGCCGGTGAGTCCGGACGAGCTGGCCGCCGCGGCGCTGGCCGCACATCGAGCCGGCGCGCAGGCGGTGCACCTGCACCCGAAGACGCCGGACGGCGTCGACTCGCTGCGGCCCGACGTCGTCGCCGCGGCGGTGACGGCGGTCCGCCAGGCGGTGCCCGGCCTGCCGCTCGGGGTGACCACCGGCTACTGGGCTCTACCGGATGCCGCCGAACGGCGTCGCGCCGTCGAGAGTTGGGACGTGCTCCCCGATTTCGCGTCGCTGAACTGGCACGAGCCGGGCTCGCCAGAGCTGGCGCAGGTGCTGCTGTCAAAGGGGCTGGGTGTCGAGGTCGGGATCTTCCACACCGAGGCAGCGCAGTCGTGGGCGGTCAGTGACATCGCCGCGCACTGCATGCGGGTGATGATCGAACTGCAGGCCGACGCCGACACGGCATTGGCCGACGACGTGCTCAGCCAGGTGGCGGCGGCCGGCTCACCGGCGCCGGTGCTGCTGCACGGTCTCGACGAAAGCTGTTGGCCGCTACTGGAACATGCCGGGGTCCGCGGTGTGCAGACCCGCATCGGCCTGGAGGACACCCTGCACCTGCCCGACGGTTCGCTCGCGCCGGACAACGCCGCGCTGGTGTCGGCGGCCGTCGACCTGCTCAGCCGGTAGGACCGGCCAGCGCGAAGTCGGCGAAGTCGAAGCCCGGCACCACCACGCAGCTGACCAGGCTCGGCTCGTCGTCACGCGGGCGGGCCCGCTGCCAGTGCCGTGGCGGGACGACCAGCTGCGGCTGTTCACCGGCAGCGATGTCACCGCCGAGCAGATGTGTTGCGGCAGAACCCTGCTCGGGTCCGACCTCGAGCAGAAGCGGACTGCCGCGGTGGAAGAGCCAGAGTTCGGCGCTGCGCACGGTGTGCCATGCCGACTGCTGACCGGGCATGAGCAGGAACAGGATCGCCGTACCGGCGCTGCGCGGACCGGTGTAGTCCGGCGGCAGGGCCGACGGCGGCATCGACAGCTCACTGCGCCAGGTCTCCCGGAACCACCCGCCCTCCGGGTGCGGGGACAGGTCGAGGCCGCGGGCCCAGTCCGGGAGATCGCTCATCGGCACCGCCTTGAATCGAGGTCGTGGTTCAGCCTAGAGCGCCGCGGCGGAGGGGACGGCGCACCGCACCCGATAGGCTCGCCGCGTGCTGCGTGTCAATCCCGGATGGCTGGTCGCCGTGTGCGCAGCCGTGGTGGCGGTGAGCGGGTGGTTGCCATGGCTGACCACCGGCGGCGGCCGGGCCAACGCGATCGGCGGAACGGTCGGCAGCCTGGACTCGGTGCCCGCGCGGTTCGGGGTGGGGCAGCTGATCGTGCTTCTGGCCGCGGCGCTGATCGTGGCCGGGGCGATGGCCGCGCGCGGCCTGTCGGAAAGGGTGGCGGCGGCGGGTGCGCTGGCGATCTCGCTGCTGCTGGTGGCGCTGACCGGCGTGTATTACAGCAGTTACGTGGCGGCGCCGGTATCGGCCGGTTACGGCCTCTACGTCGGCGGCGCCCTGTCCATCGCTGCCGCGCTGTGTGCGGCGTGGTCGCTGTTCGTGGCGTTGTCGGCGGGGCGCCCGTCGTGACGGGTTTCGTGGAACCGGTGCACCTGGCCGGCCGGCGCTGGGTGTCGTTGGAGCCGCTGTCGGCGAGCCACGTTCCCGAGATCGCCGACGCCGCCGCCGACGGCGAGCTCGGCGCACTGTGGTTCACCTCCGCTCCCGGGCCGCAGGACGCCGCCGGATGGGTGCGGCGCATGGCCGACCTTCGCGCGGCCGACGGCGGGGCCGCGTTCGCGGTGCGTGGTCTCGACGGTCCGCTGGTGGGCTCATCGAGCTATCTGAACGTCGATGCGACCAACCGCCGGCTCGAGATCGGACACACCTGGTACACCGCTGCGGCGCGGCGCACCGGCGTCAACACGGAGACCAAGCTGCTGATGCTCGGCCACGCCTTCGACCAACTCGGTTGCGTGGCAGTGGAGTTCCGCACGCACTTCTTCAACTTCGCCAGCCGCAAGGCGATCGAGCGGCTGGGCGCCAAACTGGACGGGATCCTGCGCAGCCACCAGGTGCTGCCCGACGGCTCGCGCCGCGACACCGTCGTCTACTCGATCCTCGACATCGAATGGCCCGCCGTGCGTGCGAATCTGGAGCACCGGCTGGGCCGCGACGGCTGACGCGCCGGACCCCCGGCGGACGCGGATCCGCCGGGGGCACGGGCACTGCGTCAGCCGGCCTCGACCGTGTTGGTCTCGATGGAACGCTGGTCGGCGCTGTGGGAGACCTCGATCCGGCGCTTCTTGGCCCGTTCCGCCATCGGGATGGTGACGGTGAGCACGCCGTTCTCGTAGGTCGCGGAGATCGCGCCCGCGTCGATGCCTTCGCCGAGAGACAACTGACGGCGGTAGGTGCCGAAGAACCGCTCGTTGGCCAACCACTGCACCGAGTCCTCGGAACGCGCGGTGCGGTGCGCCGAGATCGTCAGAGTGCCGTTGTCGACGTCGACGTCGACCGAACCCGGATCGACGCCGGGCAGGTCGGCGGTCAGCACGTAGTGGTCGTCGATCTTGCAGAGATCCATCGGCATGAACCGCGGTGTCCGATTCGAACCGGACGAACTCGTCAGCAAACCGCGGGTGAGGGCATCGAGGTCACTGAAGGGATCAAAGCGAAGCACAGCAATCCACCTCCTATGTCGCTCCAGGGCCCGCCACCTCGACGGGCAGCCAATCACTGTGCGGCATCAGATTAGCACTCTCCACCCGAGAGTGCCAAGACCTTTTTGGGCGACATCGGGTGGTCAACGCGTTGTGGCGGCCGCGTCCAGTTCGGGTTGGAAGCGGTCCTGAGGTTGAGCCGACCGTCGACGCAACGAATGCAGGCCGAGGCCGGGCGGCGGCCGCGTATGTCTGGCTGGGCGGTCTCCGGTAGCGGGCCGGCGCGGCGCTCAGCAACCTGGCCCTGCGACTATGTCCGGCGTCGAAAAGAGGCGGTCTCGCCGGCTCGAGGTCTGAACCGGCGAGACCTCAACGGGTGCGCTGGTCGACCAGCGCACCCGTCTGCGCAGCAGCATGCCCACGCGCCCAGATCACAAACCCCGTGTGTGACGGCCCGTCTTCGGGAACCCTGGAGGCTATGACGCAGCCACAGCCACACGACCTTGCGATGCGCATGGCCGATCTTGCGCGCACGGTCGCGATGCCGCGCTCGGTTGAACAGGTGCTGGAAGACGTCACTTCGGCGGCCACCGAACTGATCCCGGGCGCCGACACAGCGGGCATCCTGCTGGTCGGTCCCGGCGGGAAATTCGAGTCACTCGCGGGAACCACCGATCTGCCGCACCAGTTGGACGAGCTCCAGATGACCTTCGAGGAGGGGCCCTGCGTGCAGGCAGCGCTCGACGACGTGATCGTGCGCACCGACGACTTCCGTGAGGAGTCGAGGTGGCCGAAATACTCGGAGGCCGTGGTGGAAATCGGCGTGCTCAGTGGGCTGTCGTTCAAGCTCTACACCGCGGACCGCACCGCAGGCGCGCTGAACCTCTTCGGGTTCGAGCCCAACAGGTGGGACGGCGAGGCAGAGACCATCGGCACCGTGCTGGCCGCGCACGCCGCCGCTGCCATCCTCGCCAGCCGGCAGGGCCAGCAGCTGGAGTCGGCGCTGTCCACGCGGGACCGCATCGGCCAGGCGAAGGGCATCATCATGGAGCGCTACGACGTCGACGACGTGCAGGCGTTCGAGATGCTGCGGCGGCTGTCGCAGGAGAGCAACACCAAGCTCACCGACATCGCCCAGCAGGTGATCGAAACCCGGGGCTAGCGGCCGCGGGTCAGGTCAGTCGCGGCCGTGTCCGTGGCCGTGCTTCCAGTGGCCACGACCCCGCGGGCCGTCGTACCAGCCGACCCAGCCGGGTGTGTCCACGCACGCGTATGCGTAGCCGAGCGGGCCGCCGACGCACACGTCGGGTCCGGCCGAGGCCGGCGCGGCGATGACCACCGCGGCACCGAACGGCAGCGCCGCCACACTCAGACCGAGCACGGCCTTGCGGAGCAGATTCGAACGGATCACACTCAACCTCCGGTTTCGCCTTGTTCGAGCGGACCCCCCGTCCGGGGATCACTCTAGTACGCGAATTTCGCCCGGTCATCTCACCCCTGTGTGACGCAAACCTCACTGCGACAAGGTCTTTGCTCGCAAACACCAGCCCTCGGGAAGTAGTGCGAAGGGCCCGTTACGGGGGTTTGCCGTTCGATCAGCCGCGTTCAGGCCTCGCCGGCGAGGTCGGTCAGGATCGTGGCCGTCGGCTTCTGCGGGGCGTGGCGATAGCCCGTCCCCGCCCACAGGTGCACCAGGTCGGACTCACCGGCGGCCGCCGCGGCCTTGCGCAGGGGGCTCGTCAGGTGGTGGACCGCCGGATAGCCCAGCGGTGCCGACGCCTCGAACTCGTCGATGAAGCGATTCCGCAGGCCGCGCGCCGGGCGCCCGGTGAACGCCCGCGTGATCACCGTCTCGGTGCGCGACGGATCGGTGAGCGCAGCCTTGTGGGTGGCCGATGCCCCGCTCTCGTCGGCGCGCAGCAGCACCGTGCCCACCGCGGTGGCCGTGGCGCCTGCCCGCAGCACGGCGGCGACGTCAGCGGGGGTGGCCAGCCCACCCGCGGCGATCACCGGAAGGCCGACGGCGCCGGTCACCCGTGCCACGAGCTCGCCGATGGGCAGCGGCGACGGCATCCGATCGGGGGTGAACGTCCCGGAGTGGCCGCCGGCGACGGCGGCCTGGACGGCGAGCATGTCTACCCCGGCCGCCGCGGCCGCCTCGGCTTCCTCCAGCGACGTCACGGTCTGCACCACGGCCGTGCCCGCCTTGTGCAGCGCACGGATCACATCGCCGCCCGGCAGGCCGAAGGTGAAGCTGACGACGGGCACCGGATCGGAGAGCAGGATGTCGACCTTCGCGCCGAACGCGTCGTCGTCGTCGACCGGGTCGGCGGGCAGCGTCAGCCCGAACCGGTCCGCCTCGCGTTGCACCGCGGCCGCGTAGCGGCGGTAGTCCGCCTCACCGATCGGCACCGGGTTCGGCGCGAAGACGTTGACGCCGAACGGGATCGACGCCTGCCGCACGGCGGCGATCTCATTGCCCAGAGCTTCGGGCGTCTTGTAACCCGCGGCCAGCAGTCCGAGGCTGCCGGCCCGCGACGCGGCGATCACCATGGCGGTGGTGGTGGCGCCGCCCGCCATCGGCGCGGCGGTCACCGGCAGGCGCACGCCCAGGTTCGTCAGTGCGTTCATCGGTACTCCTCGGTTGATGGGGCCTGAGGCTAGCGAGCCTCCCTGATTCAATGCCCGGCGCTCTGGCCACCGTCGACGTGCAGCACCTCGCCGGTGACGAACGGCGCCTGCTCCAGATAGCGGATGGCGTCGACGACGTCGTCGATGTCGCCCAACCTGCCGACCGGATGCAGGCGGGCGAGGTCGGCGTGCGTCTCCGGCGGATGCATCGGCGTTCGGATGATCCCGAGTGCCACGGCGTTCACGCGGATGCCGCGCGCGGCGTACTCGACGGCCAGCGACTTCGTCACCGCATTGAGCCCGCCCTTCGTCAACGACGCCAATGCGGAGGGGACCGCCGAGTTGGCATGGTCGACGAGGCTCGTCGACACGTTGACCAGGTGGCCGCCGTCGCCCTGGTCCAGCATGGCGGCGACGGCGCTGCGCGACACCTCGAAGAAGCCGCGCAGATTAACGCCGGTGACGGCGTCGAAGTCCTCGTCGGTGTATTCGGTGAACGGTTTGGCGACGAAGATCCCGGCGTTGTTGACCACGGTGTCGACCCGGCCGAAGCGGTGCAGCGCCGCGTCGACCACGTGGGCGCCCGCGCCCGGAACGGCGATGTCGGCGGCGACGGTGAGCACTTCGGGGTCGATGTCGACCTCGGTGAATGACCGCGCCGTTGCCACGACGGCATAGCCGAGCTTGCGGTACGCGGGGACCAGGGCGGCGCCGATGCCGCGCGACGCGCCGGTGATGATGGCGACCTTCGTGTCGTCGGTCTGCTGGGTCATGGGAGTTCCTTCCGTTCGGATGTCGCTCCGTGGAACCGATTCTGGGCGCCCGGGCGTCCGGCTGCATACGACCGGTTTCCTCGTTGCTGGGAGGCGCAGACTCCCAACACTTAGAATCGGCCGGTGGAGCTGCGTCAACTGCGCTACTTCGTCGCCGTCGCCGAGGAGCTGAACTTCGGCCGCGCCGCGCAGCGCCTCCGCATCGCCGGGCCGTCGCTGTCCCAGCAGATCAAGGCCCTCGAACGGGACCTGCACGTCCAGCTGTTCGATCGGGACCGCCGCTCGGTAACGCTGACGGCGACGGGTGCCGAACTGCTGCCCAAGGTGCGCGATCTGCTGGCGCGCGCCGACGACCTCCGGCACGCCGCCGTGCAACTGGCCGACGCCGAGCCGGTCCGGCTCGGCTACGTGAGCTGGCGGCCCGCCGATCTCGTCGAACGCACCGCCGCCGTCGCGCAGCTGCACGTCGACACCTGGGTGATGCCGTCGCACGCGCAGGCCGCGCGCGTCGCCGAGCGGGCCATCGACCTCGCGATCTGCTGGGTGGACGAGGACGATCTGTCCACGCTCGGCCTGCGCGCGGACGTCATCGGGGCCGACCGGCTGTACGCGGTGGCTCCCGGCACCGACTCGTCGGAGGTCGACGCCCGCGACACCGTGGTGCTGCTCGACGCGGACTCGGCGAGCTGGTCGTCCTGGAACCGTTACGCCGAGTGCTTCGCCCGTGACTCCGGCGCGAAGGCGGTCCGCATCGACGACGGCGGCATCACCGGGACGGCGTTCTTCGAGCACGTGCGGCGGCTCCGGCGGCCGGTGCTGAACTCGCCCAAGGATCGCACCGGCTCATTGCCGCCGGATCTGGTGCGCAGGCCGGTGGTGCGCCCGCAGCCGTACTGGCCGTGGTGGCTGGTCTCGCGCAGCGACGAATCACGCGGCGCCGTCAACGCGGTGATCGCAGCGCTGGCCACCGGCGGCCCCGCGACAGGGGGCGCAGGCGAATGGTGGGGGACGCGCGGCCGGCCGGCCCCCGTCTAACCCGCCGGACCGTCGAGCAGCGACCAGGTCCCGGCGTCCCCGGGCACCAGCCGGTCGGCGATGCCCGCCTCGTCGAACGCCGTCCGCACGTCGGCGATGGTCTCGCTGTAGATCGACCAGCCGGCGATGTGGGCGATCACGACACGCGGGACGGCAAGCGCCGCAGCGACATCCGCTGCCCGTGGACCGGTGAGGGTCAGCGGTCGGCCCTGGTTCTTGGTGGGCAGCCGCGACGCCCCGGCGAACAGCACGGCGACGTCGATGTCGCCGAATCGCTGTGCGATCTGGACGACGGGCGCCAGGGAGGCGTTGTCGCCGCTGACGTACACGGTCGGTAGTCCGGTCGCCTGCAGGACGAAGCCGGTGACTTCGGCGTTGACGTGCCCGGAGGCGTCCCGTGTCCCGTCCAGCGGACCGTGCACGGCAGGGACGGCGGTGACGGTGATGACCCCGTCGCCGTCGGCGCGCGCGAGTTCGGTGGTGTCCCATGTCGCCAGACCGAGTGCACGCGCTCCGAGGCGGGCGGCGGCGCCGGGCCCGGTCATGATGGCGGGCACGGCGGTGGTGGCCCACTCCCGGCCGGCGATGTCGAGGTTGTCGTTGTGGTCATCGTGGCTGAGCAGCACGGCGTCGACGGGACCGAGGTCGGCGGAGGGCACCGAGGGCGGGGTCAGCTTGGCCATGGCGCCGTAGTCGCGCGGGTCGTCGAAGGTCGGGTCGGTGACGAATCGCGTTCGGCCGTAGTCGATGACGACGGTGGGGCCGCCGACGACGCCGACGGCGAAGGTGTGGCGTGCGGCGCCGATGGGGGAGGTGTTCACCGGGTCGCCCTAGTCGTCGTCGCCGAGTCGGCCGACATGGTGGCCGAGGCGGGTCTCGACGTCACCGGGTTGGTGGAAGCCGCGCTCGAACAGCTTCTGGATCCGGGCCTGCGCTGCGGGACGGCCGAGCGCGGCGACGAAGGCGTCCCACTCGGGGGCGATCTCGTCGTCGGGAGGAAGGCTGTTGACGTTCACCAGGTGCTTGGTCTCGGCGATCGCCTGCTTGTCGAACGACGCGATCCGGGTGGCCAGGGCGTCGACGAACGCGTCGAGTTCGGCGTCGGGCAAAGAGCGGTTGACGTAGCCGTACAACTGCGCGAGGTCGCCGTCGATGTCGTCGGCGCCCAGCAGCACCTCCAGTGCGCGTCCGCGGCCGATCAGCCGGGGCAACCGCGCCATCGGCCCGCCTCCGGGCACCAGCCCGGCGCCCACCTCCCACTGCGACAGGATCGCCTTCTCGCGGCTGGCGAAGCGCATGTCGCTGGCCAGTGCGAGCTCACTGCCGACCCCCGTGGCGCGGCCGCGGATGGCGGCTATGGACACCACCGGTGCGCGGCTCAGCCGGGCGAGCATGTCCGGAAGTGCCTGCAGCCCGGTGCTTCCCGCGGGGTAGCTGGTCGACTCCTCGAGATCGGCGAGGAAGTTGTAGTGCGTCAGGAAGAACCCGTCGACGGCACTGTCGAAGACCACCACCTTGACGTCGTCGTCGTCCTCCAGCGCGGTGACGACGGCGTCGAGCTGCGGCAGCGTCTCGGGGCCGAAGATGTTCAGGGGCGGGTTGTCGAACGTCACCCGCCAGTAGGCCGGCGATCGTCTGCTCACGGAGATCTGTTCGGCCTGTGCTGAACCGGTCATGTGTCGCTCCCGTTCGGTTGAGTGGTGCAGGGTGACATTACGACGGCGGACGCCGGCCGGGAATGCGTCGTCCGCCATTCGACGTTCATGCCTGCATTCCGGTGACAGGATCCGGGACAGACGTCCGAACCGCGACATCCGCGCCACGGCTCGAACAAGAACAAGGGAGCCGTCATGGACATGAAACTCGAAGTCGTCGTATTACCGGTGTCCGACGTGGATCGGGCGAGAGACTTCTACCAGAAGCTCGGCTGGCGGTTGGACGCGGATTTCCCTGTGACAGAGGGATATCGGGTGGTGCAGGTGACTCCGCCCGGGTCGCCCACTTCGGTCATCTTCGGCACCGGCGTCAGCACGGCGGCGCCGGGTTCGACGCAGGGTCTGTACCTGGTCGTCACCGACGTCGAGGCCGCCCGTGCCGAGCTGGTGGCACGCGGCGCCGAGGTGAGCGAGGTCTTCCACGACGCCACCGGTGTCTTCAATCAGGCCGGTGAGGACGGGCGCGTGCCAGGGCCGGATCCGGAGCGCCGCAGCTACAGCTCGTTCGCGTCGTTCCAGGACCCGGACGGCAACGGCTGGGTGCTGCAGGAGATCACCGAGCGCCTGCCCGGTCGCTGACCGGCGGCCCCGGTTCCCGCTAGCTGCAATCTTCGGCGGTTCCCGGATGGATCCGGCCGCCACGCGGCTTGTCACTGACAGCCGTGAACATCCCACAGCCACATGCCAGACCAGATGGAGGCACACCATGAACACCGAGAACATCGTCGCACTGGTGACGGGCGCCAACCGTGGACTCGGCCGGCGGTTCGCTGCCGAGCTCGTCGCCCGCGGCGCGAAGGTCTACGCGGGTGCGCGCAATCCCGACACCGTTGACCTGCCGGGCGTCGTACCCGTGCAACTGGACATCACCGATCCCGAATCGATCCGCCGTGCCGCGGATTTCGCCACCGACGTGAACCTGTTGGTGAACAACGCC
Organism: Mycobacterium hippophais; assembly: GCF_027529605.1. NCBI lineage: Bacteria > Bacillati > Actinomycetota > Actinomycetes > Mycobacteriales > Mycobacteriaceae > Mycobacterium > Mycobacterium hippophais. Next base: position 640,514 of record NZ_JAPZPY010000001.1, on the reverse strand, counting down.
GGCGTGTCGACGCGCGCGTCCGTGCTCGACGGGTCGATCGAGGACATTCGCCTGGAGATGGAGACGCACTATTTCGGCACCCTGCAGGTGATCCGCGCCTTCGCCCCGGTCGTCGAACGCAACGGCGGGGGAGCGATCCTCAACGTGCTGTCGGTGCTGTCCTGGCTGCACCCGCCGACCAGCGGCGCCTATTCCTCCGCGAAGGCCGCCGCCTGGGCGATGACCGACGCGGTGCGAACGGAGCTCGCTCCGAGGGGTATTCACGTCGCCGCACTGCACGTGGGCTACATGGACACCGACATGGTGAGCTACATCCCGGCCGACCAGAAGAGCGACCCGGGTGTAATCGCCAAGCTCGCCCTCGACGGTGTACTCGCCGGCGACAACGAGATCCTGGGCGACGAGATGACGCGCGGCGCCAAGGCGTCGCTGTCCGCGCCCGCACGCTGATCGGCTCGTTGACTTTGCGCTCAGGGCGTCGATCTGCGAGTGGATCGCGCGCTGAGCGCAAAGTCAACGAACGTGGTGCCCCCGGCATGATTCGAACATGCGACACCGGCTTTAGGAGAGCCGTGCTCTATCCCCTGAGCTACGGGGGCGGGGACCGCGTGAGAGTTTACCGCCCCCGCGCCGTCCGCTCGCCACGCGGCGGTTTCGGCAAAATTGTCAAAACATCTCGCGTCGGCCGGTAGCCTGCCGACGTGGAGCTGAGGATGCAACGCGTCGGCGCCTGGTCGGGAACAGTGATGATCCTGCTCTACGGCACCTGCTTCTCCGGACTGGCGCGGCTCTTCCCGCCGCTCTCTCCGACGGCGTCGGCCGAGGACATCGCGCAGTTCTTCGTCGACCACAAGCTGTGGATCCGGTTCGGCGTCGCGGGCGCCCTGCTCACCGCCGTCCTCGCGCTGCCGTTCCTCGCCGCACTGGTGCTGCGCATCCGCCGCGCCGAAGGCGGCTGGGGCATGCTCTCGGTCACCCAGGTGTTCGCCGCGACCATCTTCGTGCCCGCACTGATCTTCCCGCTGATGATGTTGGCGGCGGCCGCATTCCGGCCCGAGGACCGCCCACCCGAGATCACCCGGGCACTCAACGACCTGTTCTGGCTGTGGTTCATCGGCATCGTCGGCACCATCGTCGTGCAGAACATCACGCTGGCGGTGGCGTCCTTCATCGACAGGGCCGACCCGCCGACCTTCCCGCGCTGGTACGGCTACCTCAATCTGTGGGTGGCCACCCTGTCGCTGCCGGGGTGTGTCGTCGTGGTGTTCAACGACGGCCCGTTGGCCTGGAACGGCGTGTTCGCCTTCTATCTGCCCGGCCTGGTGCTGGTGATTTGGATCGTGGCGACCACCGTGGTCATGCTGCGCTCGATCTCGGCCCAGCAGGCCGCCGAATCCCCGGTGCCCGTGCCGTGACCGCCACGGCCGCCGCGCCCGCGGACACCGACGCCCGCCGCATTCCCGGCGAGGCAGGCACCTGGGTCTTCCTGTTCGGCGACATGCTGGTGTTCGGCGTCTTCTTCGTCACGTTCATGGTGGCCCGTGGCCGGACGCCCGAGGCCTTCGACGCCGCACGCGCGACGCTGCACATCGGCGTCGGGCTGCTCAACACGCTGGTGCTGCTCACCAGTTCGCTCTGCGTGGTGGTCGCCCTCGGCGCCGTCCGCACCGGCGCCCGCTCGATCGCCACCTCCGCCGTCACCGCAGCGATCGGCTGCGGCCTCCTGTTCGCCGGCCTGAAGGTCTACGAATACACCGCGCTGGTCTCCGCCGGCCACGGCGCCGGGGCGGGCGACTTCTACCTCTACTACTTCATCCTCACCGGCCTGCACCTGTTCCACGTCTGCCTCGGCCTGCTCGCGCTGACCTTCGTGTGGACGCAGACGCGCAGGCCCGAGTTGAGCCACAACCGGATGGCGCTCGTCGAGGGCGGCGCCTGCTTCTGGCATCTGGTCGACCTGCTGTGGATCTTCCTGTTCGCCCTGCTGTACCTGGTGTCATGACGGGTCCATCGGTGCTGCAGCTCGTCCGCAACCGCGCTGGCGTGACGTGGCTGCTGCTGATCGCCGCCACCGTCGTCTCGTGGGCGGTCGGCGCCGAGCACGGCACCGGCTCGGCCGTCGCCGTCGTCGTGCTCGCCATCGCGGCGGTCAAGGTGCGGCTCGTCGGCCTGGACTTCATGGAACTGCGCCGTGCCCCGGTGGCGCTGCGAACGGTGTTCGAGGTCTACTGCGTCGCCGTGTGGGCGGTGCTCAGCGGGCTGTACCTCTGGTACTAGCGCAGTTCGGCGATCACCTTCGCGAACGCGTCCGCGTGCGGCGCCTGCACGATGATGTAGGAGACGCCGTAGTCGTCGCGGTAGCCGCGGATGCGGTCGGCCATGTCGCGCGTCGACCCGGCCAGCGTGCCGGGATGGCGCAGCAGCTGCTCATCGGTCAGCCCGGGCAGGAAGTGCCGTGGGATCGACAGGTCGGGCATGCCGGAGCCGTCGACCGGCATCGCCGTCACGGCGAGATTGAGTTCGAGTTCGGCGAACCGGTCACCAGCGGCGGCCCGGACGAATGCGATCCGCTCGGCAAGCGGGTCCTCGTCGCCGGATGCCGGGCGGTCACCACCGGTCAGCCCGATGATGTCGGCCTTGCGGGCCGCCAGACGCAGCACCCGGTCGCCGTTGCCGGCGATGAGGATCGGCACGCTCGGCAGGTGCTCGCGCAGATATCCGGTGACGTGCGCCAGGTGGTCGACGCGTTCGCCCGCGCTCGGGTACGGCAGCTCGGCGGCCTCGAACTCCTCCCGCACGTACCCGGTGCCGAGGCCTGCCTCGAACCGCCCGCCGCTGAGGTCGTGCAGCGCCGCTACGTCGCGGGCCAGCAGCGCGGGCCGGTAGAAGCCGGCGTTGAGCACGAACGTCCCCAGCCGCAGGGTGCGGGTGGCCGCCGCGGCCGCCATCAGCGCCGGGAACGGGGCAGGGGCGCCGAGATGGTCGGGCACGTGCAGCACGTCGAAGCCGAGCTCCTCGGCTCGCCGCGCGGTGTCCTGCACTTTCGTCAGTGAACGGGCGGCGTGCAGACCGAGTCCGAACCGAAGATCCCGCGGCATCAGTCGATCGTAGGAGGTCGTCCGAATTCGATGTTTGACCCTCGCGGGAAGTGGGCACAAATGATCCGCACGGTTCGCCTCACTGCGGTGCGGACCCCTACGAACCACCACCAGATCCGGCCCGTTGTGAGTACCCCGGCGGGCCGGATCAATATTTTGAAAGAGTCTGCAGGCCCGATGTCCAGCCATCCCACCGTGGGCGTCGAGGAGGAGTTCCTCCTCGTCGACCCGGACTCGGGCGAACCGGTGGGGCACAGCCGCCGCGTCGCCGAACTCGCCGCCGCCGACGGCGTCGACCTCCAGCTCGAGCTGACCTCCTGCCAGGTCGAGACCGCCACCGAGGTGGCAAGCAGCACCGCCGATCTTCGTGAGCAGCTCACCGGGCTGCGGCGGGTCGCCGGCCGCGCCGCCGATGCCGCGGGCGCGCGGCTGCTCGCCGTCGGGCTGCCGCCCACCGTGCCGCACCACTTCCCGATCACCGACTCGCCGCGCTACCGCAAGATCGCGGACATGTTCGGGATGATCGCCCACGAACAGGGCATCTGCGGTTGCCATGTGCACGTCGCGGTGCCGACCCGCGAGGCGGCGATCCGGGTGAGCAATCGGCTGCGGCCGTGGCTGCCGCTGCTGCTCGCGCTGACCGCCAACTCGGCGATCTACCGCAACGCCGACAGCGGGCACGCGAGCTGGCGACAGGTGCTGTGGTCCCGCTGGCCCAGCGCCGGGCCGCCGCCGCACTTCGAGTCGGTCGACGAGTACGACGCGGTGGTGCAGATGATGCAGCACGCCGGCGCCATGCTCGACGACGGCATGGTCTATTGGGACGTCCGGCCGTCGGCGAACTTCCCGACCGTCGAGGTGCGGGTGTCCGACGTGCCCGCCACGGTCGCCGAGACGGTCCTGCTGGCCGCGCTGACCCGCGGTGCGGTGATGACGGCACTCGACGACGAGCGCAGCGGCGCCGGCCTGCCCCGCATCTCCCCGCACGCCCTGGCCGCGGCGTACTGGAAATCGGCGCGCGACGGCCTCGACGGGCAGGCCGTCGACCTGTTCGACGCCCACTCACCGGCGCCCGCCATCGACCTGCTGCGGGCCTTCGTCGACCGGATCACGCTCGCACTGCGTGCCGTCGGCGACGAGGAGCTGGTGCGGGCCGAACTCGACCGCATCGCCGAGCAGGGCAACGGCGCCATGCGCCAGCGCGCCGCGTGGCAGCGGCGCCACGAGGTGGCCGACGTCATCGACGAGGCGGCGACGGCGACGCTGTCGGGCTGTTAGACCAGCGGCAGTTCGGCGAACACGGGTGTGGTCGGCGCCTGTGAGCCCGAGCCCGGTTCGACCGTGAAGGCCAGCGCATTCGAGTCCCCGAGATCGGGCAGCACCGCGGTGGTGGACGGGGCCACGGCCTTGGCGTCCATGGTGCCCGCCGACTCCGCGCCCTCCGACCCGACCAGCCACATCTGGTACACCGTGCCCTGTTCGGGCGGCGCGACGTTGTTCATCACCAGCACGCCGGCGTTGCGGTCCCGCGAGAACACCAGCGTCGCCGTGCCGCCCGTGGGGATCGGACCCGACACCGTGCGCACGTCCGGCGCAGCGAACACCTGCTCGGCGGTGGACGGCGTGGGCGCGGGCCGCAGTGCGTAGCCCACCCCGAGCGCGCCGAGTCCGACGACGAGCACCGCGGCCGCGGCGAGCACCGCCTTCTGCCATCGCCTCGGCCGCAGCTCGCGTACCGGGTCGTCGGCGACGACGCCGAGCACGCGGTCCCGCAGCTGATCCGGCGGGTCGACCGCCGTGCCGGCCGAGAGGATCGCCATGGTCTCCCGCACGGCGCGCACCTCGTCGTCGAAGGCGCGCGCAACCTCTGCCGGGGCGTCGGCAAGGCGCCGCTCGACGTCGTCGAGGTCGGACTCGGGAATAGCGTGCAGCGCATACGGAGTCGCGAGCTCGATCAGGTCGTGTTCCACCGGCCCGGTCATGAGACCCCCAGGCAGCGACGCAGTCCGCGGATCGCATCACGCATCCGTGACTTGATGGTGGCCAGGTTCGCCGACAGCCGCTCGGAGACCTGGACGTAGGTCATCCCGTCGTAGTAGGCCAGCTGGATCGCCTCGCGCTGCACCTCGGTGAGCGAGTCCAGGCAGGCGGTCACCCGGCGGCGCTCGTCGTGGTTGATCGCGGCCTCGGCGACGTGGTCGACGGGCGGCTCGACGGTGGCGGCGCCGTATCGCGATTCGCGCACGGATCCCGCCTGCTCGGAGCGCACCCGGTCGACGGCGCGGCGGTGCGCGAGGGTGAGCAGCCACGCCAGGGGAGAGCCGGCGGTCGGGTCGTAATTACCGGCCGACCGCCAAACCTGCAGGTAGACGTCCTGCGTGGTCTCTTCGCTGTAACCGGGGTCGCGCAGCACTCGGGTGACCATGCCGAACACGCGGGAGCGGGTCTGGTCGTAGAACGTGGCGAACGCGTCGGCGTCCCGCTGTGCGACCCGACGCAGCAAATCGTCGAGGTCGGTGGTCACGAGCGGTAGCCTAACCGGACACAGCAGCAACGTCATAATAATTGCGATCTGGACTCGCGTGCGATCAGAGGCGTTGCGGGCGAATCGGTTTCATGCGTCACCGGGCATCCTTCGGCATGTCGCGGCACTACCGGCACCCGCCGCAGCCACAGCAGGGCGCCCTGCACCTTCATGCTCCAGCGGCCCATCAGCGGCGCCGCGGGCGCCGTCAGCTGCATCCACAGCACCTGGGCCGGGCCTGCGGATCGCCGCGTGCCGCGCAGGGTGGCCACGAATGCCGGGTGCTGGTCGCGGTGCAGGGAGATCGACACGTCGACGGCCTCGGCCGGCCGCGGTGCGCGCACCAGGTAGTAACCGTCGACCCCGTTGAAGGCCGAGGCGTAGATCCGCTTGCGCACCATGACGGGCTGCTCGCCCGACGGCGGCAGCAGGTAGGCGTGCCGCTCACCGTGGGTGTTGTGCACCTCGGCGATGACGTGGCGCAGGGTGCCGTCGGCATCGTGGCACCAGTACAGCGACAGCGGGTTGTACACGTAGCCGAGCACACGGGCCTGCAGCAGCGCGGTGATGCGGCCGCCGCGCAGGTCGATGTCGCGCTCGGCCAGGAACCTGTCGATGCGGTGCCGCAGTGACTCGTTGGGGCCACCGGTGAAATGGTCCTCGGCCTCGAACCGGGCGAACGGCCGCAGCCAGCGCGGCAGCCGCGGCAGGTCGTCGACGTCGACGTACCAGGAGTAACCACTGTTCTCGAAGTAGTGGTGCACCGGAGAACGGCGCAGATGCGTCACCCGGGTCCGGTACAGCGCAGGGGCCTGCGCGGTGCATGAACTTTCCACACCCGGTATTCGGAGTCGCCGCGCGGACGGATGGCCGCGGGCGGTGATGTGATCTCCGGGCCGCTACGGCGCGGGCGGGTGCCAGCTCCGTGCGGCCGCGACCAGCCCCTGCACCAGGGCCGACGTCGCCGGGGACAGGCCGTCGTCGCCCGGCAGCGGGCTGCGCGGGCTCAGGCCCCGCACCCGCGGTGTCAGTTCGAGTTGGGTACCGCCCGCGCGCACCCTGTTGACCGGGTTGTCCGGGTGCAGCCCCCGCAGTTCCCGCGGGATCGCGTCGAGGTCGGTGACCACCTGATAGCCGGGCACCTCGACGTGCTCGGCCAGGTGGTCGGCCAGCACGCGATTGCGCCCGCCGGCCAGTAACTGGGTGCTGCGGCCGATGCGGCCGTACCCGTGCAGCGACACCGCGACCTCGACGTGGTCGAGGAACTCGGCGAGGCGCGGGGACTGTGCGGCGAGGTAGCGCGCGGACGGCAGGTGGTGCGGGTAGTGGTCCGGGTGGCGCACCACGTACACCGACGCGCCTGCGGCGTCGGCGGCGCGCTCGGCGATGACGTCGGTCATCTGCTCAAGACCGCCGCCGTGGATGGCGAGGAACCCGAAGCGCGACCGCAGCGTGCTGTCCTCGACGACGGCGCGGTCGGCGAGCAGCTCGGAAAGCGATTGCGGGCCTTCGCCGTTCGCGGAACTCGGGCGGTTCGGCCAGTGCGCCGGATCCCATCGCCGGAGGAATTCGACCCAGCGGTGCGGCAGCCCGTGATGCTCGGCGCCGTCGATGATGCGCTCGAGATAGCCGGGCCGCGGCGGGCCGGGTTCCACCCGGTGGTCGATGTACACCCACGCATCGGCCGGCCCGTCGTCGGTGTTCACCGTCATCCGGTCGCGGCGGTAGCGCACGGGGACGCCCTCGGCGCTGTCCAGCGTGGCCAGGTCGTGGTCGGTGAGCCGCCACAGCACACCGTGCACCTGTGAGCCGTCGAACGGTTCGACCGTGGCCACGCCGCGTTCGTTGATCAGCCAGTCGTGGTCGGCCAGTGTCGCCGGCCGCGGGTCGACGGCGCCCGGGCATCGCTGCGCCATCTGCCGCACGCACAGGTTGGACCCGTACGCGAAGTAGGTGTGAGCGGGACGCATCAGCCTCTGACGGTGGTGTGGATGAGCACTGATTCACGACTTTACCGCGAGCAACGGCGACCGCCGTCCGAGGTCGGCCGGTCACGGGCCGGAATTTGCCATCAATATTGATGCACACTTCAAGTACTGCGCCGGCTGTTGCTGGATTCGGCAGGCGCGGTCGTGTACTCGCTGCAAGGCTGTTGAGCATCGCCTCACCGGGCGACGGGTCGGGGCGAGCAAGGGGAAACACAGTGAAGTCGATTGTTCGGGGGCTCGCGGCCGGCACCGTGCTGGCAGGCGCGACGGTCGGTCTGGCCGCACCCGCATCGGCGGGACCGCTCGACGGCATGTACACCGCGACCCTCACCCAGGCCACACCCGCAGGCCAAGGCGCGGATCCCGGAAAAACCATGTCGGTCATCCTGAGCGACTGCGGCCCGGACTGTACGAAGTTCCTGTCGAGTGCGAACGCTTTCGTCGGCGATCTCCGCCTGCAGGGAAACATCTTCGCCGGCAATGTGACCAGCGGAAAGAGCGGGATGGTGTGCAACGCCACCCTGGACAACGGTTCGCTTTACCTCGTCATCGACTGCCCGTCGATGCCCGCAAATGTGCAGTATCAGCTCGCCAGGAAGCCCTGAGCTCAGCCTCGGACGGTCAGGTAGATCAGCACCACATTGAGCACGCTGATCAGCACGGCGACCAGCCATCCGAGCGCGGTGGTCACCCGGTGGTTGGCGTCGTCGCCCATCAGCGCCCGGTCCGCGGTCAGCCGGATCAACGGGATCAGCGCGAACGGGATGCCGAACGACAGCACGACCTGCGACACCACCAGGGCGCGGCTGGGATCGATGCCGATCGCCAGGATGGCGAGCGCCGGGACCAGGGTGACCAGGCGGCGCAGCAGCAGGGGATAGGAGCGGCGCAGCAGGCCCTGCATGATCATGGCGCCCGCGTAGGCGCCGACCGACGACGACGCCAGCCCGGAGGCGAGCAGACCGACCGCGAAGAACAGTGCGACGGTGTGGCCGAGCGAGTTCTGCACGGCGGCATAGGCGCCCTCGATCGAGTCGGTGTTCTCCATGCCCTGCAGGTTGGTGGCGGCGACCAGCAGCATGGCGAGGTTGACCGCGCCCGCGACGAGCATCGCCAGCGCGACGTCCACACGGGTGATGCGCAGCATCCGGCGGCGCGGTGCACCGGCGTCCGGGCGGCCGTGCCGGTCGCGGGCCAGACCGGAGTGCAGGTACACCGCGTGCGGCATCACCGTCGCGCCGAGCATCGCGGTGGCCAGCAGCACACTCTCCGCGCCGTCGAACCGTGGAATCAGGCCGCCCACAACGTCACTCGCCGCGGGTGCCTCGACGAACAGGCTGGTGAGGAATCCGATCGCGATGACCAGCAGCAGACCGCTGATGACCCGCTCGAACACCTGCTGACTGCGGCGGTTCTGCACCGCCAGCAGCAGCAGTGACACCACACCGGTGATCACGCCGCCCACCAGCAGCGGCAGGTCGAACAACAGGTAGAGGGCGATCGCGCCGCCGACCACCTCGGCGAGATCGGTGGCCATCGCGACGAGTTCGGCCTGCAGCCAGTACGCGATCCGGGTCGGGGTGCGGGTGTTGTCGGCGACCGCCTCGGGCAGCGTCCGGCCGGTGACGAGCCCGAGCTTCGCCGACAGGTACTGCACCAGGCCCGCCATCACGTTGGCGAGCAGGATCACCCAGACCAGCAGGAAGCCGTACTGCGCGCCCGCGCTGACGTTGGCGGCGACATTGCCGGGGTCGACGTAGGCGATCGCGGCCACGAAGGCCGGACCGAGCAGCAGGAATCCCGGCTTCAGCGGCGTGGCGGTGTCTCGGAGCACCCACGAACCCCTTCTCTATCCGGCAATGCGAATAGAAAAGTTAGGTTAGCCGAAACCTAGCCGTCAAGCCAGGCCACCCGCATCGCTTCGATGCCGATACCCCGAGCGCCGGCGCTCAAGCCGCCGGCCGGGCGGTTCGCGCTGCTACCAACCGCCGATCATCATGGCCGGGCCGTAGTACTCGTCGGACCATGGGTAGGCGTAGACGGGCGGAGTCGAGTTGATCTGCACGTTGCCCGGTGACTGGCACACGGTCGACGAGCCGCCCAGAGCCGCTGAGCCACCGGTGTTGACGCATTGCGGCGCGCCGGGCGCGGCACCGGCGGCCGGCGCGGCCAGGATGGCGGCGACGGCGCCGCCCGCGGCGACCAGCGGAGTGAGATAGCGGAGGGTGCTCCCCATGTGCGCGCTCTTTCTTGTTCGGTGATCCCCGAGTGGGTTCAGTCAGCGTACAGCGCTTTTCCAGGTACTGAGGGGCAAGTCGAGCGTCGTCCTGATGCCGGGCGCGGCGGCCACCACGTCGGGGATCGCGTTCACGATCCGGGCGGCGGTGGCGACCAGACCGGCGTGATTGTGGTCTCCGTTCGGGCTGCTCAAACAGAGGTCGAGCGCGTACGTCGGCTCGCCGGTGATCTCGATGCGGTAGGACCCGCCCTCCTGTGCCGGCTGCGGCCATTCGGGGCAGAGGTCGTCGCGCAGCCGGGTGACGTGCTCGAGCACGACGGCCACCTCACCGTTCTTGATGCCCCGCACCTCGAACCGCAACGCCGCGGCGGTGCCCTTCGCGATGTGGCCGGAGGCGATGTCGAAATCATCCGGCGCGGGCACCCGCTCATAGGTCTCGTTGACCTCGTCGAGTTCGATGCCGAGACCCGCAGCGAGCTGCCGGACGACCGACCCCCATGCCAGGCTGAGCACCCCGGGCTGCAGCAGCATCGGGAGATCGTCGAGCGCCTTCCCGAAGCCCATCACGTCGAACATCACCGTGGCGCTGTCGTAGGTGTCGTAGTTGATGATCTCCATGCAGCGCACCTGCTCGACGTGCTGGCACGTGCCGGCCAGCGCGAGGGGGAGCAGGTCGTTGGCGAATCCGGGGTCGATGCCGTTGACGAACAGACTCGAGCCGCCCTCGCGGGTGGCCGTCTCGATCGGGTCGACGAGTTCGGGCGGCAGCACCTGCCACGGGTATTGGAGGAACACCGGGCCGCTGCCGACGACGTTCACGCCGGCGGACAGGATGCGCCGGTAGTCCTCGAGCGCCTCGGGAAGCCGGTTGTCGGCCATCGCCGTGTAGACCGCGCAATCCGGCTTGGCGGCGAGGATCTCGTCGAGGTCGTTCGTGCTGAGCACCCCGGTGGCGTCGGCCAGCCCGACCAGTTCGGCGGCGTCCTTGCCCGCCTTGGCCTCCGACGACACCCACACGCCGACCAGCTCGAACCGCGGGTCGGTGATCAGCTGGGTGAGCGCATGGCCGCCGACGTTGCCGGTGCCGATCTGCGCGACTCTGATGGTCATGGATGTGTCCTCACAGATCGGGGATGGGCAGGTCGAGATTCGGGAAGGTGAGGCCGCCGTCGACCTCGAGCGTCGTGCCGGTCAGGTAGCTGCCCGCCGGCGATGCGAGATACACCGCGGCCGCGGCGATGTCCTGCGGGTCGCCGAGTCTGCGCATCGGGGTGGCCTTCTCCATCGGCTGACGCAGGTCGTCGTTCGAGGCGACGATGTCGAGCGCGGAGGTGAGGATGGAACCGGGCGCGATCGCGTTGACGCGTATGCGCGGGCACAGGTCCAGCGCGCTCAGGCGGGTGTAGTGCGCGAGTGCAGCTTTGGCGGTGCCGTACGCGGCGAAGCCACGGCCGGCCAGCCGGCTCATCGTCGAGGTGATGTTGATGATGCTGCCGCCGCCGGAGTGTTCGAGCATCAGCGGGGCGGCGGCCGTGGTGAGCGCGTGGGCGGTGGCGACGTTGAACGTGAACGCGTCACGCAGGTCCTTGGTGGAGGTGCTCAGCAGCGCGTTCGGCATGGTGCCGCCGACGTTGTTGACGACGATGTCTAGTTTGCCGAAGGCCTCGACAGCCGCCTGTGCGAGTTCGGCCGTGGACTCGGGGCGGGCGAGGTCGGCGACGACGACGTGGGCGCGCCGGCCGGTCGCGGCGATCTGCTCCGCCACCTCCTCGAGTTGAGACTGCGTGCGGGCCGCGATCACCACGTCCGCACCGGCTTCCGCGAATGCCACCGCCATCGCGGCGCCCAGCCCGCGACCGGCTCCGGTCACCACCGCCACCTGGTCGTCGAGCCGGAATCTGTCAAGGATCACGTCGTCTCCACTTCTGTCGCCGGGCGACACCGTAACAAGGCCGCGGACGCTTGGTGGGCGATTTCTGGAACACGTTCTAGTACGACGGCGCGGTTACAGCCTTCGTCGTGGGTGACCCTCGCGAGTGTGAAACGTGGGCGGAGAATCGGCCCGAATTCCGCCCACGTTTCACACTCGCGGGCGGGGACTACTTCTTGGCCGCGGCCTTCTTCGCCGGAGCCTTCTTCGCGGCCTTCTTGGCGGGTGCCTTCTTCGCCGCCGCTTTCTTCGCGGGGGCCTTCTTGGCCGGCTTGTCGCCGTCGCCGTCGTCGTCGGCTTTCCCGCCGGAACCGCCGCGACGCGCCTTCACGCTCGCCTCCAGCCTGGCCAACAGGTCGGACACGTCCTCGGTCTCGTCGAGCTCGGTCGGCTGCTCCTCGACCGCGAACGCCTCGCCGCCCTCGAGCTTGGCCTGCACCAGTTCGCGCAGCTGCTCCTGGTAGTCGTCGTGGTAGCGGTCGGGATTGAAGTCGTCGGTCATCGACTCGACCACCTGGCCGGCCATCTTCAACTCGGCCGGCTTGATGTCGACCTCCTTGTCGAGCACCGGGAAGTCGGGGTCACGGATCTCGTCGGGCCACAGCAGCGTGTGGATCACCATCACGTCGCGCTTGCTGAAGTCCTTGACGCGCAGGGCGGCAAGGCGCGTCTTGTTGCGCAATGCGAAGTGCACGATGGCGACGCGATCGGTCTCGGCGAGTGTCTTCGCCAGCAGCACATAGGATTTCGACGACTTGCCCTCGGGCTCCAGGAAGTAGCTGCGGTCGTACATCAGCGGATCGAGGTCGGCGGCAGGCACGAATTCGAGCACCTCGATCTCGCGGCTGCGCTCCTCGGGCATGGTCGCGATGTCCTCGTCGGTGATGATGACCATCTGGCCGTCGTCGGATTCGAAGGCCTTGGCGATGTCGCGGAACTCCACCACCTCACCGCAGACCTCGCAGACCCGCTTGTAGCGGATGCGGCCGTTGTCTTTCTCGTGGACCTGGTGGAACTTGATGTCGTGGTCTTCGGTCGCGCTGTAGACCTTGACCGGCACGTTCACCAGGCCGAAGGCGATCGATCCCTTCCAGATGGAACGCATGTTGCCAGTATGGCGGCAAACAGCACGGAAAGGCGATGAGCCTGGCTCAAGGTGCGTTCGTGGCGGCTCAGATCCGCGCCGGGGAGTTCACTGCCAGGGCGAGTCGAGGGCCGCGTCGCGGGTTGCGCGGTCCGGTAGGTCGGCGCCGGCCTTGGCGACGGTCAACGCCGAGGACAGCGCCGCCGTCTGCAACATGGTGTGCAGCGCGTCGAGGCTGATGCGGCGCAAGTCGTGACGCCGGTCCGCGCCGAGCAGGTCCTGCGTCCAGAGCGCGTCGATCATGCCGGCCATGAATGCATCGCCGGCGCCCACGGTGTCGATCACCTGCACCGGCCGCGCGGCCACGCGCGCCGTACCCGCCTCGCACATCGCGAAGGCCCCTCGGCCACCCATCGTCACCGCCACCACCGACGGGCCGAGGCCCAGCCAGGTCCGGGCGATCTGTTTGGGCGTGCGACCCGGGTCGAGCCACTGCAGGTCCTCGTCGCTGACCTTGACGACGTCGCAGCGCTCCACCAGTCGCTCGATGCGAGTCCGGGCGGTGGCGTCGTCGTCGATCAACGAGGGCCGCACGTTCGGGTCGAAGGTGAGCGTCGCCGAGAGGTGGTAGGCGTCCAGCAGCGCCACGGCTGCGCGACACCCCGGTTCCAGCACCGTGGCGATCGACCCGGTGTGCGCGACGAGCGGCGGCGCCACCTCCGGTGTGCCCGACAGCTGCCAGTCGATGTCGAACTCGTACTTCGCCTGGCCGTCGGCGTCCAGGGTGGCCAGCGCGGTGGGGGTGTGCGACGCGGTCATGCTCCCCGCGACCATGGACACTCCCGAGCGTTCGACGTGCTCGACGATGCGGCGGCCGCGGTCGTCATCGGCGATGTGGGTGAGGAAGTCGACGTCGCGGCCCAGCAGCGCCAGGCCGACGGCCACGTTGAGGGGACTGCCGCCGACGTGTTCGCCCTCGACGGCGCCGTCGCGTTCGACGATGTCGATCAGCGCCTCACCGATCACAAGCGCGCGTTCGGTCATGACGAGCTCACCAGCCTCTCCAGCGTGACCCGCGCCCCGTCGCGGTGCAGCGACTCGAGCGCCCACGTGTAGGCCTCGGCGAAGCGTGACTGCTCGGCGAGGTCACCGAACAGGTCGGTGTATTCGAGGAACGCCAGCGGGTTGTCGTACTGCGCCTTGGCCAGCGGTATCAACGTCTCGGCGCGCTGATCCTGGACGTCGATCGGTTCGCCCTGTTCGTCGACGCCCTCGGCGTAGCGGGCCCAACTCGCCACCACCGCCGCGGAGAGTCGCACCGGCGCACCGCTTTTCAGGTTCTCCCGGATCACCGGCAGCAACCACTGCGGGATACGGTCCGACGACCCGAAGCACAGCCGGGCGACGGTGTCGCGAACGCCGGGGTTGGCGAAGCGTTCGATCAGGGTCCGTTTGTAGTCGGGCAGGTCGATCCCCGGCACCGGCTTCAGCGTCGGGGTTCCCTCGGAATCCATGTACTGACGCAGGAACTCGGCGATCAGCGGATCGCCCGCGGCGTCGTGCACCAGCCGGTAGCCGGACAGGTAGGCGAAGTAGCACAGCGCCTGGTGGCCGGCGTTGAGCAGCCGCAGCTTCATCAGTTCGTAGGGCGTCACGTCGTCGACCAGCAGCACGCCGGCGTCCTCGAACGGCGGCCTGCCGTCGGAGAACGAGTCCTCCAGCACCCAGGACGTGAACGGCTCGGCGACCACCGGCCATTCGTCGTCGACGCCGAATTCGTCTGCAACGGTGGCGATCACCTCCGGTGTGGTGACGGGGGTGATGCGGTCGACCATCGAGTTGGGGAAGCGGGTGTGTTCGGTGATCCACTCGGACAGCCCGGGATGCACGCGGTCGGCGTACCCGGTGAACGCCGCGCGGGCGACGTCGCCGTTGCCCTCGATGTTGTCGCACGACACGATGGTGGGCGACGCCACGCCCCGGTCGCGTCGCCGCGCCAGCGCCTCGGCGACGAGGCCGAACACGTTGACCTCAGGCAGCGAGTCGAGGTGGTAGCCGCCCTCGGTGATGGTCAGCGAGATGATGCGCGTGGTAGGTGCGGCGAGCAGTTCGACGACGCCCTCCGGGTCGTCGGGCGCGAAGCGGTAGTCGACGATCGAGCCGATCACTCGGGCCTCGCGGGTGCCGTCGGGCTTCTCGAGCAGCAGCGTGTAGAGGCCGTCCTGGGCGGCCATCACGTCGGCCATCTTGCGATCCCCGGGCAGGATGCCGACTCCGCAGATCGCCCACTCGGAGGCGGCGCCCTCGCCGAGCAGGCGGTCGACGTACATCGCCTGGTGCGCCCGGTGGAATCCGCCGACGCCGAAGTGCACGATGCCGACAGTCGTTGCCGCGCGGTCGTACTCGGGCTTGGGGATCTCGAGCTGCGCCAGTGTCGACGCATTGAGCTTCATGACACGGTCACCACTGCCTTGACGCTACCCGGCGTGCGGTCGGCATCCAGTGCCTCGGCGGCCCGTTCCAGCGGGAACCGGGCGGTCACCATCGCATCGAGGTCGACGCGCTTGGACTCGATCAGCGCGATCGCGGTCGGCCAAGTGTTGGCGTAGCGGAACACCCCGGTCAGCATCAGCTCGCGGTTCTGGATCACCTGGGTGGGCAGCTCCATCGTCTCGGCGCCTGATCCGACGAGCACGACGGTGCCTGCCGGCCGCACCGCACGGATACCGGCCGTCACCGCCGACGGCGCGCCGGAGGCGTCGATGAACGCGTCGACACCGAGGTCGCCGATCGGCCCGGCCGTCGGGTCGAGCGCCGCGGTCGCGCCGAAGCCCAGCACCTGCCGCCGCCGTGCCTCGTCGGGATCGCTCACCACGATCTCGGTGGCGCCATAGGCGCTGCAGATCTGGGAGATGACGACGCCGATCGGGCCTGCGCCGGCGATGAGCACCCGGGAACCACCGGTCACCTCGGCCTTGCGAACCGCGGCGATGCCGACCGACAGCGGCTCGCACAACGCCGCGGCGTCGTCGGACACGGTGTCGGGCACCGCGTGCGCGAAGGCGGCGCCGATGGTGACGTAGTCGCAGAACGCGCCGTCGATGGGCGGCGTCGCATAGAACTGCATGTGCGGGCACAGGTTGTAGTGGCCGCTGCGGGTCTCCACGGTGTCGGGGTCGGGGCGTTGCGGCTCGATCGACACGCGCTGACCGATTCGCGCCGGGTCCACCCCGTCGCCGACGCCTACGATCGTGCCCGACGCCTCGTGGCCCAGCACCAGCGGCGATTCGACGACGAACGAACCGACCCGTCCGTGCCGGTAGTAGTGCGTGTCCGAACCGCAGACCCCGACTGATGCGACCCTGACCAGCACGTCACCGGCCTGCGGTGTGGGCACCGGCCGCTCCTGCATCGCGATCGTCCCGGGTTCGACCAGCACGGCGGCCCGCATCCGCTGGTCCGGAGAAAGTGTTGTCTGCGTCACACCCATCATGTTAACGTGATGAGCATCTACACGCACCCCTGAGCAAATGCTCACGGTGAAGACGCGAAAGCGGGGTGGAGGAATGACGGTGTCGACGCCGGATCGTGCCGCGACGGCGCATCGCGTCCAGCCCGAGGACCTTCGGCTGGCTCTTCGCGCCGCGACGCTCTACTACCTCGACGGCCTCACCCAGGCCGAGATCGCCGCACGCCTCGGCGTCTCGCGCCCGACGGCCGGCCGGCTGGTGGCCCGCGCGAAGGCCCGCGGCCTGGTCCGCATCGAGGTGGTGGTGCCTGCCGACCTCAGCGACGACCTGCACGCCGAGGAGGAGCGCGAACTCGAGCAGCGGTTCGGCCTCACCGAGGTGGTGGTCGCCGGGCACGGTGTGGACATCGGTGCACCCGGCCGCCCGCCCGCCTACGCCAGTGTCGGCCGCGCCGCCGCGGCGCTGCTGATGCGCCGCCTCACCCCCAACGACGTGCTCGGCTTCACCTGGGGGCCCGAGCAGGTGGCGGTGGCGACGGCGTTGACCGCCGGTGTGGCCACCTGCCGTGCCGTGGTCCAGCTCGACGGCTCGATGTCGAGCGCCGCCTACCAGACCGGTGTCGAGCTCATCCTCAGCCGCTGTGCGGACACGTTGCGCGCCAACACCATCCGGCTACCCGCCCCGCTGTACGCCGACCCGTCGACGGTGGCGTCCATGCGCAGTGACTCGATGATCTCGCGCACGCTGGAAGCCGGCAGGCGCGCCGACGTGATGCTGTTCGGCGTGGGTGCCGTCTCCACCTCGACCACGCTGTTCGAGGGCAGCTTCCTGGACACCCGGATGCTCGACGAGCTGATATCGATGGGCGCCGTCGGCGAGATCGGCGGACGGTTCTTCGACGCCGACGGCCGGCCCGTCGACAGCGAACTGCAGGCCCGTGCGGTGTCCGTTCCGCTGGAGGACGTGCGGGCGTGCAAGAAGACCCTGCTGATCTCCAGTGGCGCAGGCAAGCACCAGGCCACGCTGGCAGCCCTTCGTGGCGGTCTCGCGAAATTACTCGTGTGTGACATCGATTGTGCCCGTTGGCTACTCGCCCGGTAACCGGGCAGTGAAAGGTAGGTCAGTGTGAAGACTCGACGGAGAGTTCTACACCGGTTCTCGGCGTGCGCCGCCGCGGTCGGGCTGACGTTCACCGCCGGTTGCGCGGGCGCGGGCAGTCTCGGCGCATCGGACAACGAGGTGACGATCGCCCTGGTGTCCAACTCGCAGATGGCCGACGCCCAGGAGCTGTCGACCGAGTTCGAGAAGGAGAATCCCGGCGTCAAGCTGAAATTCATCTCGCTCTCGGAGAACCAGGCCCGGGCGAAGATCACCATGTCGACGGCCATGGGTGGGAGTCAGTTCGACGTCGCGATGATCAGCAACTTCGAAACCCCGCAGTGGGCCAGGGACGGCTGGTTGCTCAACCTCTCGGACTACGCGAAGAACACGCCAGGGTACGACGAGGAGGACTTCATCCCGTCGCTGCGGGAGTCGCTGTCCTACGAGGGCAACATGTACTCGGTTCCCTTCTACGGCGAATCGTCGTTCCTGATGTACCGCAAAGACCTCTTCGAGCAGGCCGGCATCAAGGTCGACCAGAATCCGAACTACCAGCCCACCTGGCAGGAAGTCGCAGGCTGGGCGAAAACCCTCAAGACCGGCGACCGGGCCGGGATCTGCCTGCGCGGCAAGCCGGGTTGGGGTGAGGTGCTCGCACCTCTGGACACGGTGATCAACACCTTCGGCGGCCGCTGGTTCGACGAACAGTGGAACGCCCAGCTCAACAGCCCCGAGGTGAAAGAGGCCGTCAACTTCTACGTCAACACCATCAAGGAATCCGGCGAATTGGGTGCCTCCTCAACCGGATTCCAGGAATGCGCCAACCTCTTCGGCCAGGGCCAGACGGCGATGTGGTACGACGCGACGTCGGCGGTGTCGGTGCTCGAGGATCCGCAGACCTATCCGGACCTCGTCGGCAAGATCGGCTACCTGCCTGCGCCGATCGTCGAGAAGCCCAACTCCGGTTGGCTGTACACCTGGGCGCTCGGCATCCCGAAGGCGGCCAAGAATCCCGACGGTGCGTGGAAGTTCATCTCGTGGATGACCAGCAAGGACTACATGAAGCTGGTCGGCGAGAAGCTGGGCTGGGCGCGGGTGCCACCGGGTAGCCGCACCTCCACCTACACCGAACTGCCGGAGTACGAGGCGATCTCGAAGTCCTACGGCCCGTTGACACTGAAGTCGATCGAGAGCGCCACCCCGAACCAGCCGACCGTGCAGCCGGTGCCGTACACCGGCATCCAGTTCGTCGGCATCCCCGAGTTCCAGGACCTGGGGACGCGGGTGAGCCAGCAGATCAGTGCGGCGATCGCCGGGCAGAAGTCCGTCGACGACGCGCTCGAGCAAGCACAGTTGTATGCCGAGGTCGTCGGCAAGAGCTACCAGGAGAAGTGATGACTACAACTTCGGTAACCTCCGAGTCCACGGCCGCGGCCGACGAGAAAGCCGTCGCCGAACGGGTTCGAAAGATCAAGGAGGCCCAGGACGTCGGCGTGAGTCGGGCCGAGGGATGGCGACGGCGAGGTCCGCTGCTTCCCGCTCTGATCTTCATGATCGCGGTGACGCAGGTGCCGTTCCTGTTCACGCTCTACTACTCCACGCTGTCGTGGAACCTGGTGCGGCCCGGCTCGCGGCAGTTCGTGGGGTTCAGCAACTACCTCGCGGTCGTCCAGGACAGCCAGTTCTGGTCGGTGGCGGGCAACACCGTGATCCTGATCGTCGGGGTGGTGCTGATCTCGGCGGCGCTCGGACTGGGAATCGCGCTGCTGCTAGATCGCGCGTTCCTCGGCCGCGGTGTGGTCCGCACGCTGTTGATCACCCCGTTCCTCATCACACCCGTCGCGGGTGCGCTGGTCTGGAAGACGACGATCCTCGACCCCAACAACGGCATCCTCAACTGGGCGCTGTCGCTGGTGGGAATCGGCCCGGTCGACTGGATCGGTCAGTTCCCGTTGGCCATGGTGATGGTCGAATTGATCTGGCAGTGGACGCCGTTCATGATGCTGCTGATCCTGGCCGGCCTGACGTCCATGCCTCGCGACCAGCTCGAGGCAGGCCGGGTCGACGGGGCGACGGCGATCCAGCTCTTCCGGGAGTTGACGCTGCCGCACCTTCGGCGCTTCATCGAACTCGGCGTCGTGCTCGGCGCGGTGTACCTGGTCAACACCTTCGACGCGATCTTCATGATGACGCAGGGCGGGCCGGGTGTCGCCAGTGCCAACCTGCCGTTCTACATCTATCAGCGCGCGTTCCTGGGCTTCGACATGGGGCAGGCGGCGGCCATGGGCGTGGTGGTCGTCATCTTCACGATGATCATCGCCAGCTTCGCCCTGCGGTTGATCTTCAAATCATTCTCCGGCAAGGAAGAGGCGGCCTAGCTATGACTACTACCACTGCCGAAAAGGCCACGGCGACCAGAGATGGCGCTCCGGTCCGCAAGAAGAAGTCCAAGAAGTTCAGCCCGTGGGGCATCGTGGCGTGGCTGGTCGGACTCGGCTTCTTCTTCCCGGTGTTCTGGATGGTGCTCACCTCGTTCAAGGCCGAGAGTGACGCAGCGACCAATCCGCCGAAGCTGTTCTTCGTCCCGACGCTGGATCAGTATTCGGCCGTCTTCAATCAGGGCATCGGGCCCGCGATGCTGAACTCGGTGTTCGCCACCGCCATGTCGACGATCCTGGTGCTGCTGCTCGGCGTGCCCGCGGCGTTCGCCCTGTCGCTGCGGCCGGTCCGCAAGACCTCCGATGCGCTGTTCTTCTTCATGAGCACGAAGATGCTGCCCGTCGTCGCGGCGATCCTGCCGCTGTATGTGATCGTGTCCAACATCGGCCTGCTGGACAACATCTGGGCCTTGGTGATCCTGTACACGTCGATGAATCTTCCGATCGCCGTATGGATGATGCGGTCGTTCTTCCTCGAAGTGCCGGGCGAACTCCTCGAGGCCGCCAGCCTGGACGGCGCGAGCCTGTGGCGATCGGTGCGAGAGGTGATCCTTCCGTTGGTCTCGCCCGGCATCGCGGCGACGGCGCTCATCTGCGTGATCTTCGCCTGGAACGAATTCTTCCTCGCGGTGAACCTGACCGCGGTGAACGCACAGACGATGCCGGTGTACCTCGTCGGCTTCATCGCCGGTGAGGGACAGTACTGGGCCGTGTTGTCGGCGGCCGCGACCATGGCGGCACTCCCCGTGATCCTCTGCGGGTGGTTCGCCCAGAACAAGCTGGTGCGCGGACTCTCGTTCGGCGCGATCAAGTAAACGTCAGAAAACGAACCGGGAGAAGAACAATGGCATCGATCACCTACAGGAACGCCTCCTGCATCTACGAAGGCTCCGACAAACTCGCGGTCGACAACCTCAACCTCGACATCCAGGACGGCGAGTTCGTCGTCCTGGTCGGACCGTCCGGTTCGGGCAAGAGCACCGCGCTGCGCATGCTCGCCGGACTCGAGGACATCGACGAAGGCGCCATCGAGATCGGCGGCAAGGACATGACGGGCGTGCCGTCGAAGGATCGCGACATCGCGATGGTGTTCCAGAACTACGCGCTGTACCCCAACAAGACCGTGGCCGAGAACATGGGCTTCGCACTCAAGCTACGGGGTGTCTCCGCTGACGAGCGGCGCAAGAAGGTCGAGGACGCCGCCAAGATCCTTGACCTCACCGAGCACCTGGATCGCAAGCCCGCCAAGCTGTCCGGCGGCCAGCGGCAACGCGTCGCGATGGGCCGCGCCATCGTGCGCGAGCCGCAGGTGTTCTGCATGGACGAGCCGCTGTCCAACCTGGACGCGAAGCTGCGCGTGCAGACCCGCACCCAGATCGCCGCGCTGCAGCGGCGTCTGGGCACCACCACCGTCTACGTGACCCACGATCAGGTGGAGGCGATGACGATGGGCGACCGGGTGGCCGTGCTGCGCTTCGGCAAGCTGCAGCAGTTCGCCTCGCCCAACGAGCTGTACGACCGGCCGGCCAACGCGTTCGTCGCCGGCTTCATCGGTTCGCCCGCGATGAACCTGCTGACGGCACCCGTCGTCGCCGACGGTGTACGGATCAGCGAGGACTCCACGCTGCCGCTCGAGCGCGAGCATCTGACCAAGCTGCACGAGGCCGGGGTCGAGAAGGTCACGCTCGGCATCCGGCCCGAGGACCTCGAGGTGTCACCGGGCGGCGGCATCGACGTCGTCATCGACCTCGTCGAGGACCTCGGCAGCGAGACCTACCTGTACACCCACGCACATCCCGACGTGCAGTTGGTGGCCCGGTCGCTGTCCCGCAAGCCGGTCAAGCTGGCCGACACCATCGAGTTGCGGATGAAGCCGGAAGGCAGTGTGCACCTGTTCCATCCGGAGACCGGCGAACGTCTGAACTGACATCATGCGCCCGCCGGAACTGCGGCTGCGGGCCCCCACGGCGGGTCTGCTCGCCTTGCCGTGGGACCTGCCGTTGGTGCACTGGAAGGCCCCCGACGTCGCGCTGCGCGACATCGCGGTCGGCCCGAGCCGGCACCTGGTGAAGTTCGTCGAGGCCGACGGCGCGCTGTGGGCGGTCAAGGACATGCCCGCGCGGATCGCGGTCAAGGAGTACGACGTGCTGCGCCGGCTCGAGGAGATGGCGCTGCCTGCGGTGCGTCCGGCCGGGGTGGTGGTCCAGCCGCAGTTCGACACGGCGATCCTGGTGACCCGCTACCTCGAGGGGTCGTGGCAGTACCGGCGGCTGTTCATGCGGTTGCCGCCGGACGAGCCCAAGCACCGGGCGCGGCTGCTGGACGCGATGGCCGGCCTGCTGGTGGAACTGCACCGCCACGGCGTCTTCTGGGGTGACTGCTCGCTGGCGAACACCCTGTTCTCGCGGGACGGTCAACTCCTGGCCGCGCACCTCGTCGACGCCGAGACCTCCGAGGTGCACCCGTCGCTGAGCCGCGGGCAACGCCGACAGGATCTGGACATCATGGTGCAGAACGTGGCGGGCGGCATGCTCGACGTAGCCGAGCGAATCGGCGCGTCGGAAGCGTTGCAGGACAAGCTGATCGAAGAGGCCAAGCAGGTCGAGAGGCGTTACCGGGATCTGTGGGACGTGCTGCACGCCGAGCCGGTGTTCGGCTTCACCGACCGCTACCGCGTCGAGGGCACCATCCGCCGGCTCAACGACCTCGGCTTCGCCGTCGACGAGCTGTCACTGCAACCCGACAGCGCCGACCCCAGCCGGCTGCGCGTGCACGTGGTGGTCGGCGACCGCCGATACCACGCCCAGCGTCTGCGAGACCTCACCGGTATCGACGCCGGAGAGGGGCAGGCCGCGATCCTGCTCGGCGATCTGTACGCCTACCAGGCGCAGCTGTGCCGCGAGGCCGGCCACGACGTCGACGAGTCGACGGCCGCGCGGCTGTGGGTGATGGAGGTGCTGACGCCCTACGGCCACCTCGCACATCAGGCCGTCCACGGCGCCGGAACGCAGATCCAGGCGTACTGCGACATGCTCGAGGTGCGGTGGCTGCTCAGCGAGCAGGCGGGCCGCGACGTCGGCACCAACAAGGCCCTGGCGGCGCTGGCGGGTGACGTCATCCCGGTCGACTCGGCGGCGAAGCTGGCCGTCGCCGAGGTCCCGACGGCGCCGTTCGCGGTGTTGAGCGCCGACGACGACGAGTAGCGGCCGGTCGCTTCTGCGCTGACTTTGCACACAGATCGTGAATTCAGTGGGATTTGCGATCTGTGTGCAAAGTCAACGCAGAAGAAGCGTCAGACGGCGGGTTCGTTGCCGGGATCGAGACCGACGGGCACCTGCGGGTTGGCGCCCGGCGCGTCGTGGGTGAAGTGCTGGTGGGCCATGGCCCGGCAGTTGTCGTCCATGGGCGTCTGATCGCCCGAGCAGTAGGGCACCCAGTCGCGGGGATCGGCGGCGGCCTGCGGCGCGGCGATCACGGCGCCGACGGCGAGGATGCACGCCGCGCACAGGATCTTCACTGGTACGACGCTACAACGGGTAATACCGTCGTGTGGTGGATCAACTCGGGCGGGTGCGGCTGACCAACCCGGACAAGGTGCTGTACCCGGCAACCGGGACGACCAAGGGTGAGGTCTTCGACTACTACGTGGCGATCGCCGACGCCATGGTCCCGCACATCGCCGGCCGCGCGGTCACCCGCAAGCGGTGGCCGAACGGCGTCGGCGAGCTCGAGTTCTTCGAGAAGCAGCTCGCGTCGTCGGCCCCGGAGTGGCTGCACCGCGAGAGCGTCACGCACAAATCCGGGACGACGACCTATCCGGTGATCGACACCCGCGAGGGGCTGGCGTGGCTCGCCCAGCAGGCATCGCTCGAGGTGCACGTGCCGCAGTGGCGGTTCGTCGACGGCAAGGTCGGCCCGGCCACCCGCATCGTGTTCGACCTCGACCCCGGCGAGGGGGTGACGTTCCGGCAGCTGTGCCAGGTCGCCCACGAGGTGCGCGACCTGATCACCGACATCGGCCTGACCACCTATCCGCTCACCAGCGGCAGCAAGGGCCTGCACCTCTACGTGCCGCTCGAGGAGCCGATCAGCTCGCGGGGAGCGTCGGTGCTGGCGCGCCGCGTCGCCCAGCAGCTCGAGAAGACTATGCCCAAGCAGGTCACCGCGACGATGACGAAGAGCCTGCGCACCGGCAGGGTGTTCGTCGACTGGAGCCAGAACAGCGCGGCGAAAACGACGATCGCGCCGTACTCGCTGCGCGGCCGCGAGGAGCCCACGGTGGCGGCGCCGCGCACCTGGGACGAGATCGGCGATCCCGACCTGCGGCACCTGCGGTTCGACGAGGTGCTCGAGCGGGTGGAACGAGACGGCGACCTGCTCGCCGAACTCGACGAGAAGGTGCCGCTGGCCGACCGGCTGACCACCTACCGCAGCATGCGCGACCCCGGCAGGACACCGGAACCGGTGCCCGCCAAGGCACCCGCGGTCGGCAACAACGACAAGTTCGTCATCCAAGAGCACCACGCCCGCCGGCTGCACTACGACTTCCGCCTGGAACGCGACGGCGTCCTCGTCAGCTGGGCGGTGCCGAAGAACCTCCCGGAGACCCCGAGCGTCAACCACCTCGCCGTGCACACCGAGGACCATCCGATGGAGTACCTCACCTTCGCCGGCGAGATTCCGAAGGGGGAGTACGGCGGCGGCGACGTCTATGTCTGGGACACCGGCACCTACGAGACCGAGAAGTTCAACGACCACGCCCCGGACGGGCCCGCCAAGGGCGGCGAAGTGATCGTCACCCTCAAGGGCGAGAAGGTCAGTGGCCGTTACGCGCTCATCCAAACCGACGGCAAGAACTGGCTCGCCCACCGGATGAAGGAGCAGAAGCAGCCCACCCCGGGCGATCTCGCGCCGATGCTCGCCACCGAAGGGTCGGTGGACAGGCTCAAGGCGAATCAGTGGGCGTTCGAAGGGAAGTGGGACGGCTATCGCCTTCTGGTGGACGCCGACCACGGCACGC
The DNA here is from genome assembly GCF_027529605.1 of Mycobacterium hippophais. Taxonomy (NCBI): domain Bacteria; kingdom Bacillati; phylum Actinomycetota; class Actinomycetes; order Mycobacteriales; family Mycobacteriaceae; genus Mycobacterium; species Mycobacterium hippophais. The sequence goes on along the minus strand of NZ_JAPZPY010000001.1, from coordinate 615,622 downwards.
TGACCCTGCGGTCACGCCGGGGCCGCGACGTCACCCGCGAGTATCCGCAGCTGGCCGCGCTCGGCGCCGACCTCGCCGACCACCACGTCATCCTCGACGGGGAGGCGGTCGCCCTCGACGAGTCCGGGGTGCCCAGCTTCGGCGAGATGCAGAACCGGGCGCGTTCCACCCGCGTGGAGTTCTGGGCGTTCGACATCCTGGCACTCGACGGGCGATCGCTGTTGCGCGCCAAGTACTCCGATCGGCGCAAGATCCTCGAGGCGGTGGCCGAGGGCGCCGGCCTGATCGTGCCCGACCGGTTGCCCGGTGACGGCCCGGAGGCGCTGGAGTACGCGCGCAAGCGGCGGTGGGAGGGCGTGGTCGCCAAGAAGCTGGACTCGACGTACCAGGCGGGCAGGCGGTCGTCGTCGTGGATCAAGGACAAGATCTGGTGCACCCAGGAAGTGGTGCTCGGTGGGTGGCGCGAAGGCACCGGGGGGCGCACCAGCGGGATCGGCGCGCTGATGCTGGGCATCCCCGACGCCGACGGCGCCCTGCAGTTCGTCGGGCGGGTGGGCACCGGCTTCACCGAGAAGGAACTGGCGAAGCTCAAGAAGATGCTGGCGCCGCTGGAAACCGACCAATCACCGTTTGCGGCCAGGCTTCCGACGCAGGACGCCAAGGGCGTGACCTTCGTCGAGCCGAAGTTGGTGGGGGAGGTGCGCTACAGCGAGCGGACATCCGACGGCCGGCTGCGGCAACCGTCGTGGCGCGGATTACGGCCGGACAAGACGCCCGACGAGGTCAGGTGGGAGTAGCGCGCGCTACGCAGGATCGCCGTTCGGATTGCAGGGCACGACGTGACCGTCGTCGATGAGACTCAGGGTCACCCGCATCTCGTCGGGTTGAATGCTGCCCGCCCAATCGGCGTAGGGGTGATCGAGGAAAGCCACCACGAGCAACGCCGACGTGACGAGGGCCGACACGAACGCGATGGGCACCGCCTGGACGACGGCGCTCTCCCGGCGGTCGGCCTGGACGCACATGTAGATGAAGATCGCCGACGCGCCGATCCCCAGCACGATCCACAGCGGCGGCGGCACCGACGGATCGATCTCAGCGGCGCGGGCACGGCGACCGTCCCTGCGCTGTGCCTGCTGGTCGAACCACTGAGAGTAGGCCGCTTCCTGCTTGGGGTTGCCGGGATCGGTGACGGCGAAGTCTCCGACCATCTGGTCGACCCAGTGCTGCACGGTGTCCGATCGTTCGCCGCGTCCCATCGCGGGCCATTCGTCGTTGACGACCGCGCGCGAGTAGCAGATGAGGTCGCCGTGCAGGCGTTCGCCGTGGTGGCCTTCGAGCACGTCGGCGACGTTGTGCAGCTCGGTGACCGCGATGGCCTCCATGGTGCCGCCGTCGCGGGCCCGCTGGTAGTTCTGCAGCGCATAGAAAATGGTGAAGGCCATCAGCACCGCGAACATGGTGCCGATCACCGTGAGCGCTCCTGCGGCGCGTGTGCTGTCGATGAACCAGCCGGGGTCGGGCGCGCGCCTACGCGCGAGCAGTTTCACGACGACGACGGATGTCACCACGACGACGAGCACCAGAGCCGCCAGCCACGTCAGCATGAGCTGTTTCGCACTCGTCCGGTACGCCATGCCTGGTCCATGCTGATCCCATCACCGTCCTCGACGATGATGGCGATCATCGCCTGACGAGTGTGGGGCATGTCGGTTCGTCGCACAACGGGACACTCCGGGCGATCGGACGGCTCGCGGCACAGCTCACGTCGCCTCGCCGACCACCTGGTTGCCGACCACGTTGAGCAGCCGCAGATTGGCCAGCGCGTCGGAGCCCGCGGGTGGGGTGAGCAGCACCAGCCGCTGACCGTCCGTCGTCGCCAGTACCTCGCAGTCCAGCGTGATGGGACCGACCCTCGTCAGGAACGTCTTGCGATCCATCCGCCGGGTGGCCACTTCGTGTCGCGCCCACAGGCCGGCGAACTCGGGGCTGTGTTCGAGCAGCGCCTCGACGAGCTCGCGCATGTCGGCGTCGTCGGGCCGGCGGGCCCACGCGGCGCGCAGGTCCGCCACGGTGGTCCGGCTCAGCCGGTCGTGGTCCGCCTCGGGTGCACCCGCACGCGACCGCGGATCGGTGAACCAGTGCCACGTCATGCTGGCCTGGACACCGGACCCGCCGGCTGCGGGTAGCTCACTCATCAGCACCTTGGCGAGCCCGTTCTGCGCGAGGATGACGTCGGTGTCGGAGCAGACGAAAGCCACTGCGTCGCTGAGCTGGTCGAGAACGAACAGCAGCGCGGGCCGCACGTTGACCGAGTGCGTACTGCGGTCGGGGACCGCGTGGCCCGCGAGCCGGTACAGGTGGTCGGTCTCGTCGTCGGTCAGACGCAGGGCGCGGGCGAGCGCCCGCAGCATCTGCGGTGACGGCTGCGGCCCGCGCGACTGCTCCAGCCTCCCGTAGTAGTCCACGGACATCCCGGTCAGCTGCGCCACTTCCTCTCGGCGCAGCCCCGCGGTGCGGCGACGCACGCCCACCGGCAGTCCCACGTCCACTGGGCTCAGCGCCTCCCGGCGGCGCCGCAGGAACTGGGCCAGCGCTTCGCGATCCATCGGTTGATTGTCCGCCAGAGGTGCAGGCTCAGGCAGGGACTCCCGATCCCTGCTTCGACGCGTCCTGGTAGCCCCGCTGATTCGGGCCCACGCTGGAATTCATGCGAACCAACACACTCGGAACCTTGAACACATCGGCGGTCGGCCTCGGATGCATGGGCATGTCGGGGGCGTACGGCGAATCCGACCGCGGCGAGAGCATCGCCACCGTGCGCGCCGCGCTCGACGCGGGGATCACGTTGCTGGACACCGGCGACTTCTACGGCATGGGTCACAACGAACTGCTGATCGCCGAGGCGTTGCGCTCCACCCCGCGCGACGCCTACCAACTCAGCGTGAAGTTCGGCGGTCGACTCGACCCCGCGGGCGCCTGGGTCGGCTACGACGCGAGCCCGGCTGCGGTGAAGTCCGCCGCCGCGTACTCGTTGCAGCGCCTCGGCACCGACCGCATCGACATCTACCGGCCGGCTCGCCTGGATCCCGCCGTGCCCATCGAGGACACCGTCGGCGCGATCGGCGAGCTCGTCGACGCCGGATACGTCCGGCACATCGGGCTGTCGGAGGTCGGATCGGACACCATCCGTCGCGCGGCCGCCGTCCGGCCGATCAGCGACCTGCAGATCGAATACTCGCTGATGTCGCGCGGCGTCGAGGGCGACATCCTCGACACCTGCCGCGAGCTCGGGATCGGCGTGACCGCGTACGGAGTGCTCTCCCGAGGGCTGATCGGCGGGCACTGGACGAGAACCAGCGGCGGGCCAGGCGATTTCCGCACCATGAGCCCGCGATTCGCCGAGGCCAACCTCGACCGCAACCTGGCGTTGGTCGAGGCGTTGCGCGGTGTCGCCGACGAACTCGGGGTGTCGGTCGCTCAGGCGGCCATCGCGTGGGTGGCCGCCCGCGGAGACGACGTCGTGCCGCTGATCGGCGCGCGCAACCGTAACCGGTTGACCGAGGCGCTCGGGGCCGTCGACGTGACGCTGACGGAAGGCCAACTGGCACAACTGGAGTCGGCGGTGCCTGCGGCCGAGGTGGCGGGCGACCGATACCCGGCCGAGCACATGGCGGCGCTCGACTCCGAACGCTCACCGGTCAGCTGAGAAGAGCCGCCCCGGCGATCGCTTCCTGCATGCCCCGGGTGGCCAGCACGTCGGCCAGTTCGTTGTCGACGACGCCGGAATGCCCCTTCACCCAGAACCACTCGACCCGATGCCGCGCACAGGCCGCCTGCAGCCGCTGCCAGAGGTCGACGTTCTTCACCGGCTGCTTGGCGGCGGTCAGCCAGCCGTTGCGTTCCCAGCCGAGGACCCACTTGGTGATGCCGTTGCGGACGTAGGTGCTGTCGGTGTGGAGATGCACCACCACCGGTCGGGTGAGCGCCTCCAGCGCCATGATCGGCGCCATCAGCTCCATCCGGTTGTTGCTCGTCTCGCCCGGCTCGCCGCCGCACATCTCGCGGACATGGTGGCGCTGGCGCAGCACCGCACCCCAACCACCGGGCCCGGGGTTCGGCCTGCACCCGCCGTCGGTGTGGATGACGACGACGTCCTCGGTCATGCGCCGAGAATAGGCAACGGGCCGGGCGGTCGAGCTCACCGACGCGCCGACATCATCGCCGTGCGGACCGACATCCCGAGGTCGCGATGCCGCAGCGTCGTGATCCGGCGTCCTGGCTGCACCGCGTCCTTGACCGGTCCGGTGCGCTCACCGAAGAACGCGGCCGTCGCGTCGATGTCCGCGACGACGTACGTGATGCCCCACAGGGTGGAAGGACCCTCGTCCGTCATGTCCGGTGAACCGACGACCTCGACGATCACCTCGCCGAACCTGAAGAAGATCTGGCGGATCGGGCGTCCGCCGAGTTCGGCGTCCCGTTCGCGGCGTGGCTCCACGCCGACGGCGGCAAGGGCGGCGACCGTCCGGCGCAGGTCCGGCGACAGCAGCACGACGTGGTCGATCGCGACGACGCCGTTCGGGTGCTCGGCCGGCGCTGCAGCGGCCACGTCGTCCGTCCAGGTGGTCGGAACGCCGTCGAGGTCATGGTCCGAGGCGCGGGGCGGCAGGCCGCGCAACGACCACCCGGCGATGCCGGTGCCGGCGTTGCGGCCGACCAGCCTGATGCCGACGCCGCCGACCCGGCAGACACCGGACTCCACAGTGAACCCGGCCCGCGTCCAGGCGTCCGCCGGATCGGCGACCTCGAACGACTCGACGGTGACGGTCATGGGTCTACGGTCGCATGCCTCCGGCTTGTCGGTGCCCTCGCCTACGGTCATGCCATGCGAACCGCGGACCTCGTCCCCACGCCGGAACTCGTCGACCAGATGGTGCGGGACAAGCCGCCGGGCTGGGCCTGGGCGGCCTTCGCGTCCGTGGTCTTCCAGCGCTGGGCGGCGCTCGAGGAGCGCAAGATCGCACAGGTGGTCGGGCGGGCCGCGCATCCGGCCGGCAGGCTGCGCACGGGCCACGACGTCGCGCAGTTCCTCACCCGGCACCTGCGCGCCGCCGACGACGTCGTCGCGGAGGCAGCGGCGTACCTGCGCGCGCCGGAGTTCACCGCGGCGTTCGGCGACGGCGACGACACCGCCGACCCCGCCGGCGTCGTTCGTGCCGCACACCACCTGGCCGACCTCTACGAGAGGGCGCTGGAGATCGCGGAGAACTGCCGGAGGCGTTCCGTCGCACGGCAACACGTGGAGCTTCTCGACGGCTGTACGCGGTTCCTCAATCAACAGCTGCAGGACTTCGGGGGCCTGATCAACGACGTGCTCGAGCGTCATGACGAGAGGCAGCGGCAACTGCCGGCGGGCGGGAGCCGCCTCGAACCCATTCGGTTGCACACCACCACCGACGAGCAGTTGCTCGGGTCGATCCTCGACCAGCTGCACGAACTCGGGTAGTCAGCCCTCGCGCAGCAGCCACTCGAGCTTGTCGTTGGCGTCCTGCAGTGCTTTGGCGACCATGCCGAGCAAGCGCTCGCGACTCCGCGGCCGCGCCAGCATCGGGGCGAACATCTCGCGCAGCAGGTTCAGCCGTGACGTCGCCAGCCAGTCCAGCAGTTCGCGCTCTGCGAGCCAGCGCAATTCGTTGCGGTGCTCGGCCAGCGTCATCGCCAGCCAGTCGACGTCGGTGTTCGGGTGCGGAACCGGCCGGCACAGCGCATTGTTGGCGGCGTCGTCGGCGCCGCTGAGTTCCACATGGGCGATCAGGCCGGCGCTGAACACCTGCTGGCAGCCGCGCACACTCTGCAGCACCAGCCGGTCTCCGTCGAAGACGTCCACCGCCGGGCGCTTCTCGAGACCGTCGGCGGTGCAGTCCACGTAGAGGGTTGAGGCGGCCGACGCCACTGTGCCGCCGGTGAGCACGATCTCGGAGGGCTCGATCCGCTCGACGCGGCCGAGCCGGATCACGTCCTCGATGCGGCGCAGCTGGTCGAGTTCGGCGCGCGACACCGTGGCGCAGCGGTACATCGTGGGCCGCACCGCCGGGTCGAGCCGGAGCAGGTTGCCGTTCGCCTCCAGCTGCGCGAACAGGTCGTCGACGGAACCGGCGTTGGTGATGGACCTCAGCCGTGCCCCGAAGCTCGTCTTGAACCGGTCGAGGAAGTCGGGCCCCGGCTGGATGTTCTCGCGGTCGAGCAGCCACGCGTCGCGCGGCATGATCCACCGCAGCCGCTCGGGCGCGGCGCCGCCGGCGAGCAGCCACAGGCACGCATCGACACCCGTCTTGCCCGCACCGACCACGGCGAAACGCTCGAAATCCGCGGCCAGCGACGGCAATTCATTGGGGGGCACGCACACGACGCCGTCGGCCACTCCGTACGCCGGCGGGCGCATCGACGGCACCACCGTCTGCAGATAGGTCGCGTCGACCGTCCGGCGCCGCACGTCGACGGCCACCTCGTCACCGCCGGGCCCGACGATCCGGCCGTCACCGAGGTACTCGCTCAACGGCAGGTACGACACCCGTCCCGTCGGCAGCAGGACCTTCTGCATCACCTCGTCGAAGTATCCGCACACCTCGTCACCCGCGGCCAGCTCGTGCAGGCCGGCGTTCCACCCGGCTTCATCGACTTCGCCGGACCCCAGCGGCTGGGAGTTCACGCCGTAGTAGGCCGAGGGCTGGTGCAGGCGGACGAACGGGTAGGCGCGCGTCCAGTGCCCGCCGGGCGAACTGCCCCTGTCGACGACGACGACCTGCGCATCGCTCTCGGCGACGAGGGTGTCGGTGAAGGCCATCCCCATGGCGCCGGCGCCGACGACCAGGTAATCGGTCTCGATCGTCCGCATGCCGTCCCCCTCGCTCCGCGCGACCCTATCGGAGATCGGGGCATGCGTTACCGTCTCCTACCGTGTCGACAGCCCAGCCGGACGCGGCGAGACCGCTGCACGCGTTGCCGGACACCGGCTACGTGTTCCGGACGGGCTGGCGGCTCACCACCAGCGACATCGACGAGCACCGGCGAATCCGGTTGGACGGCGTCGCCCGGTACATCCAGGAGGCCGGGGCCGAGCACCTGGTCGACTCTGGGTTCGCCGACGTGAATCCGCACTGGATCGTGCAGCGCACCGTGATCGACGTCGTCGAACCGATCGAATGGCCGAGCGACATCACCCTGCGGCGGTGGTGCTCGGGCATCTCCAACCGCTGGTGTTCGATGCGGGTCCGGCTCGACGGCTCAGAGGGTGGCCTGGTCGAGACCGAGGGCTTCTGGATCAACATGAACAAGGACACCCAGACGCCGTCACTGATCGACGGCGATCTGTTCACCCGGTTCGCGAGCACCACCGACGAGACCCGGCTGAAATGGCGGCCGTGGCTCCCCGGCCCCGCCGAGCCGGAGGCGTCGATCCCCTTCGCCCTGCGCCACACCGACATCGACCACTTCCGGCATGTCAACAACACCGTCTACTGGCATGGTGTGCACGAGGTGATGGCGCGATACCCGGACATCGCGACGGCCCCGTACCGTGCAGTCGTCGAGTACCGCAAGCCGATTCAGCGCACGGATGACGTCGTCATCCACTTCGCGTCGCGCGACGGCGGGCTCCGGGTGTGGTTCGTCGTGGGCGACACCGTGCACGCCGCCGCACTGGTCCGCAGCCTCTAGCGCGACCGGCGGCGTTGGTGAGTGATGCGTCAATTTCATCTTTTCCGAATGTTTGCTCGGTACCGTCAGGCGAAGGAAATCGGCATGTCACCGGAGGGCGGGACACCATGGCGGGCGGGATAGCGGCCGAGTTGGCGGCCGCCGGCTTCGGGGATGCGAGCGAAGTGGGCCGGGGCGGCGGCGGGGTGGTCTACCGCTGCCACCAGAAGTCCCTCGGCCGCAGCGTTGCCATCAAGGTGCTCGCCTCCGATCTCGACGACGACGACCGGGAACGGTTCCTGCGCGAGGGCTACGCGATGGGAGCGCTGTCCGGGCACCCGAACATCGTGAACATCCTGCAGGTCGGCGTGACCGAGAGCAGCCGGCCGTTCATCGTGATGCCTTACCACGCAAGGGGTTCGCTCGCGGAGCGGATACGCCGGGAGGGCCGCATCGCGTGGCCGGAAGCACTGCGCATCGGGGTGAAACTGTCCGGGGCGCTGGAGACCGCACACCGGACCGGGACACTGCACCGGGACATCAAGCCCGCCAACGTGCTCGCCAACGACTACGGCGAACCGCAGCTCAGTGACTTCGGCACCGCCCGCATCACCGGCGGGTACAAGACCGAGACCGGCTACTTCACCGGCACCCTGTCCTACACCGCGCCTGAGGTGCTCGCCGGCAATCCGCCCACCGTCGCGGCCGACGTGTACTCCCTCGGAGCGACGCTCTACGCGCTGATCGCCGGGACGCCGCCGCACGAGCGCAAGGCCGACGAGGATCTGATCGCGCACTACCTGCGCATCACCTCGACGCCGGTGCCGGACCTGCGTCCGCAGGGCATCCCGGCCGACGTCTGCGCGGCCATCGAGAAGGCGATGTCGCGTGAGCCGGGGGACCGCCAGGCCTCGGCGGCGGAGTTCGGCCGCGAACTGCAACTGGCACAGGGGCACAACGGGCTGACCGCCGATCCGATGGCGCTCAGCGATGCCGGTGCGGCAGCGGAGCAGGAGGACGGCACGCAGGCGCTGCCGCTGCCGGAGGACACCGGTGATCCGTCCGGCGCCGGTGCGCCACCGGACGGCGGCCTTCCGCCTCCGGTCCCCGGCATGTTCGCCCACACCACGTCGATCAGCGGGTCGAGCCTGCCGTGGCAGGCCGCGCAGATCCCGCCGAAGGTCCCCGAACCCCCGCGGGTGATGGAATCGGATTCCGGCCCGCCCAAGCGCGACCGCAAGAGGCTGCTGATCGCCGGGGCGGCCGTCGTGGCGGTGCTGCTCCTGGTGGTCAGCGGCATCGTCATGGTCACCTCGTCGCGGGACGCCGCCGAACCGACGGCGGCCGCACCGAGCCGGCCGACCGCCGAATCGCCGCCCGTATGGGAACCGGTCGCCGATGCCCGGGTCGCGCGCGACGCGGTCGCGGCCACCCAGGCAGACGGCACCATCTGGATCTTCGGCGGCGTCGGCGCGGACAACCGCGTCAGCGGCGGCCACGAGGGCTACGACCCGGCCATCGACAGCTGGAAGGGCGGCGAGGACCTGCCCGTCCCGGTCCAGCACGCGGCGGCGGTGACCTGGCAGCACACGCCGGTGGTGCTCGGCGGCTGGCGCAGCGAGGGCGCCGACGAGAAGATCGCCACCGATCGGGTGTGGCGGGTGGTCAACAGCCGCTGGGTGGAGCTTCCGCCGCTGCTGCAACCGCGGGCCGCAGCGGCGGCCGCGGTGGTCGGTGACCGCATCGTCGTCACCGGCGGGGTGGACGCCGGCGGCAGGCTGCTGAACACCACCGAGGTCTACGACGGCGGCTCATGGCGACCGGCCGCTCCCATGCCGACGCCCCGGCAGCTGCTCGGTGCGGCGTCGGACGGAAAGCTGATGTACGCGGTGGGCGGCACCACCGGCACTGCCGACCTGGCGGCCGTCGAGGCCTACGACCCGCTTGCGGACAGGTGGTCGGCCATGCCCGACCTTCCCCGGCCGCGCAGCGACTTGGGCGTCGCCGTCACCGACGCCCGGTTGGTGGCGGTCGGCGGTATGTCGCGCGGGCAGGTTCTCAGAAGCGTTGCCGCCCTTGACCTCACCACCTCGACCTGGAGTGACCTTCCGGATCTCGGCACCGCGAGGCACGGTTCGGGGGTCGCGGCGGTGGGCCGGACCGTGTACGCGATCAGCGGGTCCACCGGTGCCGGCGACGATCAGGTCGTCTCGTCGGCCGAGGCGTTGCAGCTGGCGCCGCGCAGGCCCCAGCCCGCTGCGCAGTGGCGTGCGCTGCCCGACGCGCAGACCCCGCGGTTGATGATGGCGTCGACCGTGCTCGACGACGAGATATGGATCGCCGGCGGCATGCTGGGGCATTCGCAATCCCTCGACACCGTCGAGAGCTACGACCCGAAGACCGGCGCGTGGCAGAAGCATCCGCCGCTGCCGATACCCCTGCACCACGCGACGGCGGCGAACTTCCGCGGCGAGATGATCGTGATCGGCGGCGCCACCGACACCGTCGCCGAGGCGTCGAACAAGGTCTTCGCGCTGCGCGACGGCGCGTGGGTGGAACTGCCGAGCCTCGGGTTCGCCCGTGCGGCGCCGTCGGCGGCCGTCGTCGACGACAAGCTCGTCGTCGTCGGCGGGCAGAACAACAAGAAGCTCGTCGCGGCGACCGAGGTCTTCGACGGGGAGTCCTGGACCACGGCCGCCGACCTGCCCACCCCGCGTGAACATCTCGCGGCGGTGTCGGACGGCACCTACGTCTACACGGTGGGCGGACGGGCGCTGACCGCCGACGAGAACTCCTCGGCCGTCGAACGATTCGACCCGGAGTCCGGGACGTGGGAGGGGTTGGCGGACATGCCTACTGCGCGCGGCAGCTACGGCGCCGCGCTGGTCGACGGCCGGATCGTGGCCGTCGGTGGCGAGGAACCGACGCGCGTGCTGGCCACCGTCGAGATCTACGACATCGACACCGGCAAGTGGTCCACCGTCGCGCCGATCAACACCCCGGTGCACGGTCAGGTGGTGGCCGCCGTCGGCTCCACCCTGTACTGCATCGGCGGCGCCGACCGGCCGACGCACGAAGGCCCGGTGGCGACGATCGAGGCGCTCGACTTCACGTAGCGCGCAACTGAGCGAGCGTGACGGCGCCGCGCCGCAGCGCCTCGTTGGCCAGCCGCACCCGCCGGTCACCCTCGGCGGGGACGGCGAACTTGTCGTAGAGATTCTGCAGGTGCTGTTTGACGGCCGCCTCGGAGACGAACAGTTCGCCGGCCATCTTCCGCACGGACGCCGGTTCCGGGAACGGGTCGTCGGAGACCAGCGGGCGGCACAACACGACGAGCACGTCGACCTCACGCGGGGTCAGCCGCGGCGGGACCTCGGCGGGCTGGGCCGTGACGGTCTCCTCGTCGAGGGCGCCGCCGGAATCCCTGACCTCCCAGAAGATCAACTTCGACTTCCCGATCCGCACCTCATCGCCGGACCGCAGAACGCGTTCGGCGGTGATCTTCTCCCCGTTCAGGAGGGTCCCGTTGCGGCTGCCCAGGTCGCGGATCGACCACGCGAATCCGAGGTTCTCCAGGACGGCGTGCAGGCGCGACACGGTCTCGTCGTGTTCGAGCGCCACCACATTGGTCGACGACTTGCCAAGGGTCACCCGCTGGCCGGTCAGCGGGACGAGCTCCCGCCCAGTGGGCCGGAGGACTTCCAGGTGCGACGACATGACGATGGGGACCTCCTCTCCGAGCAATCTTCGCCCACGGAGCCGGTCCTTGGTCGCAAACACGGCGGACGCGCCACCGCGGGCCGTCGGAGTTGCCCCCGACGACCCGCGGCTCGCCCACCTCAGATCATGCGCGCGGCGCGCGGTGGGTGGCTCTCCATGCCTGCGGGATCATCCGCCTGACCTTCGCCGACTCCAGGATCGGCGGCCACGGCCATTCGCTGTGGACAGCTCCGCGCGGCGCCTTCAGGAAGGCCAGTCCCAGCACCAGACCGAAGATCAGGTGCCCGACCAGGGTGATGGTGAACGTGGCGGGGTTCAGGTCGAACATCATCTCCTCGCCGCGCGGGGCCAGCACAACGGTGCCGATCAGTCCGCTCCACAGCGGGAACACCGACATCGCCACGAAGGCCAGCACCGCGTAGACGCTCTTCCACCGGTCGATCCCCAGCGCGAACGCCGCGATGAAGAACGCGACACCCATGCCGCCGCCGTCGCCGATGTAGCGCCACACGTAGCCGACCGCGGCACTGCCGTTGGTCTCCGGCTCTCCGGTGACGAACGAACCCATCACGGGGATGAAGTCACCCATCAAGTTCAGGACGTGCACCGCGAACAACCGCGCGGCGTCGTAGACGATGCAGGCGACCATGCCGGCGATCAGGCCGCGCCCGACCACCATGTCGATCCGGTGGGGTGCGAACGCGATGATCGCGCCGAGCACTGCGAGCAGCGCGATGATGACGATCGACGTCGTGCTCTGGTGGACCAGCCCGAACACCTCCACCGGGATCGCCAGGATCGGCATGGATGCCAGCAACAGCACGAAGAACACCCGGGCGATGGCCCACTTGGTGGGCGGGCTCGGCTTGGTGGCCAGGTTGATGTAGCGCTGGCGGACGGTGTCGGAGACGGTGCCGATGATCTCGACCGGCCGCAGGCGCACGGTCTTGCCGTCGAAGCCGCTGACGGCCTTCGGCAGCGCCTTCATCGGCAGGTCGGGGGACGGAACGTGGGTCGCGAGCGGCTTCACCGGAAGCTCGGCCGTGCGCATCCGCACGGTTTCGTCGTGGAAGGGGCCGGTGGGTGTTGTCGCGAACATCATGCTTCCTTGTTCTCGTGCGGTGTACAGCAGGACGACATCCATCGTCGCGATGTCGTCCTGACCGCGTAATCGCCGCCGAGCCAGAATCCGGCGCCACCGGGGAAGGGTTTACTGTCCGCCGGGTAAGGGTCGCCGGGCCGTCGCAGACTGTCAGGCCAGGTGTTCGCGCAGCGCGGCGGCGAGCGCGTCGCAGTCCGCCACGGTGACGGTGAGGCTGGGATGCCTGAGGCGTCCGGTGGGTTCGATGCCCGGGACTGGCGTCCGGAACTCCAGGCACACACCACGGTCGCCGTTGGTGGCGAAGGTGAGGCCCCGGTCGGCGATCGAGAGGTGTGCGGCGCCCGCCGTCTTGATGAACTGGTAGGGCCCGGTGATGGTGACGTCGGCGACGTTCTCGAGAGCCGTCTCCAGCCGCCACGGCCCGAACCTGGCGGTGAGGCGGTCGGACCCGACGTCGACGCCGCATCGCGAAGGCCAGATGCCGAACGGCAGCGCCGCGATCCGGTAGCGCGGGTCGAAACGGAAGGCGAAGGACTGGTGTGCCACGGCGACCGCATACCCGCGCCGGCGGATGTGCGCACATGTGAAATCTCTATGAGACGCGTGACCGGCCACGCGGCGCTCGCGAGAATGGTCGGATGACGTCTGTGCCGACCGACAGTGGTACCGGTCCACGCCGGCCCGTCCTCGGCCAGCTGCCGAAGATGTGCCGGCCCGACGGGTCACCCATCCGCGTCCTGCTGGTCGACGACGAACGTGCGCTGACGAATCTGGTGCGGATGGCGCTGCAGTACGAGGGCTGGGCCATCGAGGTCGCCCACGACGCCGGCGAGGCGGTGGCCAAGTACCGAGAGCACAGTCCGGACATCCTGGTTCTCGACATCATGCTGCCGGACACGGACGGCTTCGGCGTGCTGCAGCAGATCCGGTCGTCGGGCACCTACACGCCGATCCTCTTCCTCACCGCACGGGACTCGGTGCGCGACAGGGTGACCGGGCTGACGGCCGGCGGCGACGACTACATGACCAAGCCGTTCAGCCTCGAGGAGCTGGTCGCCCGGCTGCGGGGGCTGTTGCGGCGCAACGCCTACCTCACCCCGGATTCGGAAGAGCACCTGACCGTCGGCGATCTCGAGCTCGTCGGCACCAGCCGGGAGGTGTACCGGGCCGGCGTTCCCATCCCGCTGACGTCGACCGAGTTCGAGCTGCTGCGCTACCTGATGCAGCATCCCCGGAAGGCACTGACCCGCAACGAGATCCTCCGCCGGGTGTGGGACTACGACTTCGGCGGCAAGTCGAGCGTCGTCGACCTCTACGTGTCGTACCTGCGCAAGAAGATCGACTCCGGACGGGACCCGATGATCCACACCGTGCGTGGGGTCGGCTATCTGCTGCGGCCCGCAGAATGACACGTATCTGGCGGAGCTGGACCCTGCTGCGGCAACTCGTCGTCGGCGTCTCGCTGGTGGTGATGATCGCGGTGGCGACGATCGGGACGATGTCGGTGCTGACGCTGCGGGCCTCGGTGCTCGGGATCATCGACGGCCAGTTGTCCGGCGCCGCCGACAATTTCAGCAACGGCGTGACCAAGTACCGCAGCACGCCGCTGCCGACGACGGGTGAGCTGCCGCCGCCGGGCACCACGAAGCCGCTGGCGAACTTCGTCGGCCAGGCTCCCGGGAACGTCATCGCGCTGATCCGCGGCGGCGAGGTCGTCGACTCGGCGTACTTCGTCGACGGCGAGGCGCGTCCGGTTCCCGCCGACGCCGTGGAGGCGGTCGCCGACACGGCGCCCGACGGCGCCGAGCCGCGCAGCGTCGAACTGCCGGGCCTTGGCTGGTACCGGATGGCCAGCCGCCCCGGTGACGGCGGCGAGATCCTCGTGACCGGCGTGTCACGCACTCCGGCGTGGGAGGCGATGATCCGCGAGACGGCGATCGTCACCGTCCTCACCGTGCTCGCCCTGCTGGTCACGGCGGGTAGCACGGTCGCCATCGTCCGCTTCGCCCTGCGCCCGCTGCGCCGTGTCGCGGCGACCGCCGCCGAGGTGGCCCTGCTTCCCCTCGACCGGGACAACTACGCGATCACCCCGCGGGTGCCTGCCGGTGACACCGACCCGCGCACGGAGGTCGGCCTCGTCGGCGACACCTTGAACCGGCTGCTCGACCACGTCGAGCGGGCGCTCGGCGACGTGGCCGCCTCGGACCGGCGGATGCGGCAGTTCATCACCGACGCCAGCCACGAACTGCGCACCCCACTGGCGGCGATCCAGGGCTATGCCGAGCTCACCCGGCAGGACAGTGCGGTGCTGCCCGAGACGACGGAGTACTCGCTGGCCCGCATCGAGGCCGAGGCGCTTCGGATGAACGCACTCGTGGCCGACCTGCTGCTGCTGGCCCGCCTCGACGAGGGGCACGACCTCGACCGCACCGACGTCGACCTCGCCGACGTGGTGGTCGACGCCGTCAACGACGCCGCGGTGTCCGCGCCGACGCACCGCTGGGTGACCGACGTCGAGGGTCCCGTCGTCGTGCGCGGAGACCGCGCGCGACTGCACCAGTCGGTGGCCAACCTGCTGGCCAATGCGCGGGTGCACACCCCTGCCGGCACCACGGTCACCGCCGGCCTCGCGGTCGGCCGGGACGGTGACGGGTCCGGGCACGTCGAGCTCACCGTCTCCGACGACGGGCCGGGCATCCCGGCCGACCTGCTGCCGCACCTGTTCGAGCGGTTCGTCCGGGCGGACAAGTCGCGCTCCCGGGAGGCCGGCAGCTTCGGCCTCGGCCTGTCCATCACCGCGTCGATCATCGAAGCGCACGACGGCTCGATCACGGCGGAGTCCGGCGGCGGCACGACCACATTCCGCATTCGATTGCCGGTGCTGGTACCGGCGCAGGAATTGAAGCCCGTATAGAAAAAGAAATGCGAATTCATGGCACGGGAGTCCGTGCCATGAATTCGCATCGGTGCGCCGGCGAATTCAGCAGCTCGCGTTCACCACCACCGTCACCGCCATGTTCCGGTCATCCGAGGGCGATCCGACGTTGGGGCCGATGGGAGTCGGTCCCCTGCGCACGGAGTCGACGGTGCACTGGGACAGCGGAGCGGTGCCACTGCGGTTGACCTGGACGCGATACCCACTGCTGCGCAGCGTGTCCACGGTCTGCTCGGCGTCCGACCACCCGGTCGGAGCGGCGGTGGCGGTCGCGGTGAGCGCCAGCGTCATCGAGGCCATGGCGCCCGCGGTGATCGTGGCGACGGCGAATTTGTTCATTTCTCTGTTCCTCCGACTGATTGGTTGGAAAAGCTCCTGAAACCAATCTATGGAGGCGCGAGAGAATAACCCAGCAGCTCATAGGAAACGCATAAAAAATGGCTACCGGGGTGAAAATCAGGTGATGGTGACGCCGCCGTCGACGACGATCGTCTGCCCGGTCACGTACCCGCCTGCGGGCGAGGCGAGCCACACCAGCGTCGCGGCGAGTTCCGCCGGGTCCCCGACGCGCCCGAGGGCGGCCCGCTCGATGACGCTCTCGAGGTAGCCCGGCTTGTACTGGTCGGTCATCTCGGACTTGAAGAAGCCGGGCGCGATCGCGTTGACGCGGATGCCCTTGCGAACGCCCCACTGCTGAGCCAGGTCGCGGGTGAGCCCGGAGATCGCGGCCTTGCTCGCGCTGTAGGCCGCCTGCGGGAGTCCCGCGGTGGTGATGCCCAGGATGCTCGAGATGTTGATCACCGAACTGCCCGGCTGCATCACCCGTCCGCACGCCTGCGCCGCCCAGTAGGAGCCGTTGAGGTTGATGTCCACCACCGCGCGGAACTCGTCGGGGGTCTCGCGGGTGGCGGGCACCGCGGTGCCGACACCGGCGTTGTTCACCAGCACGTCGACGCGCCCGAACTCGGTCATCGCGGCGTCGACCATCGCCTGGCACTGTTCGGGGTCGACCACGTCGGTGGCGACGGTGAGTGCACGGCGGCCGGTGCCGCGCACCAGTTCGGCGGTGTCGGCCAGCTTCTCGACCCGGCGGGCGGCGAGCACCACGTCGGCGCCTGCCTCGGCGCACGCCCGGGCGAACGACACCCCGAGGCCGGACGAGGCACCGGTGACGATGACGACCTTGTCGTCCAGGCGGAATGCGTCGAGTACGGACATGGGGGTCATTTGATCAAATGTCGCCCCAGCGCCACCGAGAGGGTCAGCACGACGAGGCCGGCGACGGCCATCGCGGCGCCTGCGGCGGCGGGCGCGGTGTAGCCGTAGCCGCCGGCGATCACCAGGCCGCCGACCCAGGCGCCGGTGGCGTTGGCGATGTTCAGCGCGGAGTGGTTCAGCGCGGCGGCAAGGCTCTGCGCGCCGTGGGCGACGTCCATCAGCCGGGTCTGCAGTGCCGGGGCGACCGCGGACCCCGCGGCGCCGACCGCGAACAACCCGATCAGCGCGGTGACGGGGTGGTGGGCGGCCGCGACGAACAGCGCCAGCACCACGGCGAGCGTCCCGATCGAGGCATAGAGCGCGCGGATCACCGACCGGTCGGCGGCCCAGCCGCCGACGAAGTTGCCGACCACCATGCCGAGTCCGAACATCATCAGCGCCAGCGGGACGAGTCCGCGGGACAGGCCGGCGACGTCGGTCATGGTGGTGGCGACGTAGGTGTAGACGGCGAACATGCCGCCGAAGCCGACCATGCCGATGAGCAGGGCGAGCCAGACCTGAACCCGGCGCAGCGCGCCGAGTTCGGTCATCGGACTGGTGGCGTGCATCGACCGCAGTGTGGGCAGCCAGAACCACAGCGCCGTCACGGTCAGCGCGCCGATGCCGACGACGAGGGCGAAGGCGGCCCGCCAGCCGAGCCACTGGCCCAGCCAGGACGCCATCGGCACACCAAGCACGGTGGCCAGGGTCAGGCCGGTCATCACGTGCGCGACCGCCTTGGCACGGTTCTTCGGTCCCATCAGGTGGGCGGCGACCAGCGCGGCAATGCCGAAGAACGCCCCGTGCGGCAGGCCCGCGACGAAGCGGGCCGCCATCAGCGTTCCGTAGGTGGGGGCGACGACGGTGATGAGATTGCCGACCGTGAACACCGTCATCAGGCCGAGCAGCAGCGTCCTGCGGTTCATCCGCGCGGTGAGCGCGGTGATCAGTGGTGCGCCGACCACGACGCCCAGTGCGTAGGCGGAGATGACGTGACCGGCGGTGGGTTCAGTGATGCCCAGGCTCGACGCCATGTCGGGCAGCAGGCCCATCGCGACGAACTCGGTGGTGCCGATGCCGAACCCGCCGAGCGCCAGGGCGAACACCGCGAGCCACCGCACGGCCGGCGCGGGCGCGACGACCGACAAAGGTCGATCCAGGGAAACCGTCATGTGGCCACGGTAACGAGACTTCTGCCCACTGGCCAATCGAATTAGGCACTTGAAAGACAAAAGTGGCCGAGGTTACGCTGCAACTGTGCCTGCACTGCGACTCTCACCGGCATCCACCGGCGAGCTGTACGACCTGATCCGGACGCGGCGCGACGTCACGCGCGGCGAACTCGGTCAGCTGACCGGGCTCTCCCGGACGGCGGTGTCGGCCAGGGTGGCCGCCCTCGCTGCGCACGGCCTGGTCGACGAGCGCGAGCAGGCGCCCTCGACCGGTGGCCGCCCCGCCTCGTTCGTCTCGTTCAACGCCGACGCGGGCGTGGTGCTGTCGGCCGCGGTCGGGCGCAGCCGGGTCCGCCTTGCGGTGTGCGACCTGGCGGGCGACATGCTGGCCGTCGGCGACATCGACCAGGAGCCCGGCTGCCGGCCTGACGACCTGATGCCACTGGTCACCGCGCGCCTCGACGCGCTGTTGCGCGAGGCCGGGCGGCGCCACGACGCGGTCTTCGGCGTCGGGTTGAGCCTGCCCGGCAGCATCGACGGCACCCGCGGCGCCAGCCTGGACTCGCCGATCATGACCGGGTGGGACGGCATTCCGCTTGCCCCCTACTTCCGTGACCTCACGGCCGCGCCCGTGGTGATCGACAACGACGCCAACGCCATCGCGCTCGCCGAACGCCGCGGCGAGGGCCCGCCGATCGACGACCTGCTGGTGGTCAAGGCGTCGACCGGGCTGGGCGCTGGCATCATCGCCGGCGGTGCGCTGTTGCGGGGCGCGGCGCACGCGGCGGGAGAGTTCGGGCACAACAAGACAGCCGCAGCCGCGGGTGCGCCGTGCCGCTGCGGCGACACCGGGTGCCTCGAGGCGATTGCCGGCGGCTGGGCTCTGGTCGCAGCCATGCGGGCGCAGGGCCGCGACGTCGGGCACCTGCGTGACGTGGTGGACCTGGCGAACGCGGGCGACGCCGAGGCACGCAGGCTGATCCGCGACAGCGGCCGCCACGTCGGAGAGGTGCTGGCCGGCGCGGTGAATCTGCTCAACCCGGCGGTGCTGGTGGTGGCCGGCGACATGGTCGGCGCGTACGACATCTTCGTCGCCGGGATGCGGGCGACCCTGTACGGCAACGCGACAGCGCTGGCGACCCGGACGCTGCAGGTGGTGCCCTCGACCCACGGTGACCGGGCCGGCGTGATCGGCAGCGCCGCCATGGTGCTCGACCGGGTGCTCAGCCCGTCGGCGATCGATGCCCTGGTATCTCGACCGGCAGGTTAGACCACCTCAACGGCGGCTTGGAGAAGTCTGACAAACCTGTGACATGCGGGCCGGGATCGCCGGTACCGGCTAAGGTGGAGCGCAGTCCCGGGGGTTCAGCACACAAGCTCCGAACTGCGTCACCCCCGCCGAGGTGATCATGATTGACAAGCACACGAACATGCACAGCCGGCCGACGCGATCCAGTGTCGAGCTGAGCGATCCCCACGAGGTCGGGCCCTATCTCGACGCGGCCTATCAGGCGCGGATGCGCCTGCATCGCACGACAGAACACTTGGTCGAGGCGCCGCTGCTCCGTCACGGGCGAACCGACGCCGGATCGTTCGTCATCGACGAGATGCGGATGCCGGGCACGGTGGAGGCCACGCCCGACGCCCTGAATCGGGTGATGGCGGTATGGCCCAGCGCCGGGCGGGTGTCCGGCCACTGCGGCGGGATCGACGGCGCAGCCGCTGCCGGTGACGTCGCACTCATGTCTCAGCCCGCTCTGCCGTACGAGGCGCTGTCGGAGGACCTGACCGCGACGGTGCTGCTGCTGGATCCCGCCCTCGTCGTCGGCGCGGCACACGGCAAGCTCGACGCCGTCCGGTCCGGGTCGCTGCGCTTCGAGCGGTTCACGCCGGTCAGCGCGGCCGCCGCCAGGATGTGGCGCGACACGGTCACCTATGTGCGGGACTGCGTGCTGGCCGACGACACGAAGGCGACGCCCCTGGTGTTGGGGCATGCCGGCCGACTGCTCGGCGCGGTGACGCTGTCGGCCTTCCCGGGCGTCGTGCCGGACGACTCGGCGGCGCACGACCGGACCGATGCCACGCCAGTCTTGCTGCGTCGTGCCATCGCCTACATCGAGGAGAACGCCACCAACGACATCGCGCTCAACGACATCGCGTTGGCCGTGCACGTCTCGCCGCGGGCGGTGCAGTACATGTTCCGCCGCCACCTGGAGACGACGCCGCTGCAGTACCTGCGGAGGACCCGCCTGGCTCGGGCTCATCGGGACCTGATCGCAGCCGACCGCAAATGCGACACCGTGACCGCGATCGCCGCGAAGTGGGGCTTCGCCCACACCGGCCGATTCGCCGTGATGTACCGCGAGGCATACGGCCGCAGCCCGCACGCCACCCTGCGCGACTGACACATCCGCCGATGGGGGCACCCGTTCGGCGTACCGTTGGGCGAACCATCAACGGAACGGATCGCCGTGTCGGCGAAACCCAGGGATCAGTCGTGCAGCACGTCGAGAACATGAGCCCGGGCGCATGACGCCCGAGCCCGACGCCGAGTCGCCGATCGCCCGCGGACAGGCCGCTGCTGCCCGTGCAGACGAATTACGCAGGCGCAGTGACCAACTCGCGCACGGCGCCACGTCCACCGAGAAGACCGTCGAGCAGGCCCGGCAGCGCGCCCAACAGGCCCTCGAGCGGGCCGTCGCAGCGCACAAGGCGTCCGCGGGCAGACACGCGGAGGCGGGGCAGTCACATCGCCGTGCGGCGGCAGCGCACGAGCAGGCGGCAGTGTCCGCCGGTGACGCTGATGCCGGCGGCCATCAGGACGCGGCGGCGCGCCACCGGGACTCCGCTGAGTACCACGACGCGGCGGCCGCCGAACAGACGAAACTCGAGGCCGAGGACTCCGACAGGCTGCGTTAGTCGTCCGGGCCTAGCCCTGCGCCTCCATCAGCAGCAGCGCGCCGCTGATCGCACCGTTTTCTACGAAAGAACGGCAGGTCACTCGCAGCGAGACCGTGCGACCGCGTCGGTTCATCGCTTCGACGACGGTCTCCTCGCTGGCGTCGGCGTCCACGAACGCCTTACCGATCAGGGGTTTCACCTCGGTCATCGGCAAGCCGGAGTCCAGGCCGCCGAGCGGGGCTCCGATGGCCTCATCCGACCGGATGCCCCAGAGGTCCTCGCAGCCGCGATTCCACACGACGACCCGCATCTCCCGGTCCACCACGAGGACGCCGAGGTGGATCGAGGTGAGCAGGGACCCGAGGAAGGTCCGCGCCTCGTCGAGTTCGATACCGCGTTCCCGCAGCGCGTCGTTGATGGTGTGGAGTTCGTCGTTGGTGGACTGCAACTCCTCGTTCATCGTCTCGAGCTCTTCGTTGGTGGACTGCAGCTCCTCGTTGGTGGTCTCGAGTTCCTCGATGGTGGATTGCAGTTCCTCGTTGGTGGTCTCGAGTTCCTCGTTGGTGGACTGCAGCTCTTCGTAGGCGGACTCGAGTTGCCGGCTGCCCTCGGTGACCTTGTCCAGCAGCCCGCGTGTGGTGGTGACGTCGAAGAAGGCGATGGACACCCCGACGGCTTTGTTGTCGGTATCGATCAGCGGATTGACGTGCACCTCGTACCAGGTGGTGGCGGATCCGGCGCGCTGCCACTGGACGTCCTGGATGATGGCCGACCGGCGTTCCGCCTTGGCCTGCTCCAGGTAGTTCCGCAGCTCGATCGGCCGGTAGGACACCTCGAGGTCGCGCAGCAGTCGGCCGACGTCGCGCAGCGATAGACCGAAGATCCGCTCGGCCTGCTCGTTGATCATCGCGACGGTGTCATCCCCGGTCACCACGATCTGCGGAATGGGACCAGTGCGAAAAGCCATATCGCGCAACGGGTCGAGACCGGACAGGTCGCCGTGGCGGGCCTGTGGCCTGTCCAGGTTGTGCCTCTCCATATTGGTGTGGGAGCCGGGCGCCTTGCGGAAGACCCGGCTGTCCATGTCCATCGCGGTGAATCGGTCGGTGTGGCTCAACAGCATCTCGGCGTGCCCGAGGAAGATCACACCCTGGGGCGCCAGGGCGAAGTGCAGCCGGTCGAGCACGGACCTCTGCGTCTCGGCGTTGAGGTACATCAGCGTATTCCGGCAGCTGAGCAGGTCGACACGGGAGATCGGCGCGTCCCTGACCAGATCGTTGCGTCCGAAGATGACCCCGCGACGGAGATCCTTGCGGAAGCCGAACCGGCCGTTGCCGGCCTCGAAATACTTGTCGCGCAACTCCTTCGGCACCGCCTCGAGGCTCTTCTCGGAGTAGTGTCCGGCACGCGCCGCAGCGAGGGCGTTCTCGTCGACGTCGGTCGCATAGATCTTCACCCGCCGCCGGAATGCCTCAGGTCCGACGGCTTCGGCCAGCAGGATGGCCATGCTGTAGGCCTCTTCACCCGACGCGCACCCCGCGCTCCAAACACGGATGGGATCGTTGGGTCCCCGGTCGGCGAGCAGTGTGGGAATCACGTGATCGCGGACGAAATCCCAGGCCGGGGGGTCGCGGAAGAAGGCGGTGACGTTGATCAGGATGGTGTTGAACAGCGCCGAGAACTCGTCGGCGCTGGCCTGCAGCACGTCGAGGTACTCCTCGAACGTCTGGTAGCCGGCCTGGTCCATCCGGTGCCGCACCCGCCGCACCAGCGACGTCCGTTTGTAGCCGGTGAAATCGAAGCCCCGCGAATCGCGCAGGAATCTCAGCAGGGCCTCGAATGCCTCGTCTGGTTCGCCGTTAAAGGTTCTGTCCCCGCTGTCCGATTCGTGCCGTGCGCCGACCATACGCCGCGCACCGACCGCTACGCGCTACAACCGGTTCTCCGAGCCCACCACCGCCCACACCGTCTTGCCCGTCGGCGTCGGTGCCGTTCCCCACATCCGGGACAGGGCGGCAACCACCTGGAGGCCGGACGGGCCGGGGTCGGCCGCGGGATCCTCACGGAGGCCGGGCGGCGTGTGGCTGGCGTCGGCCACCGCCACGGTCACCGCGGTACCGTCGGTCTCCACCCGCAGGTCCGCCGGGCTGCAGGTATGGGCGAGCACGTTCTCGATGAGGACCGTGACCACCACTTTGGCGACCGGCACCAGATCCTGGTGCGACCAGGCGGTCAGCCACAGGCCCACCAGATCACGTGCCCGGCGAAGGCTCAGCGGCTCGGCAGGGAGTTCGGTCCGGGCGCGACGCCGGTACGGTCTGGTGGGCGCGGACAGGGCGGCAAGGGCAGCGCCGATGGTCGGGTGCACCGGGACGTAACGAGTCACGCCATTGTGCGCGAGCATGTCCCGGCAGGCGGCGTCCGCACAGACCAGTACGACCGGCACCTCCGGCCAGCGTTGCACGTGCCACTGGGCGCTGGTGAACACCGCGAGCGCGGACTGGGCCGGCACCTCCAGATGCGCGATGTCCACGATCACCGCGCGCGGTTCGTCCAGAGCGGCCTTGATGATGCTGTCCCGCAGTGGGAGATACGTTCTGGTGTCCAGCACGCCGTCGGGGGTGAGCACCGTCGCCTCGGCCACCGAAGCGGTGGCCACGGCGATCCGCCCTGGGTCAGCGGTCATCCTGCCCACCCGCCGACGGGGTCACAGCCGCGAGTCGTTGCCCCAGCACCGTCGCCGCGTGCTCGGCCTCGTCGGCCACCTGGGTGTAGCGCTGACCCAGTAGGCCGGGACCGACGTTGTCGGCCAGCTTTCGCGCCATTCGCGCCTTCTCCTGCAGGCTGCGAAGGGCGATCCACAGTGCGTTGTCGATCTCGTCGTCGCGCGCCGCGAGCAGCGTCTCGGCCGACCACGCGTGGCCGACGCGGCAGCGGAAGCCGGTCTCGCTCACTGTCATCAGTGACCCGTTGCAGTCCGGGCAGGTGTAGCCCGACGGCGGGCCGAGGGCCTCGGAGTCGATGGACATGTCGAACCTGCTGCCCATCGCGATGCGGTTCTCGAGTTCCATGCCGATGTCTGGTTCCATCTCGCGTTCCTCGGTCTCTCGGTCGACCAGCGTGGTCAGCAGTGCGCCGATGTCGGCGGCCGACGCCTGGTGATGCACGACCCCGGCGTTCAGGGCGTTGCGCGGCATCGCCGGGAACGCCGCGTCGTCGGGATCTTGGACGACGGTGGTCCCACCCCGGGAACGGATCGCGCCCAGCCCCAGCACGCCGTCGTCGAGCACACCCGACATCTGCACCCCGAAGGCCTGCGGCCCGAACGCCAGGGCGACCGAGCGGAACAGGGCGTTGATCGCCGGGCGATGGCCGTTCTCGGTCGGGCCCTCCGAGAGCCGCACGTGGTGGCCGACGACGAGGAGGTGGCGGCCGGGGACGGCGACGGTGATCTGGCCGGGCTGCAGGTGTGCGCCGTCGGTTGCCGCGACGGCGGGAAGCGGTCCGGCGCGGTCGATGATCCGGGGCAGCACGCTGGGTGAGGTCGGAGGAAGGTGCAGCGCCATCACAACCGCGTACGGCAGGTCGGCGCGGAGTCCGGCGGCCAGCGTGCTCAGCGCCTCCACTCCGCCTGCGGACGCGCCGACGGCCACCACGCCCCGAAGGGCGCCGTTGTGCTGCTCGTCCGTACCGGCCATCTATGAGCGGTTACCCAGACGGCGGCATCGCAACCGGATCAGAGCTTGGCGATCACGTTCTCGGCGAACCACTCCAGATTGCGGATCTTGGCGTCGAGCGGCTCGGTGTCGGGTCCCTTGATGTAGGGGATGCGGAATCCGACGATGACGTCGGTGACGCCCTTGTCCTCGAGGCGCTTGACGCCGTCGGCGCTGAACCCGTCGATGGAGATGACGTGGATCTGGAACGGGCCGTCCCGGCCCTCCTCTTCGCGCAGCTGCTGGATGCGCTTGATCAGCGTGTCGAGTTCCTCGGGGTCGCCGCCACCGTGCATCCAGCCGTCGTTGCGGGCCGCGCGCTTGAGCGCCGCCTCGGCGTGCCCGCCGATCAGGATCGGGATCGGCTCACTCGGCGCGGGCGTCATCTTGGTCTTGGGGATGTCGTAGAACTCGCCGTGGTACTCGAAGTACTCGCCGGTGGTGAGGCCGCGGATGACGTCGATGCACTCGTCCATCCGCTTGCCGCGGCGGGCGAACGGAACCCCCATGATCTCGTAGTCCTCCTTCCACGGGCTGGTGCCGACGCCAAGGCCGAGCCGGTTGCCGAACAGCGCGGCCAGCGAGCCGGCCTGCTTGGCCACCAGGGCGGGCGGGCGGATCGGCAGCTTCAGCACGAAGATGTTGAAGTGCAACCGCGTGGTCACCGCGGACAGCGCACCGATCAGCGCGAAGGACTCGATGAAGGCCTTGCCGTCGAGGAACGTGCGGTCGCCGTCGGGGGTGTAGGGATACGTCGAGTCCGACTCGTACGGGTAGGCGATGCTGTCCGGGATGGTCATGGCGTGGTAGCCGGCCTCGTCGGCCGCCTTCGCCAACGGGATGTAGAACGTCGGGTCGGTCATGGCCTCGGCGTAGGTGAACCGCACGTCGTCTCCTCGTTGTCGGGTGTCCCCCGAATACTAGAACGTGTTCTAGTTCGAGGTTTGGCTTTGGCCCACCCGGGAACATCGTCAGCGTGAGCGCCGCCAAAACCATGTACAAGCCGTTAGCCCTCGCCAGCAGCATCGTCGGAGGCCTGCTGGCCGGGAAGATCTTCACCGAGATCTGGCAGCGGGCCAACCCGTCCGGCCAGGAGCCGCCGGAGCCGATGGATCTGCAGAGCTCCGCGAAGGAGATCTTCATCGCCGCAGCCGTGCAGGGCATGATCGTCGGTCTGGTCCGCGCGTCGCTGGCCCGCGCCCAGGCCAAGGGCTTTCACGCGCTGACGAACGAGAATCCCAGCTGACCCGCGTGCACACTCCGGGGTAAGCGCACGGCATGGCATCGGAGCAGACAGTCGCTGACGCGCTCGTGGCGCGACTGCGGGACTGGGACATCACCCGCGTGTTCGGTTACGCCGGTGACGGCATCAACACCCTGCTCGGCGCGCTGCAGCGCTCGGGTGCGCCGGAGTTCATCGCCACCCGGCACGAGGAGTTGGCGGCGTTCATGGCGTGCGGACACGCCAAGTACACCGGTCACGTCGGCGTCTGCACGGCCACCCAGGGACCGGGCGCCATCCATCTGCTGGCCGGCCTCTACGACGCCAAGCTCGACCGCAGGCCGGTGGTGGCGATCGTCGGGCAGGTGGTCAGCACCGCGCTCGGCAGCGGCTACCTGCAGGAGGTGGATCTGCACGCGCTGTTCAAGGACGTCTGCGCGCAGTACGTGCAGACGGTGTTCGCACCCGAGCAAGCGTTGATGGCCCTGGACAACGCGATGCGCACCGCGCTGGCGACCTCGACGCCGACATGCCTCATCATCCCGCACGACGTGCAGCAGGCGAAGATGCCCGAGCAGCTCGAACACAGCCACGGTGTGGTGCCGTCGGCCGCCGTCGCGGCCAGGCCGCAGGTGCGCGCACCCGAAGAACAGCTGCGCGCCGCCGCGGACGTGCTCAACGCGGGGGAGCGGGTCGCCCTGCTGGTGGGCCGGGGCGGCGCGGGCGCGGTCGACGAGATCGCCGCGGTCACCGACATTCTCGGCGCGGGCGTCACCGTCTCGCTGCTCGGCAAGCCGGTGCTCGACGAGTCGGCGCCCTGGCACACCGGCGTGATGGGCCACCTGGGCACCACCGCCAGCGCGCATTTGATGGCCGAGTGCGACACCCTGCTGATCGTCGGCTGCAACGACCCGTGGACGGAATTCTACCCCGCACCCGGGCAGGCCCGCGCGGTGCAGATCGACGTCGAGGCGCGCGTCGTCGGCGCCAAGTACCCGGTCGAAGCGCCGGTGATCGGCGATGCGGCACATGCCCTTTCGGCACTGCTACCCATGCTCACCCGCAACGACGCCCGCGAATGGCAGCGCCGCGTGAACGACTGGGTGCGGCACTGGGACCAGCTGGCGTCCGACCGCCGCGATGTGGTGGGAACCGGCGCCAACCCCGAGGCCGTCGTCGGGGCGCTGACGGAGTTGCTGCCCGACAACGCGCGGGTGGCCGTCGACGTCGGATCGTCGACGTACTGGTACGCCAGGCATCTGCGGCTGCCCCGCGGTGTGCCCGCCCATGTGTCGAGTTACCTGGCGTCGATGGGATGCGCACTGCCCTACGGCATCGCCGCGAAACTCGATGCGCCCGACCGGCCCGTCGTCGCCCTGGTCGGTGACGGTGCGATGCAGATGAACGGACTGCTCGAACTCATCACGCTCGCCGACCGGTGGCGGCAGTGGCCCGACCCGCGATTCGTCGTGCTGGTGCTGCACAACCGCGACCTGACCGAGGTGTCATGGGAGCAGCGCGAGATGGAGGGCAACCCCAGATTCCCAGCATCTCAGAAGGTTCCGGAATTCCCCTACGCTGCGTACGCCGAGCTACTCGGACTGGGGAGCGCCCGCATCACCGAATCCGGCCAGGCCGCAGAGGCCTGGGAGCGGGCGCTGAGCGCCGACCGACCGTTCGTCATCGAGGCGATGGTCGACGCCGCGACGCCGCTGCTGCCACCGCTGATGCCCGACGAGAAAGCGGAGAAGGTGGTCGATGCGCTGAGCCGCGAGGACGGGGACAGCCCCGCCGAGGACCGGGTCGGCGCACAGGTGAGCGCCGAGCGCAGCGGGCCGTCATAGCCCGCCGCATCAGGCTTGCGGCAGCGTGACCTCGACGTCGTCGAGCGGGAACGGCGGCGCGCCGACCCCCGTCACCGAGTAGCCCGACGGCGTGCGCTCGGTGATGCGGCCGTCGGCGCGGCGATCGTCGATGCCAACGGTCACTGTTCTCGACACCACATCCTCCGGCAACTCGCCGAAAAGCGTTCCCTGCCAGTGGTACCTGCCGTCGATGGGATCGAGGTGGCCGGAAAGTCGGGCCCGTCCTTCGAACTCGTCGTCTCCGATGTGCACCACGACCGGCCCGTCGAACACCTCGTCGTCCAGCGTGGGAGAGGAGCTCATGTGAAATGCCGACGGAATCTTCCTGGCGAGCCGCCGCCATGGGATGACCTCGCGGCCGCTGCCGGACTTGTCGTTGTAGAC
The DNA here is from genome assembly GCF_027529605.1 of Mycobacterium hippophais. Taxonomy (NCBI): domain Bacteria; kingdom Bacillati; phylum Actinomycetota; class Actinomycetes; order Mycobacteriales; family Mycobacteriaceae; genus Mycobacterium; species Mycobacterium hippophais. The sequence goes on along the minus strand of NZ_JAPZPY010000001.1, from coordinate 587,650 downwards.
CTGCTGGGTGCTGTGGCGCACCTCGATCCGGGTGCTGCCACGGCTTTCCATAGTCCGGAGGCACTCGACGATGTAGCGCGATTTGCCGCCGTGGTCGGGTCCGCTGAGCAGGAAGTGATTCGGCATCCCGTGCACGGCGATGCCGAGGTACGGCACCGGGGTGTGCTCGGCCGGCCGTTCGTCGACGACGATCTGCGCGCGATGCTCGGTACCGTCGCCGGTGCGCAGGGTCCAGGTGTGGGCGGTGCGGTCGAAGGACCGGTCGGTCACCCCGTTGACGACGACGACGTCGGTGACCCCGCTGTGCTGCAGCACATCCCGTGTTCGCGAACCTGATCCGTTGCTGACGATGGCGACGCGGTGGGTCATTGCGGAAGGAAGCCGGTGCGCCGCCACAGCCGCCGCGCGACCGGCCCGAGCAGACCGACCTCGTCGAGGAAGGCGGCCAGCGGGGCGAAGCCGGTGATCTGCACCTCGCGGCGGTGCGGGCTGGCGCGGACCAGGCGGCGCGCCTCGCGTGCATCGAGCCCGGCCCGTGCATAGGGCACCGGGTTGCTGAACAGATGGCGGAAGAACAGTCCGCCTGCGCCGTTGATGTTGGCCGCCCACCACCTGCTGACGCGCCGCATGTGCGGTGCGCGCTTGCGCAGTCCGTCGCGGGCGAACTGGATGTGCCGGGCCTCCTCGGTCACGTGGATCCGCATGAGTCGCTGCACCATCGGCTGCAATTCGGGGTCGTCCATCATCTGGCGCTGCAGTGAATCGAAGATCTCCTCACCGATCAGGGCGGCGACCCACAGCAGCGAGCCCTGGAACGCCATCGGCAGCATGTTGATGATGACCCGCTGGTAGAGCTTCGGGCGGACCGGCTTGGCGCCCACTCGCTCGATGGCCCTGCCGAACATGATCATGTGGCGCGTCTCGTCGCCCAGTTCGGTCAACTCGTAGTGGGTGGAGCGGGCGGTCGGGTCCTGGTGCATCATCTTGCGCAGCAGCGCCTGGTTGAGGATGTTCTCGAACCAGATGCCCGCCGACAGGGTGTTCACCAGCTCCTGTCGCGACAGCTCGATCCGCTGCTCGCGGGACATGCTGTCCCACAACGGCGTTCCGTACAGCGACACGACCCTGGGCGGCAGATAGAACTTGTCGGGGTCGAGCGGCGCGTCCCAGTCGATGTCGACGACCGGGGCGTAGGACTTCTTCACCGAGCCCTTGAGCAGCCGCTCCGAGAACTCCGCGCGGGTAGGGCCAGTGGGCTTCACCGATGCGGTCATCGTCGACTTCCCTTCCGGACGGTATGTAAGTGAAGTTAGTGACGGAACCGACCTCGGTCAATACTCGCGGTACCGGATACCCACGGTAGGCGTTTGACCTCCGGAGCCGGGGGTAAACGCGCCGGATATGACCGTCACCACTGACGATCGGGACCGCGCTCCGGACCCCGACGACCCGCGCAAACCCGACTCGCCGACCGACCTCACCAAACGGTCCTGGTTCTATGTGCTGCGCAAGACCGCACGCGAATTCCAGCAGGACCAGTGCACCGACCTCGCAGCCGCCCTGACCTATTACGCGGTGCTCTCGCTCTTCCCGGCGCTGGTGGCGATGGTGTCGCTGCTCGGCGTCTTCGGTCAGGGTCAGCGCACCACCGATGCGGTGCTGCAGACCGTCGACGACGTCGCCCCGTCGTCGGCCCTCGACACGCTGCGCGGGCCGATCCAACAGCTCGTCGAGTCGCCGCAGGCCGGCCTCGGGTTGATCCTCGGCCTGGCGGGCGCGTTGTGGTCGGCATCGGGTTACGTCGGCGCCTTCGGCCGGGCGATGAATCGCATGTACGAGGTGGAGGAAGGCCGCCCGGTGTGGAAGCTGCGGCCGCTGCAGCTGGTGCTGACGCTGGCCGGTGTCGTGTCGGTGGCCGCGGTGGCGTTCATGCTGGCGGTGAGCGGACCCGTCGCCCGTGCGGTGGGCGACGCGATCGGTGCGGGCAGCGCCGCGGTGACGCTGTGGAGCGTGGTGAAGTGGCCGGCGATCCTGCTGTTCGTCGTGCTGGCCGTCGCGGTGCTCTACTACGCCACCCCCAACGTGAAGCAGCCGAAGTTCAAGTGGATCAGCATCGGCGCCGGCGTGGCGATACTGACCTGGATGGTCGCGTCGCTCGGCTTCGGCCTGTACGTCGCCAACTTCGCGAGCTACAACAAGACCTACGGCGCACTCGCCGGCGTGATCGTCTTCCTGCTCTGGCTGTGGATCACCAACCTGGCGCTGCTGTTCGGCGCCGAACTCGACGCCGAACTCGAGCGGGGCAGGCAACTGCAGGCCGGCCTGCCGGCCGAACGCGAGCTGCAGCTGCCCCCGCGGGACACCCGCGTCGTCGAGAAGAACGAGGCCGCCGAGGAGAAGGACATCGAGCGCGCCGCCGCGCTGCGGCGCAGCAGGGGCGGCGACGAGTCCTGAATCCAGGTGCGATTAGCGAAACGCGGTGGTTCCCGGTAGCCAATTCACGCAGCGTTCTCGGCTGGCAGCTAACGCCATCAACTGCCATAACGCCTGCATGAGATGACTTATGGTGATGTCCCCGCTACGCTAATTGACGCGCATCAGCAAAATGCGACCGCGCGCTATGGGTACTCCTGAACCATGACAACGATCGAGCGGACGCGTGAGGAACGGAGCGGGCGCCGTCGGCCTCAGTCCAGACCGTCCGACTACGAGGACGTTCTCGTGCTGTTCGCCGGCCTCGCATTGCTGCCGGAGGGCTCGGCCGAACACCAGCGCCAGCGTGACCGCATCATCGCCCGGTGCCTCCCACTGGCCGAACACTGCGCGCAGCGGTACGTCAATCGCGGCGAACCACGCGACGACCTCGTGCAGATCGCCCGGCTCGGACTGGTCAACGCGGTCAACCGGTTCGACGTGGACAAGGGCGTCGACTTCCTGTCCTTCGCGGTGCCGACGATTATGGGCGAAATCAAGCGGTACTTCCGCGACAGCGGCTGGTCGGTGAACGTGCCGCGACGGTTGAAGGAGCGTCATCAGCTGCTCGGCGCGACAGTGGCCGAGTTGTCGCAGCGGCTCAACCGCGCGCCGACCGCGAGCGAGATTGCCGCCGAACTCCGACTCGACCGCGCCGAGGTGGTGGAGGGTCTGATCGCCGGCAGTTGCTATCGGACGCTGTCCACCGACGCGGCCACCGGCGGCGGAGGTGATGACGACAGCGGACCAGTGCTCGCCGACACGCTCGGTGGCAACGACCCCGACATGGCCAACATCGAGAACCGGGAGGCGCTGCGCCCGCTGCTGGCCGCCCTGCCCGAACGCGAGCGCACCATCATCCGGCTTCGGTTCTTCGAGTCGCTCACGCAGACCCAGATCGCGGAGCGCCTCGGCATCTCACAGATGCACGTGTCGCGGTTGTTGGCGAGGTCCCTTGCCAAACTTCGAGACGGCATGCTGGCCTGAGCTACGAAATCCGTGGTTTATACCGATCTCCGCTACGGAATTCGTGGACTGTCACCGCTTTGCGGCGTAGCGTCCGAAGTGGCGGTGGGTGAATAGGTTGCGTTCCATCCCCTCGCAAGGTGACAGCCGGATGCAACCGCAGTGTTGAGACCACAGCCTGTTCCCACGTCGCCGCCCAACACCGGTGCCGCATACTTCGCAGCGTGACCCGACGCATCCACGTCATCGGCATCGGCGCGGGCGACCCCGGCTATCTCACCGCCCAGGCCGTCGACGCACTCAACGACACCCAGGTCTTCTTCGCCGCCGACAAGGGCGACGCCAAGAGCGATCTGGTGGCGCTGCGCCGGGACGTCTGCGAGCGGTTCATCGCCACGCCCGGCTACCGGTTCGTGGAACTGCCCGACCCCAAGCGCGCCGCCGACGGCGACTACCGGCGCAACGTCGCGGACTGGCACGCCGAGCGCGCCCGGATCTGGGCCGAGGCGATCGCGACCGAGCTCGACCCGGACGGCGTCGGCGCTTTCCTCGCCTGGGGCGACCCGTCGCTCTACGACAGCACGCTGCGCATCCTCGACCTGGTCGGCGCACACGTCGACATCGACTACGACGTGGTGCCCGGCATCACCGCCATCCAGGCCCTCACCGCACGGCACCGCATCCCGCTCAACGATGTCGGCGAGCCTGTGCTGATCACCACCGGCCGCCGGTTGCGTGAGCACGGACTGGACGGCGCCGCCGTGGTGATGCTCGACGCGGACTGCGCATTCCGGCTCTGCCCCCCTGCGACGCGGATCTGGTGGGGCGCCTACCTCGGCACACCCGACGAGATCCTCGTGGCGGGCACCGTTGGCGAGGTGGGAGAGACGATCGCCGAGATCCGCGCCGAGGCCCGCTCGCGGCACGGCTGGATCATGGACACCTACCTGCTGCGCCCCTGACGCGAGTCCTGTTCGTGGCAGGATCACCGCATGGGGTTCCTGCTCCGCACCGTGGTCACGGGATTCGCACTGTGGCTCGTCACCTGGTTCGTGCCGGGAATGAGCTTCGTCGGCGCCGACAACCGGCTGCAGGAGATCGGCATCATCGGTGTGGTCGCGCTGATCTTCGGCGTGGTCAACGCGATCATCAAGCCGATCGTGCAGCTGCTGTCGATACCGCTCTACATCCTCACGCTCGGGCTGTTCCACGTCGTCATCAACGCGTTGATGCTGTGGATCACCGCCTCGATCACCGAGCACACCACGCACTGGGGTCTCTACATCGACCACTTCTGGTGGACGGCCATCTGGGCGGCGATCGTGTTGTCCCTCGTGAGCTGGGTGCTGTCGCTGGTCACGGGCCGGTTGCTGGCCGACCGCTGAGGGGCACACTGGTTCCATGCCTGAACTCCCCGAAGTCGAGGCGCTGGCCGACCACCTCCGCCGCCATGCCGTCGGCCTGACGGTCGGCCGCGTCGACGTCTCGGCCTTCTCGGTGCTCAAGACATTCGACCCGCCCATCACCGCGCTGCACGGCCGCGAGGTCACCGGCGCCAACCGGTGGGGCAAGTACCTCGGCCTCCAATTCGGCGACCTGCACCTGATCACCCACCTGTCCCGGGCCGGCTGGCTGCGCTGGTCGGACAAGCTCGCCGCCGCTCCGCTGAAGCCGGGCAAGGGGCCGATCGCGCTGCGCGTCCACCTCGGCACGCCCGGCGAGGCGCCCGGCTTCGACCTGACCGAGGCCGGCACCCAGAAGCGGCTGGCGGTCTGGCTGGTCACCGACCCGGACACGGTGCCGGGCATCGCCGGACTCGGACCGGACGCACTCGAACTCACCGTCGAGGACCTCGGACTGCTGCTGGCGGGCAACAGCGGCCGGCTCAAGACCGTCATCACCGACCAGAAGGTGATCTCCGGGATCGGCAACGCCTACAGCGACGAGATCCTGCACGTGGCGCGCCTTTCGCCGTTCGCCACCGCCAACAAGCTCACCGCCGCGCAGCTGGGCTCGCTGCACGACGCGATGATCTCGGTGCTCACCGATGCGGTGTCGCGGTCGGTGGGTCAGCAGGCCGCAACCCTCAAGGGCGAGAAGCGTTCCGGGCTGCGGGTGCACGCGCGCACCGGGCTGCCGTGTCCGGTCTGCGGGGATACCGTGCGCGAGGTGTCGTTCGCGGACAAGTCGTTCCAGTACTGCGCGACGTGCCAGACCGCCGGGAAGGTGCTCGCCGACCGGCGGATGTCGCGACTGCTCAAGTAGCGCGCTTGCCGGTCTCCCGTGCGGGTATCCCTGTCGTCTGACCGGAAGGACTGCCATGACGACCCTCAGCACCGCCCATCCCCGCGTGGCCGCGCTCCTCGCCGACCTGCCCGGCCGGGTCCAGGCGGCCGACTCCAGCCGCAAGCGCGACATCACCGACGCGATGACGGGCCGTCCGCTCGGGCAGGTGCCGCACTGCACCGCCGAGGACGTCGCCGCTGCGGCGGAACGCGCCCGCGCCGTGCAGCAGGACTGGGCGGCCCGTCCTGTCGCCGAACGGGCACAGGTGCTGGTCCGGCTGCACGACCTGGTCCTCGAACATCAGGACGAGGTGCTCGACCTCATCCAGCTGGAGAACGGCAAGGCCCGCCGTCATGCGTTCGAGGAGGTCATCGACGTCGCGCTGACCGCACGCTACTACGCCAACACCGCCGAGAAGTACCTCCGGCCGAAGCGCCGCCAGGGTGTGCAGCTGATGCTCACCGAGGTGTGGGAGCACCACCATCCGAAGGGACTGGTGGGCGTCATCTCCCCGTGGAACTACCCGCTGACCCTCGGCATCAGTGACGCGCTGCCAGCGCTGGTCGCGGGCAACGCGGTGCTGGCCAAGCCCGACGACCGCACGCCGTTCTCCCACCTGTGGGCGGTGCAGCTGCTCGAACGGGCCGGAATGCCCCCGGGACTGGTGCAGACCGTCACCGGGCCGGGATCGGAACTGGGCACGCCGATCATCGAGCAGTCCGACTTCCTGATGTTCACCGGTTCGACGAGCACCGGGCGGACCGTCGCCAAGCAGGCCGCGGAGCGGCTGATCGACTACTCGATGGAACTGGGTGGCAAGAACGCACTGCTGGTGCTCGACGACGCCGATGCCGCGAAGGCGGCCCGCGGCGCGGTCAAGGCGGCCTTCTCCAACGCCGGGCAGCTGTGCATCTCCATCGAGCGGATCTACGTCCCCGATGCGCTGTGGGACGCGTTCATCGGGCGGTTCGTCGAGTACACGCAGGCGTTGAAGCTCACGCCCGACCTCGACTACTCCGCCGACATGGGCTCACTGATCAACGAGAACCAGCTGAAGACGGTCCGCCAACACGTCGACGACGCGCAGTCCAAGGGGGCGACCGTGCTCACCGGCGGGCAGCCGCGGCCGGACATCGGACCGTACTTCTACGAGCCGACGATCCTGACCGGAGTGCGCCAGGGCATGGACGTCTACGAGGACGAGACCTTCGGACCCGTGGTCTCGGTCTACCGGGTGAACTCCGAGGACGAGGCGATCGCCAAGGCCAACGACAGCCGGTTCGGCCTGAATTTCAGTGTGTGGACCAAGGATCCGGAACGCGGCAGGCGGGTGGCGGCGAAGCTTCAGGCGGGCACGGTCAACGTCAACGAGGCGTACGCCGCCGCGTGGGCGTCGGTGGACGCTCCGATGGGCGGCATGAAGGACTCCGGTGTCGGCCGCCGCCACGGTGAACACGGCATCCTCAAATACACCGAGTCCCAGACCATCGCCACCGAGCGTGGGCTGCCCGTCGGTGCGCCGCCATGGATCCGCGCGGACCGCTACGCCACGGTGATGACTGCGGGACTCAAGGCGCTGCGACGCATCCCGGGCGTCAAGTAGCGCCGGCGGCCGGTCGCTACGCTGCTCCGATGACCAGGCAGAGGATCCTCATCACCGGCGCCAGTTCCGGCCTGGGCGCCGGAATGGCCAGGGTGTTCGCCGCCAAGGGCCGTGACCTCGCACTGTGTGCGCGCCGGATCGACCGCCTCGAGGAGCTCAAGGCCGAACTGCAGGACCGCCATCCGGCGATCCGGGTGGCCGTCGCCGCACTCGACGTCAACGACCACGACCGGGTGCCGCAGGTGTTCGCCGCGCTGTCCGAGGAACTGGGCGGCATCGACCGCATCGTCGTCAACGCCGGTGTCGGCAAGGGCGCCCGGCTGGGGACGGGCAAGCTGTGGGCGAACAAGGCCACGATCGAGACCAACCTGGTCGCCGCACTGGTGCAGATCGAGACGGCACTCGAGATGTTCACCGCCGCGGGTGGCGGGCACCTGGTGCTCGTGTCCTCGGTGCTCGGCAACAAGGGCGTGCCCGGCGTGCGCGCGGCCTACGCCGCGAGCAAGGCCGGCGTCTCGTCACTCGGCGAGTCGCTGCGGGCCGAGTACGCCGGCAGCCCGATCACGGTGTCGGTGCTCGAACCCGGCTACATCGAATCGGAGATGACCGCCAAGGCCGAGACCACCCGGCTGATGGTCGACACCCAGACCGGGACGGCGGCGATGGTCGACGCCATCGAGCGCGAACGTGGCCGCGCCGCGGTGCCGTCGTGGCCGTGGGCGCCCCTGGTGCTGCTGCTCAAGGTGCTGCCACCGAGGGTCGCCGCCAAGTTCGCGTGATGTGAAACGGCTGACAAGACGAATTGTCGGTAGCCGGTTTAAGCACCGGAGCGGTGTGGAAACCCTTTGATCATGATGGCGAAACTTTCGAAGCTCACACCAGTCCTGTTCTCCGGTGTCGCTGCCGCAGGAATCGCAGCCGCACCGATTGCTCTTGCTCAGCCGCCGGCCCCGCCGCCGTGTGCGCCGGGCGTCGCGTGTGGCCCCGTGGGTAACGCGGGTCCGAACGGCGCCCACGCCGCGGTCCCCGGCGGCCCGGCCGCTGTAGCGGGTCCTGGCGGTGCACAGGCCGCCGTTCCCGGTGGCACGGGCGCTGCGGCAGGCCCGAACGGCGCTGAAGCTGCGGTTCCGGGTGGCCCGGCCGTGGCGGCGGGTCCGGACGGCGCCAATGCTGCCGCGGTTCCCGGTGGTCCGGCCGCTGCGGCAGGCCCCGGCGGCGCCGAAGCCGTCGTTCCGGGTGGTCCGGCCGCTGAGGCGGGCCCGGGCGGCGCCGAAGCCGTGGTTCCCGGTGGCCCGGCCGTCGAGGCGGGCCCCGATGGCGCCAGCGGCGCGATCCCGAATGGACCGTCCGGCTCGGCCGGCCCCGGCGGCGTCAGCGGCTGCATCGTCCCCGGCGCCTGCGGCACCATCCCCGTCGGCTGACCCTGATCCAGCGATCTCGGCGCGGAGACCTACGCACACCGTAGGTTTCCGCGCCGAACTCGTCTCTAGGCCGAACGGCCCCGTTCCGTCCTGCTCAGGCTGATCGACCTCGCTCCGCTCGGTAGTGCCGCACGAGGGCGTCGGTGGAACCGTCGGACAGCGCCTCGGGGGACGCGTCGGCGGTGATCACCGGCAGCAGCGCCTTGGCCTGGGTCTTGCCCAGTTCCACGCCCCACTGGTCGAACGAGTCGATGCCCCACACCACGCCCTCGGTGAACACCTGGTGCTCGTAGAGCGCGATGAGCTGCCCCACCACCGACGGGGTCAGCTTGGTCGCCAGGATCGACGTCGTCGGCCGGTTGCCGGGCATCACCTTGTGCGGAACCACGTCAGCGGGGGTGCCTTCCGCGGCGATCTCGTCGGCGGTCTTGCCGAACGCCAGCACCTGCGTCTGGGCGAAGAAGTTGCTCATCAACAAGTCGTGCATGCTGCCGTCGCCGTCAGCGGTGGGCAGATCGTCGGTGGGCTGGCTGAAGCCGATGAAATCGGCGGGCACCAGGCGCGTGCCCTGATGCAGCAGTTGATAGAAAGCGTGCTGGCCGTTGGTCCCCGGCTCGCCCCAGAAGATCTCTCCGGTGTCGGTGGTGACGGGTGTTCCGTCCGCCCGCACCGACTTGCCGTTCGACTCCATGGTCAGCTGCTGCAGGTACGCCGCGAACCGGGACAGGTCGTTGGCGTAGGGCAGCACGGCCCGCGACTGCGCGCCGAAGAAGTCGGAGTACCAGAGCCCGATCAGGCCGAGCAGCACCGGCGCGTTGGACTCCAGCGGCGTGTACTTGAAGTGCTCGTCGATCAGGTGGAAGCCGGCGAGGAAGTCGGCGAAGCGTTCCCTGCCGATCGCCGCCATCACGCTCAGGCCGATCGCGCTGTCGACGGAGTACCGGCCTCCGACCCAGTCCCAGAAGCCGAACATGTTGTCGGTGTTGATGCCGAAGTCGTCGACCAGCTTCTTGTTGGTCGACACCGCGACGAAGTGCTTGGACACCGCCGCGTCGCCGAGGGTTTCGGTGAGCCAGCGCCGCGCGGCGGTCGCGTTGGTCAGCGTCTCCAGCGTCGAGAACGTCTTCGACGCGACGATGAAAAGCGTTGTGGCGGGGTTGAGTCCGTCGAGCTTGGCGACGAGGTCGGCGGGGTCCACGTTGGACACGAAGCGTGCGGAGATCCCGGCGTCGGCGTAGTGCCGCAGCGCGTCGTACACCATCACCGGGCCGAGGTCGGACCCGCCGATGCCGATGTTGACCACCGTCGTGATGCGCTCACCGGTGGCACCCGTCCACTCGCCGCTGCGCAGCCGGTCGGTGAAATCGCCCATCCGGTCGAGCACGTCGTGGACGTCCTTGACGATGTTCTGCCCGTCGACCTCCAACTCCACACCGCGGGGCAGCCGCAGCGCGGTGTGCAGCACGGCCCGGTCCTCGGAGGTGTTGATGTGCAGCCCCGAGTACATCGCGTCGCGGCGCTGTTCCAGGCGGGCGGCGCGGGCCAGGTCGAGCAGCAGCTCGAGTGTCTCGCGGGTGACGCGGTGCTTGCTGTAGTCGATGTAGAGATCGCCGACCTTCAACGTCAGTTCGGTGCCGCGGGCCGGGTCGTCGGCGAACAGCTCACGCAGGTGCACACCACCGATCTCGTCGTGGTGGCGCTGCAGCGCCTGCCACGCGGGAGTCGCGGAGATGTCGGGAATGGTGGTGTCGGCACTCATGTTTCCGACCCTAGTGCGGGCGCGGGATCAAAGGTGTAAATGATGGATGTATGGACACCACCGCGCTGCTGAAGTCAGTACCCACCGGGCTGTGGATCGGCGGTGAGGAGCGCACGACGTCGTCGACGTTCAACGTGCTGCATCCCAGCGACGACAAGGTGATCGCCACGGTGTCCGACGCGGGAGCCGAGGACGCCGTCGCCGCCCTGGACGCCGCGTGCGCGGTTCAGGCCGAGTGGGCCGCAACCGCGCCGCGCAAACGCGGCGAGATCCTGCGGTCGGTGTTCGAGGCGATCACCGAGCAGGCCGACGACATCGCCGCGCTGATGACGCTCGAGATGGGCAAGGTGTTCGCCGAGAGCAAGGGCGAGGTGACCTACGGCGGCGAGTTCTTCCGGTGGTTCGCCGAGGAGGCGGTGCGGATCGCCGGCCGCTACACCCCGAGCCCGGCAGGCACCGGTCGCATCATCGTCACCAAGCAGGCCGTCGGGCCGTGTTACGCGATCACCCCGTGGAACTTCCCGCTGGCGATGGGCACCCGCAAGATGGGCCCGGCGTTCGCCGCCGGCTGCACGATGATCGTCAAGCCGGCGCAGGAGACGCCGCTGACGATGCTCTACCTGGCCAAGCTGATGGACGAGGCCGGACTGCCCAAGGGCGTGCTGTCGGTGCTGCCGACGAGCAGCCCCGGCCCGGTCACCGAAGCACTGATCGACGACGGCCGGCTGCGCAAGCTGACGTTCACCGGGTCGACGGGCGTCGGCAAGTCGCTGGTGAAGCAGTCGGCCGACAAGCTGCTGCGCACGTCGATGGAACTCGGCGGCAACGCACCGTTCGTGGTGTTCGACGACGCCGACATCGACGCCGCGGTCGACGGCGCGATCCTGGCCAAGATGCGCAACGGCGGCGAGGCGTGCACGGCCGCCAACCGCTTCCACGTCGCCAACTCGGTGCGCGAGGAGTTCACCGAGAAGCTGGTCAAGCGGATGAGCGAGTTCACCCTCGGCAAGGGCCTCGACGAGTCGGCGACGCTCGGCCCGCTGATCAACTCCAAGCAGCTGTCGAAGGTCACCGAACTGGTCTCCGACGCGGTGTCGCGCGGCGCGACGGTCGCCGTCGGCGGCGTCGCCCCCGGCGGCCCCGGTAATTTCTATCCGGCTACGGTGCTGGCCGACGTGCCCGCCGACGCGCGGATCCTCAAGGAGGAGGTGTTCGGCCCGGTCGCCCCCATCACCGGCTTCGACACCGAGGAGGAGGGCATCGCCGCCGCCAACGACACCGAATACGGACTGGCCGCCTACATCTACACCCGCTCGCTGGACCGGGCGCTGCGCGTCGCCGAGGGCATCGAATCGGGCATGGTCGGCGTCAACCGCGGAGTGATCTCCGACGCCGCGGCCCCGTTCGGCGGCATCAAGGAATCCGGCTTCGGCCGCGAGGGCGGCACCGAGGGCATCGAGGAGTACCTCGACACGAAGTACATTGCGCTAACGCGTTAGCGCGGGCGGACATCGCGCTGTGACGAAGTAAATCGTTGTAGCCAAGTCGGTCGCGAACGCGCCGCCGCGCCTTCACGATCGGAGCCGCGGCGGCCCATAGACTTCCATGCTCGGGGCTCGACATGGGAGGGCATGGCATGACTGCGGCGCCGGTCCGCGTCGGCGGTCGACGCCGATGGGTCGCCCCCGCAGCCGAACCTCCGCGTCGCAGCCCGGCCAAGGGTCGTGACATCCCCGCCCTCGACGGTCTGCGCGCGGTCGCGGTGGCGCTGGTGCTGGCCCAGCACGGAGGACTGCCGGGGGTGCCCGGCGGCTTTCTCGGTGTCGACGTGTTCTTCGTCCTCAGCGGATTCCTGATCACCTCGCTGCTGCTCGACGAGCTCGGCCGCACCGGCCGCATCGGGCTGCGCGACTTCTGGATCCGCCGGGCCCGCCGCCTGCTGCCCGCGCTGCTGGTGGTGGTGGCCGCCGTGCTCCTGGTGCGCGACCTGTTCCCACCCGACGCGGTGACCGCCCTGCGCGACGACGCCGTCGCGACGTTCTTCTGGGCCGCCAACTGGGCGTTCGTCGCCCAGCGCACCGATTACTTCGCGCAGGGCAGTCCGCCGTCGCCGCTCCAGCACATGTGGTCCCTCGGGGTCGAGGAGCAGTTCTACCTCGTCTGGCCGGTGCTGCTTCTCCTCGTCATCGGGGTGCTCGGCGTGCGGCGGCGGGTGCCGAGCCTGCGGACGGTGCGCTGGACGGTGTTCGGGCTCGCGACCGCAGGCGCCGCGGCATCGGCCGCCGCGGCGGTCTTGCTGACGTCGGACGCCACGGCCAACCGGGTGTACTTCGGCACCGACACCCGGGTGCAGGCGCTGCTGCTCGGAGCGGCTGCCGCGGCCCTGCTGGTGCGCGACTGGTCGACCGTCACGATGGGCACGCCGATCCGCTCACGGTGGGGACGTCTGCTGGCGCGGGTGCTCTCAATGGTGGGACTGGCGGGTGTCGCGGTGCTCGCCCACTACGCCACCGGCAGCCCCGCCGAGTACCGGGCCGGGCTGTTCACCGCCGTAGCGGCCGCCGCGCTGCTGGTGGTCGCGACCGTCGCGCTCGACCAGCGCGGACCTGTGGCGCGCATGCTGGCCTTGCCGCCGCTGGTGTGGCTGGGCGCGCTCTCCTACGGCGTCTACCTCTGGCACTGGCCGGTGTTCATGGTGCTCAACGGCGAACGCACCGGGTGGTCGGGGTGGCCGCTGTTCGCGGCCCGGTGCGCGGCGACGCTGCTGGTGGCCGCGCTGTCATGGTGGCTGATCGAGCAGCCGGTCCGGCGCTGGCGGCCGTCGTCGGTGCCGATGCTGCCGCTCGCGGTGGCGACAGTGGCGACGGCTGCGGTGGTGACCGTCTCCGTCGTCCCCGTCGGCATCCACCCCGCCGACGACACGGGACCTCCGCTCGAGGTGGCGTCGGCGGCGGCGGTGCTGCCGGAGATCCCGGTCGCCGTCGGCACGAACGACACGCAGCACCCGCCGGGAACGCGCACCGTCGCGGTGTTCGGGGACTCGGTCGCCTGGACGTTGATGCGCTACCTGCCGTCGACGCCGGGACTGCGCTTCATCAACTACACGACCATCGGCTGCGGCATCGCCCGCGGCGGCCCGTACCGGATGACCGGCGAGACGCTCAACCAGAAGCCCGAGTGCGACACCTGGCCGGCCCGGTGGGCGCAGCGGATCAACCACGACCGCCCCGACGTGGTGCTGCTGATGGTCGGTCGGTGGGAGGTCGTCGACCGGGTCAACGAGGGGGACTGGACCCACGTCGGCGAGTCGGGTTACGACGCCTACCTACGCGGCGAGCTGCAGCGGGCGCTCGACATCCTCGGCTCGACCGGGGCGGAGGTGCTGGTGACGACGGCGCCCTACAACCGGCGCGCCGAGCAGGCCGACGGCAGCCTCTATCCGGAGGACGACCCCGACCGCGCCGACGAGTGGAACGACCTGCTGCGCGAGGTGGTGGGCGACCGCCCGAAGGTGTCGGTGTTGGACTTCAACAAGAAGCTGTCCCCGCGCGGCTACTACACGACCCGCGTCGACGGCATCCGGTTGCGCAGCGACGGCGTGCATCCCACGCCAGAAGCGGTCGAGTGGTTGACGCCGTGGCTCACCGACGCCCTGCGCGGCCCGTGACCCTTAGCTGAGCGCCACCGTTCCGGCGGAACGTCGCAATCAGTGGCCGAGGCGGCCGCGGCCCATCCGTAACAGCAGCATGGCGAGGTCCTTGCCCTCCGGGCCCAGCCGGCTGTAGCGCTCGAGCACTTTCATCTCGCGACTGTGAACCAGGCGGGTGCCACCGGAGGCCATCCGGGCCTTGCCGATGAGCTTGGACACCTCGGTGCGGCGCGCGACGGCCTGCAGGATCGTGGCGTCGAGCTCGTCGATCTCCAGACGCAGCGCGTCGATGTCGTGCGTGGTTTCGGATTCGACTGACATCGGTGACTCCTCGTTGTGTGTGTTTGATGGTGTCATCCGGAACCAGGTCTCACACAGCAAACGAGCCCCGGATCCGGAAGCGGACCGCGGGGCTCTGTGTAGAAGCAGCTAGACCACGGGCACCGCTGGCCGGTACCCGTAGAAAAATCGCCGCTTGCTGAGCACGCGAATCAGTGTGCCACCAACTGCCACATCGGCGCAAAGGTGTCACCGTGCGGCGGTAGGTTTGGAGCAGTATGACTGTTGCCCCTCACCACACCTCCCACACCTCGGAAACCGACCAGTTGCTCGACGGGCTCAATCCGCAGCAGCGCCAGGCGGTGCTGCACGAAGGTTCGCCGCTGCTGATCGTCGCCGGCGCCGGGTCGGGGAAGACGGCGGTGCTCACCCGCCGGATCGCCTATCTGCTGGCCGCCCGCGAGGTCGGTGTGGGTCAGGTGCTGGCGATCACGTTCACGAACAAGGCCGCCGCCGAGATGCGCGAACGCGTGGTCGCGCTGGTGGGCCCGCGGGCCCGCGCGATGTGGGTGTCGACGTTCCACTCCACCTGTGTGCGGATCCTGCGCAACCAGGCGTCGCTGCTGCCCGGGCTGAACTCCAACTTCTCGATCTACGACTCCGACGACTCGCGGCGGCTGCTGCTGATGATCGGCAAGGACATGGGGCTGGACACCAAGCGGTACTCGCCGCGGTTGCTGGCCAACGGCATCTCCAATCTGAAGAACGAGCTCATCGACCCGGAGCAGGCGGCCTACGACGCCTCCAACGCCGACGAGGACCTGCCGCGCATCATCTCCGAGGTCTACGCCGAGTACCAGCGCCGGCTGCGCGGCGCCAACGCCCTGGACTTCGACGACCTGATCGGCGAGACGGTCGCTGTGCTGCAACGCTTCCCGCAGATCGCCCAGTACTACCGGCGACGGTTCCGGCACATCCTCGTCGACGAGTACCAGGACACAAACCACGCCCAGTACGTCCTGGTGCGCGAGCTGGTCGGCCGGGCCGGCCCGGACGACGAAACTACAGGCGTGCCGCCGGCCGAGCTGTGCGTGGTGGGCGACGCCGACCAGTCGATCTACGCCTTCCGCGGCGCCACCATCCGCAACATCGAGGACTTCGAGCGCGACTACCCGAACGCGACGACCATTCTGCTGGAACAGAATTACCGCTCGACGCAGAACATCCTCAACGCCGCGAACTCCGTAATCGCCCGGAACACCGGCCGGCGGGAGAAACGGCTCTGGACCGACGAGGGCGCCGGCGAACTGATCGTCGGCTACGTCGCCGACAACGAGCACGACGAGGCCCGCTTCGTCGCGCAGGAGATCGACGCCCTTGCCGACCGCGGCGACATCACCTACAACGATGTCGCGGTGTTCTACCGCACCAACAACTCCTCCCGCGCGCTCGAAGAGGTGTTCATCCGCGCCGGCATTCCCTACAAGGTGGTCGGCGGCGTCCGGTTCTACGAGCGCAGGGAGATCCGCGACATCGTCGCCTACCTGCGGGTGCTCGACAATCCCGGGGACTCGGTGAGCATGCGGCGCATCCTGAACACCCCGCGCCGGGGCATCGGCGACCGGGCCGAGGCGTGCGTCGCCGTCTACGCCGAGAACACCGGCTCGAGCTTCAACGACGCCCTGCAGGCCGCCGCGGAGGGCCGGGTGCCGATGCTCAACACCAGGGCGGAGAAGTGCATCTCCGGCTTCGTCACGATGCTCGACGAACTGCGCGGACGCCTCGACGACGAGCTCGGCGACGTGGTCGAAGCGGTGCTCGACCGCACTGGCTACCGTGCCGAACTGGAGGCTTCCAGCGATCCGCAGGACCTCGCCCGCCTCGACAACCTCAACGAACTCGTTAGCGTCGCACACGAATTCAGCATCGACCTGGCGAACGCGGAGGCGCTGGCCGACGACGAGCCGGTCGACGAGGATATCCCCGACACCGGTGTCCTCGCGAAGTTCCTGGAGCGGGTGTCACTGGTGGCCGACGCCGACGAACTGCCCGAGCACGGCGCAGGCGTGGTGACCATGATGACGCTGCACACCGCGAAGGGTCTCGAGTTCCCGGTCGTGTTCGTCACCGGCTGGGAGGACGGCATGTTCCCGCACATGCGGGCGCTCGGCGATCCGACGGAGCTGTCCGAGGAACGGCGGCTGGCCTACGTCGGCATCACCCGCGCACGCCAACGGCTGTACGTCAGCCGGGCCAAGGTGCGGTCGTCCTGGGGTCAGCCGATGCTCAACCCGGAGTCGCGGTTCCTGCGCGAGATCCCGCAGGAGCTCATCGACTGGCGGCGTACCGACCCGACGCCGTCGTACTCGGCTCCCGTCAGCGGTGCCGGCCGGTTCGGCACCCCGCGTCCGGCGCCTGCGCGCTCGTCGGCGGCCAAGCGCCCTCCGCTCGTTCTGGAGCCCGGCGACCGGGTCACCCACGACAAGTACGGGCTGGGCCGCGTCGAGGAGGTCTCGGGCGTCGGGGAGTCGGCGATGTCGCTGATCGACTTCGGCAGCGCCGGCCGGGTGAAGCTGATGCACAACCACGCGCCGGTGAGCAAGCTCTAGTCAGCGCCGTCTGCGCGCGGCACACCAGCGCCCGGTCGACGGCAGCAGCGCCAGCACGGCCGTCACGACGTGCAGCACCGACCACGTGGCGTCGGACGTGTCGATCCGCGGCGCCGACGGTCCGGTCACCAGCTCGACGATGCGGTACGCCACCATCGCCGCGCACACCGACGCGACCACGTACCGCGCCGCCGCCACCCGCATCAGCAGCACCGCCGACGCGATCATCAGCGCCACCGAGCCGACCAGCGGGATGAACACACCGAGCGCCAGCAGGCTCATGAAGGCCACCGCCTCGCCCTTGGCCTCCGACCCCCCGAGCAGTATCGCGAGGATGCCGACACCGGCGACCGTCAGCAGTATGCCGATGAGCGGCAGGGCACCGCTGACGAAGCCGAGGATGCCGGCGGTGATGGCGGTCGCGCCGCTCGGCCGCGGGTCAACCGGGTGAGCGAACGGCGGGTATCCCGGCGGGGCAACGTAAGGCTGCTGGTGTTGCCACGGGTTCACCCGCCAACCGTAACAGCGCGAAAGTGCCGGTCAGCGCGGCAATTTAGGCGTCGACTCTGCGTGCACGGCGCGTGCCTCTCGCAGGTCTACGCCGTGGGCGCAGAGTGGTCGGCAGGAGAGGACCGGCTCCACCTGGCCGTCGACGGCAGCATCGTCAGCGCGATGCCGGCCAGCGGCAGCACCGGGATGGCGTAGACGACGGGCGGCAGCTTGGCACCCGCGACGAACAGGCTGGCGAAGATGAGCAGGCTGATCACCGAGCCGACCACGATCAGCAGCCGCCCCATCCGGCGGCGCAGCAGCAACAGGACAAGCCCGCCGATGATCGCCGCGGCGGTGATCGCGGAGAGGAACCCGACGGCCACGCAGAACAGCCGGTCGGTGCGCCACCACCCGGTGATCAGATCGGTCGCGATGACGGCGGTGGCCCAGCCGCTGACGATGCTGACCACCGCGGCGGCCACGGCGGTTCGCGGGTCGGCGTCGCCCGCCTGCTTCGGGATGGCCGTCGGCCTGGGACGCGGGATGTAACCGGTCTCCTGCAGCGATGCCGGTTCGATGTAACTGGTCTGCGGTTCGCCTTCGGGCATCGCGGGCAGTTCGCCGGTGGGGTGGCGGCGGATGATGCCGGTCTGCGACTCGTCCTGCACGGGAACAGGTGTCGACGGGGTCGCGCTGTCGGGCTGACGCCGGATGATGCGCGTCTGATCTGAGGAAGGGCCGCTCGGGAAGACTCCGTCGCTCACTCAGCCAACATAGCTGCCGGTGCTGACTCCCCGCTTCGCCAGCCAGCCGACCGGATCGATGCGGTTCGAGCCGTTGAGGAGCACCTCGAAGTGAAGGTGGGGACCCGTCGAATTACCGCGGTTCCCCATGGTGGCGATCTGGTCGCCGGCCATCACGCGCTCGCCCATCGAGACGCTCCACGTGTTGAGGTGGCCGTAGAGGGTGACGGTGCCGTCCGAGTGGCGCAGCTTGACCCAGGCGCCGTATCCGGCGGTCGGGCCGACGTCGACCACGACGCCGTCGGAGGCGGCCAGAATCGGCGTGCCGATCGGCCCTGCGATGTCGATGCCGCCGTGCAGGACGCCCCACCGGTAGCCGAAGCCCGACGTCCACACGCCGCGGGTGGGCATCACGAACAGCGGGCGCATCTGACGCGCCTCGCGCTCGGCGCGCTCCTGGGCGAAGGCGGCGGCTTTGGTGATCTCCTCGGCGTGCACCGACGCCTCGGCGTTCGAGGCGACCGTGACGATCTGCATGCCGTCGACCGAACCGGTGACCGAGGCGCCGTTGACGGCCGTCTCGCCGGCGGCCAGCACGGTGTCGCCGGGGACCGGCTCGGTGGCGTTGCTCATCGAGTAGGCGCCCGCCGCGGTCGCACCGGCGGCCATGGCGGCGATCATCAGCCGGCTCTTGACAGCGCCTGCCGATTCTTTGCGGTGAAGGCCACGCCTGCCCGCCATGTCGATGATGTCGGTGGCGGCCGATCCGTCGCTGACGTCGGTGTGGCTGTCGCGGTAGGCGTGGGTGGACTGCCGGGCGCGCCGCGAGTGGGCGGTGCGGGAATCGGTTGCCACGTCGGCACGGAACTCCGAAGGAACGGCCAGCCGGAGCGGCGTCTCGTTGCAATCGTGCAGATCGTCGAGCTCAGGAGCGTGGATGACCTGCGATTCCCGGTCGAACGCGGTGTGGTCGCGGAACTCGAGGTCGCCGAGACCGCCGAACTCGTTGAACGGGATGATGTCGGTGATCTCGGTCTGATGCTCGAAGTACGGATTGGACCGCCATTGCCGAGCGTTCGTCGAGGCTCCTTGCGGAGTGGGGGACGAACGGTGCTGCGCCAACCTGACTAAGTCCTTCTATCCGTGACCTGAACGTTATCGAAGACCAGAGGCACGTTAACCAAATTCCAATGTTGGTGGCAACCTGTGGGACTATTCCGGCAGGTTTTGTGACCTGTATCACTGAGGGTCGCCGGTGAGATCTGCCACATGAGAGGTAGGCGGTGCCGACGCGTCACTGCAGTGTCGATAAGGTTCCCCCGAGCCGGTCAGGCGCAACCCTCGACGTCAACCCAAGACAGACAGTGAGCCCATGGATCTCTTCGAATACCAGGCGAAAGAGCTATTCGCCAAGCACAACGTGCCCACCACGCCCGGACGGGTGACGGATACCGCCGAGGACGCCAAGACCATCGCCGAGGAAATCGGCAAGCCCGTCATGGTCAAGGCACAGGTCAAGGTCGGCGGCCGCGGCAAGGCCGGTGGCGTGAAGTACGCAGCCACCGCCGACGAGGCCTTCACCCACGCGCAGAACATCCTGGGTCTGGACATCAAGGGCCACGTGGTGAAGAAGCTGCTCGTCGCCGAGGCCAGCGATATCGCCGAGGAGTACTACATCTCGTTCCTGCTCGACCGCTCCAACCGCACCTACCTGGCGATGTGCTCGGTCGAGGGCGGCATGGAGATCGAAGAGGTCGCCGCCACCAAGCCCGACCGGCTGGCTCGCGTTCCCGTCGACGCGACCAAGGGTGTCGACGAGGCCTTCGCCCGCTCGATCGCCGAGCAGGGCCACCTGCCCGCCGAGGTGCTCGACGCCGCCGCGGTGACCATCGCCAAGCTGTGGGAGGTGTTCGTCAAGGAGGACGCCACCCTGGTCGAGGTGAACCCGCTGGTGCGCACGCCCGACGACCAGATCCTGGCCCTCGACGGCAAGGTCACCCTCGACGCCAACGCCGACTTCCGGCACGAGGACCACGAAGAGTTCGAGGACAAGGACGCCACCGATCCCCTCGAGCTCAAGGCCAAGGAGAACGACCTCAACTACGTCAAGCTCGACGGTGCCGTCGGCATCATCGGCAACGGCGCGGGCCTGGTGATGTCCACGCTGGACGTCGTCGCCTACGCCGGTGAGAAGCACGGCGGCGTGAAGCCCGCCAACTTCCTCGACATCGGCGGCGGCGCCTCGGCCGAGGTGATGGCCAACGGCCTCGACGTCATCCTGAACGACAGCCAGGTCAAGAGCGTCTTCGTCAACGTGTTCGGCGGCATCACCGCCTGTGACGCGGTGGCCAACGGCATCGTCAACGCGCTGAAGATCCTCGGCGACGAGGCCAACAAGCCGCTGGTCGTCCGGCTGGACGGCAACAACGTCGAAGAGGGCCGGCGCATCCTGGCCGACGCGAATCACCCGCTGGTGATCCAGGCCGACACCATGGACGAGGGCGCCGACAAGGCCGCCGAGCTGGCGAACAAGTAAGGAAAGCAACGGATGTCTATCTTCCTGAATAAGGACAGCAAGGTCATCGTCCAGGGCATCACCGGCGGTGAAGGCACCAAGCACACCAAGCTGATGCTCAAGGCCGGCACGCAGATCGTCGGCGGGGTGAACGCTCGCAAGGCGGGCACCACTGTCAAGCACGAAGACAAAGAAGGCAACGAGGTCGAGCTGCCGGTGTTCGGCAGTGTCGCCGAGGCGATGAAGGAGACCGGCGCCGACGTGTCGATCGCCTTCGTGCCGCCCTCGTTCTCGAAGGACGCGATCATCGAGGCCATCGACGCCGAGATCCCGCTGCTCGTCGTGATCACCGAGGGAATCCCGGTGCAGGACAGCGCCTATGCGTGGGCCTACAACGTCGAGAAGGGCGAGAAGACCCGCATCATCGGGCCGAACTGTCCCGGCATCATCACCCCCGGCGAGTCGCTGGTCGGCATCACGCCGAACAACATCACCGGCAAGGGCCCGATCGGCCTGGTGTCGAAGTCCGGCACGCTGACCTACCAGATGATGTACGAGCTGCGCGATCTCGGCTTCTCGACCGCGATCGGCATCGGCGGCGACCCCGTCATCGGCACCACCCACATCGACGCCATCGAGGCGTTCGAGAAGGACCCCGAGACGAAGGTCATCGTGATGATCGGCGAGATCGGCGGCGACGCCGAGGAGCGGGCCGCCGACTACATCAAGGAGAACGTCTCGAAGCCGGTCGTCGGCTACGTCGCGGGTTTCACCGCGCCGGAGGGCAAGACCATGGGCCACGCCGGCGCCATCGTGTCGGGCTCGTCGGGCACCGCCGCCGCCAAGCAGGAGGCGCTGGAGGCCGCGGGCGTGAAGGTCGGCAAGACGCCGTCGGAGACGGCCACGCTGGCTCGCGAGCTGCTCGAAAGCCTCTAGACAGCACGCCGAGACTGCGGTCAGATCGCGAATCCTCCGGGTTTCGCGCTCTGGCCGCAGTCTCGCGTTGGGAGGCGGCGGATTGGAACACGTTCCAGTTTTCGGTTAGCCTGACGAAGTAACGCTTCTCAGGAGGTCCGTAATGCCGGTTGATCCCCGCACGC
The DNA here is from genome assembly GCF_027529605.1 of Mycobacterium hippophais. Classification (NCBI taxonomy): domain Bacteria; kingdom Bacillati; phylum Actinomycetota; class Actinomycetes; order Mycobacteriales; family Mycobacteriaceae; genus Mycobacterium; species Mycobacterium hippophais. The sequence goes on along the minus strand of NZ_JAPZPY010000001.1, from coordinate 565,756 downwards.
CCGTCATCGTCGGCGTCGGCCAGTTCACCGAACGGATCGACGACCCGGACTACCGCGGACTGTCGGCGGTCGACCTCGCCACCGCCGCGGTGCGGGCGGCGCTGGCCGACACCGGCGCCTCAGCCGATGACGTGGCCGAGGCCATCGAGGTGTTCGTCGGGCTGCGCCAATTCGAGATCTGCACGCCGTTCGCCGACCCGCCGCTGGGCGCCTCGGACAACTATCTGCGCTCGGTCGCCCAACGCATCGGCGCCGACCCCGCGCGTGCGGTGCTCGAGCCGATCGGCGGCAACGGGCCGCAGAAGGTGATGACGGAGTTCGCCGGGGCGATCGCCGCGGGTGACATCGAGGTGGCGTTGATCGTCGGCTCCGAGCCTGGGTCGACGGCGAAGTACTACTTTGGGCGGGACGACAAGCCGGACTTCACCGAATACGTCGGCGGACAACTCGAAGACCGTGGCTACGGCTTCGAGCAGTACATGAGCGAATACACCGCGGGGCACGGACTGACGGGCGCACCCGTGCAGTACGGGCTGCTCGACAACGCGCGTCGCGCCCGGCTGGGGCTCGGCGTCGCCGAGTACCGCCGCGAGATGGCCGAATTGTTCTCGCCGTTCTCGAAAGTCGCTGCCAAGAACCCGTTCTCATCGTCCCCGGTGGAACGGTCGGTCGACGAGATCGTCACCGTCACCGACGAGAACCGGATGATCTGCGACCCGTATCCCCGGCTGCTGGTCGCTCGCGACACCGTGAACCAGGGGGCGGCGGCGCTGGTGATGTCGGTGGCCGCGGCACGCCGGCTCGGAGTGCCGCAGGAGAAGTGGGTGTACCTGCGTGGGCACGCCGACCAGACCGAGCAGGACCTACTGGACCGCCCCGACGTCAGCGTGAGCGTCTCCGCGGAACAGGCTGTCGCGGAAGCGCTCCGGGTTGCAGGCATCGGCATCGACGACGTGGCGACGTTCGACCTCTACAGCTGTTTCCCGTTCCCGGTGTTCGCCGTCTGTGACGCGTTCGGGCTCGCGCCGGACGATCCGCGGGGGTTGACGCTCACCGGCGGTCTGCCCTACTTCGGCGGGCCCGGCAACAGTTACTCGCTGCACGGCATCGCCGAGACTGTCGCCGAGATGCGGGGCAAGCCGGGCAGTTTCGGACTGGTCGGCGCGAACGGCGGTGTGATGAGCAAGTACTCGGTCGGTGTGTACTCCACCGAGCCCGCCGACTGGGCGCCGGATCGCAGCAGGGAGTTGCAGGCCGACATCGCCGCGCTACCCAAGCTGGCGGTCACCCGCAACGCCGACGGCCGCGGCACCATCGAGACGTACTCCGTGCGCTACGACTGGCCGGACACCACGGGCGTCATCATCGGCAGGCTGGACGCCGACGGCAGCCGGTTCATGGCGCTCACCACCGACGCGGACCTGGTGGCACTGATGACAGAAGGCGACCCGCTGGGGGCGGCGATCGTCCTGACGAACGACGGCACGACGAACGTCGCGACGCTGGCCTAGGCCCCCGTCGCTCGCGAACGTGAGCTTGTGTGCGAGATTCGACGGAATCTTCGAACACAAGCTCACGTTCGGCTGCGAGCTACACCAGTGCCGCGAGCTTCCCGGCCAGCCGCTCGACGTATCCCGCGACCTCGGCGTCGGACTTGTCCGGCAGCCCGAACAGCACCTCGGTGACGCCGATCTCGCGCCAGTGCGCCAGCTTGTCGGGGTCCGGCTTGAAGTCCAGCGCGACGATCTGCGGCGCGCCGTCGCGACCCGCCGCCGCCCAGGTGTCCTGCAACAGCTTGACCGGCTCGTCGATGTCGAAGTCGCGCGGCGTGGTGATCCAGCCGTCGGCGCTGCGGGCGATCCACTTGAAGTTCTTCTCGGTGCCTGCGGCGCCCACCAGAATCGGGATGTGCGACTGCACCGGCTTCGGCCACGCCCACGACGGCCCGAACTTGACGAATTCGCCGTCGTAGGCGGCTTCCTCCTCGGTCCACAACGCCCGCATCGCCTCGAGATACTCGCGCAGCATCGTGCGCCGGCGGCCGGGCGGAACGTTGTGATCGGCGAGTTCGTCGGTGTTCCAGCCGAATCCGACGCCGAGCGAGACCCGTCCGCCGGACAGGTGATCGAGCGTCGCGATCGACTTGGCGAGGGTGATCGGGTCGTGTTCCACCGGCAGCGCCACCGCTGTCGACAACCGCACCCGCGACGTCACCGCGCACGCCGTGCCCAGCGACACCCACGGGTCGAGCGTCCGCATGTAGCGGTCGTCGGGCAGCGACTCGTCGCCCGTCGTCGGATGCGCGGCCTCCCGCTTGATCGGGATGTGCGTGTGCTCGGGCACGTAGAACGTGCGGAATCCGTGGTCATCGGCGAGCTTGGCGGCCGTCGCGGGCGCGATGCCCCGGTCGCTGGTGAAGAGAACGAGCCCGTAGTCCATGCCGTGAATTAGAACGTGTTCTAGTCCCAAGGGCAAGGCCGTCGCGTGCGCAGAGGCGTAGCGCACTACGCATGACGCCGGCCGCCGCCCGCTACCGGGCGCTGACCGCACGGCACGGCACGCCGCTGTTGCTGCTCGACGGCGATCGTCGAGCACACGAGGCCGGCCACATAACTTCAGCCAGAGCGATACCCGCGACGGCCGTCGCTCCCGCTGCTGGGATGGCTGACCATGACGACAGAACGGATCGCCGACCACGTCAAGTTCGCCTACTGGGTGCCCAACGTCAGCGGCGGCCTGGTGACGAGCACCATCGAGCAGCGCACCGACTGGAACTACGAGTACAACAAGAAGCTCGCGCAGACCGCGGAGAACAACGGCTTCGAGTACGCGCTGAGCCAGGTCCGCTACGAGGCCAGCTACGGCGCCGAGTACCAGCACGAGTCCACCAGCTTCAGCCTCGCGCTGCTGCTGGCCACCGAGCGGCTGAAGGTGATCGCCGCCGTGCACCCGGGGCTGTGGCAGCCCGCGGTGCTCGCCAAACTCGGCGCCACCGTCGACCACCTGAGCAACGGCCGGTTCGCGGTCAACGTGGTGTCGGGCTGGTTCAAGGACGAGTTCACCCACCTCGGCGAACCGTGGCTCGAACACGACGAGCGCTACCGGCGCAGCGCGGAGTTCCTGCAGGTCCTGCGCAAGATCTGGACCGAGAACGACGTGGACTTCCGCGGCGACTTCTACCGGATTCACGACTTCACCCTCAAGCCGAAACCGCTCAACACCGCCGAGCGGCCCAATCCGGAGATCTTCCAGGGCGGCAACTCCACGGCCGCCCGCCGCAACGGCGGCCGCCACTCGGACTGGTACTTCTCCAACGGCAAGGACTTCGACGGCGTCACCGAGCAGCTCGTCGAGATGCGCGATCACGCCCGTGAGGCGAACCGCGAGGTGCGCTTCGGGCTGAACGGATTCATCATCGCCCGGGACTCGGAAAAAGAGGCGAAGGAAGTCCTGAGAGAGATCTTCGACAAGGCCAACCGCCCCGCGGTCGAGGGCTTCCGCGGCGCCGTGCAACAGGCCGGGAACTCGACCGGCGACAAGAAGGGCATGTGGGCCGACTCGAGCCTCGAGGACCTCGTGCAGTACAACGACGGTTTCCGCACCGGGCTGATCGGCACGCCCGAGCAGATCGCGGAACGCATTGCGGCATACCGCAAACGCGGGGTCGATCTGATCCTCGGCGGGTTCCTGCACTTCCAGGAGGAGATCGAGTACTTCGGCGCCCGGGTGCTGCCGCTGGTCCGGGAAATCGAGGACAGCGAAAGGGATTCGGCGGACGCGCCGGTGCTGGTGTCGGCCTGAGCGCACAACGGCCGCGGCTTCCGACCCGTCGTTGGCCGCACTCGCAGGTCGGTGCGCTAGCGTGGGGAACGAATCGCTCACGGTTGTCCGTGCCGGCCGGAGACCACCGCGTCTCCGTCGTGCACATCTTCCCGACGCCCGACCAGCACAGGAGAGGCCATGTCGTACCCACCCGGTAGCCCCGGATACCCGCCGTCCCAGCAGCCGACCAACCAGTTCAGCGCGCCGACGCAGCAGTTCGGCAAGGTGCCCGACGCCGCAGGTGACACCGCGGCAGGGCCGAACAAGCTGCCGTCCTACCTGCTCCTCGCCGCGGCGGTGCTCGGACTGCTGAGCTTCCTGCTCAATGCGTTCGCGCCCGTCTTCGAGGCCAACGTGCCCACCGAGTACGAGAACATCCCCGGCATCGGCGGGGAGTCCGGCACCACCGAGGGCATGACGCTGGCGGTGGCCGCGCTGCTGCTGGCCGGCCTCTTCGCCGCCGTCGCCACGCTGCCCAAGCAGCGCAACTACACCGCCCTGGTCGCGGTCGTCTCGGTGCTCGGATTCCTGCTGATCCTCACCAACATGTTCCAGAAGCCGGACAACGTGGACTACGGCTGGGCGTTGTGGCTGATCCTGATCTTCGCGCTGCTGCAGACCGGCGCCGCGATCGCAGCACTGCTGTTCGACTCGGGCATCGTCACCCCGCCGGCCCCGAAGCCGAAGTACGACCAGCAGCAGCAGCAGTTCGGCCAGTACGGCGCGCCGGGCGGCTACTACGGCGGCCCCCAGCAGCACCCCGGTCAGCAGCAACTGCCCCAGCAGCGGCCGGGCGGGTACCCCACGCAGTACGGCGGTGGCTACCCCGGTCAGCCCACCACCGGCGGCTTCCAGGCCGGCGGCCCCCAGGGCGGTTCGCAGAGCGGCCCGCCGACCCCGCCCACCGGGTTCCCCACCTACGGCCAGCCGCAGCAGCCGACCTCGCAGAATCCGGGTCAGCAGCAATCGCCGTCATCGCAGCAGTCCGGCCCCGCGCCGTCGTAAGCTGAGCCGCGCGTGCGTGAAGTACGCGCACGTCAGCCTGCGCGAGGAGCTGCCCCGCTAGTGGACAACCGGCCAGTCGCGACCCGCCAGGCGCGGGACCTGCTTCGGGTCGCGTTCGGGCCGTCCGTGGTGGCGCTCGTCGTCATCGCGGCGGTGACGCTGATCCAGCTGGTCATCGCCAACAGCGACATGACCGGCACGTTCGGCGCCATCGCCAGCATGTGGCTGGGGGTGCACGGCGTCCCGGTGTCGATCGGCGGCAGCGAACTGGGTGTGATGCCGCTGCTGCCGGTGCTGCTGATGACCTACGGCGCGATGCGCACCACCGCCGCCGCGATGACGCAGCGCGCGTCCTGGTTCGTCATCCGGTGGGTGGTCGCCTCGGCGCTGGGTGGGCCGCTGCTGATCGCCGCGATCGCCCTGGCGGTCGTGCACGACGCCTCCTCGGTGCTCACCGACCTGCAGACCCCGCACGCACTGCCGGCGTTCGGCGCGGTGCTGGCGGTGCATGCGATCGGGGCGGCGCTCGGGGTGGCGTCGCAGGTGGGTCGCCGCACGGTTAACGGCTCACCGCTGCCCAACTGGTTGCCCGACGCGTTCCGCGCCGCGACGGCCGGGGTGCTGACGCTGGTCGGCCTGTCGGGTGTGGTGACCGCCGGATCCCTGGTGGTGCACTGGGCGACGATGCACGACCTCTACGCCATCACCGACTCCGCGTTCGGCCAGTTCAGCCTCACGGTGCTGTCGGTGCTCTACGCACCGAACGTCTTCGTCGGCGCATCGGCGGTGGCCGTCGGGTCCAGCGCCCACATCGGGCTGGCGACCTTCAGTTCGTTCACGGTGCTCGGGGGTGACGTGCCCGCGCTGCCCGTGCTCGCCGCGGTGCCGACGCCGCCGCTGGGACCGGTGTGGGTGGCGTTGCTCATCGTCGCGGCTGCGGCGGCGGTCGCCGTCGGCCAGCAGTGCGCGCGCAGGCCGGTGCCGCTGGCCTCCGCGGCGGCGAAGCTGGTGGTCGCCTCGTTCGCGGCGGCGGTGACCATGGCGCTGCTCGGCCACGCCGGCGGGGGACGGCTCGGCAACTTCGGCGACGTCGGCGTCGACCAGGCCACCTTCGGCCCGGCGGTGTTCCTGTGGTTCGTCGGTATCGGCGGACTGACGGTGTCGATGGCCGGCGGAATCGCGCGCCGCCCGAGGCCGGCGAAGGTTCCGAAGCCCGTGCCTGCGGACGACGCGGCCGCAGTGGACGAGCCCGCGCCCGAGACGGAAGCGGACGCCGAGCCGGAGCCCGGCCCGGAACCCGACACCGAGGCCGAACCCGAGCCGCCGCCCGAGCCTGGTGAGCCCGTGGACGGTGAGCCCGCCGCCGCGGAACCCGGAGAACCCGTCGACCCGGAGGACCACTTCATCACCGACGACGACCTGACCGGCGACGAGGGTGCGTCCCGCGATCCGTCGCGCAGACCCGCCGACTAGGCTGCTGCGGGTGCAGCAACCGCTACGTGTGCCCCCGAGTGCACCTGCGCGGCTGGTCGTACTCGCCTCCGGCACCGGGTCGCTGCTCGCCTCGCTCCTCGACGCCGCGTCGGGCGACTATCCCGCCCGCGTGGTCGCCGTCGGCACGGACCGCGCGTGCGCAGCGCTCGACATCGCGGCCGAGGCCGGGGTGCCGTCGTACACCGTGCGTCTCGGCGACCACCCCGACCGGGACGCCTGGGATGGCGCGATCACCGAGGCCACCGCCGCGCACCAGCCCGACCTGGTGGTGTCGGCCGGGTTCATGAAGATCCTGGGCGCGCAGTTCCTCGGCCGGTTCCCCGGCCGCGTGGTCAACACGCACCCGGCGCTGCTGCCCGCGTTCCCGGGCGCGCACGCCGTACCCGAGTCGCTGGCCTACGGTGTCCGGGTCACCGGCTGCACGGTGCACCTCGTCGACGCCGGAATGGACACCGGGCCGATCCTCGCCCAGGAGCCCGTCGCGGTGCTCGACGGCGACGACGAGGCCACGCTGCATGAACGGATCAAGACAGTCGAGCGACGGCTGCTGGTGGATGTGTTGGCCGCGTTGGCGACTCGCGGCGTGACCTGGAGCGGACGAAAGGCGACCATAGGATGACCGAGGGACGCAGGCCGATTCGGCGCGCGCTGATCAGTGTCTACGACAAGAGCGGGCTCGGCGAGCTCGCGCGGGGCCTGCACGAGGCCGGCGTGGCCATCGTCTCCACCGGGTCGACCGCCAGAACCATTGCCGACAACGGGGTTCCGGTGACTCCGGTGGAGGACGTCACCGGATTCCCGGAGGTGCTCGACGGCAGGGTCAAGACCCTGCATCCGCACGTGCACGCCGGACTGCTGGCCGACACCCGCAAACCCGAACACGTCTCGGCCCTGGAGAAGCTCGGCATCGAGGCGTTCGACCTGGTGGTGGTGAACCTCTACCCGTTCAGCGAGACCGTCGACTCTGGCGCGTCGATGGACGAGTGCGTCGAGCAGATCGACATCGGCGGCCCGTCGATGGTGCGCGCCGCCGCGAAGAACCATCCCAGCGTGGCGGTCGCGGTCGACCCGCTCGGCTATGACGGTGTGCTGGCCGCGGTGCGTGCCGGCGGATTCACGCTCGCCGAGCGGAAGATCTTGGCCTCGTTGGCTTTCCGGCACACAGCGGAGTACGACGTCGCGGTGGCGTCGTGGATGGGATCGACACTGGCGCCCGAGGAGCCCGCACAGCGGCTGCCGGCCTGGGTGGGCGGCACGTGGCAGCGCACCGCGGTGCTGCGCTACGGCGAGAACCCGCATCAGCAGGCGGCGCTGTACCGCGACGCGACGGCGTGGCCGGGGCTCGCGCAGGCCGAGCAACTGCACGGCAAGGAGATGTCCTACAACAACTACACCGACGCCGACGCGGCGTGGCGTGCGGCGTTCGACCACGAGCAGATCTGCGTGGCGATCATCAAGCACGCCAACCCCTGCGGCATCGCGATCTCGTCGACGTCGGTCGCCGACGCCCACCGCAAGGCCCACGAGTGTGACCCGCTGTCGGCGTTCGGCGGCGTGATCGCGACGAACACCACGGTGAGCGTCGAGATGGCCGAGACCGTCGCCGACATCTTCACCGAGGTGATCATCGCGCCGGCCTACGAGCCCGGTGCGGTCGAGATCCTGCAGCGCAAGAAGAATATCCGCATCCTCGTCGCGTCCGAGCCGCAGCCCGGTGGCAACGAGTTCCGCCAGATCAGCGGCGGACTGCTGGTGCAGCAGCGGGACGCGCTCGACGCTGCAGGCGACGATCCGGCGAACTGGACGCTGGCCACCGGTGAACCCGCGGGGCCGGACACGCTGACCGACCTGGTGTTCGCCTGGCGCGCCTGCCGCGCGGTCAAGTCCAACGCGATCGTGGTCGCATCCCACGGCGCCACCGTCGGTGTCGGCATGGGGCAGGTCAACCGGGTCGATGCGGCGAAGCTCGCCGTGCAGCGCGGCGGCGATCGGGTGCGCGGCGCGGTGGCCGCCTCCGATGCGTTCTTCCCGTTCCCCGACGGGCTGGAGACGCTGGCCGAGGGCGGGGTGACGGCCGTGGTGCATCCGGGCGGGTCGGTGCGCGACGACGTCGTCACCGAGGCCGCCGCCAAGGCGGGCGTCACGCTGTATCTGACCGGGTCCCGGCACTTCGCGCACTGAGTGCGGCGTGGTTAGCGGCTGATCTTGGTCTGGGTGTCGATGGCGCCCATCACCTCGTCGAGCACCTGCCGCTGCGGTTCGGCGACGTCGGCGTTGATCTGCAGCACGAAGAGGCCGTTCGGCGACGGCACCAGGGCCGTGGTCTGCGCGATGTCGCGCCGCAACCCGTCGCGCAGGAACGTGCCGCGCACATGGACCGAGTCCAGTCCGTCGAGCTGTCCCTTGCGGCCGCCGCCGGACTCGTAGCCCGGCAGGTTCTTCAGCTCGTTGGGCGCGTACTCGAGCAGTCGCTGCGCGTCGACGTCGCCCTCCAGCTTGGACACCAGCAGCGTGACCGTCGGCGGCTCCGGATTGCCTGGCGTTTCACGGATGATCGCCGAGTACGCCCATGCCGGCCTGCGGGGACCCGCGTCGGACCAGCCGGGCGGTATCGGCATGGTGATCACCGGGGCCCCCGGCGTGGTGCGCTGGATGTTCGTCTCGTCGATCCGGTTCTCCCGGATGTAATCGGCGATGGTGAAGGCCCGGGCGTTCGACGGCGCCGACGGCTCTGCGGTGGACGTGCGGGTGGTGCTGGTCGTCGAGGTGTCGTCGGACGCGGTCGGCGGCGACGAGGGCGCCGGGTCCGAGCCGCCGAGACGGGTCAAGCCAAAGATGCCCGCGCCGATGAGGATCAGCACGGCGACGATGCCGCCGGCGATCAGTAGCGGGCGTCGCTTCCCTGGCGCCTTCGGACGCGCTGGCGGCGCGCCGAATCCGGCCGCGCGCGACGGTTCGTCTCGCGGCGGCGTCCACGGTGAGACGTACACCGGCGGTGCTGGGTGCTGGCCCTGGGACCGCGGCAGTGGCGGCCGGGCGTGCGGACCGGCCTGCGGCGGCACCGGCGGGCCGGGCGGGGCGCTGATCACCGGCGGCCCGGACGGTGTCGGCGTGACCTGCGGACGCGACTGCTGCGGGGGCGGCACGTAGGGCGGTGCCGCCTGCTTCTGCATCGCCGGGATCGGCTGCGCCGGCGGAGCGGGCGGCGGGACCGGCAGCACGGGCCTCGCCTCGGCCACCTTCTGATTGCCGGCCTCGGCCAGTGCGACCGCGAAGTCGTGACAGGTGTCGTATCTGGCCTCGGGGTCCTTCGCGAGCGCCTTGGCCATCACGGCGTCGAAGGCGGCCAGTTCGGGCTTCTTCTCGCCCAACTTGGGCGGCGGAGTGTTGAGGTGGTGGCTGATGACCACGGCCGGATTGGTGTGCGGGAACAGCAATGTGCCGGTGAACAGCCGGAATGCCGTTGCCGCCAGCGCGTACTGGTCGGCACGGCCGTCCATCGGCTTGCCCATCAACTGTTCGGGCGCCGTGTAGGACATCGAGCCGACGGTGATGTTGGTCGACGTCAGGCCGTTGACGTCGTCGGTGCGCCGGGCAATGCCGAAGTCGGTGAGCAGGATTCGGCGCTTGGCCCGCTCCGCGCTGGTGAGCAGGATGTTCGCCGGCTTGATGTCACGGTGCAAGAGCAGCCGCTGGTGGGCGTAGTCCAGCGCATCGGCGACCGCGGTGACGATCTCGACGACGTCGGTCGGCGGCATCCCGCTCGGGTGCCGGTCGACCAGGAGACGGGCCGCGTCGTAGCCGTCGACGAAGTCCATCGAGATCCACAGCCTGCCGTCGAACTCGCCGCGGTCGTGCAGGCCGACGATGTGCGGATGCCACAGCGTGGCGGCCAGGTCGGCCTCGCGCTGGAAGCGCTGGCGGAACTCGCCGTCGGCGCTGAATGATGCGGGCAGCACTTTGAGCGCGTCCTGACGGGGCAGTCGCGGATGCTGGGCCAGGTACACCTCGCCCATACCGCCGGAGCCCACCAATCGGACGATGGTGTAGCCCGCGAAGACTTGACCGCTTTCCAACGGCATGGCCGCAGACTACCGGCCGCGACCTTGATCGTCGGACCGAGTCGGCGGTCGGAGCGCACCGAACGGTTCCCCCGTACCTCTTACGGACGCGTGACGTTGCGTTCGCTGTGGGGGGAAGGAGTGCCGCCCGTCGCCGGCAGTCGTAGCGTGGAGTGGTGACCCAACCTTCTGATCTGCCCCGGACCGTCGGCGAGCTGCGTGCCTCCGGTCATCGCGAGCGGGGAGTCAAACAGGAAATCCGAGACAACCTGCTGGCCGCGCTGTCCGAGGGACGCGACTCGTGGCCCGGCATCCTGGGCTTCGAGGACACCGTGATCCCCCAGCTGGAACGCGCGTTGATCGCCGGCCACGACATCGTGCTGCTCGGCGAGCGCGGCCAGGGCAAGACCCGTCTGCTGCGCGCTCTCACCGGCCTGCTCGACGAGTGGACACCGGTCATCGCGGGCTCGGAGCTCAACGAGCATCCCTACACGCCGATCACGCCGGAGTCGATCCGACGGGCCGCCGATTCGGGCGATGACCTGCCGGTGGCCTGGCGGCACCGCAGCGAGCGGTACACCGAGAAGCTGGCCACCCCGGACACCAGCGTGGCCGACCTCGTCGGTGACATCGACCCGATCAAGGTGGCCGAGGGCCGCAGCCTGGGTGACCCGGAGACCATCGCCTACGGGCTGATCCCGCGGGCGCACCGCGGCATCGTCGCGGTCAACGAGCTGCCCGACCTCGCCGAGCGCATCCAGGTGTCGATGCTCAACGTGATGGAGGAGCGCGACATCCAGGTCCGCGGCTACACACTGCGGTTGCCGCTCGACGTGCTCGTGGTGGCCAGCGCCAACCCGGAGGACTACACGAACCGCGGGCGCATCATCACCCCGCTCAAGGACCGCTTCGGCGCCGAGATCCGCACGCACTACCCGCTGCAGCTCGACGCCGAGGTCGGTGTCATCAGCCAGGAGGCCGAGCTGGCCGCCGACGTGCCGGTGTACCTGCTGCAGGTGCTGGCCCGATTCGCGCGCAACCTGCGGGAGTCGAGTTCGATCGACCAGCGCTCCGGTGTGTCGGCGCGTTTCGCGATCGCTGCGGCGGAGACGGTCGCGGCCGCTGCGCGGCACCGCTCCGCGGTTCTGGGCGAGCAGGAGCCGGTGGCCCGGGTCTGCGACGTCGGCACGGTCATCGACGTGCTGCGCGGGAAGCTGGAATTCGAGTCCGGCGAGGAGGGCCGCGAGCAGGCGGTGCTCGAGCACCTGCTGCGCCGCGCCACCGCGGACACCGCGCAGCGGATGCTGGGTGGCATCGACGTGGGCCCGCTGGTGGCCGCGGTCGAGGAGGGTTCGCCGGTGACGACGGGTGAGCGGGTGTCGGCCAAGGACGTGCTGGCGGCGCTGCCGGATCTGCCGGTGATCGACGTGATCGCCGAGCGGCTGAACGCGCAGACCGACGGCGAACGCGCCGCCGCGATCGAGCTGGCGCTCGAGGCGCTGTACCTGGCCAAGCGGATCGACAAGGTGTCGGGAGAAGGCGAAACCGTCTATGGCTAGACGCGTCTCCCGTTACTCCTCGTACACGGGCGGGCCGGATCCGCTGGCCCCGCCCGTCGATCTGCGCGAGGCGCTCGCGCAGATCGGCGAGGACGTGATGGAGGGCAGCTCACCGCGGCGGGCGCTGTCGGAGCTGCTGCGGCGCGGTACCAAGGAGATGCGCGGCGCCGACCGGCTCGCGGCGGAGGCCAACCGGCGGCGGCGGGAACTGTTGCAGCGCAACAATCTCGACGGCACTCTCCAGGAGATCAAGAAGCTGCTCGACGAGGCGGTGCTGGCCGAGCGCAAGGAGCTGGCCCGGGCGCTCGATGACGACGCCCGGTTCGGCGAACTGCAGATGGAGGCGTTGTCGCCGTCGCCGGCCAAGGCCGTGCAGGAACTGGCCGAGTACGACTGGCGCTCCCCGGAGGCCCGGCAGAAGTACGAGCAGATCAAGGACCTGATGGGTCGGGAGATGCTCGACCAGCGTTTCGCGGGGATGAAGGAGGCGTTGGAGAACGCCACCGACGAGGACCGTCAGCGCGTCAACGACATGCTCGACGACCTGAACGACCTGCTGGACAAGCACACTCAGGGGAAGGACTCTCCCCAAGATTTTCAAGACTTCATGAACAAGCACGGCGAGTTCTTCCCGGAGAACCCGCGTGACATCGACGAACTGCTCGATTCGCTCGCCCAGCGTGCGGCCGCCGCGCAGCGGTTCCGCAACAGTCTGTCGCCCGACCAGCGGGCCGAACTGGATGCGCTGGCGCAGCAGGCCTTCGGGTCGCCGTCGCTGATGAATGCGCTCAACCGGCTCGACTCCCACCTGCAGGCCGCGCGACCGGGTGAGGACTGGTCGGGTTCTTCGGAGTTCTCCGGCGACAACCCCCTCGGGATGGGGGAGGGTGCGCAGGCACTGGCCGACATCGGCGAGCTCGAGCAGCTGGCCGAGCAGCTGTCGCAGAGCTATGCCGGCGCGTCGATGGACGACGTCGACCTCGACGCGCTGGCCCGCCATCTCGGTGACGACGCCGCCGTCGACGCCCGCACGCTCGCCGAACTGGAGCGCGCGCTGCTCAACCAGGGTTTCCTGGATCGCGGGTCCGACGGCCAATGGCGGCTGTCGCCCAAGGCGATGCGTCAGCTCGGACAGACTGCGCTACGCGATGTGGCGCAACAGCTTTCGGGACGGCACGGCGAGCGTGACACCCGGCGTGCGGGCGCGGCCGGTGAGCTGACGGGAGCCACGCGACCGTGGCAGTTCGGCGACACCGAGCCGTGGAACGTGACTCGGACGCTGACCAACGCCGTGCTGCGCAGCGCGGGCACTGGTGTGGTGGAACCGCCGCTGCGCATCACGGTGGAAGACGTCGAGATCTCCGAGACCGAGACCCGCACGCAGTCCGCGGTGGCGCTGCTGGTGGACACGTCCTTCTCGATGGTGATGGAGAACCGCTGGCTGCCGATGAAGCGCACGGCGTTGGCACTGAATCATCTGGTGAGCACGAGGTTCCGGTCCGATGCGCTGCAGATCATCGCGTTCGGCCGGTACGCCAGGACCGTCACCGCGGCCGAACTGACCGGCCTGGAAGGCGTTTACGAGCAGGGCACCAACCTGCACCACGCGCTTGCGCTGGCGTCGCGGCATCTGCGCCGGCATCCGAACGCGCAGCCGGTGGTGCTGGTGGTCACCGACGGTGAGCCGACGGCACACCTGGAGGATTTCCGCGACGGCCAGGGCGGCGGCGCCCAGGTGTTCTTCGACTATCCGCCGCATCCGCGCACGATCGCGCACACCGTGCGGGCGTTCGACGAGGTCGCACGCCTCGGCGCGCAGGTGACGATCTTCCGGCTGGGCAGCGATCCGGGCCTGGCACGGTTCATCGACCAGGTGGCGCGGCGGGTCGGCGGCCGGGTCGTGGTGCCCGATCTCGACGGTCTCGGCGCCGCGGTGGTCGGCGACTACCTGTCGTCCCGCCGCCGCAGGTAGCCCCTCCCACCCCCTCGGAACAACTTGCGCCACACGCGTTTCTGCTGTCACAAAGTCGGCTGATCTGTCGGGGGGTCGAACTAGTGTTCGATGTATGGACAGGGTGGATGTGGTCGCGGCGCTGCAGGCGTGGGACGATGCCCGCGCCTGGCTGGCCGCCCTGCCCCTGGACACGTTGACCGGCGCGGAGTTGGTGGCGATCTACGAGCACCGCCAGCACGGGCTGCGCCAGGAAGCCGCGCTCGATCACACCGTGCTGGCCACCCTGACGCAGCGGTTCACCGCCGCGGACTTCGGTGGCACCGGGCTGAAAGACGTGTTGGCGCAGCGGTTGCACCTCGACACCGCCGATGCGAAGAGACGCCTCGACGCTGCCGGCATGCTCGGACCCCGATGGACATTCACCGGTGAAGAACTACCCGCGCAGTGGGAGCACACGTCGGCCGCCTTGGCGAAAGGGCTGATCGATCCTGCGCACGTCGAGGTGATTCGCAAGTTCTTCACCAAGCTTCCGCCATGGGTCGACCAGGCGGCCCGCGCCGACGCCGAGCGTGACCTCGCGCGGTGGGCGCAGGGCATGTGCCCGGAGGATCTGCAACAACTCGCCGATCACCTGGTCGAGGTCATCGATCCCGACGGCGCCGAACCCGACCACGACACCCAACAAGCCAAACGCAGTCTGAAGATGGGTCGCCAGCGCCGCGACGGGATGACCCCGGTCCGTGGTGAGCTCGACCCCGAGACCGCTGCCATGCTCGACGTCGTGTTCGCCAAGCTGGCCGCCCCCGGGCAGAACCAGCCCGCCGACCCCGGCACCGCCGAGGCCAACAGCGCCGCGGCGTTCGGCGGTGACCCCCGCACCCGCGAGCAGCGCCAGCACGACGCGGTGAAGACCGCGCTACGCGATGTCGTCGGCTCCGGAACCTTGGGTCAGGTCAACGGCCTACCGGCCACCATCGTGGCCACCACCACCGTCGGCGACCTCGAAGCCGGCACCGGTTACGCCGACACCGCCGGCGGTACCCGGCTGCCGATCCGCGACCTCATCCGCATGGCCGGCCAGTCCCGGCACTACCTGGCCGTGTTCGACGACCACACCGAAGAAATCCTGTACTTCGGCCGCGCCCGGCGCTGCGCCACCACCGCTCAACGGCTGGCGCTGTTCGCCCGCGACAAAGGCTGCACCCGACCCGGCTGCACCGCCCCGGCCTACCAAACGCATGTCCACCACGCCCAACGAGACTGGTCCGAGGGCGGACGCACCGACATCGACGAACTCGCCCTGGCGTGCCAACCCGACAACAACCTCATCGAACAGACCGAATGGACCACCCGCCGACGCAACGGCCGCACCGAATGGATCCCCCCACCCACCCTCGACACCGGCCAACACCGCACCAACAACTACCACCACCCCCGCCGCCACCTCACCGACCGAGACGACGACGCAGAACCGGCATGACCGCCAGGATTCGGTCGACATGACCGGGCGTACGCTGCAGCCATGAGCAGAGCGGTTGTCCGGGGCGCTGCCGCGTCGGTGGCCATGACGGCGGCGGGTGTCGTTGCGGGCTACGGCTTCTGGATTGCGACGATGTTCGCGTTGATCCCGTTCCTGCTGTTCCTTATCTTCGGTGTCGCGCCGTTCGTCGCGTTGCTCTGCGCCGCCGCCATCGCGTGGTGCACGTCGCGGCGCCCATGTGCAGCGCCGAAATGGGCGCAGCGACACCGGCATGCGTTCTGGGTGGGCGCGATCGGCGTTCTCGTCGCTGTCTGCGTCGTCACGGTGACCGAGATGCCGGGCTATGTGCCGTTCTGGCCGGGATAGCGCCGCGGCAGATACTCAGTCGATGAAGCGCGCCCGTACCTCGGGGGCGGGAATCGGACAGGTGTCGTGCCTGCCGAAGACCCGGTAGCGGATCGAGGCGAACCAGTCGTAGAAGCGGTCGCGCGCGCCGGCGGGTACGGCCCGGCCGGCCAGGAACAGTTTCCACGGCCCGCCGAGGTAGTCGGCGACCCGTAGCATCCCGGCGGTTCGGACGGTGACGCGTTCGTCGGCGGTGCCCGGGTTCTCGACGAAGACCATTGAATCGACGTCGCGCAGTTCAGGATGCCGGGCTATCACGCCCTCGGCGAAGTCGCCCTGCAGCGGCGCGAACCGCATCGAGCCGTCCCTGTCGTGGCGCAGGATCGTCTGGATGCCGCGATTGCAGATTCCGCACACCCCGTCGTAGAGCAGCACGGGTGCGGGCCTCGCGGTCTCGGTGCTTTCGGCGGCCGCAGCGCGCAATCCGTCAGCCACTGTGAGCTCCTTCCGTCTCCTACAAGAAGGATGCCCCGCTGGGCAGGGTGGCAATCGGATCGGGCGTGTGATGTCGCCGACCGGCGCAGACTCATCGCCGGACCAGAGATCAGCCTTCTTTGCGCTTCCTGCGCTTGACGCCGACGCTGCCCCACAGCGAGAAGCCGCGCACCCGCACACACGGGGCGCCGGGCGATCCCTCACCCTGAACGGCGTGGTCGAAGGAGCCCATCACGCCGACTCCGTGCAGGTCGACGTTCACCTCCGGCGGCACCAGGATCGTCTGCCCGCCGCAGATCGAATACGAGCGGATCTCGACCTCGGGTGCGGTGAAGTCGGCATAGCGCAGGTCGACCACGCCGCCGCCGAACAGCGCGAAGGTCGTCAGCCGTCGCGGCACGTTCCAGCGGCCGCGCCGCTCGAACCCGCTCATGATCGCCATCAGCACCGTCGACGGCGCCGGCCGGCACGGCCCCGAGCCGCGCGGGCTGGTCATCGCGCCGGGGAGGTCGGCGCTCAGCAACGCCAACTCGTCGTAGGTCTTGGCGGCGTACGCCTTGGTGAGCCGACTCTCGTACTCGCTCATCGGCAGGCGACCCTGAGCAGCCGCGTCCGTCAGGAACTGCGCCACCTGAATGCGATCGGTGTCGGCAGCACGCGTGGAACCGTTTTGCGACGTTGGGCTGCTCATAACACCACGAGCCTACGACGAACACTGGTACATGCAAGGGTGTTGGCCGAAATGTAGTGTGACGGTTCCCGGCGAACCAGCTAGCACATCGAACTATTTGCGGTTTCCGGCCGGTCGAATCGGAAAGACGAATCGTTTCCGCTGCTGGTCAGCCTTCAATCCGCGGCCCCGCCGTAACCCAGGACTCGTCACGGAGCCGGTGCGAAATCGGCCACATCCGGCGATGAAGTGGTACGCCCGTGCCGGTCATCGCCGCGCCCACCTCGGCGGCCGCTTCTCCAGGAACGCCATCATGCCCTCGTGCGCCTCCTCGGAGACGAACAACTCCGCCGACTGCGCGGTCAGCGTCTCGGCGTCGCGGTCGAACGCCGCCAGGATCGCGGCCGTCGTCAAGCGCTTCGACGCCGCGAGGCCCTGTGGCGAACCGCGCCCGATCTCGGCGGCCAGCGCGCTCACCTCCGCCTCGACGTCCTCGGCGGCCACAGTGATCAGCCCGATCTCGGCGGCCCTCGCCGCACCGAACTTCTCACCAGTCACGAAGTAGCGCCCTGCCGCCCTCGGCGACATCTTGGGCAGCAGGGTCAGCGAGATGATCGACGGCGCCACCCCGATGCGCGCCTCGGTCAGCGCAAAGGTGCTCTGCGCGCCGGCCACCACGATGTCGCACGCCCCGATCAGGCCCATGCCGCCGGCGCGGACGTGCCCATCCACCGCGGCGATCACGGGGACCGGCAGTTCGAGGATCGCCCGCAGCAGATCGGTCATCTCCCTCGCCCGCCCGGCGGCGAGGTCGGCAGGGTCGCGGCCGGCCGCCTCGCTGAGGTCCGCGCCTGCGCAGAAGGTGCCGCCGGTGTGGCCCAGCACCACCACCCGCACGCCGGCGTCGGCCGCCGCCGCGCGCATCCCTTCGTGCAGACCGGCGACCAGAGCCGTGGACAGCGCGTTGCGGTTGTGCGGCGAGTCCAGCGTCAGCCGGGCGACGCCACCGTCGACTGCGTACCGGACGAGGTCACCCATCAGTACGACCGCGGCAGGCCCAGCGAGGTCTGCGCGACGAAGTTGAGGATCATTTCGCGGCTCACCGGTGCGATGCGGGCCAATCGCGACGCGGTCAGCACCGACGCGATGCCGTACTCCTTGGTCAGGCCGTTGCCGCCGAGGGACTGCACCGCTTGGTCGACCGCCCGCACCGACGCCTCGCCGGCGGCGTACTTGGCCATGTTGGCGGCCTCGGCGGCGCCGCCGTCGTCACCGGCGTCGTAGAGACTCGCCGCCTTCTGCATCATCAGCTTGGCCAGCTCGATCTCGATGTGGTTCTGCGCCAGCGGATGCGAGATGCCCTGGTGCGCGCCGATCGGCGTCTTCCACACCTGGCGGGTCTTGACGTAGGCGACGGCCTTGTCGATCGCGAAGCGACCCATGCCGACCGCGCTCGCCGCACCCATGATCCGCTCGGGATTCAGGCCGGCGAACAACTGGGCGATCGCCGCGTCCTCGGAGCCGACCAGCGCATCGGCCGGCAGCCGCACGTCGTCGAGGAACAACTGGAATTGGAACTCCGGGCTGACGATCTCCATCGGGATCTTCGTGTAGCTCAAGCCGGGACTGTCGGTGGGTACCACGAACAGCGCGGGCTTGAGGTTGCCGGTCTTGGCCTCCTCGGTGCGCCCGACCACGAGCACCGCCTGCGCCTGGTCGACGCCCGAGATGTAGACCTTCTGGCCGGACAGGATCCAGTCGCTGCCGTCGCGGCGCGCGGTCGTCGTGATCTTGTGCGAGTTGGAGCCGGCGTCGGGTTCGGTGATCGCGAAGGCCATGGTGATCGAGCCGTCCGCGATGCCGGGGATCCAGCGCTTCTTCTGGTCCTCGGTGCCGTACTTCGAGATGATCGTGCCGTTGATCGCGGGGGACACCACCATCATCAGCAGCGCCGACCCGCCGGCGGCCATCTCCTCCATCACCAGAGCCAACTCGTACATGCCCGCGCCGCCGCCGCCGTACTCCTCGGGCAGGTTCACCCCGATGAAGCCGAGTTGTCCGGCCTCGCGCCACAGCTCGTCGGTGTGCTGGCCCGCGCGCGCCTTCTCCAGGTAGTAGTCCTGGCCGTAGTTGGCGACCATCGCGGCGACGGCCTTGCGCAGCGCCTGCTGTTCCTCGGTCTCGACGAATCCGGTCATGCTTCTCCTCCTGCGGTCTCGTCCGGCGCGGACACCCGCGCCAGTACGGCGCCCACCTCGACCTGCTGGCCGGGTTGGACGTTCAGTTCGGCGAGCACACCGTCGCCGGGCGCGGCCAGCGTGTGCTCCATCTTCATGGCCTCCAGCCACACCAGCGGCTGACCGGCGGTCACGGTGTCGCCCACCGCGGCGCCGACCCGCACCACCGAACCGGGCATCGGCGCCACCAGCGAGCCGTGCGCGATCGCGGCGCCGGGATCGGGGAAGCGCGGCAACGCGACGAGTTCGGTTGCGCCTTGGGGAGAATCGACGAACACGGCATCGCCGTAGCGGGCGACCTCGAATGGCCGCTCGACGCCGTCGACCTCGAGCACCACCCGCCCCGGCGTCGCGGAAACCAGCGCCACGTCGTCCTGATCGGGCAGTTCGACGGCGCCGCGGCTGAAGCGGTATCGCACCTCGTGCTCGACGTCGGCCGTGTCGCGGTAGCGCCTCACCTGGTGGCTCGACGCCAGATTGCGCCAGCCGCTCGGTGCGGCGGCGAACGCCGTGGCGGCACTGCGGTTGCGGGCTGCGTCGGCCAGCGAGGCCGCGACCGTCGCCAGTGCGGTCGTCCGGTCGTCACCCGGTGGTGCGGCGAGCCCGGCCAGGCCGTGGGTGTCGAAGAACGCGGTGTCGGTCGCACCGTCGACGAATGCGGGGTGACGCAGCACGTTGACCAGCAGGTCGCGGTTGGTGCGGACGCCGTGCAACCTCGTGCGGGCCAGTGCGTCGGCCAGGATCGCCGCGGCGTGCCGACGGGTCGGCGCACAGGAGATGACCTTGGCCAGCATCGGGTCGTAGAAGATCGACACCACGGAGCCGTCGACGATCCCGGTGTCGACCCGCACCCCCGCCCGCGTCAACCGGTCGAACTGCACCGGGGCGCCGGGCACCTCGAACCGGTGCACCGTGCCTGCCTGAGGCTGCCAGTTCTTCGCGGGATCCTCGGCGTAGAGCCGGGCCTCGATCGAATGCCCCTGTGCCACGGGCGGTTCGGCGGGCAGCCTGCCGCCGTCGGCGACGAGGAGCTGGAGCTCGACGAGGTCGAGTCCGGTGGTGGCCTCGGTGACGGGGTGCTCGACCTGCAGGCGGGTGTTCATCTCGAGGAAGAAGAAGTCACCCTGCTCGTCCGCCATGAACTCGACGGTGCCCGCCCCGGTGTAGCCGATCGCCTCGGCGGCCAACCGGGCCGCCTCGAACAGCTTGTCCCGCATGCCCGGAGTGCGTTCCACGAGCGGCGACGGCGCCTCCTCGATGATCTTCTGGTGCCGCCGCTGGATCGAGCACTCGCGTTCGCCGACAGCCCACACCGTGCCGTGCGCGTCGGCCATCACCTGCACCTCGACGTGGTGGCCCGCGGCCAGGTAGCGCTCGCAGAACACCGTCGGATCGCCGAACGCCGACTGCGCCTCCCGCCGCGCCGCCTCGACCTCGCCCGGCAGGTCGGGCAGTTCGCGGACCACGCGCATGCCCCGGCCACCGCCACCGGCGGACGCCTTGATCAGCACCGGGAGCTGGGCGGCCGTCACGGTGTCCGGATCGAGCTCGTCGAGCACCGGTACCCCGGCGGCGGACATCATCTTCTTGGCTTCGATCTTGCTGCCCATCGCCTGCACCGCGGCCACCGGCGGGCCGATCCACGTCAGGCCGGCGTCCTGCACCGCGGCCGCGAAATCGGCGTTCTCCGAGAGGAAGCCGTATCCCGGGTGGACGGCGTCGGCGCCCGCGGCCTGCGCGGCCGCGACGAGCTGGCGGGCGTCGAGGTACCCACTCGTCCCCTCCAGCCGCACCCGGGCATCGGCCTCGGCGACATGCGGGGCGGCGGCGTCGGGATCGGTGTAAACCGCGACGGTGCCGATGCCAAGGCGCCGGCAGGTGGCGAACACCCGGCGGGCGATCTCACCGCGATTGGCGACCAGAACTCTGGTGATCATGCGGTCTCCTCACGCCGAACGTGAGCTCGTGTGCGGGAATCGCCTGAGATCTCGCGCAGAACTTCACGTTCGCGGATCGCTTCGTTGATCATGCGCTCACATCCTGAAGACGCCGAAGTTCGACGTCCCCTCGATCGGCCCGTTCGCGATGGCGGACAGGCACATTCCCAGCACGGTGCGGGTGTCGCGCGGGTCGATCACGCCGTCGTCGTAGAGCCTGCCGGACAACACCATCGGCAACGACTCCGCCTCGATCTGGCCTTCGATCGCCGCACGCAGGGCGGCGTCGGCCTCCTCGTCGACCTGCTGGCCACGGGCCTCGGCGGCGGCGCGGCTGACGATCGAGAGCACCCCGGCTAGCTGCGCACCGCCCATCACCGCCGACTTCGCCGACGGCCAGGCGAACAGGAACCGGGGGTCGTACGCGCGGCCGCACATGCCGTAATGGCCTGCGCCGTAGGACGCGCCGATGAGCAGCGAGATGTGCGGGACGGTCGAGTTCGAGACGGCGTTGATCATCATCGACCCGTGCTTGATCATCCCGCCCTCCTCGTACTGCCTGCCCACCATGTAGCCGGTGGTGTTGTGCAGGAACAGCAGTGGCGTGTCGGCGCGGTTGGCCAGCTGGATGAACTGGGTGGCCTTCTGCGACTCCTCGCTGAACAGCACGCCGCGGGCGTTGGCGAGGATGCCTACCGGGTACCCCCACAGCGTGGCCCACCCGGTCACCAGCGATGACCCGTACATGGCCTTGAACTCGTCGAACTCCGATCCGTCGACGATGCGCGCGATCACGTCGCGGGGATCGAACGGGATGCGCAGATCGGGCGGCACGATGCCGAGCAGTTCCTCGCTGTCGAACAGCGGTTCGCGCACGGCGGCCGGCGCCGGCCCCTCCTTGCGCCAGTTCAACCGCGCGACGATGCGGCGGCCGATGCGAATGGCGTCGAGCTCGTCGGCGGCGAAGTAGTCGGCCAGACCCGATGTGCGGGCGTGCATCTCGGCACCGCCCAGCGACTCGTCGTCGGACTCCTCACCGGTGGCCATCTTGACCAGGGGCGGGCCCGCCAGGAAGACCTTGGACCGCTCCTTGATCATCACGACGTGGTCGGACATGCCCGGGATGTAGGCGCCGCCGGCCGTGGAGTTGCCGAACACCAGCGCGATGGTCGGGATGCCTGCCGCCGAGAGCCGGGTCAGGTCGCGGAACATCTGCCCGCCGGGGATGAAGATCTCCTTCTGCGTTGGCAGATCGGCGCCGCCGGACTCCACCAGCGAGATCACCGGGAGCCGGTTCTGCAAGGCGATCTGGTTGGCGCGCAGGATCTTCTTCAACGTCCACGGATTGCTGGTGCCGCCCTTGACCGTCGGGTCGTTCGACACGATCAGGCATTCGGTGCCCTCGACCGCGCCGATGCCCGCCACCACGCTGGCGCCGACGGTGAAGTCGCTGCCCCATGCGGCGAGCGGGCTGAGCTCCAGGAACGGCGAATCGGCGTCGACCAGCATCTCGATGCGTTCGCGGGCGGTCAGCTTGCCGCGGTCGTGGTGACGCTTGACGTACTTCTCGCCGCCGCCGGCGAGCGCCTTGGCGTGCTCGGCGTCGAGTTCGGCGAGTTTCTCGGTCATCGCCGTGGCGGCCTCGGCGTAGGCCGGCGACGCGGCGTCGAGCGTCGAGCGAAGGGCCGTCATGACTGGTATCCCAGCGTCTTGGCGGCCAGCGAGGTGAGGATTTCGGTGGTTCCGCCGCCGATGCCGAGGATCCGCATGTCCCGGTACTGCCGTTCGACCTCCGACTCCGCCATGTAGCCCATCCCGCCGAACAGCTGAACGGCCTGGTTGGCGACCCACTCGCCGGCCTCGACGGCGGTGTTCTTGGCGAAGCACACCTCGGTGATGAGGTTCGGGTCGCCCGCGAGCTGGCGTTCCACCACGCTGTGCGTGTACACGCGGGCCACGTCGACGCGGCGGGCCATCTCGGCGAGCGTGTTCTGCACGGCCTGCCGGGAGATCAGCGGCCGGCCGAAGGTCTCCCGGTCGCGGCACCACTGCACCGTCAGGTCCAGGCAGCGCTGACCGCTGGCGTAGGCCTGCGCCGCCAGGCCGACGCGCTCGGAGACGAACGCCGCGGCGATCTGGAAGAAGCCGCTGTTCTCAGCGCCGATCAGGTTCTCCACCGGCACCCGCACGTCGGTGTAGGCGAGTTCGGCGGTGTCCGAGGAACGCCAACCCATCTTGTCGAGCTTGCGGGTCACCTCGAATCCCGGTGTGCCCTTGTCGACGACGATCAGCGACACGCCCGCGGCGCCCTGCCCGCCGGTGCGTGCGGCGGTCACCACGTAGTCGGCGCGCACGCCGGAGGTGATGTAGGTCTTGGCGCCGTTGATGACGTATTCGTCGCCCTCCCTGACGGCGCGGGTGGTCAGGTGCCCGACGTCCGACCCGCCACCCGGTTCGGTGATCGCGAGCGAGCCGATCTTCTCGCCGCTCAATGTCGGCCGCACGTAGGTGTCGATCAGCCGCTCGTCGCCCGAGGCGATCATGTGTGGCACCGCGATCCCGCAGGTGAACAGCGAGGCGAACACCCCGCCCGGCGCGCCGGACTGGTGCATCTCCTCGCAGATGATCACCGCGTCGGCGCCGTCGCCACCGCCGCCGCCGACCGCTTCCGGGAAACCGGCGCCAAGCAGGCCGGCCTCGGCGGCCTTGCGGTGCAGGTCGCGGGGCAGCTCGCCGGCCTTCTCCCACTCGTCGACGTGGGGCAGTACCTCGCGTTCGGCGAACGCGCGCACCGTCTTCCGCAGCGCCTCGCGCTCGGGCGTGGTCCAGATGCTCACAACAATTCCTCCGGGATGTCCATGTGTCGGCTGCGCAACCATTCGCCCAGCCCCTTGGCCTGCGGGTCGAAGCGGGCCTGGTGGGCCACGCCCTTGCCGAGGATGTCCTCGATGACGAAGTTGACGGCGCGCAGGTTGGGCAGCACGTGCCGGGTGACCGGCAGATCGGCCGCTTCGGGAAGCAGCTCGCGCAGCCGGTCGGTGGTGAGTTCGTCGGCGAGCCAACGGAACTGCTCGTCGGTGGTCACCCACAGCCCGACGTTGGCACTGCCGCCCTTGTCGCCGCTGCGGGCGCCCGCGATCGCGCCGAGCGGCAGGCGGCGGGTCGTCCCGCGCTCGCCAGGAGGCACCTGCGGGTCGGCCACCGGTTCGAGGACGAGGGTCTCGGCGGCCGGTGCTATGTCGGTGCGGGTGCCGTCGGCGTGCACGGCGACGTGGGGCACCGCGCCGGCGCCGACGAAGCCCGCGGTGAAGACGCCATACACCTGACCCTCAGCGGGAGGGGCGGTGGTCGTGAAACCCGGATAGCTGGCCAGCGCCAATTCGACTGCCGCCGAGGAGAACCTGCGTCCGACGTTTGCCGGATCCGGGTCGCGGACCACGCAGCGCAGCAGCGCGCTCGCCGCCTCCTCGGTGTCCGCATCGGCGTGATCGGTGCGCGCCAGCGTCCACTCCAGCTCCGCCGGCTTGACCGTCAGATTGGATTCCAGTTGACGGCGGACCAGCTCGGCCTTGGCGTCGATGTCGAGACCAGTCAACACGAACGTCATCGCGTTGCGGAACCCGCCGACGCTGTTGAGCGACACCTTGAGCGTCGGGGGAGGCGGTTCCCCTCTGACGCCGTCGATCCGGACGCGATCGGGGCCGTCGTCGGACAGCCGCAGCGAGTCGACGCGCAGGGTGACATCGGGATTGGCGTAGCGGGCGCCGCCGATCTCATAGAGCAATTGGGCGGTCACGGTGCCGACGGCCACGGCGCCGCCGGTGCCGGGATGCTTGGTGATCACCGAAGAACCGTCGGCGTGGATCTCGGCGACCGGAAACCCTGCCCGGAGAAGGTCGGGGACCTCGGTGAAGAAGGCGTAGTTGCCGCCGGTTGCCTGCGTCCCGCATTCGATCACGTGTCCCGCGGCGACGGCCCCGGCCAGTGCGTCGTAGTCGTCGCGTCCCCAGCCGAAGTGCGCCGCGGCCGGGCCGACGATCACCGAGGCGTCGGTCACCCGGCCGGTCACCACGACGTCGGCGCCGCGGTTCAGGCAGTCGACGATGCCCCAGGCGCCCAGGTAGGCGTTGGCCGCCAGCACCTCACCGAATCCAAGTTCGCCAGCGCGGCCGACCAGGTCGTCACCCTCGACGTGGGCGACGTCCACCTGCAAGCCGAGCCGGTCGGCGAGGGCGCGGACCGCGGACGCCAGGCCCGCAGGGTTGAGTCCCCCCGCGTTGGCGACGATCCGCACGCCCTTGTCGACGGCCGTTCCGAGGCAGTCCTCGAGTTGAGTCAGGAAGGTCTTGGCGTAGCCGCGGTCCGGGTTCTTCGCCCGGTCGCGTGCCAGGATCAGCATCGTGAGCTCGGCGAGGTAGTCGCCGGTCAGATAGTCCAGCTCGCCGCCGTCGAGCATCTCCCGCATGGCGGCCAGCCGGTCGCCGTAGAACCCCGAGCAGTTGCCGATGCGCACCGGATCAGGCACTGCACTCCCTTGCTGTCGACACGAGCCGACGTCCATCGCCGTCGATGACCAACCAACCGGTAGGTTAGCCGGTACTTCGGGTACCGCGTCAAGGGCGTGGACGCAGTATTCGTGTTCTGGACCCCGCGGCCCCGCCTCGATACTTGACGAGTGGAAATGCGTGTCGCCTGGGGTGTCGTCGGCCTGCTGTGGGTGATGTGCGGGGTGGCCGTGGCCTTCAGCCCGCCCGTCGAGCAGAGCGACGGCAGCGCGTGGTCGCCGCTGTGGGGCTGGCTGATCGTCGCCGCGGGCGTGTTCCTGCTGGCACTCGCCGCAGAAATACTCCCGCGGACGCACCACGGCCGGCATTCGAACGGGCTGACGGCCAGGTCCGAGCGCGGCATCGAGTTCCGCATGCTGTTCTCGGTCGTGGTCGGGGTGGTGTGCGGCGCGGGCTTCATCTGGATCGGCGTGGACAGCGGCGAGGTCGCCGTGACCAGCTACGGCGTCGTCATCCTCAGCCTGGTGGTGTTCGCGGTGCCACGCATCGTCGACTCGATCCACCACCTGCAGGACAGGTGATTTTGGAGGCTGACCAGCGCACCGGCTATCCTTGACGACGATTGCCTGCGCCCCGGCCGTCCCGGGACCTGCCTGGCACTACCCGCAAGAGGAGAAGTTTCGATCATGGCCGTCCCCAAGCGCAGAATGTCGCGTTCGAACACCCGCAGCCGTCGCGCGCAGTGGAAGGCGACGAGCACCGGTTTGGTCGGCGTGACCGTGGCCGGTCAACAGCACAAGGTGCCGCGCCGCCTGCTCAAGGCCGCCCGGCTCGGCCTGATCGACCTCGACCGCCGCTGACCGAGACCGCACCGAGTTCTCCGGCGCGCCTCTCAGTTCGCTCTCAGGCGTCGGGGTGAGACTGTGGCTGTGCGCATACTTGTCGTCGACGACGATCGCGCGGTGCGCGAATCGCTGCGCCGGTCCCTGTCTTTCAACGGTTACACCGTCGCCCTCGCCCAGGACGGCGTCGAAGCACTCGACGTGATCGCCAACGACCGGCCCGACGCCCTCGTGCTGGACGTGATGATGCCGCGGCTGGACGGGCTGGAGGTCTGCCGGCAGCTGCGCAGCACCGGTGACGACCTCCCGATCCTGGTGCTCACCGCGCGGGACTCGGTGTCAGAGCGGGTCGCCGGCCTCGATGCCGGCGCCGACGACTACCTTCCCAAACCGTTCGCGCTCGAGGAGTTGCTCGCGCGGATGCGGGCGTTGTTGCGACGCACCGGACCCGAAGACGGCGTCGACTCGCCCGCGATGACCTTCCTCGATCTCAGCCTGGACCCGGTCACCCGCGAGGTCACTCGGGGCCAGCGCCAGATCAGCCTGACCCGCACCGAGTTCTCGCTGCTGGAGATGCTGATCGCCAATCCGCGTCGGGTCCTCACCCGCAGCCGCATCCTCGAGGAGGTCTGGGGCTTCGACTTCCCGACTTCGGGCAATGCCCTCGAGGTGTACATCGGCTACCTGCGCCGCAAGACCGAGGCCGAAGGGGAACCGCGACTCATCCACACCGTGCGCGGCGTGGGCTACGTCCTGCGCGAAACCCCGCCCTGATGTCGTTCTTCACCCAGAACACGTCGTGGCGGCCACCGTCGCCGCCGAGCACCAGCTCACTGTCGCTGCGCTGGCGGGTGATGCTGCTCGCGATGTCGATGGTGGCGATGGTGGTCGTGCTGATGGCCGTCGCGGTGTACGCGGTGGTGTCCCGGGCGCTCTACGACGATCTCGACAACCAGCTGCACAGCAGGGCCAGGCTGCTGATCGAGAGCGGCTCGCTGGCGGCCGACCCGGCCAAGGCCATCGAGGGCACCGCCTACTCGGATGTGAACGCGATGCTCATCATCCCGGGACGGGTGAAGTACACCGCCAACCAGCAGGGCCAGACACTGCCGTACGGCTCCGCCGAGCAGGACGTCGTCTCCGGGGAACTACTGCTGTCGCTGCGCACGGCCAACCATCAGCGGGTGCTGGCGGTGCACCTGGCCAACGGCAGCTCGCTGCTGCTGTCCAAGAGCCTGGCGCCGACCGGTCAGGTGCTGCGGCGGCTGGGCACGGTGCTGCTCATCGTCGGTGGCATCGGGGTCCTGGTCGCGGCGATCGCGGGTGGGATGGTGGCCCGCGCCGGGCTGAGACCGGTGGGACGGCTGACCAGCGCGGCCGAACGGGTGGCCCGCACCGACGACCTCCGGCCCATCCCGGTGTACGGCAGCGACGAATTGGCCAGGCTGACAGAGGCTTTCAACCTGATGCTGCGGGCACTGACCGAGTCCCGAGACCGGCAGGCGCGGCTGGTGTCCGACGCAGGCCATGAACTGCGCACCCCGCTGACCTCGCTGCGGACCAACGTCGAGCTGCTGATGGCCTCCCAGGTACCCGGTGCCCCGCGGCTGCCCGAGGAGGAGATGGCCGGCCTGCGCGCCGACGTGATCGCCCAGATCGAGGAGTTGTCCACCCTCGTCGGCGATCTGGTCGACCTGACCCGCGACGAGGCGGGCGGCGTGATGCACGAGCCCGTCGAGCTGGCCGAGGTCGTTGACCGCAGCCTCGAGCGGGTGCGGCGACGGCGAAGCGACGTCACCTTCGACGTGCTCGCGCAGCCCTGGCAGGTGTACGGCGACGCCGCCGGGCTGGGCCGGGCCGTGCTGAATCTCCTCGACAACGCCGCCAAGTGGAGCCCGCCGGACGGCCGGGTCACCGTTCGGCTCACCCAGGTCGACCCGGTGCACGCGGAGCTGGTGGTCGCCGATCAGGGGCCGGGGATCCCGCCCCACGAGAAGCCTCTCGTTTTCGAGCGGTTCTACCGGTCGACGGCGGCCCGCGCCATGCCGGGTTCGGGGCTGGGCCTGGCGATCGTCAAGCAGGTGGTGCTGAAGCACGGTGGAGCGGTCCGGGTGGACGACGCGGCGCCGGGGGCCGACCCGCCCGGGACGGCGTTCCGGGTGGTGCTGCCGGGCAGGCCGGTCGCAGATGCGACGATCCAGTCATTACCGATCCCGGCGACACGCCCCGCCGGCCGCGCGGGAAAACGCGCGACTGGAGCCGAGAATGTGTGATCGACGCGACACGGCGCACGCCAAGTCTCGGCCGGCACCGAATCATCTCTAAGTGGATTCTCAGCCCGCATGGGCACTGTGAGCCTACGAAGCGCGTTGGAGAAGTTGTCGGATCCCTTCACGAGGAAGAGCTCACCAGCGAATGACGAACCACCCGAGGTACTCGCCACCGCAGCCGGGCCGTGCGCCTGGTGGCAATGAGCCCGCGGCGCCCGGATACCCGGGAGCGCACCGGCCGGATCCGTACCACCAGCAGACCCATCAGCAGTCCTACGACTGGCGCTACGCCACCCAGCAGGCCGGGCAGCAGCAGTTCCGCTCGCCGTACGACCCGTACCGCTCCGCGCCCGCGGTCGTGCCGGCCACCCGGAAGCGTTCCCGCGCAGGGATGTTGACTGCCGGCGCACTGGCGATCGCCGTCGTGTCGGCGGGCGTCGGCGGCGGCGTCGCGGTGCTGGCCCAGCCCGACAGGCCGAGCCTTGGTTCGACCTTCGGCGGCGCCGCACCCACCGTGCCCGCCGCGGCGCTGCCCGCCGGCTCGGTGGAGCAGGTGGCGGCCAAGGTGGTGCCCAGCGTCGTCAAGCTCGAGACCGACCTCGGCCGGGCATCGGAAGAGGGGTCGGGCATCATCCTGACCTCCGACGGCCTCATTCTGACGAACAACCACGTGGTAGCGGCGGCGACGGGTGAACCCGGCGGCCGCGGCGCTCCGGGCTTCCCCGGGCTGCCGGGCAACGCCGGGTCGCAGCCTCCGGCGCAGACCAAGGTGACGTTCTTCGACGGCCGCACGGCGTCGTTCACCGTCGTGGGCACGGACCCCAGCAGCGACATCGCGGTGGTGCGTGCCGAGGGGGTGTCCGACCTGACGCCGATCACACTCGGCTCGTCGGGCAACCTGCGGGTGGGGCAGGACGTGGTGGCGATCGGGTCGCCGCTCGGCCTCGAGGGCACCGTCACCACCGGCATCATCAGCGCGTTGAACCGCCCGGTGGCCGCAGGCGGCGACACCCGCAATCAGAACACCGTGCTCGACGCCATCCAGACCGACGCCGCGATCAACCCGGGTAACTCCGGTGGCGCGCTGGTCAATATGAACGGCGAACTGGTGGGCGTCAATTCGGCCATCGCGACCATGGGCGGCGACTCTCCGGAAGCGCGAAGCGGCTCGATCGGCCTCGGCTTCGCGATCCCCGTCGACCAGGCCAAGCGCATCGCCGACGAATTGATCCAAGACGGCAGCGCGTCGCGCGCGTCGCTCGGCGTCCAGGTCAGCGACGACACCGCGACAGACGGCGCAAAGATCGTCGAGGTCACCGGCGGCGGTGCGGCGGCGGCGGCGGGCCTGCCCAGCGGCGTGGTGGTGACCAAGGTCGACGATCGCGTCATCAACAGCGCCGACGCCCTCGTCGCCGCGGTGCGGTCGAAAGCGCCCGGTGAGAAGGTCACGCTGACCTACCTCGACCCGTCCGGCAAGCCGCAGACCGCGCAGGTCACCCTCGGCAAGGCAGAGCAGTGATGTCGGGCGACGGTTTGGAGACCGTGCTGGTGGCTGCGCCGCTGTCCGGCCCCGGATATACGGTTGCACTCATGGAACAGCCAGGGGAGTTGGTGGGCCGCGCACTGGTCGTCGTCGTCGACGACCGCACCGCGCACGGCGAAGAAGATCACAGCGGGCCGTTGGTCACCGAACTGCTCGGCGAGGCCGGGTTCGTGGTCGACGGTGTCGTGGTGGTCTCCGCCGATGAGGTCGAGATCCGCAACGCGCTCAACACCGCGGTCATCGGCGGCGTCGACCTGGTGGTCTCCGTGGGAGGCACCGGGGTCACCCCGCGCGATGTCACCCCCGAGGCCACGCTCGACATCCTCGACCGCGAGCTGCTGGGGATCTCAGAGGCGCTGCGTTCCTCGGGTCTGTCGGCGGGAATCGTCGACGCGGGACTCTCCCGCGGACTGGCCGGTGTCTCGGGCAGCACGCTGGTGGTCAACATCGCGGGTTCGCGTGCCGCGGTGCGCGACGGGATGGCGACACTGAATCCGCTGGCCGTCCAGATCATCGGTCAGCTGTCCAGCCTGGAAATCTGACCGCCGCAAATGTGATGTTGATCACAGGACGGTTCTGGAGTGAGTGATCCCGCACGGCGGCCGGCGTCGCCAGTTAACGAGGTCTTCGGTGACGTGCTGCCGGACACCACTGCCGATGAACGGGACCAGGGGTCGTCGGACGCCAGCGCGCAGCACGACGATTGGCTTCGCGAGAACCGTCCTCCCCACCACGACTGACCGGCTGCGCTTGAGCAAGGCCAGGATTCCGCGGCGCCTGCGCCGTCGCGGTGACCTGACCCCACCCCGTCGGCACGCGTCCAGGCTTCGGGCGTCGCGGGCCGCGCGATCGATCCCGGGGCAGCCGGCGCCCCGATCACTGCAAGCAGCAAATTGACGCCTTCTCGGTGAAATTCCGGCGCGCGACCATCGGTGGGCGTTGCCCGGGTGTGGCCGCACCGTTATGTTCCTCCTGTCAACGCTGAGTAATTCGTAAGAGCTGGTTGTGGAGTTTCTAATTCGCTCCACATCAAGATCTTGCGAGGTGTGTGGTTAACGGGTACGGCCAGGCACCGGCAGCACGAACTAGGGGGAACATGAAGGCAATCAGTCGGGTGCTGATCGCGTTGGTTGCGGCCATCGCGGGTCTCTTCGCGAGCACGGGCACCTCAAATGCAGGTCTGGACAACGAGCTGAGCCTGCTCGACGGCCAGGGCCGGACACTGACCATCCAGCAGCACGACACCTACCTCAACGGTGTGTTCCCGCTCGACCGCAACCGGCTGTCGCGTGAGTGGTTCCACTCCGGCAAGGCGACCTACATCGTCGCCGGCGAGGGCGCCGATGAGTTCGAGGGCTCCTTGGAGCTGGGCTATCAGGTGGGCTTCCCCTGGTCGCTGGGTGTGGGCATCAACTTCAGCTACACGACGCCGAACATCGCCTTCGACGGCCTTGACTCCACATTTGTGCCGGACGGCGAAAATGCGAACCCGCTGCTCGAGGGCATCCAGACCCCGCCGCTGTTCCCGGGCGTGTCGATCTCGGCTGACCTGGGCAACGGCCCCGGCATCCAGGAAGTCGCGACGTTCTCGGTGGACGTGGAAGGCGCCGACGGCTCGGTCGCGGTCTCGAACGCTCATGGCACCGTCACCGGTGCGGCCGGCGGTGTGCTGCTGCGTCCGTTCGCCCGGCTGATCGCCTCGACCGGTGACAGCGTCACCACCTACGGCGAAGCATGGAACATGAACTGACCCAGCCCTGACGGAAACGGCCCCCGGTGTCATCCACCGGGGGCCGTTCTCGTATCCGGGTGTCCTAACTCCCCCGCCTGACGCTCTCACCGCGGCGTGCCACGGCGTAGCCGAATGGGGGCCTCTCGGCCGACCAGTTCGTCGGCGAGCAATCCACTTCGTGCATCGAACGATGCACATTCGGAATGGCCACTGGTCGACCACCCCCTATTCCTGACCTTGAAGCTGGCGTTCGCGTGTCCGTAGGTTACGGGCCGGTGAACAGCGCATACGCACATAATGTGATTCTCGTCACACCATGGGTGTGATGTGACATCCCCGGGGCGATGGTGCGCGGGTTCAGTTAACAACGCGACGGGCGGCGCGTCACCCTACGCGCGTGTCAATTGACAGTCGCACGGGTCGCCGGACGGCGGCCCGCAGTACGCCGGATGTTGTGCCGCGATTGTTTCGATCACCGCCTCTGAGCTGGCCTTATGATTGCGACGAGGCGCGTGCGGAGTGTTCGGTTCGGCGCTGTGACCCGGCGGATGCGGCCCCCGCGCGCGGAAAGGGCCTCGCGGACACGGGTCGCTCATCTTCGCAAAGCGCATCGCGAGTCGCTGCGCCCAAGCGCTCAGCAAATTGCCAGACACCCCGCACGGGTTCGGCGCGCGACGATCGCTTGCGTTGCCGGGGTGATGTCGCCCCGTTATGTTTCCCGTGTCAACGATGAGCAAGCCGTAAGAACCGAATGTGAAGTTTCTAATTCGCCTCACATGAAGATCTTGCGAGGTGTGTGGTGTACGGACGGCCAGGCACCGAAAAACAGACTGGTGGGTTCTTGGACTCGCCCTCGAACAAGCTAGGGAGAACATGAAGGCAATCAGTCGGGTGCTGATCGCGTTGGTCGCGGCCATCGCGGGTCTCTTCGCGAGCACGGGCACCTCAAACGCAGGTCTGGACAACGAGCTGAGCCTGCTCGACGGCCAGGGCCGGACACTGACCATCCAGCAGCACGACACCTACCTCAACGGTGTGTTCCCGCTCGACCGCAACCGGCTGACCCGTGAGTGGTTCCACTCCGGCAAGGCGACCTACATCGTGGCCGGCGAGGGCGCCGACGAGTTCGAGGGCTCCTTGGAGCTGGGCTACCAGGTGGGCTTCCCCTGGTCGCTGGGTGTGGGCATCAACTTCAGCTACACCACGCCGAACATCGCCTTCGACGGTCTCGACTCGGACACCGGCACCCTGCTCGAGGGCATCCAGACCCCGCCGCTGTTCCCGGGCGTGTCGATCTCGGCTGACCTGGGCAACGGCCCCGGCATCCAGGAAGTCGCGACGTTCTCGGTGGACGTGGAAGGCGCCGACGGCTCGGTCGCGGTCTCGAACGCTCATGGCACCGTCACCGGTGCGGCCGGCGGTGTGCTGCTGCGTCCGTTCGCCCGGCTGATCGCCTCGACCGGTGACAGCGTCACCACCTACGGCGAACCGTGGAACATGAACTGACCCAGCTCTGACGGAAACGGCCCCCGGTGTCATCCACCGGGGGCCGTTCTCGTATCCGGGTGTCGGTCACTCCTCGGAATGGTCCTCCCGCTGACTGTGCGCGCCGGGTGCGGCGCCCGCGCCCGCGCCCGCGGCATCAGCGCGAAGCAGATCGCGGATCTCGGTCAGCAGCGTCAACTCGGTTTCGCTCGTCTCGACCTTCGCGTCCCGCTCCTTGAGCTTCTTGAACGGCAGCACGATCACGAAGTAGATCACCGCGGCGACGATGAGGAAGTTGATCGCGGCCGACAGCACGGCGTTGAGGTCGACGAATTGGTCGCCTCCGAGCGGGATGCGCAAGACGCCGTACTTTGCGTCGGGTCCCGCGCCGATGCGGTCGATCAACGGTTGGATGACGTTCTGGGTGAACGCGGTGACGAGGCCGGTGAACGCCGCGCCGATGACCACCGCGACCGCCAGATCGATGACGTTGCCCCGAGCGATGAATTCCTTGAACCCCTTGAGCATGTGCATGACCCTTCCGTCGTTTCCTGTGGCTCGCTTCAGGGGAACGGTAGCGGTCGATGACCCTGTTCGGACGGTAAAGCCGACCCGCCGGCCCTGCCCCTCTCCGGCGTCGGAGAAATGGCGGCGACGTGAACGGTAGGTGTCTCCCAGATGGCAAGGGCGGCAACAAGTTTGGGCAAGCGGGAACGCCTCGGCACTGCTAGTCTTTGGAGGTCGCGAACCTACCGGGCTCCGTCCCGTCTACCAAAAAAGGGGAATGCTGATGGCAGCACACGCCAAGGCGCTCACTCGTCGTGTGAAGAAGCTGGGCCTCGTGGGAGCCGGGTCGTTCGCCGTCGCCGCGGCCGCCATGACGCTCGGCCTCGGCACCGCCGGCGCCGAAGTGGAAGAGGTCGCACCGGCGCCTGAGGTGACGAGCCGCGCGGCCGTCGCGATCAACGAAGACGGTGTTCGCTTGGTCGACATCGGAGCCGCTCGTGGCCAGGGCGGAGAGGCACGTACCGCCGACCCGGGCATCGTTCATGCGCAGTCGAACGGTGACAATGCCGGGGTCCGGGACTCTGTGAAGGCCGTCTCCGGCTCAGCCACCGGACCGCTGTTCGAGGGCGAGTTCTCGCCTGCCGGCGAAGGACCGCTGGAGAGCGGCGGGCCAGAGATCGGCGAATGGTGATCTGACAGTTTGACGATCCGCCCCCGGCCCCAGCGGCCGGGGGCTGATTTTTGTCCCGGCGATCAACGTGTGCCCGCATACGAAGCGCGTCGCAGGATGGGCGGAAGCACGCAGGCGCCTGGCTCGTCGTGCACCCCGACGACGTCACCGGACTGAACGCTGGCGACGGCGTTGACGCCGTACTCCGAACCAGCTCGGCACCGGCGCGCTCCACCGAGAGCTCGACGATATGGCGCCCGTCCATCCAGGCTGCCGCGCCGCCGGACCTGCCATATTCGCGATGGCTGTCGGTGTTGAAAGGGCGCTTTTATCCTGTTGTTCGCAAAGACTCGTGTACGGCGCGACCTGCTCGACGATCCCTGTTAACCTGTGCAAACCACGCACACTCCGGGCTCCGCCCCGTCAACCAAACAAAAGGGGAAATTCTGATGGCAGCACACGCCAAGGCGCTCACTCGTCGTGCGAAGAAGCTGGGCATCGTAGGAGCCGGGTCGTTTGCCGTCGCAGCTGCCGCCATGACGCTCGGCCTCGGCACCGCCGGCGCCGAAGTCGAAGAGGTCGCACCGTCGCCAGAGGTGACGAGCCGCGCGGCTGTTGCGGTGAACGAGGACGGCATCCGCCTGACCGACATCGGTGCCGCCCGTGGACAGGGCGGAGAGGGCCGTACCGCCGACACGACCATCGTTCACGCGCAGACCAACGGTGAGAACGCCGGCGTCCGGGATTCCGTTAAAGCGGTCTCCGGCTCGGCCACCGGCCCGCTGTTCGAGGGTGAGTTCACGCCGGCCGGCGAAGGCCCGCTGACGGGCGGCGGACCCGCGCTCGGCGACTGGTGATCTGACAGTCTGACGATCCGCCCCCGGCCCTGCGGCCGGGGGCGGATTTGTTTTCGGCGCAGTGCCGAATCAGTGGAAGGTCAAGGTGATCGCGTGTGTCAGCGAGGCGCCCGCCACCTAGTTGGCGTCGTGAGCCGGTAGCGCCACCAGCACCACGCGGTCGCCGGCGCCCGGGCCCTGCTGCTTCCCGGACACGAGCACCACGATCGCCTCACCGGCCACCAGCCGCGGGTGGGCGTCGTCGCCGGGCCCTGGACCCGAATCGGGGGCGGCCAGCACGTCGACCACATCACCCGGCCGGACGAGGTCGAGCAGCGCGGTGTCGGTCAGATGCAGCGGCACGATGCGCGCGTTCGGACCCGCCGCCGACTCGGCCAGACGCGGTCCGAGAAGGCGCACGTCGGTGAGCACCTCGCCACGTCGGGCCGGTCCGGCCAGGGTCTTGCCGACGACAGCCGCGGAATCCGCCGATGCCCCGTCGGGAACTGTTGTCGCCGAACGGCTTTCAACACGCAGATCGGCGTCCGCCAGCGGCTGGCCGGGAGGTAGGTCATGCGCGGCGACGAGGACGTCGACGTGGTCGCCACGCGGATCCGAGCGCACCGCGATCAACGCGGCCAACAGAACGAGCACACCCGCGACGATCCGGCGTGCCGCCACGGTGCGCGACCAGTCCGGCCGTAGTGCCGCGGTGAGCCGATCGACCGGCGTCGGATCGAGCGATTCCCCCATCCCGCCACGCTAGGCAGGGCAGGGACCGATCCGCGCGGTCAATCCGGCGGGCTGTGGATAACTGTCAGCTCGACGCGGCGGCAGCCGGAGCGGAACTCGACGAGCTGGAACCGGACGTCGAGCTCGAACTCTTGCCGGAGTCGCTCGACGAGCCCGACGAGCTGGAGCTCGAGGAGTCGCTCGACGAGGAGGTGGAGCCCGCCGCGTCGGAGCTCTTCGCCGAACCGTTGCTCGTGCTCTTGGCGGCCTCGCGGCTGTCGGTGCGGTAGAAGCCACTGCCCTTGAACACCACGCCCACTTTGCCGAAGAGCTTGCGCAGCCGCCCTTCGCACTTCGGGCACTGCGAGAGTGCGTCGTCGCTGAAGGCCTGCACCACGTCGAACTTGTTGTCACACGCGGTGCACGCATACGAGTAGGTAGGCAAGGAAACCTCCGAGACGGTCACAAAGTTCTTTAGCACTCTATCGTGTCAAGTGCTAGAACCGCTACGCGGCCGACGTCATTCCACGGTCAGCGCGGCTGGTGCGCCACACCGGTGAGGACCAACTCCGTGAGCCGCCGTGGGGCTTCGACCAGACCCGGGAAGAGCGCCGCCCGCCTCGGTAACCGCACGTGGCGACGGCCCTTGCGTACCGCCTCGACGATCGCGGCGGCCACCTTCTCCCGAGGCATGTCGGCGAGCAGGTGCAGCCGGTAGAGCCGGTCGAAGCTGTCGCGGGTCGGCGCGTAGTTGTCGGCCTTGGCCAGCAGGTCGGTCGGCACCGGACCGAGTTCCACCAGGGTCGTCCCGATCGGCAGGCCCCGCAGGTCGACGCGCAACCCCGAGGTGAAGTGGGACAGCGCCGCCTTGGATGCGCCGTAGCTGACGAGCCCGGGAAACACCGCGGCGCCCGCCATCGAGGAGATGTTGACGATATGGCCGCCGCCTCGGCTGAGCATCCGCGGTGTCGCACGACGGCAGAGTTCGGCCGGAGAAAGGTAGTTGACCTGCGTCACCCGCTGCAGTTCGCCGTCCGGTGCGTCGGTGAATCCTGCGCTGCTCTCGATCCCTGCGTTGTTCACCAATACGTCGACAGGGCCCGCCTCGTCCTCGACCCGGCCGATCAACGCGTCCACCTGGGCGGGGTCGGCCAGATCGGCGGCGTGCGCGGTGCCGCCGAGGCCGTCGGCGAGCGCTCGCAACGCGTCCGCGCTGCGTGCGACGAGCGCGACGGTCGCGCCGGCTTCGGCGAACGACCGGGCCATCGCCTCGCCGATCCCACGCGACGCGCCGGTGATCAGTACTCGTTTGCCCCCGAGATCCATGGCCGAAGCGTACGGCGCGCCCGTCGTGACCGTGGCCGGGACGGCGAATCGCTGTCCGGCTTCAGACCGCCCCGACGGCCGGAACTCGATTCTCGATGCCGACCGCGGCCGGCCAGGTCCGCCTCGCGAGAACCGCTGCAGCGCAGGCGAGGCCGGCCAGCGCGGCGGCGGCGACCGGTTGACCGGCGAGGCTGCCGAGCCACCCGGCGAGCGGATAGGTGACGAGGAAGCAGGCGTGTGACAGTGCGAATTGGGCGGTGAACACCGTTGTCCGAGTGTCGGCCTCGCTCTGGAACCGCAGAAGCCTGGCGGCCGGGGTGTTCACGAGTGACGTGCCGGCGCCCAGCGCCACCCACAGGGTCGCCAGCAGTGGCCACGCGACGGGTGCGGGCGGGTGGGTCGCGAGCACCACCGCCGCGGCGGCCAGGCCGGTGGCCACGGCCGCCGCGCCGGTGACCATGACCCGACGATCGGTGATCGCCGACAACAGGCGGGGGAGTGCGAGCGCGACGACCATCGAACCGCCGCCGTAGCAGGCGAGCAGAACCGCCATCGCGGAACCGTCGGCTTCGAGGAGGTAGTGCACGTACACCACCGAGTTGACCACCACCAGCGCCGTGGCCGCGGCGACCGCCATGTTGAGCATCAACAACGCCCGCAGCACCGGCCGCTGCCACATCAGGCGCGCGCCGAGCGTCGTGGCCTGCAGGAGGGAGCCCGCGGTGCGAGCCACTGATCCGACGGGCAGCGGCGTCCGCAGCACCAGCAGGCCGGAGAGGACGAACCCCAGCACGGTGCCGAGGAATAAATGGTCGTAGGTGGTGATGGTCAGCAGCGCCGCGGCCACCACCGGGCTCAGCAGCGACTCCAGGTCGTAGGCCAGGCGGGACATGGACAGGCCGCGGGTGTAGTCGTCCTCGTCGACGAGCACCGCGGGCAGCACCGACTGGAACACCGGCGTGAATGTCGCGGACGCGGCCTGCAGGACGAAGATCAACAGGTAGATCTGCCACGCGTGCTCCACGAAGGGCAGCGACAGGGCGATGACGGCCCGGACCGTGTCGGCCGCGACGAGTAGGCGCCGGCGAGACAGTCGGTGAGTCAACGCGATGATGACCGGCGCGACGAACACGAAGGCGGCCATCTTGATCGCAAGCGCAGTCCCGAGCACCGCTCCGGCGCCGTCTCCAGCGAGGTCGTAGGCCAGGAGGCCGAGCGCCACGGTCAGCAGGCCGGTGCCGAGCAGTGCCACCACCTGGGCCGCGAACAGCGCAGCGAAGGTCCTGTTGCGCAGGACGCGAAGCATCGACTAGTCCCGCCGTGTGCCCGTATCTGCGTGCATAAGCAGATAATAGATCATTGACCCACTGGCCTAGAATTCTCCGATGACCGCAGGCACCGATGGGCCTCGCGAGCCGCTCCACGAGGAGCAGGCCGCACTGATCGTCGAGGTGTTCCGCATGCTCGCCAATGTGACCCGCGTCCAGGTGTTGTGGGCGTTGGTCGGCGACGAATTGTCGGTCAACGAGCTGGCGGAGCGGGTGGGCAAACCGGCGCCGTCGGTGTCGCAGCACCTGGCGAAGCTGCGGATGGCGCGGCTGGTGCGGACCCGCCGCGCGGGTACGACGATCTTCTACAGCCTGGAGAACGACCACGTCCGCCAGCTGGTCAAGGACGCCGTGCACAACGCCGAGCACGCCGGGCCCGGCGTGCCTGCGCATCACCGCGGCGAGGGCGGAATGCGGGCCGTCCGCAGCTAGCCGAGCGCGGTCAGCCCGCCACGCGGAGTCAGCGCATGGGTCATCGGCACGTCGTGGGATTCGGCCGGCAGCCGGTCGACGAGTTCGTCGTCGCGGACCACCGCCGTCAGCCGGGCCGCCGGATCGGCCAGGCGCAGCGTCCGGTCGTAGAAGCCGGCGCCGCGGCCCAGCCGGGTCCCTGTGCGATCGACCGCCAGGGCCGGTACCAGCACCAGGGCCGCGGTGGCGACGGTGTCGGCGGGCAGCCATGGCGGTGGCGGTTCGAGCAGGCCGTACCGCGCCTCGACCAGGACGCCCACCCGGTATTCGCCCCAGCTCAGCGGCAGCGGGACGGCCGCGGAATCCTCGCGGGCCACCGGTAGCAGCACCCGCACCCCGAGCGCCGACAGGGCGTCGAGCATCACGACCGACCCGGGCTCCGAGCCGACCGGCACGTACGCGCACACCGTCTGCCCCGCATCCACCAGAGTCGGAAGGTGAGCGGCCAGTGTCTGCGCATCGGCGTCGTGCTCCGCGGCCGTCGTGGCGCGGCGAGCCGACAGGATCCGCGCGCGCAGCTCGGCCTTGGACGCAGTGGGCACGCGTCCACCATGACATCCGGCGACATCCGGCAGGGTTTCAACGGCACCGGCGCGGCTAGTGTGTCAGCGTGACTCGTCCCGAGGTGCCCATTCCGTCCACCGCGGTCGTGCCCGCCGCCGGGCTGGGAACACGATTCCTGCCGGCCACCAAGACCGTGCCCAAGGAGCTGCTGCCGGTGGTCGACACGCCGGGCATCGAGCTGGTGGCCGCCGAGGCTGCCGAGGGAGGCGCCGACCGGCTGGTCATCGTCACCTCCGAGGGCAAGGACGGCGTCGTCGCGCACTTCGTCGAGGATCTGGTGCTCGAGAGCACGCTCGAGGAACGCGGCAAGGACAAGATGCTCGAAAAGGTGCGCCGCGCACCCGATCTGATCAAGGTCGAGTCGGTGGTGCAGGACGAGCCACTCGGCCTCGGTCACGCGATCGGCTGCGTCGAGAAGATCCTCGGGCCCGATGAGGACGCCATCGCGGTGCTGCTGCCCGACGACCTCGTGCTGCCCACCGGAGTGCTGGAGACGATGTCGAAGGTGCGTGCCGAGCGGGGCGGATCCGTGCTGTGCGCCATCGAGGTCGAACCCGACAAGATCAGCGCGTACGGCGTCTTCGACGTCGAAACCGTGCCTGACGCGGCCAATCCCGACGTGCTGCGGGTCAAGGGCATGGTCGAGAAGCCCAAGGCG
Source organism: Mycobacterium hippophais (assembly GCF_027529605.1). Lineage (NCBI taxonomy): Bacteria > Bacillati > Actinomycetota > Actinomycetes > Mycobacteriales > Mycobacteriaceae > Mycobacterium > Mycobacterium hippophais. The sequence continues at coordinate 525,228 of NZ_JAPZPY010000001.1, read as the reverse complement.
GAGGACGCGCCGTCGCTGTACGCCGCCGCCGGCCGCTACGTGCTCGACCGGGCGATCTTCGACGCGCTGCGCCGGGTGGAACCCGGGGCGGGCGGCGAGATCCAGATCGCCGACGCGATCGCGCTGCTGATCGAGGAGGGCCATCCCGTGCACGTGGTCGTGCATCGCGGTTCTCGACACGACCTGGGAAATCCCGGCGGCTACCTCAAGGCTGCGGTTGACTTTGCGTTGGAACGCGACGACTACGGTCCCGAACTGCGGGAGTGGTTGATCGAACGACTAGGGCTGACCCGACCGTAGGCGAGCACTGCTCCACGGCACGGCCCGCGGATGGCAGAAAGGCGTGTTGTGCGTTCGGTTGAGGAGCAGCAGGCCCGGGTGGCCGCCGCCGCGGTGGCGCCGCGACCGGTGCGGGTGGCCATCGCCGAGTCACAGGGCCTGATGTGCGCCGAGGAGGTCGTGACCGAACGGCCGATGCCGGGGTTCGACCAGGCCGCGATCGACGGGTATGCGGTGCGCAGCGTCGACGTTCTCGGCCTCGGCCTCGGTGATCGGCCCGGCGCCGACGACGAGGACGGCGAGCGCGAGGTCAGCCTGCCGGTGATGGCGGAGATCGAGGCGGGAGCGCGCACGCCCAGCCGGCTGCAGCCCCGCCAGGCCGCGCGGGTGCAGACCGGCGCTCCAATGCCGACGCTCGCCGATGCGGTGCTCCCGCTGCGATGGACCGACGGCGGTAAGAACCGGGTGCGGGTGTTGCGCGGCGTCCGCTCGGGGGCCTACGTGCGCCGCACCGGTGACGACGTACAACCCGGCGACGTCGCGGTGCGCGCGGGCACGATCATCGGCGCCGCGCAGGTCGGACTGCTCGCCGCGGTGGGCCGCGAGCGCGTGCTCGTCCATCCGCGGCCGCGGCTGACGATCATGTGCGTGGGCGGCGAACTAGTCGACATCTCCCGCACACCGGGCAACGGCCAGGTCTACGACGTCAACTCCTATGCGCTCGCCGCCGCCGCCCGCGACGCGGGCGCCGAGGTGAACCGGGTCGGCATCGTCGACACCACCGATCCGGCGGAGTTGCGGGAGATCGTCGAGGGCCAGCTCAACCGGGCCGAGGTGGTGGTGATCGCCGGCGCGGTGGGCGGCGTCGCGGCCGAGCAGGTGCGGGCCGTGCTCTCCGAGCTCGGCGAGATGGAGGTGACCCGCATCGCCATGCACCCCGGGTCGGTACAGGGCTTCGGTCAGTTGGGCCGCGACGGTGTTCCGGTCTTCCTGCTGCCCGCCAATCCGGTAAGCGCGCTGGTGGTGTTCGAAGTGATGGTGCGGCCGCTGATCCGGCTCTCGCTGGGGAAGCGCGCGCCGATGCGCCGCGTGGTGCCTGCTCGCACCCTGTCGCCGATCACGTCGGTGGCCGGCCGCAAGGGATTCCTGCGCGGGCAGCTGATGCGCGACCAGGACACCGGCGAATACCTGGTGCAGGCCCTCGGCGGCGCCCCTGGATCGTCGTCCCATCTGCTCGCGACGCTGGCCGAGGCGAACTGCCTGGTGACAGTGCCGGCCGAGACCGAGGAGGTCCGCACCGGCGAGGTCGTCGACGTGGCATTCCTGGCGCAGCGCGGCTGACCGGCAGGCGATGAGTTTCCTGCGTGCGAGTCCGATGCATCCGGGCTGGCCGACGCCGGCCGGGCCGTTGCGGGTGCCCGCCGGAGTGGTGCGGCTGCGTCCGATCCGGCTGCGCGATGCCGCGCAGTGGAGCCGGCTGCGGTTGGCCGACCGGACGCAACTCGAACCGTGGGAGCCGACGGCGGCAGTGGATTGGCAGGTGCGACACGCGCTTTCGTCGTGGCCGACGGTCTGCTCGAGTCTGCGGGCCGAAGCGCGCAGGGGCCGGATGCTGCCGTACGTCATCGAAGTCGACGGCCAGTTCGCCGGACAGCTGACGATCGGCAACGTCACCCACGGCGCGCTGCGGTCGGCGTGGATTGGGTACTGGGTGACGAGCCAGCGCACAGGCGGGGGAGTGGCGACCGCGGCGCTCGCGCTCGGTCTCGACCACTGCTTCGGTCAGGTGATGCTGCACCGTGTGGAGGCGACGGTGCGTCCGGAGAACGCCGCCAGCCGCGCGGTGCTGGGCAAGGTCGGATTTCGTCAGGAAGGTCTGCTCAAACGCTATCTCGAGGTCGACGGCGCCTGGCGGGACCACCTGCTGGTGGCGATCACGATCGAGGAGATGAACGGTACGGCTGCGGCCGCGCTGGTGCGCAGCGGTCGCGCGCACTGGGCCTGACCGATCGGCCGCCGACTTCTGCACGAGGGCTGTGTTGTCGCAGCGATCGCGACCCGGATGTGGAATTCGCGAGCAATTCCGTGACGCGTGTGACACGTGTTACTCGTGGTGCTTGTATCCTGCGAATTACAGGTGTGTAATTGTCCTCGGCGCGTCATCCCCGGACGCGCTGGTCACAGACCTAGCCTGAACGGGGAAAGGAGCCGGCGTCATGCCAAGCATCCCCCAATCTCTTCTCTGGATTTCTCTCGTCGTGCTCTGGCTCTTCGTGTTGGTTCCGATGTTGATCAGCAAGCGCGACGCGGTTCGCCGCACCAGCGACGTGGCCTTGGCCACGCGGGTGCTCGACACCGGACGCAGGTCGAAGCTGCGGCGCAGCGGTCCGGCCGCCGGGCACAACAGCGACCCGCACTGGCAGCCCGACGAGGACGACCACCTCCACGAACTCGACGACCGCGACGAACTCGACGAGGAGGAGGTCCGGCCGCAGCGTGCGATGGTGCTCGCGGCCGCCGCCGGCACCGACGCTGAACCCGACTATCTCGACGTCGACGTCGTCGACGAAGCCTCCGGCGCCCTACCGGTGGGCAGGTCAGTGATCGACGAACCCGAGTTGCCGCTCGAGTTCCACGCCCCCGAGCCGGTGGTCGCCGAGGCAGCCGCGGACGTGGCGGAGGCCATCGAAGACGAGGCCATCGAAGACGAGGCCACCGAAGTCGAGGCCCTCGAGGACGAGGCCATCGAAGACGAGGCCACCGAAGACCAGACCGTCGAAGCGGAGGCCGACGACGAATTCGACGGCACCGACGACGAATACGAGTACGTCGCCGACTCCTCCGGCCTGGAGGCGCCGTCGGAGTCCGACCTGCACGTCGCCGACTCGATGAGCGCCGCACGCCGTCGCAGGAACGAGTCGAAGACAGCGGCCGCGGTCAGCGCCCGCAAGTACCGGTTCCGCATGCGGACGCTGGTGTCGATGGCCGTGGCAATCATGGCGTCGGCCGCCGTCGCATACCTCGTCGCGCCGTGGGCGTGGTGGCTCTGTGCGACCACCGGCGCCATCACGCTGATGTACCTGATGTACCTGCGCCGCCAGACCCGCATCGAGGAGCGGCTGCGGCGCCGGCGGGCGCAGCGGATGATGCGATCGCGGCTCGGCGTGGAGAACGCCGAGGATCAGAAGCTCGACGTGGTGCCGGCCCGACTGCGTCGCCCGGGTGCGGCGGTGCTGGAGATCGACGACGAGGATCCGGCGTTCGAACACCTCGACTACACGTCATTCGCCCGGCACTACGATCTGCCGCGCGCTGCCGGCCAGTAGTCGATTTTCGGCACTCGCGGCGCGACTGGTAGCCTTTGTCTCCGCAAGGGGCTATAGCGCAGTTGGTAGCGCGTCTCGTTCGCATCGAGAAGGTCAGGGGTTCGATTCCCCTTAGCTCCACAGAGTATGTGCAGTTCAGACCGGTGACTGCGAGGAAGCAACGTCCGATCGCGGACGACGGTCTGCGTCATTCGGTTCGCGTTCGGAGTGGTCGGTTTCGTGTTCGACCAGCCGGACAGCGACCGGGGCAACTCCTATCCCGAGGCTGACGAGGCGTTGACGCGACTCTATTCGGCCTACGAGGAAACCCAGGCCCGCACCGACACGCAGAAGACCGTGCTCTCAACCTCTTTCAGCAATCTGGACAGCCTCAGCCAGGCCTGGACGCAGCGGGTGCTGCAATCGCGCACGGACGTCGGCCCGCCGTGGTCGCTGTGGGCGGTCATCGGGCTGACCAGTGCCCTGCTGCTGATGTGCGCGATCATCTACGACGTCGAGAAGCCCTCCACGCACTACTCGATGTTGGCGATCCTGGGCGTGTAGGGACGGCCTGTCCGTGCCGGTCAGTCCGCCGCGCCGGAGTCCAGCCGCCGGCGGGCGTGCTCGGCGGCGCCGTCGCCGGTGATGAGCCAGAGCGTGGTCAGGTCGTCGATGAGTTGTTCGAGGGTGGTGTCGACGTTGCCGTTGAGCCAGCCAAGGATCGCCTCCGCCGTGCCGCCCACCAGGAATGCCGGCGCGACCCGGGCGAGGGTGTCCTGTTCGAGTTTCACGTCATGGATCTCGCGGGCGTGGGCGACGAGGACGAGCGCGAGCCCCTGCACGACGACCACGCGGTGGGCGAGCACAGCCGGGGACGCCGAGACGGCGTCGAACAGCACGCGGGCCCGCCGGGGATCGTCGACGAGTGCGCGCACCGCGGCGTCGATGCTGTGAAACGCCCTGTCGCGCAGCGGTTGATCCGCCGAGGAGCTGAACGCGAGGACCGCGGCCTCGGCGACTCGACCCGCGGTGTCCTCCACGGCGGCGGCCGCCAGGGAATCGAGGTCGGTGAAGCTCTCGTAGAAGTACCGCTTGTTCAGCCCGGCGGCCTGGCAGACCTTGGCCACGGTCGCGGCCCGCCACTCGTCGGCAGCCATGATCTCCAGGGCGGCGTCGATGAGTTGGCCTCTGCGCACTCGGATTCGCTCGGCGGCGTCGACGCCGCCGTAGCTGCGTGCGGGCTGAGCACTCATGTCCACCATCGTGGCATTCGCCGCCGTTCGTCACCGACTCCGTCGAGGTGTTGACAGCAGTCTCGGCTATTTGGCACAGTTCGGTACCAGAATAGCCCTGACCGAGAGGACACTCGTCATGTCAACCACACCGACCACCGCGAGCGCCGGCGCGCCGGCGCATGGGTCCCGGCCGGCTGGCCATCCGGTACTGGACGAGTTGCGCGACCTCGCGGACGGCGCGCCGCGTCGGGCACGCATCGAGGGGTGGCGTTATCTCCGGGAACTCGGCGATGCCGATCGACGCAGCGAGATCGGCGCCCTGTTCGCCGCGGGTACGCAGCCCGAGCGGCTCGACGGTGCCTACGAAGGCCTGATCGTGGGCAAGCTGTTCAACGTCCCCGAAGCCGCGCTGGCGAATCCGCTGCTCGCGATCAACCCGACGTGGCGCGGCAAGACGTTCGACGCCCGAACGGGAACGGGGTTCAACCGTCTGATCCCGCTGGCGCGGTACGCCATGCGGGTGATCGCACCGCTCTACCGGGGGTTGCGCCGGGTCGGCCCGGAGATGGTCGGGTTCGCGTTCAGCTACGGCGCCGATGTCGGTCTGGTCGCGCCGAGGATCCCGCTGATCGCGCTCGACTACGGCGTGGAGGAGTACCGCAACCCGAGCGTGCGGACGTTCCCGATCAAGCGCACCCGTGACGAGATCGTCGAGCTGCTGCCAGGGCTGTACCTCGGCAGGGCACTGCTGACGATGCACAGCGGCGAGATCCGCACCATCGCTCACTTCGCATTGCGCCCTCTCGAAGACCGGAACACCGCCTCGTGATCGAACTCGACGGGGCCGTCGTGTGTGTGACCGGCGGCGCCCGCGGCATCGGTCGTGCCACCGCTGCCGAACTGTCCAGGCGTGGCGCACGGGTGTGGATCGGTGATCTCGACGAGCACGAAGCGTCCCGCACCGGTGCTGAGATCGGCGTGCAGGCAACGCATCTCGATGTCACCAAAGAGGAAAGCGTGAGGCGGTTCCTGGCGGCCGCCAGTGCCGACGGCCCGGTCCGGATGCTCGTCAACAATGCCGGGATCATGCGGCTGGGACCGTTCGTGGAGCAGGGCCTCGACGGGCATCACCAGGAGGTGGCGGTGAACCTCGGTGGCGTCATCAACGGCATGCACGTCTTCCTGCCCGACATGCTGGCCCGCAACTGCGGCCACATCGTCAACGTCGCCTCGATGGCCGCCAAGGTGACGACCCCGGGCATCGCGGTCTACTGCGCCACCAAGTTCGCGGTGGCCGCTCTGTCGCGGGCCGTGCGCGCCGAGATAGCGCACACCGCCGTCACTGTGACCACCGTCCTGCCCGCGGCGGTGAACACCGAACTCACCTCCGGTGTCGCGCTCGATCTGCAGCCGACACTGCAACCCGAACAGGTGGGTCGCGCGATCGCCGACACCGCACACCGGCCCGCACACGAGATCACCGTCCCGCGATGGCTCGCACCGATCGGCACCCTCGAGGAAGCCGCCCCGGAACGCCTGCTTCAGGCCGCCAAACGCTTCGTCACCAGGAGCCGGCCGCCCGGGGACTACGACGACGCCGCCCGCCGCGCATATCTCGACCGGCTTCCCCGATGACGGCCGGGGTCACGCACCGCCTCCAATCACTCGGTGCCGCCGTCACATCCCGCTATCCCAGCGGTGAACGGCCACTCGCGACGCCGCCGGCCGGATCACCTCTCGCACCGGTGATGGGGAACTACGGGTTCCCCTTCCTCGGTCACATCCTGTCCTCGACGACTGACCCGCTGGACTTCGCGCGCCGTCGCTACGCGGAGTACGGCCCGGTCTCGTGGGCCGGCGGCGTCGGCTTCCGCATCGTGACACTGCTCGGCCCGCAAGCACTGGAAACCGCGTGGATCAACAAGGACAAGGCGCTCTCCAGCACCCGCGGATGGCAGCCCGTCATCGGACCCTTCTTCCACCGCGGCATCATGCTGCTCGACTTCGAAGAACACCGCGACCACCGCCGGATCATGCAGCAGGCGTTCACTCGCAGCGCCCTCGACGGCTACCTCTCCCTCACCTGGAGCGGGATCGCCGAGGCGCTCGACGCATGGCGGCCGGGACAACGGTTCCCGATGTATCCATCGGTCAAGCATCTGCTGCTCCAACAGGCGGCCGAGGTGTTCATCGGCACCGAGTTGGGCCCGGAGGCCGACCAACTCATTCGCGACTTCCACGACACCGTGCACGGCGGCCAGGCCGTCATCCGGGCCGACGTTCCCGGTGGCACCTGGGCACGCGGCCTCCGCGCCCGGAGGCGCCTCGAGAAGTACTTCCACGACCAGATCCACGACCGCCGCCGCGGCGACGGCGCCGACCTGTTCTCCATGCTGTGCCGCAGTGAGAGCGATGACGGCGAACGGTTCAGCGACCAGGACATCGTGAACCACATGATCTTCCTGCTGATGGCCGCCCACGACACCACGGCCATCGCGCTGTCGATGCTGGTCTACGAGCTCGGCCGCAATGACGCCTGGCAATCCCGATTGAGGGGCGAAGCCGCGCAGCGGCCGATCGACTCACCGACGTCGGCGCACCTCGAGCATTACCCCCTGCTCGACGCCGCGTTCAAGGAGATCCTCCGGATGTATGCGCCGGCCGGGACGCTGTTCCGTCAGGCGATCACCGACACGGAGATCTGCGGCCACTACATTCCGCGCCACAGCCAGATCGCGATCAACGTGTACGCCTCCATGCGACTACCCGACTGGTGGCCCGATCCGGACACCTTCGACCCCGACCGCTTCACCACCGCTGCCCAGCACGAGTCGATCAGCCGCTACGCCTTCGCCCCGTTCGGCGGCGGGGCTCACAAGTGCATCGGCCAGCACTTCGCCGACATGACCGTCAAGACCGTGATGCACCAGATGCTGCGGCGATTCGAGTGGCGCACGCCCGCGGAGTACCGGGTCCCGCTGACCTGGGGGACCGGGCCCACCCCGGCGGACACCCTGCCCGTGCACCTCGAACGCATCGGATCGCACGCCGGGTGATGCCGGGCCACGATGCGGACCGTCCCGCGGAAGAGGGCGACGACGCGGTGATCGCGCTGCCCGTGGTGCCGCGCACCGCAGACGGGGAAGGCCCGAATATCCCGCTGTGTTGGTAGTGCGTGCGCGACCATATTGACGCGCATTGCGAATCCTTGAAACAAGAAGAATTAGCCCTGCTAAGCTCAACGTCGGGTCGTCTCTCGTCGCTCCAGCTCGAAGTCTCGGGATTCGCTGTGCCGCATACGTTTCAGTGTGCGACGGAAGGGGTCGAGGGTGGGTGATCAGTCCCGTCGCCGGGGCGTATGCAACGTGGTGTCCGGATTGGGCGGCGGCAACGGCCAGCGCGGTCGCAGCCCTGTCAACGGGCACATGGATGTCGAGCTTCCGGACGCCACGTATGCAGTCGTCGTGATCCCTTAGGTTTGATCGCGGGGCGTCGCCCGCAGGGTTGTATCAAGGAGGGACGCGATGCTCGACCAGAGCACAGGCGATCAAACGTCGTTGCCGCTGGCGCCGAAAAATCCGCTGCCCTACCGGCAGCGCGTCGGGGCCCTCAGGACATTTCACACCGGACCGGAACGGTTGCGCGACGCGGGCGGACCGGTGTCGCGCTTCAAGCTGGGTCCGCGCTGGTTGATGCCGCCGATCGTGATGGTGACGTCCCCTCGCGGCATCCGCGACGTACTGAGTATCAAGGACGATTCCGTCGACAAGACGACCCCCATCTTCGATGAAATGCGCGCGATCCTCGGGGCGAATCTCGCCAATCTTCCGCACGCCCGGTGGGTGTCACGGAGACGCACGCTGCAGCCGGTGTTCACCAAGCAGGCAGTCGGTGAGTTCGGGGGTCACATGGCCGAGGCCGCGGAAGCGGTGGCCGAGACGTGGTGCGAAGGTGCCATCGTCGACTTGGATGCTGACGCCCGCATGCTGACGTTGCGGGCGCTGGGGCGTTCTGTGCTCGGCATCGACCTTGAGCAACACGACGGCGCCGTCGCGGAACCGTTGCGTGTCGCGTTGACCTACGCGATCACTCGGGCTACCCGGCCCGTGCGGGTTCCTCGCTGGCTTCCCACCCCCGCCCGTCGACGTGCCCGCGCAGCCAGCGCGATGGTGCACGACGTGGCGCGCGAGATCCTGCGTGGTTGCCGAGCGGATCCGACGCTGGTTGCGCCGCTGGCCCGTGCGCTTCTGGCGGCGCGTGATCCGGCGACCGGTGCGGCGCTGTCCGACGACGAGATCTGCGACGAGCTGATCGTGTTCCTATTCGCTGGTCACGACACCACTGCGACCACTTTGAGCTATGCCGCGTGGGCGTTGGGGCATCACGCCGACCTGCAAGAGCGGGTCGCGGCCGAAGTGGCGGCCCTGCCGGATCGGGCCTTGACACCAGATGACCTCTCTCGCCTGACGTTCACCACCCAGGTCGTGCGGGAGTCGCTGCGGCTCTGTCCCCCTGCTCCGACGGGAACCCGCATGGTGTACCGCGACATCGACGTCGGTGGATACCGCGTCGAGGCGGGAACGATGCTGCTGGTCGGCAGAATGGCCGTGCAACGGGACCCCACGTTGTGGGACGATCCGCTGCGCTTCGATCCCGACCGGTTCTCCCCCGAGCGGGCCAAAGCCATCGATCGCTGGCAGTACATCCCATTCGGTGGAGGCCCCCGCTCGTGCATCGGCGATCACTTCGCCATGCTGGAGGTCACGCTGGCACTCGCGACGCTGATTCGCCGAGTTCAGATCGACTCGCTGGACACGGAATTCCCGCTTGCACTCCACTTCACGATGATCGCGGGAGGGCCGATCCGTGTGAGGATTCGGCGCCGTCGGTAGCGCGGTGGGTGCGGGCCGGCTCGAGGGACCATCAGCCGCAACACCATGCGACGGGCCACCTCAACGTCCTCATGGCGCAGCGCCAGCCCGCGCGAAGGCCTGATGCTCAGCGCTCGAATTTCGCAACTACCGCTGTGGCCGGTCGAGTTCGGCCGCGAAGAAAGCCGAAACTGCCTCCAGAATTCCGTGCGCTTGAGTTCTGCGTTCTCCCGCTCAAACGCTTCAACTCCGTGCCTTCCCAACAAAGGGAGTGTCCGGACATGCCGGGACGGTTCACAACCACGTTTGCTGCAGTACTGCGTCTCCGACAATCGAAGTTCCGCGAGGTGGCCGGAACGCGACCGGGCGAAGCGCAGGCTTCGGTACTCAGGCTCACCCATGCGGCGCACCCTCACAGAATTGTCGGCGCCGTCAACCGCATGGAGACCCCAACATGCCCTAACGTTGAGGTCGGCGGGAATTCGTCAGCAGGAGGATAGGGATTATGGCGCCAAGCCTCGACCTCGTGGTCACCGCCGTTGCGACCCAATTGATGGCCGCCGACACGAACACCGCGGCCGCACTTAGTCAATGCATCCTGCACGATCTCGTCGCCGTGTTCGACGTCGACGCCAGCTTCCTTCGCCACAACGACCACGACGCACGCGTCACCAAACTCGTTGCTGAGTGGCCGCCCAGACACGACATTCCCGACCCCGACCCGCTCGGCGACGTCGCGTTCGAGAACGCCGACCCCGTCTTCGCGATACTCGAACACCTCACCGAACCCATCGTTATTCGACCGGACCCCATCACCGAGGAATACGGTGATCGCGTCGAACGCGCCAACGGCATCCCAGTCATCTCGATCACGACCGCACCGCTGTTGGCTCACGGAGTCACCACGGGCGCTCTGGGCTTCATCAAGTTCGACGACCGCGATTGGACTACCGAGGAGCTGAACGCGGTACAAGCGATCGCGTCGATGTTCGCGCAACTGCAAGGCCGCTTGATCGCCGAGGACCGGCTCCGGTTCCTCGCCGACCACGACGATCTGACGAACCTGTACAACCGCCGGGCGTTGATCGGGCACCTCGACGGACGGCTAGGGGCCGGACAACCAGGGCCGGTGTCGGTTCTCCTCCTCGACTTGGACAGGCTCAAGACACTCAACGACTACCTCGGACACGGGTCCGGCGACAAGTTCATCCAGGTGGCCGCCGAACGGCTGCGTGACTCGCTTGGAGACAGCTGTGTTGTCGGCAGACTCGGTGGCGACGAATTCGTGGTCATACCCGTGAAACCCATGGACACCGACGACGCCGAGACGCTGGCGGATCGGCTGCGGCACGAAGTGAACGGCGGCGTCGCGGTCGGCGGTGAAGTCATCAAACGTACCGTCAGCATCGGCGTCGCCACCGGCGCTCCCGGCATCGACTCTGCGTCGGAGGTCATCCAACGCGCCGATGAGGCGCTCCTGGACGCCAAGAAGGCGGGCGGAGACCGGATAACGGTCTATTCGCAGGAGATGTTCGCGCGCCAGAGCCTTCGCACGGACGTCGAACTTCATCTGCAACAAGGCATCGAAGACGACGCCTTGACCCTGCATTACCTCCCCGAAGTTGATCTTCGGACCGGGCAGATCCTCGCCGTCGAGGCGTTGGTCCGGTGGCTTCATCCCACCCGGGGCCTCCTGTCGCCCGACGCCTTCATCGGTGTCGCCGAGTCCATCAACCTGGCAGGTGAACTCGGCCGCTGGGTGCTACGGACGGCATGCGCTCAGTGGGCGGAATGGCGTGCGGAGGGCGTGCACCCATCACTGACGCTTCGCGTCAACGTCTCGCCGGCGCAGCTGGTGACGGCGAACTTCGCGGACGAGGTGTCACACATTCTCGACGAGTTCCTCATGCCGGCTCCCGCGCTCTGCCTCGAGATCACCGAAAGCGTCTTTCAAGACGTCGAGGTGACCAGGAAGGGCCTGCTGGCCGTACAGGACCTCGGTGTGAAACTCGCCATCGACGACTTCGGAACCGGCTACAGCTCGCTTGCGTATTTGAAGTCGCTTCCCGTCGATACCATCAAGATCGACAAGGGGTTCGTCCTTCGCCTCGCGGAGGATGAGGGCGACCGCGCCATCGTGCGGTCGACCATCGGGCTGGCCGAGGCCTTTCAGCTCGAAGTCGTTGCCGAAGGCGTAGAGACGACGACCGCAGCCGACCTCCTGCTCCAGTACGGCTGCCACCGTGCCCAGGGCTTCTTGTTGTCGCGGCCCATTGACAGAGTGGCAGCGAAAGCGCTGTTGAAGCATGGTCGAATCGATGACTGGCCGCCCAAGTGACGCTCCTGTTTCCTACGTTCCGACAGAGCTCGCTGATCGTTCTGGAATCACCGACTCCATCCCATGGCCGAACTGGTGCGCGATCCGCGACACCGTGCCCTTGATCGGTACCGAGTTCGGCGCGCAACGGGGGACATCGCGAACGGGGGACATATTGACGCGTGTCTCGAATCGTTGAAACTAGAAGAATTAGTCCTGCTAAGCTCAGTGTCGGGTCATCTCTCGTCGCTCCGGCCCCGGAGTCTCGGATCCGTCCTCCCGCATATGATCGTTATGCGTTCCGGTGTCGAAGGAGAGGGCCGGGGTGGGTTATCAGTCCGCGGCGCGGCTGGCGTCGCTGCCGCCTGTGCCCGGCGACCACTTCGCCATGCTGAAAGCGGCTCTCGGGCCGGCGATCTACATCCGGCGCGTCGAGGTCACGTCGCTGGACGGTGACTTCCGGGTGGCCGTGCCGCTCACCATGGTCGCCGACGGCCACATCAGGGCCAGGGTCCGGCGCCGTGAGCCCGGGGCGTACCGGTGAGCGTCGACGACGACGGCCTCAACATCTACGCCGCCCATCTCCTCGACCCCGACGACTCCGCCGAACGGGCGATGCTCGACCGGCTGCGCGCGGACCCCCGCATCGAGTTCCTCGACCGGCGCCGAGAGCAGCTCGACGACCTGCACCGGCTGCGGCGTGCGCCCGATGCGGCACTGCTCGACGAGCCCGGCCGGTGGGCGTACTTCCCGTGGCGGCGCAGCGTCGTCGCCGTGCTGGGACCGAAGGCCTTCCGCGCTGTCCGGCTCGACCGCAACCGCAACATGATCACCGCCGCGGAGCAGCAGCGGCTCGGCGCACTGCGCATCGGTGTGGCAGGACTCAGCGTCGGCCACGTCATCGCCCACACGCTCGCCGCACAGGGGCTCTGCGGGCAGCTGAGACTTGCCGACTTCGACGGGCTCGAGCTTTCCAACCTCAACCGGGTGCCCGCCACGGTGCTCGACCTCGGGGTGAACAAGGCCCACGTCGCGGCCCGCCGGATCGCCGAGGTCGACCCGTACCTTCCGGTCCGCGTCTTCGAGGCGGGGCTCACCTCCGAGACCGTCGACGAGTTCCTCGACGGGCTGGACATCGTTGTCGAGGAGTGCGATTCGCTGGACATGAAGGCGGTGCTCCGGCTCGGCGCACGGGCGCGCGGAATTCCGGTGGTGATGGCCACCAGCGACCGCGGACTTATCGACATCGAGCGGTTCGACCTCGAACCGGACCGCCCGATCCTGCACGGACTGCTCGGCGAACTCGACGTGTCGCTGCTGCCGGGCATGAGCAGCCGCGACAAGGTCCCGCACATGCTGCGCCACCTCGAGGCGTCGCGGTTGTCGTCGCGCACTGCGGCGTCGCTGGTCGAGGTGGACCGGTCGATCTCCACCTGGCCGCAGCTCGCCGGCGACGTGGCGCTGGGCGCGACGGCGCTGGCCGAGGCGGTACGCCGGATCGGGCTCGGCGAGGAACTGCGGTCCGGACGAGTGCGCATCGACGTGAGCGGCGCGCTCGACCGGCTCGCCGAACCCGAGATGGCCCGCCGGGCCCCCGAGCCGCCGCCCGAGCAGGGCGACGCCGACCTGCCCGGCCTGACCGGTGTGCTCGCCGCCGCCGCGATCCGCGCGCCGTCCGGCGGGAACGTGCAGCCGTGGCGCATCGATGCCACACCCGAGGCGCTCACGATACGTGTTGCGCCAGATCGCACTTCGGCAATGGACGTCGGATACCGGGGCAGTGCCGTCGCGCTGGGAGCCGCGCTCTTCAACGCCAGGGTCGCGGCCGCAGCGCACGACGTACTCGGCCCCGTCACCATGACCGAGAACACCGACGGGGTACCGCTGCAGGCGACGCTACGGCTGGGCCGCCACAGCGACGCCGTCCTCGCGGCGCTGTACCGGCCCATGCTCGCCCGCGAAAGCAACCGGCACCACGGGACCCCCGAACCCCTCCACCCCGCCACCGCTGAGGCGCTCCACGCGACCGCCACACGCCATGGCGCGGGCCTGCGCCTGCTCACCAGCGACACCGAACTCGCCGGTGCGGCAGACATTCTCGAGGCTGCGGACCGGACCCGTTATCTGACGCCGCGGCTGCACGCCGAGATGATCTCCGAGCTCCGCTGGCCGGGCGACCCGGACTTCGACGACGGCATCGACGTGCGGAGCCTCGAGATGGACGCCGGCGACCTCGCCATCCTCGACATCCTCCGGCGGCCCGAGGTGATGGCGCATCTCGCGGACTGGGAGGCGGGCAGCGCACTCGGCGAGGACACCCATGACCGGGTGCGGGCGAGCTGCGCGCTGGCGGTGGTGACCGTGGCGGGCGATGCCCTGCGCGACTACGCCGCAGGAGGGGAGGCGGTCGAAGCGGTGTGGATCGCCGCGCAGGCGCACGGGCTCGGCGTGCAGCCGGTCTCGCCGGTGTTCCTCTACGCCCGCTCCGATGAGGAACTGCGCGACCTCTCACCACGGTTCGCCGAGGAGCTCGCCGGCCTCGCGTCCGACTTCGCGCGGCTCGCAGGCACCGGCCCGGATGACGTCATCGCCCTGATCCTGCGACTGGCCGCCACAGGTCCGGCATCGGTACGCAGCAGGCGCAGCCTCGACCGCGTTCGGGCCCTGTCCCGGTGAAAACGCTGTCGTAAGCGAACGTGTGTACGAGACCTGTTGGGGCAGCTCGATCCCCGGTGACTCGATGGCGGCCCTGTTGGCCGCGGGTGCGGTGCCAGTCCACCACACGGATACCGTGGACAACGGTCGGCTCTCCGAGGGCTGACCGCGACCGTCGCGGCGATCGCCACGGTGGTTGCCGGTCGGAGGGGCAGGCCGTAGCCTCGGGGCGTGGCCGGTGCGACAGCCGTCCGCGTAGACGAACTCGCGGCACTGGAATTCTTTGCCGGCTGCCCCATTGACGCTCTGGCGCCGCTGGCGGCCCAGTTGCGGCCGCTGACCGCCACGCCAGGTCAGATCCTCATGCGCCAGGGTGAGCAGGCGGTGTCCTTCCTGCTGATCGGCTCCGGCCGCGCTCAGGTCACCCATGCGGCCGCCGACACACACCCTCTCGTCGTCGACGTCGCGCCCGGCATGATCGTCGGCGAGATCGCGCTGCTGCGGAACACCCCGCGCACGGCGACGGTGGTGGCGATCGATCAACTCACCGGCTGGGTGGGTGGCCACGAGGCGTTCACCACGATGCTGGACCTGCCGCCGATGATGGCCAAGCTGGTGCGTATCGCACGGCAGCGGCTGGCGGCCTTCACCGACCCGATCCCGGTGCGGGTGCGCGACGGCACCGAACTCTTCCTACGGCCGGTGCTGCCCGGCGACAACGAGCGCACCATCAACGGCCCGGTCGAGTTCTCCAGCGAGACGCTCTACCGGCGGTTCCAGTCGGTGCGGAAACCCACGGTGGCGCTGATGGCGTACCTGTTCGAGGTGGACTATCTCGACCATTTCGTGTGGGTGATGACCGACGGCGCCGACGGGCCGGTGGTCGCCGACGCCCGATTCGTTCGTGACGAGCTCGATCCCACCACCGCCGAGGTCGCGTTCACCGTCGGAGACGCCTATCAGGGACGCGGGATCGGCACATTCCTGATGGAGGCGCTCGCCGTGTCCGCGGCGTACGACGGTGTGCAACGGTTCTCCGCGCGCGTGCTGTCGGACAATTTCCCCATGCGCAAGATCCTCGACCGCTTCGGCGCGTTCTGGCACCGTGAGGACCTCGGCGTCGTCACCACCGTCGTCGCCGTCCCCGACGCGTCCCGGCTCTCGCTGAAACCGCGGCTGGTCGAACAGATCCGCGACGTCACCCGCCAGGTGATCCGGGCCGTCGGATGACCGGCGCCGCACGAAGACCACCGCTGAGCAAGGACACCCGGCTGTGCATCTCGCTGGCCGGCAGGCCCAGCAACATCGGCACCCGGTTCCACAACCATCTCTACGACGTGCTCGGACTCGATTTCCTCTACAAGGCGTTCACCACCACCGACATCGCTGCCGCCATCGGTGGCGTGCGCGCCCTCGGCATCCGCGGTTGCTCGGTGTCGATGCCGTTCAAACAAGACGTGCTGGCGCTCGTCGACGAGGTGGAACCCTCGGCCCGGGCGATCAACGCGGTGAACACCATCGTCAACGACGTCACGGTGTCCGGCGGACGCCTCACCGCGTCGAACACCGACTACCTGGCGGTGCAGCGGCTGATCGCCGAGCATGGGCTCGACCCGGCGGCCCCGGTGCTGATCCGCGGCAGCGGCGGCATGGCCGCGGCCGTCGGAACCGCCTTCCGCGACGCGGGTTTCCGCACCGGCACCATCGTGGCGCGCAACCGCACCACCGGCGCCGAACTGGCGGACCGGCTCGGCTACGACTACGCCGGCGACGTCGGGTCACGCACCGCCGCGGTGATCGTCAACGTGACACCCGTCGGCATGGCAGGCGGCCCGCAGGAACGCGACAGTGCCTTCGACACCGCGACGATCGCGCGGGCCGAGACGGTGTTCGACGTGGTGGCGATGCCGTCGGAGACACCGCTCATCATTGCCGCCCGCGACGCCGGGGTGCCGGTCATCACCGGCGCCGAGGTGATCGCGCTGCAGGCTGCCGAGCAGTTCGAGCGCTACACCGGCGTCCGGCCGACGCCCGGGCAGATCGCCGATGCGTCGGCGATCTCCCGCGCGTGACCGTCAGGGGGTGATGGTGGTCTGCTCGTCGATGAGGTTCATCGCGTCCATCATCGGGCCCTGCTGGCCTTCCGGGCCGTCGGCGTTGAGTTGCAGGACGTACATGCCGTCCTGCCCGGGGATCACGACGGTCTTCTGACCGATCAGCCGCGTGGCGCCGTCCTTGACGTAGGTGCCGCTCAGCTGCCACGCCTCGAAGCCACTCATCGTGCTGGCCTGCCCGTCGGAGCCGTCCCAGCCGTCGAGGTTCTTCAGCTCGTTCGGCGCGAATTCGATGACCTTGGCCGGGTCCACGTTGCCGGTCAGCTTCGACATCAGCGCGATGACGCTCGGCGGGTCGCCTGCCGCAACGGGATCGGCGAACACGATTGCGCCCCAAGCCCATTCCGGCGCGTTCGGGCCGGCGTCCTCCCACCCGGGAGGGATGGGCAGGTCGAGAGCCGGCGAGCCGGGATCGCCGCGGTGGATCGGCGTCTCGACGATCTGGTTCTCCTTGATGTAGTCGACGATCGTGTAATTGGCGCCGTCGGCCGGCGCGGGCGAGGTCTCCGGAGCGGCCTTGGTCGTCTCGGATTTCGAAGGCGCCTTCGACGAGGTCTCCTTGGACGCACTCGGCTCGGTGGCGGTGTCGGACCCGCACCCGACCAGTGCCAGACCGAGGGTCACCGCCGCGATGGCTACGCCACTCGCGCGCCGTGAATTCTTCATGAGTTCTCCCGTCAATCTTGATGTCGGCAAGAGCCTACGGCTGGCAAATGCCCGACGAATGCTGAATCGCCGGCAGGTTAGCCGACGGCGATGGGAACTCGATTGGAGACTTCCGGCGCGTCCGCCGCCGGGCCCGCCCCGTCTGAACCGATTCCGAAAATCGGCAACTGTTCGCTTGCTGTGGCTGGTGGCGGGCGGTGCGGTATTTCCGACGGAAAGTACTTACTGCCGGTTGCCCGAAAACTTCGACGATGTCCGTTGGCAACCTGAGAATCCGATGAGAAACTAGGTTTGCCCAGCACGAAACGGCTGTCGATTGACTCCGGTGTCATTACTGGGCTCCGGGGAAATCATTGCTGGTACTTCATGGGGGCACTCGCGTATGCGCACAACACTTCGTTCGCTGGGACTGGCCGGGGGAGCCGTCGCGGCGGCGGTCACATTCGGTTTGGCTTCACCTCTGCCGTCGATGGTCCAACTGCTGGCCACCACCGCACTCATCATGGGCGGCACCGAACACCCGCTGGTGCAGTCCAACCACGACGGCGTCAGCAATGATCCGTTGACCGCTGACGAGCAGTGGGTGAGGGACTACCTCGACGCGATGCAGGACAACTACCTCGAACCGACCGAAGGCGACCGAGACGCCGAATCGAACGAACCGTACCGCCTGGTGGCCGTCTACACGCCCGAGGAATTCTTCCCGGTCGTCGGCTCGAAGACCTTCGACGACTCGGTGGCCGAGGGTGCGGACAACCTCGACGGCTGCATGACCACCGGCTGCGACTCGCATGTGGTGACCGAGCCCGACCCAGGCGTCAACGACGAGTGGGTGATCGTCGGCTACTCGCAGAGTGCCCGCATCGCGTCGATGGAGAAGCAACGGCTGATCGACGAGTACCGCGACGAGTGGATCGCCGGTGATGAGACTGAGGACATCTCGTTCCTGCTCCTGTCGAACCCCAACCGTCCCAACGGCGGTGTGCTCATGCGGTTCCACGGGCTGTCGATCCCGTTCCTCGGCGTCACCATGGACGGCGCAACGCCGACCGACAGCTGTGTCGGCGACACCTGCCATCTGCCGACCGTCGACGTGGCGCAGCAGTACGACGCCCTCGGCGGCGACTTCCCGCTCTACCCGCTCAACCTGCTGGCGACGCTGAACTCACTCGCCGCCTATCTGATGCTGCACGGCGACATGCCGTATGCCGGCATGGACGAAGTCGATGAGGACCAGGGGCAGTTCGGAGACACCCACTACTACATGGTCGGCGCCGACATCCTGCCGCTGCTGATGCCGCTCGAGCAGCTCGGTGTGCCGCGCGCGCTGTTACGGGTCATCGACGCGCCGCTGCGCGTGCTCATCGAGACGGCCTACCGTCGCGACATCAGCCCGGGAGAGCCGGTGCCGGCACAGCTGGTGCCCGTGATCAATCCGGTCTCGCTGTTGGTCAACCTGCTCGCCTCGATCCCCGTCGGCATCGACGACGGTATCGAGGAGGCCACCGGCGAGCGGCCGCTCGGCACGCAACCGGCCGGGATCTACGGCGTCGGTGGCGAGGACGAGGATCTCGAGGGTGCGCCGGTAGGGTTCATCCCGCTGGGCAAGCCCGATCCCACGACGTCCACGGAGGTCGAGCCGGCCGAAACCGGTTCGCTGACAGCGGGTACCGAGATCGCCGGCGACGAGCCGCCGACCGCGCAGTCAGCCCTTCCCGCGGCCGCGAGCACGCCGGAGACTCCGAAGCCGGAAGTGCCGAAGGCCGAGGAGGAGCCGCGGTCGAACGGCAATCTGCACACGTTCTTCCGGGAGCGCGACAACACCGGCGACGAGCAGGAGAATCCCAAGCCGCGCTCGGAGCGCCGCCCGGGAAGTCATCTGCGGAACTTCGTGAAACGGCTGACAGGTCAGCGTCCGGAACGCTCGAATACCGGCACCGCACCTGAGTCCGGCGACGCAAAGACCGACGATCCGTCGAAGTCTGCGGACAACAAGGACGCCGCGGCCTGAGTCAGCACTTCGCGGTGAGCAGCAACGTGGCCGACTCGCCGTGGCCCCCGGTGCTCATCGGCTGTGTCGGGCCCCCGCCGGGTTGCACGGCGGCCACCGAGCACTGGTCCAGCGGTAGATCGCCGACCTTGTCCACCACCACTCGGTAGCCACTGCGCTCGAGCACCGCGGCCGTCTCCTCGGCCGACCCGACACCGGCCGGTGCGGCCGACGCGGTGGGCGCCCCGAGTGCCAGCGCGGCCATCGTCCCGCCCACGATCGCGGCGAGGTACAACTTTTTCATTTTGTCATGCCTTTCGAGTTCTGATCTTGTAAACGTGGATTCAATCGAATTGATTCCGAACGAATTTGAGGGCGCAGGCGTGCTCGGCCGTTTCAAGCGGGTGCGCTGTGGTATCAACGGCGCGTGCGCCTCTACGCGGCCGTCGCACCGACGGTGCTGTGTCTGGCGGCCTGTGCCGCGCCGGCCGAGGCGCCACCTGCGGCCATCGCCTCGTCCACCCCGACGGTCGGCGTGGTCAACCCGGCACGGGTCGACCGGGTCCGGGCCGAACTGCCCGCCGGCTACGAGGTGGCCGATCTCACCGACCGCCCGGCTCCGGTGGCGCTGTGGGGTTTCGGCCCCGGGTGGATCGCCGATCCGCCGCAGTGCGGTGCGTTGGCCGATCCTGCGCTCGACGCCGCCTCGCTGAGGGGATGGTCGGCATCGGGTGGCGGCGGCATCATCTACACCTTCGCGGCGGACGGCGCGGTGGCGCCGGATCCGGCGCTCGTCGACGGATGCACACGGTGGACGCTGACGGCGGGACCCACCTCGGGCACGGTCAGCCGCGTCAACGCGCCGGCTGTCGACGGCGCCGCCACCCTCGCCATGGCCGCCGACGTGGTCACCACCGTCGAGGGCGGCACCGCAACGCGCTCACACGCCGATACGAGTTACGCGTTCGTCGACGGTCACGTGGTGGTGGTCGCCGTGGTGACCGATCCGGGTTCGATCCAGACTCCGCTCGACGCGGGCTTCGCGGCGGCCCTCCTGACGAAAACCGTGGCGGCGTTGCGGGGTTGACCGCCCGGCGGCGGGTAGATTGACGCCGATGCTGCTTCTGAGGGCGACGACCGTCGCCGGCCTCGCCGTGCTGCTCGCCGCATGCGGATCCGACGAGCCGACCGCGGACATCAACCGGATCGACCAGGTCGGGTCGAGTTTCGGACCGGAGTTCAAGGTGACGAACGTGCCGTCGAGCGGCATCGACCCGAAGCTGCTCGCGCCCCAGAAGCTGCCCGCGGGCATCGCCTTCACACCGCCGGACTGCGCCGAGTTCGCCGAGGGTCAGCTGCTGCCCGAGGGGCTCAAGGGCAACATGGCCGCCACCTTCGCCGAGGGTGAGGGCAACCGCTTCATCGCGATGGCCGTTGAGACCTCCGAGCCGGTGCCGTCGGCGGACCCCGGGGAGAACTGCAAGAAGGTCGAGTTCGCGGGTGGGCAGTTCCGCGGGCTGGCCGAGGCCGTCGACGTCCCGCAGATCGAGGGCGTGACGACACGGGGCACCCACCGCGTGCTGCAGACGATCGTCGACAGGCAGCCGCGCACGGGGGAGCTGTACAACTACGTCGCCAGCTTCGACGACTACCTGGTGATCGTCACCGCGAACCCGTTGGTGGTGCCCGGCAAACCGGTTGCGCCGGTGAACACGCAGCGGGCCCGCGACCTGCTGACCGCGGCGGTCGCCGCCGTCCGCGGGTGAGTGCTCACCGCACGTCTTGCGGGCGGAACTGGATGCTGATACGCGGTCCCGTCGGCCTCGTGGTCTTCGGCACCGCGTGCTCCCAGGTCCGCTGACACGACCCGCCCATCACCAGCAGGTCGCCGTGATGGTGATGCAGCCGCAGTGACCGTCCGCCGCCGCGGGGACGCAGCGCGAACACCCGGGTGGCGCCGAGGCCGACGATGGCGACCATCGTGTCCTGGCTGCTGCTGCGGCCGATGGTGTCGCCGTGCCAGGCGACGCTGTCGTTGCCGTCGCGGTACAGGCACAGCCCCGCCGTGGTGAACTGTTCGCCGAGCTCGCCGCCGTAGGTGTCGTTGAGGCGCCGGCGCAGCTGCTTGAGCCGCGGGTGCGGCACCGGCCCGTCGATCAGGTTGTGGAAGCTGACCAGCCGGGGGACGTCGAGCACCCGGTCGTACATCTGGCGGCGCTCCGCACGCCACGGCACGGTGTCGAGGAGTTCGTCGAAGAGGCTGTCGGCGTCGGTCAACCAGCCGGATCGCACGTCGAGCCAGGCGCCGTTTCCGAGCTGGCGGCGTTCGGCGTGCTCGAACAGCGAGTCCTGAAGAGCCACCTCCATGTTCGCGAGTGTATCGCACACCCGTTCGAAATCTTAGAGTCGAACGGCGCCGGGTCCCTGTTCGGCCAGCACATCGCCGGGATTGGACAGGATGCAGGTCTTGAGGCTGAGGCAGCCGCAGCCGATGCACCCGGCCAGGTTGTCGCGCAGTCGCTCCAGGTGCAGGATGCGGTCGTCGATGTCCTGGCGCCAGCCCGCCGAGAGTCTGGCCCAGTCCTTGCTGGTGGGGACGCGGTCGGTGGGCAGCGTCCGCAGCGCGTCCCGGATGCGGGCGAGTGGGATGCCCAGGCGCTGCGACATCCGGATGAACGCGACGCGCCGCAGCGTCTCACGCGCGTAGCGCCGCTGGTTGCCTGACGTTCGCCGGCTCTGGATCAGGCCTTCACGCTCGTAGAAGTGCAAAGCCGACACCGCAACGCCGCTGCGCTCGGCCATCTCGCCCGGTGTCAACTCGTGCGTGTCCACACCTGAACAATAGTTGAGGTGACGTTTGGCGCTACGGTGCTAGATGTGACCGGCACCGTGTTGGGCTCCGATTCCGAGGTCGGTCCGCTGCGTGTCGTCATCCTGCACCGCCCCGGCGCGGAACTGCAGCGGCTCACACCGCGCAACAACGACGCACTCCTGTTCGACGGGCTGCCGTGGGTGGCCAAGGCGCAGCAGGAGCACGATGCGTTCGCCGACCTGCTGCGGTCGCGCGGCGTGGAGGTGCTGCTGCTGGCCGAACTCCTGTCCGAGGCGCTGGTCAGCGGAGCGGCCCGGATGCACGGCATCGCGGCGGCGGTCGACCCGCGACGGCTGGGCATCCCGCTGGCGCACGAACTGTCGGCGTATCTGCGCACACTCGAACCGGCGGCGCTGGCGCATGTGCTGATGGCGGGGATGACGTTCAACGAGTTGCCGCTGGCCGGCGGTGAGTTCTCGCTCGTGCGCCGCATGCATCACGGCGGTGACTTCGTCATCGACCCGCTGCCCAATCTGCTGTTCACCCGCGACTCGTCGTTCTGGATAGGCCCGCGGGTGGCGATCACGTCGCTGGCGCTGCCGGCGCGGGTGCGCGAGACGTCGCTCACCGACCTCATCTACGCGCATCATCCGCGGTTCCTCGGGGTGCGACGGGCCTACGAGTCGCGCTCGGCGCCGGTCGAGGGCGGCGACGTGCTGCTGCTGGCGAAGGGCGTGGTCGCCGTCGGCGTGGGGGAGCGGACCACACCGGCCGGCGCGGAAGCCTTGGCGCGCAGCCTGTTCGACGACGACCTCGCGCACACCGTGCTGGCGGTGCCGATCGCGCAGGAGCGCGCGCAGATGCATCTCGACACGGTGTGCACGATGGTCGACGTCGACGCCGTCGTGATGTATCCCAACATCAAGGACACGCTGTCGGCGTTCACGATCCACCGCAACGGCAGCGGCGGGGTGCGGATCGACGACGCCGCGCCGTTCGTCACCGCCGCCGCCGCGGCCATGGGCATCGAGCGGTTGCGGGTGATCGACACCGGCCTCGACCCGGTGACGGCCGAGCGTGAGCAGTGGGACGACGGCAACAACACCCTCGCCGTCGCCCCCGGCGTGCTCGTCGCCTACGAACGCAACGTCGAAACCAATGCGCGCCTTGGCGACTCGGGCATCGAGGTGCTGTCGATCGCGGCGTCCGAGCTGGGCACCGGCCGCGGCGGCCCGCGCTGCATGTCGTGTCCGGCGGCGCGCGACCCGCTTTAGCGCAGGCGCGCGTCTTGTCGCGAGATAGCACTCCTGGTCGCTATGCGGGCGCTTTCACTGCCATGGATTCTCGTTCGCGAAGCGTCCACGCGTATCGCACTCGCGCGAGAACATCCGCCGGCCGGTCCTCGGCGATGACCTTGACGTGCAGCCACCCCAGGCGGAGCAGTCGCCTGAGGCGCCGTTCGTCCCATACGTAGCGGCCGCGATCCTTGCGATGCTGATCGCCGTCATACTCCACCGCGATCATCACGTCCTGCCAACCCATGTCGAGATAAGCGAACGGCTCGCTGTAGTCGTCGAACACGGGGATCTGCGTCGTTGGTCGCGGATAGCCGGCGTCGATGAGCAACAGCCGCAGCCAGGTCTCCTTCGGTGACTGTGCACCGGCATCCATGAGGTCTGCCGCTGTGCGCAACGCTCGAGTACCGCGGGCGCCGGCGTAACGATTCGCGAGCGACAACACCTCAGCCGGTCCGATTCCGGTCGCGGATGCCAGCGCGTCAAGGTGGGCGACGGCCTTGCCCCGATGCAGGTGACGGCCCAGGTCGAATGCCGTCCTCGCCGGGGTCGCGACCCGAATGCCGTCGACGATCATGACTTCGTCCGGTGAATACCGCTCCCGTCTGGTGACGATGCCGAACGGACGGTGGTTGTTGCTACACAGCAGTTCGACGGGTTCGACGTCGTCAACCCATTTCGCACCGTGCAGCGCCGCCGCGGCTCTGCCCGTGACCACGGCTCGACGCCGGGCCCACAGGTAGGCGGCATGCGCCTTGACGGCCATCGTGATCTCGGCATCGCGCGGAACATAGACATCGGGGTAGATGATGCGGTGGTTCCATCGCAGTCGGCCTCTCGATATGACTCCCGCTGCCACTGCCTCTGAGCCGAGGATCGCTTCCCCCACACTGTCGAATCATGGTCGACGTGACGGTCCGTTCGCGAGTGAGAACACACGGCTGTGGATAACGTCGTCGAATCGCGACCATGGGTGCTATTTCGGCGCCAACGAAACCGCTAGCGCCAGCTGGGCAGCCAGATCTGCATGTTCCACGTCGACTGCGAGATCGGAATCCCGGTCAGGATCGGATACATCCACGCGAAGTTCGTGATGACGAGCGCCACGTAGATGCTCACCACCAGCAGCCCCAGCGTTCGCCGCTCGGCGTTCTGGCGGGGCTTGTGCAGGATGTCGCCGAGGATCATCGCGATGGCCAGCACGAGGAACGGCGCCATCACCGCGGCGTAGAAGAAGTACATCTGCCGGTCGATGTCGGCGAACCACGGCAGGAAGCCCGCCGAGTAGCCCACCAGGATCACCGCGTAGCGCCAGTCCCGTTTGACGAACGCCCGCCACACCGACCAGCCGAGCACCGGTACCGCGATGAACCACATCGCGGGCGTGCCGACCAGCATCACGGCCTTGACGCACGATTGCGCGCCGCAGCCCGCCACGTCCTGGTTGTCGATCGCATAGAGCACGGGCCGCAACGACATCGGCCACGCCCACGGCTTGGACTCCCACGGATGGTGGTTGCCGTCGGCGTTGGTGAGTCCGGAGTGGAACCGGTACGCGGCATGCGTGTAGTACCAGAGCGACCGCAGCGCATCCGGTATCGGCAGCACGCTGTCCTCGCCGATGGCCTGCCCCACCTGATGCCGGTTCACCCCGGTCTCCGAGGCGAACCACGGTGTGTACGAAGCCAGATAGACGCCGAACGGAATCAGCACCATCGCGTACACCGACGGTCCGAGGTCGCGGCGCAGCGCGCCCCGCCACGGCCGCCGCACCCGGTACTGCCTGCGCGCCGCGATGTCGAACGCCAGCGTCATCACGCCGAAGAACATCACGAAGTACAGGCCCGACCACTTGGTCGCGCAGGCCAACCCGAGCAGTACCCCGGCGCCGAACCGCCACCACCGCACGCCGAGCCGTGGGCCCCACGCCGTCTCACCGATCCGGCCCTCGAGCATCGCGATGTGCATCCGCTCACGCACCTGGTCGCGGTCGACGATCAGGCAGCCGAACGCCGCCACCACGAACACCACCAGGAACCCGTCGAGCAGCGCCGTCCGGGACGCCACGAAGCTCACCCCGTCGGCGATCAGCAACAGCCCGGCGATACCGCCGACGATCGTCGACCGGCTGATGCGCCGCCCGATCCGGGCCACCAGCAGCACCACGATCACACCGCACACCGCGCCGGAGAACCGCCAGCCCAGGCCGTTGTAGCCGAACAGCGCCTCACCGATCGCGATCAGTTGTTTGCCGACCGGCGGGTGCACCACCAGTCCGTAGCCGGGGTTGTCCTCGATGCCGTGGTTGTGCAGCATCTGCCACGCCTGCGGCGCATAGTGCTTCTCGTCGAAGATCGGGGTGCCCGCGTCGGTGGGTGAGCCGAGGTTGAGGAACCTCGTCACCGCGGCCAGCGCCGTGACCACGGCGGTCATCGCCCACCCTGACAGCCGGTCCAGCGGACCGAAGTCCGCGGGCGGTGCCAATGGCGCCGGACTGATGACGGGGACCGCGCGCGGCGCTTCGGTGGCGGGGGCGGTCACGACAGCGATCGTAGGCTGTCGGCTGTGACGAATCCTGGTCGACTACTGCTCGGCGCCACGCCCCTGGGTTTGCCCACGGATGCGTCCGCCCGCCTGATCACCGCATTGAGCAGCGTCGACATCGTCGCGGCCGAGGACACCCGGCGGGTGCGCGCTCTCGCCCAGGCGCTCGAGGTCCGGATCGCCGGCAAGGTGGTCAGCCTGTTCGACCAGAACGAGGCGACGCGCATCCCCGGTCTGCTCGACGCCATCCGCTCCGGGGCGACGGTGCTGGTGGTCAGCGACGCGGGTATGCCGCTGATCAACGATCCCGGATACCGGCTGGTCTCGGCCTGTGTCGACGCCGGTCTGCCGGTGAGCTGCCTGCCCGGGCCGTCGGCGGTGACGACGGCGCTCGCGGTGTCCGGGTTGCCCTCCGACCGGTTCTGCTTCGAGGGATTCGCCCCGCGCAAGCACGCCGCGCGGGTGTCCTGGTTCGCCGCCCTGGCCGCCGAACCGCGCACCTGCGTGTTCTTCGAGTCGCCGCGGCGCCTGGCCGTCACCCTGCGCGATGCGGCCGAGGCGCTCGGCGGGCAGCGCCGCGCCGTGGTGTGCCGGGAGCTGACCAAGACCCACGAGGAGATCGTCCGCGGGTCGCTGAGTGAGCTCACCGACTGGGCGGAGGACGGTGTGCTCGGCGAGATCACCGTGGTGCTGGCTGGGGCGGTGCCGCAGGCCGACGAGGCGACGCTCGTGGCGGAGGTGACCGCACTCGTCGACGAGGGGATGCGGGTGAAGGACGCTTGTGCAAAGGTGGTCGCGGCGCACCCGGGGTCGCCGTCGCGCCGCGAGCTCTACGACGCGGTGCTGCGCTCGCGGGAGTGATCGGGGTCGACGATCGATGCTGCCTTGTGCAGGCATTCGTCCCACTCGCGGTCCGGGTCGGAGTCGGCGGTGATGCCGCCGCCGACCCCGAGCACCGCGTGTCCCGCGGCGTCGATCTCCACGGTCCGGATCGCCACGTTGAGTTCGCACCCGCCCACCGGTGATGCCAGACCGATTGTGCCGCAGTAGATGCCGCGCCGATGCGGCTCCCACGACCGCAGCAGCCCGCGCGCCCGCTCCTTCGGTGTGCCGGTCACCGACGCCGGCGGGAACGTGGCGTTCAGCAGCGCCGCCATCGGCACGTCGGGACCGACCTGCGCCGAGACCGTGGACACCAGATGCCACACCCCGGGCGCCGGTCGGACGGACAGCAGATCCGGCACGGTGACGGTGCCGATGTCGGCGACCCGTCCGAGGTCGTTGCGGACCAGGTCGACGATCATGATGTTCTCGGCGACATCCTTCACCGACGACAGCAGCGCGGCGGGGTCGGCGGTGCGCGGGAGTGTGCCCTTGATCGGGCTCGACGTCACCGTCGTCCCGTGCCGGCGCAGGAACAACTCGGGCGAGAAGGACGCCACGGCGCCCCACTCGCCCGCCAGGTACGCCGCCCGCGCGGGCTGAGTGCGCGTCACGGTGTCGACGAAGAAATCCATTGGACCGCCGCGCAACCGGCCGGCGAACCGGGTGCACACGCACGCCTGGTACACCTCGCCCGCGGCGATCGCCTCGAGGCAGGCGAGCACACCGGTGCGGTGGGTCTCGCGGTCGGGCGACTGCCACCCGATGTCGGCGCCTGCTGCCGCGGCGGGGCGGTGCAATCCGTCGATGATCCACTCGGGAAGCGCTGTCCCGGAGAGACTCTCGTACCACCACGCGCCGTCGATGTCCTGGCGGAGCACACAGTCGGACCAGCCGCCGGCCGCCTCGGGGATCCGCGCACCGAGCCCGTCCGCGCCCGGGTCGGGATAGGACAGGTAGCCGAACCAGCCGCCGCCGACCGTCGAATCGTCACCCGCCGCGACGTCGAACACCGAATCGGCCGCCACCGGCTGCACGTCGACGCTCGGCGCGATCACCGCGCGCGAGCCGAACCAGTCGCCGATCAGTGCGGCCGGAGGTGGCAGGCCGCGGCGGGTGGCGGCGCCGGCGACGGCGGCCAGCACCGTGGGCGCGTCGCCGAGGTCGCCGAGCCGCTCGATCCGCACCCGTGAAGCCTGACAGAAGCTAGCGGCTGATCTCCCGGCGGATGTCGACACCGGCCAGCTTGTCCGGGTTGCGCATCGCGTAGAAGTTCGTGATCCGGCCGTCGACGATCTCGACGGTGATCACGCCTTCGAAGCTGTCGCCGAGGTAGAGCCGCAGCGCGGGGGCGTTGTTGTACATGGCCGGTTCGATGCGGCCGCCCTCGCCGGCCTGCCGGACCAGCCCCATGACGAGCTTCGCGACACGCTCGGCGCCCGCAACGGGTCGTCTTGCCGCGGAACGCTTCCCGTCGCTGTCGGCGGTCCAGACGACGTCGGGGGCCAGCATCGCCATCAGGTCGTCGAGGTCGCCGCTGGCGGCTGCCGCGAAGAACCGGGTGGTGAGCGCTTCCGACGTCCTCGAGTCGACGGGCTCGAACCGTTTGCGCCGCGACTGCACGTGCTCCCGGGCGCGGTGCGCCATCTGGCGCACCGCCACCGTGGACTTGCCAACGGCCGAGGCGATCTCGTCGTGGTCGAAGCCGAACACCTCCCGCAGCACGAACACCGCGCGTTCGTCGGGGCTCAATGTCTCGAGCACCACCAGCATCGCCATCGAGACCGACTCGGCGAGGACGACGTCGGCGGCCGGGTCCCGGGTGTCCAGCAGCAGGGGTTCGGGCAGCCACGGCCCGACGTAGTCCTCGCGTCGGCGTGACTGCGATCGCAGGGCGTTGAGGGCCTGCCGGGTGACGAGCTGGGCGAGGTAGGCCTTGGTGTCGCGCACCGTGTCCAGGTCCACCTCGGCCCAGCGCAGGTAGCTCTCCTGCAGCACGTCATCGGATTCCGTTGCGCTGCCCAGCATCTCGTAGGCGATGGTGAACAGCAGCGGTCGCAGCAACGTGAATCGTTCGGCGTGCTCCGAAGCACCCGGCGAGGCCGTCACGGGAGCGCTACCGCCTCGGCGAGCCGTCGCTGCCGCTTGCCGCCCTTGAGCCAGAAGTAGCTACCCGGCTTGCGCGCTTCCCGGGCCAGGAAGGCGACCGTGCCCTTGCACACCGCTTCCTTGATCGACGCCGCCACGCGCCCGCCGACGTACAACGGCATCACCCTGTCGTCGAGGTGGGCGAGCTGGATGAGCCCCGCATTGCGGCCCATGCTGATGCACTGTCCGGTGAACGCCTGGTTGAGCACCGCGGGTTCGGTGCCGGCGATCCGGCTCAACACCGTGTTGGCGGCCTGTGCGCCGAGCGGGATCGCCGCCTGGCAGCTCATCCGCAGCGGGACGTCGGACGGTGCCGACGCGTCACCGGCGGCGACGATGTGGGCGTCGTCGACGCTGGTCAACGTCTCGTCGGTGAGCAGCCGCCCGATCGGGTCGGTGGTCAGGCCGCTGCGTGCGGCGAGATCGGGCACCGCGAAACCGGCGGTCCAGATGGTGACGGCGCTCTGCAGTTCCCGACCGTCGGCCAGTGTGACCGCAGCAGGACCGACCGCCGTCACCACCGCACCGGGTCCGTCCAGCACGCGGACGCCGAGCTTGGCGAACCGCTTGGCCGCGGCCCGCCGGCCCGCCGTGCTCAGGTAGGGACCGAGCACGCTGCCGCACACCAGGGTGACGCGGCGGCCCTCCTCGGCGAGTTCGGCGGCGACCTCGATACCCGTCGGTCCCGCGCCCACGACGACGATCGGCGCGTCGGCGGCGGCGCCTGCGACAGCGGCGCGCAGGGGTTCGGCGTGCTCGAACTCCGAGATCGGGAACGCGTGCTCGGCGGCGCCTGGCACCGTCGCGGCGGCGCCGGTGCTGCCGACCGCGTAGATCAGGTAGTCGTAGTCGAGCGTGTCGCCGGAACCAAGTTCGACCCGCCGGTTCGCGGCGTCGATCCGGGTTGCCGAATCCACGACGAGCCTGATGCCCGCGCCGAGAATGCTCTGGTAGTCCACGACGGAGTCGTCGGAACCGGTGACGACCTGGTGCAGCCGGATCCGCTCCACGAAGTTCGGCCGGGGGTTGATCAGGGTCACATCGACGGTTTCGTCGAGTCGCAGGTGGTTGGCGGCCATCACGCCGGCGTAACCGCCGCCGACCACGACCACCCTGTGCTGTTCGGTCATCTCACACTCCTCGGTTCATCCGGCGTTGCGATCGAGCCGGGTTGCCTTGGAGACACCGCACACGCCGGGAGTGTGACAGGCGCTGGTAGAGTTGTGGCGCAGATCACTCAGATGACGCCGAGCGCCAGCATCGCGTCGGCCACCTGGATGAACCCGGCGATGTTGGCGCCGTCGACGTAATTCCCCGGCCTGCCGTAATCGTCGGCGGTGTGCAGACAGCGGTCGTGGATGCGCCGCATGATCTGCGCGAGGCGCT
Source organism: Mycobacterium hippophais (assembly GCF_027529605.1). Taxonomy (NCBI): domain Bacteria; kingdom Bacillati; phylum Actinomycetota; class Actinomycetes; order Mycobacteriales; family Mycobacteriaceae; genus Mycobacterium; species Mycobacterium hippophais. The sequence goes on along the minus strand of NZ_JAPZPY010000001.1, from coordinate 494,729 downwards.
CTTCGGTGTCCTCGAACAACCAGGCCTCGCGGGAGGCGTTCTGCTGCATCTCCAGCGCGCTGGTGGCCACGCCGCCCGCGTTGACGGCCTTGCCCGGCGCGAAGGTGACACCGGCCTCGGCGAAGGCCTCAACGGCCTTCGGTGTGCACGGCATGTTCGCGCCCTCGGCGATGATCTGGCAGCCGTTCCCGATCAGCGCGGCGGCGCCGTCGGCGTCGAGTTCGTTCTGCGTGGCGCACGGCAGCGCGATGTCGCACGGCACCTCCCAGATCGGCGAGTCGCTGACATATCGAGCGGTGTCCGAACGCTTCTCGGCGTACTCGGAGATGCGGCCACGGCGCACCTCCTTGATCTCCTTGAGCAGCTCCAGATCGATGCCGCCGGGCTCGACCACATACCCGCCGGAGTCCGAGCAGGCGACGACGGTCCCACCGAGCTGATGCACCTTCTCGATCGCGTAGATGGCCACATTGCCCGATCCCGACACCACGACCTTCTTGCCGTCGAACGACTCGCCTCTGGCGGCGAGCACCTCGGTGACGAAGAAGGCCGCGCCGTAGCCGGTGGCCTCCGTGCGGACCTGTGAACCGCCCCAGGTCAGCCCCTTGCCGGTGAGCACGCCGGATTCGTAGCGGTTGGTGATCCGCTTGTATTGGCCGAACAGGAAGCCGATCTCGCGGGTGCCGACGCCGATGTCGCCGGCCGGGACGTCGGTGTGCTCGCCGAGGTGGCGGTAGAGCTCGGTCATGAACGATTGGCAGAAGCGCATGACCTCGTTGACCGAACGGCCTTTGGGGTCGAAGTCCGAGCCGCCTTTGGCGCCGCCGATCGGCATGCCCGTCAGCGAGTTCTTGAAGATCTGCTCGAAGCCGAGGAACTTGACGATGCCCAGGTACACCGACGGGTGGAAGCGCAGGCCGCCCTTGTACGGACCGAGGGCCGAGTTGAACTCCACCCGGAAGCCCCGGTTGAGGCGGACGGCGCCCTCGTCGTCGACCCACGGCACCCGGAAGATGACCTGACGCTCCGGCTCGCAGAGCCGGCGGATCACCGCGGCGTCGGCGTACTCGGGATGCTTGGCGACCACCGGCCGCAGGCTCTCGAGCACCTCGTACACGGCCTGGTGGAACTCCGTCTCACCGGGGTTGCGTCCGGTGACCTCGTCGTAGATCTTCTGCAGGGACTCCTCGAGCCCTTCGTGAGGTCTGCTCACCTGTCCTCCACCTGGTAGCGCGGGAACACCCCCTGGGGTGCAGGCAGCTGGGTACCCGAAACGAGGCGATTCTCGATCGCGGTGAAGTCGCGCCGGTCCGCGGGCTGGCCGAGCAGGTCGAGCAGCGCGCCGGACGCCGTCGGCATCACCGGCTGGCTGAGCAGCGCCGCGATCCGTACCACCTCGAGCGTCGTGTAGAGCACGGTCTTGAAGCGCTGCTCGTCACTCTTGCGCAGCACCCACGGCTCCTGGGCGGAGAAGTACCTGTTGGCCGCGGCGAGCACCGACCAGATCGCCTCCAGCCCCAGGTGCAGGGCCTGCCCGTCGTAGTGCTCCCGCACCCGGTCCAGCAGTGCGCCCGCCGCGTCGAGCAGTGCGGTGTCCTCCGGGGTGAATGCGCCGGGTTCGGGCACGGCGCCGTCGAGGTTCTTGGCCACCATCGACAGCGAGCGCTGCGCCAGGTTGCCCAGCTCGTTGGCGAGGTCGGCGTTGATCCGGGCGATGATCCCTTCCTCGGTGTAGTTGCCGTCCTGCCCGAACGGCACCTCCCGCAGCAGGAAGTAGCGCACCTGGTCGACGCCGAACGTGTTGACGAGTGCGACCGGGTCCACGACGTTGCCGACCGACTTGCTCATCTTCTCGCCGCCGCTGAGCAGGTGGCCGTGGGCGAACACCCGGCGCGGCAGTTCGATCCCGGCCGACATCAGGAACGCCGGCCAGTAGACGGTGTGGAACCGGATGATGTCCTTGCCGATCATGTGCAGGTCGGCCGGCCAGTACTTCTCGAACGCCTCGGAGCCGGTGTCGGGAAAGCCGACGCCGGTCAGATAGTTGGTGAGCGCGTCGACCCACACGTACATGACGTGGTCGGGGTGGCCGGGCACCGGAACTCCCCAGTCGAAGGTGGTGCGCGAGATGGACAGGTCTCGCAGGCCGCCGGAGACGAAGCTGACCACCTCGTTGCGCCGTACGTCGGGCCCGATGAACTCGGGGTGGGCCTCGTAATGGGCCAGCAACCGGTCGGCGTAGGCCGACAGCCGGAAGAAGTAGGTCTCCTCCTCGGTCCAGGTCAGCGGTGCGCCGGTCTCGGTGGCGATCCGGGTGCCGTCGTCGCGGACCGTGGTCTCGCCCTCGGTGAAGAACCGTTCGTCGCGCACCGAGTACCAGCCGGAGTACGCGTCGAGGTAGATGTCACCCGCCGCGTCCATCCGGTTCCAGATGTCGACCGAGGCCTCGATGTGGTCGGGATCGGTGGTGCGGATGAACCGGTCGAAGGAGATGTCGAGCTTCTCGTAGAGGCGCTGGAACACGTCGGAGTTGCGCCGGGCGAAGTCGGGCGTGGGGAGACCCTCGCGGGTGGCGGTCTCGGCCATCTTCAGGCCGTGTTCGTCGGTGCCGGTGAGGAAGCGGACGTCGAAGCCGTCGAGCCGTTTGAAGCGGGCGATGGCGTCGGTGGCGATCTTCTCGTACGCGTGTCCGATGTGCGGTGCGCCGTTCGGGTAGTCGATCGCCGTGGTGATGTAGAACGGGATGCTCATTTGGACACAACCTTATGGTGTTGCGGTGAGTAGTAAGCGCTCAGCCGGGCGGGAGGCGCCGCCGCCGCCGGAACCCCTGACCCCGCTGATCGACGCGCACACCCATCTCGACGCCTGCGGTGCCCAGGACGCCGACGACGTGCGCGCGATCGTGGACCGGGCCGAGGCCGTCGGCGTGCAGACCGTTGTCACCATCGCCGATGATCTGGCCTCGGCGCGCTGGGCGACCCGGGCCGCCGAGTGGGATCCGCGGGTGTACGCCGCCGTCGCCCTGCACCCGACGCGCGCGAACGCACTCACCGATGACGCCAGGGCGGAGCTCGAACGCCTCGCGGCGCATCCGCGGGTGGTGTCCGTCGGCGAGACCGGCATGGATCTGTACTGGCCGGGCCGGCTCGAGGGCTGCGCCACGCCCGCCGAGCAACGCGAGGCCTTCGCCTGGCACATCGACCTCGCCAAGCGCATCGGCAAGCCGCTGATGATCCACAATCGCGACGCCGACGCCGAGGTGCTCGACGTGCTGCGCGCCGAGGGCGCCCCGGACACCGTGATCTTCCACTGCTTCTCGTCCGACGCTGCGATGGCGCGGGCCTGCGTCGATGCGGGCTGGCTGATCAGCCTGTCGGGGACCGTCAGCTTCCGCAATGCGCACGCGCTTCGCGAGGCCGTTCCGTTGATCCCGGCCGAACAGCTGCTCATCGAGACGGACGCCCCGTTCCTCACCCCTCACCCGTTCCGGGGTGCGCCGAACGAGCCATACTGTCTGCCGTACACCGTGCGTGCGCTCGCCGAAGTCGTCGGGCGCCCGGCCGAACAACTCGCCGGCGAAACCACGGCGAACGCGAGAAGGGCCTACCGCGTGGCCTAAGTTGCCGCCAGGACACCTTTTCGTTACCGTCTTGTGATCCAGTACGGCTGAGCCCACCGCCGTCCGAAAAGTCGGGGACTGACTCCACCTTGAATGCTCTGACCAAGCTCCATGAATCGCGCTCGCCTGTCCTGCGACTCCTCGTGGGGGCGTTACTGCTCGCGCTGACGTTCGCCGGGGGCTACGCCGTCACCGCGCACAAGACCGTGACGCTCAAGGTCGACGGCACCTCCACGACCGTCACCACGATGAAGTCCCGGGTGATCGACGTGGTGGAGGAGAACGGCTTCGACGTCGAGGATCGCGACGACCTGCGCCCCGCCGCAGACCAGACGATCGGCCCGTCCGACACCATCGAGCTGCGCCGCAGCCGGCCGCTGCAAATCTCGCTCGACGGCCAGCACAGCACCCAGGTGTGGACCACGGCGTCCACCGTCGACGAGGCGCTGAGCCAGCTGCAGATGACCGACAAGGCGCCGGCCGCGGCCTCGCGTGGCAGCCGCGTCCCGCTGGCCGGGATGTCATTGCCCGTGGTCAGCCCCAAAACCGTGCACATCGACGAGGGTGGCGCCGTGCGCACCGTGCGTCTCGCGGCGCCCAACGTGGCCGGCCTTCTCGAGGCGGCGGGTGCGCCGCTGCAGCAGAGCGACAAGGTGGTGCCCCCCGCGGCGGCGCCGGTTGTCGACGGCATGGCGATCCGGGTGACCCGGATCCGGATCGAGCGGGTCACCGAGCGGTTGCCGCTCGCGCCGGCCAACCAGCGCATCGAGGACGTCACCCTGAACATGAGCCGTTCGGTGGTCGAGGACCCGGGCGCGCCGGGCGCGCAGGACGTCACATTCGCCATCGCGAAGGTGAACGGTGTCGAAACGGGCAGGTTGCCAGTAGCCAATGTCGTCGTGACACCGGCCCGCCCCGGGGTACTGCGGGTGGGCGCCAAACCGGGCACCGAAGTGCCTCCGGTCAGCAACGGAGGGCAGTGGGACGCGCTTGCGCAGTGCGAAGCCGGAGGTAACTGGATGATCAACACGGGCAACGGATATTTCGGCGGTGTCCAATTTGATCAAAACACCTGGGAGCGCAACGGTGGTCTGAGGTATGCTGGGCGCGCAGATCTGGCAACACGTGAAGAGCAAATCGCGATTGCTGAGGTCACACGGGCGCGGCAAGGTTGGGGCGCCTGGCCGACGTGTAGTGCGAGAGTGGGGGCGTCCTGACAATTCGGCTTCTCGGGCGGACCGAGATACGACGCTTGGCCAAAGACATCGACTTTCGGCCACGCAAGTCCTTTGGGCAGAACTTCGTCCATGATGCGAACACCGTGCGCCGGATCGTCTCGGCATCGGGGATCCACCGGCACGACCACGTCCTGGAGGTGGGTCCCGGGCTGGGTTCGCTCACCTTGGCACTGCTGGACAAGGGTGCACACGTCACCGCGGTGGAGATCGACCCGCTGCTGGCGCGCCAGTTGCCCAAGACGATCGCCGACCACTCGCACAGCGAGATCAACCGGCTCACGGTGCTCAACAGCGACATCTTGACGCTGCAGCCGTCAGACCTGGAGAACGAGCCCACCGCGCTCGTCGCCAATCTGCCGTACAACGTCGCGGTTCCCGCGCTGCTGCACCTGCTCGCCGAGTTCCCGACGATCAAGTCGGTGATGGTCATGGTGCAGGCCGAGGTCGCCGAGCGACTGGCCGCCGAACCGGGCGGCAAAGACTACGGCGTGCCCAGTGCCAAGGTCAGGTTCTACGGCAAGGTGCGCCGGTACGGCATGGTTTCGCCGACGGTGTTCTGGCCGATCCCGCGGGTGTACTCCGGGCTGGTGCGGCTGGACCGTTACGAGACCTCGCCGTGGCCGACCGAGCCCGGGTTCCGTAAGCAGGTCTTCGACCTCATCGACATCGCGTTCGCGCAACGGCGCAAGACGTCGCGCAACGCGTTCGCCGAGTGGGCGGGTTCGGGCAACGAGTCGGCACGCCGGCTGCTCGCCGCCAGCATCGACCCATCGCGTCGCGGTGAGACCCTCGGGGTCGCCGACTTCGTGCGGTTGCTGCAGCGCTCCGACGACTCCGAAGCGCCCGTCCGCCTCGCGTAACAGCGCGGCTACTCCTTGTCGCCGTCACGCCGGTTGTCCTTACCGAGCAACTCGTCGAGCAGCGGCGTCTCCGCCACCACGGGGTAGTTGCCGGTGAAACCGATGCGCTCACGCGCCATCTCGAGCACCCGGCCGCGGACGGCGTACCAGCCGCCGACCAGTGTCGGGATGATGATGAGCAGGGCGATCAGGTTCCAGTAGTTCTCGTAGCACATCAGCGCCACCACGCCGACGAGGAACACCAGCGTGGCGTAGCTCGTGTAAGGCGTGCCGAACAGCCGGAAGCTGGGCCGCTCCAGGATCCCCTTCTGCGACCAGCGGTACAGCTGGATCTGGCAGATGACGATCGTGCCCCACGACGCGATGATGCCCAGCGCCGACAGGTCCAGCGCGATGTTGAAGGCCTCCGCGGGCACGACCAGGTTGAGGACGACGCCGACCACGGTGAAGACCGCCGTCAGCGCGATGCCGGCCCACGGCACACCCCTGCTCGACATCTTGGCGGTGAACTTGGGCGCGCTGCCGTTCATCGACATCGACCGCAGGATGCGCCCCGTCGAGTACAACCCGGCGTTGAGGCTGGACAGCGCGGCGGTGAGCACCACGAAGTTCATGATGTCGCCCGCCGCCGGGACGCCGATCTTGGAGAAGAACGTCACGAACGGACTGGTGCCTTCCTCGTACGCGGTGTACGGCAGCAGCAGTGCCAACAGGATCAGTGAGCCGACGTAGAACACCGCTATCCGGAAGATCACCGAGTTGATCGCCTTGGGCATCACCTTCGGCGGATCCTCGGTCTCACCGGCGGCGGTGCCGACCAATTCGACTGCGGCATAGGCGAAGATGACACCCGAGGTGATGATCACCAGCTGCAGTATGCCGGTGGGCAGGATGCCGCCGTTGTCGGCGATCACCGAGGGACCGGTGGTCTGGCCCTCGATCGCGAAGCGGCCGGCCAGGAAGACGATGCCGACGATGAGGAAGGTGACCAGTGCGACGACCTTGATCAGCGCCGCCCAGAACTCCATCTCGCCGAACCACTTGACCGAGATCATGTTCACGCTCAGCACGATCACCAGCGCGATCAACGCGATCGACCACTGCGGTATCGCCTCGAAGGCGCCCCAGTAGTGCATGTAGAGCGCGATGGCGGTGACGTCGACGATCGACGTGCACGCCCAGTTGAAGAAGTACATCCAGCCCGCGACGTACGCCGCCTTCTCGCCGAGGAACTCACGCGCGTACGAGACGAACGATCCCGACGAAGGGCGGTGCAGCACAAGCTCGCCCAGTGCGCGCAGGATGAAGAAGACGAACAGTCCGCAGATCGCGTACACGATGAACAGGCCCGGTCCCGCGCTGTTGAGCCGGCCGCCTGCTCCCATGAACAGGCCGGTGCCGATCGCGCCGCCGATGGCGATCATCTGCAGCTGCCGCGGTTTGAGGCCCTTCTCGTACCCCTCCTCTTCGTGCGCGAGTGCGGAGTTGTCGTACGGCGCGGTCGCGGTCATAGGGCCGAAGTTAGCCCCGGCTGTGTAAAGCGGAATCGGACGCCAGTTAAAGCTGCGTTAAGTCGGCGGCCGGACGCGGTTCACCGCAGGGTGCGGGTGATCAGCCTCACCATCTCCGAACACGAGTCGTAGCGCAGGTCGGGATCCTTCGCCAGGGCCTTCGCGATGATCGAGTCGAAAGCGTGCGGTATCCACGCTATTCGCCGCGCCAGCCGCGGTGGCGGCGCATTCAGGTGCTCGTCGACCAGGCCGTGCGAGGTGTTCGCGGTGAAGGGTGTTGCACCGGTGATCATCTCGACGGCGGTGCAGGCGAGCGCGTACTCGTCGACCGCCGGAGTCGGCGTGCGGCCTCGCAGCAGCTCCGGTGCGGAGTAGGGCAGCGACGCTTCGACGCGGGTCGGATGGCGGAGGGCGTCATCGGTCATCGAGTGCGCGACGCCGAAGTCGACGAGCACCACGCTGGTCGACGAGAAAGGCTCGCGCACAAGGATGTTGGCGGGTTTGACGTCGCAGTGCACGATGCCCGAGCGGTGGATGTGGTCGAGTGCGCCGGCGACCTGAGCCAGTGCCGTCAGCCGGTCGTCCATCCTGGGCAGGGTCATCGCCGTTCCGCCGCCGACGATCTCCATGGTGAGCCAGTGCGGACCGCACTCGTACACCTTCACTACATGCGGGTGTTCGGCCGCGCGGGCGAACGCGAACTCGCGCTGAAGCCGGCCGAGGTCGGCGGGCCTGCGATGACGCTCGTCGAGGATCTTGAGCGCCACGTCGGCGCCTGCGTCGGTGCGCGCCCGGTAGACCTCGGCGTACCCGCCGCGGCCCAGCGGTTCGTCGACGACGTAGGCCGACACCCTGTCGCCGCGCGCGAGCATATCGGGAAGCCTAGGTTCTCCGGGCAGGCCCGCGGCGCTAGTGTCGTGCGGTGGCCGACGGCAACACCGCATCTCAGTGGGTTCCCACTGGTTCGGTGACCGTGCGCGCACCGGGGAAGGTCAACCTCTACCTCGGGGTCGGCGACCTGCGCGACGACGGTTACCACGACCTCACCACCGTCTTCCACGCCGTGTCGCTGGTCGACGAAATCACCGTCCGCAACGCCGACGTGCAGTCGCTCGAGATCGCGGGTGAGGGCGCCGAGGGACTGCCCCTCGACGAGCGGAACCTCGCGTGGCAGGCCGCCGAACTACTCGCCGAACACGTCGGCCGCGCCCCCGACGTCGCGATCTCGATCGAGAAGGCGATACCGGTGGCGGGCGGGATGGCGGGCGGCAGTGCCGACGCCGCGGCTGTGCTCGTCGCGATGAACGCCCTGTGGGAGCTCGGCGTGCCCCGCCGCGACCTGCACGCGCTGGCCGCCACTCTCGGCAGTGACGTCCCGTTCGCCCTGCACGGCGGTACGGCGCTGGGCACCGGCCGCGGGGAGGAGCTCGCGACGGTGCTCGCCCGCAGCACCTTCCACTGGGTGCTGGCGTTCGCCCACAAGGGCCTGTCCACCCCGAAGGTGTTCGGGGAGATCGACCGGTTGCGCGCGGCGGCCGACGGCCAGCGCGACGGGCCGCCGCGGCTGGATGATCCCGAGCCGCTGCTCGCGGCGCTGGCCTCGGGGGACCCCACCGAGCTGGCTCCGCTGCTGGGCAATGACCTGCAGGCCGCGGCGCTGAGCCTGTACCCGGGACTGCGGCGCACGCTGCGGGCGGGGCGCGAGGCCGGTGCGCTGGCCGGCCTGGTGTCGGGCTCGGGCCCGACGTGTGCGTTCCTGTGCGAGTCCGCGACGGCGGCGGTCGACATCGGTGTCCGGCTGGCCGGCGCGGGCGTCTGCCGGACCGTGCGGGTGGCCAGCGGGCCGGTGCACGGCGCCCGGTTGGTGCCCGCGCCGACCCCGTCGGGCTGAAGCGGGGAGGCGCCAGGGACACGGCGCGCCGCCGATGTGACCCACGCCTCAATCCGCGCTACAGTTTGGCGGACACTTAAGAGCCTCTTAAGATGGTGCCCGGTGAAAATTAGCGGTCAAGCAATGGGCGCGAGCCCGTCACCCGCCGGACTGCTCGGCGGGTCCGCTCGCAGCTCTACGGCAGGCTGGCCGAAGGGCACCGTCGCTTCCGGATCCGCAACCGCGCCCGGGTTTTCCCATGCATCACCGTTTCGATATGAAACCGCTCCTGAATCGTTCGTGCGCGCCTTCTCGGCAGCGCCCGGCAATCAGCGGAGCATGAGAAACCGGGCATTGTCGCCGGTCCCGAGGAGGTCGTCGTGAGCAGGTTCACCGAGAAGATGTACCGCAACGCCCGCACCGTCACCACCGGCATGGTGACCGGGGAGCCGCACGAGCCCGTGCGACACACCTGGGGTGAGGTGCACGAGCGTGCGCGTCGCATCGCCGGTGGCCTGGCCGCGGCCGGTGTCGGACTGGGTGACGCGGTGGGCGTGCTGGCGGGCTTCCCCGTCGAGATCGCGCCGACCGCGCAGGGCCTGTGGATGCGCGGCGCGAGCCTGACCATGCTGCACCAGCCGACCCCGCGCACCGACCTCGCGCTGTGGGCCGAGGACACCATGATGGTGATCGGGATGATCGAGGCCAAGGCCGTGATCGTCTCCGAGCCGTTCAACGTGGCGATCCCGGTGCTCGAGGAGAAGGGCATCACGGTTCTGACGGTCGACGACCTGCTGGCCTCGGAGCCGATCGATCCCGTCGAGGTCGGCGAGGACGACCTGGCGCTGATGCAGCTGACGTCCGGCTCGACCGGTTCGCCCAAGGCCGTGCAGATCACCCACCGCAACATCCACTCGAACGCCGAGGCGATGTTCATCGGCGCCGAGTACGACGTCGAGAAGGACGTCATGGTGAGCTGGCTGCCCTGCTTCCACGACATGGGCATGGTCGGCTTCCTCACCATCCCGATGTACTTCGGCGCCGAGCTGGTCAAGGTCACGCCGATGGACTTCTTGCGCGACACCTTGCTGTGGGCCCGGCTGATCGACAAGTACAAGGGCACGATGACCGCCGCGCCGAACTTCGCCTACGCGCTGCTGGCGAAGCGGCTGCGCAGGCAGGCCACGCCCGGCGAGTTCGACCTGTCGACGCTGCGCTTCGCGCTGTCGGGCGCCGAGCCGGTGGAACCGGCCGACGTCGAGGACCTGATCGACGCGGGCAGGCCGTTCGGGTTGCGCGCCGAGGCGATCCTGCCCGCCTACGGAATGGCCGAGACGACGCTGGCGGTGTCGTTCTCCGAGTGCGGCGCCGGCCTGGTGGTCGACGAGGTGGACGCCGACCTGCTGGCCGCTCTGCGCCGAGCCGTCACCGCCACCAAGGGCAACACCAAGCGGCTGGCCACGCTCGGCCCGCTGCTGGAGGGGCTCGAGGCGCGCATCATCGACGAGCAGGGCAACGTGATGCCCGCCCGCGGTGTCGGCGTCATCGAACTGCGCGGCGAGCCGTTGACCCCCGGCTACATCACCATGGGCGGATTCGTGCCCGCCCAGGACGAGCACGGCTGGTATGACACCGGCGACCTCGGTTACCTCACCGAAGAGGGCCACGTCGTGGTCTGCGGCCGCGTCAAGGACGTCATCATCATGGCCGGGCGCAACATCTACCCGACCGACATCGAGCGGGCCGCCGGGCGCGTGGAAGGCGTGCGGCCCGGCTGCGCCGTCGCCGTCCGTCTGGACGCCGGGCATTCGCGCGAAACGTTCGCCGTCGCGGTGGAGTCCAACGCCTGGCAGGACCCGGTCGAGGTGCGCCGTATCGAGCACCAGGTCGCCCACGAGGTGGTGACCGAGGTGGACGTGCGTCCCCGCAACGTCGTGGTCCTCGGGCCCGGCACCATCCCGAAGACGCCGTCGGGCAAGCTGCGCCGCGCCAACTCGGTCTCGCTCGTCACCTAGCAGCCCTGCGCCCTCGCCCCCCGGGGGTAACGGGGTGTCGGTGATCACCGATACCGTCGGTGACATGACACCGGCCATCGAAGCGATCGACCTGGTGAAGCAGTTCGGCGATCCCGCGGCCGTGCCACCCGCGGTCGACCACGTCAGCTTCGCCGTCCCGCCGGGCACCGTCCTCGGCCTGCTCGGGCCCAACGGTGCGGGCAAGACCACGACCGTGCGGATGATGACGACGCTCACCGAGCCGACCAGCGGGACGGCGCGGGTGGCCGGCTATGACGTGCTGCGGCAACCCGACGAGGTGCGGCGCAACATGGGCCTCACCGGGCAGGTCGCCACCGTCGACGAACTGCTCACCGGTCGCGAGAACATCCGGATGATCGGCGGCCTGTACGGCATCCGGCGCCGGGAGCTGGCCCGCATGGGCGACGAACTGCTGGAGCGGTTCTCCATCGCCGACGCCGCCGACAAGGTGGTCAAGTCCTACTCCGGCGGGATGCGGCGCCGCCTCGACCTCGCGGTCAGCCTGCTCGCGTCGCCGCCGGTGCTCTTCCTCGACGAACCGACCACCGGCCTGGATCCACGCAGCCGCAGCGACCTGTGGGACGTGCTGCGCGGCCTCGTCGATCAGGGCACCACACTGCTGCTCACCACGCAGTACCTCGAGGAGGCGGACCAGCTCGCGGACAACATCGTCGTCGTCGACCGGGGCCGGATCATCGCCGAGGGATCGCCGCTGGAGCTCAAGCGCCAGGCCGGCAATGCGAGCCTGGTGGTCACCGTGACCGACGCCGACGACCTGTCGGCGGCCCAGGAGCTGCTGGCCCGCACCGGCGCCGAGGTGTTCGTCGAGGCGGGTGCGCGACAGGTCACCGCCTCCGCCGACGGGCTCGACGACGTCATCCGCGTCGCGGGCTGGCTCCGCGACAGCGGCATCGCCGTCGACGACATCGGGCTGTCCCGGCCGAGTCTCGACGACGTCTTCCTGTCGCTCACCGGACACCGCACCGAGGAGGAGGCCAGCGCATGACCGACCCCCGAAGGCGACGACGAGTGAGGATCGCAGCGAGGGACGAGCGAGGACCGGAGCGAGGAGGAGTCGAGACATGACCGCCATTGCATCGCGCACGCAGGTCGAGGCGCAGCGACCCCACACGCACCCGACCAACATCGCCCAGCAGTCCTGGATCATGGTCAAGCGCAACATGATCCACACCAAACGCATGCCGGAGATGCTCAGCGACGTCACCGCGCAGCCGATCATGTTCGTGCTGCTCTTCGCGTTCGTGTTCGGCGCGTCGATCACCGACACCGGGGGCGCGTCGTACCGCGAGTTCCTGCTGCCCGGCATCCTGGCGCAGACCATCGTGTTCTCCGCGTTCGTCGTCGCCGCGGGTATCACCGCCGACGTCGAGAAGGGCATCATCGACAGGTTCCGGTCGCTGCCGATCCACCGGTCGTCGGTGCTCATCGGGCGCAGCGTCGCGAGCCTGGTGCACTCGTCCATCGGGATCGTGGTGATGGCGGTCACCGGCCTGGCGATCGGCTGGCGGATCCGCGGCGGAGTCGGCGAGGCGGTGCTCGCATTCGCGCTGCTGCTGGTGTTCGGGTTCGGCATCATCTGGTTCGGCATCCTGGTGGGCTCACTGATGCGATCGGTCGAGGCCGTCAACGGGGTGATGTTCACCGTGCTGTTCCCGATCACGTTCCTGGCGAACACCTTCGTGCCGACCGGGCCGATGCCGCACTGGTTGCGGGTGATCGCCGAATGGAACCCGGTGTCGTCGCTGGCGCAGGCGATGCGCGAACTGTGGGGCAACGGTCCGCCCGCGGCGCCCGAAGCTCAGCTGCCGCTGCACCATCCGGTGCTCGCGACGGTGCTGTGGTCGGTGGTGCTGACCGCGGTCATCGCGCCCGTCGCGCTGCGCGCCTACGCCCGCCGCACAGGCGGCTGACGGCTCACATGGCGGGCTGAGTATTTATCGCTATACTCAGCTCATGCTGAAGCCTCCCGCGCGGATCGCCGGCCACCCGACCGTGCGGGCGGTGCTGTCGCGCCAGCGGGAGAAACCCGGCGCCGTCGACGCGGAATGGCTGCGCGAGGTCTGTCTGGCCGCCGGCGCCGACGACGTCGCCTTCGCCAGCGTCGCCAACCCCGACCTGGCCTCGGAGGTCGAGCACGTCGAGGCGGCGCTGCCCGGCGTCAGGAGCTACATCTCGCTCGTGGTGCGGATGAACCGCGACAACGTCCGGTCGACGGCGCGCAGCGTCGCCAACCAGGAGTTCCACCGCAGCGGTGAGATCATCAACGAAGCGGCGCACCGCATCACCCGCGCACTCGAGGATGCCGGCCACCGGGCGCTCAACCCGTCGGCGACCTTCCCGATGGAGATGGACAAGTTCCCCGGCCGGATCTGGGTGGTGGCGCACAAGCCGGTCGCGGTCGCGGCGGGGCTGGGCGTGATGGGCATCCACCGCAACGTCATCCACCCGAGGTTCGGCAACTTCATCCTGCTGGCGACGATCCTCGTCGACGCCGAGATCACCGAATACGGTTCGCCGCTGGACTATTCACCATGCCTGGAGTGCAAGCTCTGTGTCGCGGCCTGCCCGGTCGGCGCCATCGGCAAGGACGGCGAATTCGACTTCGTCGCGTGTTCGGTGCACAACTACCGCGAGTTCATGGGCGGCTTCACCGACTGGGCGCAGACCATCGCCGACAGCGCCGACGCCGACGACTTCCGTTCGCGGGTCAGCGATTCGGAGAACGCGTCGATGTGGCAGAGCCTGTCGTTCAAGGCCAACTACAAGGCGGCCTACTGCCTGGCGGTGTGCCCGGCGGGCGAGGACGTCATCGAGCCGTACCTCGAGGACCGGAAGGGCTTCATGGACCTGGTGCTCAAGCCGCTGCAGGAGAAGCGCGAAACGCTCTACGTGCTGCCGAATTCGGCGGCCAAGGCGCACGCCGAACGGCGGTTCCCGCACAAGCCGGTGAAGGTGGTCGACAGCGGCATTCGCGGGCGCTGAAGCCCCGGCCCTACCAGGCGTGGACGGTGTTCTGCGCGGGTTCGATGCCCTGCTCGAGCAACAATTCGGTGGCGTCGGCTGCCTGCTCGCAGATCGTCGGCACCTCGGCGCGCTCGGCGGCCGTGAACGCCTCGAGCACATACGCCGCCGCGTCCTTCCGGCCCGGCGGGCGGCCGATCCCGACCCGGACACGCTGGAACCCGTTGCCGCCCAGCGCGGCCGACACCGACCTCAGGCCGTTGTGGCCGGCCACGCCGCCGCCGAACTTGAGCCGGATGCGGCCGAAGTCGATGTCGAGCTCGTCGTGGATCACCACCACGTCGGCGGGCGCCACCGAGTAGAACTTGGCCAGCGGGCCCACCTGGCGGCCCGACTCGTTCATGTAGCAGCGGGGCTTCGCGAGCACCACCGACCGGCCGCTGAGCCGGCCGGTGACGACCTCGGCACCGGACTTCTTGTGCACCTTGAAGCCCGACCCCATCCGGCCCGCGAGCAGGTCGGCGACCATGAAGCCCACGTTGTGCCGGGTCTTGGCGTAGGTGGGCCCGGGATTACCCAGGCCCACCACCAGCAACGGCTCGGCCATGAGAGGTGAGTCGACCGCCTACTCGGCGGATTCGGCCGGGGCCTCGTCGCCCTCGCCGGCCTCGCCTTCGGCCTCCTCGACGGCCTCGGCGAACTCGGCGGCCTGCTCGTCGATCGACGCGCCGCCACCCTCGGCCTCGAGGTCCTCGGCGGTGGGCGCGGCCACGACGTTGACCACCAGCGCCTCGGGATCGGTGATCAGGGCGACACCCTTGGGCAGCTCGATCTGGCCCGCGGTGAACTGGGTGCCTGCCTCGGCGCCCTCCACCGAGACGACGATCTGCTCGGGGATGGCCTGCACGTCCGACTCGATCTCGAGCGTGTTGGCCTCCTGCGTCACCAGCGTGCCTGGGATCGCATCGCCTTCGATGACGACGTTGACCTCAACGGACACCTTCTCGCCACGGCGGACGACCAGCAGATCGGCGTGCTGGATGTTGCGGCGGATCGGGTGGATCTCCAGCGACTTCGTCAGCGCGAGCTGCTCGGTGCCCTCGATGTCGAGGCTCAGCACCGCGTTGGTGCCCGAGTGACGCAGCACCGCGGCGAAGTCGCGGGCGTCGATCTCGAGGTGCTGCGGGTCGGTGCCGTGGCCGTACAGGACGGCCGGGACCTTGCCCTCACGGCGGGCGCGACGCGATGCGCCCTTGCCGGTGACGGTGCGGACCGATGCGGTCAGATTGTTCGTAGAGGCCGACTTCTTGGCCATGTGCGGTGCTCCTGTGCTGGTCGAGGGAACTCATCGCACAGCAGGGGCCGCATCCGTGAAGACGCGTGTTCCCGTCGATAACGGTGGCCGACATGCCGGCCGCCCTCGCCGTGACGCCCGCCCAGGGTAGCGCAACGCCCTGGTCAGAGAGAAATCAGCGGGGGAACGCGGTGCCGGTGAGCTGTTCGGACAGTTCCCACAGTGCCGCTGCGGTGTCGCTGCTGCGGGCCAGCGGGCTGCGGCCCACCGACCGGGTGGGGCCCATCATCGAGAACCGCGGCCCGATGAAACTGTCGCCGGGGACGTCCTGCGACACGGCGTAGAGCGTCTGGCGGGCACCGAAGTCGGCGTCAGTCGCCAGCCGGCTGCCGATCGACATCAGCGCGTCGCCCAGCTTGCGGCCGCTCTTGCCCTGCAGGTTCGTCGCGCTGTACCCGGGGTGCGCGACCACGGCCCGCACCGGGGACCCCGACCGCTCCAGCCGGCGCTGCAGCTCGCTGGTGAACAGCAGGTTGGCCAGCTTGGACTGACCGTAGGCCGGCCAGGCGGAGTACGGCCGGGCCTTCCAGTTCAGGTCCTTGAGGTTGATGCGGCCCATCCAGTGCATCATCGAGGACACCGTGACCACGCGGTCGGTGATCTTGGACAGCAGCAGGTTGGTCAGCGCGAAGTGGCCGAGGTGGTTGGTGCCGATCTGGCTCTCGAAGCCGTCCTTGGTCTGCGCGTACGGCACCGCCATGATGCCGGCGTTGTTCACCAGGATGTCCACCGCGTCGACGCCGGCGGCGAACTCCCGCACCGACGCCAGATCCTGCAGGTCGAGCTTGCGGACGGTGACGTCGCCGGTCATGCCGGCAGCCGCCTCGTCGCCCTTGGCGGTGTTGCGGACCGCGAGCACCACCGACGCGCCTGCGCGCGCGAGTTCGCGGGCGGTGATCAGTCCCAGACCGCTGTTGGCGCCGGTCACGATGACCGTGCGGCCGGTGTAGGAGGGCAAATCGGCGGCGGTCCAACCAGTCATGGCACCACCCTATAGACGTCGCCTCGCCGCGGCGTCCTCACTTGGGCGGTGACTTGGGGGCGACGGTGAACCCGGCGATGATGGTCTCGATGTCCTTGCCGTTGGCCTGGGCTTCGTCGGCGAAGCTGGTGACGGTGAGCTGAACCAGGTAGCGCTGATTGGCCGGCGGTGATCCGGTGGCGATCACGACGCGGTTGTAGCTCTGCATCCGCTGGCCGTTGAGGTCGTAGCTGCCCTCGATCATCGACGACGGGAATCCGCGCCAATCCTTGTCGGAAGCGTTGAGCCGCTTGAAGTTCTCCGACAGCTCCGCATCACCCGTGCCGTGCTTGACCGCCTCGGCGGCGTCGAATTCACCCTCGAGTTCGAACACCAGCAGCATCGCGATCGGATAGGTGTCGCCCTTGACGATGGTGCGGGTGCCGGGCGCGAAGTTGGGATTGGTGTACGGCTTCCAGCCCGGCGGCGTCGGCACGGTGACCGTGAGATCCGGCAGCCGGTCGGGGGCCACCGGTTTGCCGTCGACGCCGACGCTCTCCAGGTACTGCGACAGCGGCACCGGCGCCTCGGTGCTCGTCGGGGCCGCCGATGTGGTGCTGCTCGTCGTCGACCAGACCGCTTCGTAGTCAGGCGTTTCCGCACCGCATCCGACGGCGGCGGCAACGGTGATCAGCGCGAGCGTTGCCGCGACGCAGCGGCGGACGGTCACAGAATCTCGCGCACCGTGTCGATCGGCCGGGCCAGCCGGGTGCCCTTCGCGGTGACGACGAAGGGCCGCTCGATGAGGATCGGGTGCTCGGCGAGGGCGTCCAGCAGTTCGTCGTCACTCGCGTCGGCCAGATTCAGCTCGCCGTAGAGGGATTCGCGCTTACGCACCGCAGCGCGCACGTCGATACCCGCGTCGCGGATCATTGCGGACAGCTCGTCACGCGACGGCGGCGTCTTCAGGTACTGCACGACGGTCGGCTCGATGCCGTTGTCCCGCAACAGTTCCAGCGTCTTGCGCGATGTGCTGCACCGGGGGTTGTGGTAGACGGTGGCGGTCTGCGCCATCTACGCCGACCCGTCGAACAGGCTGGTCACCGAACCGTTGTCGAACACGGCGCGGATGGTGTTGGCCAGCAGCGGTGCGATCGACAGCACGGTGAGCTGCGGGAACTGCTTCTCCTCGCCGATCGGCAGGGTGTTGGTGACAATGACCTCGCGGGCGCCGGAGTCGGCCAGCCGCTCGCGCGCCGGGTCGGACAGCACGCCGTGCGTCGCCGCGATGATCACGTCGCCCGCACCGTCCTGCTTGAGCAGTTTGACCGCACCCGCGATGGTGCCGCCGGTGTCGATCATGTCGTCGGTCAGCACGCAGGTCTTGCCGCGCACGTCGCCGACGACGCGGTTGGACACCACCTGGTTGGGCACCAGCGGATCCCGGGTCTTGTGGATGAAGGCGAGGGGAACTCCACCTAGTGCGTCGGCCCACTTCTCCGCGACGCGGACACGGCCGGAGTCGGGGGAGACCACGACCATGTCGTGGTCGGCGTAGTTGTCGGCGATGTACCCGGTCAGCAGTTTCTGTGCGCGCATGTGGTCGACCGGCCCGTCGAAGAAGCCCTGGATCTGGTCGGTGTGCAGGTCGACGGTCAGGATGCGGTTCGCCCCGGCGGTCTTCAGCAGATCGGCCACCAACCGGGCCGAGATCGGTTCGCGTCCTCGGTGCTTCTTGTCCTGCCGGGCGTACGGGTAGAACGGCAGGATCGCGGTGATCCGCTTGGCGCTGCCGCGCTTGAGCGCATCGATCATCAGCAGCTGTTCCATCAGCCACGTGTTGAGCGGCGCCGGGTGGGACTGCAGGACGAACGCGTCGCAACCGCGAACGGACTCGTCGAAGCGGACGAAGATCTCACCGTTGGCGAAGTCCCGGGCGGTCTGCGCGGTGACCGGGGTGTCGAGTTCTTTGGCCACCTGCTCGGCGAGTTCGGGGTGCGCGCGGCCCGAGAAAAGCATCAGGTTCTTGCGGTTGTCGGTCCACTCGGTGCCCACTGTGCGCCTCTGCCGGTCGGGGGTCGATGTCGGCCCAATCGTACGTAGCGGTCCTGCAGGTGCGCTGCCGGGTTGCCGGATCGCCAACAGATTGGGTCCAGATCACGACCGTTGGTCGTCGTCCCGGTGCTCGTGAGCCTCCGCGGCCGCTGCCGCCGCTGCGGCCTCGGCGGCGGCCGAGCCCGGCCGTTTGCGGATCACCCAGCCCTCGATGTTGCGCTGCGGCCCCGCCGACACCGCGAGCGCACCGGGCGGCACGTCCTCGCGGATCACGGTGCCCGCCCCGGTGTAGGCGCCGTCGCCGATGGTGACGGGCGCGACGAACATGGTGTCCGAGCCGGTCCGCACGTGCGAGCCGATGGTGGTCCGGCTCTTGTTCTCGCCGTCGTAGTTGACGAAAACGCTGGACGCGCCGATGTTGGTGTTCTCGCCGATGTCGGCGTCGCCGACGTAGGTCAGGTGCGGCACCTTGGTGCCCGCGCCGAGGGTGGCGTTCTTGGTCTCGACGAACGCGCCGAGCTTGCCCGCGGCGCCGAGCACGGTGCCCGGCCGCAGATAGCTGAAGGGGCCGACGGTCGCGCCCGACCCGATGGCCGACTGCGAGCCGTGGGTGCGCACCACCGACGCCGCGTCGCCGACGGTGACGTCGGCCAGTGTGGTGTCCGGGCCGATCTGGCAGCGGCCGCCCACGCTGGTGATGCCGAGCAACTGGGTGCCCGGTTGGATGACGGTGTCCCGGCCGATGGTCACGTCGACGTCGATCCACGTGGTCGCGGGGTCGACGACGGTCACGCCGGCCCGCTGGTGGCCGGCCACGATGCGGCGGTTCAGCTCGGCGCCGAGCGCTGCGAGTTGCACGCGGTCGTTGATGCCTGCGACCAGTGCGCTGTCGTCGACGTGGCGGGCCCGCACCACCAGGCCGTCCTGCCGCAGGATCGAGACGACGTCGGTGAGGTAGAGCTCGTGCTGGGCGTTGTCGGAACCCAGCCGGCGCAGCGCCGAGCGCAGGGCTCCGATGTCGAATGCGTACACACCGGCGTTGACCTCGCGGATCGCCAGCTGGGACGGGCTGGCGTCGGCCTGCTCGACGATGCGGGTGACCTCGTGGTCCTGGGTGCGCAGCACCCGGCCGTAGCCGGTGGGGTCGGGCAGCGTGGTGGTCAGCACAGTGGCCGCCGCCGCCTCAGATGTATGGGCGGCCAACAGGTCGGCGAGCGTCTCGGCGTCCAGCAGCGGCACGTCTCCCGAGGTGATGACGACGACGCCGGCGAACTCGTCGGGCAGTGCCGACAGTCCGCACTCGGCGGCGTGGCCGGTGCCGAGCTGCTGGTCCTGCACCGCGATGTCGACGGGACGGCCGACGTCCTCGGCGAGTGCGGTGACCGCCGGCGCGATGCGGTCGCGGTCATGGCCGAGCACGACGACGAGGTGCTGCGGCGCGACCTTGGCGATGGTGTGCAGGACGTGGGAGAGCATGCTGCGTCCGCCGAGCGTGTGCAGCACCTTGGGGGTGTCGGACCGCATCCGGGTGCCTGCGCCCGCTGCCAGCACCAGCACCGCGGCTTCACCGTGCACCGTCATCGCCGTCCCCTCTTCTCGCGAAAGCGGACGTCTGTCCGTCCACACGCCGCTCAACGCGCCGTTCTGCGCACGTCCGCCGCTGAGAATTGCTCCGTCGCCAGGATTCGAACCTGAACTATCTGAACCAAAATCAGAGGTGCTGCCGATTACACCACGACGGAAAGATCACCTGGAGACTCTAGTCGAAGCAGGCCAGGAGCTACCCTGAGCATCGTGGCAGCACCCGACAAGGAAGTGCGTGCACCCCGCGCCCGGATGACCGGCAGTGAGCGGCGCCAGCAACTCATCGAGATCGCGAAGTCGCTGTTCGCTGCGCGTGGCTACGAGGGCACCTCGATCGAGGAGATCGCGCAGCGGGCGAACGTCTCCAAGCCGGTGGTCTACGAGCACTTCGGCGGTAAGGAAGGCCTGTACGCGGTCGTCGTCGACCGCGAGATGTCGGCGCTGCTGGACGGCATCACCTCCTCGCTGACCAACAACCGCTCGCGGGTCCGCGTCGAACGGGTGGCGCTGGCGCTGCTGACCTACGTCGAGGAACGCACCGACGGGTTCCGCATCCTGATCCGGGATTCGCCGGCGGCCATCACGTCGGGCACCTACTCGACGCTGCTCAACGACGCGGTCAACCAGGTGAGCTCGATCCTGGCCGGTGACTTCTCCCGCCGCGGTCTCGACCCGGAGCTGGCGCCGCTCTACGCACAGGCACTCGTCGGCTCGGTGTCGATGACCGCCCAGTGGTGGCTCGATACGCGGGAACCGAAGAAGGAAGTGGTGGCCGCGCACCTGGTGAACCTGATGTGGAACGGCCTGACCCACCTCGAGGCCGACCCCAGGCTGCAGGACGACGAGGGCTAGCGCCTTCGGCGAGTTGACACGCGTCAACAGGCGACGGGCGCAGGAGGAACGCGCCCGAGAGGCGTTGCCTAGGATGGACGCATCATGACCTCATCGGGGCCCACCCATGTCGAAACCCCGATCGCGGGGCTCATCTCGTTGGCGTTGCGCGATCCGGCGCTCGCCGACCTCACCCGTCGTGCCGCCGAGCGGCCCGAGCGGCTCGCCGTGGTCGGACCGGCCAGTGCCCGGGTGCTGGTGGCGGCCGCGCTGGCGCAGGCAGGACCGCTGCTGGTGGTCTCGGCGACGGGGCGCGAGGCCGACGACCTGACCGCCGAACTGCGCGGCTACCTCGGTGACGCCGTGGCACTGTTTCCGTCGTGGGAGACCCTGCCCCACGAACGGCTGTCGCCGGGGGTGGACACCGTCGGCGCGCGGCTGATGCTTCTGCGCAGGCTGACCCACCCGGACGACGCCCGGCTCGGCCCGCCGCTGCGCATCGTGGTGACGACGACGCGTTCCCTGGTGCAGCCGATGGCGCCGGGCCTCGCCGAGGTGGAGCCGGTGACATTGACCGTCGGCGCCGAGATCGACTTCGACGGCGTGGTCGCCCGGCTCGTCGACCTCGCCTACAGCCGGGTGGACATGGTCGCCCGCCGGGGCGAGTTCGCCGTGCGCGGCGGCATCCTCGACGTCTTCCCGCCCACCGCCGAACATCCGGTGCGTGTCGAGTTCTGGGGCGACGAGGTCTCGGAGATGCGGATGTTCGCGGTCGCCGATCAGCGGTCCATCCCCGACATCGACGTCGACGCGGTGATCGCCGTGCCGTGCCGCGAACTGCTGATGACCGCGGACGTCCGCGATCGGGCGGCCAAGCTGGCCGCGGACCACCCCCGGCTGGAGAACGCGGTTCCCGGCGGCGTGCCGGACATGCTGGCCAAACTGGCCGAGGGCATCCCGGTCGACGGCATGGAGGCACTGCTGCCGGTGCTGCGCCCTGGCGAACTGTCGACGCTGGCCGACCACCTGCCCGCGGGCACGCCGGTCCTGGTGTGCGATCCGGAGAAGGTGCGCACCCGCGCCGCGGACCTGATCAAGACCGGCCGGGAGTTCCTGGAGGCGTCGTGGTCCACGGCGGCCGTGGGCGGCGACGCGCCGATCGACCTGGAGGAACTCGGTGCGTCGGGGTTCCTGAACCTCGAGGACGTCGCCGCAGGCGCCCAGGCGGGCGGTCACCCGTGGTGGACGCTGAGCCAGCTGTCCGACGAGTCGGCGGTCGCGCTGGACATCCGGTCGGCGCCTTCGGCACGCCAGCACTCGTCGGTCGCAGAGATCTTCGCGATGCTGCGCGCCCACGTCACCACCGGTGGTCACGCGGCGATCGTCACGCCCGGCACCGGCACCGCGCACCGGGTCTGTGAGCAGCTCGCTGACGCCGAGACACCCGCGGCGATGCTCGAGCCCGGCGCCGAGCCGAAGGCCGGCGTGGTCGGGGTGCTGCGGGGTCCACTGCACGACGGCGTGATCCTGCCGGGATCGCAGCTCGTCATCATCACCGAGAGCGACCTGACGGGTAACCGCGTCACCGCGCCCGAGGGCAAGCGGCTCGCCGCCAAGCGCCGCAACGTCGTCGACCCGCTGGCGCTCACCGCAGGCGACCTGGTGGTGCACGACCAGCACGGCATCGGCCGGTTCGTCGAGATGACCGAACGGGTGGTGGGCGGCGCACGTCGCGAGTACCTGGTGCTCGAATACGCGTCGAGCAAGCGGGGCGGCGGCTCGGACCGGCTCTACGTGCCGATGGACTCGCTCGACCAGCTGTCGCGTTATGTCGGCGGCGAGGCGCCGTCGCTGTCCAAGCTGGGCGGCAGCGACTGGGCTAACACCAAGACCAAGGCCCGTCGCGCGGTGCGCGAGATCGCCGGCGAACTGGTGTCGCTCTACGCCAAGCGGCAGGCCGCTCCCGGCTACGCGTTCGGCCCGGACACCCCGTGGCAGGCCGAGATGGAGGACGCGTTCGGCTTCACCGAGACGATCGACCAGTTGACCGCGATCACCGAGGTCAAGTCCGACATGCAGAAGCCGGTCCCGATGGACCGGGTGATCTGCGGCGACGTCGGCTACGGCAAGACCGAGATCGCGGTGCGCGCCGCGTTCAAGGCCGTGCAGGACGGCAAGCAGGTCGCCGTGCTGGTGCCGACGACGCTGCTCGCCGACCAGCACATGCAGACCTTCGCCGCACGGATGGCCGGGTTCCCGGTCACGGTGAAAGGACTGTCCCGGTTCACCTCGCCATCGGAATCCAAAGCGGTGCTCGAGGGGATGAAGGACGGCTCGGTCGACATCGTGATCGGCACCCACCGGTTGCTGCAGACCGGCGTGACGTGGAAGGACCTCGGCCTGGTCATCGTCGACGAGGAGCAGCGCTTCGGCGTCGAGCACAAGGAGCACATCAAGTCGATGCGCACCCACGTCGACGTGCTGACGATGAGCGCCACCCCGATCCCGCGCACGCTGGAGATGAGCCTGGCGGGGATCCGTGAGATGTCGACGATCCTGACCCCGCCCGAGGAGCGCTACCCGGTGCTGACCTACGTCGGCCCGCACGACGACAAGCAGGTGGCCGCGGCGCTGCGGCGCGAACTGCTGCGCGACGGTCAGGTGTTCTACATCCACAACCGGGTGCGGTCGATCGACCAGGCCGCCGCGCGGGTGCAGGCGCTGGTGCCCGAGGCGCGGGTGGTGGTCGCGCACGGTCAGATGCCCGAGGAGCTGCTCGAGCGCACGGTCGAGGGCTTCTGGAACCGCGAGTACGACATCCTGGTGTGCACCACGATCGTGGAGACCGGGCTGGACATCTCCAACGCCAACACCCTGATCGTCGAGCGGGCCGACACGTTCGGCCTGTCGCAGTTGCATCAGCTGCGGGGCCGGGTGGGTCGTAGCCGGGAACGCGGCTACGCCTACTTCCTGTATCCGCCCGAGATGCCGCTGACCGAGACGGCATACGACCGGCTGGCCACCATCGCCCAGAACAACGAACTCGGCGCGGGCATGGCGGTGGCGATGAAGGACCTCGAGATCCGCGGCGCGGGCAACGTGCTCGGCGCCGAGCAGTCCGGGCACGTGGCGGGGGTCGGTTTCGACCTCTACGTCCGGCTCGTCGGCGAGGCGGTGGAGGCGTACCGAGCGGCCGCCGACGGCAAAACCGTTGCCACAGCGGAGGAACCGAAGGACGTGCGGATCGACCTGGCGGTCGACGCGCACCTGCCGCCGGATTACATCGCCAGTGACCGGCTGCGGCTGGAGGGCTACCGGAGGCTCGCGGCGGCGCACGACGACGCCGGGGTGGATGCGGTGATCGACGAGCTGGTCGACCGGTACGGACCGCTGCCGGAACCGGCGCTGCGGCTGGTCGCGATGGCGCGGCTGCGATTGCTCTGTCGGGAGTACGGCGTCACCGAGGTCAGCGGCGTGTCCGGGGCGACGGTGAAGGTGTCGCCGCTGGAACTGCCCGATTCGGCGCAGCTGCGGCTCAAGCGCTTGTATCCGTCGGCGTCCTACCGCGCGACCACCGCGACGGTGCAGGTCCCGATACCGCGGGCCGGTAGCGGGGTCGGCTCGCCGCGGATCCGTGACCTCGAACTGGTGGCGATGGTCGCGGGCTTGATATTGACGCTTAGCGGGAATGCTGTGACGGATGTTGATATAACCAAATTCGGAGGTGGCCCGGCCATGACGGACAGACGGCAGACGCCATGACAGTCGTGCTCGTCGATCCGCGCCGCCCCTCCCTGGTCCCGGTCGCAGCCATCGAGATGTTGGCCGGTGACGTGCAGTACACCGAGGAGATGCCGATCGCGGTGCCGTGGTCGCTGCCCGCGGCCCGGCCGGCCTACGACGGCGAGGACGCCCCGGTGCTGCTGTCCTCGGATCCCGAGCATCCGGCGGTCAGGGCGCGCCTGGCCGCGGGTGACCGGTTGATCGCCGCGCCGGAACCACAGGGAGGCGAACGACTGGTCGACGCCGTCGCCATGATGGACAAGCTGCGCACCGCGGGGCCGTGGGAGAGCGAACAGACCCACGACTCGCTGCGGCGCTACCTGCTCGAGGAGACCTACGAGCTGTTCGACGCGGTGCACAGCGGCAACGCCGACGAGCTTCGCGAGGAACTCGGAGATGTATTGCTGCAGGTACTGTTTCACGCCCGGATCGCCGAAGATGCCCCTGAGCACCCGTTCACGATCGACGACGTCGCCGACTCGCTGGTGCGCAAGCTCGGCAACCGGGTGCCCGCGGTGCTGGCCGGCGAATCGATCTCGCTGGACGAGCAGCTCGCGCAGTGGGAGGAACGCAAGGCCCAGGAGCAGTCGGTCAGGTCGCGCAGGTCGTCGATGGACGACGTGCCGACCGGTCAGCCCGCGCTGGCGTTGACGCAGAAGGTGATCGCCCGGGTCACGCAGGCCGGACTGCCGGCAGATCTGATCCCCGCCTCACTGACCGCCGTCACGATCTCGGCCGACGTCGACGCCGAGAACCACTTGCGCACAGCGACTCTGGAGTTCATGGAGACCGTGCGGCGGGTGGAGAGGGACATCGCGGCCGGCCGCCGCGGCGAGGACGTGCCTGAGGAACTCGACATCGCGGCGCTCGGCGCGGTGAGCGAGGAGGAGTGGCGGGAGTACTGGCCGTCGGACACCGCGCTGGACGTGGACGCCACCATCGATGACGACGACGTCCTCGACGACGTTGCGGAAGAGTTTGCGGCCGAGGATATTACGGAAGACGTTGCGGACGAGGACGTTGACGAGGACGTTGCGGATGACGACGTAGAGCTGGAGGTCGAGATGGACACCGAACCCGCGCCGGACCGGATCCCTGAGCCGTCACCGGTCGAGGTGCCCGAACCCGGTCCCGTCGAGGTGCCCGAGCCGTCGCCGGTCGACGTGCCCGAACCCGCGCCGGCCGATCCGCCTGCCGCCGGGGGAGTGAGCGCCGCCGAGCGCTGACGCCTCCCACTCGCCGAATGTGCAGTGGTGGCGAGAATCCGCGCCGATTTTCGCCGTGGTTGCACACTCGGCGCGCTCGCGGCTCAGGCGAACAGGGTCGAGCCCCAGTAGGCCGACTCGTCACCTTCGCGCAGCCCGGGCGGGCAGGCGAAGATCGCCGTCCCGGTGTGGGTGATGTACTCGTTCATCGCATCCTTGCGCGACATCTCGGCCTGCATCGGGATGAACTGGGTGATGGGATCGCGGACGAACGCGATGAAGAACAGCCCGGCGTCGAGGTGGCCGAAGCCGTCGGTGCCGTCGGTGAAGTTGTAACCGCGGCGCATGATCTCGATGCCGCCCAGGTTCTCCGGTGACACCAGGCGCACGTGTGCGTCGACGTCGATCAGCGGGGCGTCCTTGTCGTCGCGCAGGTCGAGATTGAGTTCCTCGAACTCGTCGGTGAGGCCGTTGGGGGCGCCGGTGCCCTTCTGCCTGCCGATCACCCGCTCCTGCTCGAGCAGCGTGGTGCGGTCCCAGTTCTCGATGCGCATCCGGATCCGGCGGGTCACCAGATACGACCCGCCGGTGAGCCAGTCCGGGCCGTCGCCGTCGGCGACCCACACGAACTGGTCGATCTTGTCGGTCTCCTCGGCCTTGAGGTTGGCCGTCCCGTCCTTGAAGCCGAACAGGTTTCGCGGCGTCGCCTGTTCCTGGGTGGTCGAGCTGGTGCGTCCGAAACCGAGCTGCGCGTAGCGCACCGCCACCGTGCCGAAGCCGACGCGGGCGAGGTTGCGGACGGCGTGGAAGGCGACCTGCGGATCGTTGGCGCACGCCTGGATGCAGATGTCCCCGTAGCTCTTGTTCGGGTCCATCGTCTCGTTCGGGAACTTCGGCAGCTTCGCGAGTTCTTTCGGCAGCTTGTCGGCGATGCCGAACCGGTCCTTGCCGTCCTTGCGGAAGAACGAGGGGCCGAAGCCGATGGTGAGCGTCAGCTGCGATGCGGGCAGGCCGAGCGCCTCGCCGGTGTCCGGCGGCGGCGCATAGGGATTGTGGTCGACCGCACCGCCGGCGACTGTCTCCTCGCCGCGGGCCATCCGCTCGGCCATTTCGGTCCACTGCTTGAGCAGCCCAATTACGTCCTCGCGGCGGTCGGTGGTGACGTCGAAGACGACGAAGTTCATCCGGTCCTGCTGGGCGGTGACGATGCCCGCCTGATGTTCGCCCCGGAACTCGACGGGACTCTGCAGCCCCGCGGTCGACGTGCTGGCCGCTGAGGCGCGGCCGGCCAGCGCACCCGCGCTGGCCGCACCCACGACAGCAGCCGTCACCCCCGCCGCGCCGAACAACTTGCGCCGGGAGAGCCCGGCGTTCTGCTGCTCGGCCTGCGGCGCGGGCGGTTCGGGATTACTTCTGGGCGACGACACCTTGGACCTGGCTGACTTCCTTGCTCAGCGCGTCGATCGCGCGCGACAACTCCTGACGCTGCGGCTCGGTGACCTTGTCGTAGGAGACGAAGCCGTCGCCCGCACGGTACTTCTCCAGCAGCGCCTCGACGTCCTCGAAGCGCTGGTCGACGCGTTTGCCCAGTTCGGCGTCTTTCTCGTCGAGGATCGGCCGCACCGAGGACACCGCCGTCTGCGAACCCTGCAGGTTGGCGTTGAAGTCCCACAGGTCGGTGTGGCTGAAGATGTCCTCTTCACCGCTGATCTTGCTGATCGCGATCTCGTCGAGCAGGCCCTGCGCGCCACCGGCGATCTGGGTCGAATCGATCGAGTAGTCGGGCGCCTTGACGCCGTCGTTGAGTTCCTTGACGTCGGCGATCAGCTGATCACCGAGCTTGTCGGTCTCGGGGGTGAGGCCGGTGACCCACAGCGCCTTCTCGATGGCGTGGAAGCCGGTCCACTTCTGGCCCTCTTCGAGATCGGCCTCGCGCAGGTCGATGCGCGGGTCGAGGTCGTTGGGGAACGACTCGGCGACGGGCTCGATGCGTTCGAAGTAGACACGCGAGGTGGGGAACTGCGCCTTGGCCGACGGGACGTCGCGGGCCTTGACCGCGGCGACGAACGCCTCGACCGCGGGCACCAGTGCCTCGGTCTGGCTGTTGACGTACCGCTTGTAGCTGTCGGCGGCCTCTTTGAACTTGCCCTCGGTGTCGATCTGGACCGCGTCGCCGGTGACCGTGAAGTCGTTGCGGATGCCGTCACCGACCATCCCGGGGCGGCACGACGTCTGGTAGGTGCCCGGCTCGGTCAGCTGGACGATCAGCTTGCGCTGCAGTCCGGGGGAGATGTTCTCCACCTCGCCCATCACCCGGTCGCCCTCGCCGTAGACGTAGAACTCGGTGACCTTGTTGCCGCCGTTGGTGACGACGAAGGTGCTGGGCCCGGTCGACGCCTCGGTGCCCGACAGCTTGCACTCGCTGTCGGAAGCCTCGACGGTGATGTCGCCGGCGGCTCCGCCCCCGGCGTTGTCGGTGCCCTCGTCCTTGGCCTGGCAGCTGGTCAGCGAGACGCCGGCCAGCAGGGCGGCGACGGCGGCCATGCCGGCCTTCGCTCCGGGGAGATTGTTCACGTGGTGGACCTTTCGGACGAGGTGTCGGACGGTAGAGAACTCTGGGGTTCGGCGGGGGTGGCGGCGGGCTTGGTGGTGCTGGTGACCGGCCACAGGAACGCGGTCAGCACAACCACCAGGTAGGCCAGCCACAGCAGCAGCTGCAGCCAGGTGGGTGACGGCGTGATGTTGAAGACGCCCTGGATCACCTCGCCGTACCAGGCCGACCAGTTGAACGATGCGCTGACGTCGAACGCGCGCGAGCCGAGGCCCGGCAGCCAGCCGACGGTCTGCAGCGCGCCGATGCCGTAGGCCAGGATTCCGGCCGCGACGACGATCAGGAACACGCCCGTGTACTTGAAGAACTTGGCGAGGTTGATCCGGACCGCACCGGCGTACATGCCGTAGGCGATGGCCGCCGCGATCAGAACCCCGATGATCAACCCGAGCAGTGGCCAGGCGGTTTCGGCCTCGGCGAAGCCGACCATGAACAACGCGGTCTCGACGCCCTCACGCCCGACGGCCAGGAACGCCAGCGCCGTCACCGCGAATGCGCCGGCCTCCAGCGCCCGCGTCATCTCGGTGCGCAGCTCGCCGGACAGCCCGGCGGCGGCCTTCTTCATCCACAGCACCATGGTGGTGACGATCGCGACCGCCACCAACGACGCGACACCGGCGATCGCCTCGGCCCCGAGGCCGGTGATGGTGTACGCGGAGAATTGGATGGCGAGAAACACGACGACCGTCATCGCGATTGCTGCGCCCACGCCCAGCCACACCCATTTCAGGGCGTCGCGGCGGTCGGACTTGACGAGGAACGCGACCAGAATGGAGACCACGATTGCCGCTTCGAGACCTTCGCGGAGACCGATCAGACCACTGCCGAACAGCTGCGATGTCACGTCGGGGGCGGCGGCGTGGATACTGGCCGGGAATCCCGCAGACGCAGTCATCGACGCAACCTCGCTCCAGGAAATTCGGTGAGCCAGCTATGCCTATCCATAGCAAGGCGTGGCTCACCTTAGCAGGGCATTCTGGCTACGTTGACGGGTCTGCGAGACGTGACGTTGCAGACCGGCGTTGCGAACCACGGCGCTGCGCATGCAACTATGGGGACAGCAGAGCAGGTTGAGGAGTCCGGTGTCGCCAGTTCGTTGGCTGCGGGCTGTCGCGGTGATCGGCGCGACGGCCCTGCTGATGGCTTCCAGTTGTTCATGGCAGCTGGGCGCGCCGATCCCCGAGGGAATCCCGCCACCGGCGGGGGACCCGGTGCCTGCCATCGACACCTACGCCTCGGGCCGTCCCGCCGACCAGTTGCACGACTGGGCCGCCGAGCGGGCCGATGCGCTCGAGATCCCGGTGACGGCGCTGGAGGCCTACGCCTACGCCGCCCGGGTCGCCGAGGTGGAGAACCCCGACTGCCACCTGTCCTGGACGACGCTGGCCGGTATCGGGATGGTGGAGAGCCACCACGGCGGCTACCGGGGCTCGATGGTGTCCACGGACGGGGCGGTGACACCGCCGATCCGGGGAATGCAGCTCGACGGTTCCAGCGGCAACATGAAGATCGACGACACCGACGGCGGCGAACTGGACGGCGACACCGAGCTGGACCGGGCCATGGGCCCGATGCAGTTCATCCCGGAGACGTGGCGGCTCTACGGCGTGGACGCCAACAACGACGGCCAGGTCAGCCCCGACAACATCGACGATGCCGTGCTCTCGGCGGCCGGCTACCTGTGTTACCGCGGCAAGGACCTGTCCACCCCCCGCGGCTGGATGAACGCGCTGCGCGCCTACAACTTCTCCGACCAGTACGCGCGGACGGTGCGGGACTGGGCCACCGCCTACGCCCAGGGTCGCTCACTGTAGGCACGTCCTCGTTCCGCCGTCGCGATCTCCAGCCTCTAGGCTGAGTGCGCAACGAGCCAGTCGCCGCAGACCAAGGAGACGCCAGTGCCCATCATCGAGCAGGTCGGAGCCCGCGAGATCCTCGACTCCCGCGGCAACCCGACGGTCGAGGTCGAGATCGTGCTGGACGACGGCAGCTTCGCCAGGGCCGCGGTGCCCTCGGGTGCGTCGACCGGCGAACACGAGGCCGTCGAGTTGCGCGACGGGGGTTCCCGCTACGGCGGCAAGGGCGTCCAGAAGGCGGTCGAGGCCGTCCTCGACGAGATCGGCCCGACCGTCATCACCATGAGCGCCGACGACCAGCGGCTGATCGACCAGGCGCTGCTGGACCTCGACGGAACGCCGGACAAGTCCCGGCTGGGCGCCAACGCCATCCTCGGCGTCTCGCTGGCGGTGGCGAAGGCCGCCTCGACGGCCGCGGAGCTGCCGCTGTTCCGCTACATCGGCGGTCCGAACGCCCACATCCTTCCGGTGCCGATGATGAACATCGTCAACGGCGGCGCGCACGCCGACACGGGTGTCGACGTGCAGGAGTTCATGGTGGCCCCGATCGGGGCGGCGTCGTTCAAGGAGTCGCTGCGGTGGGGCGCCGAGGTGTACCACTCGCTGAAGTCGGTGCTCAAGAAGCAGGGCCTGTCCACCGGCCTCGGTGACGAGGGCGGTTTCGCGCCCGACGTCCCCGGCACCAAGGCGGCACTCGACCTGATCTCGTCGGCGATCGAGGGGGCCGGCTTCAAGCTCGGCTCCGAGATCGCGCTGGCGCTCGACGTGGCGGCCACCGAGTTCTACACCGCCGGGACGGGTTACGCGTTCGAGAAGGAGACCCGCACCGCCGAGCAGATGGCGCAGTTCTACGGCGAGCTGCTCGACTCCTACCCGCTGGTGTCGATCGAGGACCCGCTGTCGGAGGACGACTGGGACGGCTGGGTGGCGCTGACCACCGAGATCGGCGACCGCGTGCAGATCGTCGGCGACGACCTGTTCGTCACCAATCCCGAGCGGCTCGAAGAGGGCATCGACCGCGGCGCGGCGAACGCACTACTGGTCAAGGTCAACCAGATCGGCACCCTCACCGAGACCCTCGACGCGGTCGCGCTGGCCCACAACAGCGGTTACCGCACGATGATGAGTCACCGCAGCGGTGAGACCGAGGACACCACCATCGCCGACCTCGCGGTCGCCGTGGGCAGCGGGCAGATCAAGACCGGTGCGCCGGCCCGCAGCGAGCGCGTCGCCAAGTACAACCAGCTGCTGCGCATCGAGGAGATCCTCGGCGACGCAGCGCGCTACGCAGGCGATCTGGCGTTCCCGCGGTTCGGCGTCGGCGAGGGTCAGGCCTGACACAGACGTGCCCGACGCGAAACGGCCCGACCCGAAGCGGCGGTCACCGGCTTCCCGGCCAGGGAAGCCGGCCAAGCCCGGCGAGTCGAAGCGGGACCGTCCGCGTGGTGCGTCGCCGGTGCGCCGCGAGCCCCGGGCGATCGAGGCGAAGCCGTCCGCCCCCGAGACCACACCCGAGGTCGCCGACGCCATCCGCGAGTCGATCGCGGCATCGGCCGAGCAGCAGTCGGAGCAGCGGTTCGGGTCGGCGGCGCGGCGGGCTGCGATCCTGGCCGCGGTGGTGTGTGTATTGACGTTGACGATCGCCGGCCCGGTGCGGACCTACTTCGGGCAGCGCACCGAGATGCAGCAGCTGCGGGCGAGCGAAGCGGTGCTGCGTGAGCAGATCGCCGAACTCGAGCAGCAGAAGGTCAAACTGGCCGACCCGGTGTTCGTCGCCGCCCAGGCCCGGGAGCGCCTCGGCTTCGTGATGCCGGGGGAGATTCCGTACCAGGTGCAGCTGCCGCCGTCCGCGGTGGTTCCGGGTGCACCGGACGCCCGTGTGGACACCGTACCGCCGGGCACGCCGTGGTACTCGGCGCTGTGGAGCACCATCGCCGATGCGCCGCACGGCCTTCCGCCGAGCGCGACGCCACTTCCGCCGCCCCCGCCGGGTCCGCCGCCCGGCCCGCCCGCGCCCCCGCCCGGTGGTTGAGCGCGCCGACCTCGAGGCCATCGCGCGGCAACTGGGCCGCGAGGCCCGCGGGGTTCTCGAGATCGCCTACCGGTGTCCCGACGGCACCCCGGCGGTCGTCAAGACCGCTCCGCGACTGCCCGACGGCACCCCGTTCCCGACGCTGTACTACCTGACCCACCCCACGCTGACGGCGGCCGCCAGCCGGCTGGAGTCGGCGGGTCTGATGCGCGAGATGACCGAGCGGCTGCAGCAGGACCCGGAACTGGCCGCGGCGTACCGGCGGGCGCACGAGTCGTACCTCGCCGAGCGCGATGCGATCGAATCGCTGGGCACCACGTTCTCCGGCGGGGGCATGCCCGACCGCGTCAAGTGCCTGCATGTGGTGATCGCGCATTCGCTGGCCAAGGGGCCGGGGGTGAACCCGTTCGGTGACGAGGCGTTGGCCGTGCTGGCCGCAGAACCTGGGATGGAGGGCATCTTGAACCCGGAGGTGTGGACGTGAGCCGAGTCGCGGCCGTGGACTGCGGCACCAATTCGATCCGGTTGCTCATCGCCGATCCCGTCGACGGCCGGTTGCGCGACGTGCACCGGGAGATGCGCATCGTCCGATTGGGTCAGGGCGTCGACGCCACCGGCGAGTTCGCTCCGGAAGCGTTGGCGCGCACCAGGACCGCGCTCGTCGACTATGCCGCCCTGATGCGCGATCACCGCGTCGAGCGGGTGCGGATGGTCGCGACGTCGGCGGCGCGCGACGTGGCCAACCGGGAGGCGTTCTTCGCGATGACGGCCGAGGTGCTCGGCGACGTGGTGCCGGGTGCGGTCGCCGAGGTGATCACCGGCACCGAGGAAGCCGAACTGTCCTATCGCGGCGCGGTCGGCGAACTGGATCCCGACGCGGGGCCGTTCGTGGTGGTCGATCTCGGTGGCGGCTCCACCGAGGTGGTGGTGGGACGACGGGAGGTGGAGGCGAGTTACTCGGCCGACATCGGCTGCGTGCGGCTCACCGAGCGGTGCCTGCACTCCGATCCGCCCACCGCCGAGGAGATCTCGGCCGCACGAGAAGTGGTGCGCGACGGGCTGGCCGCGGCGTTCCGTGAGGTGCCCGTCGAGGGCGCCCGGACCTGGGTGGGGGTGGCCGGGACGATGACGACCCTGGCGGCGCTGGGCGCGAAGATGACGACCTATGACTCCGAGGCCATCCACCTGTCGCGGGTGGGGTTCACCCGGCTGCGCGAGGTCTGCGACGAACTGCTCACCATGACGCGTGCGCAGCGTGCGGTGCTCGGGCCGATGCACGAGGGCAGGGTCGACGTCATCGGCGGCGGCGCGCTCATCGTCGAGGAGCTCGCCGACGCCCTTGGCGCCCGGGCCGGTCTGGACGAATTGGTGGTCAGCGAACACGACATCCTCGACGGCATCGCGCTGTCGGTCACCTAGGGATTTCGGCGCGGAAACGCTCGCTCAGCGATCGTGAGCGCGCCGAAATCACAGAAGATCAGCGCCATTCGTCGTCGAGCCGGTCGAGCACCCGCAACCGCGGTGACAGCCGCAGCGCGGTCCGGCTGCCACCGTCTCTGCGGGCGGCGGCCATGGCGGCGGTGGCGACGCCGAGCAGTTCGTCCACCACGTCGCGCACCGGCTGATCGCTCAGCGGCATCAGCGATGTGCTGACGGCGCCGATACTGGCCGTCAGCCGGAACGGCGCATTCCTGACGGTGGCGTGGATGCGTTCTGTCAGCGCTTCGGGATCCGCCCTGGTGAACAGGTCGGCGATCAGGTAATCGGTGTCCGCGACGTGGGCCAGAACGGTGTCGCGCCGGACGTTCTCGCGCAGGCGCTGCGCGATCGCGACACGGGCGCGATCGCCGGTCGCGGGGCCGTGCAGGCCGGTGAGCAACGAGAAGCTGTCCAGGCTGACCAGCAGGACCACGAGGTACCGGTCATCGCCACGGCTGCGCGCACCCAGCAGCGTGGCCATCCGCTCGTCGAAGGTCTCCCGGGTGAGCAGACCGGTGAGCGGCTCGATCCCGGTGTGACACGGCTCGATGCCGATGAACTGGATCGCCGTCCGGCAGGCAACGGTGAACATGACAGTGACCAGCAGCACCAGACCGACCGCGGTGACAGCGCGGGCGATGTCGTCGACGGCGATGCGTGCCGCCAGCACCGCCAGTACGGCCCCGCCCACCGTCCACGGCACGGCAAGCAGCCGGCCGGAGTGGAAGAGCATGGTGAACGCCGACAGGGTCGCCAGGCCCGTCGCGCCGAGCATGCCGACGACGGGCTCGTGCTGGATCAGGCAGGCGAGCGCGATGCACCCCGAGCCGACGACGACGGTGGTCTGCGACTGTCGCCGGGTCGGCCAACGGGGCCTGCGCCACACCCATCCCATCACCAGGCAGCACACCGCGATGCCGACCGCGACGCCACGGTTCAGCGGACCCTGGGGCCCGGCCGGACTGGCGAGCAGGACAGCCGGGACGAGTCCGAGACCGACGATGGTGGCGGCGATGGCCCGGCACATCACGACCTGGAGGTCGCGACTCGCGAAATACGCGGTCAGCCAGTAATAACGGTCTTCCTCGCGCGGTTGGCGTGGTCGCATCAACGGCACGCCCGCTACCTTCCGCCGCATCGGGGTGCCGCGACGACCCCTCGTACATTCGCGGCGCGGCGACAAAGATCTCGGCGGTGCGGCCATTGCTTCAGTTCAGCGAAGGTTTGTCGGCGGTGCGTCGGGCTGCGCTGGCTTCTCAACGTCAGGGTTGCTCCCGGCGACCACCTCGTGGGGATATGGACGCCACCTGTCCTTCGTCCCACACGTGGATCGGGGTGTTCGGACGTCTCGAGAAACGTGTCGCAAGGGTCGGCACTCGGTCGCGCACGAAATCGTGGCAGCGCCGACGATCTCGATTCGTCGTGAGGATCCTGAGGCATCGTGAACTCGTCGTCCGCACGCTGTGGCGTCAACGAGGGGCGGAGAAGGAAGGCGCCGAGCGCCTTCGAGCCGGTCGACCTGAAACAAGTCGCCTTCGACAATACTCACGGTCGAATTGGTTTGTCGAGATCGCGGCTAGGTGGCCTCGATCAGCGGTAGCTCGCGACCGGCGGCGATCGAGAGCCGCTGCCGACCGAGCGCGGACCAGGCCTGTACCGCGCAGAACGGGGCGCACTGGTCCTGGGTGGACCTGGTGCCGACATGCACGCAGCACTGCACCAGGCGCTCCTCGATCATCGTCGACATGTCCATGAACGGTTTGACGGTGAGCCGGACGACCCGTTCTCCGAGCAGTCGGCGGATCTTGTTGCGACGGCCGGGTAGCGCCGACGATGCCAGCGTCAACATCGTCGACATACCGAGATCACAACTCTCGCAGATGATCCGCCAGATGTCGCCGATTTTCGGATGCGACAGCGACGACTGCTCGGAGAGCAGGCCGAGCAGTGACTCCTGCACGGCGACCCGCAGCTGCTGCGGGATCTCGGAGTCGGCGATGCGGTTGGCCACCAGGCCGAGCCGGTCCTTGAGGACGTCGTGCCCGATCAGGGACACCAGCGAACGCCACCGGTCGCTGTCGTCGCGGATGAGGTAGCCGACCGAGCAGCAGTGTGGATGTGAGCACGGCAGGGCGGTGAGGTCCCGCCACGTCACCAGCCCGTCCGTCTGCGGACCCAGCCGGCTGAGCACCCCGGTGTGGGTGAGCCGGTCGAGCGGGTCGATCAGCCCTGACCTGCCGGACCCGAACTGCGGCTGAATCGTCAGCCCACCAACGTAGGGGGTGTCGAGCGCGAGCCGCACCATCTGCCCGATCTCGTCGTCATTGACTCCGAGCGTCACGGTCATCACCAGTGTCGTGAAGATCTCTCGCTCGGAGAGCCGCTGCAGTGCAGTGGCTTTCATCCGGCTCAGGTCGCCACCACGGTGGAAGCGGTGCGTCGCGGCGGCCTGGCCGTCGTACTGCAGGTACACCTCGACACGCTGCCGGTGCTCGGTGAGCAGGTCGAGCAGTGCGTCGTCGGTGGCGATCCGGATGCCGTTGCTGTTGACCAGAATCCGGGTAATCGGCCGCGCGGTCAGTTCGGTGAGCAGCCGCGCCAAGTCGGGGTGCAGCGTCGGTTCGCCGCCGCTGAGCATCAGTACGTCGATGCGGCCGTTCTCCCTGCCCAGCCGCTGGTCGACGTTGGCCAGCACATCGGCTACCGGCACGACGTTGCGCAGGTCGGGGGAGGAGTCGGTGAAACAGGTGGGGCAGCGCAGGTTGCAGGTCTCGGCGATGTCCTCCAGCAGGATGCAGGTGTGCTGGGTCTGCATCTCGGGCAGTCCGCGCAGATACGCCGACGGCACCGGATCGAAGTTCCCGGCCACGTCCGGGACATGGGCCTTGGTCGGCGCGGTCCACTCCTCGAGGTAGCTCAGGATCTCGGGGTCCTCGTCGTAGAGGGTGCGGACCAGGCCGTGTTCGCGGCAGCCGCGTTCGAGCCACACCCGGCCGTCGCGTTCGACCAGCCAGGCGTTGAGCCGGACGACGTCGGCGAGTGGTCGCTCCGGTGCCTCGTCGTGGCAGCGGGGGCAGTAGGCGGTGACGTAACGGTGAATGCGGTCGCCGCGCAGCGACATTCCGGGCGTCACGTCGTGTACAGCTCGGGGTTGATTCCGGTGCAGAAGCCGACGGTGACCAGTGAGGTGACCGCCCAGCCGATCATCAGGCCGAGCCCGACGCCCCTGGCACCGGGGTTCGCCGACCGCAACAACGCCGCCCCGCCGCCGAATGCGATGAGCAGCAGCATCACCGCCGCTCCGCCGAACACCGCGTCCGAATCCCGGTACTGCGCTCCGACGATGAACGCGGCGAACGCGAGAACGGAGTTGACCATGATGTACAGCAGGGTGCCGAGCACCGCCATGCCCGCGCTGATGCGCGACTTCTGCTGAGGCGGCGGGTAGTACGGGTAACCCTGCGGATAGCCCGGCGGCGGGTAGCCCTGCGGGTACCCCGGCGGCGGGCCCTGCGGATACCCGGGCGGTGGACCCATCGGCCGGCCGTCCTCCGGGTAGTCCTCCGGCGGTGGTTCCGAGGGCGGGAACGTCATACAGGTACTTCCTGGTTGCGGGCCGGTGAGCGATAGTACCCACGCCGGTGTCCGTACCACAGCCGAACGGCGATCACGATCAGCGACGGCAGCAGGAACCATTGCGGCCGAGTGAGTTCCAGCCACACCGTCTCGTTGGCGCGGGTGAACTCGACCAGGAACCGGAACGCCGCGTAACCGGCGATGTAGATGACGAACAACTCCCCGGGCCTGCCGATCCGCGGTCGCAGCCAGAGCAGCACGACGAACGCGGTGAGCTGGAAGGCGATCTCGTAGAGGAACGACGGGTGCATGGCCAGGCCGGCGAGACAGCCAGGGCATTCCGGGGTCTCGGCGGAGGCGTGCACGCCCCACGGCAGGCCGGTGGGGCGGCCGGGAGCCTCGGTCAGATGGCATCCGATGCGGCCGATCGCCATGCCGAGCGCCACGGCGGGCGCGAACAGGTCGCCGGTCTTGCCGCGGTATCCGCCGACCCTCTTGGCGACCAGCACCCCGATGTATGCGCCCAGCAGGCCGCCGAGGATGCTGCGCGAGCCGAACTGCCACGCCTCGGCCAGGCTCGGGTTGGCCGAGAAGTCGAGGTGGCGGGCCCAGCCGGACAGCCGCATGCCGATCGCTCCGCCGATCACGGCGCCCGCGACGGCAACGAGCGATTGTTCGTTCACCGCTGCGCGCCTTCGGGCCTCGTGCACGAAGACCGCCATCGCGGCGATCACACCGAGCGCCACGAACACGCCGTGCACCGGTACCGCGAGCGGTCCGAGGTGCCAGGCGGGAACCATGGGCGCAACCTATCGCGTCTGACGGGGGCCGGGCACCCGATCACGCACTCAGGACGACAGGGACAGTCCGGCCGCGAGGGCGAAGCCGAGTACGGCGGCCAATCCCGCGGACTCCCGGGCTTTCTCGGTGGCTTCCGGGATCATCGAGCCGACCAGCATGACGAGCAGCGCGCCTGCGGCGAACCCGTCGATGCCGCCGCGCATCTGGTCACCGGCGAACTCCTGCAGCTGGTAGCCCGCGGCCGTCGCCGCGACGCAGACGAGCGCGACGGCGCCCCAGCCCGCCACGATGCGCTTGGCGGGGCGCCCCGCGGCCCGCATGTCGGTGGCCGACCCGATGGACTCCGGCAGGTTCGACACGAAGATGGCGAGCACCAGCGCCGGACTGACGGCGCCGCCACCGGCGATGCCGATGCCCAGCACGGCCTGCTCCGGGATGCCGTCGAGGAGGGCGCCGAGCAGCAGCGGCCAGCCGCTGGCCGCCGATCCGCCGCCACCGAGACGGTCGACGGCCCGGTCGGCGACGAAGAAGGTGACGGCGCCGAGAGCCAGACCGACCGAGACCGCGACCGCGCCGCCGACGCGAAAACCCTCCTCCGCCAGTTCGAACGAGATGCTCGACACCAGGGCGCCTGCACCGAATCCGAGCACCCAGCCGACCAGTCGTCCGTTCCAGTTGCGCGCCACCCCGGCGAGCGCGCCGATCACCAATGAGGACGCTGCGACAGCACCCCACATCAGCGCGCTCAGCACACGGGCAAGCCTAGGCCGGGGCCCGCCTGCGCACGCGTTGCTTCGTCGGGTCGCGCCGTCCGCTCAGCGTCAGACCGAGCAGCAGCATGCCCGCGCCCAGGCCGAGGTGCAGCCAGTTGTCGGCGTTGTTCAACGGCACGAAGTTGGCTGGGCTGCCGTGGTCGATCAGCATGCCGTACACCCAGAGTCCGAGGTAGGCCATGCCGCCGCCCAGCAGGTAGAGCCGGGAGCCGACGTAGCTGCGCGCCGACAGCAGGCCGACGACGCCGAACGCGAGATGCACCGCGTTGTGCAGTCCGGAGACGGCGAACGTGCCGAACAGCATCGCCCCCGAGTGGTGACCCGCCCACTCCAGCTGGTCGTAGTGACTCGTCAGGCCCGGTATGAAACCGGCGGCACCGACGATCAGGAACGCGCCGGCGACGATGATCGCCGCACCCTGGACAGCCATGTACTTCGGAGTCGTCGTCGTCATCGCCATGCCTCCCTTCGCTCATATTGACGGAGCAGTAGAAGGGAATTACCCCTGCGCAGGCCTTACTAACCGGCGTCAGCGGCCTGCGGCGGGCCGTCCGGCCGTGCGCGCCGTCGCGTCGCGCCGCGACAGCAGGACGCCGAGTCCGATCATGCCGATGCCCAGCGCCAGGTGCAGCCAGTTGTCGGCGTTGTTCACCGGGACGAAGTTGGCGGCGCTGTGGCGGTCGATGAGCATTCCGTAGACGAACAGCACCAGGTAGACCGCGCCGCCGCCGATCAGGTAGCCGCGGGCGCCGCTGAACGTCCTGGCCAGCAGGAGTCCGGCGACACCGAACGCCAGATGGACGATGTTGTGCAGGATCGAGACGTTGAACACGCCGAGCAGCAGTGCCCCGGAGTGGTGGCTGGCGAAGGTCATGGTGTCGTAATTCGTGGTGAGGCCCGGGATGAAGCCCATGATCCCGACGAGCAGGAAGACCGCGCCGACGGCGAGCGCCGCCTTCTGCAGGGCAGTGGGGTACCGCGACACCGCCGGTCGATTGGTTGTCATCGTCAGTCCTTTCCTCGGTTGCAGGAGGTGACGACGTACCCGGGCGAGGCGACGGCAAACGCTGTGGCGGTCAGTCTCTCAGCACCGGTGTGAGCGCGTCGATCACCGACGGGTCCTCGATGGTCGACGGCAACGGCTCGTCGCGGCCCTCGGCGATGCCGCGCATCGTCTTGCGCAGGATCTTTCCCGAGCGCGTCTTGGGCAGCGCCGACACCACGTCGACGGTCTTGAAAGACGCCACGGCGCCGATGTTCTGGCGTACGGCCTCGACGAGTTCCTCGGCGAGTCCGTCGGCCGAGGCTCCGGACTTCAGGACGACGAACCCGCGCGGCACCTGTCCCTTGATGTCGTCGGCCACCCCGATGACGGCGCACTCGGCGACCGCAGGATGGTCTGCCAACACCGCCTCGATCGACCCCGTCGACATCCGGTGCCCGGCCACGTTGATGACGTCATCGGTGCGGCCCATGACGAACAGGTAGCCGTCCGCGTCGAGGTAGCCGCCGTCGCCGGTCAGGTAGTGGCCGGGGAACGCCGACAGGTACGACGACACGTAACGGTCGTCGTCGCCCCACAGTGTCGGCAGGGTGCCCGGCGGCAGCGGCAGCCGGACGCAGATCGCGCCTTCTTCGTCGGGGTCGCAAGGCGATCCGTCCGGCCGCAGGATGCGCACGTCGTATCCCGGCATTGGCACGGTCGCCGAGCCCGGCTTGACCGGCATCTGCTCGACGCCCATCGGGTCGGCGGCGATCGCCCAACCGGTCTCGGTCTGCCACCAGTGGTCGATCACCGGCACGCCCAGTTTCTCCGAGGCCCAGTGGTAGGTGCCGGGGTCGAGCCGCTCGCCGGCCTGAAACAGATACGTCAACGCGGACAGGTCGTGGTCGCCGACGTGCCTGCCGTCGGGGTCCTCCTTCTTGATGGCCCGGATGGCCGTCGGCGCAGTGAACAGCGCCTTGACCCGGTGCTGGGCGGCGACCCGCCAGAATGCGCCCGCATCGGGTGTGCCCACCGGCTTGCCCTCGTACAGCACGGTCGTCGCCCCGGCGAGCAGCGGCGCATAGACGATGTAGGAGTGGCCGACGACCCAGCCGACGTCGGACGCCGCCCAGTACACGTCGCCGGGCGCGGTGTCGTAGACGTGGCGCATGCTCCACAGCAGCGCGACGGCGTGGCCGCCGTTGTCGCGGACGATGCCCTTGGGCCTGCCGGTGGTGCCGGATGTGTACAGCACGTAGAGCGGGTCGGTGGCGGCGACCGGAACCGGGTCGACGGGTTCGGCGCCGGCGACGAGTTCGGCCCAGTCGCGGTCGCGGCCGGGAGTGAGCGTGCACGGCGATTGCTCGCGCTGCAGGATCACGCAGGCCGACGGTTGGTGCTCGGCACGCTCGAGTGCGGCGTCGAGCATCGGCTTGTAGTCGACGATGCGGGTCGGTTCGATTCCGCACGACGCCGTCACCACGACGGTGGGGCGGGCGTCGTCGATACGGGCGGCGAGTTCGTGCGCCGCGAAGCCGCCGAACACCACCGAGTGCACCGCGCCCAACCGCGCGCACGCGAGCATCGCGATCACGGCCTCGGGCACCATCGGCAGGTAGATGACGACCCGGTCGCCTTTCTCGACTCCCAGTCCGCGCAGTGCGCCGGCGCAGCGCGACGTCAGGTCGAGCAGTTCGCGGTAGCTATAGGAGCGGGTGGTGCCGGTGACCGGCGAGTCGTAGATCAGCGCGGCCTGCTCGGCGCGGCCACCGGTGACATGGCGATCCAACGCATTCGCGCAGGTGTTCAGCTCGCCGTCGGGGAACCACCGGTAGAACGGCGGATTGTCGTCGTCCAGAATGCGTTTCGGCTCCGTCGTCCAGGTGACCGCCGTCGCCGCGTCGGCCCAGAAGGCCGTCGGGTCGGTGATGCTGGCGTCGAACAGTTCCCGGTAGGCACCCATCTTCGTACGGTAACCCCGAGGGTGGTCCGCATCGGCGTCGTTTGACGCGAGGGGCGGCGGGTAGTCGGTGGCCATGGCAGCTCAGCGTCCGCGTGCACTCGTCACCGGCGGGTCGAGTGGGATCGGTCTGGAGTTGGTGAAGCTGTTCGCCGCGGACGGCTATGACGTCGTGGTCGCCGCTGACGGTGAGGGCGTCCACGGTGTCGCCGAGGCGGTGGCCGATTCCGGTGTGGACATCTCACCCGTCCAGGTCGACCTGCGAGACCCCGACGGCGTCGAGCGCCTCTACCGGGTGGCCACCTCCGATGGCCGCACACTCGATGCGGCCGCGCTCAACGCGGGCACGGCCCGGGCCGGGCCGTTCGTGACCGGACCGCTCGACGACGACCTCGGCGTCGTCGACCTCAACGTGCGCTCCACGGTGCACCTGGCGAAGCTCGTGTTGACCGACATGGCGGCGCGGGGCGCGGGCCGGGTCCTCATCACGTCGTCGATCGTCGCCGCCATGCCGGGTCCGAAGAACAGCATGTACAACGCGTCGAAGTCATTTCTGCAGTCGTTCGCCACCGCCGTGCACGACGAACTGCGGGGCACCGGGGTGACGGTGACGGCACTCGCCCCCGGCCCCGTCGACACCGACTTCTTCGCCCGGACCGGCATGCTGGACACCGTGCTCGGGCGGCTGCCCGGCAAGGACGATCCGCGCCAGGTCGCCGAGCAGGGCTACCGGGCGATGATGCGCGGCGAGGCGAGGGTGGTCGCCGCGTCGCCGCTCTCCAAGGCGACGGCAATGGCGAATTCGGTGCTGCCCGACTCGGTGAAGGCCACGGCCAACCGGCTGATCATGACTCCTCTGGACAAGCGGGCACGGTGAGCGAGTCGGCGGACGCGGTCGTCATCGGCGCCGGCCACAACGGCCTGGTCGCCGCGGCGCTGCTGGCCGATGCCGGCTGGGACGTCCTGGTGCTCGAGGCGCAGGCCGAACCGGGTGGCGCGGTCAAGAGTGCGGAACTGTTCCCGGGGTACGTGTCCGACCTCTACAGCGCGTTCTATCCGCTGTCGGTGGAGTCGCCGGCGCTGCGGGCGCTGCATCTCGAGGAGCACGGCCTGCGGTGGGTGCACGCGCCGGCAGTGGTGGGCCATGCACGGTCGGCCGACGACGACGATGCGCCGGTGATCTATCGCGACATCGACCGCACGGCAGCCGATCTGGAGCGGCGCGCGCCCGGTGACGGTGACCGGTGGCGTGAGCTGTTCGACCAGTGGCAGCACATCAAGGACCCCGTGCTGTCGGCCCTGTTCGCGCCTTTCCCGCCGGTCCGCGGTGCGGCGGGGATGCTGCGCCGCCTCGGCAGTGCCGAGGCGCTGCGGTTCCTGCACCGGCTGCTGTTGCCGGCCGGTGTGCTCGCCGAGCAGCTGTTCGACGGTGACGCCGCGCGGCTTCTGTTGTTGGGCAACGCCATGCACGCGGACGTGCCGATCGACGCGCCGGGCAGCGGGCTGATG
This sequence comes from Mycobacterium hippophais, assembly GCF_027529605.1. Classification (NCBI taxonomy): domain Bacteria; kingdom Bacillati; phylum Actinomycetota; class Actinomycetes; order Mycobacteriales; family Mycobacteriaceae; genus Mycobacterium; species Mycobacterium hippophais. The sequence continues at coordinate 451,258 of NZ_JAPZPY010000001.1, read as the reverse complement.
GGCTATCTGCTGGTGATGATGGCCCAGGACGGCGGTTTCCCGGTGCCCGAGGGTGGAGCGGGTCAGCTCACCGCGGCCCTGGCGCGCCGGGCGGAGTCGGCGGGTGCGCGCATCGAGTGCTCGCGGGAGGTCACGCGGATCGACGTCAGCGGCGGGCGTGCGGTCGCCGTCCGGACCGCCGACGGATCGACCGTGAGGGTTCGGCGGGCAGTGGTCGCCGACACCTCCGCGCCGCGCCTGTTCGGCAGCCTGCTGCCCGAGGCGGCGGTGCCCGCGGCGGTGCACCGTGCGATGGCCCAGTTCGTCTGGGACACACCGGTCCTGAAGATCAACTATGCCCTCGACGGACCGATTCCGTGGCGATCGCCGAACCTGAACGAGGCGGGCACGGTGCATCTGGGCGCCGACCGCGACGGGCTGATCCGCTGGATGGCCGACCTCAACACGGCCACGGTGCCGCAGCACCCGTTCATGCTGTTCGGTCAGATGACCACCGCGGATGCCGGCCGCTCACCGGCGGGCACCGAGAGTGCCTGGGCCTACACCCACCTGCCGCGGGGGATGGCCGACGACGAGTCCGCCGACCGGTTGTCGGTGGCCGTTGACCGGGTGCTCGAGGAGCATGCGCCCGGCTTCTCCGACCGGATCGTGGGCAAGGCGATTCAGCGGCCGTCGGACCTGGAGGCCAGCGATGCCAACCTGCACACCGGCGCGGTCAACGGCGGGACGTCACAGATCTTCCAGCAGTTGATATTCCGGCCGGCGCCGGGCTTCGGACGGGCCGAGACCCCCGTGCAGAACGTCTTCCTCGGCAGCGCCGCCGCGTCGCCGGGAGGCGGGGTGCACGGGATCTGCGGTCGCAATGCCGCGCGCGCGGCGCTGGCGTCCGCAGGGGTGCGGGGCTGGCCGCGGCGCAGGCTCACCGCGGCGGTGAACTCCCTGCTCCTGCGCTGACGTCAGGTCAGTTGCCGTGGCGAGGCTTCGAGACCCCGCAGAATGAGTTCGAGCGTCGCCTCGAAAGACGACTTCAGCATGCGTGAGCGCAGGTGTGGCGCGGCGGCTTCGGCGTGGGGTGCCTCGGCGCCGGGCAGGCGGGCGCCGAGTTCCTGCCATGCGGCATCGTCGCTCTCCTGCACCCGGTCGGGCAGCGACACGAAGGCGTTCTCGAGTATCGCCTGGCCGAGCAGGAAGTCCGACAGCGACCGGAACCAGTGCGCGGCGCTCTCGATGTCGAAGCCGCCCTCGCGCAGCAGCCCGACGGTCAGGTCCACCGCCCGGATCTCGTTGGGCAGTCCCGTCGTTCGGGCCGCCACGGCCAATCCGGTCTGCGGGAATTCGTGTACGTAGACCTGGTAGAGCGCCCGCGCCAGGTTGGCGAGCGAGTCGATCCAGTGATCACTGCGAGACCAGCGGTCGAGGGCCATCCCGATCATCCGGTCGGCGACGGCGCGCATGACGTCGTCGATGCCGGTGAAGTAGCGGTACAGGGCGGACGCGTCGGCGCCGACGGCGGCGGCCAGGGTGCGGGCACTCATGATCGTCGCGCCACGGTTCTCGATCAGGTTCACCGCCGCGTCGATGTAGACATCCCGGGAGAGCGTCGTCCCGGATTGCGTTCGACGCCGGCGACGCCCTGCGGCGGGCTGTCGTCGTGGCTCCGGCATACAGCTCACTCCTTATGTCAACGCCGTTGATTCTATCTTTGCGTTGTTGAAAGCTAGGCCCCCTATGGAGGCGACGACGGAGAAGGGCCGCATGACGGTGAAGGGGGCGTCCGTCCGGCGGATCATCCGGACGGCTGGTGCAGGTGGTCATGTGACCTACGTGGTCGACATCCATACTCCGGCCGGCGCAGCGCGCAAGTGCACGTTCAGCGGCAACCTGTTCGGCGGACCGGTGCTGCTGTCCAGCGAGTGTGCCGACGGGCGCACCCGGATCGCGGAGATCGAGCAGCCGCGCGATTTCGGTGAGTTCGCGACCGAGCACTGGGTGCACGGGTTCTTCCGCAACTGGCAGCTGGCGGCCGTGCGTCATCCGATCCTGGTCGACGACGGTGATGCGCGCGAGGGCAGAGGCTGAACGGCAGCCCGCCTCAGCGTGGCGAGTCCTCCCGCGAGCAGACACAAATTCGCACGCGTTGCGGTGTGTCGATGCGACTTTGCGACTGCTCGCCGGATCTCACTGTTGGAAGCGGTAGCCCATTCCGGCCTCGGTGAGCAGGTGCACGGGGTGCGACGGGTCGTCCTCCAACTTCCGCCGCAGCTGCGCCAGATACACGCGCAGATAATGGGTTTCCTTTGCATAGGCCGGACCCCAGACCTCCCGGAGCAACTCCTCGCGGCCGACGAGCTTCCCGCGGTGGCGCACCAGCATCTCGAGCATGCCCCACTCGGTGGGGGTCAGGTGCACCTCGGTACCGCTCTTGGTCACCCTTTTGGCCGCCAGATCGACGGTGAACGAAGCCGTCTCGACCACCGGTTCGTCGGTGTCGGAGACGGTGCCGCGACGGACCGCGGCGCGCAGCCGGGCCAGGAACTCGTCCATGCCGAACGGTTTGGTCACGTAGTCGTCGGCGCCGGCGTCGAGCGCCTCGACCTTGTCGGCCGAGTCGGTGCGCGCAGACAGCACGATCACCGGCGCGCTGAGCCAGCCCCGCAGACCGGCCAGCACCTCGATGCCCGACATATCCGGAAGGCCGAGGTCGAGCACGATCACGTCCGGCCGGTGGTCGGCCGCCGAACGCAGAGCTTCCGCGCCGGTGGCCGCGGTGGTGACTTCGTAGCCCCGCACCGACAGGTTGATCCGTAGCGCCCGCAGGATCTGTGGTTCGTCGTCGATGACGAGCACCCGGGTCGCCGTCATGGCGTGTCCCGCGTCGGCGTCGCGAGTTCGATCTCCATCGTGAGCCCGCCGCCAGGGGTGTCGGTGGCGGTGAGAGTGCCGCCCATCGCCTCGGTGAACCCGCGCGCCACCGAAAGCCCGAGACCGACGCCGCTGCTGGTGTCGCTGTCACCGAGGCGCTGGAACGCGCCGAACACCTGTTCCTCGGTTCCGCGGGGGATGCCGGGCCCCTCGTCGGCCACGGCGATCAGCACGCGGTCCCTGACCCGGCCCGCGGTGACGCGCACCTGTCCGGCCGGCGCGTACCGCAGTGCGTTGTCGATCAGATTGGCCAGCACCCGTTCGAGCAGGCCGGCGTCGGCGAGCGCCACCGAATCCTGCACGTCGACCTTGACGCGGTCCACCCCGTGGCCGAGGCCCGTTGTGCCCCTGCTGATCCCGAGTAGTGCGCGTTGCACCGTCTCCTCGAGGTACACGCGCCGCAGCTCGGGGCGCACCACGCCGGCGGCCAGCCGCGACGAGTCGAGGAGGTTCCCCACCAGCGCGGTCAGCTGGTCCACGGACTCCTCGACGGTGGCGAGCAGTTCCGCGGTGTCGTCCTCGGAGAAGTGCACGTCGTCACTGCGCAGACTGGACACCGCCGCCTTGGCCCCGGCCAGCGGCGTGCGCAGGTCGTGGCTGACCGCCGACAGCAGCGAGCGCCGCAGTTCGTCGGCGCGGGTGATCGCCTCGGCGCGCCCCGCCTCCTCGGTGAGTTCACGCTGCCGGACCAGGCCGGCGGCCTGGCGTGCCACCGCGGACAGCACCCGCCGGTCACGCGCCGCCAGGCTGCGACCGGCCAGCAGCAGCCAGAACTCGTCGCCGTCGGTGTCGACTTCGATTGCGGTGTCCGCGGTGTCGACCTCGACGCAGGGATCGGTGCCGACGCAGGCGACGATGCCCGCACCGACCCGCAACAGGCTGACCGCCCGCTGGCCGTAGGTCTCCCGCACCCGCTCCAACAGCGCCGTCGGGTCCGCGCCGCGCAGTACCGAACCGGCGAACAACGCGAGCAGTTCGGCCTCCCGCGACGCCCGGCGGGCATCGCGGGCGCGGCTCGCGGCGCTGTCCACCAGGGCCGCGACGGCGACCGCGACCGCCAGAAGCACGACGATCGTCACCGCGCTGTCCGGATCGGCGATGGTGAAGGTGTGCCGGGGGGTGATCAGGAAGTAGTTGAGCAGCAGGCCCGACAGCACGGCCGAGAGCGCCGCGGGTGCGACACCGCCGAGCAACGCCGCCACCAGCACGCCGACGAAGAACAGCGCACTCTCGCCTGCGACCCCGAGCAGTGGGTCGAGCAGCACCGCGACCAGGCAGACCAGCGACGGCACGATCACCGCGGCGAGCCATGACGTCAGGTGCCGGTGCCGCGGAGTCCTCCTGGTCGTGCCGCGGCGGGCCTCGTCATGAGTCACCATGTGCACGTCGATCTTCCCGGATTCCTGGACGACGGCCGCACCGATGCCCTCCTCGAAGATGCGCGCCCACCGCGATCGCCGCGACGTGCCGAGCACCAACTGGGTGGCGTTGCGCTCCCTGGCGAAGTCCAGCAGTGCGGCGGGAACGTCATCGCCGACGACCGTGTGCAGCGTCGCGCCGAGGTCGGCGGCCAGTTCCCGGACCTTGCCCATTCCGGGTGCCGAGACCCCCGCGAGGCCGTCGCCACGGACGACGTGCACGACCATCAACTCGGCACTGGACTTCGACGCGATGCGAAAGGCTCTGCGCACCAGCGTCTCCGACTCGGCGCCGCCGGTGACGGCGACGACCACCCGCTCGCGCGCCTCCCAGGTGTCGGTGATCCTGTTGTCGGCGCGGTACTTGGCCAGCGCCGCGTCGACCTGGTCGGCGAGCCACAGCAGCGCCAGTTCGCGCAGCGCGGTGAGATTGCCGCGTCGGAAGTAGTTCGACAATGCGGCGTCGACCCGCTCGGGTGCGTAGACGTTGCCGTGGGAGAGCCTGCGCCGCAACGCCTCAGGCGTGATGTCGACGAGCTCGATCTGGTCCGCCGCGCGCACCACCTCGTCGGGCACCTTCTCCTGCTGCTCGACGCCGGTGATCTGGGCGACGACGTCGTTGAGGCTCTCCAGGTGCTGGACGTTCACCGTGGATATCACCGTGATGCCGGCGTCGAGCAGTTCCTCGATGTCCTGCCAGCGCTTCGGGTTGCGGCTGCCCGGGGTGTTGGTGTGGGCGAGTTCGTCGACGAGCACCACCTCGGGCCGACGCGCGAGCACGCCGTCGACGTCGAGTTCCGGGAAGCGGCCGCCGCGGTACTCGACGTGGCGGGGCGCGACGACCTCGATGCCGTCGAGCAGTTCGGCGGTCCTCCTGCGGCCGTGGGTCTCGACGAGCCCGGCGACCAAGTCGGTGCCGCGTTCCAGCCGCCGGTGCGCCTCGCCGAGCATCGCGAACGTCTTGCCGACGCCGGGAGCTGCGCCCAGGTAGATGCGCAGCTCACCCCGCTTGGCGTTCGACGTGCTCACCCGACCATCATCCACCCGGGTACTTCTCGTCGAGTGCGACGTTGAGTGCCAGCACGTCGACCCGTGGTTCGCCGAGGAAGCCCAGCGTGCGGCCGTCGGTGTGGTCGGCGACCAGCCGGCGGATCTCGTCGGCGCCGACGCCGCGAGCCGCTGCCACCCGCGCCACCTGCAGGTCGGCGTAGGCAGGCGAGATGTGCGGGTCCAGGCCGCTGCCGCTGGCCGTGACGGCGTCGGCGGGCACCCGCGCTTCGGCCGCACCGTGGATCGGCACGATGTGACCGAGGTGGTAGTCCTCCCCGGGCACAGCGCATTCGACCCGCACGCCTTCATACGTGTCGAGGAACGGGCGCGCCGTCGTGTCGCATGGCTCGTTGACGCTGACCACCCTGGTGGGGGCGACCACATCGCCGCGCGCGTCGCGCGGCCCGATCACCGACAGCACCGCGCCGACGCCGCCGCCGGTGCAGAACGGCCGCCCGCCCTCGACACCTTCGAGCTCACCGACCGCCTTGCTCCGGCTGCACACCAGGGTGAGCAGGCTCGTCCGGTCGGGGGTGTCGACGACGTCCTCGGGACCCAGGTTGCTGGCGCCCGACGCCATCGGGTCGTACCCGTCACCGGCCGCGGACGGTCGGCCGTGGAAGTAGCGGGGCAGCGGATTGCCGTCTGCGTCGGTGTACAGCTGGCCGATCAGGCTGCTGCCGACCGGCCTTCCCGCGGCCTCGACGATGGAGCCGTCGGCCTTGTCCGAAAGCCCCGGCAGCTGGGCGGCCAGCCAGATGAGGGCGGGGTAGGCGATGCCGAGGATGGCGGTGAGGACCAGCAGCGCGCGAAGCGCCGCCCAGTGCTGGCGGAGGACGGCGGTGAGTTTCATGGTCACATTCCCGGGAGAAACTGAATGAGCAGGTCGATGATTTTGACTCCGATGAACGGCGCGACGATGCCGCCCACCCCGTAGAGAGTGAGGTTGCGGCTCAACAGCTTCGATGCGCTGCTCGGGGTGTAGCGCACACCGCGCAGGGCCAGCGGGATGAGCGCGATGATCACCAGTGCGTTGAAGATGACCGCGGACAGGATGGCCGACTGCGGACTGTGCAGCCGCATGACGTTGAGCACGTCCAGTCCTGGGAACAGGCCGACGAACAGCGCCGGGATGATCGCGAAGTACTTCGCGATGTCGTTGGCGATGGAGAAGGTGGTCAGCGCGCCGCGGGTGATGAGCAACTGCTTGCCGATCTCGACGATCTCGATCAGCTTGGTCGGGTTGGAGTCCAGGTCGACCATGTTGCCGGCCTCCTTGGCCGCCGACGTGCCGCTGTTCATCGCGACGCCGACGTCGGCCTGGGCGAGCGCGGGGGCGTCGTTGGTGCCGTCGCCGGTCATCGCCACGAGCTTGCCGCCGGCCTGCTCCGTCTTGATCAGCGCCATCTTGTCCTCGGGCGTCGCCTCGGCGAGGAAGTCGTCGACGCCGGCTTCCTCGGCGATCGCCCTGGCGGTCAACGGGTTGTCGCCGGTGATCATGACGGTGCGAATGCCCATGCGGCGCATCTCGTCGAAGCGTTCCCGCATGCCCTGTTTGACCACGTCCTTGAGTTGGATGACGCCGAGCAGATGCGCCTGCCCGTCGCGCACCTCACCGACGGCCAGGGGAGTCCCGCCCGCGGCGGAGACGGCGTCGACGATCTCACCGAGTCGATCGGGCACGGTGCCGCCTTCGGTGCGGATCCATTCGGCGACCGACGCCGCTGCGCCCTTGCGCAGCTGCCGGCCGTCGAGGTCGACTCCCGACATCCGGGTGACAGCGGTGAACTCGACCCAGCGTGCGTTGGCCAGTTCGCCTGGGGTGCGGGCACGCATCGCGTAGTGCTCCTTGGCGAACACCACGACGGAGCGGCCCTCGGGAGTCTCGTCGGCCAGGCTGGACAGCTGCGCGGCGTCGGCGAGTTGTTCTTCGGTGACGCCGTCGAGTGGGACGAAGGCGGCGGCCTGCCGGTTGCCCAGGGTGATGGTGCCGGTCTTGTCGAGCAGCAGGGTGTTGACGTCGCCGGCCGCTTCGACCGCGCGACCGGACATGGCGAGCACGTTGCGCTGGACGAGGCGGTCCATGCCTGCGATGCCGATCGCGCTGAGCAGCGCCCCGATCGTGGTGGGGATGAGGCACACCAGCAGCGACACCATCACGATCCCGGTGATGCCGTCTCCGTTGAGCGCGAGGGTGTCGGGTACACCGGGGTTGCCGGCCTTGGAGTAGATGGCCAGGGGCTGCAGGGTGACGACGGCGAAGACGAAGATGATCGTCAACGAGGCCAGCAGGATGTTGAGCGCGACCTCGTTGGGCGTCTTCTGCCGGTTGGCGCCCTCGACGAGCGCGATCATCCGGTCGATGAAGCTCTCACCCTGCTTCTGGGTGATCTTCACGACGATGCGGTCGCTGAGCACGGTGGTGCCGCCCGTCACGGCTGAGCGGTCGCCACCGGATTCGCGTACCACCGGGGCGGATTCGCCGGTGATGGCGGATTCGTCGACCGAGGCGATGCCCTCCAGCACGTCGCCGTCGCCGGGGATCACCTGTCCGGCCTCGACGACCACCACGTCGCCCCTCTGCAGCAGTGCCGCCGCGACCTCCTCCTCGCGGCCCGACGCGGTGAGCCTGCGGGCCACGGTCGAGGTCTTCGTCCGGCGCAGGGTCGCGGCCTGGGCCTTGCCCCGGCCCTCGGCGACCGCCTCGGCGAGGTTGGCGAACAGCACCGTCAGCCACAGCCAGCCGACGGTCAGCCAGGCGAACCAGCTCGAATCCGTGACGGCCAGAACGGTGCTCCAGACCGCGCCGATCTCGACGATGAGCATCACCGGGTTGCGCCACAGGGTGCGCGGATCGAGCTTGCGCAGCGCGTCCGGCAGGGAGCGCCACAGCATCGACGGGTCGAGCAGTCCGCTCCGGACCTGGTTGCGCGCTTCGAGTTTCCGTGCTTCGGCGGTGGGCGCCTCGGGGGTGGTGAGTGTCATGGTCAGTGGATTCCTTCGGCGAGGGGGCCGAGCGCGAGCACGGGCAGGTAGGTCAGGGCGACGAGGATCAGCGTCACGCCGGCGACCATGCCGACGAACTGCGGCCGGTGGGTGGGCAGCGTGCCCACCGACTCCGGTGTCTTGCTTTGGCGGGCCAGCGATCCGGCGAGGGCGAGCACGATGATGATCGGCAGGAAGCGCCCGAACACCATGGCCAGACCGAGTGCGGTGTTGTACCACTCGGTGTTCACCGAGATGCCGGCGAAGGCCGAGCCGTTGTTGTTGGCCGCCGAGGTGAACGCGTAGAGCACCTCAGAGAGGCCGTGCGGACCGGTGTTGAGCATGCTGTCGCGCTGGCCGGGCATGGCCATCGCGGCGGCGGTGCCGGTGAGCACGATGAGCGGGGTGATCAGGAAATAGGTTGCGGCGAGCTTGATCTCGCGCGGAGTGATCTTCTTGCCCAGGTATTCGGGTGTGCGGCCGACCATCAGTCCCGCGACGAAGACCGTGATGATCGCCAGGATCAGCATGCCGTAGAGGCCGGAGCCGACGCCGCCGGGCGCGACCTCGCCGAGTTGCATGTTGAACATGGTGATCAGCCCGCCGAGGCTGGTGTAGGAGTCGTGGAACGAGTTCACCGCACCGGTTGAGGTCAGCGTGCTGGAGGCGGCGAACACCGCGGAATCGGCCACACCGAAGCGTTGTTCGACGCCTTCAGTGGCGGCGCCGACGGCGGTGGGGACGGTGCCGTGGGCCTGCAGCTGGAAGAACATCAGCAGCGAGACGCTGGCGGTGGCGATGATGCCCATGACCGCGGCGATGGCCACGCCCTGCCTGCGGCTGCCGACCATGCGCCCGAAGGTGCGGGGCAGCGAGAACGCGATGCAGGACAGTAGGAAGATCTCCACCCAGTTGGTCCAGGTGGTGGGGTTCTCGAACGGGTGCGCGGAGTTGGCGTTGAAGAAGCCGCCGCCGTTGGTGCCGAGTTCCTTGATGGCCTCCTGGCTGGCGACGGGTCCACCGGGGATGACCTGCTGGGCGCCGGTCAGCGTGGTGACCACCTGGTCGTGCAGCGCGAAGTTCTGGACCACGCCACCCGTCAACAAGATGATCGCGCCGATGATGCTCAGCGGCAGCAGGATTCGCAGTGATCCGCGAACCAGATCGACCCAGAAGTTGCCGAGGTCCCCGGTGTTTCGGCGGGCCAGTCCGCGGACGAAGGCCATGGCGACGGCTAAGGCGACGGCGGCGGAGACGAAGTTCTGCACCGCGAGGCCGGCCATCTGGACGAGATGGCCCTGGGTGGATTCGCCGGAGTAGGCCTGCCAGTTGGTGTTGGTGACGAAGCTGACCGCGGTGTTCCACGCCAGCGCGGGTGTCATTGCGGTGCCGGGGTCCTCCAGGTGCAGCGGGAGCCTGCCCTGGATCAGCTGCAGCCCGAACAGGAACAGGATGCTCACCGCGGAGAACGCGAGCACGCTGCGGGCATAGGAGCCCCACGTCTGCGGGGCACGCGGGTCGGCGCCGACCGCCCGGTAGACGGCGCGCTCGGCGCGCAGGTCCTTTTCCGAGGCGTAGACGCGGAACATGTAGTCACCGAGGGGGACGTGCACGGCCACCAGGGCGACGACGAGGGAAGCGAGTAACAGGATCCCCGCGGTGGTGGTGCTCACTAGAACCTCTCGGGGAACAGCAGGGCCGCGAAGAGGAACACGGCGATGGCCACCGCCAGCGCCAGACCCACGAGGTTTTGGATCACAGCTGCTCGACCCACTTCTGCACGAGGCCGAGCAGGGCGAAGATCGCCACCGTCACCGCGATGTAGGCGACTACGGACATGCCACTCCAGACGTTGACGCGGCGCCGGATTTCGGCGCCCGCACCAGCATCTGTCCGGTTCAGAAGCGTCGGCCCGATCTTGACGCTTTCTTGACGGCGGTGGGGCGGTCCTTTACGGCTTTCGCTCGGGGGTCGACCCGAACGTGAAGCTGTGCACGTGTTCTCCGTGTTTTCACGCGCACAACTTCACGCTCGCGAGGCGGATTGACAGGCCGCGCTCAGTGCGATGCCAGACGTCGCAGTCACGATCGGTGGCATGAACCGTTTGCGCCGTCCTCAAGCATCAACCCGGTATGCGGTGTGCCGTCGCGCCTTGCGCGGCACGCCGCTGCAGGTGCCCGCCGAGCTGCTGACGACCGCGTCGGTCGCGGAGTGGGTGCGCCGGCGCGGGTTGGGTGTCGACGTGTCGAGCGCCGAGGAGCTGCGGCTGACGCTGGTGGCCGGTGTGCCGGCGGAGCGGGTGGCGGCGCAGTGCGCGGATGATGCGGCCATCGAGGCGGCGGTGGCGGCGAGGGTCGGGCGATTCATCGTCGGGACCTGGTCGGAGGTGATGCTGCTGGCGCGGTGCCGGCCGTCCGCGCCGCGGGTGCTGCTCGACGTGACGAACAGCCCCGGCGATCGGATGGCAGCCTCGCTGATGGCGGCGGCCAGGGTGGACGTCGTGGGTCTACGCCACCGGATCAGTGGCGACGACGACAACGCGGGGGAGGCGGCACACGCGATGCTCGAGCAGATGGCGCGGTTGCGGCGCTCGCACGACGTGATTCTCACGCGGCTGTGCCTGTCGGGCTTCGGGCATGGAGGCGGCGACGCGCAGGCGTTGCGGCAGGGAGTGCACCGGCTGCAGTTGACGGTCGAGGAGGCGTGCGCCGAACTGCGGTATCCGCGGCCGGCGCTCGGGCTGTCGCTGCACGCGGCCGCACTGGTGGGTGCGGGTTAGGCCGACGAAGAAGCCCGTACACCCCGCATACCCCATGGGGGTATAGTGGTGGGCATGACCGAACACCACGACCACACCGGCCACGACATGGGCGGCAACGTGAACACGATGGCGCTCAGCGCCACGCTGCACTGCCTGACGGGGTGCGCGATCGGTGAGATCCTGGGCCTGATGATCGGCACCGCCCTGGGGTTGAGCAACGTCGCCACCATTGCGATCGCCGTCGCGCTCGCCTTCCTGTTCGGCTACTCTCTGTCGACGTTGCCGCTGCTGAAGGCCGGTCTTGCGGTCGGCACCGCGCTGAGCGTCGTGCTCGCGGCCGACACTCTGTCGATCCTGACGATGGAGATCGTCGACAACCTCGTCATGGCGCTGATCCCGGGCGCGATGAACGCCGGCCTGGTGAACGCCGTGTTCTGGCTCGGCATGTCGATTGCGCTCGCGGCGGCGTTCGCGGCCGCCTATCCGGTGAACCGCTATCTGCTGCAGCGCGGGAAGGGGCATGCGCTGACGCACGAGTATCACCACGGCGGCGGCCAGGCGACCGGATGGCGCCGGTACATCCCGTCGCTGAGCACCGGGGCGCTCGTCGCGGCGATCGCCGCGTTCATGCTCGGTGGTCTGGTGGTGTCGATCGCCGATGGACTGGACTCCGGAAGCGGCGGGAGTGTCCATGCCGCTGCCGCAGCGACTTCGCTCCCCCTATAGCGCTGTTCCGCAGCGCGAGGCGGATGCGCACGGATGGCGGTAATGCGCATAGGTGCGAGGATGATGACGCGGTCGGCACCGGCCGACCGGATCGGAGCCGGTGATGCAGCGACCGCATCAGGTGGTGGTCCTCGTCCTCGACGGGGCGCTCCCGCTGGACGTCGGGATCCCGGCGGAGGTCTTCCATCCGGAGACGGGGTTCCCCTACGAGGTGTCGGCCTGCGGGGTCACCGCCGGAACGGTGCCGTCCAACGGGGGCTTCGGCTATGCGGTCCCGCGGGGCCTGGACGCACTGGCCGACGGGGACACGATCGTCGTCCCGGGGTACGCACCAGCGGGCCGGCCGATACCGGGGGAGGTGGGCGAGGCGCTTCGTAGCGCCGCATCCCGCGGGGCACGGATCGCGTCGATCTGCTACGGCGCCTTCGCCCTTGCGGACGCCGGCCTGCTCGACGGCCTGCGGGCGACGACGCACTGGGATGCGGCGGAGAAGCTCGCGGAGCGGTACCCGCGGATCGCGGTCGAGCCGAACGTGCTCTTCGTCGACGAGGGCTCGATCCTCACCTCGGCGGGGGCCGCCGCCGGTCTCGATCTGTGCCTGCACATCGTTCGGCGCGACCTCGGCGTGAGCGCGGCGAACGAGATCGCACGAGGACTCGTCACCGCGCCCTACCGGACCGGCGGTCAGGCCCAGTATTTGCCGAAGACCAGCTCGGCAGCCCACGGCGAAACCCTCAGTGCGACGCGCGAATGGGCTCTGACGCAGCTCGATCAGCCGCTCACCATCGCCGGACTCGCCGCACACGCGCGGATGTCGCCCCGCACGTTCATGCGCCGCTTCACCGAGGAAACCGGCAGTACCCCGCTGCAGTGGATCCTGCGGGCGCGGGTCGACACCGCGCGCGAACTCCTGGAGAGCACGAGGCTGTCGATCGATCGCATAGCGGAACAGGTCGGCCTGGGAAGCGGATCGAACCTGCGACTGCATTTTCGGCGACTCCTGGATGTGTCGCCGTCGGAGTACCGCGCCACCTTCTCCGGGCGGAGTTGACCGCTACGAGATACGAGGGGGAAGCGCGACGGTGTCGCCGGCCACGTCGATCGCGACCTTGCCGCGGAGTCCATAGGACCGCCTGTTCTCCAGGAGCTCGTGAGCCTCACCCATCCGAGCGAGCGGAAGAGTCGCGCCGATGACGGGCTTCACGAGACCGCGCTCGACCAGCGTGGTGAGCGCGTTCAGCTTTCCCTGGTTCTGTCGCGTGAAGACGAAGTGATAGGCGGCGTTCCTGCCCCACGCCTCGATGAGGTTCTGCGGCTGCGCGATGTCGACGATGCTGACGACGCGTCCGAAGTCGGCGAGCGTCAACGGGCTTCGTGTGAGCGCGTCGCCACCGATCGTGTCGAAGACGACATCGACCCCTTTGCCTGCGGTCATCTCGGCGACGCCATCGACGTAGTCCGTCGACGTGAAGTCGATCGCCGCATCCGCCCCGAGGGAGCGCACGAAGTCATGGTCGGCGGCTTTCGCGGTGGTGATCACTCGTGCGCCGATCGCTTTCGCGATCTGGATCGCGATCGTGCCGACACCGCCCGCGCCACCATGGATGAGGATCGTCTCCCCGACGGTGAGCTGAGCTCGCGTCACCAGGGACTCCCAGACCGTTCCGCCGACGAGAGTCAGGCTCGCCGCCTCCAGGTGACTGACGTTCTCCGGCTTTCGCGCTACGAGCTCGACGTCGGCGACGTGCTGCTCGGCGTAGGAGCCGGGGCCGCCGAAGATCCGGGGCGTGTAGTACACCGCATCGCCGGCGCGGAACTCGGTCACGTGGGATCCGACCTCCTCGATCACGCCGGAGATGTCGTGCCCGATGATCGCCGGGAGCGGCACATGAGCGGCGTAGTCTCCGCGACGGATCTGATAGTCGAGCGGGTTGAGGGCGGTCGCGTGGACGCGCACCCGTACCTGGCGGGGTCCGACGTGCGGGACTGAGACGTCACGCAGCTCGAAGGCATCGGCCCCTCCGAAACGGGCGAGCACGACGGCCTTCATCGAATCAGACATATCGGTCTTTCTCATCGTGGTTCTGGGTGCGTGACGCGCCGGGGCGGGCGGCTCACTCAGTGTCGCGGGCACGATCCACACACTCCAGTGGCGACAATGCCAATCTCCGCGAGGATCATGACACGAGGTGGGGTCGCACCGGGCCCGACGTCGGGACGTCACAATGAGGCTGAAATGGCCCGAAGTACGCTCTGAACTGCGTCGCCCCCATAGCCCAATTGGCAGAGGCAGCGGACTTAAAATCCGCACAGTGTCGGTTCGAGTCCGACTGGGGGCACTGGAAAAGGACAGTTCAACGCGCTGATTTGTGGGCCTCTAATGTTCGGCGGTAAGGACAGTCCGCAGTCAGTCCGCAGTAGTATCGTCGATGGCATGAAGCGTGGTTCACGCGGTGGCGTGGAAGATCGTTGGCATCGTCCACCACGACGCGGGGAGCGAGTGCCTTGGCCGGCTGATAAGCCGGGCGCGGGTTCATGGTGCACAGAACCAAGACACGGTGACGTTGGCACTCAGGTCGTAACTGTGCGCCACGGGCAGGGTAAGCGATGGATGGCGCGATGGGTCGGCGCGGACGGCGAAGAACGCTCGAAGTCGTTCGACCGCAAGGCGCACGCTCAGGCGCACCTCAATCAGGTGTCCGCTGACATCAACACGGGCACGTATGCCGATCCAAGGCGAACCGCGATCACCTTCGGAGTAGTGGCGGAGGAGTGGTTCCGGAACAGATCGGGTGCGAACAAGCTCAAGCCGAAGACAATTGCTGGCTACCGAAGCCTGCTGGACGTCGTTGTTCTGCCGAAGTGGGCAGAGACCAAATTGAGAGATCTACAGCACGCAGACATCCAATCGTGGGTGACGTGGCTCGCCACGGATCCGGCCGCGCGTCATCGTCCCGTGGGTAGTGCCGGACAGGGCGGTCTGTCGCCCGGGCGAGTCATTCAGGCGTTCCAGGTCGTCGACCAGGTGCTCGGCTATGCCGTGCGTGCTCGATACATTGCGATTAACCCCGCCAATGGTATTGAGTTACCAAGGAAGCGGACGCGAGAAGACATTGCACTGAGCCACGAAGAGGTCACTGGGCTCGCAGAGGCACTTCCGGAGATCCGTTCGATGATTCTGCTACTTGCGTATGGCGGCATGCGGTTTGGTGAGATGGCTGCTCTGCGCGTCCGTGATGTTGATCTGGCACGCAGGCGTATTCGCGTGGCGCGCTCGGTTACGCGGGTGGCCGGGTTGGGTCATGTGGAGGGTGACACGAAGACGCATCAGGTGCGAACTGTGCCGATTCTGACCCAAGCTCTGGCCGACGCCCTTGCGGAAGTGGTCCGTGACCGCGACCCGTCCGAATACCTGTTTCCTGGCCGCGATGGCGGACCTATTTCGCTCGGATGGTTTCGGTGGCGGTTCGACCAGGCTGCGGCATCAGCCGGACTGGAAGGGATAACTCCGAAGACCTTGCGACACACTGCGGGGTCGTTGGCTTTGGCGTTGGGTACCACCGTGGTGACCGTGTCCAAGCTCCTGGGGCACAGGAACGTGACAACGACGATGAACGTCTACGCGCATCAGCTACCTGACGATTTCGACAACTTGGCCGCTGCGATGGACACAGCAGCACGTGCCGCAGCGGCGAAGTAGAGCACACATCACCGCAGGTCAGAGCTAAATCAGGGCTAGAACTGAACGGGGTTAGAATAAGTGCGTTGAACATCCACGGGACCCGCTGACGTCCCCCGACACACCGTTATGAGCTCCGGAAACATCCGGTTGTCAGCGTATTTCGTCGGCTAACAGGCGAAAGATTTTGGGGCATAGTCACATGACTCAGCCCGAACTACTTGGGATTCCCGAAGCATCCGATCTGCTCGGCCTTCCTGAAGCCACACTTCGGTGGTACCGGGCGTCTGGCACTGGCCCGAAGAGTTTCAAAGTGGGTCGCCGCGTACGATATTGGCGCAGCGACTGCCTGGACTGGCTTGCGTCGCAAGAGTCCAAAACGGCCGTCGGCGGTGTGATGTGAATCGGGACTCTTGGATTCCAGAAGACTCGCTTGCGCACATTGTTGCGCCGCCTGGAGCTACAGAAGTCGACCCGTGGTACCAGGACGCAGACGGAAACTGGCGTCGGTCCTTTCTCGCAAAGGTGTGGATCCTCGCCACAGAGTTGTACAAGCAATGCCCTTGGAAAAATTGCTCTTACTGTCGCAAAATCTGCGTCAGCATTGTGGGCTTGCAGGACTCGTCCGGCCAGACTATTCGTGCGCGAGTTTCCCTCGAGGGCGACGGCGAAATGAACTGCGTGGAGGCAAGGAAACTCGCCGCCATGTTGATGGAGGCAGCAGACGAACTGGACGGTATGGGTGGTGGCAAGTGACTCAACGCACAATCAGCCTCACCCCAGCGAGCACTCTCATGGACGACGTGCCGGTGTGGGCGTGGGAGCACGACGGCAAGGGTCGCATCCAGCTCGGTACCCTGAGTCTATTCGCGGGGAGGCCGGGAGCAGGAAAGTCGACGGCCGCAAGATGGTTCGCTGCAGAGTGCTCGCGTGGCACACTTCCCGGGTGCTGGCAGGGCAAGCCGCAGAATGTCGCATACATCGCGGCTGAAGAATCTGACCGATTCATCGTCAAGCCCGGCTTACGTGCAGCGCATGCCGACTTAGATCGAATCTTACTGCCGCGCGTGGAAGTTGACGGCCGCAGCGCCTGTCCCGTATCGAAGGTTGACACCGAAGAGCTAACTAAGGCGTTCATCGCCGCTGAGGTCACAGTCGTCATCATTGACCCGCTCCTCAGCACCATCCCCGGCAATGTGGACCTACACCGCAACAACGAGGTCCGGACATATCTCGAGCCTTGGGCGAAGATGGCTGACGCAATCGGCGGTGTAGTGGTCGCTGTGGTGCATCTAACGAAGTCGCCGCACGGGGATATTGTCGCTGCAATCAATGGATCGTCGGCTTTTGGCGAAGTTCCCCGTAGCGTATTCGGGTTCGCCAAAGAAGTCGATTCAGAAGGCGATCGTGTGATGTCGCAAGCAAAGAATAGCGCCGGCGGAGAGGACCTAGCACTGAGCTATGTGATCGAAGCCGCCAAGGTCACAACCGATTCCGGAAAGACAGGTGAGGTTGGACGGTTTGTAATCACCGGAAACTCCGACCGTACCGCTGGCGATATTCTCGAAGATGAGACAACGGGACCGTGCGCTGAGGCGAAGATGTGGCTGGTTGACTA
Organism: Mycobacterium hippophais; assembly: GCF_027529605.1. NCBI lineage: Bacteria > Bacillati > Actinomycetota > Actinomycetes > Mycobacteriales > Mycobacteriaceae > Mycobacterium > Mycobacterium hippophais. The sequence goes on along the minus strand of NZ_JAPZPY010000001.1, from coordinate 434,099 downwards.
CCTCAAGGATCGGCGTGTCCGGTCCAGTGATGTCAAACGAGACGGCCGTGCCGCAGGTTTCAGCCAGAGCAGCATTGAGCGTGCTGCAAAGAAGCTTCACGTACGCAGCGAGGCTGAGGGCTTCCCCCGTGTCACCTTCTGGTCGCTGCCGGACCAGTCACATCGGCAGTTAGCCCACGGTGAAGCAGCTGGGGCGGCTGAGGTGACTGACGCAAATGGCGAAACCGAGAACCTAGCGACATCAGTCATGTCAGTTACATCAGGTACATCTCTCAGAGGGTACAGCGACGCACCCGTAGGTGGTGTACGTCAGAGCGAGGGTTCTCGTAGCGACATCCGTTCAGAAGCGGTAGTTACTGCGGGTGCCGTACCCGACCTGCGACCGGATCCCTCTTCTTCCCCTCAGAGCAGCGCCGAAGGCGCAACACAACCCGACAAGCTCGAAACAGAAACTAAGGCTGCCTGGGAGGACCTCCTCGGTGCGCTTGGCATCAACGGAGACAACGTCAACCTTGCCGCATCCACCGTCGCGGATGCACGCGACAATGAGTTGAGCGGTCTCGAAGACTGCTGGGGATGCCGGAAGTTCGGTGTTGACGGGTGTGGAATCCACAGTCCGCACATGAAAAGGCTCAAGACAATGACGTCCAGGTAGCTGGATGCTCACCTGAGGCCGGTACATCCGCACGCCGCCGCATACCGGCCCAACTAAACGCTGAGTGTCGCTGAATGCGACCAAACCTTCTCGAAGGGAACCTAACTCGTGAATCACAGTACTAACTCAGAAGCATTCAGCCAGCTGCTGGATGATCTCCTCTGGCTCAACGGCCGGGGACGCTTTAAGGACGGTTTACAGGAAGCCGTCGACGCGATAGTGGCCGACTACACCGACAAACCCAACCGCTACTCCGATGGGTCGCCGGTGCACTGCGACAAGTATTTAGGGCACTACTTTATCGCCGAAGATCAGCTCGAGCTTCCGCCGCACCGTCGAGGCCACTACCATCTCCTCAGCGTCTGGGATCCGGGCTGCGCTCATCAGCGTGCCGAATGCGCTGAGGGGAAATGTGATCTGACCCTTGCTCTGCAGTACATAGACGAAGTGGCCCTTGACGTCGATCCAGAATGCGACGCAATCTGGATCATCGGGTGCGGCCCGGGACGGTGTCGACGTAGCGAGATTTGCGATCTGCCGATTGAGGAGTGGGGTGAGCCCCACTGGACGCGTCCTTGTGAAAAGACGACGCCCGATGAGCAGGGCTGGGAACCGAAGCCAACGTGGGCTCCGATATGGCGCCATACTGTTGGTAGCTACGACGGTGGCGCCTGCCCCGGCGATGATCCAGCCCAACGAACCGACCTACGCGACTAGTTAGCCGAAGCCGCTTGCATCTCGCAACTGCTTAGTTCGTTCCGCCGCCGTGTCATGCAGTTGCGCTGTCTTCCGCCGGCAAGCCGTTACCGCTGCGCATCTGTTACGCACCGACGCAGTAGCACGCCTGGGAGGGTACCCCTTCACCTGCTTCGCCGGACACTCAAGCAACAGCGCTGCATCCCCCTAGTTCCAAAATCGAGCGCGCAACATTTGTCTTGCTCTATGAGCTGCGAAGATGTCGGCAATGCGAGTCTATGCAACTTGCACCGCTCTGATTGCCTCTTGTCGAGCGCCGATGCACGTCTTAAGAGCGTGTTGACGATGTCGGGTCGAGCTCGGCAGGTGACATGCGGGGCCTACGCGATCGGCATATGGGCTCCGCCCGCCACCATAAGTCCTGTTTCCGCAGGTCAAATGCGTGACATGGTAATCCGACCGGATGAGACGGCGGATAGCTTGAGTACAGTCCAAGATCGGCAAGCATGACCAAGATCGACTGCGCACACTGCGATAAGGCTCATACGACAACTCAGTACATCTCTATGGCGTGGGGGCGGCGTATCTCTCGGTAAGCCCCAGGACATTACGACGCTTCATCGCTCACCAACAACTTGCCGCATATCGCGTGGGGCGCCAGTGGCGAGTCCGGATCATTGACCTTGATCAGGTTGCGAAGGGCACCGACAGGTATTGGTGAACCACATGGGTCGACTAGAAGGCTTCCAGCTTCCGAACGGTCCAGTCGGCAGCCACGATGAAACGCGAGGCGATCTAGCTGCGCCCAATTAGGCTCGAGCCTATGAACGACGCAAGATCTGCGGACGACGTATGGGCCGAGATCCAGGCAAAATGCCGCGAGAGGCAAGCTCTGGGTGAACCCGTACCTACGTTGGTGGACGAGACGAACAACTACATCGTCGATGTAGGAGAGAAGTGGATCGAGCGTCGCTCCGATAAACCGAACTCTGACAGCGGGACGAGCAAGATCGAGAAGCCACTCATCGACCGCATCTGGCGTGAGCTTCTAGAAACGGGTGAAGCCGGCTACATCGCCAGTGAGTATCGGTTCGCATGGGCTTTAGTCGGACGATTGATCGACGGCATAGGTTTCGAGCGTGACCCGTTCCGCCTGATCATCACCGACCGAGACCTCGCGATGAGGGCATACCTGCCGTCGACTAACCGGAGGGCCACCTCCAACCATGGTGGCCTCGGCAACGTGTTGAAGGCGGTGATGGCGGAGCTTCAGCAACGTGTGGGAGGCACACATGACCCCCACGAGCTAGAACATCTAGTCGCTATCGCCGGCCCGGCTTCAGTAAAAACAGTCTATCCTGACGCGGGCACCGTGATTGGTCGCACTGGTATCGGTACTGCCGCAGATGTGCCATGGATCGGTGTGTTCCCTCCCGGTGCTTCCGGGAGTGCTCAGTCCGGATGTTATTTGGTCTATTTGTTCGCCAAGGACGGCAGCAGCGTCTACCTGAGCCTGAACCAGGGCACAGAGACAATGCGCGGGGGCAAGACGCCACTGCAGAAGCGGTCGCTTGATATGCGAACGATCCTCGGTGACCTCGCAACAGGTAGCCGATTACAGGTTGAGATTGACTTACGTTCGAAGGCGCAACGTCCGCAGCGCTACGAAGCAGGTTCTGCGATTGCGTTGCAATACAAGTCATCTGAGATGCCTTCGGATGATCAGCTCTCCAAAGACCTGCAGTATATGTATGAGCGCTTATCGCTCGTCGTTGAAGCGAACCCACCTTTCGACCCTGAGGTCGAACCGACGCACCTTCTGTTCAAATGGAACGCAGATCGTCGGCCAAGCACCATCGAAGATCACAGACAGATTGCTGTGGAGCACGACTCTGTATGGTGGGGACGGTTCGCAGGGCCAGAAACTAGCAGGGTTGCAACCAAGCGGATCCAGCTCCTCAAAGATCAGATGCAGATCGGCTTTCCGACGTACGCGTTCCTTCATCGACGCGGCGAGACGTGGCGGACTTCCATTCTCGAAGTCACTGATGTCGCAGGAGACGTCTCGAATGATATGCGATTTCCTGATTACTACACCCCTGCGGAATGCAACTTCTTTGTGAGAATCACCGATTTCGAGCAGCTGCCTTCTGACTGGCCTCTCGACCATCTGGTGCTGGCGAATTACCCTGACCCACAACATGTGCCAGGCGCTCTCTCCAATCAGACCAGCCCGATGTCAGTTTTCGAGAGATTCGACCCAGCCGACCCAGATCGCAATCGTCGCAGGCTTGTCGACACTTCAAGCGGTGCGACGACCGTCCAACCGGACATGGCAAGCGAACACCGTGTCTGGATATTCCAAGCGAACCCTCGAATGTACGACCTGGTCGGCTTCCTAGAAAAGCCTTCAACCCAACCTGGTTCAGTGGATGAATGGGCATTGCGCCAACATTCGAAGGAAGTTAGCGATGGAGACACCGTCCTGTTGTGGTCTGCCGGCGAAAAGGCTGGAATCTATGCTAGTGGAACAATTTTGGGTTCTCCCTTTGAACGACCGAAACAGTCCTGGGAGGGGGAGAGCGCACCGGAAACCGGTCTAGCGATCAACTTTCGGTTGGAGCATATGCTTCTGGACAGGCCTGTCTTACGGCAGGAGCTCATCAATCATCCTGTGCTCAGAAATCTACTGATCATTCGCCAGCCAGCAGGGACCAACTTCCCAGTTACAGAAGAGCAATGGGAGGCATTGCGACCGATGCTCGAGCCAGTTGAGGGTGCCCCCGTGATACCTGTCTCGCCCGCCGACCCTGCGATCGACCTCGACTGGTTACTCCGTGAAACTCTGTGGCAGGAGGACGATCTATTGGAGGTGATTGACACACTGCGTGCTCGACGACCCCAGGTCATATTTGCCGGCCCACCGGGCACCGGCAAGACTTGGGTAGCCGAACGAATCGGGCGGTACTTGGCCGGAGGCCGAGCAGATGCTGTGCATATTGTTCAGTTTCACCCCACGTATGCGTACGAAGACTTCGTAGAAGGGTTGAGACCGGTTCTGCGCGAAGGCCAGGTGGTGTTCGACGTGATCCCCGGCCGACTGATGAGCGTTGCCAAGCAAGCTGAGCAGGTTGATCATCCAGTGGTCTTGGTGATCGACGAGTTAAATCGAGCGAATATACCCAGCGTATTCGGTGAGCTGCTCTACCTCCTTGAGTACCGCGATAAGGAAATTTCCCTCCTCCACCGCCCTCGGTTCTCCCTCCCTCCGAACCTTTATGTCATCGCTACTATGAACACCGCGGACCGGAGCATCCGCAGCATAGATACCGCCCTGCGCCGGCGGTTTGACATTTTCGACTGCCCGCCACGGCCGGACATCCTGGACGCCTACTACAGCGTTGGTAACACATGTGCGATCGGCCAATTGAGTGCTGGCCTAAGCGTGTTGAACGAACGACTCACTGATCAGCTTGATCGCCATCACACTATCGGGCATAGCTTCTTGATGAAGCCGAAAATGGGCATCACAGATCTCCGACGTACCTGGGAAAGGCAAATCAAGCCGTTGATCGACGAGTACTTCTTCGACCAACCAGACATCGCGGACACGTTCGTGCTCGAGGAACTCTGGGCCGTGAGTGAATGATGCGGACGGTTTCGCTCACTGAATCATCTGCTCAGACATTGGACTTGAGCGCAGCTGAGGCGCAACTACTAATCGCTGTTGGCCGGACGCTCGCATCGGACGCGACATGGTGGGGTGAAAGCAACGATGACGAAAGTCCTAACCGGAGCGTGGTTCGTTGCGAACGTATTGCACCGACGAAGTACAAGGTTGTAGTCGGTGATGCTGTAGGTGTCATCGGCCTGGGTAGCGTCCAGATTGTAGTGAAGCCGAAGATTCCACTGAGTCATTTCGTGTACTTGCTAGAGGAGTCCGGCCAGGTACCGCGAGGCTGTGTTGAGCGAACTGCCCTCGAGACCGACGACGCCTTTTTTCTTCTCGTCATACGGTGGTTCATTGACGCGACGGAACGCCTACTTCGTCAAGGGCTGGATCGAGACTACGAACGCGACGTTGACAGCCTGGCGTTCGCGAAGGGGCGAATACACGCGCTTGCGACGGCGCGGTCTGTTCTGGCCGGTAGGCCGATAATCCGATGTGACTACGACAGATTCGATGAAGACACCAGCCTGAATCGCGTGTTGAAGGCTGCGGCGCTTTATGCGCTGGGAGCTCCGCAGGTGCCGCTAGACCTGCGACGTCGTTGTCGATCGATATGTCAACGTTTGGATGGTGCAGGCTCCATGCGTGCTGGGGATCGCAGAGCCCTGCCCGACGCTCGCACTAAGCACTATCGGGATGCACACCGACTTGCTTTGATGGTCCTGTCTACGAGCGGCATCCGCCCGAGCATCGGCCGACAATCATTGTGGACCTTTCTGTTCCGAACTCCCGAGGCTGTCGAGGACGGAATCAGAGCGGGACTAAAACGCCAGCTTCAACCGAAGTGGGAGGTAGTCAAGAAGGGCAGGCGGCTAATTGGTACTCGCAAGCGCACACTTCAGCCGGATCTTGTGTTTGGAGACGGAATCGCGGTTGGTGACGTCAAGTATCGGATCACGTCTACCGGCGACATTCCGCGATCTCACCTCAATCAAGTCACGACCTTTGCGACCGGCTACGACGTGCGAAGAGCCGTGGTGGTGGCCTTCGGGTGCGTCCCGATTGGTGAGCAAGTCCAAGTTGGCAACGTACAAGTCGATGGAGTGAATTGGGACTTCACAGAGGCAGATCCGCAGCTCGCAGCGGACGGACTCGCGAAACGAATCGGCTGTTGGCTTACTGACACCAAGTAGGGCAAGACCGAACCATCTGGGTAGTCGGGCCTGCTGCGGCTTTGGTGCGGAGCGACCGTTATCAGTTCGAGGCTGTCCGCGACAGCTGACTGCACCGGCGTCAATTGTCGCGTGAACGTTGCGGGAGGTGGTCGGACTCAATTTGCGCCCGGTCCAAAGTCACTTTTCTCGCCTGGCCACGGCGATGTAGGCGGACCTCATACGCATTAAGTGCGTACCATTGCAGCATGTACGAGTTGGGAACCATGCTGGCTCAGGGTCGGGATCGTCTCGGCCTAGATCAGGCCGAACTCGGCCGCCGTGTCGGAGTTGGACAACAGGCGGTTAGCCGATGGGAACGAGGCCGTAGTCGGCCGCGGCGCGCAATGGCCGTTGCTGTAGCTGAGACGCTGGACCTGTTAGCCGAAGACGTTCTGGCCGCCGCTGGCTACATCGGGGCAGTGGCTGACTCTTCGACAGAAATCTCACCGCCTGTGCGCCCGCTAGCACGCACCCTTCCCTTCCACGAGCTGAGCCCCGAACGGTTCGAAGACGTCTGCGTTGAGGTCCTCGAACACCGGCACCCTGGAGGGCATGCCTCTCGCTACGGCGGCTCGGGAGAACGTCAGGACGGAATCGACGTGCTGATTGATGGTGGTTTGGGCGCTACGTGCCAGGCTAAACGTCACAAGCAATTCGGGCCGGCCGCAGTGAAGGCCGCGGTAGAAGCAGTCACCATTCCGGCCCCTGTGAATTACCTTTTCCTTTCTCGCCAGACTGCGAGCGCCGCTGCCCGAGCGGAGATGAAGGGGCACGAGACGTGGGAACTGTGGGACGGTGAAGACCTCTCGCGTTACGTCCGCACGCAGATGTCCCGCGAAGAGGCTCTTCGATTCGTTGACGCCCATTTTCCGAATCACCGGGAACAATTCCTCGGCATTTCTCAGCCAGGCCCCTGGTTCTCGGTAGAGGAGTTCTATGCAGCTACGTCAGGCGTCCAGTTATTTACACACGACTGGGTGCTGGTTGGCCGAGACGCTGAACTAAATCAACTTCAGGCAGCCCTTGATCCCGGAGACGACATCGTCGCCTTAATCTTCGGCCGCGGAGGAATTGGAAAATCACGGCTACTGCGAACGGTCGCCGACGCATTCGATGCTGACGGATGGTGGGTTCGAATGTTGCCCGCAGATTCTCAGCCAGATCCGGCGGCTTTTGAACTAGTACCGTCGCAAGGCTCAGTCTTGATAATAATCGACGATGCCCATGAGCGAACCGACCTCGGACAAATAGTCGCTCGGGTTCGAGCTCGGAACGACGCCGCACGTCTCCTGATTGCATGTCGCCCATACGGCAGGCCGGACATCGAGCGCCAGCTACGCCGTGCGGGCCTCGACCTCACAAGGCTGCCAACCGTCTCGCTTGGAGACTTAACTCAGACGGCGGCAACCCATCTCGCTTGTGAAGCACTGGGCCCGGCTTACGAAGAGTACGCCGATCGGCTTGCAACTCTGACCCGCGACTGTCCGCTAGCCACGACTGTCGGTGGCTACCTCATCCGGACCGGAGAGCTGCACACTCGCGAGCTTGAACAAAGTGATCGCATCCGAGAACAAATACTTCTCGGATTCAGAGACGCTCTACTCGCTGAATCAGCGCATGGCGATCGAGATCAGCGATCTGCCGTAATTGATGCGATATCTGCGCTGCAACCCCTTAGAACCGGCGCATCCGATTTTCAAACCGCGATCGCCACGCTTGTCGGTGTCCCCTACAGCCGCATCAGCCGTCACTTACGCAGCCTCGAAGACTCAGGCGTCCTCATCCGCCGCGGAGATTCGGTGCGTATCGTGCCGGACCTCCTTGGAGACGTAGTCCTCGCCGACGCGTGCTTCGACAAACGGACCGGTGTTGACACGGGTTACCTTTCTGAAGTGCTCCGCGCGGCGACAGGTGACGCACTCGCAAATGCGTTCATAAATATTTCAAGAGTGGATTGGCAAGTAGGCCATCTTCTAACCGACGCTGCAAGTCCATTGTGGGATGAGATCTACCGGGAGCTCGAACATAGAGAGCTATCGGTCTACCTTCGCATTATCGCCCTTCTGAGCCGCGTAGCCCCGTTTCAACCGACACGGGTCATCAGTGCCATCGGCTGGATCCTGGACAATCCAATCGATGAAGAAGTGCCAGAGACGGAAGCAGCATGGACATTCCGCCAGACATGGCGACATGTACTCGATGAGATAACGCCAGTCTTGCGCGGAGCGTCCTACACAATAGAAACTTTCGCGGCGGCCTGCGGCATGCTGTGGAGCCTCGCACAATCAGACCGTCGCGCAGAGCATCAGTACCCGAACCACCCTCTTCGAGTATTGCGAGACTTGGCCTCGTACGCGCCGGAAAAGCCCATCGCCTACAACCAAGTGGCTCTCGAGCTAGCCGAATCATGGTCTGAAGAGGAGTCGCAACTTTCACCACTTGCGCCGATCGAAGGACTCGTTGCAACAGAAGGAAGTACGCAGACGTACCGTGACCGGACGCTTTCCTTCCACCCGTACGCTATCCGCAAGGACGTAGTGCTTCCTATCCGACGACGCGCGATTGATCTGGCGCTCAGGGAGATCCGATCTGGTCACAATCGCCGCGCGGTGGCAGGAGCGCAGTTTGCCGAGAGGGCTCTTCGCTATCCCACAGGCGAATTTGGGCGCACAGTAAGTAATGACGAGCGGTCATCGTGGAACTCGGACTTCCTACAGACAATCAAGGGACTACGGGATGCCCTTCACGAAAACCTCGATCCTGTGGTCAGCGTTGCGATCCTCGAAGCACTGCATTGGCACACCGACTACGGCGAGGGTCCCCCACGCTGTGCCGCGCAAAGTGCCGTCCAAGACCTTCCTGACACAGTCGAGTTTGATATTGCGCTGCTGCTTCATGACGGCTGGGCTGCCCTCATACGGGAACTTGGAACGGATTTCGAGACTCACCGACGTGCTGTAGCGTCCCGCCTCGAACGCGTGTCACTCCGAGCAATTGATCAGTTGGCGGACAACGCACTAGTCCTCCTCCTCGAGGAGCGGCTCGAGAAAGAAATGGCGGCTTTCGATACCGATCTCGCGGGTGGTAATCAGCTTTTGGGAGCCCTGGCCGAACGAAGGCCGGCACTGGCCCTGGCAATCGTCGACCGCCTCATGGAAAATCCTCAATCGGCCCTAAATGCATTGGCCGCCAATCTGATTAGACAAATCGGGCGATGGCAGCCCGATGCACTGATGAACAGCGTTAGCCGCCTCTTGGAGCACCCATCGTCGGCGGTCCGCATTGAAGCGGCAATTGGTTTAGCTTCGCGAGATCGCACCTCATGCCCTCTATTCCAAGGTGAATTGGAGCTTCTCGAAACTTTCGCCTCTGGCTCAGAGGCTCGGTTGCGAGTAGCGGTCGTCGATGCGGCGCGGGCCCTTGCCGACACAGACTTGCCGACGGCCGCGAACTTGTTGGCTCGCATAGTGATATCTGATTCGCGAGGCGTCGCCGATTACCTATTCATGTGTCTCAGCTGGGAGGACTCGCCGTTGACGTGGGAGGTTCTCAGCACGGAGCAGCGGACCGTGCTACTTGAGGCTCTGGCGGAGCTGCCGAACATCGAAGACCATTCGGTCATGGCGTTCCTTCGTCACCTTTCTGCACGAGAACCGAAAACCGTACTGGGATTGTTACGTCGGCGGGTTGAGGCAGGAGAAGGCATGGAGTCATTGAACGATTTCCGCCCCGTTCCGTTCCAGTTTCGCGAGCCCCTTTATGTGCGTCAACATCCAGACTTCCTCGCTCTACTCAGTGACCTGCTGAACTGGATCGCACAGGGCGATCCCCGGAAACGAGAGCCCATGGGGCGAGCGCTTTTTGCTGCGGCAGCTGGCGCCTTCGACGACCCCGTCTTATCGCTCTTATTGGAAACAGTTCGAGCCGGCAGCGAAACGGACGCCCGAACAGTCGCGCGAGTGGTAGAGGAAGCGCCCACCGATCTGATCTTCAACCACGTCGATTTTGTCGCCGAGCTACTGGCTTCTGCAGTACGACTCGGGTCAAGCGCACTCGCTCAAGTGCGGAGATCTCTTCACACATGCGCGATTTCAGGCACGCGTTGGGGCCAGCTAGGCGAGCCCTATGCCGAGGATGTTCGTCTTCGTGACCAATGCGCGGCAATCGCGAATGATCTGCCTAAGGGGACCGTTGTCGAGGAATTCTATCGCGGGTTGAGCGAGTATGGTGCTCAGGCTGTCGCACAACAACTAGAAGAGGACGACTCCGATGGTCGGGCATGGTAGCCGTTGATGAAGTCTGGCTGGCGGCTTCCTGCTTGACGCTCAGCCATTCCATGGGAGCCGCAGAAGGACGACGCCCGCAACGTTTCCGGCATCCTCGAGTTTAGGTAGTCGGCGTCGAGGTTGCCTGATTCGATCCCGAGCACGTAGTCGGGGGGCATGCCGCAGAGGATTGAGAAAGAGCTGCCTCAAGAGGTGACAAGACGGTATTAGAACAAGTCGCGGTCCCACTGGGACGTCCCGTAGAGGGGGCCCATTTGCGTCTTCTACAGGCAGCGTCTCGTGTGGTGGCCGTCCCGAGAACGGGCCCGTGGTCCCCGCAGACGTCTGACGTGCAGCTGACTAGGGACACCACCGGGACTCCTGAAACCCCAGATGAACAGCGTGATGGTTCTGCCTGCCACCGCTTCCATCCTGCCCGATCGTGCACGTCGCGGTGTCAGAAGACGGCGAGATACCGCCCGCATCTTTGCCAGCTAACAGCTGGACGGCTTAGCTCTAGACTAGTTCGGGCGAGAAACCGTCGCCCAGCCCGATGTTCTTCAGATCTTCCCAGAGCCACCCAGCAGCCACGCTGGAAGCTGGTCGTGAATTCGACATGTCGTCAGCGCCTGTCGTCACAAATGTTAGATCGGCAATAGGCTCGCGCTGCCGGTTCACAGCCCAGGAATGGATGCGGTCGAGAGTTGCCAAGTGACGCTGAATGTTCGGTTCAGGTCCCTCTCCGGCGTGGGTGATCACCGCCCGCCCGCCCACCGACCAGGTGGCACCAGACCCGACGGTTGCGACATCGTCCATCAATGCCATGGGCACTCGCATCGCCGTTATTGTCGGGATTCTTCCGATCTGGTCATCGCCCCCGTCCCGTAGTTCGAGCACGACCCCGAACGGTGCGAACGTTGCGCCCGGCATCGACCAATCCAGGCGCGTGAACGAATGCGTTAAGGCCTCGTCGTAGGCCTCACAGGCACGCCCATACACCTCGGATTCGAACTCCATCAGCCGCTGTGGCGAGTAGAAGTCCCAGATCCAATGGCCTACTGGTTGAAGTACATCCTCTCTGGGAAGGTGCCAGAGCAGGCGTTCGGGAGCCGTTGAGTCTATCCACGAAATGAGGTCTATAAGCTCAGCAACAGAGTATTCCGTCGTCCCGTCAATCGTGAACCTGGCATTTCGGTCGGTGGCGAGGAGCTTTACTAACTCTTCCGCCCGCATTCTGATTTCAGGGGCAGGAAGATCATTGTGAAGTAGAGACGACCGGCCAAGCAGCCGCCGTGCGAGGTCATACCGCCGCTCCTGAACCCAAACCCCTTCCGTGCTTCCTAGAAATGGGTCGATGGACAGCTTTCTCCTGGTTGCTTTGGCGATTCTTTCTCGCACCATTACCCAGGGCCACGATTCGCCTCGCGGTGGAGCCCCACTGAACCATGGCTGCCAATCGGACCCCGCGTTTCGGATCAACGGGTGAGCCCCGTGCGGCACTTCAGTCACCTGGTCGACGGGTGGCATAGAAGTAGACACCGATACATGAATTCGATGGCCGGAGACCAAAACGCCGAGCGTGGCTGGGCCCCTAACGAACGCGGATGGCAGCACACCGTCGGCCAGGGGTCCTAGAGCATCCGTCCAGGTTCGGAGGGATCGCAGGAGCCGTGGGCCGCTTGTTTTGGGATCGAGAGTTTCCCACTCTTCGCTACGCCAACCGCTTTGGCCGCTGAAGGCTTCCTTGACAATCCAGGACGCGGCGCCCGGGTTCCCGGTAACCCATCTGTCCAGGAGGTCGTCCGTCACTTCTACACTCGGCGCGCTCAGCACAGCCACGGCCGCGGCCCAACGCCACCTATTGAAATTATGAGCGTCGGACACGACCTCTGCTGCGATTAATCCGTCCTGGAGTATGGCTTGCGCGGCAAACCAATGCTGAAATATTGGTAGGGAGAATATGATTGAGTGCTCAGGGCCGTCTGTAACCAGCCGACTCGCCGCCGCAATCAAACGGTCGCTAAAGGACAGCCCATCTCTATTGTTCCTCGTGATGTTGACTGCGGCATTTTGAAGGACCGTCCGCGTCTCGGATGAAGTGACCGCAGACCGTTCGATTCCCTTTGCGAGGGCATTTTCGACCAAGTCTCGAATTAGATCTGCCTGGCCACTGGGGGCATGGCTTCGGGCGAGCATAGTTCCAGCCGCGAGCGCGAAGAACGGCCTGGTCATCGTGGCTCGCATGTCCGCCGTCCAGTGCCACGTTTGTTGCGGCTTGCCGCCGGCTAATTCCACCAGGCTCAGTGCTTCGTCTTGAGCTAAGAGTGGCGCCGTTATCTCTTCTGCAGGTGTAGGGGTCACGATGCCCGGACGAGCTGTCAACAAGACTCGCACGTTCGTGCGAGCTCTCGCAAAGATGCGGGCCGCATCTAGCAGGCTCTGGGCAGAGGATGGGTCGGTCTCATCTACGCCGTCAATTGCAATGGACACGCCCAATCCTCGATGCCAGAACTTTCCTATCTGCCGTTCGACCGCACGCTCAAGCGATTGATCGACGAGTTCTCGAGCGCTGAACCACACGGGGAAGGGCGCGTCGTCGGACTGACAACGATCATCGATCGCCTGTCTGTGCCAGGTTTCTGCGATCTCAGACTTGCCGGATCCGAAGTCACCTAACAACACCGCGACTCCGCCATCCGGAACATGTACAACTTCTATTCGGTCGAAGAAGCGCGCTAACAGAGACTCGTCAAGTTCGAATACTTGGAGTCGAACGTCTCGACGTGTTTCAGACAGCTGCCGAAGAAACGTTAAACGATCATCGATTCGGTCTCCGTCGGAGAGCTGCGAGGAAGGTAGACCCACAATTTTGCGTAGATCTTCCCTGGACCTCCAGGAGCGGGTTCTAGCGCACCGCAGACCCTCGCTGCTGAGGCGATCGAAAGCGTCGTGCTCCGTTGCTTCGTGCAACATCGCGTCAGCTCTTCGCCGGTCGGCCCCGAATTCAGCAAAGTCATAGCGCTCGACTTCAACCACCCTGAGGAGCGACCGAACTTCCTCGTCGGTGGGATTGGTCCCCGCAGCTGTTTTCCAGCTGGACCGGATTATCTTCATGAAGATTTTTAGAGCAGACAGTTCCGCATCACTGCCTGCAGCAGACTCAAGCGAAAGGTCAGAGGGATGTGCCCTTAGTCTGGCGCAGATCCTGCCGAGTGTGGTGAAAGAACGACTCGAGGTGTGATCCGTGGCGATTACGAGTCGATCTTTAGAAGCATCAATCGGCCTTCGATTGACCGTCGGAATTCCGTGTCTATAAACCAAGACAACCTGGTCGACCGCTTGTCGCACATCAGACGCGTTGGTTGCTAGGCGGCGCATTCCGCTCTTGGCTTGCACTAGAATGAACCCTCCGGTGCTGAGGAAAACGGCGACATCGTCTAGCCCGAGCGCCGTTTCACTGCCGACAGAGGTGACGGTTGCACTCGCTTCTATGCCGAGGTCGATTCTGCTTGCTGCGACAGCATGCGTGGCCCACCACGCGAACACTTCGGCTTGAAAGCCGATGCCGCTAGCGGCACGCGAACCACCGGCGGAAGAGCGACTGTTTGTAGCTCGGGTCATGCAGTCTCCAATCACCGTTGACGGTGATTCCTCGTATCCCGCCCGCCCAGGCCCAACTTAATTCACACGTGTTGAACGTTGCGGCCACCAAAGGCCGCCCGATCAAGGACAGACGAGACGGTTCTTCGCGGATCGTCTGCGCTACGGCGGTTGGATTCGCGTTAGCAGATTGATGAATGATTCTGCGTTCTGAGGTGAGCACGCCGCCATCGTAGGATTCCATACCACCTGGGAAAATGCTCCACGCAGCTCCTGGGACCGGGCGGTGGAAGATTCAGCGTCTCGCCTGAGTGCCCCTGAACTGCGGCGATGGCCTTGTGCGGCTCGACTATGGCTCATGTGTCGGAGTGCGGAGACCGCGCATCGTGCGTGTCGAGGGCATCCTATGGATGCGGCCGATGCCCTGTGCTCTATCGAGTGGTGTTGCTCTGGGGCTGCCGGTCAAGCAAAGCTTGTGTGCTTAAACGTATCTATTTGATACGATTGCGCACATGGCCATCTGGGATCGGCTTGTTGAGCTAGCCGCCGAGCAGCACGGCTACGTCACGACTCGCGACGCGCGGGATATCGGCGTGGACCCCGTGCAGCTGCGTCTCCTGATGGCACGGGGCCGTCTTGAGCGTGCCGGTCGCGGAGTGTATCGGGTGCCCGTTCTGCCGCGCGGTGAGCACGATGACCTCGCAGCTGCCGTCGCGTGGACTCTGGGGCGTGGGGCTATATCGCATGAGTCAGCCTTGGCGCTTCACGCCCTGGCTGACGTGAATCCTTCGCGAATTCACCTCACGGTCCCGCGCGACAATCATCCGCGCGCAGCGGGAGGTGAGCTGTACCGGCTTCACCGCCGCAACCTGCGGACAACCGACATCACGTCGGTCGACGGCATACCTGTGACGACGGTTGCGCGCACCATCAGAGACTGCCTGGACATTGGTACAGATCCCTATCAGCTTCGGAAGGCGATCGAGCGAGCCGAAACCGAGGGCAGGCTTCGTCGTGCGCCAGCAGCCGAGCTCCACGCTGCACTAGATGAACCTGCCGCTCGCTCACGCCCACGCCCGAAAGGAGTGTCGGCGTGACCAGGCCTTATTCGTCGCCGCCGCCGAACTTGCGCTCATTGCGAGATCGGCTCACCCAGGCAGCGCAGCGGCAAGGTGTCGTCTTCGGCCGGATGCAGCGACACATCGCGATGATTGTCGTCGCTCAGTTTGCGGCCATGCTGACCGACGACAGCGGCGCTCCGCTGCTGTTAGTCAAAGGCGGATCGTCGCTGGAGCTGCGTCGGGGAATCCCGGATTCGCGGACCTCGAAGGACTTCGACACCGTCGCACGTCTCGATATCGAAGAAGTGCGTGAGCAACTGGCCGAGGCGGGAGAGGCGGGTTGGGAGGGGTTCACCGCTACTTTCACCATGCCCGAGGAGATCGATGTTCCAGGCATGCCCGTGAAGCCGCGACGATTCACCGCCAAACTGAGTTACCGCGGCAAGCCTTTCGCATCTGTCCCGATTGAGGTGTCCACCGTCGAAGCCGGCAACGCTGATCAGTTCGACAGTCTCACCTCGGATGCCCTGGGCCTTGTCGGGGTAGCGGCGGCGGTCTCCGTGCCATGCATGACCATTCCGTGGCAGATTGCGCAGAAGCTCCACGCAGTGACCGCCGCGCTCGGAGAGCCAAGAGTCAACGACCGCGCTCACGACTTGGTGGACTTGCAGCTCCTCGAAGGGCTGCTGCTCGGTACTGATCTCGCGCCAACGCGCAGCGCGTGCATCGCCGTTTTCGAAGCGCGCGCTCAACATTCATGGCCGCCGCGTGTCGCCGCGCTGCCACACTGGCCGCCGATCTACTCAGGTGCGCTAGAGGGGCTGAATCACCTTGAGCTTGCCGCGACGGTAGAAGAGGCGGCCGAGGTCGTGCAACGATTTGTTGAGCGGATTGACGCGGCGCAGGTGGGATGACAAGACGGCAGGTTGCCCGGCTGCGCGGGTGCGGAGCAGCGTTTTCGGCAGACGCATCAGTCATCGCTCGTACGGGCTGGTGGTGTAGCCCGGTTCGGTTCTCGCTTTATTCACCGCCAATGCCTGAGAAGTGACCGGAATCAGCCTCGCCGCACGCGCCATGGGGGTGGTCGAAACGCTGATCATGGCTACCGCACGTTGGGGTGTCGCGTGGCCGTCGGGTGGCGCCGCCGGTCAGCCTGTTGTCGCCACATCAAGTTTTAGACCAACCAGCGCGGTGACATTGACCGCTTTCGGTGGGGTCCTGAGGCAGGCTCGAACCCGCGACCAACGGACGCCGATCGCCGAATCGGGGGGATGGCCCGCTGCTCGTCTTTTTGTGAGGCGGAGTAGTTCGCCGCCTGACTTGTCCGGTGTGCTAATCGCTGCGGCGCAGGTCGCCAACAACGGGTGGGTGACCACTCCGTGTGACGCAAACATTGGGCATGTATCTCTGTTGACGTGCCGCGGGCGGCTTGGTCGCCCGAATCTATTGCAACTTCTGCCGTGGGTCAGGAGATGCACAGTCCGCAGGCAGTCCGCAGAGGACTCGATAGCAGCCATCAACCGCCATCTCTATCCATCGCTATTTACGCAGCGTACGCACTATTTTCACTCTCAACCATTGACAAACGTTAACTGCCAATAACCAGCTAGAGCAGACTTAAAATCCGCCAAGTGTCGGTTCGAGTCCGACTGGGGGCACCGAGTCAGGCTGGCGTCGCCTGCGGTATCTCTTCTTGACTGGCCGTCAGCACCCAGCGGATTCCACTGACGAGCACCCGCCCGGACAGCCGGACAGCCGTCGCCTCGATGGGCGGAAGATGCGGTAGCCGCAACGGCTTGCGTGCCCACCCCGGCAGCATGGCCACCGAGGTCGCGGCCAACACGCCGTAGGGAGCGCGGGCAGGCAACGGCAGCGGCGGTGTCAGCAAAAGGAACCGGGCCGCCTCGCGCGCCGACGCCGTGCTGCGGAGCTCCGGTCGGTACGCCTCGATCCGCTCGCGCAGCTCCTCCTCGGTGCGCGGCGGGTCCAGCACTCCGAGAGCGGTTGCGACGCGCGCGGTGTCGGCAACGTACTGGTCCCGGCCGGCCTGGTCCAGAGGTTGTGCGCCGTACAGCTGGTGTGCCAGGAGGAAACTGTCGATCTCGGCGATGTGGACCCATTCGAGAAGGTGCGGATCCGTGGCCTCGTAGGGTGTGCCGTCCGGCGCCACCCCGCGTACTCGGCGGTGAATCCCGCGGACCTTGTCGACGGCCCGTTGCGCGTCCGCCGCAGGCCCGAAGGTCGTCACGGCGAGGAACGTGCTGGTGCGCTGCAGGCGCCCCCAGGGATCGCCGCGGTAGTCGGAGTGGTCGGCGACGCCGGCCATCGCCAGCGGATGCAGCGACTGCAGCAGCAGTGCGCGCAGACCTCCGACGAACATCGACGCGTCGCCGTGGACGCGGCGGATCGGCCGATCCTCGGCGAACCAGCGCGGGCCCGGTGTTCCGTGGATCCGGGCGCGGTTGTCCGGCCCGTCCGGACCGGCGACCAATCCGAACAGTGCGCGCCCCAGCCCGCTTCTGACCGCACCCAGTTCCCGTGCCAACACCATGACACGACGTTACGTGTCAGCCCGAGACGTCGCTGGACCTGACCTTCCGCCCGACGACCTGATCCCGGGCGGCTCGCTCCGGACGGACGCTGACCTGTCGCCGGGCCGTCTCCCACGGCCACGTCATCAGTGCCCACGCACCCATCACGATCAGGATCTCGATCACGAGGTACAGCGGCCACGGGCCCAGCACGTCGAGGACCGAAGCCGTCGGCGGTTTCCCGTTGAGGTATCCGTAATTGGTTCCCGCGATCGTGTTGAACGCGAACGTGAACCCGAGCCACCCCAGCGTCGCGACGACCGCGAACCGGTAGTCGCGCCACTGCGGACGCATCCCACGGCCCCACGTCAGATAGACGGCCGACCACACGACGAGCACATGCAGCACGAAGAACGTGAGGAACAGGTGGCTCGGGAAATCGGGCGCCCCCTCCTCGGGAGTGCCGATGTCCGGGGTGAGCAGCGCCTGCGAGCTGAGGAGCAGACCCCAGAAATAGGTGAGGATGAACGCACGATGCCGCTGCGTCCACAGCGCGTACGCCGCCGTCAGTTCCGCGATGTCGCAGAGTTGCAGCGGTATCGACGTGGCGAGGTCCGGCCGGATCAGCTTGTAGATCAGCGCCGTGCCGAACGCCGCCATCAGCAGCACCGCCAGGATTCGACTCACCAGGCGCGCCTGCGCCGCGCTCTCGCGGCGACCGTGCCACACCAGAACGGCTGCGCCGACCGCGAACACCCCGAGCACCACCACATGAGATGGGCCGTATGCAACGAAATCGTGCTGCGATGGAACCAACTCGATCACCTCCTGCGGCCCCTCGAGCAACGCTGCGGGCCGTGACGATCATCCGCCCAGCGCGACGCCGAGTCACGATCCTGCGGAGGCGTGTCGGTAGACCCGGCAGTGCGGGCCGTGGTGCTCGACGGTAGGGCGCCTCCGGCGCGTCAGAACCTCGAATGGGCGGTGCGCAGGCATGATGCAAATGTGACTGCTGATGCCACTGTGATCATCGGGGCCGCCGCCGACGCGCCGCAGACCGAACCCGACACAGGTCCTTTTCCGCCGACGCAGCAGCGGACCTGGACGATGCCGAAGACGTTCGTCACCCGACAGCACGTCGACCAACTCGGACGCTTCACCGTCAAGGCAGGTGCCGGCATCGCCTTCGTCGCGGCCGATGTCGCCAGATCGGGCGGCCGCGCGGTCAAGCAGGCGTGGTTGGCAATGGGCGCCGTGCCGCCCACCCTGCGGCTGCTCGCCGTTCTCGGCCTGCTCACGCTGCTGGGAATTGTCGGGTCGATTGCGCTGAGCGATACGCCAAAGCTGTTCTGCGCCATCGTGATCGTTCCGGTCTGCTCCGTCGCATTCGGTGCGCTCGCCCGCGGCTGGGTCGGTAGGAACGGTGACGTCGGGGCGCCACGAACCGACGCACGCGACGTCGACGCCGCAGCGGCCGAGATCGCACGATCGATCGCTTACGTCGACAAGAAGCTCACGGTCGCGCTCGGCGCAATCGGCACCGACCGCCACCAGCAGGCGGTGATCGCCCTGGTGCAGGCAAAGACGGCCACCGACCTGGCTCTGGGCGAAGACACCGCCGCGCCCTTGACGGTCGACGATTTTCGCCGTCGGCCCCGCATCCAAGCGGGCCCGTCCCTGGTGGCGTCGTGACCGACCAGTCCGCCGGACGCGTCGCCCTCGTCGAGGACGACTACACCCTCGTGATCAACCGCGGCGCCGAGGCGGGCGTCGCAGCGGGCATGGTCTTCGCCGTATACGGCCGCACCGGGCGGGTGGTCACCGATCCGGACACCGGCAGGGAGCTGGGCACGATCAAGCGGGAGAAGCTGCGGGTGAGGGTCTTCGACGTCCAGCCCCTGTTCGCCCGGGCGCATACGTTCGTCGAGACCGACGACTTCTACGGTCTGCTTCGATTCCCGTTCATGGCCGAGCCATCCGAAGACGTCGTCAGCATCGACGTCGGCGACACGGTCGAACTCGTCAGCACGGATACGGTCGCCGTGCGCCGTGACACTGGTTAGCGCGCCTGCCGCTGCGCGGGTCAGCGCGATTCACGCGAAGTGTGACTTGAAGATCTCGCCGTGCACGCCGACCGTCTTGTCGACGACCTGCGAGACGTGAAAGTTCGAGGCCGCCGACAGATAGGCGTACGCGGTGGCGCGGTCCATGCCGCGGTCCGTCTCGAGATAGTCGAGTGCGTTGACCACGGCGCGACGCATCGCGACATCGAGGTCGCTGCCCTGGCCGTCGCGGGCGCCGTCGGGATCGGACAGGCCGATCGGCACCCACACGTCTTCGGTCTCGGCGAAGGGGTAACGGAAGGCCACCGACGGTGCATCGCCCGATCCCTTCTTGCACACCGTGAGGCGGAAGGTGCTCCGCAACGAGCCCTCCATCGCCGTCAGCGCGACCTCGCCGTTGCCCATCGCCATGTGGGGGTCGCCGACGTAGAACAGTGCGCCCTCGGCGACGACCGGCAGATAGAACGTGGACCCCTTGCCCAGCAGACGGATGTCGATGTTGCCGCCGCCGAGGGTCGGTGGCACCGAATTGTTCGTCGGCGCAGTCAGTTCGGGGTCGTGCGAGTACGCGACGCCCATCATTCCCATGAACGTCTGCAGCGGGAAGCGGACCTTGGCGTCCCCGTAGGTCATCACGCCCTGACCGTCATCGATGGCCGTGAACGTCGAGATGTTGCCGTAGGACGTCGGGTTCTTGTTGGCTCGGCCGTCCGTGGCGATCGGCGGCATCACCTCGGCCAGTGAAATGCCCGCCGGAGCGCCACCGTCGGCGGTTCGCGCCAGCGAGCCCTTGCCGTGCCGGCTCGACACCACGCCGTACGGCACCCGCGGTACGGCTTCGAGGGTCTCGATCTTCAGCACGTCACCCGGTCGAGCGCCCTCGACGAACACCGGGCCGGTCACCACGTGCGGGCCGTCCTTGTCGAAGTTCCTCGGCGTGCGCCGGTAGTCGCTGGCGATCGCGATGGCGTCCTCGAGCACGTCACCCCGCGCGACGCCGTGGCCGCCGAAGTACGTGACCGGGTCGCGGCCCTGGTCTTCGAGGATGCCTTCGTGCGAGACGGCGTCGATCGTGACGGTCTCGCCCGACCGCATCTGCATCGCCGCGGTGGCGTGCACATTCGGCACGTACCCCCAGAGCACCTGATCGGGGGTGGACGGCAGGTAGTGGTCACCCGGGGTATCGCCCTGGCCGGGTTGCAGCACCGTGACGGCGCCGGTGACGGCTGCGTTGCTCGGTGGGGATGTGCCGTCGTGTGAGCAGGCCGCCGCGACGCCGGCGACTCCGGTGCCCGCACCCAGCAGCGCCGCGGCGCGGACGAAGTCGCGGCGCCCGATACCGGCGACGAGGGTCTGCGCGGCTGTACGCGCGAGCGATTCGGTCAATGGAGGTCTCCTCGCTCGGCGATCGGTCAGCCCATCGGTCCGCGCCATTGCGTCATATGTCTTCTACCCGGTGCGTTCGTTCGCCGAAACGGTGCGCACGTTTCCATCGCGTTTCGTTTTTCGAGTGCAGATGCCCGCCGCTAGGGCATCGGGCGCGGTGCGCCCTTGCGCCATCCGGGAGGGTCGCCGATCACGCGGGGGAGTGCCCACTTGAGCGGGTCCTCCTTGCACCAGTACTCGTCGTCCGGGATGCGATCCGGCTCAGCGAAGTGCGAGACGTTGAACCGGTCTTCGATAGCGTTGTACCACAACACCTTCGATCCGAACACCACAGCCCAAAATCCGCCGCCCTCATCGCCGTACGGGAACTGACTCCACTTCTGCGGCGCGATCGCCGACTGCACGAAGGCTGTGTGGGACCCGCTCCGAGTGAGAGCCGGCACCTTGCAGCTGAGAGCAAACCGGTCGTGGCGTCGCCGCCTCGCCGTGCTGACGATGGCAGGATGAGCCGTCCCCGCCCACACATCCACATCGCCCGCGGCGCAGCCGCCTTGGCCGCGGCCATGGGTATCGGCCGCTTCGTGTACACGCCCATCCTGCCTCTGATGACAGCCGAGACCGGACTCAGCGCGGCGGCCGCCGGCGGCCTCGCCACCGCCAACTACGTCGGTTACCTGGCGGGTGCGTTGGCGGGTGTGCTCGTTCCGCGCCTGGTGCGCACAACCGTCACGTTGCGTGTCGCGCTGGTTGTGGTGGTGTGCAGTCTGGCCGCGATGCCGCTGACGCACGATGTCGTTGTGTGGGTGGCGATCCGTACGCTCGCGGGATTCGCGAGTGCCGTGCTGTTCGTCATCGCGGTCGACTGGATGCTCGATCATGCCGGGCGGCGGTCCACCCTGACCGGCTGGGGATTCGGGGGCGTCGGCGTCGGTATCGCCCTGTCGGGTGCGCTGGTGCTGTTACTGCCCGCCTCAGGGTGGCGGGTGGCCTGGTGGGCGGCCGCGGCGATGGCCGCGATCATCGCCGCAGTGGCCTGGCACCTGCGGGGCACCGTCCCTGCTCTGGGGAGCCCGAAAGAGACACATGCACAACCTGAGTCGCGGCTGTGGTTCGCGGTCC
The DNA here is from genome assembly GCF_027529605.1 of Mycobacterium hippophais. Classification (NCBI taxonomy): domain Bacteria; kingdom Bacillati; phylum Actinomycetota; class Actinomycetes; order Mycobacteriales; family Mycobacteriaceae; genus Mycobacterium; species Mycobacterium hippophais. The sequence continues at coordinate 411,839 of NZ_JAPZPY010000001.1, read as the reverse complement.
TCCTCGCGTGCTACACCCTCGAGGGGATCGGTTACATCATCGCGGGCACCTTCCTGGTGGCTGCCATCGGACAGAGCTCACCGGGGTGGCTGGGCAACAGTGCCTGGATCGTCGTCGGACTGGCCGCCGCGCCGTCGGCAGCGCTGTGGGCCGCGGCGAGCAGACGCTGGTCGCACGCCACGCTGCTGGCGGTGGCACTCGCGTTACAGGCGGTGGGGATCGCGTTGTCCGCCTTCGCCGGTGGCGCCGCCGCGGCGCTCATCGGCGCTGTGCTGTTCGGCGGCACCTTCATCGGGGTGAGCACCGTCGCGTTGGCGGCCGGCCGTCTGCTCGCCTTCCCGCGTGCAGTCGCGGTCCTCACCGCTGGGTACTCGGTCGGTCAGATCCTAGGCCCGCTGATCGTCGCACCCCTCCTGCACGGGGGCTTTCGGCACGCGCTCATGGCGTCGGCCGCCGTGGTGTCTGTTGCGGCTCTCACCGCCGTTTGGTTGCGTGTCGGCGGTCCGGCACTGGGCAGCGGGCGTCACGGCCTCGCTTCGAAGATCATGTTGAACGGGGTCTCGGTGGCCCGTCGGAACCGCGTGAAACCGCCTTCGTCGACCATGACGCTCCTCAACCGCTGCTCGCCGGCCTGCGCACCGAGCGCAGGTCCCTGCTGGGACAGCGAAACCGGCACGCAGATCAGGGATGACGCACCATAGAACAGGCGGCCGACGGGATTCAGGTTGTCGGACAGGTGGTCGCCGGCCATCGGCTCCACGAGCATGCAGTGCCCGTCCGGTTTGAGCGCTTCCCTCGCTCGGCGCGCGGCACCCGCCGGATCGGCCATGTCGTGCAGGCAGTCGAAGAAGGCGATCACGTCATAGTCGCCACCTTCGTAGGACGTCGCATCCGCCGCCTCGAAGCGGGCGTTGCTCACGCCTGCCTCCGCGGCCCGGTCACGTGCGGTCTGGATGGACGCCTCGTGATAGTCGATCCCGACGAACTCCGACTGCGGGAACGCCTGTGCCATCAGGATCGTGCTCGCGCCATGGCCACAGCCGACGTCGGCCACGCGCGCCCCGGCGTTGAGCTTGTCGACCACCCCGTCGAGCGCAGGAAGCCAGGAGGCCAACAGGTTCGCGTTGTAGCCGGCACGGAAGAACCGCTCGGTGCCCTCGAACAGGCAGGGATGGTGCTCGCCCCACTCCATCCCCTTGCCGGTGCGGAAATTCTCGACCGCGCGTTCGCGCACCTGGAACAGGTCGTTGACGATCTGGTAGGCACCGGGCAGATCCACCGGCCCGTTCGGATCCGCCAGGCACAACACCTGCTCCTCGGTCATGTGGTACTCATCGGTCTCGGCGTCGTATTCGACATATCCGCCCGCGGCTTGATTGGCCAGCCACTCCCGCAGATAACGCTCGCTCGTCCCGGTCTTGTCAGCCAGCGCTGCTGCCGACAAGCGATGACCGGCGAGTGCCGAATACAGTCCGAGCTCGTCGCCGATCAACATCAGGACCGCGCTCACCGACGCCGAGAGGTCGCCGACCGCCCGTCCCAGAAATGCGTTGAGTTTCTCCTCGGATACGGCCATTGCTCTCTCCTTCGCCCTGTCCCAAAACGGTTGCACATCCGGCATGGCGACGTGACGGTTCGCGCAAACCCGGCAGAACCGGTCATATGTTAGCTGCACTAGGCGATGTGGGGTGCGGGTCGGCTTGCCACGTCTCGGCAGCGACAGCGGATACTCGCTCGTCAGGACGTTATTTTGTCGTTCACGTCAATGTTGAGAGGCATAGGCGCAACGTCACGGGCGCGATTGGTCGATTCGCTGAATCTGATCTTCGGCGGTCGTAACATCGCGCCTACTGTCCGGTTGCCTGAAGGGCGGATCGTCATGAAGAGCACCATGCAGACAGTCCCGCTGAGCATCACCACGATCATGCGACACGCTTGCGAGGTGCACGGCGATCGCAGGGTCACCACGTCGATGGGTGGCGGCGAGTATCGCTCCGTCACTTATCGCGAACTCGGCGAGCAGGCCGGTCGAATGGCGAATGCGCTGCGGCGCTTGGGAATAGTTGGGGACGAACGCGTCGGCACCTTCATGTGGAACGACGCCGAGCATCTGACGACGTATCTCGCGGTGCCTGCGATGGGCGCGGTGCTGCACACGTTGAACATCCGGCTGTCCCCGCAACAGATCGCGTTCATCGCCAACGATGCGGAGGACAGGGTCATCTTCGCCGATCTGTCTCTCGTCGCGCAGCTCGCTCCGGTGCTGCCGTTGCTCGAGACCGTCCACACCGTGATCGCCGTCGGGGAAGGAGATGCGGACGCGATGTCGTCGCCCGGTAAGACCGTGCTGCGCTACGACGACATCCTGTCCGCGGAGTCGCCGATCTTCGACTGGCCGGACATCGACGAGGACTCCGCGGCGGCGATGTGTTACACCAGCGGGACCACGGGCAACCCGAAAGGCGTCGTCTACAGCCATCGTTCGGACTACCTGCACTCGATGGCGGTGTGCTCGGGGAACGGGCTCGGTCTGAATTGCGCAGATTCCCTGGTGCCGATCGCGCCGATGTTCCACGCCAACGCCTGGGGGATGCCCTACGCGGCCCTGATGGCCGGCGCAGACCTGGTGATGACGCACCGGTTCCTCGACGCCAGGTCGCTGGTCGACCTGATCGAGACCCAACGCCCCACGGTGGCCTGCGCGGTGCCGACGATCTGGAACGACGTCATGCGTTACCTGGACAAGAACCCCGGCCACGACCTCTCGTCGCTCCGGCTGGTGCCCTGCGGTGGCTCGGCCGTGCCCACCTCGATGATGAAGACGTTCCAGGAGAAGCACGGCGTGGAGATCGTCCAGGTGTGGGGGATGACCGAGACGTCGCCGCTGGCCACCATGGCGCGTCCGGCGCCGGGCACCCCGCAGGACCAGCTCTGGTCGGTGCGGACCAGCCAGGGCAGACCGGTCTGCGGGGTCGAGACCCGGCTCGTCGACGACGCGGGCAACCCGCTGCCGCACGACGGAAAGGCGGTCGGGGAGATCGAGGTGCGCGGCCCGTGGATCACCGGCTCCTATCACCGGGGACGTGACGAATCCAAGTTCGACAGCGGCTGGCTGCGCACCGGTGACGTCGGGCGCATCGACCCGCAGGCGTTCGTCACGTTGACCGACCGCGCCAAGGACGTCATCAAGTCCGGCGGCGAGTGGATCTCGTCGGTGGAGCTGGAGAACCACCTCATCGCGCATCCGGCGGTACTGGAAGCGGCCGTGGTGGCCGTGCCGGACGAGCGTTGGCAGGAACGACCGCTGGCCGCCGTGGTGCTCGAGGACGGCGCCGATGCCACTGCCGCCGAGCTGCGGAAGTTTCTTGAGGACAAGGTGGTTCGATGGTGGCTGCCCGAGCGGTGGACCTTCGTCGATGAGGTGCCGAAGACCGGCGTCGGCAAGTACGACAAGAAACTTATCCGGTCGCGATACGCCGAGAACGCCTACGACGTCCAGGAAGTCAGGGACTAGCACCTCGGCCACTCCGCGCCGCGATCCACATCGACTCGGTACCGTCCAGTTCATGGGGACGACGCGCTACGTCGCACTGCTGCGAGGCATCAACGTCGGCGGGCGCAACAAGGTCCCGATGGCCGACCTGCGAGCGGCATTCGAGTCCCTCGGGTTCGAGGCGGTCACCACCTACATCCAGTCGGGGAACGTGCTCTTCGCCTCGGACGCGCCACGTGTGTCCCTCGAGTCCTCGATCGAAGGCATGCTCGAAGCCCGGCTGGGGTTCCCCCTCGTGGTCGTGGTGCGTTCGCACCGCCAGCTGCGGGCAGTGGTGCACCGTGCGCCTCCCGGCTTCGGTGCGCAGCCGGACACCTATCACTCCGACGTCGTGTTCCTGAAGCCCCCGCTGACCGCCGCGCGGGCGATGGACATCGTCAGCATTCGCGACGGCGTCGACCAGGCGTGGCCCGGAACGGGCGCGATGTACTTCGCCCGCCTGAGCGCAAGGCGGACGGAGAGCCGGATGAGCCGGATCGTGGGTAAGCCCGAGTATCAACTGATGACGATCCGGAGCTGGTCGACGACCACCAAACTGCTCGCGCTGCTCGAGCGGGACTGATCAGCCCTGCGCGCCGTCGTTCACGACGCGACGACGAGCAGTACCAGCGCGAGCGACGCGGCGACCCCGAGGAAGCCGCCGGCCAGGAGGGCACGCACCCACAGCCGACGAACAAGCACCGCGCCGGCCAGCAACGCGGCCGCGGCCAGTCCGCTCAGGGCCAGCAGCACGCCTTCCCGCAGTGGCAGCGCAAGCACCCCGGTGACGAGGAGCCATCCGGCGACAACGCCCACCGCGGCGACCGCGAGAGCCGCCACCGACCGGCCGATCCGCCGCGACGGGGAGTGTGGCACCGGCTGCGGCGCGGGCGAGGTCATCACGACATGATGGCAGCGTTTCGGTCAGGCCTCTGGCGGCAACACCCCGACGGTGTAGATACTGCGAACACAGGTGGTACGCACGCAGCCCCGAGAGGATTCACCATGGCACTCGACGACGACGACATCACGACATCCGGAGGCGGGGAGGGAACCGCTGACGGCGGTTCGAACCCCGAGGGCCACGACGGCGGCGCGGACGGCACCGCGGGCGGGGAGGGAACCGCTGACGGCGGTTCGAACCCCGAGGGCCACGACGGCGGCGCGGACGGCACCGCGGGCGGGGAGGGAACCGCTGACGGCGGTTCGAACCCCGAGGGCCACGACGGCGGCGCGGACGGCACCGCGGGCGGGGAGGGAACCGCTGACGGCGGTTCGAACCCCGAGGGCCACGACGGCGGCGCGGACGGCACCGCGGGCGGGGAGGGAACCGCTGACGGCGGTTCGAACCCGGACGGCCACGACGGCGGCGCGGACGGAACCGCGTAGCCCTTTCTCATGCTGAGCCGCTGCGTCACCGTCGACCCTGCGGAGTTCGCGGCGCAGTACTGGGGCCGTAGGCCTCTGCTCAGTCGGTCCGGCGCACTGCCCCGCGATTTCGCCGATCTGCTGTCGCCCTCGATGGTCGACGAGCTGATCGCCGAGCGCGGGGTACGTGCGCCGTTCATCCGCATGGCCAAGGCCGGTGACGTACTGGCGCGCAACTGCTATCTCGACTCGGCCGGCTTCGGTGCAGAGATGCCCGACCAGGTGGACTCGGCGAAGGTACTGACCGAGTTCGCCGCCGGCGCCACCATCGTGCTCCAGGGTCTGCACCGGTTGTGGCCGCCCATGATCGACTTCGTGCGCGGCATGGTCGACGACCTCGGGAACCCCGTTCAGGCGAACGCCTACGTCACGCCGCCGAACCAGACGGGATTCGAGACGCACTACGACGTACACGACGTGTTCGTGTTGCAGACCTCCGGGCAGAAGCGGTGGATCGTGCACGAACCGGTGCACGAACACCCGCTGCCGTCGCAGCCGTGGACCGACCACCGTGAGGCGATCGCCCGGCGAGCGCAGGAAGACCCGGTCATCGACACGGTGCTCTCCGCGGGCGACGCACTGTATCTGCCACGGGGCTGGGTGCATTCGGCACACGCGCTCGACACCACGTCGATTCACCTGACCGTCGGCGTCTCCGCGGTGACCCGCCTCGACGTCCTGCAGGCCGTCGTCGACACCCTGACGACGGTCGAGGAGTTCCGGACGTCGCTGCCGCTGGGACTCGATGCCACCGACACGGACGAGATGGTGGCCACCGCTTCGAAGATCATGGCCGAGGCGATCGAGAGTCTGCGCGACCGCGCCGCCGAACTCAGTGAGGGTGCGGCGCAGCGACTGTCGCGACGCCACGCCGATCGCACCCGCCCGGTGGCGGTCCGCCCACTGGCGACGCTGGTGGCCACCGAGAACGCAGGCGCCGTCACGGTGCGGTGGCGCCACGGCCTCGTCGGAAGTGTCGAGAACCGCGACGGCTCAGTCGTTCTGCGTCTGCCGGACCGGACCATCACCTTCCCCGAGTCATGTGCGCCCGCGGTCGAGGCACTGCACCAGGGGGCGGCCGCCGGCGCGGATTCCCTGCCCGGCCTCGACCGAGCGGACGGCACGGTGCTCGTCCGCAGGCTGCTGCGGGAGGCCGTCGTGGTGCCGGTGAGCGGAGGATGACCTCGGCGAAGCGCGAACCGTGCAGTGATCAGTCCCTCGCCCGCAACGACACCATGTACGGCACGGCCTCGGCGGGGCACGCCTGGTTGATGCTGGAATTGGCCGGGCCGTGGGGGCATTCGGCATTCCTGGACTCCGCCATGGTCATCGACCGCGAGCTCGGTCGTGCGATCGCGCGACGGGCCGAAGCCGAGGGCATGCGCATCGCCGCGATCCGCCGCCCGGGTCGTCGCTCCGCCACTCCGCGCTGGCGCTGGTTCGTCGCACACTGCGACGAGGGCAGCGAGGTGCTCCACCACGGTGAGGTCGACGACGCCCGAGGGTACCGGGACCTCGCCCTCGACGGCTCCGACGGCCACGTGTGCACCGATCCACTCGTCGCCATCTGTGCCCACGGCAAGCACGATCAGTGTTGCGCGGTACGGGGGCGCTCGGCCACCGCGGCCATCGCCGCGGAGTTTCCCGAATTCACCTGGGAGTGCTCCCATCTGGGCGGTGACCGGTTCGCCGCGACGATGCTCGTGCTGCCCGAGGGGCTGTGCTACGGCCGGGTGGACTCCACCGACTCGGCGGAACTGGTACGCAAGTACCTCGACGGCAGGCTCGACAACCGATTCCTCCGGGGCCGGACATCGCTACCGCACCCCGTTCAGGCCGCACAGTATTTCGTCCGGGCGGCCACGGGAGAGGACCGCATCGCGGCGCTGTCGCCCATCCACGTCGAACGCGAGGACCACACCGTCCGCGTCGTGCTCAGTGGCGACGCGGGACCCGTGGAGGTCGTGCTCGCCGAGGAGCTGTCCGAGCCGCTTCTCTCGATGTGCTCGGCGAAGGCGTCGGGCCGGGTGCGCACCTTCGTGCTGGTGTCGATGACCCCGAGCTGACGTCGGCCGGAGGGCTGACGCCGCTGCTGCGATGAGTCTCGGTGCCCGCGCCGGTCTACCTCTGTGGACCGTGTACAGGCGATCGACAACAGGAGACGAACCATGGACACGACCGATATCGCCCGCCCGCTGCCCCCGGTCGTCGACCGGCAGACGTGGCAGACCGAAATCGACCGGCTGTTGGTGCGGGAGAAAGCTCACACCAGGGAGGGAGACGCGATCGCGGCAGCACGACGTCGGCTGCCGATGGTGGAGGTCGACGCGTCGACACCCCTCGTGGGCGCCGACGGTGAGATCCCTCTGATCGACGTCTTCGAGGGCCGCAGCCAGCTTCTCGCGTACCTGCACATGTGGTACGACGGGAACCCGGCTCCTGAGCAGTGCGAAGGCTGCACCTTCTTCACCGGTCACGCGCAGGAGCTTTCCTATCTGCACGATCGCGACGTCACCTATGCGACGTTCTGCCAGGGGCCCTACCCCGAGAGCTCCCGCTACCGCGAATTCATGGGCTGGCCCATGCCCTGGTACTCGCTGCGTGACGGGGCCGAGAAGCTACTCGCAGGACGGTCTTTCGGCGCGTACGTCAGCTACCTTTGCGACGGCACAAGGGTTTTCGAGACCTATTGGAACACCGGTCGCGGGACCGAGGCGGGCGCGACGAGCTATCACCTGCTGGACCTCACCGTCTACGGGCGCCAGGAGACGTGGGAGGACTCGCCCGAGGGCTGGCCGCAGCCCTTCGGTACCGACGGGCAGCAGTTCCGCCATGACGGCCGGCCGACGGCGCAATGGTCGCGGCTGCACGCGGGACGGTCCGACGCTCTCGCCTGACGGTCGATAGGATGCGTGACAGGTCACCCATCTGTTGATCGGAGACGTGTCGCGGTGCCGAAGCGTGAACCCTATCCGCTCAACGAGTCTCAGCAGCGCACCTGGCTGAACTACATGCGGGTGTACCACCGCCTCGAGTACGAGATGAACCGTCAGCTGCTCGCGGATTCCAACGTCTCGCTGGGGGATTACACCGTCATGAACGCGCTGTCGCAGGCGCCAGGACGACGGGCTCAGCTCACCAACCTGGCCACCACCATCGGGTGGGAACGCAGCCGGTTGTCACACCATCTCCAGCGGATGACGGGCCGGGGCCTGGTCGAGCGGGTCAAGTCCGACACCGACGGCCGCGCCACCGACGCGGTGCTGACCGCCGCCGGCTGGCGCGAGCTGCGCGCCGCCGCGCCGGCGCACGCCGCGTGGGTGGCGCAGGCCTTCTTCGCCGATCTCGACCCGGCGCAGGAGACCGCCCTGGCCGACGCGCTGGCCGTCGTCCACGAGAGCCTCCTGCGGCACGGCACTCTGCCGAGGCCGGACTAGAGCTGGCGCGAGCCGCCGTCGACGAACAGCTCGGTCCCCGTCATGAAGCTGCTCTGATCCGACGCCAGAAACACCACGGCCGAGGCGATCTCGTCGGGCCGTCCCAGGCGGCCCAGTGGCACCCTGGCGGCCTCCCCGTCGAGCAGCGCCTGCTGCTGATCGTCGGGCGCCAGCCCTCTCAGTCCGGGCGTCTCCACCGGGCCGGGCACCACGGTGTTGACCCGGATCTTGCGGTCCACCAGCTCGGCCGCCCAGGTACGTCCCAGCGAGCGGATCGCCGCCTTGGACGCCGCGTACGCGCCGAAAGCAGGCACTCCGGCGGACGCCGCCGTCGAACCGGCCAGCACGATCGATGCGCCCTCGTTGAGCAGCGGCAGCACCTTCTGGACGGTGAACACCGTTCCGCCGACATTGCGGGTGAGCGTGTCCAGAAGATGCTCACGCGTCTCGTCGGCCAAGGTGGCGAACTCGCCGCCACCGGCGTTGGCGAAGACGACGTCGAGCCCCTGGCCGTGGTCTCGGATGGCGCCGGCGAGCCGTTCGAGGTCGTCGGCGTCGGTGATGTCACCCTGCACCCCGGTGGCGTTGGCACCGATGGAGGCGACGGCTTCGTCGACACCGCTCTGCCGCCGACCGGTGAGGAAGACGTGTGCTCCCTCGGCCGCGAGCCTCTGCGCCGTCGCCAGGCCGATGCCCGATGTTCCGCCGGTGACAAGAGCTGTCTTTCCAGTGAGCTGATTCACGGGTACTCCTCGACTGTTCGGGCGGACCGTTCCGCCGTACCCGTGACAACTGCGTGACATGTCACGTTATTCCGTGCCACGCCGTCTGGCGTCACCGTCCCGCGACGGGCACCTCGATCGAGTTCTGCAGCGTGTCGATGAAAGCGTCCTGGTTCTTGCTGCCGACGAACGCGGCGACGGCGTCGTACACCGCCTGCTGGAAGTCGGTGGACATCAGTTCGCCGTGGGTGATCGACAGGACGACCTTGTCCTTCCACAGCGATTGCGAGGCCTGCCGCTGGTAGGCGGGCAACGAGGACACGTCGACGTCGTCGCGAATCGGCACCGAACCCTTCGCCCGGTTGAACTCCAACGACGTCTTCGGGTCCGCGACGGTCGCCATGAAGTCCATGGCATTGACGCCGTCCTCGGCCTCGGCGGACACCACGAAGGTGTCGACGATCGCCAGGTACGCCCCGGCCGTGCCGGGGTAGGGCACGTACCCGAAGTCCCTGCCCTCGACGGACTTGTTCGCCACGAGTTCGCCGTAGACGGAATCGTTCATCGACAGGAAGGCGCACTGTCCGGTGGCCAGCTTCTTCGCCGCCTGGTCCCACGTCAGCCCGCCCGCATTCGGGTCGGCGTACGAGACGATCTGCGCGAACGCCGAGAGCGCCTGTCGCAGTTGGCTTCCCCGCCAGTCGAAGGAGTCGTCGGAAACCCTCGACCAGCCGTCCGTGCCGATGGCCCCGAGCAGCGTGTTCTCGAACAGTTCGGTGGCGGTGAACCTGTCCTTGGCGCCGAGGCACAATGGGGTCCGCCCGCTTGCCGACACCTTCGCGAGGTCTGCCTCGAACGCGGCCGTCGAGTATCCGGGGCCAGGCGCCTTCACTCCGGCATCTCGCAGCATCTGCTGGTTGAACCACAACACGTTTCCGCGATGCGAGCCGGTCGGCACACCCCAGGCCTTGACGCGATAGGTCGCCGCGTCGAGCAGCGCCTGCGGCATGGTGCGATCCAGGCCGGAGCGCTCGTACACGGCGGACACGTCGGCGATGCGGCCGGCGTCGACCCAGGCCCGCAGCGAGCTGCCGAGGAACGTCTGCCAGACGTCGGGCGGATCACCGGCCCGCAGGCGTGCGGCGAGCGCGACCTGCGCATTGCTGCCACCGCCGCCGGCGATGGCGCCGTCCACGATCTCGACGTCGGGATGGGCCGATGTGAACGCCTCGAGCAGTACGTCCAGTGCGGGCCGTTCCGAGGACGAAGCCCACCAGGAGACGACCTCCAGCCGGTCGGTCGCTTCGGAGAAGTTGGCTTGCTGCCCGCCGCTGCAGGCGGCGAGCACGAATGCCAGCGTGATGAACCAATATCGCCTCATGCCGATCGTTCTCCAACCTGGTTCGGCGTCGCCTTCAGATCGAAGACGGCGAAACTGGTGACGACGACGAAGCACAAGGCGGGCACGATGAACGAGAACGCCGGGCTCGTCTCGTCGAGCAGCCAGCCCTGGATGAGAGGCATGACGGCGCCGCCGACGATGGCCATCACCAGGCCGGCCGCGCCGAATTTCATCGCCGGCCCGAGGCCTTGCAGGGCCACGCCGTAGATCGTCGGGAACATCAGCGACAGGCAGAACGACAGCGCGACGACAGCCGCAACACCCGCCACGTTCGGCGAGAACATGGCGAAGACGCACAGCAGCACCGCGAGTGCGCCGAGCACCATCAGGACTTTCGTGGCGCGGATCCGGCCGATGACCCACGTCATGACGAACCGGGATATCAGGAACACGATCAGGCTGACCTGCAGGAGGTAGCCGCCGAGTTCCAGTGAGCCGTTGAGCGCCTGCTGCGAGTACTGGATCAGGTACGTCCATGTGCAGACCTGCGCGGCGACGTTGAAGAACTGCGCGATCACGCCGTAGACGTAGCGCTTGTTCGACAACAGGATCTTCAGGGGCCGCCTGCCGTCCAGGTCGCCCGACTCGAACTCCTCGACGATGGGCGGTGACTTCTTGATCGCGATCACCAACCCGATCGCGATGAGAACGAAGCCGAGGCCCAGGTACGGCCCCATCACGGCGCCGAGCTGGCCGGCCCGGACGGTGTGTTCCTGAGAAGGCGTCAGATTGGCCATGTTCACCGGCTCGTCCAGCTTCGGCAGGATGAGGGTGGCGGCCAGAAGCACACCGATGTTCGTGCCGACGGGGTTGAACGCCTGCGCGAAATTCAGCCGTCGGGTCGCGGTCTCCTCGGGACCCAGTGACAGCACGTAGGGATTGGCGGACGTCTCCAGGATCGAGCAGCCAGCCGCGATGGCGAACAGCGCGATCAGGAACGCCTCGTAGGTCATGATCTTGCTGGCCGGATAGAACGCCATCGCCCCCGCAGCGGCGAGCAGTACGCCCGAGAGCAGGCCGGCCTTGTATCCGAATCGCTCGTTGATGAACGCCGCCGGGATTGCCAGCAGGAAATACGCCCCGAAGTACGCCAGCTGCACCAGGGACGCCTGGAAGGTGTTCATGTCGAAGATCTGCTTGAACCCCGCCACCATCGGCGTGGTGAGGTCGGCAGCGACGCCCCAGGCGGTGAAACAGCAGATCAGGACCACGAACAGCAGGCCCATCCCCGGGTACACCAGGCCGCCCTTGGCCGTCTTGGGTGCGGCGGCGTCGGCGGGCTGGTCGGCGCGATCGGTCGTCGTCATGATCAGTACCTCTCTCGTGCTGAGGGATCAGCCGAGGCTTCGCCTGTGATGTAGATCACGCTACTCGGGACCGCAGCGACCACTCAGCAATCCAGAGGATTTCCACAAGCAACCCTTCGAGCTCCCTCAGTACTCGCGCGCACTCTGGTGTCATGACCGCTTCGATCGCACCCCGCCGGAGGTCCGCCGACGCAGCGTCCGGCAACGGACGTCGCGGATGGTGGCGAAGCACCCTGGCCGCCAGAACCGCCCTCGCCGCCGCCTTCATGGTGATGCTGCTCGCCCTCATGTACGCCACGGGCCAGTGGGCGCACGTGGTCGCCTCGCTGGCCGGCTTCGCCACCGCGATCACCTTGATCGCCGTCGGCATGATCGGGTGGGAACGCGTCGTCGGGTCGGCCCGGTCGGCGGGCCTCATCGAGCAGTGACGCGAGGCCTCAGCCTCGCGGGGTTCCGGCCAGCGAGGACGGGTCGACGACGAAGTCGAAGTACGTGTCCGGATGAGCCTCCGGCTTGAAGGTGAAGTGCCACCACTCGTTCGGGTAGTTCTCCAGGCCCTGCGCCGCCAGGCCGTCCTTCAGGCGGAGCCGGTTCGTCAGCTGGTCGCCCTGGACCCTCGGATCCAATGTGTGTGCGAGCGTGTCGAAGCAGTCGTAGCCCGTGCCCATGTCGATGCCGTTGTCCGGGAACCGTTCGGGCTGGGGGGCGGTGCAGTCGACCAGCGGCCGGCCGGGGGCTGGCGGCGGTGTCGACTGCGCGGGCAGTGCCACGAGCGTGAGATCCACTGTGCTACCTCGGCTGTGGCCGGACTTGTCGGCGATGTACCCGTCGGCGAACAGCTGTGACTTGTCCACCCGTGGGTAGTACTCGGCCTTCATCCGCTGGTCGAGGGGATCGCCGGCCCATGCGACGAAGTCGTTGACGGCGCGCTGCGGCCGGTAGCAGTCGTAGACCTTCAGCGAGTAACCGTCCTCGAGGAACAGCTGCTGTGCCCGGCGCAGCGCCTCGGCCGCCGGGCGGGTGAGAATGCACATGGGCGCGCGGTATCCGTCGACCGGATCGCCGGTGAAGTTGTGCGGCGTCGCGTAGCGGATGTCCATCAGGATCGTGGGGTCGACGTCGCTGAGCGAGACGAAGTCGGGCGGAGCGGCGGGATCGACGGCCGACGCGACCGGAGCGGTGGTGACTGTCGCCGCGACGATGGCGACGCAGGCGAGGCCCGTCATGGAGATCTTCATGTCGCCATTGCAGCACCGCCGCGGCGCGCCGTCGCGGTATTTGGGCCCTCAGCTCACAGCGCGCGGGTCGGCGTTGTGCGGAGCCCGCAACATCGGCGCAGCAGTCACGTTCCCTTCCGGAAATAGCCCTGCGCGACGCTGCTCGAAACCGTTTTCTTCTCGGAAGGGTCAGTCATGTCCTAGGTCAGTCCGCCCGACTTCGTCGGCAAGATGATCGAAGCCGGAGAAACCAAGGCGCTGATGGCCACCCGGGACACGCTCATCCGCGCCTTCATGGCGGGCGCGGTGCTCGCGCTGTCCGCCGCATTCGCCGTCTCCATCACCGTCCAGACCGGCAATCCGCTCCTCGGTGCGGTGCTGTTCCCGGTCGGCTTCTGCCTGCTCTACCTGATGGGATTCGACCTCGTCACCGGCGTGTTCACACTGGTGCCGCTCGCGCTGCTGGACAAGCGCCGCGGAGTGACCGTCCGGGCGATGTTCCGCAACTGGGGACTGGTGTTCCTGGGCAATCTCGGAGGGGCACTGCTGGTCGCGCTGCTGATGGCCATCGTCTTCACCTATGGCTTCAGCGTTGATCCCAACGCCGTGGGGCAGCAACTCGGCGAGATCGGCCACAGCCGCACCGTCGGTTATGCCGAACACGGCGCCGCGGGGATGCTCACCCTGTTCATCCGCGGTGTGCTGTGCAACTGGATGGTGTCCACCGGGGTGGTCGCCGCGATGATGTCGACCAGCGTCTCGGGCAAGGTCATCGCGATGTGGATGCCGATCATGCTGTTCTTCTACATGGGCTTCGAACACTCCGTGGTCAACATGTTCCTGTTCCCCTCGGGCCTGATGCTCGGCGGTGACTTCTCGATCGGCGATTACCTGATCTGGAACGAGATCCCGACGATCGTGGGCAACATCGTGGGTGGCGTGACATTCGTCGGGCTCACGCTGTTCGCGACCCACGCGCGCACTGCGGCGCCCCGCACCGTCGTGCCCGACGTGCCTGCGGCGGTCGCGGTCGCGCTCGAGACGAACGGGGCGCGTTCGTGACACCGATCATGCCGAAGTCCGAGGCGGCCGAACTCGTGGTGGCGGCCCGTATCCGCAAGAAGCTCAGCTGGGCGGACGTCGCCGCCGAGATCGACGCGCCGCTGGTCTGGACGGTGGCCGCGCTGCTCGGTCAGCATCCGATGACGGCCGCGCAGGCCGACAAGGTGTGTGCGTTGCTCGAGCTCGACGGGCCGGTCTCGGAGAGCCTGCAGCGTCAACCCAGCCGGGGCATCGACCCGGCGGCACTCGCCGACCCGACGATCTACCGGTTCCAGGAGGCGCTCGCCGTGTACGGTCCGGCGCTCAAGGAGTTGATCCACGAGGAGTTCGGCGACGGCATCATGAGCGCCATCAACTTCAACATCGAGTTCGGGCGGCGGCCGCACCCCGACGGCGATCGGGTGGTGGTCACCTTCGACGGGAAGTTCCTCGACTACCGCTGGTGAGGACCATGCGGCGCCGCACATTCGTTCATCGAGAACCTAATGCGGCGGCGACGGTGATCGCGTCACGCGCGTCCACCTGATCGCGGAGAACGGCACCGCGCCGACTCTGACGGAGCTGCAGCCTGACGGGGACGGCTCGCTGCGGCGCTGCGCACCCACTATGTTGACCGCGATGTCCACGCCGTCCACCTTCCCGCGCGGAATGGCGCTGCTCGTGGCCGGCGCCTTCTTCATGGAGATCCTCGACGCCACGGTCATCGCGCCCGCCATCCCGCTGATCGCCGACTCGTTCGGCGTCGCCGCCGTCGACGTCAACGTCGCCATCTCGGCCTACATGGTGACCGTCGCCGTACTCATCCCCGCCACCGGTTGGATGGCCGACCGGTTCGGCGTACGGCGGGTGTTCATCACCGCCATCGCGCTGTTCACCGTGGCCTCCGTCGGGTGCGCGGTCAGCACCACACTGCCGATGCTGGTCGGCATGCGGGTGCTGCAGGGGGTCGGCGGCGCGATGATGGTGCCGGTGGGGCGGCTGGCGGTGCTGCGCCGGTCCGGCAAGTCCGACAGGGTCCGGGCGATCGCCCTGCTCACCTGGCCCGCGCTGACGGCGCCCGTGCTGGCGCCGGCGCTGGGCGGCGCCATCGCGACCTACGGATCATGGCGATGGATCTTCCTGATCAACATCCCGATCGGAATCATCGGATTCCTGTTGGCACTGCGCCTTGTTCGCGGTGGTCCGGCGTCGTCGACGAGGTCGCTGGACTGGCTCGGCATGCTGATCATCGGTGCGGGAATCGCCACTGCGCTGATCTCACTCGAACACATCCGCGTGAGCGGAACCGACTGGTGGTTCGTCGGGATCGGCGCCGCGGCGGCCGTGGTGCTGCTGGGCACTGCGCTCCGTCATCTCCTGCGTGTGCCGGAGCCATTGGTACGACTCGCAGTGTTGCGCGTGCAGACGCTGCGGGTCACCGTGACAGCCGGGTCGCTGTACCGCATGGTGATCACCGCGGTGCCATTCCTGCTGCCGCTTCAGTTCCAGCTCGTCTTCGGGTGGTCGCCGGTCGCGGCCGGCCTCATGGTCGCCGCATTGTTCGCCGGCAATCTCAGCATCAAGCCCGCCACCACTCCACTGATGCGCAGATTCGGCATCCGACAGGTATTGCTGGTCAACGGAATAGCCTCGGTCGGCTGGTTCGGGCTGTTGGCGACGATGCGGCCCGGACTGCCCGTCGCGGTGATCGCGGTGATCCTGTTCGTCAGTGGCGCGCTGCGCTCGATCGGATTCACCGCCTATGCCACGCTGGCCTTCTCCGACGTGGAAGGCGACGACCTCACCCACGGGAACACGCTGAACGCATCGGTGCAGGAGCTGGCGGCCGGAATCGGAATCGCAGTCGCCGCACTGCTACTCAGCGTTCTCGCGTCGTATCAGACGGCGTACCTGGTGCTCGGTGCCGTGCTGGCCGTAACCCTGGTGGAGACGCTTCGACTACCACGCGACGCCGGAGCGCACGTCAGCCGCTGAAGGCGCCGGCTCAGCTGCCGCCCCCGCCGCAGCCGCCGATCCTTCCCGACATGTGGGAAGCGTATGCCCGCCAGAAGCCCTCGCCTATTGTGGATTTGGCAAGAACTGTCACATTTCGTGCGCGCCGCGCGACATATCAGCATGACATTGAAGAAGCTCCGGGTTCTCGGATACGTGTTGGCGCCGGCCGCCCTGTTTGCGCTGATCACCGCGGTCGCGCCCGAAGCGGTCGCCGTACCGTGCCCGGACGTGGAGGTGGTCTTCGCCAGGGGGACCACGGAACCGGTGGGCGTGGGCGGCACCGGCGGGGCATTCGTCGACGCGCTTCGTTCACAACTCGGTTCGCGTTCGCTCGGCGTGTACGCGGTGAATTATCCCGCGAGCAACGACTTCGACTTCAGCACACCGGCGGGTGCCCGCGACGCCGCCGGCCACATCCGGGCGACGGCGGCGGACTGCCCGAATACCAGGATGGTGCTCGGCGGGTACTCCCAGGGCGCTGCGGTCATCGACATGGCCACCGGTCAACTGCCGCCCGAGGTGGCCGACCACGTCGCCGCGGTGGCCGACTTCGGCGGTCCCAGAAGCACATTCGCCGACAGCCTGTCGCCCGGCCCGTCGCCGGTCATCGCGCCGGCCTACGCCGGCAAGCTGATCGACCTGTGCGTGCCCAACGACCCGATCTGCTTCCAGGGCGGCTGGGACATGGGAGCACACGGGGCGTATGTGGCTGACGGCTTGGTGAACCAGGCCGCGGCGTTCGCCGCCGGCCGGGTCTAGCCCGTCCTCTCAGGCGCCGGCCTTGGTGTCCTTTGCGCCGGGTCATGCGTGTCGACAACTCTCAACGCCGATCATGCGACTGATCTACGATTCTTCGCACGATCCGGGGGAGAGGAAAAGCATGAAGATCCAACGACTTTGCGCAGTGGTGATCGGTGCGATCGGTTGCGGCGCCGCATTCAGTGCGTCGGCCGCGGCCACTCCTCCGGAGGGGGACGTACTCCGCACCGATCTGGCCAAGGGCGTCACCGACGCGCCCGTGTCCATCGTCACAGAGGCCGGCCGGCCGACGACGTTGATCGTGCAGAACCTCGTGCTCAAGCCGGGGGCGGACAGCGGCTGGCACACCCATGACGGGACGGAGTTCTCCGTCATCACCGCAGGCAGTGTCGCCCTGCAGCAGGCGCCCGGCTGCGCCGTCGTGCGGTACGGCCAGGGCCAGGCGGTGTTCATCCCGGCCGGCGTCCCGCACCGCGTCGAGAACGACGGCCCCGTCGACGCCACGGTGGTCGTCAACTACACCCTGCCCGCCGGCGCGCCACCGCGCGGCGATTCACCCGACGTCTGCGGGAAGTGACCCGGCTTCGGGATCGGCGGCGCGGCGACGTCGCGTCAGCATCACTTTGGTGACAGAGACGATCACCGGTAGCGACGACAGGCACGCGATCCCCAGCACCAGCAGTTCGAGATGGCGTGAGACAAAGGGGACGTTGCCGAGGCGGTATCCGACCGCGGGCAATCCGAAACCCCAGATGACGCAGCCGATCGCGTTGAAAGCTGTGAAGACCGTGTGGCGCATGCCCGCGATCCCGGCCACCACCGGCGTGAAGGTGCGGACAACGCCGATGAACGGCGTGATGGTGAGGATCTTCGGACCGTACCTGGCGAAGAAGTCGTGTGACTCGGTCAGATAGCGCCGCTTGTAGATCCGGGAGTCGGGGCGTTCGTACAACCTCGGCCCGATCCGTCGCCCGACGAGATAGCTGCACTGACTGCCCGCGATGGCGGCGACGGTGGCGCACGGCATCAACGTCCAGATGCTGACGTCGGCCGCAGCCTGGGCGGCGATCACGCCGGCGGTGAACAGCAGCGTGTCGCCGGGCAGAAAGGGAAAGAACAGGCCGCATTCGATGAACACGATGACCATGACGCCGACGACGATCGCCGACGCGAAGAGTCCGCCCTCGCCGAGCCAGTACATCGGATCGAGGAACTCCGGGCCCGCCGCGAGGATCACACTCGGCGAAGCTACCGCCGCGAGGTTTCGGGCCGGCGAACGGCGGCCGAAGTGTCGCCGCGCACGGGTTCCGGCGACATGTGGCCGGTGGGTGAACACGGAGTAGCGACAGGGTTATCGACGTGTGGGTTCACCCCGGGGCAGGGATCATGGGCCCGTGGAGGCTTTCGCATCGGTTTACGTCGACATGGCGGCCAGTCCAGCCGCGGTGCGGGCGGCGGTGACCGACCTGCCGCTGCCCGATGGTGTGCTCGAGGCGGTCGTCGACGACCGCTCCGTCACCGACACCTTCGGCTGCCGCATCGCCGTCGACCTCACCGGGACCTTCGACGAGCAGGGTGACGGTCTGACGATCGCCCGCGAGTACGCCAGGCGACTCTCCGCGCTGCTCGGGGTTCCCGCGTTCGCATTCCCCGACCTGCTACGGCTCGACTCGCCGCACCGCTTCCTGCAGTGAGCCCGCGCGTCGGCGGGCAATTCGGCTGCAGCGCAGTTCAATCGCCCCGGTAGGGTGCTACCGGTGCCTCAGACTTCCTGGACCGGGGACCCGGTGTGGCTGGCTGACCTGCTGCGTACAGAGGGCGTGCATCCGGTCGAACATCCCGGTTGGCGAACGCGCGGGCATGGTGACTTCCGGGACATCCGTGGCGTGATGGTCCACCACACCGGTTCGGACAGGGCCGACGCCGCAACCATCGCGAACGGACGGCCCGATCTGCCCGGCCCGCTGTCGCAGCTGCACATCGCGCGCGACGGCACCGTCACCGTCGTCGCCGCGGGTGTGGCCTGGCATGCGGGCATCGGGATGTACCCCTGGCTGCCGACGAACATGGGCAATTGGCACACGATCGGCATCGAATGCGCCAACAGCGGCACCGGTCCGTCCGCGCCGCACCGGATGAACTGGCCCGACGCGCAGTATCTCGCCCTCGTCCGTTGCTGTGCCGCGATCAACCGGCGGCTGGCGCACACGGCGGAACGGACCATCGGTCACAAGGAGTACGCAGGTCGGGCCCAGGGCAAGTGGGATCCCGGAGCCATCGACATGCACCTGCTCCGCCGCGACGTACAGGCGCGCATCGGTGTGGTGCCTGCGTCCGCACCGCCGCCTGCCCCGGGGCTGCCGATCGGTCAGTACGCCGACACACTGCTGTTTCGCGGTTCGACGGGCGCTCAGGTCGCCGAACTGCAGCGCCGACTGAAGTACGGCTATGCCGCCTACGGCGGGCACCTGGTGATCGACGGCGTGTACGGCCGGGAGACCGAGGCGGCGGTCCGGGAGTTCCAGCGACGCACCCCTGACCTGGTCGTCGACGGGGTGGTCGGGCCGGCGACGGCTGCCGCCCTTCGGCTGCGGATCGTCCCGGAGGTCAGCGCACGATCGGTGGCCGACGCGGGGGTCTGACGCCTCTGTCGACGGCCCAGCGAACACACCCGGGGGCGGTATCCGTCCGCTCAGGCCACCTCCACCGCAAGGGCCCGCGCAGTGGCGGTCGCTGTCAGATGTTTGCTGCGGCCCGCACCTGTGATTTACCCCTCACTTCCACGTTGAATACTAAGAAAGCCTTAGTCGCGCACACGACGAAAATGATCAAGCGATAATTGCTGACGAGGTATTAAACCAGTTGAGAGCGTTGCTAGACTTCGCCACCGAAGGGTAACAACTGCATAACGATCCGTTTCTTAAGCATGGCCTGAGAGCAAAGAACGTTACTGCCGTGGTCCTGCGAACTCGGTGTCTTATCCGCCCAATTCGCGTCGCTACACTCGATCGGGACCGCGCCCTGGGGGCGCAGAGACAGCTGCAATCGAGAGCCGGTGCACAGCCATACCGGCGGAGGTGCCGAACACCATGGCAAATATCTTCACCCGCGCGAGCGGGCCCACCCACGACGAGTCGTCAGACGTCGTCACCACCGATCAGGACCTCACCGTCATCGGATCGGTCACGATCGGCCGGCCCATCGGCGACCTGACCGTCGACCCCGACAGCGGAGCGGTCGTCGCGACGCACCTCGGGGTGCGCGCGGTCTCGGTCCTCGACGCCGACGCGGCGGCGGTCACCGCCCTCGTCCGGGCGCCGGGAGAGCCGTTCGCCGTCGCGGCGACCGGTGACCGCGCGTACGTGACGACGACATCGTCGACCACCGACGGCGTCGCGGTGATCGACACGGTCGGCGCATCGGTGCTCGCCGAATACCCGTTGGCCTTCGGCGTCACCGCACTGGCGGTCAGCCCCGACGGCAAGAAGGTCTTCGCCGGCCGCAGCAGCTACGACCACGTCGACGTCGCGGTGATCGATACCACGGCCGAGCGGGCCGGCACCATCGACGTGGCCACCGGCCCCGGGATCAACGTCGACGCGCTGCGCATCGACGCGGCAGGCAAGCGCCTCTACGTCGCGGCTTCCGACACCGAGGGCAGTCGCCTGCTGGTGGTCGACGTCGAGACCACCCAGGTCGTGGCGACGGTCAGGATCGGCGCCCCGATCCGCGATCTCGCCCTCGTCGACGACGCCACCGCCTACGTGCTCACGTCACACCGCACCCTCGGCGGCGCCGTCGAGACCGTCGACCTCTCGACGAACAAGGTGACCGGCATCGTCGAGATCGGCCGCGCGCCGGTGCAGTTGGCGCTCAGCGCCGACGGCAGCCGGGCCTACATCGTCGACTACAACCATGTCGCGGTGCTGTGCACGCGGACCAACGAAGTGCTCAACACCGTCCAGGTGGAGGCGCGCCCGTCGTGCATCGCGCTCAGCGCCGACGGCAGCCGGCTCTACGTCGCCGACTACGCGGGCACCGTGACCGCGTTCTCGGTCGCGTCGATGCAGCCGCTGGTGTACTCGCAGACCGCGGCCACCGACCGCATCCCGGCGCAGGCTCGCGAGCTCGTCGCCGTCTGACCGGTTTCAGCGCCACTCGTAACGGGTCTTGGGGCGGCCGGCCTTTCCATAGTCCGTGGTGCGGGTGACGGTGCCGTCGTCGGCGAGCCGCTCGAGGTAGCGCCACGCCGTCACCCGCGACACCCCGATCTGCCTGGCCACCTCGTCGGCCGTCAGACCCTCGGCGGCGTCGCGGACGATGCGGGCGATCTCGTCGGTGGTGCCCGCGGCCGCACCCTTGGGCGTCACCGACCTGTCGGTGGCGACCCGCAGTTCGGCCAGTGCCCGGTCGACCTCGACCTGACTGGCCGCGTCGGTGCCCGCGGGCAACGCGTCGCGGTAGCGGCGGTAGCGCTCGAGGCGGTCGCGGAACGCCGCGAAGGTGAACGGCTTGAGCAGGTACGCCAGCGCGCCGTGGGACACCGCGGCGCGCACCATCTCCAGATCCCGCTCCGACGTGATCGCGATGATGTCGGGTGCGGGCCGCAACCCAGAAAGCGCCGACGCCAGCGAGATCCCGCTCGCGTCGGGCAGTCCGATGTCGAGCAGCACGAGGTCGATCGGAGCGTCCGACGCCGCTGCCTCCGCCGCCAACCGCATGCCGTCGCGCGCGGTGTGCGCGACGGCCGCCGTCGTGAACCCCGGCAGCCTGCCGAGATACACCTGATGCGCCTCGGCGATCAACGGGTCGTCCTCGACGATCAGCACCGAGATCACGACGCCTCCCGCGGCACGGTCACCGTCACCACCGAACCGTAGGTGACGTCGGCGGTCAGCGTGCCCCGATGGCGGTCGACCACCTGCGCCACCAACGCGAGTCCGAGGCCGTGCTGGTCGGCGTCCATGCCGGACTTCGTCGAGTACCCGCGCTGCATCGCCCGCCGGAACGCCTGGGCGTCCATCCCGGACCCGCTGTCGGCCACCCGCATCAGCAGCACGTCGTCGTCCAGGGTCACGGTCACCTCCACCCACGGGTCGTCGCGGTCGCACGCGTCCATCGCGTTGTCGACGAGATTGCCCAGCACCGTGACCATCTCCTGACCGGTCAGCGGCACGTCGTCGGCATCCGACGGCAGGTGGGTGTCCTCGGTGACGGTCAGCGCGATGCCCCGCTCATCGGCCTGCGCGGTCTTGCCGAGCAGGAGCGCCACCAGCGCCGGCTCGCCGACGGCCTCGGAGAGCCGGTCGACCAGGCGCTGCGACAGCTCCAGCTCGCGGGTCGCGAAGGTCACCGCGTCCTCCGGCCTGCCCATCTCCACCATGGTGACGACGGTGTGCAGCTTGTTGGCGGCTTCGTGCGCCTGCGCGCGCAGCGAGTCGGCGAGCACCTGCAGGGAGCTGAGTTCGCCCAACGCGCCCTGTAGTTCGGTGCGATCGCGGACCGTCACCACCTCGGAGTCCGATCCGGCGACCCGCGAGCGGTTCACCACCAGCACCCTTTCGTCGGTGACGTGCACCTCGTCGCGCACACCGGGGTCGTGGGCGCGCAGGAAGTCGGGCAGTGCCGAGGCGTCCACCGGGCCGGGCGGCAGCCCGAGCAGGCGGCGGGCCTCGTCGTTGACCAGTGCGACGCCGTTGCGGTCGAGCACGATCAGACCCTCCGACACCGAATGCAGGATCGCGTCGTGGTGTTCGTACATCACCCGCAGTTCGTCGGGCCGCAGACCGTGGGTCTGCCGGAGCAGGCGTCGCCGGATGAGCCACAGCCCGAGCGACGACACCACCAGCGCCGCAACGCTCACCGCGGCGATCGTCGGGACCTGGCCACGCCATCGCTGCGCGAGGGTCTGCTGGGTGATCCCCGCCGAGACCAGTCCGACGATCTCACCGGACCCGTTGCGCACAGGCGCAACCGCCCGGATCGACGGACCCAGCGTGCCGGTGTACACCTCGCTGAACGTCTCACCGCGCAGGGCGGGCTCCGTCGTGCCGAGGTAGCGGCCGCCTATCTGGCGGGGATCGGTGTGGGTGTAACGGATGCCGTCGGGCGCCATGATCGTGATGAACGCGATGTCGGTGTGCATCCGGACCGCCTCGGTGACCGGTTGCAGAGCCGCTGTGGCAGTGCCGGATTCGATCGCCGAGGCCGTCGACGGTGCGTCGGCCAGCGCGGTGGCGATGGCGATCACCTGCTGACGCGCGGCCTCGTCGCCGTCGCGGCGCGCGTCCAGTAGCGCCAGCACGCTGCCGGCCAGCACGATCACGGCGATCACCACGATCTGCATCGCGATCGCCTGGCCGGCCAGCGACCGCGGCCAGGCTGTCCACCGCACCGGGCGCCCGCCTAGTCCGCGCCGAGATCCGCTGCGGCGATGGCGAAGATGTCGTCGGCACATCCGACGGCGACGAAATGCCCTGCCCCCGGTACCGGATGCCACTGCGCGCCGGGCATCCGTTCGGCCACGGTCTCGTTGATCGACGCCGGGACCAGCCGGTCGTCGAGTCCCTGCCACAGATGCACCGGACGTTCGATGGCCGTCACGTCGAAAGCCCACTGCCGGTACAGCAGATCGGCGTCGCGCACCAATCCCTCGCTGCCCTGCGCGAAGCACTCGGCGCCGGCGTCGGCGAAGGCGGCCGCGTTGTGGGCCTGCTGCAGGATCTCCCGGTCGTAGTCGTTGACGGCCTTGCGCACTTCTTTCAGGTAACTCCGCGGGAAGCGGGTGGCGGTGAACCCGACCGCCGCGTACATCAGATGGAAGCCGGGCCGGAAGCGCAGCGCCAGGGTGCCGCCGAACGCGTCGGCTCTCGACAGCCGGCCCGCCGCCCAGTTGTCACCGAAGGCGCCGTAGCTGCCCGGGGCCAGGCTGCTGACGTGGCGCAGCCGTGCCGGGTCGAGGTAGGCCGCAGCGGCCAGCGCCCATGGGCCGCCCTCCGACCAGCCCGTCACACCGAATTCGTGGCGGCCCAGTGTGTCGGCGACCGTGACGAGGTCCTCGGCCCACCCGCGGTAGGTGCGGTTGCGCTGCCGGGTGGAGCGCCCGAAGCCGGGGCGGTCGACGCAGACGAACCGCAACCCGCGCGCCGTCGCCGCGTCGGCGAACAGGCGCGCCTCGAGTCGGCTGCTGGGACCGCCGTGGTTGTGCAGCACCAGCGGCCCGCCCGGATCTCCCACTTCGAGATAGCTCAGGGTGCGCCCGTCCGGCGTCATCACCTGTCCGTCGGCGCCGTCCGTGCCGTCGACCACCCGACCGCCTCCCGCTGCACTTAATGAACTAAAGCGTGACCTGGCTCACGTCCTCGCCGAACCTACTTGCAGATCACATTCGCTGTCGACCTTGGAGAAGAGCCATGAGCGTGACCCTGGACCCGCCCCCGCCGTCGCAACCGGATCCGCCGGCACCGCCCAAGCGCCGCGACCGCACGCACTGGCTCTACATCGGCGTCATCGTCGCCGTGGTGGCCGGCGTGATCGTGGGTCTGCTCGCCCCCGAGGTGGGCAAGAGCGTCGGCATTCTCGGCACGATGTTCGTCGACCTGATCAAGATGATGATCGCCCCCGTCATCTTCTGCACGATCGTGTTGGGCATCGGTTCGGTACGCAAGGCCGCCACCGTCGGCAAGGTCGGTGGACTGGCCTTCGTCTACTTCCTCGCGATGTCCACCTTCGCCCTCGCCATCGGCCTGGTGGTCGGCAACATCCTGCACCCCGGCAGCGGGCTGAACCTGTCCGAGAGCACCGCGGGCAAGGGTGCGGAGCTGGCCGAGAAGGCCCACGAGTCGGGCGGCATGCTCGACTTCGTCCAGGGCATCATCCCCGAGACGCTGTTCTCCGCGCTCACCGCCGGCAGCGTGCTTCAGGCGCTGTTCGTCGCGCTGCTCGTCGGTTTCGCGCTGCAGGGCATGGGCACCGCCGGTGAGCCGGCGCTGCGGGCCATCGCCTCGCTGCAGAAGCTGGTGTTCAAGGTCCTGGTGATGATCCTGTGGCTGGCCCCGATCGGCGCGTTCGGCGCCATCGCCAACGTCGTCGGCCAGACCGGCTGGTCCGCGGTGACGCAGCTGCTCGGCCTGATGCTCGGCTTCTACATCACCTGCGTCCTCTTCGTGTTCGGCGTGCTCGGCGTCATCCTGCGGGTGGTGTCCGGCGTGTCCATCTTCAAGCTGGTGCGCTACCTGGCCCGCGAGTACCTGCTGATCGTGTCGACCTCGTCGTCGGAGTCCGCGCTGCCCCGCCTGATCGCCAAGATGGAGCACCTGGGCGTCGACCGCACCACCGTCGGCGTGGTGGTTCCGACCGGCTACTCGTTCAACCTGGACGGCACCGCGATCTACCTGACGATGGCGTCACTGTTCATCGCCGGAGCACTCGGCGACCCGCTGTCCCTCGGTGAGCAGATCGGGCTGCTGGTGTTCATGATCGTCGCGTCGAAGGGTGCGGCCGGGGTCACCGGCGCCGGCCTGGCCACGCTGGCAGGCGGCCTGCAGGCGCACCGCCCGGACCTGCTCGACGGGGTGGGCCTGATCGTCGGTATCGACCGGTTCATGTCCGAGGCCCGCGCGCTGACCAACTTCTCCGGCAACGCCGTGGCCACCATCCTCGTCGGCTCGTGGACCCACACGATCGACAAGGGCAGGGTCGACTCCGTCCTGCGTGGTGACGATCCGTTCGACGAACTCACCATGGTGGACGACGATCACGAGCAGACGCGGCAGCCCGTCACCGCCTGAGCGACAAGCGAACAGCCCGGCCGACACGTTCGGCCGGGCTTTTCGCTGCGGTGAACCTTTTCGGTGCCTCTGCCGTCGAGCCTTCTGAAGCAGTCAACGACGAATGAAGGGCACGACGATGAGGACCTACCTGTTGATCTCCACCGGTATCGCGGCCGCGGCTTGCGCAGCGATCCTCGCACCGGCGGCAGTGGCCGAGGCGGCTGCCGAATCGGCGAGCCAGACCATCGCCGTTCTCGAGGCGCAGGGTTTCGACGTGAAAGTCAACCGGTTGGGCAGCGCGCCGCTCGACGAATGCGTCGTCACGGATATCAAGAACCCGCGCAGGCAGGCCGGTTTCGTCCTGCGTGACGAGGACGGCGACAACCCGTTCGCGGGAGTCGACCGGCGCCGAATCACGGTCTCGGTCAATTGCTCCCGTTGAGCGGTCGGGCTGTCAGCGGGAGCAGTTCAGCGACACCGAGATCGACCGGCTGATGACCTCGACGTACCCCCTGTGGTCCTCGTCGTCCTCCCACCACCGGTATTGACCGTTGTCGCGCACCAGTCGCCTGACTTCCTGTGGATTGCGGATGCCGGTGACGGTGCACTGCTCGAGGGGCGCGGAACCGATCCGGTCGATGTTCACCGTGTAGCCCGCATCCTGGTAACGGTTGATGGTGTCCAGTGCCGTCTCGTCGGCCGTTGCGAGGCCGGCGGGTACGGCGAGCACCCCACAGGCCGCCAGGGCCGCAGCGCCCAGTGCTGTCTTCGCATTCATGACCGAACCTCCTGGTTCACCTCAACCATCCTCTTGATACATCGCCGGGGGAAGCCCAAACGTTCCCGCGCCCGGACACCCGACGGCACGGAAACGCGGACTCCACCGGCGCCCCCGCATTAGCATCGCGCCCAACCGAAGGGGAGGCGTTCGATGCGCAGCACCATGCAGGACTGTCCGTTGACGATCGCGGCGATCATGCGGCACGCCGCGACCGTCAACGGCGACCGCGCCGTCACCACCGCCACCGGCGAGGGCGGCTACCGCACGATGAGTTACCGCGAACTCGGCGACCAGGCGGCCCGGCTGGCCAACGCGCTGCGGCGGCTCGGCGTCACCGGCGACGAACGCGTCGGCACGTTCATGTGGAACAACGCCGAACACCTGGCCGCCTACCTGGCGGTGCCGTCGATGGGTGCGGTGCTGCACACGCTGAACATCAGGCTGTCGCCCGAGCAGATCGCGTTCATCGCCAACGAGGCCGAGGACAGGGTGATCATCGCCGACGTCTCGCTGGTCGCTCAGCTGGCGCCCGTGCTGCCGTTGCTGGACACGGTGCACACCGTGATCGCTGTCGGCGACGGTGACCTCGACCCGCTCGATTCGCCGCACATGAGGGTGTTGCGCTACGCCGACGTCATCGCCGGCGAACGCCCGGTCTTCGACTGGCCGGCGATGGAGGAGAATTCGGCGGCCGCGATGTGCTACACCAGCGGCACTACCGGAAATCCGAAAGGCGTTGTCTACAGCCACCGTTCGAGCTACCTGCACTCCATGAACGCCTGTACGGCCAATGCTTCGGGCATCGGCTACAGCGACTCGGTGCTGCCGATCGTGCCGATGTTCCACGCCAACGCCTGGGGTCTGCCGTACGCGGCGCTGATGGCCGGCGCCGACCTGGTGCTGCCCGACCGGTTCATGGACGCGGCATCGCTGATCGACGTCATCGAGTCGCAACGGCCCACGGTGGCAGGCGCGGTGCCCACCATCTGGAACGACATCCTGCACCGGATCGAATCGTCTTCGGGGCACGACATCTCGTCGCTGCGGCTGATCACCAGCGGCGGGTCGGCGGTGCCCGTCTCGCTGATGCGGGCCTACGAGCGGCTCGGCGTTCAGATCGTGCAGGCGTGGGGGATGACCGAGACGTCACCGCTGGCGACCGTGGCGCACCCGACGCCCGGCGTGAGCGACGACGAGCGGTGGATGCAGCGAGCGTCGCAGGGCCGCCCGGCGTGCGGGGTCGAGGTGCGGATCGTCGACGACGAGGGCAACCCGCTGCCGCACGACGGCAAGGCGGTCGGCGAGATCGAGGTCCGCGGGCCGTGGATCACCGGCGGCTACTACCGCGGCCGCGACGGCGAGAAGTTCGACGACGGGTGGCTGCGCACCGGCGACGTCGGCCGCGTCGACCCGCAGGGCTTCGTCACACTCACCGACCGGGCCAAGGACGTCATCAAGTCCGGCGGCGAGTGGATCTCATCGGTCGAACTCGAGAACCACCTCATCGCGCACGAGGCGGTGCTCGAGGCGGCCGTCGTCGGCGTGCCCGACGACCGCTGGCAGGAGCGCCCGCTGGCGGCGGTGGTGCTCAACGAAGGCGCGGCCGCCGGTCCCGCCGAGCTGCGGGAGTTCCTCGCCGACAGGGTCGTCCGCTGGTGGCTGCCGGAACGCTGGACGTTCGTCGACGAGGTGCCGCGCACCAGCGTCGGCAAGTACGACAAGAAGACGATCCGCGCCCGCCACGCCGACGGCGCCTACGACGTCATCGAGCTGCGGGACTGACGTTTCCCCGGCGAGCAGACGCAAATTGTTGCGACACGCCGTCCAGAACGGGCAATTTGCGTCTGCTCGCGCTCCGAAGGTGACTACCGCTCGGCGCGCTGGTAGGCCGTGACGACGGCCGCGCCGCCGAGGCCGATGTTGTGCTGCAGCGCCGCGGTCACGTTGTCGACCTGACGCTTGTCGGCGGTGCCGCGCAGCTGCCACGTCAACTCCGCGCACTGGGCCAGCCCGGTGGCGCCAAGCGGGTGGCCCTTGGAGATCAGCCCGCCCGACGGGTTGACCACCCAGCGGCCGCCGTAGGTGGTGTCGTTGTTGTCGATCAGCTTGGGGGCCTCACCCTCGCCGCACAGGCCGAGGGCCTCGTAGAGCAGCAGTTCGTTGGCCGAGAAGCAGTCGTGCAGCTCGATGACCTGGAAGTCGCTCGGGCCGAGACCGGACTGGTCGTACACCTGGCGCGCCGCCTGCACGTTCATGTCGTAGCCGATGACGTTCTTGGCGCTGCCATCGAACGTCGACTCGAAGTCGGTGGTCATCGCCTGGCCGACGATTTCGACGGCCTGGCCCGCCAGTCCGTGCTTGTCGACGAACGCCTCGCTGGCCAGGATCGCCGCCCCGGAGCCGTCCGAGGTGGGCGAGCACTGCAGCTTGGTCACCGGATCGGAGATCATCCGTGCGCCGAGGATGTCGTCGAGGCTGTACTCCTCCTGGAACTGCGCGTACGGGTTGTTCACCGAGTGCTTGTGGTTCTTGTACCCGATCTTGGCGAAATGCTCTGCGGTGGAACCATGCTGACGCATGTGCTCGCGGCCGGCGGCGGCGAACATCCACGGCGCGACGGGGAAGGCGAACTCCTCGATCTCGGCCAGCGCCTTGATGTGGCGGCCCAGGGGCGACTCGCGGTCCTCGGCGCCGCCGGCCAGCGCGCCGGGCTGCATCTTCTCGAAGCCGAGGGCGATGGTGCAGTCGGCCAGCCCGCCGCGAATGGTCTGGGCGGCCAGGAACAGCGCCGTCGATCCGGTCGAGCAGTTGTTGTTGACGTTGACCACCGGGATGCCGGTCATGCCCAGCTCGTAGAGCGCGCGGTTGCCCGACGTCGAGTCGCCGCTGCAGTAGCCGACGTAGCCCTGCTGCACCTCGGAGTAGTCGATACCGGCGTCCTCGAGCGCCTTGGTGCCCGACTCCTTGGCCATCTGTGGGTAGTCCCACCCCTCGCGGCGACCGGGCTTCTCGAACTTCGTCATCCCGACGCCGACGACGAACACTTTTTCAGGCATGGCTGTGGCCCTTCGCTTATCACCGCAAGTGGTGTAGACCACAATAGAACGTGTTCTAATTCGCCGACAAGGAGGGTGACGTGGGCCTACGGGTCGTGCAGTGGGCGACGGGCGGAGTCGGGATCGCCGCGATCAAGGGCGTGCTCGAGCACCCCGACCTGGAACTCGCCGGATGCTGGGTGCACTCACCCGACAAGGCCGGACGCGACGTCGGTGACCTGGTGGGTGTCGACCCGATCGGCGTCGCCGCGACCAACAGTGTCGAGGACATCCTCGCCCTCGACGCCGATGCGGTGATCTACGCGCCGCTGCTGCCCAATTCCGAGGAGGTCGCGGCGCTGCTGCGTTCGGGGAAGAACGTCGTGACCCCGGTCGGCTGGTTCTACCCGGGGGAGAAGGAGAGCGCACCGCTGCGCACCGCCGCCGTCGAAGGCGGTGTCACGTTGCACGGCACCGGGATTGCGCCGGGCGGCATCAGCGACAAGTTCCCGCTGATGATGTCGATCATGTCGACCGGTGTGACGTTCGTTCGCGCCGAGGAGTTCTCAGATCTGCGCACCTATGACGCGCCGGACGTGCTGCGCTACGTGATGGGCTTCGGCGACACCCCCGAGAAGGCGCTCACCGGACCGATGCAGAAGCTGCTCGACGGCGGATTCATCCAGTCGGTGAAGATGATCGTCGACACGATGGGCTTCAACGCCGACCCGCAGATCCGCGCCACCCAGGAGATCGCCGTCGCGACCGCGCCGATCGACTCCCCGATGGGCGCCATCGAACCCGGGCAGGTCGCAGGCCGCAAGTTCCACTGGGAGGCGCTCGTCGGCGACGAGGTCGTCGTCCGGGTCACCGTCAACTGGCTGATGGGACAGGAGAACCTCGATCCGCCTTGGGATTTCGGTCCGGCGGGTGAGCGCTACGAGATGGAGGCGAAGGGCAACCCGGACTTCGCGGTGACCATCAAGGGATTCCAGCCCGAGAGCGTGGCGGAGGGCCTCGAGTGCAACAACGGCATCGTGGCGACAGCGGCGCACTGCGTGAACTCGGTGCCCGCGGTGTGTGCCGCCGCGCCGGGCATCGCCACCTATCTCGACCTGCCGTTGATCAGCGCCAAGGCGGCGCCCCGGCTGCGCTGACCGGAAGACTCACGGCTGCACCAAGATCCGGATCGGATCGCCGTCGGCCTTCTCGAGCTTCTCGATGCCGAGTGCCACGTCCTCCAGCGGGACGACGGCACTGATCGAGCGCGACAGGTCCAGCCGGCCCAGCGAAACCAGCTGGGCCAGTGTGCCGATGTCGGAGTTCTGATACCCGAGGTGTCCGAGCACCTGTCGCTTGAACAGGTTGAAGATCGAGGTCGGCCCGATGGTGGGAGCGTCGGCGCTCATCCCGACACCGACGAGCCTGCCGCCGACGGTCAGGCTGTTCAGGGCCTGCTCGAATGTCGACCCGAGGCCGACCGCGTCGAACACGACGTCGAGGTTGCGTCCGCCGGTGACCTCGGCGATCTTGCCCGCGAGGTCGGGGTCGCGCGCGTCGAACGCGTGGTCGGCGCCGACGGCCAGCGCCCTGTCGAGGATGGCGGGTTTGATGTCGACCGCGATGATCGGGGCGGCGCCGACCAGCCGGGCGAGTTGGATGATGTGCGTGCCCAATCCGCCGACACCCCAGACGCCGACGGATTCGCCGATACCGACACCGGCCGTCCGGACCACCGCGCCATAGGGTGTGGAGACGGCGTCGGCCAGGATGGCGGCCTGCTCCATCGGCACGTTGTCGGGAATCCTCGTCAGGCCGAACGCCTGAGCCACCGTGTACTCGGCCCAGCCGCCGTCGTAGGCGAACGCCATCAACCGGATGCGCAGGCAGTTCGACATGTCGCCGCGGCGGCAGTTCACGCATTCCAGGCACGGCTTGCCGGCCGCCACCACCACGCGGTCGCCCTCCGCCCAGCCGGTGACGCCGGGCCCGATGGCCGCGACGGTGCCCGACGTCTCGTGCCCCTGGGTGACCACCGGCAGCTGCGAGGGGAACGTGCCGTTGATCAGACTCAAGTCGGAGTGGCAGATGCCGCAGAACGCGACCTTGACCAGCACCTCACCCGGGCCCGGTGCGGGAATCGGGACGTCCTCCACGGTGATGGTCCTGGTGTCGGCGTAGAAGCGCTGCGCGCGCATGGTGGCCATCCGCCTCACGGTAGGCGACGGCTGGCACACTCGGGACCCGTGACAACGAAAAGGGCACTGGTCCTCGCCGGCGGCGGGATCGCGGGTATCGCCTGGGAGACCGGCATTCTGCAGGGCATCGCCGACGAGTCGCCGTCGACGGCGCAGGCGCTTCTCGACGCCGACGTCCTGCTGGGCACCTCGGCCGGATCGACGGTCGCCGCGCAGATCAGC
This sequence comes from Mycobacterium hippophais, assembly GCF_027529605.1. Taxonomy (NCBI): domain Bacteria; kingdom Bacillati; phylum Actinomycetota; class Actinomycetes; order Mycobacteriales; family Mycobacteriaceae; genus Mycobacterium; species Mycobacterium hippophais. The sequence continues at coordinate 379,971 of NZ_JAPZPY010000001.1, read as the reverse complement.
AGCGGCACGGGCCTCGACGCGCTGTTCGAGCGCCAATTGGCCACGGTGTCCGCCGAACTCAGTCCGGCCGTCGGCATCGACGGCATCGTCGAACTGTTCGTCGGCGCGATGGCGCAGCCCGGCCTGACCACCACGCAGAAGCTGCAGCGGATCGGCGAGATCGCGGTGTCCACCCCGACGGTCGACGAGGCGGTGCGGCGCGACGTCATCGCTGCCCGGCTGCCGTCGCACGAGTGGCCCGACCGGGTGCTGCGGATCCCCGCGATCGACACCGCGACCGGTGAACTCGTCGCGTTCGACCGCTCCGCCGGTGTCGGCCTCGTCGACGCCGTGGCCGCCAGTTGTGCGGTGCCCGGCGCGTGGCCGCCGGTGACGATCGACGGCCGCCGCTACATGGACGGCGGTGTCGGCAGCACCATCAATCTGCGATTCGTCGACGACTGCGACGCCGTCGTGGTGCTGGTGCCGTCCGGCCGGAACTCGCCGTCGCCGTTCGGCGGCGGCGCTGCCGAAGAGATCGCCTCACACGGCGACCGGGTGCTCGGGGTGTTCGCCGACGACGACGCGCTCGCCGCATTCGGCGCCAACCCGCTCGACCCGGCATGCCGCGTCCCGTCCGCACAGGCCGGGCGGACACAGGGCCGCCGGGTTGCCGCCGAGATCGCGGCGTTCCTCGCCTAGGGGGTCAGCAGGGGGCTGAGGCCCGGCGCCTCCAACTCGTCGAGCGCGCGCGTCGCCAGCTCGCGGCCGACCTGGATGACCTCCGCGGCGCGGTGGAAGTCGAGGCTGCGGCAGACGGTGCGAGGCACCTCGATCAGCAGATCCGGCGGGTAGCCGGCGAGCGTGTGGCGGGCCAGCGCTGCCTGCGCGATGTCGATGGTGCGGTTCATCACCTCGAAGCTGCTCAGCCGGGGCACCACGACGTCATCCACCTCGTCGAGGTCCTCGGAGCCGTCCCCGTCGGCAGCGTCGTCGACGGTGCCGTCCTCCGGGTCTTCGGTGGTGCCGAACCGGCTGAGCATCGACCGCACCGCGGGCGTGTCGAGCACTGCGCGGGCCGATTTGGTGTCGAGCAGCGCAGATGTGCTGCGCAGCAGGCGGTTCAGCCATTCGGTATTGACGCCCGACTGGTCGCCGTCGGGTTCGGCGCGCCCGCCGGACTCGCTGCCGCTCAGGCTCACCGCGATCGTCAGGTCGGCGTTGACGGCCGAGATCGGTGCCATCGGCAGCGGGTCGAGGATGCCGCCGTCGGCGAGCAACCGGCCGTCCAGCACGTAGGGCATGATCACGCCGGGAATGGCGATGGAGGCGCGGATCGCCTCGTCGAGCGGCCCGCGCTGCAGCCAGACCGACTTGCCCGCGATCAGATCCGTCGTCACCGCGGTGTACGGGATCGGCAGGTCCTCGATCGCCACCTCGCCGAGGATCTCGCGGACGGCGTCGATGATCTTCTCGGCCCGCAGCACCCCGGCGGCGGTGATCGCCGGATCCAGCAGCCGGAGCACCGCACGCTGCGTCAGCCCCTTCGCCCAGTCGGCGTACTCGTCGAGCTTTCCCGCCGCGTGCAGGCCGCCGACCAGGGCGCCCATCGACGATCCCGACACCCCGACGACCTCGTAGCCGCGGCTGCGCAACTCGTCGATCACCCCGATGTGCGCGTAGCCGCGAGCCCCGCCGCTGCCCAGCACCAGAGCGACCCGCTTGCTCATGGCGCTATTGTGCGCCCTTGCGGTTCGAAACGGTCAGCCGCACAACTCGCCGGCGGCCGCCTCGACCGCGACGATCACCGCCGCCTGCCGCGGCGGTGTCAGCTGCGACCACGGCGTGCCGAACGTCCCGGGCCCCGCCGAGTCCGAACGCTGCAGCTCGCCCAGGTACGGCTCGATCTGCGACGCGAGGTCGCCGCCTTTCTCGGTCATCCACGTCCTGGCGGCGTTGCACGCCTGGAAGTACTCCTCCTCGGTGGACTCCGCAGGCGAGCCGACGGCGGTGGTCACCCCGCCCGGCGTCACCTCCTGCGCGCCCGGCGCCGCCGTGCGCGTCTCCGACGTGGCCGTCGTCGACGGGCCGGGCTGCGGCGAAGTGCCGGGGACGGCGTCCTCGGAGCCCGACGAACAGCCGGCGAGGGCGATGACACCGGCGGCCGCGAACACCACTGCGGGGTAGCTGCGCATACCGCTCAATCTAGGCAACCGTGTGACGCGGCCCGCCGCCGCCTGCGTCAGATGCCGGTGCAGAGCGAGACGAACGGGATCGGCGCACACACGCCGATCGAGAATCCGGGCGTCGGGTCGCCGTTCCACGGCGGGGGAGGTGGCGGGGGTGGCGGCGGCGGGGGAGCACCCACACACGAGTTGGACGGCGCGTCGTACACCGTGCCCGGGCCGCACTCGGCGGCACTGCCCACACCGGGCGTCGCGACCGTCACGAACAACAACGGCGCGAACGAGGCAGCCGCGGCGACTGCCAGATGTCTGATCTTCATTGCAGGCCTCCTGCAGCTTCTCCCCACGGCCCGACCACGACTTTACCCCCGGGCGGCCGCGCCGAACCAACGCTTCGACGCCTGTCCGCACCGCTTCGTCCGCCGGCGGCACTCGAGGCCGACCAGCGTCTTTCCAGATTCATCCTGAGGTTAAAGCCTGCGGCTACCGGGCCGTCCCTGGCTGTGGAACACTTGGCGCTGTGACGAAGACGACTGACCGTCTGGAGTGTTGTCGGGCCTGACGCCCGCCCCCGATCCGTCCCGTCACACCCCCTTTGGAGCTCCTCCATGGTTTCCGCGGTTTCCACGCGTCCCCTCACGCTGCCGCCCGTTGCGGTCGCCCCGGCCGTCTCGGCGCCCACCCGGCTCCGGTTGCCCGATCTGCTGCACGCCACCGACGCCGGCGCCGACGAGGTGCTCAGCGGGCGCTACGACCACCTGCTGCCGAAGCGCGGCGTTCCGAGCGACGACCGCTGGTTCACCCGCATGTACGGCGACGATGAACTCGACATCTGGCTCATCAGCTGGGTGCCCGACCGGTCGACCGAACTGCACGACCACGGCGGCTCGCTCGGCGCGCTCACCGTCGTGTCGGGATCGCTGTCCGAAACCCGCTGGGACGGCGAGGCGTTGCGGCGCCGGCGGTTGTCGGCGGGCGATCAGGCCGGCTTCCCGCTGGGTTGGGTGCACGATGTGGTGTGGGCGCCGGACCCCGTCCCGACGCCTACGCTCAGCGTGCACGCCTACTCGCCGCCGCTGACGGCGATGTCGTACTACGAGGTCACCGATCGGCAGACGTTGCGGCGCAACCGCACCGAACTCACCGAACACCCGGAGGGATGAGCATGGCCAGCCGCATCGACCGCATTCTCGAGATTGCGCGGTCGCGTCTCGAGCGGATGCCGGCCCGCGACGTACCCGCAGCGCTGGAGCGCGGCGCCCTGCTGGTGGACATCCGTCCGCAGGCGCAGCGGGCGCGCGAGGGCGAGGTGCCGGCCGCGCTGGTGATCGAACGCAACGTGCTGGAGTGGCGCTGCGACCCGACCAGCGACGCGAAGATCACCCAGGCCGTCGACGACGACGTCGAATGGGTGGTGCTGTGCTCCGAGGGTTACACCTCGAGCCTGGCCGCCGCAGCGCTGCTCGATCTCGGGCTGCACCGGTCCACCGACGTGATCGGCGGCTACCACGCGTTGAAGGCCGAAGGCGTCCTCGTCTAGCTGCTCTCGCCGGAACGCAGCATCGGCCGCAGCCGCTCGGTCTTCTCCGGCGTCCATCCCGGCGGCTGCAAGATCGCCGCCCACGCGTTGGCGACGTCCCTGACGTAGACGTGGCCGTGCCCGTCGGGCACGTCGATCGCCACTGCCATGTCGGCCGACACCTGTAGGAACGTCACCACCGGAATCCACTTCATCCGGGCGGTGCGGTCGTAGCCGGGCGGCTCCTCGAGCCAGTCGGGCCGGGCGAACAGCAGATCCGGATTCCACCACGAGATCGGGTCGGAGGCGTGCTGCAGGTACACCGCCCGCGGCACGCCCCACGGATCGGCGGGCCGCTCCAGGTTCTCCGGCCGGGCGGCGAACCGGACGTTCTCGCCCTTGTCGTAGATCGGCAGCCACTCCGGCGATCCGGCGTCGCGGTTGAGGGTGAGATCGGTCCAGATCGTGTTGTTGAACGTCGGCCCGCTGAACAGTGCGCCGTCGGTGCGGGCGACGAGATTGTTCAGTGCCAGGAACGGCGCCTCGCCGCCGAAGGAGCCGAGGCTCTCGCCGAAGACCACCAGTCGCGGCCGTTGCGCTTCGGGCATCGCCCGGATGAGGCCGTCGACGGCTTCGAACAGCGCCTGCCCGGCTTGGCGGGCGTTCTCCTTATCGACGAGGAACGACAGCCAACTCGGCAGGAACGAGTACTGCATCGAGACGATCGCGGTGTTGCCGTTGAACATGTACTCCAGCGCGGCGGCCTCGGCGCCGTTGATCCAGCCGGTGCCCGTCGAGGTGGCCACCGCGACCACCTCGCGGCCCAGGCCGCCGGTGCGCAGCAGTTCCTGCGCCGCGAGTGCCGCCGTGGCCTTGATGCCGTCCGCGGAGTTGAGTCCCGCATAGGCGCGGATCGGCTCGACGGCCGGAGTGCCGTTGAACCGTGTGAGCTTCTCCGCAGGCGTCGCCCCCGCGACGAACACCCTGCCCTGGTGGCCCAAGGACTCCCAGCTGACCAGCGACTGCGGGCCGCCGGACTGCAGTGTCGACGTGGGCGCCGCGAAATCCGGGTCGGTCTCGTCGTTGACCGCCTCGAAGGTGTTGTTGATCGTGCTCATCGCGAAGCGCACGACCACGCCGTTGAGGATCGCGATCGTCAGCACCAGAAGCAGGGCCACCACCACGACGGCCGAAACCCGCGGCGGGGCAACCCGTTCGAGCTGGCGCATCAGGAACAGGATCAGCTTGCGGATGAGCTGACCGACTTCCACGAGGGCGAACAACACCACGACGGACAGCACCGCCGTCAGCGGATGGTCCCAGAATCCCAGCCGCGGCACCCCCATCAGGTCGCGGACCTGGTCCTGCCACACATGGAAGTACACGATCATCAGCACCTGGCCGATGACGCCCACGACGAGCAGCGCCAGCCACGCCCACGCCGGGGCACGCGGACTGGAGTTCCGCGAGAGCATGAAGCGGACCAGCCACACCCCGAACACACCGAGCGCGTAGCCGAATGCGCCGGCGCCGCCACTGACGAGGCCCTGGAACAGCGGCCCGCGCGGCAGCAGCGACGGGGTCATCGAGAACCACAGGAACACCAGACCGAGGGCGGTGCCGAAGAAGGTGTACCGGCGTAGCCACCAAGGTCGTTTGGCGGGGGGCTGCTCGTCCTGCGGAGGCGCCTGCGGTTCGGCCTCCGCGGTCTCGGTCACCAGAGCACTTTAGCGATGGGTGAAGTTCGGCGGGCGCTTCTCACTGAAGGCCGCCATCCCCTCCTTCTGATCTGAGGTGGCGAAGGCGGAGTGGAAGAGCCTGCGCTCGTAGAGCAGGCCTTCGGCCAGTGAGGATTCGAACGCGCGGTTGACGGCCTCCTTGGCCATCCTGGCGGCGTTCAGTGACATGCCCGCAATGGTCTTCGCGACGGCGTTGGCCTCGTCGAGCAGCGTGTCGGCGGGGACGAGTCGCGACACCAGGCCGCTGCGCTCGGCCTCCTCGGCGCCGATCGTGCGGCCCGTCAGGATGAGATCCATCGCCTTGGCCTTGCCGATCGCGCGGGTGAGCCGTTGCGAGCCACCCATTCCGGGCAGCACGCCGAGCTTGATCTCGGGCTGGCCGAACTTCGCGGTGTCGGCGGCGATCAGCACGTCGCACATCATCGCCAGCTCGCAGCCACCGCCGAGCGCGTAGCCTGCGACGGCCGCGATGGTTGGGGTGCGGGTGGCCGCGAATGTGCCCCAGGGAGCGAAGAAGTCGGCCGCGAAGACGTCGGCGAACTCGAGGGTCGCCATCTCCTTGATGTCGGCGCCCGCGGCGAAGGCTTTCTCGTTGCCGGTGACGATGATGGCGCCGATGCCCGGGTCCTGGTCGAGTTCGGTTGCGGCAGCGCCGACTTCGGCCATCACCTGGCTGTTGAGCGCGTTCAGCGCCTTCGGCCGGTTCAGGGTGATGGTGCCGACGCGGTCGTCGCGGGTGACGAGGATGGTCTCGTAGGACGTCACGGTTGTTCCTCCGGGAAGGTCAGGTCGGGGTCGGCGGGGGCGAAGTAGGCGTCGACGTCTTCTTCGGTGACGTCGGCGATCGAAGGTGGCGACCACTTCGGGTTGCGGTCCTTGTCCACCAGCTGCGCACGGATGCCTTCGACGAGGTCGTGGGACCGCAGCGAGCCGCACGACGTCCGGTACTCCTGGCGCAGCACGTCCTCCAGGGTGGCGAGTTCGCCGGCGCGGCGCACGGCTTTGAGCGTGACGGCCAGTGAGACGGGGGAGCGGCCGCCGATGAGGTCGGCCGCTTTGTCGGCCGGTTCGGCACCGTAACCGCGCAGGGCCGCGACGATGTCGGCGATCGTGTCCCCGGCGTAGCACTCGTCGATCCACTCCCGCTGCTCGAGCAGGGGGCTCGCCGGCGGCTCGACGGTGTGGGCCTTCAATGCGGCCTCGACCCCGTCGGCGACGAGTGTTTCTGTGAACGCTCTCAGTGAATCGTGCGGGATGTAGTGGTCGGCGAACCCCATTGCGATGGCGTCGGCGCCGGAGAACGGCGCGCCCGTCAATGCGGCGTGGAGGCCGAGCGAGCCCGGTGCGCGGGACAGCAGATAGGTGCCGCCGACGTCGGGGATGAAGCCGATGCCGACCTCCGGCATCGCCATCTTGGTGGTGTCGGTGACGACACGGACGTCGCCGTGCGCGCTGACGCCGACCCCGCCGCCCATCACAATGCCGTCCATCACCGCCACGTAGGTCTTCGGATAGCGGCCGATCACCGCGTTGAGCTGGTATTCCTCGTACCAGAACTGGCGGGCCTCGGAGCCGTCGGCCTTCGCGCTGTGGTAGATCGCGACGACGTCGCCACCGGCGCACAGGCCGCGTTCGCCGGCGCCGGTCAGCAGCACGGTGTGTACGGCGTCGTCGTGTCTCCAGGCGTCGAGCGCCTCGGCCAATGCCATGACCATGCCGTGGTTGAGCGAGTTGATCGCCTTCGGCCGGTTCAGGGTGAGCAGGCCGACGCCGTTCTCGACGGTTACTAGGACATCCTCGTTTTCTGCCACGGGTAGCAATCTAGATCGTCGCCCGCCTCTCACCTCCGACGGGTAATGTTTTGCCACGAACCGGCCACAGGAAGTTCCCAGGATCCCTTGTCATCTCGGGAACTAACTCGGCGCCGGTGATCGTTGAGAGTGTGTTCGTCACTCGAACCACAGCACAGGAGAGGATCCGACGGTGCGCGAGAGCAGCAACCCGGTATTCCGCTCGTTGCCCAAGGGGCAGCAGGGCGGATACGCGTCATTCGGTACCGGAGCCGCCGGCTACGGTGCCCAGCAGGTACACGCTGAGCCCTATACCGCTCAGTACCCCGAGCAGACGGGCGTCGCCCGGCCGCTGACCATCGACGACGTCGTCACCCGCACCGGCATGACGCTGGCCGTGCTGACGGTTTCGGCCGTGGTCTCCTTCTTCCTGGTCACCCAGAACATCGGGCTGGCCATGCCGCTCACCCTGATCGGTGGCCTCGGCGGCCTGGCGCTCGTGATGATCGCCATGTTCGGCCGCAAGCAGGACAACCCGGCCATCGTGCTGAGCTACGCGGTGCTCGAGGGCCTGTTCCTCGGTGCGGTGTCGTTCCTGCTGACCTTCAACATCCAGGGCGCCAGCGCCGGCGGGCTGATCTCGCAGGCGGTGCTCGGCACCTTCGGCGTGTTCTTCGGCATGCTGGTCGTCTACAAGACCGGCGCCATCCGCGTGACGCCGAAGTTCACCCGCATGCTCGTCGCCGCCATGATCGGCGTGGTCGTTCTCGCCCTCGGCAACTTCGTCTTCGCGATGTTCACCGATGGCGCCGGCCCACTGCGTGACGGCGGCCCGATGGCCATCATCTTCTCGCTGGTGTGCATCGGCATCGCGGCGTTCAGCTTCCTGCTGGACTTCGACTCCGCTGACCAGATGATCCGCGCCGGCGCGCCGGAGAAGGCCGCATGGGGCATCGCCCTCGGCCTGACCGTCACGCTGGTCTGGCTCTACCTCGAAATCCTGCGGCTGCTGACTTACTTCCAGAACGACTAGCAGCCTTCGCGAGGGAAGCCCGGCACCGGACGAGGTGTCGGGCTTTCTGCGTTCTCGGGGCTTTGGCGTTGAGTTTGTTCACAGATCGCGATCCGTCCACAAATCGCGATCTGAGCGCAAAATCAACGGGCCCACCGTCAGAGGTCGCCATGAGGCTGCGGGCATGGACGGCACTGCATTCCTCGGATCCGAGGCGGTCGCGACGGGCGTTGTTCCCAAGCACCGCCTGCGCTCGCATCACCGCGCCGTGTTTCCCGGCGTCTACGTGCCGCGGGACGCCACGCTCGACCTTCGAGAACGCGCCTACGCGGCGTGGTTGTGGTCGGGGCGCCGTGGTGTTCTGTCTGGCCTGACCGCGTCCGCCCTCCATGGCGCCAAGTGGGTCGACGCCACCGAGCCCATCGAACTGATCTACAGCTGTGCCCGTCCTCCCGCGGGACTGCGGACCCACGCGATGGCGCTGCGACTCGACGAGTGCGGCGTTGTCGCGGGCCTACCGGTCACCACACCGGAACGCACCGCCTTCGATCTGGGCAGGCGCGGCACGGGCGACGCGGCCGTCGCACGACTTGACGCCCTCGCACGGGCGACCCGTCTGGATCTGACACGCGTGAAGGACGTCGCCGGGCACCACCCGCACACGCGTGGTCTGCGTCGACTCGCGACAGTGCTCGACTTGGTGGATGCAGGCGCCGAGTCGCCACGGGAGACCTGGCTTCGCCTCCTGCTGCAGCGTGCCGGATATCCGCGACCGCGCACACAGATTCCCGTGCTCAGCCCGGATGGACGGCAGAAGTACTACCTCGACATGGGGTGGGAAGATCTCAAGCTCGCCGTCGAGTACGACGGTGATCACCATCGAACGTCAAAAGAGCTCTACGCCTACGAGATTCAGCGCGCCGAGGACATCCGCGAGCGCGGGTGGCTGGTGCTCAGAGTGGCCGCGCGAACCCGTGAGGTCGACGTGCTGGACCGCGTTCAGCGGGCGTGGCGCATGCGACCGCATTGACTTTGCACAGAGATCGCCGAATCGCGTGATTCGACGATCTGTGTGCAAACTCAACGGGCCGATGAATCAGGAAAGCCGCTCCACGATCATCGCCATGCCCTGGCCGCCACCGACGCACATGGTCTCGAGACCGAACTGCTTGTCCTGGGTCTGCAGGTTGTTCAGCAGCGTGGCGGTGATGCGGGCGCCCGTCATGCCGAACGGGTGGCCCAACGCGATCGCGCCGCCGGACACGTTGAGACGCTCCTCGTCCATGCCGAGCGCACGCGCCGAGCCGAGCACCTGGACGGCGAACGCCTCATTGATCTCGTAGAGGTCGATGTCGCCGATGCTCATACCGGCGTTGGCGAGCGCCTTCTTCGACGCCTCGATCGGGCCGAGGCCCATGATCTCCGGCGAGAGCCCCGACACCCCGGTCGCGACGATGCGCGCCAACGGCGTCAGGCCCAGTTCGCGAGCCTTCTCGTCGGACAGGATGACCACCGCGGCGGCGCCGTCGTTGAGCGGACAGGCATTTCCGGCGGTCACCGTGCCGTTCGGCCGGAACACCGGCTTGAGCTGGCTGATCTTCTCGTAGGAGGTGCCGGCGCGCGGGCCGTCGTCCTTGCTCACGACGGTGCCGTCCGGCAGCGTGACCGGCGAGATCTCCCGCTCGAAGAAGCCGCTGTTGATGGCCTCCTCCGCCCGGTTCTGCGACCGCACCCCCCAGTGGTCCTGATCTTCGCGGCTGATGCCGGTGTGCAGCGCGACGTTCTCGGCGGTCTGGCCCATCGCGATGTACACGTCGGGCAGCGACCCGTCCTCGCGCGGATCGTGCCACTCGTCGCCGCCGGCAGCGGCCTGGTTCGACCGTTCCTGCGCCTCGGCGAACAGCGGGTTCTTGGTGTCGGGCCAGCCGTCGGCGTTGCCCTTGGCGAACCGCGACACCGTCTCGACGCCCGCCGAGATGAAGGCGTGGCCCTCGCCGGCCTTGATCGCGTGGAAGGCCATCCGCGACGTCTGCAGCGACGATGAGCAGTAGCGGTTGACGGTGGTGCCGGGCAGGAAGTCATAGCCGAGTGCGACGGCCACGGCGCGGCCGATGTTGAATCCGGACTCGCCGCCGGGCTGGCCGCAGCCCATCATCAGGTCGTCGATGTCGTGCGGGTCCAGCGACGGGACCTTGTCCAGCGCGGCGCGGACCATCTGGGCGGCCAGGTCGTCGGGTCGCATGTCGACCAGCGACCCCTTGTTGGCGCGGCCGATCGGCGAGCGGGCGGTGGCGACGATGACGGCTTCAGGCATGACGGCTCCTCAACTTGCTGGTCACCGAAGAACCTAGCTGGCGGGCCCGACGATCGGCGCGGGCACCCCGGTGGTGGGCCTGCGCCACAGCCGTGAGACGCCGCCGATCCGCTCGAGCAGCGAACTCCCCTCGGGGGCGCGCGGCTCCAGGGCCGTGTCGGTGTCCGCGGTGGAGACGCCCAGCGCGGCGCACAACGCGGGCAGCAGCTGGTTGCCCGCCAGCGCATAGCCGTCGGCGGACGGGTGGAACATGTCGTCGGAGATCATCAGATCCGGTGCGTTGAGGAACTCGGGTGACAGCAGGTCGGCGAACGGCACCGGCATGCCGCCTGCCGCCCGCACCGCACTGGCCTGTGCGCGCGCCAACCGCAGCCCGAGAGTGCGGGTCACCGTGCGCAGCGGCTGCGGGATCGCCGTGAGCACGCCGAAGTCCGGGCAGGTGCCGACGACGACGACCGCGCCGGCGGCCCGCAACCGTCGCACCCCGTCGCCGAGGCGGCGCGCCGAGGCCCTGATGCCGTTGGGCCGCGTGATGTCGTTGGCGCCGATCATGATGACCGCGGCATCCGGCGGTGGCCCGGCGACGAACATCGCGTCGATCTGACCCTGTAGACCCTTCGACGTGGCGCCGACGATGGCCTTCGTGCTCAGCCGGATCCGCTTCCCCGACGCTTCGGCCAGCCCGCGTGCGAGGAGAACGCCCGGCACTTCGTCGGCCACCCGGCAGCCATAACCGACGGCAGTGGAGTCGCCGAAGATCATCAGATGGATGTCGAACGGCATCCCACGGGTCCACTTCTCGACGGGTCCGCCGCCGGGGGAGTAGACACCGTCGGCGCGCGGCGGGATGTCGAAGGCCTTCGGGATGGTCTGACGTGCCTGATCGGCCTGCCCGATCAGCAGATTGCGGGCTCCGACATAGGCGGAGCCCGTCGATGCGAGCGTGGCCGCAGCGGCGAGAGCGACGGTCGTTTTTCGCGGTGCACGTATGCCCACGCGGCCAGTTTAGGTGCCGAATCGGTCATTGACCGCGTGGCGGCGCCTACTGGCAGTCACGGTGCGGTATCAACTCCGGTACCAAATTGGTTTAACAAGCTAGGAAACCGGATACAGGTGTCAAGCTAAGTCACCGGGATTGGCTGACACAACATGCCCCCGGGGCACTACAACGGCGTAGGAAGTGGTGGCGATGACCGCACCTAGTAAGGTTCCCAGCACTCCTCGTGCTGCCATTCATGCAGCTAGAGCCAATAAACCGCGTCGATATCCGGTCAGTGACGGGGCGCCGGTCGAGGTGCTCGAGGACGGTCCCAGCCTCGCAGGACGGCTGGTCGGCCTGGTCGCGATGGCCACGATCAAGCCAACTCTGGCCATTGGTAGCTACGCCCCGAAGATGCCGTGGCCCTGGGGCATGGTCGATTTCGCCTGCCGGATCCTGCGGCCGCCGCCTGGCACGGTCCGGGCGACGATCGGCCTGACGAACTGCAATGCACAGCTGGTGCGGGCGCCGGGCGTACTGCCCGCCGACGGCAAGCGCAGCGTCATCCTGTACCTGCACGGCGGCGCATTCATCACCTGCGGGGTGAACAGCCACCACCGCATCGTCAACTCGTTGAGCGGCTACGCCGACAGCCCCGTGCTGGTGGTGAACTACCGGATGATCCCCAGGCACTCGGTGGGCCAGGCCCTCGACGACTGCTATGACGCCTACCAGTGGCTGCGGCTCAAGGGCTACGAGCCGGACCAGATCGTGCTGGCCGGCGACTCGGCGGGTGGCTACCTGTCGCTGGCGCTCGCCCAGCGTCTGCTCGCCGAGGGCGAGGAGCCGGCCGCGATGGTCACGATGTCGCCGCTGTTCGAGATCGACAACGAGCGCCGTGCCGAGCACCCCAACGTCCGCAGCGACGCGATGTTCCCGGCGCATGCGTTCGGGGCCCTGGTGGACCTCATCGAGCACGCCAACCGGCGCAATCCCGTCGACGGCGCGGCGCCGGAGATCTACGAGCCGCTCGACCACATCGAACCCGGCCTGCCGCGCACGCTGATCCACGTGTCCGGCTCGGAGGTTCTGATCAGCGACGCGCGAAAGGCGGCCCGGCTGCTCGCCGAGTCGGGTGTTCCCGTCGAGATCCGCATCTGGCCTGGTCAGATGCACGTTTTCCAGATCGCGGCTCCGATGGTGAAGGAGGCGACGCGGTCGCTTCGTCAGATCGGCGAGTACATCCGTGAGGCCACGTGGTGAGCTGACCGCGGGCCTGACACGATGGACTCATGCGCATCGCCCGGCACGTCAGTGAGCTCATCGGCAATACCCCTCTGGTACAGCTGAACTCCGTTGTCCCTCACGGCGCTGGCACGGTCGCCGCGAAGATCGAGTACCTCAATCCCGGCGGCAGCTCCAAGGACCGCATAGCGATCAAGATGATCGACGCCGCCGAGGCAAGCGGCGAGCTCAAGCCCGGCGGCACCATCGTCGAACCCACCTCGGGCAACACCGGCGTCGGCCTGGCGCTGGTCGCCCAGCAGCGCGGCTACAAGTGCATCTTCGTCTGTCCCGACAAGGTCAGCGAGGACAAGCGGAACGTGTTGCGCGCCTACGGTGCCGACGTCGTCGTCTGCCCGACGGCAGTGGCGCCCGACGACCCCGACAGCTACTACAGCGTCTCGAACCGGCTCGTCACGGAGATCGACGGCGCCTGGAAGCCCGATCAGTACTCCAATCCGATGGGACCGGAGTCGCACTACGAGACGACGGGTCCGGAGATCTGGGCCGACACCGACGGCAAGGTGACCCATTTCGTCGCGGGCGTGGGCACCGGCGGCACCATCACCGGCGCCGGCCGCTACCTCAAGGAGGTCTCCGGCGGAAAGGTGAAGATCATCGGCGCCGACCCCGAGGGCTCGGTCTACTCCGGCGGCACCGGCAGGCCGTACCTGGTCGAGGGTGTCGGCGAGGATTTCTGGCCCTCGGCGTACGACCCCGCGGTGCCCGACGAGATCATCGCCGTCTCGGACGCCGACTCGTTCGAGATGACCCGGCGGCTGGCCCGCGAAGAGGCGCTACTGGTCGGCGGATCCTGTGGCATGGCGGCGGTCGCCGCGATCCGGGTCGCCGAGCGGGAGGGCCCCGATGCTCTCGTGGTGGTGCTGCTGCCCGACGGCGGCCGCGGATACCTGTCGAAGATCTTCAACGACGCCTGGATGTCGTCCTACGGATTCCTGCGCAGCAGGCTCGACGGGTCGATCGAACAGTCGACCATCGGAGATGTGTTGCGCCGCAAGTCCGGTGCTCTTCCCGATCTGGTGCACACCCATCCGTCGGAGACCGTGCGCGACGCGATCGGCATCCTGCGGGAGTACGGCGTCTCGCAGATGCCGGTGGTCGGCGCCGAACCGCCGGTGATGGCGGGCGAGGTCGCAGGCAGCGTCTCCGAGCGCGAGCTGCTCTCGGCGGTGTTCGAGGGCCGTGCCAAGCTCGCCGACGCCGTCGCCGACCACATGGGTCCGCCGCTGCCACTGATCGGCGCAGGCGAACTCGTCAGCACGGCGGCCAAGACGTTGCGCGAATGCGACGCGGTGATGATCGTCGAGGACGGCAAGCCGATCGGCGTGCTGACGCGTCATGACCTGCTCGGTTTCCTGTCCGAGGGCAGCGGCCGCAGGTAGGCGTCGCCGCCCAAATTTCGGGCCCGGCAAACCGATACCCGGTGGTCGTGGCCCGCTGTACCAGCACCTTCAAGATCTTGCGAGAAACGCTGCTCAAAGCGGTATCTCAGGTACTGTTAGCTCGCTTGTCGTCGGCTACCTCAGCTGGAAGGTGTTCATGAGCGAACAACCGCCGCCGCACTCTGGAAACCTCCCACCTCCGCCACCGCCGGGTGGAAACTACCCACCGCCCCCGCCGCCGCAGGGCGGGTCCGGCTACCCGTCGCCGCAGGGTTCGGTACTGCCGCCGGAGGCCTACACGTCCTGGGGAACCCGCGTGCTGGCATGGCTGATCGACTACGTGCCGGTCATCATCCTGACCGGAATCGGGTACGGGCTGCTGATGGGCACTCAGGAGACCGAGTGCATCACCGACAGTTCCGAGTACCAGATGGGCGAGTTCTGCGCCGAAGGCGCGTCGACTCTCGGCCAGGTGTCGTTCGGCCTGTTCGGCGTCCTGCTGCCACTGGCCTACGGCGTCTGGAACTACGGCTACCGCCAGGGAACCACCGGCTCGAGCATCGGCAAGTCGGTGATGAAGTTCAAGGTGGTCAGCGAGAAGACCTGGCAGCCCATCGGTTTCGGACTGTCGCTGGTTCGCGAGATCATCTACTGGGTGGCGTCGGCGGCGTGCGGCGTCGTCTGGCTCGTCGCCGTTCTTTTTCCGCTGTGGGACCCCAAACGGCAATCTCTTGCTGACAAGATCATGACCACCGTGTGCGTACCGCTCGACCAGACACCCGGCCAAACCACCTACTGATCCCGGAGGACACATGACCGAACAACCACCTGGCGACTACCCGCCGCCGCCTCAGGGTGGCGGGGGATACCCGCCCCCGCCCCCGCCGCCACCCGGCGGTTACCCGCCGCCTCCGCAGCAGGGTGGCTATCCGCCGCCTCCGCAGGGCGGTGGCTACCCGCCGCCCCCGCCGCAGGGCGGCTACCCGCCGCCCCCGCAGGGCGGTGGCTACCAGGGCCCGCAGGGCGGATTCGGTGGGCCGCAGGGGTATCCGTCACAACACGGCCTCGGAGTCGGTGCCATGCCGGCGGAGGCCTACACCTCCTGGGGCACCCGCGTGCTCGCCTACCTGATCGATTACATTCCGGTGCTCATCCTGTTGGGCATCGGCTACGGCATCGCCTTCGCCACCGCCGACAACAACTGCTACGGCGACACCTACGGCTACGGCGGCGGCTGCACATCCGAATTCTCCGGCGTCGGCTTCGCCCTGCTGGCCCTCACGTGGATCGCCGGTATCGCCTACTGGGTCTGGAACCTCGGCTACAAGCAGGGGACGACGGGCTCCAGCATCGGCAAGGGCCGGATGAAGTTCAAGATCGTGAGCGAAAGCACCGGTCAGCCCGTCGGATTCGGCATGTCGTTCCTGCGCGAGGTGCTGTACTGGGTGGCCTCCGCGGTCTGCGGCATCGTCTGGATCGTCGCCGTGCTGTTCCCGCTGTGGGATCAGAAGCGGCAGACGCTCGTCGACAAGATCCTGAATCACGTCGCGCTTCCGGTGTCGGGTCAGGAGCAGGGTTTCCAGAGTCAGCCGGGGCAGCAGTACGGCGGACCTCAGCAGTAACCAGGACGGTTCATCGGAAGGCGCTGACGCCCGTCAGCGCCTCTCCGATGACCATCTGATGCACCTCCGAGGTGCCCTCGTACGTCAGCACGGATTCCAGGTTGTTGGCGTGCCGCAGCACTGGATACTCCAGCGTGATGCCGTTGGCGCCCAACAGGGTTCGGCACTGCCGGGCGATCTCGAGGGCCTCGCGCACGTTGTTGAGCTTGCCGAAACTCACTTGCTCGGGCCGGATGCGGCCGGCGTCCTTGAGCCGTCCCAGGTGCAGCGCCAGCAATTGCGCCTTGCCCAGTTCGACGGCCATGTCGGCGATCTTGACCTGGGTGATCTGGTAGCCGGCCAACGGCTTGTCGAACACCTCGCGGGTGCCGACGTAGTCGATCGCGGTCTGCAGGCAGTCGCGGGCGGCGCCGACGCTGCCGAACACGATGCCGAAGCGGGCCTCCGAGAGGCAGGCCAGCGGACCCGACAGTCCGCGCGCCCCGGGGAGCCGGGCGTCGTCGGGCAGGCGCACGTCGTCGAAGCTCAGTTCGGAGGTGTTCGAGGCCCGCAGCGACAGCTTGTGCGTCATTTTGCGCGCCGTGAATCCCTCGGTTCCGCCCGGCATGATGAACCCCAGGATGCCCTCCTCGGCGCGGGCCCAGACGATCGCGACGTCGGCTTCCGAGCCGTTGGTGATCCACATCTTCGAGCCGTTGATGATCCAGTCGGAGCCGTCCCGGCGAGCCGTGGTGCGCATCCCGGACGGGTTGGACCCGAAGTCCGGTTCGGTCAGGCCGAAGCAGCCGATGGTGTCGCCGGTGGCCATCCCCGGCAGCCACTGCTGGCGCTGCTCCTCGCTGCCGTGCCGATGGATCGCGAACATCGCCAGCGAGCCCTGCACCGAGACCATGCTGCGCAGCCCGCTGTCGACGGCCTCGAGTTCCTGGCACACGACGCCGTAGGCGGTGGCGCTGGACTCGCCGCAGCCGTAGCCCGTGAGGTGCATGCCGAGCAGGCCGAGCTTGCCGAACTCGGTCGCCAGCTCGCGCACCGGCACCTCGCCGGCCTCGAACCATTCCGCGATGTGCGGACGCAGCCGCTGTTCACCAAACTCACGCACGGTCTGCCGGATCGCCAGTTCCTCGGGTTCCAGCATCTGGTCGATGTCGAGCAGGTCGTCGATACGCGTCGTCATGATCCATGTCTACACCCGCTCACCGCGGGCGCGGACGGGGATAGGCTCGACGCGTTATGAGTGCACACAGCAAGTGGCAGGGCCTGGCCACGACGGCCATTCACGCCGTACGGCCCGATCCCCGAACCGGCGCCGTCAACGTCCCCATCTACGCCAGCTCGACATTCGCCCAGGACGGCGTCGGCGGGCTGCGGGAGGGCTTCGAGTACGCCCGAACCGGCAACCCGACCCGCGCGGCGCTGGAGTCGGCGCTGGCCGCGGTCGAGGGCGCGGCATGTGGGCGGGCGTTCAGTTCGGGGATGGCCGCCACCGACTGCGCGCTGCGGGCGCTGCTGCAGCCGGGTGATCACCTCGTCATCCCCGACGACGCCTACGGCGGCACCTTCCGGCTGATCGACAAGGTGTTCAGCAAGTGGGGGATCAGCTACACCGCGGTGGCGCTGTCCGACCTGGACGGGGTGCGGGAGGCGGTGACCCCGCAGACCCGGCTGATCTGGGTGGAGACGCCGACCAACCCGCTGCTGTCGATCGCCGACATCGCGGGCATCGCCGAGCTGGCGTCGGCGTCGGGTCTGAAGGTGCTGGTGGACAACACGTTCGCTTCACCCGCACTGCAGCAGCCGCTGTCGCTTGGCGCCGACATCGTGCTGCACTCGACCACCAAGTACCTCGGCGGACACTCCGACGTCGTCGGCGGTGCGCTGCTGACCAACGACCAGGCGCTCGACGCGGCGTTCGCGTTCCTGCAGAACGGTGCAGGCGGCGTGCCGGGACCGTTCGACGCCTACCTGACGATCCGCGGCCTGCGGACACTGGTGCTGCGGATGCAACGGCACAGTGAGAACGCCGCGCTGGTGGCGGAGTTCCTGGACGGCCACGCGGCGGTCGAGACCGTGCTCTACCCGGGGTTGCCCGGCCATCCCGGCCACGAGGTCGCCGCCCGGCAGATGAGCGGCTTCGGCGGGATGGTGTCGCTGCGGATGCGCGGCGGGGCGCAGGCGGCACGCGATCTGTGTTCCCGCACAGAGCTTTTCATCCTCGCCGAGTCGCTCGGTGGGGTGGAGTCGCTGATCGAGCACCCCGGCGCGATGACGCACGCGTCCACGGCGGGTTCGCAGCTGGAGGTGCCCGACGATCTGGTGCGGCTGTCGGTCGGGATCGAGCATCCCGCCGACCTGCTGGCCGATCTGGAGCAGGCGCTAGCGTAACGCCGGCCGCAGTGCCGACGCCGTGACGGCCAGGTTCATCTCGGGCAGCGCGGACGAGGACTCCTCGACCCAGCTGCCCAGCGCGATCTCGCCGGCGCGGCCGTGCACCCAGCGCCAGCCGCGGTCGTTGAGGCTCAGCAGGGCGCCGAGACCGTCGACGGCGTGCAGCAGGAAGATGATCGCGGCGGTGGACGGCGCCGGTGCGGTGCGGTCGAACAATGCCGACAACACGGCCGCCCTGGCGTGGCCCACCCGGTCGCGATTGAGCAGCGGCCACGCGTAGGCGTGCCCGAAACCCTTGACGGGCAACTCGACCCGGCCTATCTGCCCGGTGCGGTGCAGGTACTCGGCGAGGTTGTCCTCGGTGTGCTTCCGCAGCTTGCCGACCACGGCGGCCGGACGCATCGGCTGCTGCTGAAGCAGACGGAAGGCGGGCTCGCTGACCGGATCGAGCGGCGCGTTGGCCGTCAGTACGATCAGTCGGCCCTCTTCGACCGGTTCGCCGGGCATGGTGGGCCGGATATGGCAGGCGTACGCCAGATCGAGCAGTACGGCGGCCGTCAACACCCGCTCACGGCGCGCACGGTCGAGCCCAGGCTGGCCGGACGCGTTGTCCAGCAGCAGGAGAAAGAGGTCCTCGGCGATCTGCGCCACGGTCGGAGGGTAACCCGGCGCGTGCGCGGCCCGCGCACCCGAGCGGCTGCGCCGGCGTCGTCAGGAGTGGTAGGGCTCGGCCTTGACGAGGGTGACCTTGACGGTCTTGCCGCTCGGCACCGTGTATGAGCGCGTCTCGCCCTCTTTGGCGTCGAGCAGGGCGCCGCCCAGCGGCGACACCGGCGAGTAGACCTCGAGCTTGCCGTCGTTGACGCCCTCCTGCCGGGTGGCGATCAGGAACGTCTCCTCGTCGGACTTGTTGCCGTCGTAGTAGACGGTGACGACCGAACCTGGCAGTGCGACGCCGGACTGCTTGGGGGCCTCGCCGACCTTGGCGTTGTTGAGGAGCTCCTGCAGCTGACGGATGCGGGCTTCTTCCTGGCCCTGCTGGTCGCGTGCGGCGTGGTAGCCGCCGTTTTCGCGCAGGTCGCCCTCTTCGCGGCGGTCGTTGATCTCGGCCGCGATCACCGGCCGGTTGGCGATGAGCTGGTCAAGCTCGACCTTGAGCCGGTCATAGGACTCCTGGGTCAACCACGTGACCTGGGTGTCAGTCATGTCCTCGCGCTCCTGTCGTCGTTGTCTCGCGCTGTTCGCATACGAAGTTGTGAGGTTCGCCGGGATTCACACGCGTATCGCAGCGCTTCGCGAGCCCTCGAGATATCCCCCCGCAAATGCAGCAATACACGGTCCCAGCGGGAACCGTGTACCGACCGATCATACCACCGGCACGCCGTGTGGTTTTCATGAATTCGCTGGTTGGCGTTTGTTGCGGGGCGCGATCGGCGGTGTTCTAGGACGCCTTCAGGTAGGGCGGGACGTCGGTGCCGCAGCCGTAGACGTCGCCGACCGCCGGCGTGCGCGTCGACTTGACGATCGTCGTGACCTGCACGGTGGCCTGCGACGATGGCGGGATCAGCACCTCGCGCCGGCCCGTCTCGCCACCGTCCTTGGCGCGGGCCCGCACGATGCACACCGCGGGCAGCGACGGATCGGGGCGGGTGACGCCGATGGTCACCTCGACGGTCTCGTCGTCGATCAGGCGGTAGGCGCTGAGTTCGCCCTCCACCTCGTTGGATCCGAACCGCGCAAACGCCACCACGGCGACGATCACGCCGACCACGAGCGCCCCGGCCAACGCCGCGACGCCGAGCCAGCGGCGGTTGCCGCGCGGCGACCGCTGCCGCCCGTAGCGGTCGGCGGGACGTTCGATCATCTCGTTTTGGCAGCCCGTCGGTCGGAGAGAACAATCAGAACTGGAACTATAGGGCGACAGAAGTGATCGACACCGCGGCATAGGTTCGCCGGCGCCGTAGTTAGATGAGATGAGATGAGTGAACTGCGGTTGATGGCGGTGCATGCGCACCCCGACGACGAATCCAGCAAGGGCGCCGCGACGATGGCGCGCTATGCGGACGAGGGCGCGCGCGTGCTGGTGGTCACGCTGACCGGCGGCGAGCGCGGCGACATCCTCAATCCCGCGATGGACCTGCCCGAGGTGCACGGCCGGATGGCCGAGATCCGGCGCGACGAGATGGCCCGCGCCGCGGAGATCCTCGGCGTCGAGCACCACTGGCTGGGCTTCATCGACTCCGGTCTGCCGGAGGGGGACCCGCTGCCGCCGCTGCCCGAGGGCTGCTTCGCGGCGATCCCGCTGGACGGGCCCACCGAGGCGCTGACGAAGGTGATTCGCGAGTTCAAGCCGCATGTGATGACCACCTACGATGAGACCGGTGGCTACCCGCATCCGGACCACATCCGCTGCCATGAGGTGTCGGTCGCGGCGTACGAGGCGGCGGCGGACTACCGGTTGTTCCCCGACGCCGGCGAGCCGTGGGCCGTGTCGAAGCTGTACTACAACCACGGCTTCCTGCGGCAGCGGATGCAGCTGCTGCAGGACGAGTTCGCCAGGCGCGGGCTCGAAGGGCCGTTCGCCAAGTGGCTGGAGCACTGGGACGCCGACAAGGACATCTTCGCCGACCGGGTGACGACGCGCGTCGAGTGCGCGAAGTACTTCTCGCTGCGCGACGACGCGCTTCGCGCCCACCAGACGCAGATCGACCCCACGAGTTTCTTCTTCGCCACCCCGATGGATTGGCAGCAGGAGCTGTGGCCGACCGAGGAGTACGAGTTGGCCCGCTCGCGCGTCCCGGTCGAGTTGCCGGAGACGGATCTGTTCGCCGGGATCGAGACGGACGGATGACCGACACCCTGCTGCTCGCCATGACGCTGCTGGCCCAGGAGCAGCCGCGGGAGACCGGGCCGGATTTCGGCAAGGCCAGCCCGTTCGGCCTGATCGTCGTGGTGCTGCTGCTGATCGGCACGTTCGCGCTGGTGTGGTCGATGAACAAGCACCTCAAGCGGCTACCGGAGTCCTTCGACCCCGAGCACCCCGAGCCCGACCAGGCCGTCGACGAGGGCACCGTCGACCTGGGCCCGGAAGGCCAGCCGCGCACACCTGACGGCGGCGGGCCGGCGACCTAGCGCCGACGTCGCATCATCCGGTTGATCCAGCCGTCGATGTCGGGCGGAAGAGCGAGCACCTGGTCAGCCATCGCGACGGCATCACGCCCCAGGGCGTCGACTCGGCAGTGGCTTTCCGGGTAGAGCCCGAACGCGAGCTCCCACTCTCCGGCGGACCGTCCGTAGGAGTACCGGAAGACGCGCCGCCCCCGCGCCTGAGGATGACGGCCCTGGCCGCGGTAGTACTCGTCGAAATGCACGATGAAATTCCGCAGCTCGGGAAGGTGCGGATGGGTGGCGGCGAAGTCGTCGACCAGTCGGGTCAGATCGCCCTTGGAGTCGTCCACGGCATAGGCCCGGCATGCGAGCTGGAGCTGGTGGGCGGCGACGATGAGCAGGTTCGCGTCGCTGGCATGGCCCTCGTCGAGGCGTTGCAACTGCCGGTCGACGGTGTCCCGCCACTCGCGGATGAAGATGGGCAGGTCCGAGGCGTCGTCATGGTCGAACGGCAACGGTTGAGGGGACACGGGCCGACAGTAGATCCGGGTTCCGACATTCCCGGGCGGCCTAGGGTGATGGCGTGGTGAATCGTCTCGCCGACGCGACCAGCCCGTATCTGCGCCAGCACGCCGACAACCCGGTGCACTGGCGGGAATGGACGGAGGACGCGCTGGCGGAGGCGGCCGAGCGTGACGTGCCGATCCTGCTGTCGATCGGCTACGCGGCTTGCCACTGGTGCCATGTGATGGCGCACGAGTCGTTCGAGGACGACGAGGTGGCCGCCGCGATGAACGACGGCTTCGTGTGCATCAAGGTCGACCGGGAGGAACGGCCCGACCTCGATGCCGTCTACATGAACGCCACCGTCGCGCTGACCGGTCAGGGCGGGTGGCCGATGACGTGCTTCCTGACCCCGGACGGCAGGCCGTTCTTCTGCGGCACGTACTACCCGAAGGCCGGCTTCCTCGAGCTGTTGGCGGCGGTCGGCCAGACGTGGCGGTCGCGGCGCGCGGAGGTCGAGGAGGCATCCGACCACATCGCGGGTGAGCTGCGGGCGAGGGCGGCGGGACTGCCGGGCGGTGGCCCCGCGGTGGAGGCCGGCTTGTGCGACGCGGCAATTTCAGCGGTGCTGGGGGACTTCGATGCGTTGCGCGGTGGCTTCGGCGGCGCCCCGAAGTTCCCGCCGTCGGCGTTGTCGGAGGCGCTGCTGCGGCATCACGAACGCACGGGGTCCGCCGAGGCGCTGGCCGCGGTGGAGCGGACGTGTGACGCGATGGCTCGCGGTGGCATCTACGACCAGTTGGACGGCGGCTTCGCGCGATACAGCGTCGACGCCGCGTGGGTGGTGCCGCACTTCGAGAAGATGCTCTACGACAACGCGTTGCTGCTGCGGCTGTATGCGCACTTGGCCCGGCGGACCGGCTCGCCTCTGGCCGTCCGCGTCACCGCGGAGACGGCCGGCTTCCTCATCGACGCGCTGGGTGACGGCAGGATGTTCACGTCGTCTCTGGATGCGGACACCGACGGCGTCGAGGGACTGACGTACGTGTGGACGCCGGCGCAGTTGACTGAGGTACTCGGGCCCGAGGACGGGGCGTGGGCGGCGGATGTTCTGGGCGTGACGGCGGCGGGGACGTTCGAGCACGGCGCGTCGGTGCTGCAGCTGCTCCGTGATCCGGACGACGTCGAGCGGTTCGCACGGGTGCGGGCGGCCCTGGCGGCTGCGCGCTCGAACCGGCCGCAGCCAGGCCGCGACGACAAGGTCGTCACCGCGTGGAACGGGCTGGCGATCACGGCGCTGGCGGAGGCGTCGGTGGCGCTGGGGCGTTCGGACCTCCTGGATGCGGCGCTGGCCTGCGCCTCGCGTCTGGTCGACCTGCATGTGGTGGACGGCCGGTTGCGGCGGGCCAGCCTTGGCGGCCGGGTGGGTGAGAGCGCGGCGATCCTCGAGGACCACGCGATGCTGGCGACGGGCCTGCTGACGCTGTACACGGTGACGGGCGAGCCGTCGTGGCTGCGGGCGGCCGCGCGGCTGTTGAACGTCGCGTTGGAGCATTTCGCGGATCCTGAGGTGCCGGGCCGGTGGTTCGACACGGCCGACGACGCGGAGAAGCTGATGGTGCGGCCCTCGGACCCGATGGACGGGGCAACGCCGTCGGGAGCGTCGTCGATGGCGGAGGCCCTGCAGTTGGCGGCGCATCTGACGGGGTCGCCGACGTATCTGGAGGTGGCTTCGGAAACGTTGGCTTCAGCGACGCCGATCCTGGCGAAGGTGCCACGTGCCGGTGGGCACTGGCTGACGGTCGCGGAGGCGGCGGTGCGCGGGCCGATCCAGATCGCGGTGGCGTGCGACCCGGTGTCGTCCGAGCTGTTGCGCGCCGCGCGCACACTGGCGCCCGGCGGTGCGGTGGTGGTCGGCGGGCCTGCGGATTCATCGGAGTTGCTGGCGGGCCGGGACAGGGTGCGCGGTGCCGACGCGGCGTATGTGTGCCGGGGCCAGGTGTGCGACCTGCCGGTGACGACCACTGCGGAATTGGCTGTTGCGCTGGGTGTTCCCGTGTAGCTTCGAGCCCATGTCGAGTGCTGAGCACATCACCGAAACCGTCAACCGCTACCTCGAATTGGTAGCCAAGGGCAACGCCGACGCCGTGGCGGAGCTCTACGCCGACGACGCGACGGTGGAGGACCCGGTGGGCGGCGAAGTGCACATCGGCCGGCAGGCGATCCGCGGGTTCTACGGCGCAGTCGAGGGTGTCAAGGCCGAGTCCGAGCTGCTGACGCTGCGGGTGGCCGGCCACGAGGCGGCATTCCATTTCCGGCTCACGCTGGACTTCGGCGAGACGCAGATGCAGGTCGATCCGATCGACGTGATGGTGTTCAACGGCGAGGGCAAGATCCAGGCCATGAAGGCGTACTGGACGCAGGAGCACATGAAGCAGCTCTGAGCGTTTCGGTGGGGGTCTGCAGCGTCGGATTTGGTGCTCCTGAGGTGTGATCAGCTCCGGTAGCATTTGCTATCGAATTGGTGAAGGGCTGGTCATACGCGATTTCGCGTCGGCTGTGGCCTATTCGCGCGACGGCGATGGGAGGCGTCTGACCGTGTCAGCGGAGCGTTCGGTGTTGACGGGCGTGGCGTCGGTCAGTCGCGATCTGAAGGCGGGGGCTAGCGGTGTCCGGTGAGCTCAGGGTCAACCCGGGGGAGCTGAGGAACGGGGCCACCGGACTGGAAAGCGCGGCGGATGGGATCCCGGACCCGCTGCCGCAGTTCTCAGGCGGTGGGAGCGATGCACTGTCGACTGCCGCGACTAGTTACGTGCAGGGCTTCGAGGCGCCAATTGCGGAGAATCTGCCGCGCACGAAGGACGAGGCGCGCGCGGCCGCGCAGAACATCCTCAGAGCCGCGGGCCTCTACGAGCAGGCAGACCAGCTGGGCGCCGAAGGTGTTCAACAGGCGTCGTCGCAGTCAGCCTCGAGCGGTTCGTCGCCGGCGGGCGGTGACCCTTCGAGTCAGCTCAGCCAGATGATGAGCATGCCGATGCAGATGGCGCAGATGGCCGGCCAGATGGGTGCGCAGATGGCGCAGATGGCCGCGTCGATCCCGCAGGGAATTGCGCAGGGCGTCTCGCAGGGGATGCAGCAGATCAGTCAGCTGGCGGGTGCGGGCGGTAAAGGCGGCGACCTCGGCGAGGCGGGCAAACTGCCCGGCGCGGAGGATGCGGCACCGGGGGACGAGCGGTCCAAGGATGAGCGCCGAGGCGAGCGCGACGAGGACAAAGAAAAAGACGAAAAGGATTCGCCTCAGGCGGGTGCGCCTGGGGAGCCTGGTGCGGAGAAAGCGCCGGTGGGAGAGCCGCAGCCGAGTCCTGGACAAAGCGCCCCGCAGTCGGGTCCGGTGCCTGAGGCGGCTCCGCCGCCCAAACCGGCGCCGACCCGCCCGGCGGGCTCGGATGCTCCAATAATCGTGTGACCGTGATGCCGATCGACGTGAAGGTGTGCCGATGACTTTGCCTCCCCCGCCGGATCCGTACGGTTCGCAGCCGCCTCATGGCGGAGGTCAACCGGGCGGTGGGGTGTCGCCGCAGTGGGGGAGTCAGCAGGGTGGGGTGCCGCCGCAGGGGTTCGGTGGCGGTTATGGTCCGCCGCCGCAGGGGCCGTGGGGTCCACAGCAGCAGTGGGCGGGCGGCCCGGGTGGTCAGTCGCCGAAGAGTGGCCGGGGGAAGTGGATCCTCGGAGGTGTCGCTGTTGTGTTGGCGATCGCCCTGGCGGTCGTCATCACGGTGCTCGTCGTGCGACCCGCCGACGGTGGCGGCGGGAGTGGTGATCCGACGCAGCAGAACGGTGACTCGGAGTTCGCCAGCGCGGATGACACCGGGCCGGTGAACATCATCACGGAAGACCCGACGTGCGCGCCTTGGGGACGGGTTTCTAGAGAGTACTCGGCGTCAATTGAAAGTGCCGACTGGAAAAATCGCGCCAAAGACTTGCCGGCCACTGCGTGGACTCCTGAGCAACGTCTCGTGTTCGACTCAGCCTCGAAGAGCATGGAGAAGGCGGCAGGGGAAAGCCTACGCTTTGCGCGGGATACGCCGAGCAGATTGATGCGTCAACTGTATCAACAGTTTAACGCGTATTCCTCGAATTACATCACGAAACTATCTAACTATCAGCCTGCCGATGAGGCAGTGGTAGCGGTCGCTAACACTCTGGTGTCCGTCTTGTCTAGCGTTTGTTCTGCCATACAGTACGAGGCTGCATCGGCTATCGCGTCGTTAGTCGAGGGCATCTCGCCGACTATCGATAACACCGTCCCGACGGATGTTCCACCAGTTATGTCGTTGAAAGCCGGCGACGGTGAGTGTAGCGAGCTTGGCAATATTGTCGACGCGTACAACCAGGGGACGGCGGACTGGCAGCGAGTCGACCCCTCGGTACCAGTCAGGGAGTGGAGTACGGAAAACCGGCTTATATATGAAAGTGCTGAGCCGATAATGGTAGAGGCTGCAACTCGGTTTCAAGCGGTCGGAATGCAATCCGACTCGGCTGTTGTCCAGGATCTCGCTTTTATGACCGCTCAATACATACGGGCATATGTAGCTTCACTGCCGTCCTATTCGAGTGCTGACAATTACTTGATCAGGGTCGGCAACTTCCTAGGAGGCACGCTCGAAGCGGCTTGCGCGGTCGAATCATGAGCGGCGTCAGCGGTGCTGCAACGCTTGGTAGCTTAGGTGCTATTGCAACTTCGCTCGCTAGTGAAATGCAGGGACTCACGAATGTATCCGAAGAAAGGCCGACCGGAGATTTTGCGACCGAAATGACGGGCACGGGTGCTTGGCCAGAGTCCGATGCATCCGAGTTTCAGCTACAGAAGTCCGCTCAGGAATTGAAGTTGTCGGAGCTTGATTCAGCTTTGAATGCCTGGGAAGGCAAGCATGCACACGTATTTAATGGGAATCTGGTGTGGTCGGGTGTTAGCGCCGAGAAGGCTAACGAGACTGTCTCGTCTATTACCGCAGCGCTAAAGGAGCAGAAGCTCTCGCTCAAAATGGCTATCCTTTCTCTCGACATAGCCGCTATGAAGACTGCTATTACAAAGGGCGTCATTCGTCAAGAGGTCATTAAAGCGCAGAATGATATTCGAACGGCGAAGGCGAATGCCAAAGAGTCAGGGTCAGACCCGACAGCTGATATCGAAAGTATCGTGAACGCGGCCTGGTCAAAAAATTACGATAGTGTTGATGCTGCAGCAAGATTTCTAGGTGGCCCTGCAGCTCCACCCGGGGTCCCGCCGTATCCCGAGAGGCCACCAAATCAGGATTCTGCGCAGGGTGTAGCGACGCCGGTCAATTACACGCCCGGGATGGGTGCGAGTGGCGACACACCAGCCGCTGACACCGGAGGTCAGGCGGCGTTGCAAGATCCGGGTACCCCTCCTGCGACGCCGACGGCGAACGCGCCTGTCCCTGTCCCGAAGGACGGCCCGCCGTCCACTGAGTTGGGTTCAGAAATGGGCAGCACGCCTTCTGACCCGCAAACTTCGGCTCCACCACATGCAAGTCCGGCTCCGGTCCCGAGTATGCCCGCAGCGCCTAGCTCGACGGCGCCGCCTGGCAGGGGTGCGCCGCAGCTGCAGAACCTTTCGTCGAATGGTTCAGGAGTGACAGGCGGAAGTGGGTCTTCGCCTACGGGAACGCCAGGGGCAACTAGCACTACGAGCCCAGTGAGTTCGCCATACGAAGCGCCAGATAATGCGTCGTCCGACATGACCGCTACCAACGCCAGCCAGGCGGGCCACACGCCGTCGAATCCAGTCGAAGCTTTTATGCAGGGATACGCGGAGGCTGAGCCTTCGATGAATCCGGCGTCGGCGGGCAGTTCGCCGACTGCGCCGGTCGCTCAGACGGCACCCGTTGCGCCAGATCCGACGAACACCTCAACGCAGGCGGCTGGACACAATCCGTCGGCCAATCAACCGAGCAATGCTGCACCGGTTGGCCAATCGACACCTGCCGCTCCGCTGAACACTGGCTCGCCGGTAACCGGTGGCGGTATGGGCGGTATGCCGCTAGCGCCACCGCCTACAGTGTCGCCCGCTGCGCCGTCGCCGATGGCTCCGCCACCCATGGCGCCGGCCTCGGCGCCACCGGCCGGCGCCGCGGCTGCAGCGCCCATCCCGGTATCGACAGCTCGGCGCGAACGTGACGCCATCGCAGCGGTCAGCCGCCGCGGCAACGATCCGTCCCAAGTGGCGACCCGAATCGCTGCTGCGCTCAACGCGATTCCGACGCAGGACTTCGGCTTCTACTGGGTGACGGCACTGACGGTCGACGGCACAATTGTGGTCGCGAACAGCTACGGCATTGGCTACATCCCCGATGGCGTCAAACTGCCTGAGCAGGTGAAGATGGCCAGCGCCGACGAGTCGATCCCGGCGGTCGACCGCGGCAAGTGGGCGACTTATCCGATGTTGACTCTCAAGGGTTGGGCAGAGCAGCACAGTACGGCTCTGCGGATGGTCATCGCGACAGAGTCACAGTTCCAGGGCTTCGACCCCGGTGCGGCGAAGATGATTCTGCAACCTGACGACATCCCCGAGAACGGGCAGATGCAGGGCCGCTCGCGCCTCGAAGTGATTGCGCCTCAAGCGGCGGCGCAGTTGGCGGCGGTCAGCGACGCGGACCTTCCTGAGTTGTTGCCCGTCGCGCCGGCCGACGGGACCCCTCCGGCTGACGAGACTTTCCAGAAGTGGTTCAACGTGATGAAGCCGATGATGAGCCAATCCGACGAGCGCGGGCAGTTCCACCTGAAGGCTTTCATCGAGTACGCGAACTACTCACAGGAAAAGTCCTTATACGCGGCGCACACAGCCGCTGACGCCACAACATTGCGCGCAGCCATCGCCGACTGGATCTACTGGCAGCACCTCGGAGTGCTCACGTCGGATGCCCTGTCGGAGCTTCAGCCCTCGTGACGCTTTCTTCATGTGCGACGCGGTCGGCATACTAATCGGCGTCTTTTTTGTGGGCTGCGACGACGAGATGCCAAGGACGAGGGGTCTTGTGCTGCGCCGTCCGAGGCCGGGCGCGCGGAAGTCGGTTCGATGCTTAAGAGAAGCTCCAGAGAAGGACGACCCAGCCCCGTCTGAGGTCGGGATGGCTCCAATAATCGTGTGACTGTGATGCCGATCGACGTGAAGGTGTGCCGATGACTTTGCCTCCCCCGCCGGATCCGTACGGTTCGCAGCCGCCTCATGGCGAAGGTCAACCGGGCGGTGGGGTGCCACCGCAGTGGGGGAATCAGCAGGGTGGGATGCCACCGCAGGGGTTCAGCGGAGGTTATGGTTTGCAGCACCAGTGGCCGGGTGGCCCGGGTGGTCAGCCGCCGAAGGGCGGCCGGGGCAAGTGGATCCTCGGAGGTATCGCTGTCGTGCTGGCGATCGCTCTAGCGGTGGTCATCACTGTCCTCGTCATGCAGCCTGCCAGCGAGGAAGGTGGGGATGGTGGCGCTGACCCCACGGCGCGAAACAGTGACTCGGAGTTCGCGAGTGCGAACGATACTGGGCCGGCTGACATCATCACCGATGACCTGACATGCGCTGCATGGAGTCGCATCGGCAATGAATACGCAGATAGATTGGAAACCATAAGCTGGTCAGATCGTGACCGCGAAGTCTCGGCTGACATTTGGTCTCCTGCGCAGAAGTCGCAGTACGAAGCGGCGGGTGAAGCAATGTCGGCAGCCGCCGAAGCCGCAACTAAACTTGCCAAGCAGACGCCGCACAGGGTTATGCGTGAGCTATATGAACAATTTATCGCTTACTCTGGTTCTTTTGTCGACAATATTCCTTCTTATCGACCGGAACACAATCGGGCGATAGTCGTTTCGGACGCATTCGGCCTAGCATTAAATAACGTCTGCGCGTCGATTCAGTATGCAGCCGCACCGCAGGTGGCACCACTCGTGGATTCGCCTCAGGCGCCATCGACGGCTACATCGTCTATGGACGGTGAGGATTTCATGTTTCTTAAGCAGCGGATTCCCGTCTGTACCGATTGGGCAGCGGCTATAAACAGCATCAGCGATGACACTGCGGCGTGGCAGCGCATCGACGCTGAAATCTCCGCAAGCGACTGGACGGCCGAACAGCGAGCGGTCATCGATGCGGTCGGCCCGGTAATGTCCGAAAACGCCGACTCGCTCGAAGCGATGGGCCGATCCAGTGACAATCCGCTTTTCGAGGATTTCGCTATAACTGCAGCACAGTATCGGCGCGGTTATGTCAAAGCCCTACCCACATACTCGCCAAGGGATAGTTTCCTCGCGCAGACCGCTACCTACTTAGTTAAGGCTGTCAATTCCGCGTGTGACGCGGCCTAATGCCGAGAGGTGGCGGCAGCGTCGGTACCGGCAAGAACCCATGACCAGTGCTTGGCAGCGTGACCGGACCTGGCGCCTAGCCTGAACACACTTGTCGGAATTGTAAAGCGTCGTTCAGGCCTCGAAATGATCGCACCTCAATCGGCGGCGCAAGTCGGCGGTTATCGACGCGAGCGTGG
Source organism: Mycobacterium hippophais (assembly GCF_027529605.1). NCBI lineage: Bacteria > Bacillati > Actinomycetota > Actinomycetes > Mycobacteriales > Mycobacteriaceae > Mycobacterium > Mycobacterium hippophais. The sequence goes on along the minus strand of NZ_JAPZPY010000001.1, from coordinate 349,589 downwards.
CCGACTGATTGCGTCGAGTCGAAGAGCAGTTTGACCCTTCCAGGCTAGGGCTCTTCATAAGGCACCGCCGATGATAAACGACACTGGGGCCCGCCGCGCTACTCGATCTATTGGCAAACCCCGGAGTGCTCACCTCGATGCAGCGTCAGGGCTTCGAATCAACAGAGCTGGCGGATTGACGTAGCGCGGCAGCGCGATCGCCGAGCGCCGCCCCCTAAAACACCGCGAACCACATCGCGATGTAGTGGCAGATCGCCGCGACGGCCGTGCACGCATGAAAGAACTCGTGATGTCCGAACGTCGTCGGCCACGGGTTCGGCCACTTCACCGCGTAGAGAACCCCACCGATCGAGTACAGCGCGCCGCCGACGATCAGCAGCACCACCGCCGCCACACCCGCGCCGTCCATGATTGGCCCGATGAACCACGCCGCCACCCAGCCCAACAGGATGTACAGCGGAACCCCGACCCACGCCGGCGCCGACGGCCAGAACATCTTGAGTAGCACCCCGGCCAGCGCCCCGCCCCACACAATCGCCAGCAGCACCACGCCACTGCGCTCGGGCAGGGCCAGCATCGCGAACGGCGTGTAACTGCCCGCGATGAAGATGAAGATCATTGAATGGTCGGCCCGCTTCATCCATTTGCGAGCCGACGGCGACGTCCAGTTCACCCGGTGATACGTCCCACTCACCGCGAACATCGCCACGATCGTGAACGTGTAGATCAGCGTCGCGATCCCGGCCCGCAGCGAATCGAGCGACCACGACACCGAGACCAGCGCCGCGCCGGCGATGAGCGCCACGATCGCCGAGTACACGTGGATCCACCCGCGCGCCCTCGGCTTCCCGAAGAACTGCGCGACCTGATCGACGACAGCCTCGGGGAAGTCCTCCGCGTACACCCGCGGCGGCTGTTGCTGGGCTTCGTCAGCGGTATCGATCTGAGCCATCTCACCTCCACCAATGCCATTGGAGTACCCGAACGTCACAGTAGTCTTGATCGTCGTGGACATCATTCCCCCGCGTCTCAAGGAGCCGGCCTACCGGGTCTACGAGATGCGGTTGCGCCAGGAGCTGGCGCGGTCCAAATCCCAACTGCCCCGCCACATCGCCGTTCTCTGCGACGGCAATCGCCGCTGGGCCCGTGACGAAGGTCACGACGACGTCAGCTACGGCTACCGCATGGGCGCCGCCAAGATCGCCGAGATGCTGCGCTGGTGCCAGGCCGCCGGCATCGAGATGACGACCGTCTACCTGCTCTCCACCGAGAACCTCCAGCGCGATCCCGACGAACTCGGCGAGCTCATCGAGATCATCACCAACGTCGTCGAAGAGATCTGCGCCCCGGCCAACAAGTGGAGCGTCCGCACCGTCGGCGACCTCGAACTGCTCGGCGACGACGCCGCCCGCCGCCTCCGCGACGCCGTCGAATCCACCAACGGCAACGGCAGCGGCTTCCACGTCAACGTCGCCGTCGCCTACGGCGGCCGCCAGGAGATCGTCGACGCCGTCCGCGCCCTGCTCGGCAAGGCGCTCGCCGACGGCGCCCACGGCGAGCAGCTCATCGAAGCCGTCACCGCCGAGGCCATCTCCGAGAACCTCTACACCTCCGGTCAGCCCGACCCCGACCTCGTCATCCGCACCTCCGGCGAACAGCGGCTCTCCGGCTTTCTGCTCTGGCAGAGCGCCTACTCCGAGATGTGGTTCACCGAGGCCTACTGGCCGGCCTTCCGCCGCGTCGACTTCCTGCGCGCCCTGCGCGACTACACCCAGCGGCACCGCCGCTACGGCAAGTAACCCGGCGATCTACTCTTCGCGCAGGCGCTCATCCCCGTGACACACTGATCACATGGCTGCGCTGTCGGCGGTGGTCTTCTCGTTGAGCTGGTGGCTGGGTCTGTACCTGCTCGCCCGCGACCCCCGCAAGCCGGTGCTCGTGCTCGCCGCTCTTGGCCTCACCAGCTTCGCCGTCGTCGTCGCGCTCGACGCCGTCCGCGTCCTCACCGGATCCGAACTTCTCGGCCGCATCGAGATTTACCTCGTCGCCCTTCCCGGCATCGCCTGGTTCGCTGTCGTCGTCGAACTGTCCCGCCCGATCGAGACCTGGCGCGGCCGCGCCGGTGAGCTCGCCGCCGTCACTGTCATCGCCGCGCTCGCCCTCGTCGGCGCCGACCTGGCCGACTCCGTCGACGGCCCGCTGAACTCCGGCCACTGGATGATGTTCGCCGTCGTCAGCGTGTCCTCCCTCGGGGCGATGATCCGCGCCGTCCTGCAGGGTGTCCGGCCCGTCCCGGTCGTCGGCTTCCTCGTCATCGCCACACTCTTCTTCGCGCTGGGCAACGCGATCCTGATCATCCCGCTCGGCCTGGTGCCCAGCTGGCTCGCCCTCGCGTCCACCGGCTTCGACGTCGCCCTGCTGGGCATCGCCGTCGCCATTTGGGACGCCTTCGACGAGGGCCAGGCGCTGCGCGCGGACATGCTGCGCTCCTTCACGGCCACCGCCGTGGTCGCATTCCTGTTCGGCGGCCAGGCGCTCGTCGGCCTCGCCGCCACCGACGGCGCCGCGACCGCGCTGACCGTCCTGCTGTTCACCAGCCTCGCCATCGCCATCTCCATCAACGTGCTGGCCGACCCGCTCGCCGGCGTGCTCGACCGCCTCGCCTTCTCTCGCTCACCCGCCCTGCGCGCCGACCGTGCCGCGCTGCGCCGCACCGAGGCCGCGCTGCCCCTGAGGTCGGCCAACCCGCTCGACGACGTCGACGACGACACCTTCGCCCGCCTCACCCGCCGCGCGCTCGGCCACTACGGCGACCTGTCCAAGCTCGTCGCCAGCCCGCTGACCGCGCTGCCCGTCATCGACGAGCGCCTCGCTGCCCGCGGCGCACCCGACCAGCCGATCGAACGCGCCAACGAACTGCGCGCCCTGCTGGCCGACCGCATCGCCGCCCTGAAACCGCGCGACGGCGGCGACTTCGGCACCACCGAACACTGGCGGCACTACAACTCGCTGTACTTCCCCTACGTCGTCGGCGTGCGCGCCTACGCCCAGAACGCCACCGCCTCAGGGCTCGACCCGGTCGCCCGCAAGGCCTGGCAGTGGTTCGTCACCGAGGTCCCCCAACGCTCCCTGCACAACTGGCAGAACGCGGCAGCCCGCGTCATCGCCGCCGATCTGCGCGGCACCCTCGTCACCGCCGACGACTGACAACCCCCTGACCTGCGGTTGGCAGCGCCTGGCAGTAGCAGGCGTCGATCTGGCAGTGCCTCGGAAGCAACATCAGTGGTGTTCCACCCCGACCTCAATGCCGAGGAGCCCGCAATGGCCACCATCACCCGACCACTGTCCGATTCCACCGACTCGCTACTGCGCTTCGCACTCCGCGCCGACGCCACCCTCACCGGCGTCGCCGGACTGCTCATCGCCGCCACCGCCGGCCCGACGGCCTCGCTCACCGGACTCACCGGCGCGCAGACCTACGGCCTGGGCGCCGCCCTGGTGTTCTACGGCCTGATCGTCTACGCGCTGGCCGCCGTGGAATCGCTGCGCGGCGTGGGCATCGGCGTCGCGATCGCCAACGTGGCGTGCACCGTCGCCGCCATCGCCGTGGTGGCCGCGGGCACCCTGTCGCTCACCCAGGCCGGCGTCGCCGTCACCTTCGCGATGGCCCTCTACACCGCCTTCTTCGGCGGATTGCAGTACCTCGGAGTGCGCCGCCTCTCGGCGTGACTCCCTCCCCGCCGGTGCGGGGCGCCGCCGCAAGAGGTTACGGCGCGCCGCCCCGCACCGGTCTTCACCCGATCACTCTGAAAGGAACTGTCATGACCGCAGTCTCGACCACCACGTCCGACTCCCTGCTCCGCTTCGCCCTGCGCGCCGACGCCATCCCGGTCGGCGTCGTCGGCATCGTCTTCGCCGCCGCCGCACAGCCGCTCTCCCCGCTGCTGGGCCTTCCCGTCGCCGCCGCGTACGGGTTGGCCGCGTTCTTCATCGCCTGGGGCGTCATCGTCACCTGGCTGGCCTCGCGGCCCGCCGTCCGCACCGCCGGCATCGGCGCCGCGATCGCCAACGTCATCTGCACCGTCGCGGCGGTCGCCGTGGTGTTGACCGACGTGTGGCCGCTCACGACGCTCGGCGTGGTGATGATGCTCGCCAGTGGCGTCTACACCGCGGTGTTCGCCGAACTGCAGTACGTCGGCGTCAAGCGCATCGCGGCCTGATCCGCCCGACTTCGGCGCGCTCCCGTTCACTCACCGAACGCGAGCGCGCCGAAATCGCTGGCGGTCAGAGCTTGCGCAGGCGCAGCCGGTTGATCTTGTGGTCGGCGTCCTTGCGCAGCACCAGCGTCGCCCGCGGCCTCGTCGGCAGGATGTTCTCGATCAGGTTGGGCCGGTTGATCGAATGCCAGATGTCGCGGGCGGCGAACACCGCCTGCTCGTCGGTCAGCGTCGAGTAGTGGTGGAAGTGCGACTTCGGATCGGCGAACGCGCCGGCCCGCATGTTCAGGAACCGCGAGATGTACCAGCCCTCGATGTCCTCGATGCGGGCGTCGACGTAGACGGAGAAGTCGAACAGGTCCGACACCATCAGCGCCGGGCCGGTCTGCAACACGTTGAGGCCCTCGAGGATCAGGATGTCGGGGTGGCGGATCAACTGCTTCTCGCCCGGCACGATGTCGTAGATCAGGTGCGAGTACACCGGCGCGCACGCCTCGTCGGCGCCGGCCTTCACCGCTGTCACGAACCGCATCAGGCCCCTGCGGTCGTAGCTCTCCGGAAAACCCTTGCGATGCATCAGATTCCGCCGGTGTAGTTCGGCGTTGGGATACAGGAACCCGTCGGTGGTGACCAGGTCGACGCGGGCGTGGTTGCCCCAGCGGGCCAGTAGCGCCTGCAGCACACGCGCGGTGGTCGACTTGCCGACCGCCACACTGCCCGCGACGCCGATCACGAACGGCACCGGCCGGTCCGGATTCTGCTGCGGCTCGCCGAGGAACTCCGCGGTGGTCGCGAACAGTCGCTGCCGGGCGGCGACCTGCAAATGGATCAGCCGGGCCAGCGGCAGGTAGACCTCTTCGACCTCGAGCAGGTCGAGCTTCTCGCCGAGGCCGCGCAACTGCGCGACTTCCTGCTCCGTCAGCTTCAACGGCGTCGACATGCGCAAGTCGCGCCATTGACCCCGGTCGAATTCCACATACGGACTCGGCTCGCTCAGCCGCGGCATGGGGCCAGTCTTGCAGCACGCGCGCGACCCGTCAGAGCCTGGGTAGCGTTGACCGCCATGGAGGCCGACACGCTCATCCGTGAGTACCTGCTGCTGGGGCTGCGCTTCGACCGCATCGAGGACGGCTACGTCGACTCGTTCACCGGCGATCCGGCGCTGCGCCGCGCCGTTGCCGACGAGCCCCCGCCCGATCCCGCCGACCTGGCCCGCCAGGCCCGACGCCTGCTCGCCGAGATCCCGCAGAGCGGGGGACTGGAACAGGCGCGCGCCGACTACCTGGCCGCCCATCTGCGCGCGCTGGACTGCGCGGGCCGCAAGTTTGCCGGCGAACAGGTCGGCTTCGTCGACGAGGTCGAGGCCTACTTCGACGTGCGCATCGGCAAGGGCGACCCGGCCCGCTACGAGGCCGCCCACGCCAAGCTCGAGGAGGCGCTCCCCGGCGACGGTCCGCTGGCCGACCGCGTGCAGGCCCACCGCACCGCCGACGAGATCCCGCCGGAGCGGCTCGAGGAGTGCATCCACGCCTTCTCCAGCGCCCTGCGCGACCGTGTGCGCGCCGACTTCCCACTGCCCGACGCCGAGACCATCAACTACGAGGTGGTGACCGACAAGCCGTGGTCGGGCTTCAACTACTACCTCGGCAACTACACCTCGACGGTCGCGGTGAACGCCGACCTCAAGCAGCAGATGGCCAACCTGCCGCGACTCGTCGCGCACGAGTCCTACCCCGGCCACCACACCGAGCACTGCCGCAAAGAATTCGGATTGGTGGCCGGCCAAAATCAGGTCGAGCAGACGATCTTCCTGGTGAACACCCCGCAGTGCCTGATGGCCGAGGGCCTGGCCGACTTGGCGCTGCACGCGGCCATCGGGCAGGACTGGGGTGCGTGGGCGTCGGAGATCTACGCCGATCTGGGGCTCCGGTTCGACGGCCATCGGGCTCAGGCGGTGTCCGAGGCGACGGCCGCGCTGGCCGACGTCCGGCAGGACGCCGCGTTGATGCTGCACGACGAGCACCGTGACGTCGACGACGTCGTCGACTTCCTGCGGCACTGGCTGCTGGTCGACGACAAACGCGCCCGGCAGATGCTGCGCTTCCTGTCGTCGCCGCTGTGGCGGGCCTACACGTCGACGTACGTGGAGGGCTACCGGTTGCTGCGGGGCTGGCTGGACGCCCGTCCCGCCGACGTCAGCCTCACCCAGCGGTTCGGCCGGCTGCTCGACGAGCCGCTGATCCCGTCGTCGCTGCGGGCCGCCTGACTGCTCGCCGCCCGTACGCCGAACGTGCGCCCAGTGCGAGAAAGCGCCCGAATCTCGCAGTGACCGCACGTTCGCGACGCGTGGGTGGCCGGTACCGGACTGACAGCCCGCCCGACTACCCTCGACACCATGACTGCAGATCCTCTGACCTCGTCGGCAGCTCCCGGAGCCGAGTACGCCGGAACCGCCAGCGCGGCCTACCGGTCGGCGCTCGAGGTCATCGAATCGGTCGAGCCCCGGATCGCGGCGGCCACCCGGCAGGAGCTCGCCGACCAGCGCGACTCGCTGAAGCTGATCGCCAGTGAGAACTACGCGTCGCCGGCCGTGCTGCTGACGATGGGCACCTGGCTGTCGGACAAGTACGCCGAGGGCACGATCGGCCACCGCTTCTACGCGGCCTGCCAGAACGTCGACACCGTCGAGTCCATCGCCGCCGAACACGCCCGCGAACTGTTCGGCGCCCCTTACGCCTACGTCCAGCCGCACTCCGGCATCGACGCCAACCTGGTGGCGTTCTGGGCCATCCTCGCCACCCGGATCGAGGCCCCGGGGCTGGCTGAACTCGGCGCCAAACACGTCAACGACCTGTCGGAGCAGGACTGGGAGAGCCTGCGCAACAAGCTCGGCAACCAGCGGCTGCTGGGCATGTCGCTGGACACCGGCGGCCACCTCACCCACGGGTTCCGGCCGAACATCTCCGGCAAGATGTTCCACCAACGCAGCTACGGCACCGACCCGCAGACCGGCCTGATCGACTACTCCGCTGTCGCCGCCGCGGCGCGGGAGTTCAAGCCGCTGATCCTGGTCGCCGGCTACTCGGCCTACCCGCGGCGGGTGAACTTCGCGAAGATGCGCGAGATCGCCGACGAGGTCGGCGCCACGCTGCTGGTCGACATGGCGCACTTCGCCGGCCTGGTCGCCGGCAAGGTGTTCACCGGCGACGAGGACCCGGTGCCGCACGCCCACGTCACCACCACCACGACGCACAAGTCGCTGCGCGGACCGCGCGGCGGCATGGTGATGGCCACCGAGGAGTACGCGCCTGCCGTCGACAAGGGCTGCCCGATGGTGCTCGGCGGGCCGCTGAGCCACGTGATGGCGGCCAAGGCCGTCGCGCTGGCCGAGGCACGTCGCCCGGAGTTCCAGACCTACGCCCAGAACGTCGCCGACAACGCCAAGGCACTCGCCGAGGGCTTCCTCAAGCGCGGCGCGAACCTGGTCACCGGCGGCACCGACAACCACATCGTGCTGCTGGACGTGCAGTCGTTCGGGCTCACCGGCCGGCAGGCGGAATCGGCGCTGCTCGACGCGGGCATCGTCACCAACCGCAACTCCATCCCGAACGACCCCAATGGCGCCTGGTACTCCAGCGGCATCCGGTTCGGCACGCCGGCCCTGACGACGCGCGGCTTCGGTGCCGACGAGTTCGACCGGGTCGCCGAGCTGGTGGTCGAGGTGCTCAACAACACCAGCCCGACGCAGGCGTCGTCCGGTCCGTCGAAGGCCAAGTACACGATCGCCGACGGCACGGCCGCGCGGGTGCACGCCGCATCGGCCGACATGCTGGCGGCCAACCCGCTGTACCCGGGCCTGACGCTCTAGCCGAGTCCGTAGACGCCGGGCGACAGGTCCGCCTCTTCGACGAACACCTGCATGGCGACAAGCATCTGCCAATGCAATCGCGCCAGGCGGCCGGCGAGTTCGGGGCCGGGGTCGAAGATCCCGTCTGCGGGGGCCGGCGGGAGCACCCCGAGGATGCGCGCCATGTCCACCTCGATGACGGTGAAGTCGCCGTATGGCCGCTTTGGATCGGCCGTCGCCGCCGGGTACCGGCCGCTGTCGAGGCGGTCCTCGCAGTCGGAGCGCGACGGCCACCGGACCTCGATGGCACGCAAGAGACGTAGCTGGTCATGGTCGATGGTGACCATCCCATCGGCATCGAGGCCGAGGTCGGCGTCCGACGCTCCGTAACCGCGCATGGCCTCACGCACATCCCTGGCGTCGATGTTGTGCAGCGCGTAGCGCCCCGGCGGAAGCGATGCGTGCCGCAGCGCCCGAGTGAGCACGAAGAGCATCTCGACGTGCGCGCGAGCCACATCGTCGTCGTGTTCTACGCCGAACGCTCCCTGCAACTGCGTCAGGAGGTCCCTACCGCCGTAGGGCCGTTGTGGGTCCAGCATGGGCGCACCGCGCTCAGCGGTGTTCCAGACAAAGCGCATCTGCCGCAGCAGGTCGATGTGGCGCGGCGCGACGTCGAAGGATCCGTCGCCGAACCAATCGCCGTCGGCCAGGCCGCACGCCGGCTCAGGATCCAGCCAGACCTCGGCGACGCGGTGGGGCACGGTGTTCCTGTCGTCAGCTCGGCCCGTTCTGCGGCTCAACGTTTCCTGCGTCGCTGCGTCGAGGGCCGCGGCGTGCGCCGCGCCGTTGCCGCGCGCTTGCCGGTAGGCGCCGGCGAATTGAGTCATGAACTTCATACGTTCGAACATCGTCTTCCCCCGGTCGTGGGTGGCACGGACAGGGCGACGGTAGTGGCAGCGGATGACGCCCGGGTGACGCGCCGCACCCGATTTCGGGGAAGGTGTGAACTCGGGTTACAGTTACTTTCATGGCACAGATACCTGTCCCTAACGCGTTCCTGCTCGAGCTGGAGCCCGTGGTCAGCCAGGAGTTCCGTCGGCACATCGACACCGAGGACGTCTGGTACGGCCACGATTACGTGCCGTTCGACCAGGGCGAGAACTTCGCCTTCCTCGGCGGCCGCGACTGGGACCCGTCACAGGTCACGCTGCCCAAGCAGGTGACCGACGCGGTCGAGATCCTGCTCATCACCAAGGACAACCTCGCCGGATATCACCGCGAGATGGTGTTCAACTTCATTCTGCAGGACAAGTGGGGACGCTGGATCGGCCGCTGGACCGCCGAAGAGCACCTGCACGCCGTCGCGCTGCGCAACTACCTTGTGGTGACCCGCGAGGTGGACCCCACCGCGAACGAGGACGTGCGCGTCGAGCACGTGATGAAGGGCTACCGCGCCGAGGGCCACTCGCAGATCGAGACGCTGGTGTTCATGTCGCTCTTCGAGCGGGCGCACGCGGTGTTCACCCGCAACCTCGAGGCGCAGATCGACGAGCCGGTGCTCAAGGGCCTGATCGGCCGCATCGCCGCCGACGAGGAACGCCACGAGGAGTTCTTCTCGAACCTGGTCGCCTACTGCCTGGGGTCCATGCGCGACGAGACCATCCCCGCGATCGCGCGCATCGCCGGCGAGATGGACGTCGTCGGCGGTGACATCGACGCCTACCAGGACAAGGTGGCGCAGGTGGCCGAGGCGGGCATCTTCGACAAGGCGACCCTGCGCAAGGTCATCGCCGACCGCATCTCGGCGTGGGGTGTGGCCGACGAGCCGAGCCTCGCGCAGTTCACCCAGGCGTAACCCGGCGGGCACCCGACACGCGGCGCGCCGAAAGGCACGGATGCCGTTGCGGGAGTAGCGTCGCAGTCGATGGCTAGCGACATGCTCTGCTATCCGGGCGGTACCCGATGAGAGGGCCGGCCCCGGTCCTGGGACCGCAGTGTCCGCCGAGAGGTTCGTGCGGGGCCGCGCGGACTCGAGGAGCGCCACGTGACTGATTCCTCCACCCGGACCTACGTGCTCGACACGTCCGTTCTGCTGTCCGATCCGTGGGCGGCGACGCGATTCGCCGAGCATGAAGTGGTCGTCCCGCTGATCGTGATCAGCGAACTGGAGGCCAAACGCCATCACCACGAGCTGGGCTGGTTCGCCCGCCAGGCGCTGCGGATGTTCGACGACCTCCGGCTGGAACACGGACGCCTCGATCAGCCGATTCCGGTTGGGACACAGGGCGGCACGCTGCACATCGAGCTCAACCACAGTGATCCTGCGGTACTGCCCGCGGGCTTCCGCACCGACAGCAACGACTCGCGGATCCTGACCTGTGCGGCCAATCTCGCCGCCGAGGGCAAGCGGGTCACGTTGGTGACCAAGGACATTCCGCTGCGCGTGAAGGCGGGCGCGGTGGGCCTGGCGGCCGACGAGTATCACGCCCAGGACGTCGTCACCTCCGGCTGGACCGGGATGACCGAGCTCGACGTCACCGCCGAGGAGATCGACACGCTCTTCTCCGACGGCGAGATCGACGTGACCGCGGCACGAGATCTGCCGTGCCACACCGGTATCCGGCTGATCGGCGGCACTTCGAGCGCGCTCGGGCGAGTCAACGCGGCGAAGCGGGTCCAGCTGGTGCGCGGTGACCGCGAGGTGTTCGGGTTGCGTGGCCGCTCCGCCGAGCAGCGCGTAGCCCTCGACCTGCTGCTCGACGAGTCGGTGGGAATCGTCTCACTGGGCGGTAAGGCGGGCACCGGCAAGTCGGCGCTGGCACTGTGCGCGGGCCTGGAAGCGGTGCTGGAGAGGCGGACTCAGCGCAAGGTCGTGGTGTTCCGCCCGCTCTACGCCGTCGGCGGGCAGGATCTCGGCTACCTGCCGGGCAGTGAGAGCGAGAAGATGGGCCCGTGGGCGCAGGCCGTATTCGACACGCTCGAAGGCCTGGCCAGCCCCGCGGTGCTCGAGGAGGTGCTCTCGCGCGGCATGCTCGAGGTTCTGCCGCTGACCCACATCCGCGGGCGTTCGCTGCACGACTCGTTCGTGATCGTCGACGAGGCGCAGTCGCTGGAGCGCAACGTGCTGCTGACCGTGCTGTCCCGCCTCGGCGCCGGGTCGCGGGTGGTGCTCACCCACGACGTCGCCCAGCGCGACAACCTGCGCGTCGGCCGGCACGACGGCGTCGCCGCGGTGATCGAGAAGCTGAAGGGTCACCCGCTGTTCGCCCACATCACGCTGCTGCGCAGCGAGCGTTCGCCGATCGCGGCGCTGGTCACCGAGATGCTGGAGGAGTTCAGCCCCGGTGCCCTGCCGTGATGCGGTGAGCTCAAGGCCCTTGACACGTTGACACAGAAGTCTAGTCTTTGTGTCAACGGGTCGAGGGGAGTCGTCATGACCGAAGCAGTGGCAGCGCGCGTACACCACGCGGCGGAGGATGCGACGGTTCGGCCGTGGGTGATGCGGCAGTTCCGCAAGCACAGCGGCAGCGTGCTCACCGGCGTCTTCGGCGCGGCGGCCTTCGACGAAGTCGCGCTGGTGCCGGTCGCCGCAGCCGTCGACCGGACCGGCCGCTTCGAGAGCAACTTCGCCGATCGCGGTGTGCGCAGCGGTTTCTCGGCGCTTCTGGCGATCTGGGGCGATCCCGCCGACCGGGAAGCCGAGGGCGAGCGCCTCAAGACGATGCACCGCGAGGTGCGCGGCCGCGGCAAGGGCGAGTTCGCCGACACCCGCTACAGCGCACTCAACCCCGACCTGTGGAACTGGATCGCGGTCAGCGGCATCTTCATCACCCTGAACTCGTTCACCCCGGCCACCGGCATCGCGCTGAACCCGGCCGAATGCGAAGCCGCCTACCAGCAGCTCCTCGAGGCTTTCAGGTCGATCGAACTGCCCGGAAAGGCCGGCCGACTGCCAGCCACGCACGCCGACGCGGTGAGCTACTACGACCGGATGGTGGCGACCGAGCTCGCGGCCAACCCGTTCCTCGATCGCGTCGTTGACAACCTCACCCGGTTGCCGCTGCCGACGCTTCTCCTGCCGCCGCCACTTCGGGCCGGGCTGACGCCGCTGTGGGCTGCCGTCCGGCCGGTCGCCGGGCGCGTGATCAAAGTGTGCTCGTTCGGCATCATGCATCCCGGCGTCCGCGAGCTCACCGGCTTCGACTGGCAGTCCCGCCACGACGCCGAGTTCGCCGTGTACACCCGGGTGCTGCAACTGATCTGGCGCACGCTGCCGGACCGGCTGCTGCTGATCCCGCTGGCCTACAACCGGCTGCAGTACGAGAAGTTGGTCCGGCTGCACCGCTCGGTGTCCCTCGACTCGTTCGGGCCGCCGAGCGGATGCCCCGTCGGGTGACACACTGGTAGCGATGGCCCGTTCGCGCAGCACCGCCACGCCCTCCGAGCAGGAGGAGGCGATCCTCAAGGCCGCCGCGGAAGAGGTCGCGCTCGTCGGCATCGGCCGCGCCAGCATGGACGTCGTCGCCCGGCAGGCCGGTGTCAGCCGCAGCACGCTGTACCGGCGCTTCCCGAGCCGCGACTTGCTGATCACCGAACTCGGCAGGCGCACATTCGAGGCCGCGATGGTCCGGCTGCGCACGGTCGGCATCGACTCCGGGCCCAAAGACGTTGCGGTCGCAGCCTTCTGCGAGGGGTTGCGGCTGATGAGCACCGAACCCGTGATCCAGCGTTTTCTGCAACCCGACGCGGAGATGACGTCGGTGGCCGGCGTCTACGCCGAGGCCGTCACCTTCCTCACCAGCGCGTCCACCGCGATGGCCAAGGCGCTGCGCGCGTCGGGTGCCACGATGCCCGACGCCGACCTGCAGGCCGTCGCCGAACTGCACATCCGGCTGGCCTGCTCGCTGGCCCAGGTGCCGACGCCCGCCCTCGACATCCGCGACGACGACGCCGTGCGCTCCTACGCCCAGCGGTTCCTGGTACCCCTGGTCTGGTGAGGGGTTGAGCCGCGGCGCGACGGGTATGGCAGGACCATGGCTACACGTGTCGTGATCACCGGTGCCAGCGGCAACGTCGGCACTGCTCTGTTGACCGCCCTCGCCGAGGCCGGCGGCTACGACGTCACCGGCGTCGCTCGCAGGCGACCGCCCGATTCGGGCATCTACCGTTCGGCGAAGTGGCACCAGGTCGACCTCGCCGAGCGGGACGCCACGCTACGGCTGCAACCGATCGTCAAGGACGCCGACTGCGTGGTGCATCTGGCGTGGGGCTTCCAACCCACCCGCAACATCGAATACCTGGAGGCCCAGGGCGTCGGCGGCACCCGTGCGGTGCTGACCGCGGCGGACGCCGCCGGTGTCGGTCACCTGCTGCACATGTCGTCGGTCGGCACCTACGCGCCCGGCCGCTACGGCCAGTACGTCGACGAGTCGTGGTCAACCGCGGGCGTCCCGTCGTCGGCCTACAGCCGGCACAAGTCCGCCGCCGAGGCCCTGCTCGACGGGTACGAGAAGCACAATCCGGACGGCGTGACCATCACCCGGATGCGGCCCGGCTTCATCGTGCAGCGCGACGCCGCCGGCGGACTGCGCCGCTATTCCCTGCCGGCATTCATCGAGCCGAGCTGGCTGAGGTTCCTGCCCGTGCTACCGCTCGACCGTTCGCTGGTGGTGCCGATCGTGCACGCCTCGGATGTCGCCGCGGCGTATGTCGCTGCCATCGACCGCCGCGCCGCGGGCGCGTTCAACCTGGCGGCCGAGCCGCCGGTGCGCCGCGACGACGTCGCCGAGGCGCTGGGCGCCAAGCCGGTGCACGTCCCGTCGGGTCTGCTGCGCACCGCCGTCGCGCTGAGCTGGCGGGCGCGCCTGCAGCCGATCGACGAGGGCTGGCTAGACCTGTCGTTCACCGTGCCGCTGCTCGACACCACCCGCGCGCGAACCGAACTCGACTGGACGCCGCGCTACTCGTCGGCCGAGGCGATGGCCGACATGGGCGACGGCTTCCTCCACGGTGGGCAGACGGAGAGTCCGGTGCTTGAGTACCGGTCGATGCTGGCCAACCTGCGGCGCGACCTGACCCGCGGCCCGATCACCGACCGCCGCGTCCCCTAGTGATTTCGGCGCGGAAACGTTCGCTCAGTGAACGTGAGCGCGCCGAAATCGCGCTGGGTGGGCTCAGTCGCCGTCCTTGACCTTCGCCATCGCCAGCACGTCGAGGCGCCTGTCGAGCTCCTCGAGTGACAGCTTGTCGCCGATCAGGCCGCGGTCGATGACCGTCTGGCGGATCGTCTTCTTCTCCTTGAGCGCTTCCTTGGCGACCTTGGCCGCCTCCTCGTAGCCGATGGCGGAGTTCAGCGGCGTCACGATCGACGGCGACGACTCGGCCTGCTCGCGGATGTGGTCCTCGTTGGCAACCAGGCCGTCAACGCACCGCTCGGCAAACAGCCGCGACACGTTGGTCAGCAGCTTGAACGACTCCAGCAGGTTGCGGGCCATCATCGGGATGTAGACGTTGAGCTCGAACGCGCCGGACAACCCGCCGACGGCGATGGCCGCGTCGTTGCCGATGACCTGCGCGGCGACCTGCGTGACCGCCTCGGGCAGAACGGGATTGACCTTTCCGGGCATGATCGAGCTGCCCGGCTGCAGGTCGGGCAGCTGGATCTCGCCGAGCCCCGTCAGCGGACCGGAGCCCATCCAGCGGATGTCGTTGGCGATCTTGGTCAGCGACACCGCGATGGTCTTCAACGCGCCGGACGCCTCGACCAGCCCATCGCGGGCGGCCTGCGCCTCGAAAGAGTCCTTGGCCGTGGTCAATTCGGCCACGCCGGTCTGGTCCACCAGCACCTCGACGACCTTGGGGCCGAAGCCGTCGGGGGCATTGAGGCCGGTGCCGACGGCGGTGCCGCCGATCGCCAGTTCGCCGAGACGGGGCAGCGTCGCCTTCACCCGTTCGATGCCGGCCTCGATCTGGCGGGCGTAGCCGCCGAACTCCTGGCCGAGCGTCACCGGCACCGCGTCCATCAGGTGCGTGCGGCCGGACTTGACCGCCGTGCGCCACTGCCGCGCCTTGCCGGCCAGCGACTCGTGCAGCACCTCGAGTGCCGGGATCAGATGCCGCACAGCGGCTTCGGTCGCCGCGATGTGCGTGGCAGTCGGAAAGGTGTCGTTCGACGACTGCGACATGTTGACGTGGTCGTTCGGGTGCACCGTGACGCCGTTCTGCGCGGCGATGCTCGCGATCACCTCGTTGGTGTTCATGTTGGAGCTGGTGCCCGACCCGGTCTGGAAAACATCGATCGGGAACTGGTCGTCATGGCGGCCGTCGGCGATCTCAGCGGCGGCGGCGATGATCGCGTCGGCCTTCTCCGGGTCGAGCAGCCCGAGATCCTTGTTCACCTGCGCGCAGGCGCCCTTGAGCAGTCCCAACGCCCGGATCTGGGTGCGCTCCAGGCCGCGGCCCGAGATCGGGAAGTTCTCCACGGCGCGCTGGGTCTGCGCACGCCAGAGCGCGTCGATCGGCACCCGGACTTCGCCCATGGTGTCGTGCTCGATGCGGTACTCGACGTCTTTGTCGGCCATTGTGTGATGTGTCCCTTGGGTTGTCGGAGTTCTTACGGCAGGGGATAGGCGGCGTTGCTGTCACCGGTGAAGTCGACAGCGGAGTACTCGTTGAGCTTGGACAGCCGGTGATAGGCCTCGATCATGCGGACGGTGCCGGACTTGCTGCGCATCACGATCGACTGAGTGGTGCAGCCGCCGCCGGAATACCGCACACCCTGCAGCAGGTCCCCATCGGTGACGCCGGTGGCGCAGAAGAACACGTTCTCCCCGGACACCAGGTCCTCGGTCTTCAGGACGCGGTCGACGTCGTGACCGGCGTCGATGGCCTTCTGCCGTTCCGCGTCGTCCGTCGGCGCCAGCTGGGCGTGGATGGCGCCGCCCATACAGCGGATCGCCGCCGCGGTGATGATGCCCTCGGGCGTACCGCCGATGCCTGCGAGCATGTCGGTGCCGGAGCCGGGCCGGCACGCCGAGATCGCGCCCGCGACGTCGCCGTCGGAGATCAGCCGGATGCGTGCCCCGGCGGCCCGGACGTCGGCGATCAGCTGTTCGTGCCGCGGCCGGTCCAGGATGCACACCGTGACGTCGCGCACCGACAGTCCCTTGACCTTGGCGACCGAGCGCACGTTCTCGCCGATCGGCGCGGTGATGTCGATGGCGTCGACGGCGTCGGGCCCGACGGCGATCTTGTTCATGTAGAAGACGGCCGACGGGTCGAACATCGCGCCGCGCTCGGCCACCGCGAGCACCGAGATCGCGTTCGGCATGCCCTTGCTCATCAGCGTGGTGCCGTCGACGGGGTCGACGGCGAAGTCACAGTCCGGGCCGTCGCCGTTGCCGACCTCCTCGCCGTTGTAGAGCATCGGCGCGTTGTCCTTCTCGCCCTCGCCGATGACGACGACGCCACGCATGGACACCGAGTTGACCAGCTCGCGCATCGCGTCGACGGCCGCGCCGTCGCCGCCTTCCTTGTCGCCGCGGCCCACCCAGCGGCCCGCCGCCATGGCGCCGGCCTCGGTGACGCGGACGAGTTCGAGGGCGAGGTTGCGGTCGGGGGCCTCTCGGCGGCGATCAGGCATGCGGTGATTGTCCCAGAAGGGGATGCACCGGTGGGAGCTGGGATACTGGCAGCTATGACGCAGCCGCAGCCCGCTCCCAAGGAGCCGAAGTCACGGCTGCTCCACGACGGCCGGGACATGTTCTGGTCGATAGGTCCGCTGGTGCTGGCGTGCGTCGTGCTGGCCGGTGTGCTGGGCATGTGCTCGTTCGCGCCCGCCGGGCCGGGAGAGGGCCGGGTACCGAATTTCGACGCGCCCGCCGCGCTGCGCGCCGATGCCGACGCGCTGCGCATCCCGGTGCGCGTGCCGGTGTTGCCTGAGGGCTGGCGGGCCAATTCCGGTGGCCGCGAGGGCATCGACGGCGGCCGCACCGATCCCGCGACCGGGCAGGCCGTGCGCGCCGTGGCGACGAGGGTCGGCTATCTGGCGCCCACCGGCATGTACCTGAGCCTGACGCAGAGCAACGCCGACGAGGACGCGCTGGTCGGCTCGATCAATCCGGATGCCTACCCGAGGGGCACCCAGGACGTGGCAGGCCGGTCGTGGGTGGTCTACGAAGGCGGCGAGGACGCGGAGCCGGTGTGGACCACCAGGCTTGACGGCCCGGGCGGCCCGGCTCAGATCGCGATCACCGGCGCCGGTGGTACAGACGAGTACCGTACGCTGGCGCAGGCGACGCAGAGTCAGCGGCCGCTGACCGTCCCCTAGCCCCAGGAGCAGCGATGACCGCGCCGGAATCGAATATCCCCGCCGGAGCGGCTCCGGAAGCAGACCTGACCGGATGGAGCTGCGAGCCGTTCACCGCGGCGGGCTACACCCACGACGTGTACCGCAGGGGCGAGGGCCCCGGTGTGGTGCTCATCCCCGAGATGCCCGGCCTGCACCCGGGCGTGCTCGCGCTCGGCAACCACCTCGTCGACAGCGGCTTCACCGTCGCCGCGCCGTCGCTGTTCGGCACGCCGGGGAAGCCGGCACTCGGTCCCGGCGCGGTGCCCGTACTGCTGAAGGGCTGTGTGTCCAAGGAGTTCGCGGCGTTCGCGACCAACGCCGACCGGCCGGTGGCGCACTACCTGCGCGCGCTGGCTCGTGACCTCAACGGCCGCACCCCCGGACCCGGTGTCGGCGTGATCGGGCAGTGCTTCACCGGCGGCTTCGCACTCGCCGCCGCCGTCGACGACAGCGTGCTGGCCCCGGTGCTCAGCCAGCCCTCGGTGCCGCTGGCGCTCACCGGCAGGCACAAGCGCGACCCGGGGCTCTCGGAGCGCGAACTGCGGATCGTCAAACAGCGCGCCGACGAGGACGGGCTGTGCGCGCTGGCGCTGCGGTTCAGCAAGGACCCGCTGGCGCCCGGTGAGCGGTTCCGCACACTCAAGGACCGGCTCGGCGACGCGTTCGAGGTGATCGAGATCGACGCGGGGAAGGGCAACGAGCACGGCTTCGGCGTGATGTCGCATTCGGTTTTGACCCGCGAGGTCCGCGAGGTCGACGGGCATCCGGCCTACGAGGCGCGCAAGCGGGTGGTGGAGTTCCTCACCCGGCGTCTGAAGTCGGGCTAGTTGTTCAGCTGCCAGACGGCGAAATTCAGAGCAAGCGCGAACGTCGACCACAGCAGGTAGGGCACCAGCAGCGCGCCTGCGATCACCGAGCGCCGCCAGAACAGCGCGACGGTCGCGACGAGGACGACCAGCAGCACGGTGAGTTCGGCGAACGCGACCCCGCGCCAGCCCAACCCGAAGAACAGCGGCGTCCACGCCGCGTTCAGCACGAGCTGGACGGCGTACAGCGTCAGCGCGCGGCGGGTCTGCTCGGACGGCCCGGTGCGCCAGACCAGCCAGGCGGCCAGCGCCATCAGGCCGTAGAGCACCGTCCACACCGGACCGAACACCCACGACGGCGGCGCCCACGAGGGCTGCTCCAACCGTGCATAGTCCTGCGCCGAGGTGGCTGAGGCCAGCCCGCCGATCACCGACGCGGCGACCACGGCCAGCACCGAGATCGCCAAGGCGAGTGCCGCTCTGCTCCGGGGTGCGGCGGTGTTGGTGACCATGTGCAGGCAGACTACGCGCGCGGTTCGGCGGGCCGGACCGGCTCGGGTGCGGGACCGTCGGCGCCGTCGTCCGAGTCGTGTTCCGGCTCGGCGGCGGGCGCCTGCCTGCGCGCGCGGGTGAGGAGCTTGCGCAGCCTGCCCGGCTTCTTCTCCTCGCCCTCCTCGTCGAACTGGTCCAGCGGCACGCCCTTGTACACCGCGAGGTAGACGGTGACGGTGGTGACGACGACGATCATCACCACCGGGCCGATCACGATGCCCCAGAAGCCCCACATGGCGATGCCGGCGAACACGGCCAGCAGCATCAGTGCGGAGTCCAGCCGGGCCTGCCGCGGGACGAGGATCGGCCGCAGCACGTTGTCGATGTTCGTCACCACCAGCAGGTGGAACGCGATGACGAAGATGCCGCCGAACACGTTGCCGAACAACATCATTCCGATGCCGACCGGGATGCTGAGGATGCCGCCGCCCAGCGGGATCACCGACAGCGCGGTCAGCAGGATGGCGAAGATGAAGAACCCCTGGTGGAAACCGGCGATGTAGATCGACACGGCGCCGGCGAAGCCCTGGGCCAGCGCGATCACGAACTGGCCGAAGACGGTGCCGCGCACCATCGCGCCCATCTTTTCCAGGTAGAGGTCGGTGATCTCCTCGCCGAGCGGGTTCAACTTGCGGATCAGCATCGCGACCTTGTCGCGGTTGGTCAGCAGCGAGATGAACACGTAGAGGAAGAGCACGGCCGCGGTGACGCCGCCGACCAGGCCGCCGACGGCGCCCTGCAGGATGCCGAGCAGGTACTCGCCGGCGTGCTGGGCGACCGTGGCGGTGCGTTCCTGCAGCAGGTCGGGCGTCACCCGGAAGTCGTCGAGGAACGGAACCTTCGCCAGCGTCTCGTTGACCACGGCGATCGCCCTGGTGCCTAGGGCGCCGAGGTCGGTTCTGGCCATCCACGCCGACACGCTGGTCACCATGCTGGTGATCTGGACGACCGCGAAGAACACCAGCCCGCTCACCGGGACGATGATCGCGCCGATCACCGCCAGCAGCGTCAGGGTCGCCGACAGGCCCGTGCCGAACCGCCGCCTGCACCGCTCGTAGAGCGGGTTGAACAGGTACGCGACGACGGCCGCGACCACGACGAGGATGAAGAAGGTGCGCAGGAAGTAGGCGGCGAACGCCAGCGCGAGCACCGTTGCGACCGCCAGCGCCCGCTTCTGCGAGTCGGTGAACTCGGGACTGCCGGTGGTCGCCATCAGTGCGCCTCGGCGAGTCTCATGACATGGCCGAACACGTCGGGGTAGCGCTTGAGGTGCGCTCCGCCGTTGAGGTCGAGGACCTCCCCGGTCAGCCAGGACGCCTGCGGCGAGCACAGGAAGACCACGGCCGCCGCGATGTCCTCGGGCGTGCCTGCCCGTCCCAGCGCGGTGTTCTCGATGTACTCCTCGACGACACCGGGGATCGACGCGGCGGGCTGCGTCAGCGGGGTGTGCACGAATCCCGGTGCGACGGCGTTGACGCGGATGCCCCGCGGGCCCAGCTCCAGCGCGGCGACCTGGGTGAGCATCGACAGCCCGGCCTTGGCCGCGCAGTACGCGCTCATCGCGGCGGCCGGCTGCCTGCCGTTGAGCGACGAGATCGACACGAGCGCGCCGCCTTCGGTCAGCCGCCGGCCTGCGTGCTTGGCGACGATGAAGGCGCCGGTGAGGCAGACGTCGATCACCGACCGCCACTGCTCCACCGGCATGTCGACGATCAGCCCGACGTTGCTGAACCCGGCGCAGTTCACCACGACGTCGACCGCGCCGAGATCGTCGAACAGCCGCTGCACCGACCCCTCGTCGGTGACGTCGACGGTCGCCGCGGTGTGCGGCTCGCCCAGCTCACCGGCCCGCCCGCGCGCGCCGTCGGCGTTCAGGTCAGCGACCACCACCCGGCAGCCGTCGGCGGCCAGCGCCCGTGAGGTCGCCCATCCGATGCCGGAGGCGCCGCCGATGACGACTGCGGTGCGGTGCTCACTCACGAGGTGCTCCTGTCCGGGCCTGCACGGCCCCACTGACCAGCGCTGCAGCCGAGATCAGCCTGCCCGCAGAACTGGAACGTGTTGCAACACTAGCGAACGCGGCGACGGTCGGGGAGTGCTGCGATGGATGGCCGATCGCCGCTGGCCGGTGTTAGCCACTGCGCGGACGGCAGCCGCCGCGTACGGACATCTGTGGTGGCAGGGGCCATGGCGGCGGCGTAGGCGGAGTTTGCTCGAATTGTGCGAACGTAATTGTCCTGTTATTGGTCGGCCCGCGCGAAAAGGGAAATCACCGCTTTGGTATTTGCGTGGAATCATTACCGCCTGCGTCTCACGTCAATTTCTGTGATGTACTTCGAGGTGGTCGGGGCACTATTGGGAGGTTGTGATGACTGCGAACATCGACGAGGCGGCCAGCGGTAACGGCTCTTCCGACATTGCCGTCGATGCCCGTGTCGTGGTGCATCCCGGAACTGATCATGAAATGCACGGCGTGGTCGTCGAGGATTTTGCTGATCTCGCGGGAATGGCGGTCGACGTCGCGGAGAACAGGATCGTGGAGGCGGCGCGCAGGTGGGCGGTCAGCCTCGATGACGGCGGCCTGGTGTTCGTCGACAGCGACAGTCTTGTCGCTGAGACCGCAGAGACCCAGGAATAGTCAGCGCCTGACGCAGCGGAAGCCGATGTGGCTCATGCCGGTGTCCACCGGTTGTGGCCGCCGCGCGGCAGGCCGGTATCTGCTGCAGTAGCTGTCCGCACACAGGAACGAACCGCCCTTGACCACCTTGCGGGGCACGGCGAACTGTGGTTGTGCGGGGTCGTAGGAGTCCTCGGCGCAGCAGGGCGTCGTGGTCCGGTCGCTGACGTACCAGTCGGCGGTCCACTCCCACACGTTGCCCGCCATGTCGAACAGGCCGTAACCGTTCGGCGGGAAGCTGCCCACCGGCTTGGTTGTCCCATAACCGGTTTCGGGTAGATACGGGAACTCGCCGTGCCAGTAGTTGGCCAGCCGCCGGTCGCGGCCCTCGGGTTCGTCGCCCCAGGTGTAGGCGGCGCCGGCCAGTCCGCCGCGTGCCGCGGTCTCCCACTCGGGTTCTGTCGGCAGCGCCATGTCCGCCCACTGCGCGTAGGCCGCGGCGTCCTCGAAGGCCATGTGCACCACCGGATGCTGCTCACGGCCCTTCAGCGACGACCTCGGCCCGCGGGGATGCTTCCAGCAGGCGCCTGGGGTCCACGTCCACCACTGGTTGAGGTGCCGCAGGTCCACCGGGCCTGCCGTCCTGGTGAACACCATCGACCCCGGCTGCAGGTTCTGCGGCGGCGCACCCGGGAAGTCGGCGGGGTCGAGAGGCCGCTCGGCGACGGTGAGATACCCGGTGGCATCCACGAATTCGGCGAACCGGGCGTTGGTGACCTGGTGCGCCTCGATCCAGAAGCCGTCGACGTCGGCTTCGCGCGCGGGCGCCTCGTCGGGGTAGTGGTCGTCCGAGCCGAGCACCACCCGCTGCGCCGGGATCCGGATCAGGTCGTCAGTCACAGGCCTCGGTGACGACGCCGCTTCCCGCGCCGGTGCCGAACACGCCGGCCCAGTCGTCGCGCATGCTGATCACCGTCCAGCCGTAGGCCGCCGCGTGCTCCAGGGCACGCTCAGCGCCTGCGGTGTAGGCGAATTCGCGTTCGGCGTCGTCGTGGTTGACCAGCAGCCGCAGCCCACGGGTGTACTGCAGCATCTCGTCGTCGCCGTTGGAGTTGCCTGCGGCTAGGATCGGCCGCCGTCCGATCCGGCTCCAGATCCGGACGGGCTTCTCCGGCCCGTCGTCGAAGATGTCGAGCACCGGCTCGATCAGCAGGTCGCCCTCGCCGTCGGCGCCCACGAAGCGCAGGCCCTGCGCACTGCCCACCACCCTGTCGGGCGGGATGCCGTAGATCGCCGACGTGACCGGCCGCATGAAGTCGCGGCCGCCACCGGAGACGATGTAACAGGTGAACCCGTTCGATTCGAGGTAGCGCAGCAGCTCGACCATCGGCGCGTAGGTGCACTCGAGATACGGCCTGTCGAGGGTGGGATGGCGGGCGTCGGCGAAGAAGGCCGAGACCAGGGCGGCATGGTCCTGCACCGACATCGTGGCGTGCAGCGCCATCACCGCGCCGGCAAGGGTTTTCAGGTCGGTGTCGTCACCCTGGTAGTGCTTGGTGATCGCGCCGCCGAACCACGCCAGGTCACCCGACACGGCCGCCTGATACGGCTGCTGTGTCGCCAGCGAGTCGTCGGCCGCCGCCTTCTCCGTGAGCCTGCGCACGATGAAGTCGAGCTGGATGTACATCGGCTTCTCGCACCACAGGGTGCCGTCGTTGTCGAAGACGGCGATCCGCTCCTCCGGCTCGGTGTAGTCCGGCGTGCCCTTGGTCGCGACGGCGTCGACGAACGCGATGATCGCCGATTTGGTCGGCCCGTCGTTCCAGTGGTTGAGCATCAGCCGCCCCGGCTGGCCAAGAACTTCTCCAGTTCCTCGACCGCATTGGTGATGGTGAAGGACGCCGGATCCTGACGCGGCGGGAACTCCTTGAACGTCTCCAGGAATTGGTTGACGATCGCCGAGGCGTAGAACATCAGGTAGACACGGTCGATCATCCAGTCCCAGTAGGTGTTGGACGTGACGTCCGCATGTTCGAACGGGTCCGTGCGGAGATTGAACAGCTTGGGCGCACGCAGCCTGGTGAACGGTTCGAACCAGACCTGAAGTGTGCCGGGGCACCTCTGCTCCTGGAACACGATCTTCCAGTTGTCGGCCCGGATGCCGAGCACGTCGCAGTCGTCGGAGAAGTAGATCATTCCACGCCGCGGGCTCTTGTCGACTTCACCGGTCAGGTACGGCAGCAGGTTGAACCCGTCGATGTGCACTTTGTATTCGGTCTTGCCGTCGGCCCCCGCCTTGTGGCCGGCCTTCAACTTGTCGACGATATCGGGGTCGCCCGCTGCTGCCAGGAAGGTGGGCAGCCAGTCGTGATGCTGGACGATCTCATTGGACACGCTGCGCGGCTTGATCTTTCCGGTCCACCGGATCATCTCCGGGATGCGGAAGGCGCCCTCCCAGTTGGTGGCCTTCTCGCTGCGGAACGGCGTGGTGGCGCCGTCGGGCCAGCTGTTGGCGTGCGGGCCGTTGTCGGTGGAGTAGATGACGATGGTGTCCTCGGCGATGCCGAGTTCGTCGACCAGATCCAGCAGCGTTCCGACATGGCGGTCGTGGTCGATCATCGTGTCGTGGTACGGCGATTGCCAGCGCCCGGCCTGACCGCGGCTCTCCGGCTTGGTGTGCGTCCGGAAGTGCATGTGAGTCATGTTCATCCACACGAAGAACGGTGTCTCGGCTTCATGCTGGCGTTTGATGAAATCAACACAGGCCGAGGTGGTTTCGTCATCGACGGTCTCCATCCGCAGCTTCGTCAGTGGCCCGGTGTCCTCGATACGCTGCTTGCCTACCGGGCCGTACCGCTCGTCGACTTCATCGGATTCCTCGTCGGTGGCCCAGGAGTGGATGACTCCCCGGGGCAGCAGTGCCCTGCGCAGCAAGGGCGCTTCCTCGGCGGTGGGGTAGTCCTCGTGCTCGGGTTCTTCTTCGGCATTCAGGTGGTACAGATTGCCGAAGAATTCGTCGAAGCCGTGCACTGTTGGCAGGTACTTGTTCAGGTCGCCCAGGTGATTCTTCCCGAACTGCCCCGTCGCGTAGCCCAGCGGCTTCAGCAGTTCGGCGATCGTCGGGTCCTCCTTCTGCAGGCCGATGTCCATGCCCGGCATACCGACCTTGCTCATCCCGGTGCGGTAGACGCTCTGCCCGGTGATGAACGACGACCGTCCAGCGGTGCAGCTCTGCTCGCCGTAGGAGTCGGTGAAAAGCATTCCCTCGTCGGCGATCCGGTCGATGTTGGGCGTGAAGTAGCCCATCATGCCGCGGCTGTAGCAGCTCAGGTTCGAGATGCCGATGTCGTCGCCCCAGATGACAAGGATGTTGGGCTTGCTGTTCGGCACGGCGGCTCCCTCGTTATTGACGGTCGCCTCGACTCTAGGGCGCTTCGCACGCGAAAGGGTCGACTTGCGGATGGACGAATGTGAATTCTCGTCGGAGCGCATTGGCGGCGCTCCACGGGTCACCGTCAGCTGCCACGCCGCCGTTTGGGCGGCAACAATTGTTGCAGGGAGAACGTGTTTGAAGGATGTGCGCCGCGAGGCAGGTGATCAGGCCCTTGCGGGCACCGATTGTGCCGACTTGAGCTCGTTGTAGAGGTCGACGTAGTACGGCAGGCACTCCTGGAGCGCCTCCTCGGTGGTGAACAGCGGCCGGTATCCGAGGTCGCGCTCGGCCTTGGCGATGGAGAAATAGTTGTCGAGGTAGAGCCGCTCCACGCCGAGCGGTTCCAGCGGCGGCTTGGCGATGCCGAGGCGGAAGTGCAGCCGCTGCCAGATCGTCATCGCCAGCCACACCAGCCGGCCGGGCACCCGTACCTTGGGCCACTTCTCGCCGCAGGCCTGCACCACCGGGCGGGCGAACTCGAACATGTTGATCGGCTCGCCGTCGTTGATGAAGTAGGCCTGCCCGGGCGCGGTGCCACCGGGCACCAGGTGCTGGCCGGCCAGGATGAAGCCGTGAACCAAGTTGTGCACATAGGAGTTGTCGAGCTTGACCTGCTTGCTGCCGATGAGCACCTTGACGTGGCCGGCGAGCACCCCCTCGAAGACCTTGCGGAACATCGTCTTGTCGCCGCGGCCCCAGATGCCGCTGGGCCGGATCGAGCAGGTGAGCATCCCGTCGACCCCGTTCTGGGACAACACGAACCGCTCGGCGGCCACCTTGGTCTCGGTGTACAGGTCGTTGAACCGCGCGGTGTAGGGCAGCGTCTCCTCGCCGTTGGCGATCGGCCGGCCGCTCATCACCACGCTGTTGGACGCCGTGTACACGAACCGCTCGACGCCGGCCGCGCGCGCGGCACGCACCAGGTTCTCGGTGCCGCCGACGTTGACGGCGAAACTGCGCTGCCGGTACTCCTCGGTGACCGACGCCCCGCCCATCAGGTCGATGATCGCGGCGGTGTGGATGACGGTGTCGATCCCGGCGACGGCGGCCGCGACGGTGTCCTCGTCGCAGATGTCGCCCTCGACCGTCTCCAGGCCGGGACGGCCGGCCAGCGGCGACGGCACCCGGTCGAAGGAGCGGACCTGATGGCCCCGGTCGAGCAGTTCGGTCACCAGATTGCAGCCCACGAACCCGGAGCCGCCGGTCACCAGCACCCGGCCCAGTTCAGTCGTCAACGATGCATCGCCCATGCGGCGACTATAACTGAAACGTGTTCTAGTTTGAAGCGCGTCGGCGAGAAATCCGTGCGGATCAGGCGTCCTCGGCATCCCGGGCGGCCAGCGCGTCGGCCACCCGCTTGCGTGCGCCGGCCAGGTGCTCTTCGCAGCATTTAGCCAGCTCCTCGCCCCTTTCCCACAGCTTGAGCGATGCGTCGAGGTCCAGTCCGCCCTGCTCGAGGCGTTGCACCACGTCGATCAGTTCGTCGCGGGCCTCTTCGTACCCCATCTGACTAATGGGCTTCATATTCAGGCTCCTTCGGGTCCTTCGCTGACCGCCGTCACCGCGCCGTCGGCCACCCGCACCCGAATCCGTGTGCCAGCCGGCGCGTCGGCGACCGAGTGCAGCACCCGGCCGCCGGTCTGCACCACCGCGTAGCCGCGGGCCAGGGTGGCCGCCGGCCCGAGCGTCTTGAGCCGGGCGGACAGGTGGCCGGTGCGGTCGGTCTCGGCCGTGATCAGCCGTCCGATGTCGCGGCGCGCGGCGGTCAGCGCCCGGTGGATCTCCTCGGAGCGGGCGTCGAGCGCCTGCAGCGGCTGGGCCAGCACGGGCCGACTGCGCAGCTGCGCGAGCAGGTGGTGCTCCCGGTTCACCCAGTTGCGCAGTGCACCGGCACTGCGCTGCCGCAGTTCGGCGACCAGGGCCTGTTCGGCGGCGGCGTCGGGCACGATGCGCTTGGCCGCATCGGTCGGCGTCGCCGCCCGCAGGTCGGCGACCAGGTCGCACAACGGGTTGTCCGGTTCGTGGCCGATGGCGCTGACGACCGGCGTCGTGCACGCCGCGATCTCCCGGCACAGCGTTTCGTCGTAGAACGGCAGCAGGTCCTCCACGCTGCCGCCGCCACGGGCGATGACGATCACGTCGACGGCGGGATCGGCGTCCAGTTCGCGCAGCGCCTCGACCACCTGCGGCACGGTGTTCGGTCCCTGTACGGCGGTGTTGCGGATCGCGAATCGCACCGCGGGCCAGCGCTCGGTGGCGACGGCGATCACGTCGCGCTCGGCATGGCTGGCCCGGCCGGTGATGAGGCCGACGGTGCCGGGCAGGAACGGGATCGGCCGCTTCAGCCGCGCATCGAACAGGCCTTCGGCCGCGAGCAGTTCGCGCAGCCGGGCGATGCGGGCGAGCAGTTCGCCGAGCCCGACGGCGCGGATCTCGCTGATGCGCAGGCTGAACGAGCCGTTGCGGGTGTAGAACTGCGGCTTGCCGAGCACGATCACCTGCGTGCCCTCCGACAGCGGCACCGGGGCGTTGGCCACCAGGTCGCGCGGACAGCTCACCGACAGCGACATGTCTGCCGCCGGGTCACGCAGGACCATCCAGGCCGTCGATTGGCGCAGCTTCAGCTCGGTGAGCTGACCCTCGATCCAGACCATGCCGAGCCGGTCGATGTACTTGGCCACCCGGGTGGCGACGGCGCGGACCGGCCAGGGGTTCTCCGCCGACTGACCCGGCTCGGACGTGGTCACTTCGCGCTGGCGCGGGTGATCCTGTTGGCCAGCAGCGTCTGGAACGGGGCGCGCGCCTTCGTGTCGCCCTCGTAGTCGAGCAGCGCCTCGAGGTCGGCGATCCGCAGCGAGGGCAGCCGTGCGCGCAGCTGGGCGAGCGTCAGCGACTCGTAATCCAGCTCGGTGACGATGTCGGGCGTGTCCGTCTTGGTCTTCTGGGCGGCGGGCTTCTCGGGGGCAGGCGACTCCGGCTCACCGGTGCTGTAGAGGGCGAAGCGGCCCTCGGTGCGGCGCTCGCCGTCGTCACCGGAATCGCCGGGCCCGTCGTCGGCGTCCTCGTCGAACGTCGCCCATTCCGGCTGCTCATCCTTGGGCGGGAAGATCGATTCGAGTGTCTCGTCGCCCTTGATCACCAGAGCCGCGACGTCCTGCTGCGCCTTCATCACGAGATGCGCGACCTGGCTGACGATCGTCATCGGATACATCAGGATGGTCTGCGGCAGCTTTCGGGTTTCCTCGATGGCGGTCACGGCTGCGCCGACCAGCAGACGGACCCCATAGGGTGCGGTAGCCATGGGCACCAGCGTACGGCGGCCTCGCCAACTGGTCCGATACCCCTGCGGGTAAGTACCCTGGAGCCATGCCGTCGACAATCAACATGGGGATTCCGGGTGCTTCCAGCTCGGTCACTGGCGGCGTCGCCGGCAAGCGGGTCCTGCTCGCCGAGCCCCGGGGCTACTGCGCCGGGGTGGACCGGGCCGTCGAGACCGTCGAGCGTGCGCTCGAGAAGCACGGCGCGCCTGTCTACGTGCGGCACGAGATCGTGCACAACCGCTACGTGGTGGACACGCTGGCCAAGGCCGGCGCCGTCTTCGTCGAGCAGACCGACGAGGTGCCCGAGGGTTCCATCGTCGTGTTCTCCGCCCATGGTGTCGCGCCAACCGTGCACGTGGAGGCCGCGGCCAGGAACCTCAAGACGATCGACGCCACCTGCCCGCTGGTCACCAAGGTGCACAACGAGGCCAAGCGCTTCGCCCGCGACGACTACGACATCCTGCTCGTCGGCCACGAGGGCCACGAGGAGGTCGTCGGCACCGCCGGTGAGGCGCCCGACCACGTGCAGGTCGTCGACAATCCCGACGCGGTCGACAAGGTCACCGTTCGCGACCCGAACAAGGTCATCTGGCTGTCCCAGACCACGCTGAGCGTGGACGAGACGATGGAGACGGTGCGGCGGCTGCGGGAGAAGTTCCCGACGCTGCAGGACCCGCCCAGCGACGACATCTGCTACGCCACCCAGAACCGGCAGGTCGCGGTCAAGGCGATGGCGCCCGAATGCGATCTCGTGATCGTCGTCGGCTCCACGAACTCGTCGAACTCGGTGCGGCTGGTCGAGGTCGCGCTGCTCGCAGGCGCGGCGGCGTCACACCTCGTCGACTTCGCCGACGACATCGACCCGGCCTGGCTGGAGGGTGTCACCACCGTCGGCGTGACGTCGGGGGCGTCGGTGCCCGAGATCCTGGTGCGCGGCGTGCTGGACAGGCTGGCCGAGCACGGGTTCGACACCGTGCAGCCGGTCACCACCGCCAACGAGACGCTCGTGTTCGCGCTGCCGCGCGAGATCCGCCCGTCGCGCAGCTGAGCTCAGCGCTCCGAGTCGTAGTCGTCCCAGCTGTGCCGCCGTCGCGGACGGGTGCGGTATTCGGTGAAGCGGTCGCTGTCGTCGGCGCCGCGGTAGCGCACCCGTGACACCGGGTGGTGCGTCGAACTGCCGTTGGAGCCGTTGGTCCGGTGCGGTTCGAGGGGCTCGTAGTCGTCGTAATCGCTGTAGCGGCGGCGGCGCTCGGGTCGCTCGTAGCCGTCGTACGCCGACCGTCGCTCGGCGGGTGGCTCCCTGCGCGGCTCGCGGGCCGACTGGCTGCGCGGCCTGCGGCGCGGTTCGGCGGCCGGCGGCTCGGCCGACCTCGCGCTCCTGGAACGGCGCGGACGCTCGGTGACCGGTTCGGCGATCTCGGTCTCCGGCGGACGCGTGTGCCGCGACCGCGACGGTGTGGCCTTTCTCACCGGCTTGCGCGCGCCGCGAGCCTCGCGAGCCTCCAGCGCGGCCTCACCGGCGGCCGTGCGGGCGGACCGCCGGGGCCGCTCGGAGGCGCGTTTGCGTGGCGGTTCCTCGTCCTCGGCGTCGTCCTCGGTGGCGTCGGCACCGGTGAGGGCGGACACCTTGGCGGTGACGGTCGACAGCAGCCCGCCGGCGGCGCTGCGCTTAGGCGCGTTCGTGTCCTTGGCGGCCTTCGTGTCCTTGGCCTCTGCGGCCGGAGCACCTCGCCGTGCCGACATGCCGAGATACCACCGGCCCATGCCGATGAGCAGCACGGTGGCGGCGGTGAAGAACATCAGCGGGAACCGCTCGATCAGCGGATAACCGCAGTTGATGGCCAGATCCTTGAGCCCGCTGAGCTGCCCGCCGTGGAACAGGAAGTAGGCGCCGGGAACGCTCGCGAACAGGATCAGCGGCGGCTGGATGACCGCGGTGAAGATCGAGTTCTGCCGGACCGCGAGCACCGCGAGCAGGCACCCGAGGACGTAGCAGGCGGAGAACACGGCGCTGAGCTGACGGTCGCCGGATCCGGCGTCGAACGCGAAGCCCACGGCGGTGAACGTGCCCGCCAATAGCACGGCACCCCACCACGGCACACCCGGGAAATTGGGATGCACAGAGCGGTGGTCGGCCGACACCGCCGGCCGGGCGCGCTGTCCTGACACAGGTAGACCGTACCGGCTCCGCAGCGTGCTGCGCTGCCAGCGCGCGCGGGTGCGCGCGCCGTCCTCTGGCAGACTGTGATCCCTGTGGGACTCAACCTCGGAATCGTCGGACTCCCGAACGTCGGAAAGTCGACCCTGTTCAATGCGCTGACGCGCAACAACGTGCTGGCGGCGAACTACCCGTTCGCGACCATCGAACCCAACGAGGGTGTGGTCGCGCTCCCGGATCCTCGGCTCGACGAGCTGGCGAAAATGTTCCACTCCGACAAGATTGTGCACGCGCCGGTGACGTTCGTCGACATCGCCGGCATCGTGAAGGGCGCGTCGGAGGGCGCGGGTCTCGGCAACAAGTTCCTGGCCAACATCCGCGAATGCGATGCGATCTGCCAGGTGGTGCGGGTGTTCACCGACGACGACGTCACGCACGTCGACGGCCGGATCGATCCGCGGTCCGACATCGAGGTGATCGAGACCGAACTCATGCTCGCCGACATGCAGACCCTCGAGCGGGCGCTGCCGCGGCTGGAGAAGGAGGCCCGCACCCACAAGGACCGCAGGCCCGTGCACGAGGCCGCGCTCGCCGCGCAGGAGGTGCTCAACGACGGCCGGACGCTCTTCGGCGCGAGCTTCGACGCGACGCTGCTGCGCGAGCTGAACCTGTTGACCACCAAGCCGTTCCTGTATGTCTTCAACGCCGACGAGGGAGTGCTGACCGACGACGCGCGGGTGGCCGAGCTGCGCGAGCTGGTCGCGCCCGCCGACGCGGTGTTCCTCGACGCCAAGATCGAAGCCGAATTGCAGGAACTCGACGAGGAGTCGGCGGCCGAGCTGTTGGAGTCGATCGGGCAGACCGAACGCGGCCTCGACGCGCTGGCCCGTGTCGGGTTCCACACGCTGAAGCTGCAGACCTTCCTGACGGCCGGGCCCAAGGAGTCGCGGGCATGGACGATCCACCAGGGCGACACCGCGCCGAAGGCCGCAGGCGTCATCCACACCGACTTCGAGAAGGGCTTCATCAAGGCCGAGATCGTGTCCTACGACGACCTGGTGGAGGCCGGCTCCATGGCGGCGGCCAAGTCGGCGGGCAAGGTGCGCATGGAAGGCAAGGACTACGTGATGGCCGACGGCGACGTGGTGGAGTTCCGCTTCAACGTGTAGGGATTCCGTTCGATGTGACCGAAGGGCTCGCTGATCACGCTATTTCGCGTACACGGCAAGGGCGGCATGTGGCCGCGCACGATCTGTGCCCGCTCGCCGCATGCGTTCTGTCTCGACGAATCCGGCTGCGGAGAGCAGCCGTGACAACTGGTCGACGGGCCAGCGGTGGGCCGTGGTCACCTTGTGGTCGAACGGTTCAAGTTCGTCGCCATCGAAGAACCCCACCACCAGAATCCCGCCCTGCTTCATCGCCCTACGGAACTCGGCGAGTACCGCGGCGAGTGCGGTGGGCTCACAGTGAATCAGCGAGTACCAGGCCAGAATTCCGCCAAGCGAGCCGTCCGGGACGTCGAGGGCTCGCATCGAGCCGACTGCGAATTCCACGCCCGGCCACTGCGAGCGGGCACTGTCGATGAAGGCAGGCACCAGGTCGACGCCCCTCGTCGTCAGGCCGAGCTCGGTCAGGTAAGCGGTGAGGTGGCCGGGCCCGCAGCCGACGTCGAGAATTGTGCCGTCGCTTCGACCGAGGTGCCGGCGGAGGAACTGCAGGTCCTCGGGATCGACGTGCTCGACGGCGCCGAACATGTCGATGTAGGTGTCAGCGATTTCGGTGTAGCTGCGTCTGATGTCGGCGTCGACCACAGGGCAGACTCTAGGGCCACGGACGCGTCGCGCGTGGCGCCGAGGACGTTCATCGGCATTGCGAGGCGGGTCAACCCGGATGAAATGAGCCTTTCGGCTGGACGCCTGTCCAGATATCGTCGCTACGCTGATCACCAGCGCCCGGAACGGACGCTGGCCGAGATGAGCAAGGTCCCCAGCCGGAAGGCTCGCTTGGCGCACGCGGCCAAGCATGCGGAGTTGTGGAACGCGGGGAAGAACCACTTCGGCACCGAGCCCAACGTGCAGATGGCACACAGTATCGAGACGTTTGCCTGGGATGACTATGGAAACCTGCTCATCAAGACCTACTACCCGATGCCGGAATCCGTTGACGGCGATGCTGATCCATATGCCCACCTGTTGGAGGGGCAGAAGTAGCGCTTCGCACCGCACTGGCATCGCGGTTCGGCGCAATGCCTCAGTCAGCCGACGGGAGTGTCGCCAGATCGAACGGTCAGTGATCGTGGCCGTGCGGGCGCGCCAAGAACTCCTGATGTCGCGCTTCGATGACACCGGGATCGAGCGAGCAGGTGTCCGCGAGAGCATCCTCGAGCGCCGCCGCCCAACTGCGCCAGTAGGGCCGGGTCGGCGCCTCGCCCACCCGGACCATGAGCCGTTCCCGGAAGTCCGCATAACTGAACACGCGTTGGCTGAGCGCCATCGTCACGCCGAACAGGCGACGCTCCCACGGTGCGTCGAACGCCAATTCCCCGTTGGCTCGCGGAGGTGCTGCCGGGCCTTCGGCGTCGAGAAGCACCTCAGCGTCCGGCATCGGCTGCCTCGGAAGCCAGCGCGACACCGATCATCGAGTCACGTGTGACCAGTGGAACCAGTTGTTCCGCCGTCCACCCGTCTGTGTCCGACGGTCGCTTGGGCAGCACGAGGTAGCGCGCTTCGGCCGAACTGTCCCAGACGCGGATACGGACGTCGCCGGAGACCACCAGCCCCATTTCGGCAAGGACCTTGCGCGGCTCGACCACCATGCGCGACCGATACTCCGGCGACTTGTACCAGCGCGGTGGCAGGCCGAGGACAGGCCACGGGTAGCAGGAGCAGAGGGTGCAGACCACCACGTTGTGCACATCGCTGGTGTTCTCGACAATGCGCATGTCCGCGCCTTCTACACCGCCGAACCCGAGTTCGGCGATGGCCTTGGTGCCGTGGTCCATGAGCCGTTTCCGGAAGGCGTCATCGGTCCAGGCTCGCGCAATCACCTTGGCGCCGTTGAGTGGCCCGACATCCTTCTCATAGTGCTCGATGACCGCGTCGACGGCGGCCGGGTCGATCAGCCCGCGCTCCAGGAGCAACGACTCCAACGCTTCAACGCGGACGGCGATGGGGTCAGGCTCACTCATGCCGGCTCCAGATAAGGCTCGAACAACTCGATGCGCACCTCGGTGTTGGGCTCGGCCTCGTCGCCCCACAGTTCGGCTCCGTCGAACATGACGGTATACAGGTGCTCTGGGGCAGTTGAGCCGGTGGCGAAACGACGGTCGGGGAGGATCGCGGCGCCGCGGTGGTCGGTCACTCGCCCGAGCCGGCCGCTGACGTAATCAGGCTGCTGACTGTGCCCCTCCGCGGGCGCCGGGCGGACCCGCACCGCATCACCGATCTCAAAGCGTGCGGGCCGCTTCGTCTTCTTGTGCGTCCCAATGATCTTCGGTGCCACCCGAGCATTCATGAGGCGGGGCAGGGTTGGACGCAACGCCACCCGCTGCAGGAACAGGGCCGTGCCCACCACCTTGATCTTCGGAACCGAGCGTTCACCCGAGAGGTACTTGGAAAACATCTGCTCGATGACAGGGACCCACCGCCGGTAGTAGGGGCCGAAGTACTCCTCCGGTGGCAGGAGTGCCAGGTACCCACGAAAGGTGTCGAAATCAGGGCCGAGCAACGTATGCAGGAAGTAGTTGATGCCGAAGATCCGGCGCTCCCAGACCGCGTGGAACACGGGCTCTCTGGGCGTGTGGGCGATCGAGCCGAAGTGCTCGGTCTTGCCGCCCAGATCGTGGCTGTTGGGCACGTAGCGAGCGTAGACCCGATCACCCCGTGGGCGCTGCCGATCTCGAGGCTCGATTTCCGCTTCAACCTTCGTCCTGACCTGCGCTTCTGCTCTTTACGAGGAATTCTTCTTCGAGCGGCGACGTGGGTGCAATGGAAGCGACACCGACGCGCATTCACGTCCGAGGGCCGACAGTCTCGCCGAGGCGATCAGAGCGGAAGTTCGACGATCATCGGTATAAGCCGAACGCCAGGCAGTACGTTGAACACAGCCAACCGCAGGCGCTCTTCAACGCGTTCTCGCGGTGGAGAGCGAGGACTGAGTGAAAGACGTTCTGATCGGCGTCGTTGTCTTCGCGATCATCTTCGGCGGCTCAATGCTGGGGATGTTTCTCGGAAAGGTCCTTCCCGATCCGCATTTGAGCACCGAGTCGCGCGACGCCATCAGGACCATAATGGCCATGCTCGGGACGCTGTCGGCGGTGGTGCTCGGCCTTCTCACCGGCTCCTCCATCAGCTCGCTCGCCGAGAAGGAGAGTGAACTGCGAAGCGCGGGAGTTCAATTCATCATGCTTGATCAGACCTTGGCCGAGTACGGGCCGGAGACCGCGCCGATCCGAGCGTTGGCCAAGGATCTGCTTGCACAGCGAATACATCAGATCTGGCCGGAGGAAGGCGGAGCGGTGTCGCTCACGGCGCTCAGCAGTGGGGCCGGCATCACTCTGGTTCAGCGGGACGTCTTCGAACTGTCGCCGCGGACGGAACGACAGCAGTGGCTGCGGTCCAACGCGCTGGAGAGCACCAACACGATTGCCCAGTCGCGGTGGACGACCGTCGAACAAATCGGAAGCCGATTCCCATGGGCGTTCTTCGTCGTTGTCGTGGCTTGGCTAGCGGTGATCTTCGCCAGTTTCGGACTGTTCGCACCGCGGAACGCAAGCGTGATCGCGGCATTGGTGGTCGCTGCGATTGCACTCGCAGGCCCGATCTTCATGATGCTCGAAATGGATCAGCCTTACGGCGGGCTGGTCAAGATCCCCAGCACTTCTCTGCGCGTCGCCTTGGACCAGATGGGTCGTTCGTAAACCTCCGAGCGGACGAAAGGTCGGCCGGATGAGCCAAAACGATCTGCTCGATGTTTACCGTGCCTACCTGCAGTGCCTCAACGAGCGACAGTGGCCGCGGCTGGGCGAGTTCGTCGCCGATCAGCTTTCCTACAACGGGCGACGTATGACCCTGCAGGACTACAAGGCGATGTTGGAAGGCGACGTCGACGCGATCCCGGATCTGCAGTTCCGGCCCGAGGTCCTCATCGCCGACGGCGACGTCGTGGCGTGCAGGCTGTTCTTCGAATGCACTCCGCGGCACACCTTTTTGGGCTTCGAACCGACAGGCGGGCAGGTGTCGTTCCCGGAGCACGTCTTCTACAGGTTCGACGAGGATCGTCGGATCGCCGAAGTGTGGTCGGTCATCGACAAGCAGGCCGTTCGTGAGCAGGTATCGCGCGGTCGGTAGCGGCGACGGTCAGCGTCGGTTCGACCGGCCCTCGAGTCAGCGTGGCGGTGCAGGTGCGGGTGGCAGCGGGATCGAGTACGGGGCACAGGGTCCGAACAGGTCGGGGCGGAAGAGCTTCGTCACGACGCATTCACCGTTCACGCCAGGGTATTTCGCGGTGACCGTGCGGACGACCAGGCTCCGCACCTGCTTGTAGAGGTCCGTGGACGCCGTGGTGGCCAGACTCTTCGCCAAGGAATACATGTTCATACCGGTTCGGGGAACGGGTTGCTTACCGCGTGCCGTGTCGGGGCCGTCCTTGTTCAGCGCCGAGTGGCACTCCTGGAAGCCGGGCGGCGGACCACCGGGGGGACAGCCGTCGAACGGGAACTGGTTGAAGAACAACAGATTGAAATAGCCGGTGTGGAGACTGGCCGGAAAAGCGCCCGCATTGCAGGACGGGAAAAGCGGGGGAGCCAGCCGGTTCGGCTGCCCCGCCGCGATGTTCTCCTCGACCCAGTTCGAGTGTGCGTAGAAGTCCTGCTGGGCGTGCAGTAAGCCGCCGAACGCGGCGCGCGCGGCTGGCCCGTTCACCAACACCGTCGCACCTGGGCCGGCCGGCAGTGACCCGCCGAGGATGACCGGTGAGAAGACGTCCCACGCCCGCTGCGCCTTGGCGCAGACCTCGGCGGGGCTTTTCGAGTTGTCG
Source organism: Mycobacterium hippophais (assembly GCF_027529605.1). NCBI lineage: Bacteria > Bacillati > Actinomycetota > Actinomycetes > Mycobacteriales > Mycobacteriaceae > Mycobacterium > Mycobacterium hippophais. Next base: position 313,254 of record NZ_JAPZPY010000001.1, on the reverse strand, counting down.
ATGTGTCGCCAGTCATCGAGCGCGAAGGCGTCACTGCCGACGGCGCCCCCGCCGGGCGGCGGCCCGTTGAGGATCTGCGCGATGCCGAGCTGATTGACCTGATCGGCTGGGAGCGCGGCACGCGTGATGCTGTCATGGTTCTGGATCGCGAATGCCTGCGCGGTCGGCATGGCCAAGCAGCACAATGCGCCGATCAGGCCGGCCACGACGGCTACCGACGCTGCGGCCCGCCCCCGTCGTAGAAATGCGGTCATTCGATCTCCTCCTGGCAACGAAATCGCAACGGAATAGCACGACTCGAAACGTCGCTGCGCTGGCAGGTCAGTACCCGGCGGGCAACAACGGCAAACTCGACGACGATCGGCAGATCACCGGTACGCGTACGACCGCTACTCAGAGCACGGCGCGACGACGGCCTCATCGGCGACGAGCTCGCGCGCGATCTCGGCCTGCCGGACCAGGAACGCCCCTTCGTCGAGCTTCTTGCGGCGCATCCAGCTGGTGACCTCGGAATTGCACTTGCTGGCGTTGCACGAGCCGCAGCTGGGCACCACGTTCGCCAGCGCGTACCGGCCGCCGCGCGAGATCGGCAGCATGCAGTCCTTCTGCAGCGGTGTGCCATTGGCGCCGCAGTAGGCGCACCCGCCCCAGGCTGACTTCAGAGCGGTCCACTGCGCTGCGGTCAGGTCGTGTTCCTGCTCGGCCATCCGCCGGCTGCGTCGGCGCGCGTATCTCGCCGAGCGGGTCCGGCTTCGGGACGGCATGGGCTGAGGCTAGTGCCGGCCGGAGTCTTCGGGCGTGCGATGCGGGTCGCGTGTCGCGTTCGGCTGATCGCCGGCCTCGACTCGGTGACGGGCGTAGGGTCCGGCTACCAGCGATGCCGACGGGCGGTGGGTCCCATGTCCGGATCTCGTCTCCGAATGACGCGCCTGTGCTGCCTCGTCGTCGCGGCAGTGCTGCTGTTGGCCGGTTGTACGTCGTCCGCCGACGGGCCGACGACACCAACGCCGCCGACGACCGCCACCACCGGCGTGGCGTCGACGGCGCTGAGAACGGTTGACGCGGAATCACTCCGGGACGTCGTCGAGGCTGCGGCGAAGGAACTCGAGGTTCCCGGCGCGCTGGTCCTGCTGCAGACCCCGCAGGGGAGGTTCGTCGCGCCCTTCGGGACGACTGAGATCGGGGCCATGACGCCGCCCACCCCCGAAACCCACTTTCGGATCGCGTCGAACACCAAGACGATGACCGCCGCGTTGATCGTGCTGCTTGCCCAGGACGGCAAGCTCGCCTTCGACGATCCCGTGTCGAGATTCGTGGCCGACGTGCCGGACGGTGACAACATCACCGTCGCGCAACTGCTCAAGATGCGTACCGGTCTGTACGGCTACACCGCCGATCCGGACCTGTCGGCGATGATGGACGCCGACCTGGGCCGGGCGTGGACGCCAGGGGAGGTGCTGGCCATCGCCTTCCGTCACCCGCCGAATTTCGCGCCTGACGCCGAATATGAGTACAGCAACACCAATTACGCGCTGCTCGGCCTGGTCGCCGAGAAGGCGGGCGGCCGCCCGCTGGCCCAGCAGTTGCAGGAGAGGCTCTTCGCTCCGGCCGGCATGGCGCAGACCTCGCTGCCCGCCGCTGACGACACCGCCATCCCGGCTCCGTTCTCGCACGGCTACATGTACGGCGGCAGCTTCTACGCCCTCGGCGACGATCCCTACCCGCCCGACATGCAGGCCGCCGCGCGGGACGGGTCACTGAAGCCGGTCGACTACACCCACCAGAATTCGTCCTACGCCACCGCCGCGGGGGGCGCCATCTCGACGGCCGACGACCTGGCCACGTGGATGCGCGCACTCGTCTCGGGCCGGATCTTCGATGCCGACCACCACCGCCGATGGCAGGACGCGCTGCAGGCGGAGAATCCTGACGCGCCCGACGGCCAGGAATACGGGTACGGCATCTCGCATCAGCGGTTCGGACCGCAGGCCGCGATGTTCTACCACGGCGGCGAGCTGCCGGGATTCAACTCGTTCATGGGCTTCGACCCGGAGAACGACGTCACGCTGGTCATTTGGACGAATCTGACGCTGTCGCCGGACGGCAGGACCACCGCGCAGGCGATGTTGCCGATCCTGCTCGACGAGATCTACGTTGGCCTGTCGCTGACATCGCCGCCGCCGACGACCACGAGGTAGCCGGCGGGACCGGCCGCGTCCACGACCTATGCCGGGCCGATGAGGCAGAATCGCGACGATGACGACGCCCCCGCCGCCACGCCCAGGGCAGCCCGGATGGCGTGGTCGCGGCCAGCCGCCCCAAGATCCGGCGACGCACCGCATCCCACGCGGCCGGCCGGAACCGCCGACCGAGAGATTCCGCCCGCCGCCGCCACGTCCCGACGCGCCTCGCCCACCCGACGCGGGTCGCACCGAGCGGCTGCGGCGGCCGCCGTCACCGGCGGACATGTCGCCTACTCAGGAGATCCGCCGAACGCCGCCGGCCCCGCCAGTACCGCCACCGGCCCCGCCAGTACCGCCACCGGCTCCGCCGTTGCCGCCGGCAGCGCCGCCGCAAGCTGACGCGCCCAAGCCATCCAAGCGGGGGTCGCTGCTGGGCAACAAGCAGTCGGTCATCCTCATCGCGGTCATCGCCGTCGCTGCGATCGTCGGTGGCCTCGCGGGCGCCGAACTATATGCCCGCAGCCGGGCCGACAGCATCCTGGTCGACGTCGCCGAATGCGTGGTCGACGACGGCGCCACCATCTCCTTCGGCGTGAACCCGCCGTTCCTGTGGCAGCACATCACCGGCCATTACACGAACATCTCCGTCGTCACCGCCGGTGACCGCGTGCAGAGCGCCGACGGGATGACCGCGGACGTCACGCTCGAGGACATCCGGCTGCAGGAGACCGCGGACTCCAAGGGCACGATCGGCTCGCTGAACGCGACGCTGACGTGGAAGTCGGCCGGTATCAAGGACACCGTCGCGGACAACCTGCCCGGCGTCGGCAGCCTGGTCACCGGCGTGCGAACGGACCCGGCGGCGGGCACGATCATCCTCGACGCGGGGGACTACAGCGTGACGGCCAAACCCATCGTCGCCGACGGCAACCTCGACCTGCAGGTCCTCGACGTCAACGGGCCGCTGCCGAAGGACACGGTGCAGTCGGCGCTGAACGACCTCACCAAGAAGCTGAACGACAACTACCCGCTCGGCATCCACGCCGACAGCGTCGAGGTCACAGACACCGGCGTCGTGGGCACCTTCTCCAGTCAGAACGCGTCGATCCCCAAGGAGGACGCCGACCCCTGCTTCGCCCGGCTCTGAGCGCCGTCTACATCGGCGGTGGCGGCAGGGGTGGCGGCGGTGGGGTCAACCGGCCTGCGGCGAAGGCAGCGCCCTGATGGGTCAGGCCGTTGGCGACGTACAGGCCGTGCAGATGCCCGTCGGCGCCGGGACTGCAGATCGGGTCGCCCGGCACACACAGGTTCAGCGACTTCGCCGCCAGCGGCTCGCTGAGCGGGACGGCGGTGGCGCCGTACTTGCGCAGCACCTGATCCGTCGGCTTGCCGAAATAGACCACGGCAGCGATGTGCTCACCGACCTCCGGGGGCAGCGGCGCGGGAACCGCCTCGGGCGGGAGGCCCTGCGGCGCGGTTCCGGAGGCGACGAAGTCCGCCACGACCGCGCCCTGGGAGTATCCGCCGAGCACGATCCTGGTGGCCGGGCAGGCCGCCGCGGTGTTCTGGATGTGCACGGCCGCGTCCCGGGCGCCGTCCACGACGGTCCGCTGGAAATCCGGGCTGGCGAAATCGCCGGAGGCCGCGTAGTTCACCGGATACACCGCCAGGCTCCGCATGCCGAGATGCCACCGGAGCGCGTCGACGAAGGACTGTCCCGGTGCGCCGACACCGAACGGCTCGTTGGTGCCGCGAGCGAACACCACCTCGACGTCGGTACACGGCGGCGGCTGCGCGGACGCCGGTGCCGGCCCCGCGAGCAGCGCGAACATCGAGGTCACAGCCGCGCCCACCACGGTTGCGCCGCGCCGGAAGCCGTCTGCCCACGGGCGCACCCGTGCCTGTGAAGTCAAAAAAGCCACCGAAAAGTCCCCACCCCGTCGCAGAATCCCGGACCCGACGTGAATGTTAGCTGCGTCGCGCCGGATGCGTGTGCGGGTTTCGACGCGATGCTCGGAGGGGTACCTCAAGGCATCGGCCCGGGCTTCCGGGCCGGATCGCCAACGAAGGAGTGGGCACCGTGAGCGGCACCGATAAAGCGAAAAACAAGATCGAAGACCTCGGCGGCAAGGCCAAGGAAACCCTTGGACGGGCGACGGGTGACCGGACGACCGAGAACGAGGGCCGCGGCGATCAGTCGAAGGCGAGCCTCAAGGACGCCGGCGAGAAGGTCAAGGACGCGTTCAAGAAGTAGTCGCATCACCCCCGGTCGTTGACCGGGTTCTGGAAGCGCGCCCATGACGGATTTAGTCCGTTGTGGGCGCGCTTCGTGCGTTGGTGACGCAGCCCGGGTCAACCGCCCAGCGTCACCGGTATCTCGTCGCTCAACCGGAAGCCGTCGGCGAGCGGCAGGTCATCACCGCTCCAGAACTTGCCCGGGTCGAACCAGCTGTAGTGCTTCTCCGTGGTGAGCAACCCCATCTGCTCGTAAGTGATGGCGACCGTCTCGGCGCAGTAGGCGGTCTGCAGGCCGACATTGAGCTTCTCGGCCTTCCTGCGCTGCGCGGCGGTGCGAACCTTGCGGTCCACGAACGGGATTCCCCGCACCCAGTCACTCGCCGTGGGAACGCGGCCACGGAACCATCGGCCGGTCAGTCGGGCAGTCGACGGGAACGGCGTGCCGTCCATGCGGGCGATCACCTTGAGTGCCAGGTCCTCCTGCTCGCGCGTCGCGTACGGGCTGAGCTGACGCAGCCAGCACCGCTGCCCGTAGTTCTGCATCCACCGCTCGGCGGCCTCCCGGGCATCGTTGAGCTGGACGCCGCGGTGATGGTCGCCGGTCCACAGGTCGAGGAGCTTGTCGCCGAGTTCGGCATGCCAGATCAGCGGCGGCATGTCGTCGACGGCCACCGTCATGCCGACATGGTTGACCGGCGCGTTCGTCATCGTCTGGATCGCCCGGTCCGGCCCGGAAGCGCCGCGGAACAGCCAGATGTCACCCGTGCGGGTCTCGTTCAGCGCCTGCGTCAGCGACACCGTGTTCGCACTCACCAGCGCAGCTTAGGCACACTGTCGATCATGCGGAGCATCTGGAAGTGGGTTGGGCTGGCCGGTGTGGCGGGCGTGGTGGCCGGCGGTGCGCTGGTGGCGCGGGACCAGCGCAGGCGCAATGCCTACACCGCCGACGACATCCGCGCCCGCCTGCACAAGCGGCTGGAGGAGGCTGACCGCGCCTAATCGGAGACCGCGTAGAGCCGGTAGGACCCCTTGAATCCTTTGAGCTCCGCGTCGCGGCCCTCGTCGAACGTGACACCGTCGCAGTCGGCGTTCTCACAGGCATCGCGCACCGAATCGCTGACCAGGATCTCGCCGCCCTCTGCCTGTGCGGCCACCCGGGCGGCAAGTGCCACGTTGCGGCCGAACAGGTCCTCACCGCGACGCACCGACTTGCCCGAGTGGATACCGATGCGCACGCGAATGCCGTTCGGCCGCTTGCTCAGTGCGCGTTGCAGGTCGACGGCGCAGCGCACCGCCTGATCCGGCTGGGCGAACGCCACCATGAAGCCGTCGCCCTGACTCTTGACGACGTGGCCGCCGTGGTTCTTGACGTGCCGTTGCACCAGGCGGGCGTGCCCGCTGATCAGCCGCGTCCAGGCCCGGTCGCCGATCCGGTTGTTGAGCGTGGTGGAGTCCTCGATGTCCGAGAACATGATCGCCACCTTGCCGTCGGGGGCGAGCCGGGCCAGGTCGGGTCGCTCCACCTCGAACCAGTCGGCGAGGTCCTCGATCGATGTCCGGATGGCGCCGCCGAAGCCCTTCTCGCGGACCAGGGTGGCGGTCTGCCACATCGTCTTCACCGCTTCACGGCCGCCGCTCAGGAGCATGTTGCGGGTGTCGTATCGACGGTGCAGCTCCTCGGCCTCCTGGCGACTGCGCGTCAGGAGTACCCACAGCACCGCGATGGCCACCGCCTCTGCCGCCGCGACTGCGCCGAGCGCGTAGGCCGCGATCTGCAATCCGCTCACCGCTGTCCGGCTAGCTGAACGCGTTGAGGATCGTGGCCATGTCGAAGTAATCGCGCCATGCCGCGATTCTGCCGTCTGCGATCTCGAACACCCCCATCACGGGCAGTTCGATGTCGGCGCCGCCGGGTCGGCGCATGACGTCGGTGCGTTCGTTCATCACCAGGTCGCCCATGCTCACCTGCCGATGTACCCGGAACTCGAGGTGCTCGAAGTTACCGAGGAAGTCGCGAATGTACTCCTCGATGGCTGCCCGGCCCTGCACCGCGGGCAACGGGATGTTGTGAAAGACAGCATCTTCGGTGAAGAAGCCGGCCAACTCACGGGGATCGGGGGAGGTCCACCGGCCGCAGAAGTCGGTGACGAGTTCGTCCGCGGATCGCGTCATGCGTCGACTAAACGCGAGCGTCCGCCCGGAAAGCAAGCCTCAGACTCCGGTCGACGATCCCGGTCGCACGATCATCAGAATGGTCACCGCCACCCACAGCAGGTTGAAGATGCCGGTGGTCATGGCGAGTCGCGGCACCGTCGCTCCGTCGAGCACCGCACGCTGATCGGGCAGGATGCTCGCGACGAGGACGGCGGCGGCGATCGCGGTGAGCGCGATCGACACCAGCACCCAGGCCTGCGTCAGCACGCCCATCGACAGTGCGGTGCCGATGCCGAGGAGGGGCACCGCCACTCCAACGATCGCGTATGTGCGGCAGATCCTGTGGAGGGCGATCGTCACCGGCCCGGCCGCGGCGTCCGGCCCGGCGGCGGCGCGCGCGTAGCGCGGGAAGATGCTCGCCGCGACGGCGATCGGGCCGATGGCGAGAATCGCCAGCACCACATGCAGGCTGAGGAAGACGGCGGACATCGGCGTCGACGTTAAGCGACGGCAGGTCTGTCGAACGCCGCCTGGACGGACACGATGCGCTGGAATCCGGACATGCCGTGTCGCCGATCCGCCAGTTCTGTCAGACCCCTCTGCGATAATCGAATGTATGTTCGATCCGGCGCAGGCGAGTTTCGACGAGGTGCTGGCCGTCACGCGTCCGGAGTCGGTCCACGCGCGCGAACTGATCTCCGCGGTGTTGGCGGCCGCGCGCCGGGAGAACCAGCAGGCCGCGGCGCGGTTGACCGCGATCGGCGACCTGTACGCACTGCGGATGTCCGAGCGCGATGAGCTCAGCGACCAGTGGGCTGTGGACACCGAATCGGCTGTGGCCGTCGAGATCGGCGCCGCACTCAACGTCGCTTACGAACGAGCCAAGAATCAGGTCAGCCTCGCCCGCGGCCTGCGCGAACGCCTACCGCTGGTCGCGGCCATGTTCCGCGCCGGCGAACTGACCATCGACATCGTCGACACCCTGCTGCACCGCACCACCCTGATCACCGACCCCGCCATCTTGACCCACGTCGACGCCACCCTGGCCGGTGCGGCGCCCCGGCTGATGCGGCTGAGCTACGGACAGCTTTGCGGGTATGTCGACCGGGTCATCGCCATACACGACCGGGATGCGGTGCGGCGGCGCAAGAAAGCCGCCGACGAGCGTGAGATCTGGGTCATCGACGGCCTCGACGGCATGAGTCATTTCGGCGGCACCATGCCCACCGCCGGGGCCCGAGTGTTCGACAACCGCCTCGACGCGCTCGCCGAGACCGTCTGCCCGGCCGATCCCCGCACCAAGAAACAGCGCCGCGTCGACGCCATCGAGGCCATCTCCCGCGGCACCGACCACCTGCCATGCCAGTGCGGCAGTCCCGACTGCCCCAACAAGAACGCGGTCGCCGCCCCCTTCGTCATCCACACCATCACCGGCCCCAACACCGATAGTGGGTCTACTGCCGACACTGAGGCTGCCGCCGAAGAGGCGGACACCGTGGGCACCCCCGACACCGACGCCGACTGCGACGCCGCCGCCACCGAAACGGATACCGGCGCCGACGCCTACACCCCGGCCAACGCCGCGGCCGACGACACCGTTGATGAGTCGGTGGCGAGCCTGGTGCACAACGACGGCATCCTGCCGCCCGAGCAGATCGCCGGCCTCGCCGAGGCCGCCACGATCCGGCCACTCATCCACCCGGGTGACGCCGCACCCGAACCCCGCTACACCCCCTCACGCAATTTGGCGGAATTCGTGCGGTGCCGCGACATGGGCTGCCGGTTCCCGGGCTGCGACGTGCCGGCGTTCAGCACCGACATCGACCACACCATCCCCTACAGTCAGGGTGGGCCGACCCAGACGTCGAACCTCAAATGCCTATGCCGCCTGCACCATCTGATCAAGACCTTCTGGGGTTGGCGCGACCGACAACAGTGCGACGGCACCGTGATCTGGACCAGCCCGGCGGGCCAGACGTATGTCACCAAGCCGGGCAGCGCCGTGCTGTTCCCCAGCCTCTGCGTTCCGACGGCCGCCGCAGTTGTCACACCGCGACCCGACGACCCAAGCGGTGAACGCACCGCGATGATGCCCAAACGGCAACGCACTAGAGCCCAATCCCGAGCCGCCCGCATCGCCGCGGAACGCCAACAGAACCGCGAACACCGCGAAGCCCGCCGCCGCGCCCGTCGACAAGCACTCGACGCACTGTTCGCCCCCAAACCACCACCGCAACCCGTCGACGAACCACCACCCTTCTAGCGGGAGCGGTTACCACCCCTCGGTGAGCACGCGATCAAGCGTGTCCACGTAGAAGTCGGCGGATTCGACGTCGATGCACAACGGCGGCTTCGTCTTCAGGATGTTCGAATGGTCGCCGGTCGGCTGGATGATCACCCCGAGTTCGAGCATTCGCTCGCAGATCGCGGCCGTCTCATCCTTGGCCGGTGCCAACGATTCCGGATCGCGGATCATCTCGACGCCGAGGTACAGCCCGATCCCGTGCACCGTGCCGATGATCGGGTGCCGGCTCTGCAGTTCCTGCAACCGTGCCTTGAGGTGCGCGCCGACATCCGCCGCATTCTGCTGCAGCCCCTCGTCGCGCAGCACATCCAGCACGGTGATTCCGATCGCGCACGACACCGGACTGCCGCCGGTCGAGGAGAAGAAGTAGCCCTGCGACCTGAAGGCCTCGGCGACGGCCCTGCTGGTCACCACCGCCCCGAGCGGTGACCCGTTGCCGGTCGACTTCGCCATCGACACGATGTCCGGCACCACGCCCTGCTGCTGAAAACCCCAGAACCAGTGGCCGAGTCGGCCGTAGCCGACCTGCACCTCGTCGGCGATCGCCAAGCCGCCCGCCCCGCGCAACGCCGCGTACACCTGCTCGAGGTACCCGTCCGGCAGCGCCATCCCGCCGGCGTTCCCGTACACCGCCTCACAGATGAACGCCGCGGGTGGCCTGCCCTCGACGACGAGCTGCTCGATCCTGGCCACGGCATCGGCCGCGTAACGGCTCACATCTTCGCCGCGGTACGTCCCCCGGAAGCTGTTCGGCGAGTCGACGGTGTGCACCCAGTCCGGCCGCGTGGCAACGGCATTGGGATTGTCCGCCGTCGACGTCGACACCGCGTCCGTCGCACACGTCCACCCGTGATAGGCCTCCCGCACCGCCACCACGTCGCGCCGGCCCGTCGCCGCCAGCGCCAACCGCATCGCCAGATCACTGGCCTCCGACCCCGAGTTCACCAGGAACACGGTGTCCAGCGGCTCCGGCAGCGCCGCGGCGAGCCGCTCGCTGAACTCGACCACCGCCTCGTAGTTGAACCGCGAGTTGGTGTTCAGCTTGCGCAGCTGCCGCGCCGCGGCATCGGCCACCCGCGGATGCGCATGCCCCAGCACCGTCACGTTGTTGACCATGTCCAGGTAGCAGCGCCCCGACGTCGACATCAAGAAGTGCCGCCAGCCGCGCTCGATCCGCGGCGGCCGGCGGTAGTAGTGCTCCTGGACCGGCGCGAAAGTCCTGTCGCGCCGCGCCATCAGATCACCGTCGACCGCATCCGACTCGAGCGCGGCGAGCCCGAGCAGTGGCCGCGGATCCCGCGCCATCGCCAGCCACCCCCGGGCAAGCTCCGGCCGCACCAGCGCGGGCGCCCTCGGTGCTCCGACCGGCTGCACGGCCACCTCACACCAGCGGCCCGCGACCGCCTCGCCCAGCGGCGCACCCGCGGCGACGCGTCCGGCCGGCGCACCGGCCACCCCGGTCAGCCTCAGCTCGAACTCCGCACCCCGAAGCACCGCGGCACCGTCGACGTGCTCGACCTCACCGTCCCACGGCGCCACCAGGCCGACGTCCTCCGCCGGCCACACCCCGATCCCCGTGGGGACGACGTCGGCGCTGCGGTGGCTCAACCTCGGAGCGCTGCTCAGACGCGGCTCGCCGAACCGAGTGACCGCCAACGCGGCCCCGCTGCCCACAGCGGCGCGTGCGGCCGCGTCCTCGACGTCGTCCCTCAGCCACCCGCCCGGGGCGAACGCGCCGTCGTACACCTCGGACGTCACTGAAAGGTCCAGCGTGACAATGGCATCCGGATCGATCCCCGCCACCAATGTCCCGGCCGGCAGCGCGGGCGGCGCCGCCATCCCGAGTTCTGCCCGCAGCAACGCCGTCATCACGTCCTGCGGCACCGACACCGCCTGTTCGAACATCCGCCATTCGCCGTCCGCGTGTTCGGTGACGTAGTCGTTGTCCGGGTCGATCGCCGCCTGCTGCGCGCCGCTGACGATCAACACCGCGGTCCGCAACACCAGCATCGGCCACAGCGCGTCGACCTCCGCCGGACTCAGCGGTCGCACCTCGTGGAACGCGCGCACCGCAGGCAGGATCGACGTCGGATCGGCCCCGGGATGGCCGAGCACCGACGACGCCGTGATCGCCAACTCCGAGACCGCCCAACTCGTGGTGAGGTCGCCGAAGTCGATCACCCCGTCCGGCCGCACCGATCCGTCGGCCGTACGCGACACCACCACGTTGGCATCGGTGAGATCCAAATGCACCGGCTGGCAAGGCAACTCGTCGGCCACCTGCTCGATCCGCGTCCAGGCCTCCCGCGCGGCCTGCTCGGCCAGCGCACGACGGGACGGGTCATCGACGTGGTGGCCGAGCGCCGCCACCACATCCGCGCCGTAGCGCAGATCCCACTGCAGGATCCGGTCCAGGCCGGGGTGCTCGAACCCGGCCAGCGCGCGGCTGACCCGCCCGGCGATGTCACCCAGCCCGCCGACGGCCGCCGGCGACAGATAGCCGGCATCCAACAGCGTCCCGCCGGGCAGGAAGCGCAGCCACCGCACATACGCGGTCCGGTCCAGCAGCCCGTCGACCGCCGTGCACGTGTCACCGTTCCGGTTCGCCAGGGGAACCGCGATTCGCAACCCCGGTTCGGCTTCTTCGATGAGCGCGGTCGCCTCGTCCTGTGCCGCCAGTTCGGTTCCGGTGAACGCCGGATTGGCGATCTTCAACACTCCGAGGACGTCACCGTCGTCGGCGCGGACGATGAAGTTCTTGTCCTGCTGGCTGCCAAGCGACTCGGCGCGCCCGGTCACGCCGTAGTGCGTGCTCAGCAGTTGTTCGGCCTGCGCCTCGGTCACCTGCGGCGCAGGCAGTTCCGGCTCGGCGAGGAAGTTGAAGCCGACGGTGCGGTGGTCGTTGCTCACCGGCTGACGAAGGACACCACGACTTCGGTGAAGGCGTCGTTGTCGTCGCCCGCCGCCGTGTGGCCGGCGTCGGCCAGTTCGACGAACTCCGCCGCAGGCACCTTGGCGAGGAAGTCCCTGACCCCTTCGGTGCTCACCACGTCGGAGAGCTTGCCACGGATGAGGAGGATCGGGATGGTCAACTCGATGGCCGATTGTTCGAGCTGATCCTCCCGGACGAACGGGTCGTCGTTCGGGGCGGTGAGGAACGCCGGATCCCAGTGCCAGTACCAGCGGCCGTCGCGCTGCCGCAGGTTCTTCTTCAGACCCTCGGGGCTGCGGGGCTTGGCGCGGTGCGGCAGATACTCGGCGACGGCGTCGGCGGCCTCCTCGAGCGAGTCGAAGCCGTGCACATGGCTGAACATGAAGTCGCGGATGCGCGCGCTGCCGTCCTTCTCATAGCGCGGCACCACGTCGACGAGCACCAGTTGGGTGACCTTCTCCGGCCCCGCCCGGTGCGCGACCGTGATGCCGGTCAACCCGCCCATGCTGGCCCCGATCAACGCGACCGGCCTGCCGATCTGATCGATCACGGCGAGGGTGTCGGTGCACAGCGCCTCGACCGTGTAGTTGGCCTCGGGGGAGCGGTCGCTGTCGCCGTGGCCCCGGCTGTCCAGTGCGACCACATGAAGCCCCTGATCGGCCAGGATCTGGCCGGTCTTCTTCCACGAGAAGCGGTTCTGACCCCCGCCGTGCAGCATCAACACAGTCGGCCGGCCGGCCGCAAGTTCCGCACCGCGATTCCACTCGTCGGCGACCAGCGACAGCCCCTCCGCGCCGCGGAACGTGACGGTCTGTGGCTGGATCTGATCGGACTTCGCGGTGCTCACAGCCTCACGCTATCGCGGCGGCGATGAGGTTCCCGGCTGGGTCGAGTCTCACTACATACGAGGTCTCCAGCAGAAAGGATTCGCCATGCCCGCCATCACGCCGTCGCTCTGGTTCGACGACAACGTGGAGGAAGCCGCCGCCTTCTACACATCGGTGTTCCCCAACTCCCACGTCGAGCAGATGTACCGCTACACCGAAGCCGGGCCCGGCACGCCCGGGGAGGTGGCATACGGCACGTTCGTCCTGGACGGCACCCGCTTCCTCGGCATCAACGGCGGCCCCGCGTTCCAGTTCTCTGAAGCGGTGTCCTTCGAGGTGCTCTGCGCCGACCAGGACGAGGTCGATCACTACTGGAACAGCCTGGTCGACGGCGGCGAGGAGTCGCAGTGCGGCTGGCTCAAGGACCGCTTCGGGCTGAGCTGGCAGATCGTGCCGAAGCGGCTCTACGAGTTGCTGAACGATCCCGACCCGGCCCGCGCGGCGGCCGCCACGAAGGCGATGCTGGGCATGCAGAAGATCCTCGTCGCCGAACTGGAGGACGCCGTCGCCGCAGTCTGAGCCGCCCATCCTCCGGGGAGTCGCCGAGGTCGCGGATCGCCGTCCCGTACTTTGAAGGCGGAGTGCCGCGAAGGAGCGACCAATGGCAAAGCACGCCGCCCCGGCGGACTGGGGCGTCGACGGCGACGTCGGTGAGTCGGATGCCGCCGACGAGTCCGTATCCGAGGATGCAGACAGCGACGACACGGCAGACGCCCGGAAGAAGCGACGCGGAGCGCCCTGGTCACTGATCCGGCTGGCCACCGTGGCCGGCCTCGTCGTGGTGCTGGCGCTCGCCGGGCTGACCGGCTGGCTCGGCTACCAGGGCTGGCAGGCACACCAGGCCGAGCAGCAGCGCGAACGCTTCCTCGAAACCGGCCGCCAGGGCGTGCTCAACCTGACCTCGGTCGACTGGCAGCAGGCCGAGGGCGACGTGCAGCGCATCCTCGACTCGTCGACCGGCGGGTTCTACGACCAGTTCCAGCAGCGGGCCGCGCCGTACACCGAGGTGGTCAAGCAGGCGCAATCGAAGTCCGTCGGCACCATCCAGCAGGCCGCCCTGGAGTCGGTGTCCGACACCGGTGACTCGGCGAAGGTGCTCGTGGCCGTGTCGATCGCGGCGTCGAACGCCGGCGCGCCCGACCAACCGCTCCGGTTCTGGCGGATGCGGGTGACCGTGGACGAGGTCGACGGCCAGATGAAGGTGTCGGACGTGGAGTTCGTGCAGTGAGCAGCGAGAAGGATCCCATCGAGCCCGACGCGTCCGAGGCCACCGAGTCCCACACTCCCGAGGTCGCCGAGCCCGACGACACCCCCGAGGTCACTGAGCCCGAGGACACCCCCGAGGTGACTGAGCCCGACGTCGTGCAGCCCGAGGACACCCCAGAGGTCGCGGAGCCCGAGCCCCGGGCCGGCATCCCTTGGGCCCGGGTGCTGGCCTTCGGTGTCCTGCCCGCGCTCGCGCTGATCCTCGCGATCTCCGCGGGCGTGCTCAAGTGGCAGGTCAACGAGGCGCGTCAGGCCGATGCGGCCCGCACCGAGAGCCTGCAGGCCGCGCGCAGCACCGTGGCGCTCATGCTGACCTACGACCCCGCGAAGATCGACCAGCAACTCGCCGAAGCCCGTGATCTGCTCACCGGCCCGTTCCGCGACACCTACATCACGATGACCAACGACATCGTGATCCCCGGCGCCAAGCAGCAGGGCATCACGGCCGTCGCCTCCGTTCCCGGCGCCGCGATCGAATCGGTCGACAAGAACCGTGCGGTCACGATGCTCTACGTGAACCAGAAGGTCAGCGTCGGCGGGCAGATGCCGACCGACAACCTGTCGACGGTGAAGGTGACGCTCGACAAGGTCGGAGACCGGTGGCTCGTCTCGCAGTTCGAGCCGGTGTGAGCGCATGAGTGAACCCGGCTGGCTCGACGTGAGCGTCCCCGCGGGACGGCTGCGGGCGCTGACATGGGGTCCCGAGGACGGCCCGATCGCGCTGTGCCTGCACGGTTTCCCGGACACGGCATACGGCTGGCGGAAACTGGCGCCCGCGCTCGTCGCCGCCGGATGGCGGGTGGTGGCGCCGTTCATGCGCGGCTACGTGCCGTCGTCCCTGCCGTCCGACGGTAGCTATCACGTCGGAGCCCTGATGGACGATGCCCTTCGGGTGCTGCAGGCCGCGGGCCCGACCGGACGTGACGTCGTCATCGGCCACGACTGGGGCGCGATCGCGACCGCCGGGCTGGCGGCGATGCCCGACAGTCCGTTCGCGAAGACCGTGATCATGTCGGTGCCCCCGCCGGCCAGCTTCCAGCCGATCGGCCGGCTGCCGGACCGCGGCAAGCTGGCCGCCCAGCTGCCCCGCCAACTCCTGCGCAGCTGGTACATCACCTACTTCCAGCTGCCGTTCCTGCCCGACCGGTCCGCCTCCTGGGTGGTGCCCCGGCTGTGGCGGCAGTGGTCGCCGGGCTACTCCGCCGGTGAGGACGTCCGCCACGTCGACGCGGCGATCGGTGCGCCCGAGCGCTGGCGGGCCGCCTTGGGCTACTACCGCGCGACCGTGCGCAACACCAAGCCACCGGAGCAGTACGCCGAACTGCACCGGCACTGGCTGTCCGCGCCCAAGTTGCCGACGCTGTACCTGCACGGCGCCGACGACGGTTGCGCCGCACCGGATTACGCCCAATGGGTGCAGCCGGTCCTGCCCGCGGGCAGCGACATGGCGATCGTGGCGCGGGCCGGCCACTTCCTGCAGCTCGAGCAGCCCGACGAGGTGGGCCGCCACATCGTCGGATTCGTCGGCGCCGCGCGATAGCGATGCGCCGGCTCGCCGCGGCCGACGCCCAGACCCACTGGCTGTCGGCCAAGATGCCCAGCGACCAATTCCTGGTGTACGGATTCGCGGGCGGCCCCGCCAACCCGCGCGAGGCGCTCGAGCCGGTGCGTCAACGTGCCCGCGGCTGCGGCGAGTTGCGGCTGCGAGTCCGCGAACGCGGCCCCCTGACCTACCCCGAGTGGGCGCGCGCCGACATCGACGACCGGCAGTTCTGCGTGCACCATCTAGACGACCGCAGCTGGACCAACT
This sequence comes from Mycobacterium hippophais, assembly GCF_027529605.1. NCBI lineage: Bacteria > Bacillati > Actinomycetota > Actinomycetes > Mycobacteriales > Mycobacteriaceae > Mycobacterium > Mycobacterium hippophais. The sequence continues at coordinate 297,479 of NZ_JAPZPY010000001.1, read as the reverse complement.
GTCTGGCCGCGATCCGCCGGCTCGCCGACGGCCAGCTCGACGCCCACGAGATGACCTGGCGGCTACACCTTTTCGGCGCTGTCGAGGCCATCCCCGGCGCCGACCGCCCGGGCACCGTCGCGGTGCTGCAGACCACCCACGCTCTCGCCGACGGGGTGCGGAGCTCGGCGCTGGCCGCCCTGCTGTTCGGCAGGCCAGGTGGCGTCGAGCCGGTGCCGACGGCGCGCTGGCCAGCCTCCCGGCTGCCCGGCCGGGCAACCACCGCCGCACGGACCCATCGCCGATTGCTGCGCGATGTCGCCGCCGGACACACACCGCCGCAGGCGGAGACCCGTCCACCGCTGCGCACCAACGCCAGGCCGTCCGGTGAGCGGCACGTCCGGACGATCGTCCGGCGCCGACAGGCGCTGCCCGGGCCCACCGTCACGACGGGTGTGCTGGCGGCCGTGTCGGGAGCGCTGGCCGCGCAGCTGCGCGAACTCGGCGACGACCCCGCCACCCTCGGGGCCGAGGTGCCGATGGCAACGGTCGGGAAAAGGCTGGCGCACAATCATTTCGGGAACGTCGGTGTCGATCTGCACCCTGAGCTCGACTTCGCCGGCCGGGCCCACCGGATCGCGCAGGACCTCGCCGACCGCAGACGCCGCGCCGCGCATCCGGGCATGCGCGCCGCCGCCCTGGCGTTCGCGGCCACGCCGGCCCCGCTGCTGCGCTGGGGCGTCGCTCAGTTCGATCCTGACGTGCGGGCGCCGCTCGTCATCGGCAACACCGTCGTCTCGAGCGTCGACAGGGGGGCCGCCGACCTGAGCTTCGGAGGCGCGCCAGTAGTGGTCACCACCGGATTCCCCGAACTCTCGCGGATGGTGGGACTGGCCCACGGTGTGCACGGCATCGGGGACACCATCGCCATCAGCGTGCATGCCGCCGAGTCGGCGATCGGGGACGTCGACGCCTACACGGCGCGGCTGGCCGCGGCGCTGGGCTGAGAGGCGCGCAACGATGCGATCCCCACGTCGAGCGCGGCCTCCAGGTAGCTCAGGTCGCCGGTGCTGAGCAGCACCGACACCCCGCCCTGGATACCGGCCAGCAGGGCCGCAGCGGCACGCTGCGGATCCACCGACGCGGCGATCTTGTTCTGCGCCTGCATCGCCCGTACGCCGGCCTCGATCTCCATCCGCCAGCGGTCGATCAGTGTCGTCGTCACCGCGTGCGCGCCGGGCGTGCGGCCGATCTCGGACATCACCGTGGACAGCGGACACATCCGGCCCTGCCTGCGGTACCGCTCGACCACCACGTCGCGCCAACGCTGCCAGGCCGCCCACGACGTCAGCCTGCTCAGATGCGGCTGCTGGTCGGACAGCACCCGGTCGGCCTCCTGCGCGGCGACGGCGAGCAGCAGTTCTTCCTTGCCGCCCGGGAAATAGTGGAACAGCTGACTCTTCGAGGTCGCGGTGCGCGCCAGCACGTCGTCGAGTGTGGTGGCGACCGCACCGCTGAGGCGGATCTCGGCTGCGGCGCCGTCGATGATCCGCTGCCGGGTGGCGCGTCCCTTCGCGGTGAATTTCTGGACTTGCGGGTCCATTTTCATCGGGGCACTGTCGGACTCATGAGCACAAACGATACGCGGCTTGCGGGCCGCACCGCGCTGGTCACCGGCTCCACCGGAGGCCTCGGAACAGCCATCGCACGGGCGCTCGCCGACGCCGGAGCCTTCGTCGTCGTGTCCGGCCGCAACAAGCAACGCGGTGACGCGGTCGTCGCCGAAGTCCGTACCGCAGGAGGCGAAGCAGCCTTCGTCACGGCCGATCTGGGCGGGGGAGCAGAGGCCGCCCAAGCACTGGCCGAGCACGCCGTCGCTGCCGCGGGCGGCCGGCTCGACATCCTCGTCAACAACGCCGCGACCCTGTTGATGCCGAAGCCGACGTCCGACATCACCGAGCGGGAACTGCAGGAGGTGTTCGGCGTCAACGTGTTCGCACCGCTTCTGCTGACCGGGTTGCTCGCGCCCGCGATGGCCGAGCGCGGTGAGGGCGCCGTCGTCAACATCGGATCCAACACGGGCCTGCGCGGCAGCGCCGGTTCGGCCGTGTACTCCGGCAGCAAGGCGATCCTCCACTCCTTCACCAAGTCGTGGGCCGACGAGTACGGGCCGTCGGGGGTGCGGGTCAACGCCGTGGCGCCCGGACCGATAGCCACCGAACGCGCGGTGGAGTTCGCCGAGCACGTCGGGCCGATGTTGGCGCGCATCCCGTCGCGGCGGATGAGCACCCCCGAAGAGGTCGCCGCCGCGGTGGTGTTCCTCGCCGCCGACGATGCGGCGAACATCCACGGCGCTGTGCTGTCCATCGACGGGGGGTGGGCAGCCGTGTGACAGATGCCCTAGATTCTGTTACGTGGATGCCTACGATTTCGTCCTTCTGGTGCTGCGCGTCGTGCTCGGCCTGACCATGGCCGCGCACGGCTACAACAAGTTCTTCGGCGGCGGGCGCATCCCCGGCACCGCGGGCTGGTTCGAGAGCATCGGCATGAAGCCGGGCACCTTCCACGCCCGCGTTGCCGCCAGCACGGAGATGGCCGCGGGCATCGGCCTGGCCGTCGGGCTGCTCACCCCGGTGCCTGCCGCAGGCTTCGTGGCGCTGATGCTGGTGGCCGCCTGGACCGTGCACCGCCACAACGGCTTCTTCATCGTCAAGGAGGGCTGGGAGTACAACCTGGTCCTGGCCGTGACGGCCGTCGCGATCGCCGGAATCGGCGCGGGCAAGCTGAGCCTGGACTACGCGCTGTTCCACGGCACCGCCGTCTGGGATTACGTGCAGGGCTGGGGCGGCCTGGCCGTCGCCGTGGTCCTCGGCCTGGCCGGCGGCATCGGGCAGCTGGCGATCTTCTTCCGGCCGCCCGCCAAGACCGCGGGCTGATCCCGGCCCGGCGCGAGCCGGCGATGCGACGGTCATCGGACCAAGTGGGACCACGGGACTAGAACACGTTCTAATCTGTCCGGCATGGGTTTTCTCAAACAGGACGCGCCCGTCGTCGACTATGCCGAATGGAGCAAGGGCACCCGCGCCGAGAGGATCGTGCCGATGGCCCGGCACTGGGCCGAGGTCGGCTTCGGCACGCCGGGCGTGCTGCACCTGTTCTACGTCGTCAAGATCCTGCTGTATGTGCTGGTCGCCTGGCTGATCGTGCTGAGCACCGACGGCATCGACGGGTTCACCGCCGTGGCCACCTGGTACGCCGAGCCGATCGTCTTCCAGAAGGTCGTGCTGTACACGATGCTGTTCGAGGTGGTCGGCCTCGGCTGCGGCTTCGGACCGCTCAACAACCGGTTCTTCCCGCCGATGGGCTCCATTCTGTACTGGCTGCGGCCGAAGACCATTCGTCTGCCGCCGTGGCCCGATCGCATCCCGCTGACCAAGGGCGACAGCCGCACCCCGTTCGACGTCGCGGTCTACGGCGCGCTGCTGGTGATGCTGGTGGTCGCGCTGTTCTCCGACGGCACCGGTCCCATCCCGGAACTCGGCACCGAGGTCGGCGTGCTGCCGATCTGGCAGACCGCGGCCGTGCTGGGCCTGCTCGCCGTCATCGGCCTGCGCGACAAGGTGATCTTCCTGGCCGCCCGCGGCGAGGTGTACGCCTCGCTCGCGGTGTGCTTCCTGTTCAGCGGCGCCGACATCATCATCGCCGCCAAGCTGGTGTGCCTGGTCATCTGGCTGGGGGCGGCGACGTCGAAACTCAACAAGCACTTCCCGTTCGTCATCTCGACGATGATGAGCAACAACCCGGTGTTCCGCCCGCGCTGGATCAAGCGCAAGTTCTTCGAGCACTTCCCCGACGACCTGCGGCCGGGCCGGGCCTCGCGCTGGCTCGCCCACTTCAGCACCGCCGTCGAGGGACTCGTGCCGCTGGTGCTGTTCTTCAGCCACGGCGGCTGGGCCGGTGCGATCGCGGCGTTCATCATGCTGGTGTTCCACTTCGGCATCCTGTCGTCGATCCCGATGGGGGTGCCGCTGGAGTGGAACGTCTTCATGATGTTCAGCGTGCTGGCGTTGTTCGTCGGCCACGCCGGCATCGGTCTGAGCGACCTGCAGAGTCCGTGGCCGGTCGTGCTGTTCGCCGTCGTCGCCGGCACCGTGGTACTGGGGAACCTGTTCCCGCGCAAGGTGTCCTTCCTGCCCGGCATGCGGTACTACGCCGGCAACTGGGACACCACGCTGTGGTGTGTGAAGCCGTCGGCGTCGGAGAAGATCACCGCAGGCCTCGTCGCGATCGCCGCCATGCCCGCCGCGCAGATGGAGAAGTACTACGGCAGCAAGGAGACCGCGGAGATGTACCTCTACATGGGGTACGCGTTCCGGTCGTTCAACAGCCACGGCCGGGCGATGTTCGCCCTGGCGCACCGCGCCATGGCCGGGCACAACGAGGACGATTACGTGCTGACCGATGGCGAGCGCATCTGCAGCACCGCCATCGGATGGAACTTCGGCGACGGCCACATGCACAACGAGCAGTTGATCGCCGCCATGCAGAAGCGGTGCCACTTCGAGCCGGGGGAGGTCAGGGTCGTTCTCATCGACGGCCAGCCCATCCACCGGCAGCGCCAGGAGTACCGCCTGGTCGACGCGGCCACCGGCGAGTTCGAACGCGGCTACGTCAAGGTGGCCGACCTGGTGACGCGGCAACCGTGGGACGACACCGCGCCGGTGCACGTGACGTGGCAGAAGGACGGCGCCGACGCTACGTGAGCCTCAGCCCAGCATGTCGGGGGTGATCCGCGAGCTCCTCAGCCCATCACGTCGCGGACCTTGACCGTCTCCAGTCCCTGCAGCAACAGGCCCCGGGCCGTGTCGAGGTGCTTGCGCCAGTGCGCCTCGGCGGCCGCGCCGTCACCCGAGCGCATCAGCTGCAACAGCCGGCGGTAGGACCGCATGAGCTTTTCGTAGTCGGCCTTCGACGGCGGGTTGCTCTCGCTCATCGCGAAGGCGGTGTGGCGCACCGTGATCTCGTGCAGCATGCCCGCCATGATGTTCAGCGTCGCGTTGCCCGACAGCTCGACCATCCGGCGGTGGAACTCGCCGGTGGTCTCGGCCAGCCGGCCGGTGTCCCAGCCGATCGGCACGTCCTCGGCCAGCGTCCGTTCCAGCTCGTCGTAGGCGGCGGTGTCGCCGGCCTCGGTGAGCAGCCGCACGGCCATCGGCTCGATGCCCGACCGGGCCGTCATCACGTCGGCGATCGTCGCGCCGCTCAGTTCGAGCAGCAGCCCCGCGGGCCGGGCGACGATCTCCGCCCCGGGGACGCGCACCCGGGCCCCGGTGCGCGAACCGCGGCGCACCTCGACCAGGCGCTCGGACTCGAGCACGCGCACGGCCTCGCGCAGCGTCGGGCGGCTGACGCCGAAGTGACTCATCAGCTCGGCCTCGTTCGGCAGGAAATCACCGTCCTTGAGCTGACCGTCGACCACCATCCGGCGCAGCGTGCCCGCCACCAGTTCGGCGGTCTTGGGGGAGCGCACGGTGTTCCCCGACATCACGGCACTCGCCCCCATCATCGGAGCCAGTGGTGTGGTTCGAGGCACGCGTTCTCTTCCGGTTCGGTGTTTGACCTGGTAAGCAGGCCAGCTGTACAACTCAGTAAACCATGTGCGGCCGGGCGACGGGCGCGAGTCCGACTCTACCAACCAGTAGGTTGACCTAGTAAACCTACTCGTCTACCTTCGGTGGCAATGCTCATCAGGGCCCTGTCCGGGCTCCAAGGTCGCGTTCAAAGGAGAACTTCCATGGCTGAAGCCGTCATCGTCGAGGCCGTGCGGTCGCCTGTCGGCAAGCGCAACGGCGGTCTGTCGGGGGTGCACCCCGCCGAACTCTCCGCGCAGGTGCTCAACGGCCTCGTCGAGCGCGCCGGCGTGGACCCGGCACTGGTCGACGACGTCATCTGGGGCTGCGTCATGCAGGCCGGCGAGCAGGCGCTCGACATCGCCCGCACCGCGCTGCTGACGGCCGGCTGGCCGGAGTCGGTGCCCGGGGTGACCGTGGACCGCCAGTGCGGGTCGAGCCAGCAGTCGGTGCACTTCGCCGCCGCAGGCGTGGTCGCCGGCCACTACGACGTCGTCGTCGCCGGTGGTGTCGAGGCCATGTCGCGCACACCGATGGGCGCGTCGCTGGCCAGTGGTGGCAACCCGTACCCGCAGGGCTTCAAGGACCGCTACCAGCAGACCCCGAACCAGGGGATCGGCGCCGAGATGATCGCCGAGCAGTGGGGCCTCGACCGCGCGACGCTCGACCAGTTCTCCCTCGACTCGCACGAGAAGGCCGCCGCAGCGCAGGATTCCGGCGCGTTCGACGACCAGATCGTGGCGATCAAGGACCAGGACGGCAACCCGGTGCTCAAGGACGAGGGCATCCGTCGCGGCACCACCCTGGAGAAGATGGGTCAGCTCAAGCCGGCCTTCAAGGAGGACGGCGTGATCCACGCCGGCAACTCCTCGCAGATCTCCGACGGATCGGCGGCGCTGCTGTTCATGTCCGCCGAGAAGGCCAAGGAGCTCGGCCTCAAGCCGCTGGCCAAGGTGCACACCGCGGTGCTGGCGGGCGCCGACCCGGTGATCATGCTGACCGCCCCGATCCCGGCCACCCAGAAGGCGCTCAAGCGATCGGGCCTGACCATCGACCAGATCGGCGCGTTCGAGGTCAACGAGGCCTTCGCGCCCGTGCCGCTGGCCTGGCTCAAGGACATCGGCGCCGACGAGAAGAACCTCAACCCCAACGGCGGCGCAATCGCGCTCGGCCACCCGCTCGGCGGTTCGGGTGCGCGGATCATGACCACGCTGCTGTACCACATGCGGGACAAGGGAATTCAGTACGGCCTGCAGACCATGTGCGAGGGCGGCGGCCAGGCCAACGCCACCATCCTCGAGCTGCTGTGACAGGAGCCGACACCACGACGGCCCCCGGCGCCCTGGTCGAGCGCCGGGGCAACGTCATGGTCATCACCATCAACCGGCCGGAGGCGCGCAACGCCATCAACTCCGCCGTGTCGATCGCCCTGGGCGACGCACTCGAGCAGGCGCAGCAGGATCCGGATGTCCGGGTGGTCGTGGTCACGGGGGCGGGCGACAAATCCTTCTGTGCGGGAGCCGATCTCAAGGCGCTGTCGCGGGGCGAGAACATCGGTCACCCCGACCGGCCCGCATGGGGCTTCGCCGGATACGTCCGCCACTTCATCGACAAGCCGACGATCGCGGCGGTCAACGGCACTGCGCTCGGCGGTGGCACCGAACTCGCACTGGCGAGCGATCTGGTCGTCGCCGGTGAGAGTGCCAAATTCGGTCTGCCGGAGGTCAAGCGGGGACTGATAGCGGCCGCGGGCGGGGTGTTCCGTCTCGTCGAGCAGATCCCGCGCAAGGTCGCGCTGCAGATGATGTTCACCGGAGAACCGATCACCTCGGCCGAGGCGCTGAAGTGGGGCCTGATCAACGAGGTGGTGCCTGACGGCACCGAACTCGACGCCGCGCTGGCGCTGGCCGAACGGATCACCGTCAACGCTCCGCTGGCCGTGCAGGCCAGCAAGAGGGTCGCCGTCGGCGCCGACGACCGCGTCGTGGCCGACGACGAGCCCGGCTGGACACGCACGAGGCGCGAAGTCGCCGTCGTCTTCAGCTCCGAGGACGCCAAAGAAGGACCGCTGGCCTTCGCGCAGAAGCGCGAGCCAGTATGGAAAGCCAAGTGAGGAAACGACAATGAAGAGAACGATTTACGACGCCGAGCACGAGGCCTTCCGCGACACCGTGCGGGGCTACATCGACAGTGAGCTCGTCCCCAACGCCGAGAAGTGGGAGGCCGACCGCCTCGTCGACCGGTCCGCCTACGTGGCTGCGGGCAAGCATGGGCTGATCGGGTTCAACATGCCCGAGGAGTTCGGCGGCGGCGGCACCGACGACTTCCGGTTCAACGCGATCATCGACGAGGAGATCGCCAAGTCGGGCGTGCCCGCACCCGCACTGAGCCTGCACAACGACGTCGTCGGCCCGTACTTCAAGGACCTGACCAACGACGAGCAGAAGCAGCGCTGGCTGCCGGGCATCACCAGCGGCGAAACCATCATCGCGGTCGCGATGACCGAACCGGGCGCGGGCAGCGACCTGGCCGGCATCCGCACCTCGGCGGTCCGCGACGGCGACGACTGGATCGTCAACGGGTCCAAGACCTTCATCTCGTCGGGCATCAACTGCGACCTGTGCGTCGTCGTCGCCCGCACCGACCCCGAGGCCGGGCACAAGGGCTTCACGCTGCTGGTGGTCGAGCGCGACATGCCCGGCTTCACCCGCGGCCGCAAGCTCGACAAGATGGGCCTGCACGCCCAGGACACCTCCGAGCTGCACTTCGAGAACGTGCGGGTGCCGAACGCCAACGTACTCGGCAAGGAGGGCCGCGGCTTCTACCACCTGATGACGAACCTGCCGTCCGAGCGGCTCTCGATCGCCATCTCCGCGATCGCGGGCGCACGCGAAACCTGGCGGCAGACACTGCAGTACGCCAAGGACCGCAAGGCGTTCGGCCAGTCGATCGGCAGCTTCCAGCACAACCGGTTCCTGCTGGCCGAGATGGACACCGAGCTCGACGTCACCGAGCAGTACATCGACCGCTGCCTGCAGGGCGTCGTCGACGGCGAGCTGACCGCGGTCGAGGCCGCCAAGGCGAAGTGGTGGGCCACCGAGGTGGCCAAGAAGGTCGTCGACCGGTGCGTGCAGCTGCACGGCGGCTACGGCTACATGCTGGAGTACCGCGTCGCGCGCGACTACGTCGACGGACGCATCCAGACGATCTTCGGTGGCACCACCGAGATCATGAAGGAGATCATCGGCCGCGACCTCGGCCTGTAGACAACGAATTCGGCGCGCTCACGTTCGTTCACCGAACGTGAGCGCGCCGAAATCTATGAACAGCTAGCCGATCGGTGCGTCCGCGGCGGGCATCTCCGCCGGCAGGGGCGTCGTCGGGGTCGTCGTGGTCGTGGTGCTGGTCGGCGACTTCGGCGTCGGGGTGAGCGCCTCCGGCGGGGCGGCCGGGTCGAGCACCGTGTCGATCAGGTAGATCCGCGCGTTCTGGGCGGGGATGCCGCCGCAGATCACCTTCGCGGTGTCGTTGACCTTGATGTCGCCGTTGGTGCCCTCGACCTTGATCTCGGCGCCCTGCTGGGTGGGCCGCTGACCCTTCACGTCGGCGGGGCCGAGCAGACCGAGGAAGACGTGGTAGTAGTCCAGGTCCGTCAGCGCGTTCGCATTCGTCTTGAGGTTCTCGAGCTGCTCGGGCGGCAGCTTCGCGAACGCCTCGTCGGTCGGCGCGAAGACGACGTACGGGCCGTTGTCGAGCACCCCGGTGATGTTGACGGCGGGGTTCAGCTGACCCGAGACCGCGGAGTTGAAGGTCTTGATCTCCGGGATCTGCGCCAGCACCTGGCTGACGGGCTGGGCGGCGTAGTTCTTCCAGTTGGTGTTCGTGGCCCGGAACGGGTCGCAGTCGCCCTCCAGGTTGGGCAGCGGGTTCTCCACCGGCTTGGACGGCGTCGGTTCGGGTTGCGCGTAGGCATTGACCGCCAACGGCAGCGACAGGGCGATGGCCGCGGTTCCCACGGCCGCGCCCAGTGCTCTACTGGTGCGAGTCTTCACGTCAGGCTCCTCAGCTCGTCAGAACGCCCTCCCCGATGGGCGGAGATGTCCGGCCACCGGTGCGGCGCCGTCTCGTAGGGTAAAGCCACGAATTGGTAACGGCCAAGTCGAGGTCGAGGGTCGGCAGCCTGCGGAGAGCGCCGAAACCCGCTCTGAGCACGGGTTCGAGCGATCGTTACGTCGGATGTGTCACAGTCCGCCGGATACCGAGGCACAGCAGCGCCGCCACCCCGCACAGCCCGGCCGCCAGGAAGAACGCGGTGTCGTAGTCGCCGTTCAGGTCGCGCAGCCAGCCCGCACCCGCCGCCGCGACGGCCGCGCCCAGCTGGTGGGAGGCGAACACCCAGCCGAAAACCACCGGTGTGCGGGCGCCGAAGTACTCGCGGCACAGCACGATCGTCGGTGGCACGGTGGCCACCCAGTCCAGGCCGTAGAAGATGACGAACACCCAGGTGCCCGGCTCGGTGTGCGGTGCGAGCAGCGACGGCAGCAGCAGGAGCGACACCCCTCGCCCGGTGTAGTAGACGACCAGCAGCAAGCGCGGGTCCACCCGGTCGGTCAGCCAGCCGGAGAACACCGTGCCCGCGACGTCGAGCACGCCGATCGTGGCCAGCAGCCCGGCGGCCACGGTGGTGGGCATGCCGTGGTCGTTGGCCGCCGGGATGAAGTGGGTGCCGATCAGGCCGTTGGTGGTCATGCCGCAGATCGCGAAGCTCGATGCCAGCAGCCAGAACGCCGGCACCCGCGCACCGATCGCCAGGCCCTCGAACGCCGCGCGGAATCCGCTCGCCGGGACCGGCGCCGGCGGGGCAGGAGCCGTCGCGCCGTACGGCAGCAGACCCTTGTCCTGCGGTGCGTTGCGCATGAACGCGACGACCAGCGGGACCACCGCGAGGGCGGCCCCGGCGACGATCAGCGACGCCCACCGCCAGCCGTGCGCCATGGTCACGGCCGCGACGAGCGGCAGGAAGACCAGTTGGCCCGTTGCGCTCGCGGCGGTCAGCACGCCCGTGACGAGGCCGCGGCGGGCGTCGAACCAGCGGGTGGCCACGGTGGCGACGAAGCCCATCGAGATCGCACCGGTGCCGACGCCGACCAGCACGCCCCACAGCAGCACCAGCTGCCAGCTCGCCGTCATCGTCACGGAAAGCGCCGATCCGGTCGCGATGAGCAGCAGCGCGCCGGTCAGCACGGGTCGCACGCCGAGGCGGTCCATCAGTGCGGCCGCGAACGGCGCCGTCAGTCCGAACAGCGTCATGTTCACCGACATGGCGAGGCCGACGGTGCCGTGCGTCCAGCCGAACTCCTGGTGCAGCGGATTCATCATCACGCCCGGCACGGAGCGGAAGCCTGCGGCGCCCAGCAGGGCGACAAAGCTGACCGCCGCGACCACCCACGCCCAGTGGACGCGGCTGCCCGTGCCGGGTCGAGCTGTGACAGTCACCGAATCACTCTCACCCCGCAGGACGGAGCCGACCAGTGGCAAGAAGGACACCATTCGTCAAGAACATGCCAACATGAACGGGTGCACCGGATCGCCGTCCTGCTGCTGCCGCCCGTGATCGGTTTCGACGCCGCCATCGCGCCGACGCTGTTCGGCGCCGCCACCGGTCCCGGCGACGCGCCGCTCTACGAGGTGACCACCTGCGGCCTCACCGCCGACCCCGTGCCGTCGACCACAGGGTTCGCCGTCCTCCCGACGGCGGGTCCGGAGGCGCTCGCCACCGCGGACACGGTGGTCATCCCCGGCACGCGCTACCCGCCTGCCAGGGTCGACGGAGTGCTGCCGCCCGCGGCGAGGCAGGCGCTGGCGGCCATCCCGCCCGGGACCCGCCTGGTGTCGATCTGCACCGGTGCGTTCGTGCTCGCGGCGGCGGGCCTGCTCGACGGCCGTCCGGCGACCACCCACTGGCAGCACGCCGACGAGCTGCGGCGGCTGTATCCGGCCGTGCGCGTCGACGAGAACGTGCTCTACGTCGACGACGGCGACGTGCTCACCTCCGCCGGACTGGCCGCAGGCATCGACCTGTGCCTGCACCTCATCCGCACCGACCACGGCGCCGCGGTCGCCAACGCGGTGGCCCGGCACTGCGTGGTCCCGCCGTGGCGGGAAGGCGGGCAGGCGCAGTTCATCGAACGGCGCCACGACGACACCGCGGCCGTCGGGGGAGTCTCGACGGCGGCCACCCGCGAGTGGGCGCTGCGCCGGCTCGACGAGCCGCTGACCCTGCAGCGCCTCGCCCAGCACGCGCACATGAGCCCGCGCACGTTCATCCGCCGCTTCCGCGAGGAGACCGGGCAGGCTCCCGGCGCATGGGTGCGCGGCCGGCGCGTCGACCGTGCCCGTGAACTGCTCGAGTCCGAGGATCTGCCCGTCGACGAGGTGGCCCGGCTGTCGGGGCTCGGAACGGGTGGAAACCTGCGGCACCATCTGCGCCGCGGCGTCGGGATGTCACCGACCGGCTACCGCAAGGTCTTTCGGGTTCCTGACCACGTCACCGCGATCGGCTCCTACGATGTCGCCCATGTCGCAGCCGCTGATCCTGGCCCTACGCGGGCACGCCCCGAAGCTGCACGCCGAGTCGTGGGTCGCCCCGAACGCCGCTGTGATCGGCCAGGTGACGCTCGCGGCCAGGGCCAGCGTCTGGTACGGCGCCACGCTGCGCGCCGAGGTCGAGCCGATCGAGATCGGGTTCGGATCCAACATCCAGGACGGCGTCACCGTGCACTGCGACCCCGAGTTCCCGGTGTGCATCGGCGCGGCGGTGAGCGTCGGCCACAACGCGGTGCTGCACGGTTGCACCATCGACGAGGGCTGCCTGATCGGCATGGGCGCCGTGATCCTCAACGGCGCACACATCGGCGCCGGCTCCCTGGTGGCCGCCAGTGCGCTGATCCCGCAGGGTGCGGTCATCCCGCCCCGGTCACTGGTGACGGGAGTGCCGGGCAAGGTGCGGCGCGAGCTCAGCGACGCCGAGGTCGCCGCCAACCGCTACAACGCCGAGGTCTACCAGCGGCTGATCGACCACCACCGCGGGGCCACCGTGGTCGGCCCGGCGCCCGAGTAGCCGCCGATACCCGGCCGGCGCAACGGTTCTCGCGGCCACGGCGCGTGTGTGTGCCGCGTCACAGTGAGCCGCCGCACCTCAGGGTTCCCGACGCTGCGCTCCGGGTACAGGCCTACGGTGAGCAACATGCGGATCCTGGTCACCGGCGCCACCGGCTACGTCGGATCGCGGCTGGTGAGCGCCCTCGTCGAACAGGGCAACAAGGTCGTCGCCGCCACCCGCAATCCCGACCGGCTGGCGAAGTTCGGCTGGCACGCCGACGTGGCCGGCGTCTCCCTCGACGCCGGGGACCCGGCATCGGTCAAGCAGGCACTCGCCGACGCCGGGCCGATCGACGTCATCTACTACCTCGTGCACGGCATCGGCCAGCCCGACTTCCGTGACGCCGACAACCGCGCCGCCGCCAACGTCGCGGCCGCCGCCCGGGACGCAGGCGTCAAGCGGATCGTCTACCTCGGCGGTTTCGTGCCGACCGACGACACGCTGTCCGAGCACCTGGCCAGCCGCGCCGAGGTCGCCGAGGCGCTGAGCATCGAGGGCGGCGCCGACGTCGTGTGGCTCGGCGCGGCGATCATCATCGGCGCCGGATCGACCTCCTTCGAGATGCTCCGCTACGTCGGTGACCGGTTCCTCGTCATCCCGCTGCCCAAGTGGGCGGCCAACCCGATCGACCCCATCTCGATCCGCGACGCGCTGCACTACCTGGTGGCCGCCGCCGACACCGACCGGGTCCCCCCCGGCGCCTACGACATCTCCGGTCCGGATACCACGACCTACGGCGAACTGCTGACGAAGTACGCGCACATCGCCGGCAAGTGGCGGGCGCCGCTGCCGGTCCGCGGCATCGACACCTCGATCGTCTCCAAGGTCACCGGCCTGGTGCTGCCCGTGCCGGGCGGACTGGCCGCCGATCTCGTTGAGTCCCTTGACCATCCGATGACGGCGTCCGGCGACGGGCTGCGCGACCTGGTGCCCGACCCGCCGGGCGGACTCACCTCGGTCGACGAGGCGATCACGCTCTCGCTGGCCAGGCAACGACCACGCCCGGTCAACGCCCTCTCCGACGTCCACCACCTGGCCGACACCGATCCGGACTGGGCCGGTGGTGACGTCCAGCGGATCACCCAACTGATCCGCCCGTTCACCCTGCCGATCGCGCGGCCGGCGCTCGGACTGCTCGGCGCCGTACCCGGACCGGTGGCCGCGGCGGTGCGCACCGGCCTGGACACCGTCATCGGCCTTGCCCCGAAGGTGGGCCACTGATGACCGAGGTGTCGACGAAGTCGTGCGATGAACGCAGCGGCTTCTTCTCCGAGGCACGCCGCATCCTCACCGGCACGGCCGAACCGCACAACGAGGGGCCGGCCACCATCCGCCGCAGGCGGATCTTCGTGGCCATCTTCGTCGTCGGCGGATTCGTGCTGCTGGGGTATTCGCTGCGGCTGCCCCCCGGCGACCCGGCGTTCTACTGGTTCACGATGGGCCTGGCGGCGTGGTGGACCGTGGGCGCCTTCGTCTCCGGCCCGGTTCACCTGGGCCGCATCTGTTTCCGCGGACGCAACCAACGGCCCGTGATCACCGGAACCGCGATCGGCCTGGTGCTCGGCGGCGCATTCGTGGTCGGCGGCCTGGTCGCGCGTGAGATCCCCGCCGTGCGTGACTACATCGTGCAGGTGCTCGAATTCGCCAATCAGGGTTCACTGCCGGTGATCGTCGCGATCACGGTCATCAACGGCCTGGCCGAGGAGATCTTCTTCCGCGGCTCGATGTACTCGTCGCTGGGCAAGCGGAACAACGGCTGGTTCGCGTTCATCGTCACGACGCTCGTCTACGTCATCGTCACCGGCGTCAGCACCCAGAACCCGATGCTGGCGTTCGCGGCCATCATCCTCGGCACCATCTGCGCGTTCGAGCGCCGCGCGACCGGCGGTGTGCTCGCCCCGATGCTGACCCACTTCTTCTGGGGCCTGGTGATGGTGCTCGCGCTTCCACCGATCTTCGGCGTCTAACGCAGCGGGTTCGCCACCTCGTCGCGCGGCATCCGGGCCGCGAGCACGGCGACCACGGCCAGCAGCACCGGCACCACACCGGAGACCCAGAAGATGGTCTGCATCGACACCACTTTCGACAGCGGACCGACGACCGCGAACGACAGCGGCATGAATGCCAGCGACACGAAGAAGTCCAGGCTCGAGACCCGGCCCAGCATGTGCCGGGGCACCCGCCGCTGCAGCACCGTGCCCCAGATGACCAGTCCCGCACCGTCGGTCACGCCGATGACGAAGATCGCCGCCGCCATCACGGGAAATGACGAGGTGGTGCCGATGACGACGAGCGGGATCGATCCCACGCTCCACATCGCCATCATCACGGTGAGGTAGCGCCGCGGCAGCCGCCGCGAGGACACCGCGAGCGCGCCGATCGCGCTGCCCACTCCGAAGAACGCCAGCACGAAGCCGTACATGCGGGCGCCGTCGGAGAATCGGTCCGCGATG
Source organism: Mycobacterium hippophais (assembly GCF_027529605.1). Classification (NCBI taxonomy): domain Bacteria; kingdom Bacillati; phylum Actinomycetota; class Actinomycetes; order Mycobacteriales; family Mycobacteriaceae; genus Mycobacterium; species Mycobacterium hippophais. The sequence continues at coordinate 282,255 of NZ_JAPZPY010000001.1, read as the reverse complement.
ACGAAGGGCAGCAGCACCTCGATCGGACCGAGCACCACGAGCACGAACAGGCTCGCGAACAACAAGGTCCACAGCAACCACGGCGTGGCGACCATGAAGACGAAGCCGTCGCGCAGGTCGCGCAGCATCCGCGGCTTCTCGCCGATGGATTCCTCGACTGCCCGGGTCGCCGGGCGCGTCGCGATCAGCAGCAGCAGGCCGAGCCCGAACAGTCCCGCGACCACGACGGCGCCGACCGACGGGAACGTCGCGCCGACCACCAGACCCGCGACCGCCGGGCCGACCGAGCGCTGGAACACCGGCCGCACCACACCCTCGACGCCGTTGGCCGCGAGCAGCTGCTCGGCGGGCAGGATCCGCGGCAGGATGGCGCTGTAGGCGGGGAAGAAGAACGCGGCCGCGATGCCCAGTACGGCGGCGGCCACCGCGAGGTGCCAGATCCGCAGGGTGCCGAGCAGTCCCAGCGCCGCGACCGTCGCGACGGCTGCGAAGTTGACGGCCGCGACGGCGATGATGATGGCGCGCTGACTGATTCGGTCGGCCGCGATCCCACCGACCAACACGAACGCCACCAGTCCGCCTGCCAGGCAGGTCGCGACCAGCGACAGCGACGCGGGATCGTTGTCGATCGCGATGACCTGCAGCGCCATCACGACCGTCCACATGCCCTCGGCGAAGATGGACAGCGAGACCGCCGCGATCAGCAGGCGGTACTCGCGGGAGCGGAAGGGTGCGAGCACGCGCCAGCCGCCGGTGGGCGCCGGCTGCTCGAGATCGAAGTGTGTGCTCACACGCTCGATGGTCGCCGACCGGATGGCCCTCGGTCCAACGATTTTCGGGCGGAGGTGACCTCAGCTGTCGGTGAACTCCGCGGACCGGCGCTGCTGGAACGCCCTTGTGCCCTCGCGGAAGTCGTGTGAACCGAGCAGCTGGAGCTGGCCCTCGCTCTCCCGGTCGAAGGCGCCATCGAGCTCGGTGAGCGTGGCGGCGTTGATCGCCTGCTTGGTCTTGCGCAGGGCGACGGCGGGACCCGCCACCAGGATCGCGAGCACCCGGTCGACCTCGGCATCGAAGTCGTCGGCGGGGTAGACCCCGCTGACGAGTCCGAACTCGTGGGCCTCGGTGGCGGAGAGCCGCTCGGCCAGCAACGCCATCCGCATCGCGCGGATCCGGCCGATCGCGGCGGCCACCAGCGCCGAGGCGCCGCCATCGGGCATCAGCCCGATCTTGGTGAAGGCGAGCAGGAAGAACGCCTTCTCCGACGCGAGGACGATGTCGCAGGCCAGCGCCAGCGACACGCCGACGCCCGCCGCGGGTCCGTGCACGGCGGCGACCACCGGTTTGGGCAGCGCCACGATCGCGGCCACCGCGCGGTTGGCGGCGTCGAGCACCGCTTTGGCGTCGTGGCCGTCGGCGGTCTGGTCGTTCTCGCTGATGCCGGCGCCGGAACTGAAGCCGCGGCCGGCGCCGCCGAGCCGCACCACCCGAACGGCAGGATCGGCGGCCGCCTGGGTCAGGACGTCGGCAATGCCGTCGAGCATCTCCGCGGTCAGCGAATTGAGGCTGTCCGGCCTGTTCAGCGTGACCGTCAGGACGCCGTCGCGCAGGACGACCGTGAGGTCGTCGAGGCTCAGATACGTTTCGGTTGAGGTCATATCGGCACCAGTCCCGGTAGGCGTTTCGACGAGTCGACGACCCGCGATCACTGCAGAAGGTTATACAAGTAAGCTATGTCGGCGGTCAACCACAGGTGAAGGGCGGTAAGCATGGCGGGTCCACTGCAGGGATTGCGTGTCGTCGAGTTGGCCGGTATCGGCCCGGGGCCACATGCCGCAATGATCCTCGGCGATCTGGGCGCCGACGTCGTGCGCGTCGAACGGCCGGGCAAGGGCCCGGGCATCCCGACCAAGGGCCGCGACCATCTGCTCCGCAACCGGCGGTCGGTGTCCGCCGACCTCAAGAGCGACGAGGGCCGCGATCTGGTGCTGCGGCTGATCGCGAAGGCCGACGTGCTGATTGAGGGCTTCCGGCCCGGCGTCACCGAACGTCTCGGACTCGGGCCCGACGACTGCGCCAAGGTCAACGACCGGCTCATCTACGGGCGCATGACCGGCTGGGGGCAGACCGGCCCGCGCAGTCAGCGGTCCGGCCACGACATCAACTACATCTCCCTCAACGGCGTGCTGCACGCCGTCGGCCGCGCCGGTGAGCGGCCGGTACCGCCGCTGAACCTGGTCGGCGACTTCGGCGGCGGGTCGATGTTCCTGCTCGCCGGCATCCTCTCGGCGCTCTGGGAGCGGGAACGCTCTGGCAAGGGCCAGGTCGTGGACGCGGCGATGGTCGACGGCTCCAGCGTGCTGGCACAGATGATGTGGGCGTTCCGGTCGATGGGGATGTGGAGCGACGAGCGCGGCGTGAACATGCTCGACACCGGCGCGCCGTACTACGACACCTACGAGACCGCGGACGGCAAGTACGTGGCGGTGGGCGCGATCGAACCGCAGTTCTACGCCGAATTGCTGGCGAAACTCGGCCTCGACAGCGCCGAGCTGCCCGACCAGAACGACATGGGGCGCTGGGCCGAACTGCGCGAGGTGTTCACCAAGGCTTTCGCCGCCCACGACCGCGATCACTGGGCCAACGTGTTCGCCGACAGCGACGCGTGCGTCACGCCGGTGCTGAGCTTCGCCGAGGTCGAGGACGAACCGCACAACACCGAACGCGACACGTTCTACCGCGAGGACGGCTCGCTGTACCCGGCGCCCGCCCCGCGGTTCTCGCGCACCGCACCGGATCTGCCTAAGGCGCCGGGAGCGCCGGGAGCAGACACCGAATCCGTCTTGAACGACTGGGTATAGTCCCCAACCAACCAGTAGGTCGGCGGCGCTGGCCGGCCGGAGAGGAAGTACATCAGTGGAGATCAAGGACGCCGTAGCCGTCGTCACCGGCGGGGCATCGGGCCTGGGCCTGGCGACCACCAAGCGACTGCTCGACGCGGGCGCACAGGTGGTGGTGCTGGACCTGCGAGGCGAGGAGGCCGTCGCCGACCTCGGTGACCGCGCCACCTTCGTCGAGACCAACGTGACCGACGAGGCCGCCGTCAACAAGGCGCTCGACGTCGCCGAGTCGCTGGGCCCGGTGCGCATCAACGTGAACTGCGCGGGCATCGGCAGCGCGATCAAGACCCTCGGCAAGGAGGGGCCCTTCCCGCTCGACGTGTTCAAGAAGACCATCGAGGTCAACCTGATCGGCACGTTCAACGTGCTGCGGCTGAGCGCGGAGCGGATCGCCAAGACCGAGCCGCTCGCCGGCAAGAACGGCGACGAGCGCGGCGTGATCGTCAACACTGCGTCGGTCGCCGCCTTCGAGGGTCAGATCGGCCAGGCCGCGTACTCGGCGTCCAAGGGCGGCGTGGTCGGTATGACGCTGCCGATTGCGCGCGACCTGTCGCGCAGCCTCATCCGGGTGTGCACCATCGCCCCGGGCCTGTTCAAGACGCCGCTGCTGGGTTCGCTGCCCGAGGAGGCGCAGAAGTCGCTCGGACAGCAGGTGCCGCACCCCGCCCGCCTCGGCGACCCCGACGAGTACGGCGCGCTGGCCGTGCACATCGTGGAGAACCCGATGCTCAACGGCGAGGTCATCCGCCTCGACGGCGCCATCCGCATGGCCCCGAGGTGACCCGATGACCCTCAACACGAAGTTCACCGAGACCTTCGGGATCGAACACCCCATCGTGCAGGGCGGGATGCAGTGGGTGGGTCGCGCCGAGCTGGTGGCGGCCGTCGCCAATGCCGGGGCGCTGGGCTTCCTGACCGCGCTGACCCAGCCGACGCCCGCGGACCTCGCCAAGGAGATCGACAAGACCCGCGAGCTCACCGACAAGCCGTTCGGCGTCAACTTGACGATCCTGCCGACGATCAACCCGCCGCCCTATGACGAGTACCGCCAGGTGATCGTCGACGCCGGCATCAAGATCGTCGAGACCGCGGGATCCAACCCGGCGCCGCACCTGCCGATGTTCCACGACAACGGCATCAAGGTGCTGCACAAGTGCACCTCGGTGCGGCACGCGGTCAAGGCGCAGAGCCTCGGCGTCGACGGCATCAGCATCGACGGCTTCGAGTGCGCCGGCCATCCCGGCGAGGACGACATCCCCGGCCTGATCCTGATCCCGGCGGCGGCGGCGAAGATCGACATCCCGATGATCGCCTCGGGCGGGTTCGCCGACTCCCGCGGCCTGGTGGCGGCACTGGCGCTGGGCGCCGACGGCATCAACATGGGGTCGCGGTTCATGTGCACCGTCGAGTCGTCGATTCACCAGAACGTCAAGGAAGCCATCGTCGCGGGCACCGAACTCGACACGGAGCTGATCTTCCGGCCGCTGCGCAACACCGCGCGGGTGGCCAGCAACGCGGTGTCACGCGAGGTGGTCGAGATCCTCAACAACGGTGGCCAGTTCCCCGACGTCAAGGATCTGGTGGCCGGCGTGCGCGGCAACAAGGTCTACGAGCTCGGTGACCTCGACGCAGGCATCTGGTCGGTGGGCACATCGATGGGGCTGATCGACGACATTCCGACCTGCGGCGAACTGGTGTCGCGGATGGTCGCGGAGGCCGAGGAGCTGATCACCGCCCGGTTGGCGGGGATGGTGACCGCGGGCCAGGAAGAAAAAGTGCCCGCCTGAGGCGCCGTGGGTCATCGTGAGATGACCGGAGGCGCCCCGGCGGGCAGCAAAGGCTGACGGGTGACACGCGCGCCGATCAGGCGCGCGTGGTCACACGGCTTGGGCCAGGTCGTCCAGCTGCTCCGAGGTGTCGCCCTCTACGAGGAAGTCCCCGTGGTAGAGCGCTTCGAAGTCGACCTTGATGACATCGGCACTGGTGTCGTCGATCCACATGACACTGACTGTATGGGTCACCATTAAGAGTTCATTGAGTCACGGTTCGGAAAATGGTGGCAATCCTACTTCTCGGTAGGTTTCTAGCCAGTAGGTGTCGTGAGGTGGATCGGGTTGGTGCCGTTGAGTGCGATCCAGGTAACGATGGCGACGATGAAGGCGGCAACCAGTAGGCCGACGGCGAACCGCACTGGCCAGACGGTGCGTCCGGGAAGCCTGGCGTCCAGCGAGTAGGCGCCGGCACCGGCGAACAGCAGCGCGACGGCGCCGAGACCGATCATGAACGGCGCGTTGAACGGGTCCGACCAGAACGCGGCGCCGGAGACGTTGACGGCCCACGCGTCGATCATCGCCGCGACCACCGCGAATGCGGCCAGCTGCGTCAGCACGCCGAGGATCAGCGCGATGCCGCCGAGCGTCTCCGACGCCGTCACCATGAATGCCGCCAGCTCGGGCAGCCGCCAGCCGCCGACTTCCATGTAGCCCGCGGTCGTGGGGAAGTCCAGTGCCTTGCGCAGGCCGGCCTGCAGCATCGCCGCGCCGACACCGAAACGCAGGATCAGCAGCGCGGTGTTGACGGAGGCGTCGGTGGTCGCGGGTGTCGCGGTGGGTGCGGTGCTCTCAGTGGCGGTGTTCATGATCAGTCAGACTGCCCCAGCCCGCGATAGTCATCGCCGCGGGGTCACCAGGAGCTCAGGCGGGCGTCGACATCGGTGCTGAGCCGCGCGACCGGGATGCCGGCCCGGGCGCACACCTCGCTGACGACCTCCGGGGCGTCGGCGGTGAACACGCCGTAGAGCACCTCGTCGGTCGGTACGGCCAAGGTCAGCAGCAGTTGCACCGACTTGCCCTCAGCCGCCATCGAGGCGGCCGCCGCGTCCAGCTCGCCCAGGAGGTCCTCGACGGCAGGGCGGGTCATCTCGGGCCGGTACCACTCGGCGAGGAAACAGCAGAGGTGCGGTGCGGCGGCGGCCATAGCGCTCAAGTTATCGCCGGGCCGCGGCGACCGAATCGGGCGTTTCCCTAATCCTGTCGATGGTGCTTTCGATCGAAAGAACCCTGGTCGGAGGCCTCCGAGCCACCCATGAGCCTGCCCAGTTCGGCGCGCGACCGGATTCCCAGCTTGCGGTAGACGCGCCCCAGATTGTGCTCGACGGTCTTCGGGCTGATGAACAGCGCGGCAGCGACATCCCTGTTGGTCATCCCCGAGGCGGCCAGTTCGGCGACGCGCCGTTCGGACGGCGTCAGCGCGGCCTGGCCGCCCGGCCCGACGTTGGTCCGGGCCAGCTCGGCGCGGGCCCGGGCGGCCCACAGCGGGGCGCCGAGCGATTCGAAAGTCAGCAGGGCGGATCGCAGAGTGCCCGCCGCGAGATCCTTCTGACGCAGTCGGCGCTGCAGCTGCCCCAGCAGCAGCTCGGTGCGGGCCCGCTCGAACGGCATCGGCAGCCGGTCGTGCTCGGTCAGCGCACGACACGCCGTCTGCTCGGCGGCCTCCACGTCACCCATCGCGGCCTGCACCATGGCGCGGCAGCGGGCGCCGACGGCGAGCATCCACGGCCGGTCGTGGGCCCGGCCATTGCTCTCCATCTGCCTGACCATCGGTTCGGCCTCGTCGAGGCGGCACAGCGCGGCCATCGCCTCGACGGCATCGGGCACATGCATCGACGACATCATCTCGGTGCCCGGAATCCGGTCGAACATCGCGATCAACGGGGCCATGACCGTCAGCGCCTCGGCGTAGTTGCCCTGCGACACCTCGATGAAGCCGAGCGTCATCAGCGGCCACTCGGTCATCCGTTCCGCCTCGCATTCCACGGCGCACTCGTAGGCCGCCTTGGCGTCGGAGTGGGCCTCCTCGAAACGACCCAGATAGGAGTAGGCGGCCGCCCGCACGGTTCGCGGGATCACCAGCACCGAGTCGCCGCCGAGCTGTTCGGCCCGCTCGACGGCCTCCTCGGCGTATCCCGCGGCCTCGTCGAAGCGCCCGCGCCAGATGCTGATCAGCGTGCTCCAGCCGGCGATGGCCATCAGATCGCTCGCCGCGCCGCGCTCGTCGCACCGGCGGCGGGCTTCGGCGATGAGAACGGCGGCTTCCTCGAGCCGGCCGACGTGGGCCATCGACAATGCGTTGACGACGTGGGCGCGGAACAGGATCGGGCCGTTGTAGTCGGGGTCCTCCAACTCGACGGCGCGACGGAGGGCGGCCTCGTCGAACGGATGCCCGAACTGCAGGCCGGCGTGCACCTGCAGGGCCAGCGCCTGACTCAGCAGCGCCGGTCGGCCGATCTCCTCGGCGATGCGCACGGCGTCATCGGCGGCACGGGTGGAGGCGTCGAAGTCGCCCGCCATGCCGCGGGCCATGCAGAGCAGCAGCAGGGTGCGCAGCCGCAGCTTCGGGATGTCGCCGGCTGCGGCGAGCGCGCGCTCGAGGAGCTGGGCGGCGAGCGCGAAGCGGTTGTCGTAGATGCGCAGGCCGGCTCGCAGGATCAGCGCCATGGCGAGGATCGGTCCACCGGGCAGCAGCTCGATCGTGGGGTCGAGGTGTTCGGCGGCGCGGTCGGTGCTGCCCGCCTCGAAGTGGTGTTCGGCCGCGCGCAGCCGGCGGACCGGGTCGTCGCCGCCGAGCCGGAACGCCATCTCGAGCAGTTCCGCTGCGGCCGCGGGCGCTCCCCGGCGCCGCGCCACCTCGGCCGCGGCGTCGAGCGCCTCCAGGGTTGCCGGGTCCTCGCTGACCGCGGCCAGCGCCAAATGCCGCGCCTTGAGCTCGGGCTCGGTGACGATCTGGGCCAGCGTGCGGTGCATCCGGCGACGGTCCGGACGGCTGGCGTCGGTGTAGACGCTGTGCGCCAGCAGCGGATGGGCGAACCGCACCCGGGAGCCCTCGATGCCGATGATGCCGTTGGTCTCGACGTGCTCGAGCACCTCGAGCACCCGATCGACGGTGTTGCCGGTCGCCTCGGCGAGTAGCTGCACCGTGGGCTGGGCTGTGCACGCCGCGGCGAGCAACACCCGGCCTGCGTCGCGGTCCAGCCTGCCGATCCGGTTACGCATCAGCTCCGCGAGGCCGGCGGGCAGCTCGGCGTCGGCCCGCGGTGGCCCGTCGAACGCCCGCGCCAATTCGAGGGCATAGAACGGGTTGCCGCGGGAGATCTCCGCGATGCGAACCAGGGTCGGGCGGGGAAACGTCCGGTCGAGCCGCTCGAAGAGCAGATTGTGCAGACCGCCCAGGCTCAGCGGGCCGACCCGATGCCGCCGCATGGCGTCGGGCCGACTCAGCCGCAGCCACGACAGGGCGTCGGGATCGTCGGATTCGGTGCGTGCCGTGACGAGGATTCCGACCGGCCCGGCGACGCGGCGCGCGGCGTAGGAGACGACCGCGCGGGTCGATGCGTCGAGCCACGGCACGTCGTCGATCGCCACCAGCACCGGCGCGTCGGCCGTCATCGTCTCGACCACGGAGACGAATGCGGCGGCCACCGCACGCTGGTCGGTGGCGGGCCCGGTGTCCGTGCCGCGCAGCATGACCCGGTCGATCGCGATGCGCTGCGGCTCGGGCAGCCGGTCGATGACCGAGGCCGGTACGCCGCGCAGGAGATCGGCCAGCGCCGCATAGGCCAGCGAGGACTCGGCATGCACGGCGCGCGCGGACAACACCTGGAAACCGAGGCCGCGTGCCCGGTCCTCCGCGCCCAGCCACAGCGTCGTCTTGCCGATGCCCGCCTCACCCTCGATGCCGAGGCCGGATGGTTGCTCAGACGCCGCGGCGAGGAAGTCGGCGACCACGCGAGAGTCACCCGCGCGGCCGACGACTGAGGTGGTCACGGGCGAATCATCGCAGGCAGGGATGAAGTAGGCACGCCGAACGGTCCGGGTTTGCCCGATCGGGCCAATCGCGTGCCGTTACGTGCGGTTCGACGGGGCATCGGCGGCAATTCTGCGGGAGGCGTTGACGCCTCGGGTTACCGTTGTTAAGTTAGCGCCGGTAAGTCCAGGATTCGGTCGGGAGGACGCGTCGATGCTGCAACGGATGGCCGAATTCGCGATCGCCGCGCCACGCCGGATCCTGGTCATCGCCGCACTCGTGATGGTCGCGGCCGGGATCTTCGGCATCCCGGTGGCCAAGAACTTGTCCGCCGGCGGATTCCAGGATCCGACCTCCGAGTCGGCCAGGGCCACCGCGGTGCTGGTGGACAAATTCGACCGCGGTGACATGGATCTGGTCATCAGTGTCACCTCCGAGGCAGGCGCGCGAGATTCCGCCGCCCGTGCTGTCGGCGACGACATCGTGCGCGAGCTCGAAGCCTCGCCGAACGTCGGTCAGGTCAGCTCGGCGTGGACCGCGCCGCCCGCCGCGGCATCGGCGCTGGTGAGCGAGGACGGCCGCACCGGCCTGATCGTGGCCGGCATCACCGGCGGCGAGAGCGGCGCCCAGAAACACGCCAAGGCGCTGGTCGAGCAGGTGGTTCACGACCGCGACGGCGTCACCGTGCGGGCCGGTGGCGAGGCCATGACCTACGTGCAGGTCAACGGGCAGAGCGAAGAAGACCTGCTGCTGATGGAGTCGATTGCGATTCCGCTGAGCTTCCTGGTGCTGCTGTGGGTGTTCGGCGGCATGGCCGCCGCCACGCTGCCCCTCATCGTCGGCGCCTTCGCGATCCTGGGCACGATGGCGGCGCTGCGGGCCGTCACCCTGTTCACCGACGTGTCGATCTTCGCGCTGAACCTCTCGATCGCCATGGGGCTGGCCATCGCCATCGACTCCACCCTGCTCATCATCAGCCGGTACCGCGACGAACTCGCCGACGGCGCCGACCGGGACCGCGCGCTGGTGCGCACCATGGTGACGGCAGGCCGCACCGTGCTCTTCTCGGCGATGACGGTCGCGCTGTCGATGCTCGCGATGGTGCTGTTCCCGATGTACTTCCTGAAGTCGTTCGCCTACGCCGGGATCGCGGTGGTGGTGTTCGCCGCGACGGCCGCACTGGTGGTGGCGCCCGCGGCGATCGCGCTGCTTGGCGATCGCATCGACGCCCTCGACGTCCGGCGCGGGATGCGGCGGATCCTGGGCCGGCCCGATCCCGTCCCGCGTCCGGTCGAGCAAACCTTCTGGTACCGCTCGACGAAGTTCGTGATGCGCCGCTCGATCGTCATCGGTCTGGCCGTCGTCACGCTGCTGCTTCTGCTCGGAGCGCCGTTCCTCGGCATCAAGTGGGGGTTCCCCGACGACCGCGTGCTGCCCGAGTCCGCGTCGGCGCGCCAGGTCGGTGATGAGCTGCGCAACGGCTTCACCGTCGACTCGGCGGCCAACGTCACGGTGGTGCTGCCCGACGCCACCGGCATCACATCCGAGGAGTTCGACCGCTATGCCGCCGCCCTGTCACGGGTGCCCCAGGTCGCCTCGGTGTCCGCGCCGGGTGGCGCGTTCGTCGACGGTGCAGCGGTAGGGCCGCCTGCGGCATCGACCGGAATGCGGGACGGCGCAGCCTATCTCACCGTGACGAGCGAGGCGCCGCTGTTCACCGCGGCATCCGATGCGCAACTCGACGACCTGCACGCGGTGGCCCCACCCGGCGACCGGCCGGTGCAGTTGACCGGTGTCGCGGCGATCAACCGCGACAGCTCGGAGTCGATCACATCGCGGTTGCCGCTGGTGCTCGGCGTGATCGCCGCGGTGACGTTCGTACTGCTGTTCCTGCTCAGCGGCAGCGTGGTGATACCGCTGAAAGCATTGCTGCTCAACATCATTTCGCTGTCCGCGGCATTCGGCGCGCTGGTCTGGATCTTCCAGGACGGTCACCTCGGCGCGTTCGGCACCACGCCGACGGGAACCCTGGTGGCCAACATGCCGGTGTTGATGTTCTGCATCGCATTCGGCCTGTCGATGGACTACGAGGTCTTCCTCGTCTCCAGGATCAGGGAGTACTGGCTGAGATCACCCGGTAGGACAACCGAGGACAACGACGAAGCCGTGGCGCTCGGGTTGGCCCGCACCGGACGCGTCGTCACCGCCGCGGCGCTGATCATGTCGATCAGCTTCGCCGCGCTGATCGCCGCGCAGGTGTCGTTCATGCGGATGTTCGGGGTGGGTCTCACCCTGGCGGTGCTGGCCGACGCGACGCTGGTCCGGATGCTGCTGGTGCCGGCATTCATGCACGTGCTGGGCCGGTGGAACTGGTGGGCGCCCGCGCCGCTGGCCCGGCTGCACGAGCGCATCGGGATCAGCGAGTCGGCCCCGGAGCGCCCCGCGGGGGTCGATGACCGATCGCGGCTCGCCGTGTCGGACACTGGATGACGTGAGCGGGCCGGCCGAAGTGAAGCGTCGCCGGGCCCCTCGCGGGTCCGGCGAGCACCTGCGTGAGGAGATCCTCGACGCCGCCACCGATCTGCTGCTGGAGACCGGCCACGCCAAGGCGGTGTCGATCCGATCGGTGGCGCAGCGCGTCGGCGTCACCCCGCCGTCGATCTATCTTCATTTCGCCGACAAGGACGCGTTGCTGGACGCGGTGTGTGCCCGCTACTTCGAGAAGCTCGACGAGGAGATGCAGCGGGTGGCGGCTGGTCAGCCGTCCGCGATCGACGTGCTGCGCGCGCAGGGTCTGGCCTACGTCCGGTTCGCCACCGAGACTCCCGAGTTGTACCGGATCGCGACGATGGGGGAGGGCAGACCGGGCAGCGACGTCGACGTGACGCTGAACAGTTCGGCCTTCGTCCACATGCGCGGCTCGATCGAGGCGCTGATCGCCGAGGGCATCTATCCGCCCGGCGACCCCACCATGCTGGCGCTGGAACTGTGGACGGCCGCCCACGGGGTGGCGGCGATGCTGATCTCGCGGCCCTACCTGCCCTGGGGCGACGTCGAGGCGTTCGCCGACCGCGTGCTGCGGGCGGTCTGTTGCGGGCACATCATGTCGACGATCATCGATGTCGAGACGCCTCCGCAGCAGGCGATCGCGCTGATGAAGGAGATGGCCGATGAGCGACCTCGTTGACAATCCGTTCTTCGCGCGGGTGTGGACCGCGATGTCCGGACACGAACCGGAGACCGTCCGCCGCCTGCGCACCGAGAACCTGGCCGGGTTGACCGGACGGGTGCTCGAGGTGGGCGCCGGGACCGGCACAAATTTCGCGCACTACCCGCCGGGTGTGGCCGAGGTCGTCGCGCTCGAACCCGAGCACCGGCTCGCCGAAACGGCCCGCGAGGCGGCCGCGCACGCACCCGTTCCGGTCACCGTCAGCGGCGACGCCGTCGAGGAGTTCGCCGCCCGCGAACCGTTCGACGCGGTGGTGTGCTCGCTGGTGCTGTGCTCGGTCGATGATCCGGACGCGGTCGTGCGACAGCTCTATTCGTTGCTGCGACCGGGCGGCGAGCTGCGCTATCTGGAGCACGTCGCGGGTACCGGGATGCGGGCACGGCTGCAGCGGTTCGCCGACGCGACGGTGTGGCCGCGGCTGCTCGGGAACTGCCACACCCACCGCGACACGGAGTCGTCGATCACGCGGGCGGGCTTCCGCGTCGACGACGCGCGGCGCGAGTGGGTACTGCCGTCCTGGGCGCCGCTGCCGGTCGCTGAGGTGGCACTGGGCCGGGCGGTCAGGGACTGACCGTGAGCTGGTGGCGCGCGAGCTCAGAGTGGACGCTGACCGAGTTCGTGCCCACCGATCCCGCGACGATCCGGGCCTTCTACACGGACCTGCAGAACCTGAAGGCGGTCCATCCGCTGATTCTGACGGTGCGCGAGGTCACTCCAGGGCGTTGGCGCGTGCAGGAACGAAACGCCATCGGACCATTGGCAATTCGCATGTGGTACTCGGTGCAAATGGACGTCGGTGTCGACGGCGATGTGGTCGGCGACTCGCAGGCGCACCTCGGTGTGCGACTCCGCGACGTCGTGAGCTTCGAGGCCGTCGACGGCGGCACCGAAGTCGTCGAACGGTTGCGGCTCGTCGCGCCGCGCCCGTTGATCGGCTATGCGCATCGCGAAGCGGTGAAGGCCCATGAGGAGATGCTCGCGGGCATGCGACGCCACTTCGAGCTGCGGCCGGCCCAGCCGCCCACGACGACCTAACCCAGCAGCTGTGGCAGCCGCTGCAACAGGTTGGGCAGCGCGCCGGCCGCCGACTCGCGCAGGCTGACGGTCGCGGCGTCGGACAGCGGCGTGCGCTCCGGGTTGACCTCCACCACCGCCGTGCCGTTGGCCAGCGCCAGCTCGGGAAGCCCGGCGGCCGGGTAGACGATCGACGACGTGCCCACCACGATCACCACGTCCGCGGCTGTCACCGCCGCCACCGACCGCTGCCATGCGTCCTCGGGCAGCGCCTCGCCGAACCACACCACATTCGGGCGGATCAGCCCGCCGCACGGGCACTGCGGCGGGTCCACCGACTCCACCGGTTCGGGCATCGCGGGCACCTCGCCCTCGAACTGCCCGCCGCACGCCGCACAACGGAACTCGAACAGACTGCCGTGCAGGTGGTAGACGTTGCGGCTGCCCGCCCGCTCGTGCAGGTTGTCCACGTTCTGGGTGACGACGTGCACGTCGGCGTAGTCCTGCCACGCCGCGACCGCGCGGTGGCCGTTGTTCGGTTCCACCGCGTCCATCATGTGGTGGCGCCACAGGTACCACGCCCACACCTTCTCGGGCTGATTCGCCCAGCCGTGAGCGCTGGAGATCTCGTAGGGGTCCACCTTCGCCCACAGCCCCGTCTCGACGTCGCGGAACGTCGGCACGCCGCTCTCGGCCGAGATGCCTGCCCCACTGAGCACCGTCACCTGCACATGACCAAAGTAGCGGCTGTGAGCAATACTGGGCACGTGGCCGAATTGGGGGATTGGGTGCGGATCGACGCGCAAGCAGCACGGCCACTCTTCGACCAGCTCAGGCAGCAGATCATCGACGGTGTCCGTGAGGGCAGGCTGCCGCCGGGCACCCGGTTGCCCACCGTGCGGGAACTCGCTGGTCAGCTCAACCTCGCCGTCAACACCGTGGCCCGCGCCTACCGTGAACTGGAAACGGCGGGCATCCTCGAAACCCGGGGCAGGTTCGGCACATTCGTCGCCAGGGTGGATCCCGCCGACACCGCGATGGCGACCGCGGCGCACACCTTCGTGGCGGCGGCGCGGGCGCTCGGCGTCGACAAGACCGACGCGCTGCGCTACGTCGAATCGGCCTTCGACTAGCGCTAGCCGAACTCGAGCAGCGTGGTCACCGGGCGCACCGAGTCGAACGCCGGGAGTCGCTGCGCCGTCCAGGCCAGCGCATTGAACAGCCGCCCGCGGCCCTCCGGGATCGGCACGTCGTGCACCGCGCGCACGCCCGGCACGGTGTCGGCCAGTTCCGCGGCCTGCGACACCGTCAGGCTGAACGGCATCGGCGGCACCTTGTAGCGCCGCGACGTCCGCATACCCCGGCGGGTGATCGCGGCGAACCACGGCGGCGGCAGGTCGAACATCATCTGGCCGCCGGGGAACCGGGTGGCGCAGGCGTTGATCAGCCCCATCGCGTCCGACGGCGACAGGTACATCAACAGGCCCTCGGCCGTGATGAACACGCCGTCGGAGTCGTCCACGGCGTCCATCCAGGAATAGTCCAGCGCCGACTGGGCCAGCATCCGCACCCGGTCCGACGGCGGCAGCAGCTTCTCGCGCAGCGCGATCATCGGCGGCAGATCGACGGTGAGCCAACGGAAGTCGTGCCCCACACCCGCGGCGTCGAGGCGGTGGAAGCTGGTCTGGAACCCCTCGGCGAGGGCCACCACCGTCGCCTTCGGATGGTCGACGAGATAGCGGCGGGTGTAGGTGTCGAAGGTCTTCGCGCGCAGCGCCATGTCCTGGCGGCGGGTGAAGCCGAACTTGGCGAAGTCGAAGTCGATCGAGTCGACGAGTCGGACGGCCATCGGATCGTCGATCAGGGAGTCGGGTCGCCTGGCCTCGTGTGCCCGCACCTGCAGGGTCAGCAGGGCGGTCTCCGAGACGTCCTTCAGTGCGCTGGCGTCGACCTTGGCGGGAGGTGTACCTGTCACCTACGCGAATGTACCCACCGCAGCACTTCGTCCAGCGTGACGTAGCGGTTCACCCGCCGAACGCCAGCAAGGTGATGCTGGGCCGGTTGCGCCGGTGGAACACCAGCCGGTCCAGGGGCGGCCAGAACAGCACGTTGAACAGCCCGCGACCGCGCGGCATGGCGATGTCGCGGGCCGCGCGCACGCCGGGAATGCGTCCGGGCAGGGCGACGCCTTCGTCGGCGGTCAGCGCGAACGGCATCGGGGGTGTGACGTAGCGGTCCGACAGCCGCAGGCCCTTGAGCGTGCGCCTGCTGAGCCAGTGCGGGATCGAGTCGAACATCATCTGTCCGCCCGGGAAGCGCGCCGCGCAGTCGCGCAGGAGGTCGAGCACGTCGTCGGGTTCGAGGTACATCAGCAGGCCCTCGGCGGTGATGAACACTCCCCGCGACGCGTCGACCCGGTCCATCCAGCTGCGGTCGAGCGCCGACTGGGCCAGCTCGACGATCCGGTCGTCGCGCGGCAGCAGCTGTTCACGCAGCGCCATCACCGGGGGCAGATCCACCGAATACCAACTCACCTCGTCGGCGACGCCGAGGCGGTCCAGGCGCCAGAAGCTGGTCTGCAGCCCTTCGGCGAGCGCCACCACCGATGCGCCGGGGTGGGCGCGCAGATAGCCCGCGGTCGCGTCGTCGAACGCGCGGGCCCGCAGCCCGTGCGACTGGTTGGGCTTGCCGAATCTGCGGTAGTCGTAGTCGATGGCGTCCAACAGCGTCACCGCCCACGGATCGCGGATCACGCCGTCGGACCTCTTGGACTCCGAGCCGCGGTTGTGCAACGTCCACAGGGTGGTGGCCGAAACGCCTTCCAATGTGTTGCCGTCGATCGCCGTCATCACATCGATGGTAAAGACGTAGGCTCGCTCCATGGTCCGTCAGGTGTTCGACGACAAGCTGTTGGCGCTGATCGCGAACAACTCGCTGGGCGTGCTGGCCACCATCAAGCGCGACGGCCGGCCACAGCTGTCGAACGTGAGCTACCACTTCGACCCGCGCGCGCTCGTCGTGTCCGTCTCGATCACCGAACCGCGGGCCAAGACCCGCAATCTGCGCCGCGACGCCCGAGCCTCGCTGCACGTCAGCTCCGACGACGGGTGGTCGTATGCGGTGGCCGAGGGCACCGCGGCGCTGACCGCACCGGCGGCCGACCCCCGCGACGACACCGTCGAGGCACTGATTGCCTTGTACCGCAACATCGCCGGGGAACATCCCGACTGGGACGACTACCGGCGGGCGATGGTCGACGACCGGCGGGTGCTGCTGACACTGCCGATCTCGCATGTCTACGGCATGCCGCCGGGACGCCGGTAAACCTCGCGACGTCGGCGGGCGGGCACGCTACGCTGCGCTCATGGCTGACGAACCGGTAACCGAGAGCAACGGCGAAGCGACCGGAGCCGCCGCACCGGACGACGACACCAGGCAGAAATTCCGCGAAGCGCTCGAACGCAAGAAGGCGAACGCGGGCGGCGGGGCAGCGCACAAGGACGGCGGCCGCAAGCAGCCAAGGGCGCACGGCCCGCAGGAGAGCCGTCGGGAGTTCCGCCGCAAGAGCGGTTAGCAGCGGTGAGCCCGGAATTCCTGCTGACGACGCTGATCGTGGTGGCCACGCCCGGCGCGGGGGTGTTGTACACACTCGCCGCCGGGGTCACCCGGGGGCCGCGGGCCGGCCTGATCGCGGCGGCGGCCTGCACGCTGGGCATCGTCCCGCACGTGATCGCCGCGGTGACGGGACTGGCGGCGATCATGCACGCCAGCGCCGTCGCCTTCTCGGTCATCAAGTGGCTGGGAGTGCTCTACCTGCTGTATCTGGCATGGAAGACGTTCCGGGACACCTCGATGTTCGAGGTGGACGCCGCTGCCGGTCCCATGTCGGTGCGGCGGGTGGTCGTGACCGGTGTGCTGGTGAACACGCTGAACCCGAAGCTCACGATCTTCTTCCTCGCATTCCTGCCGCAGTTCGTCGGCCCCGGCGACGGGGCGGTGCGGTCGATGGTGTGGCTGTCCCTGGTCTTCATGGCCGTCACGCTGGTGGTGTTCAGCGCGTACGGGGTGTTCGCGGCCGCGGTGCGCCGCAAGGTGTTCAGGCGGCCGGCTTTCGTGGCGTGGCTGCGGCGCAGCTTCGCCGCCACCTATGTCGTGCTCGCCGGCCGCCTGGCCGTGCAGACCCGCTGACCTACTCGTCGAGCCTGCGGTCAGTGCGACGATCCGGCGGTCAGATCGCTGTGGCCGCACGTTCGGTGACACGCGGCGCGCTGATCGCCTCGTCACCGGCGAGCCCACGGGCGCCCACCAGCGCGACCAGCATCACCGCGACGCACCACAGGCCCTGATCCTTGAGCCCCCAGCCGACCGAGGCCAGGGTGGCGGCGCCGGCCACACAGAGCAGCGCGCCGACCGCGGCGCTGCGCGGCCCCGGCCGCGACACGAGGCCGCCGTCCCACAGCGGCAGCGGATCGTTCTCCAGCGGGCGCAGCGTCACGAAGGCCAGGCCGATCAGCCCCGCCATGATCGCCAGCTGGACCACCGACAGCAGGACGAAACCGTCTGCGGCCGGGTCGAACCGGGGCAGGCCGAGGTGATCGAACACCAGATGCATGGCCAGCAGCGCCGGCATGTGCCACAGGTAGAGCGTCATCGCCCCGGAGTTGCCGATCGCGGCCAGCCACCACACCCGGGGCCGCTGCGCCCACCGGTTGATGGCGGGTGCGGCGGCGATCGCGAACGCGCACATCATGATCGCGTGACCCGCCAGCAACAGCGAGGGCGGTGTCATGTTCTTCAGCTGCTGGGTCTCGATACCGACCAGGCTCAGCTCGTAGGGTCCCCACCACAGCAGCGCCAGGTTCACCCCGAGCATCGCCACGCCGACACCCAGTGCGGTGCGGCCGTCGAGCAGGCGTCGCCGATAGGCCACCCCGAGTATGCCGGGGATGAGCCAGGCCGCCATGTTCAGGTAGGACACCAGCTTCGGCATCTCCAGGTTGATGCGCAGCACGTCGATCGCCGCGACGAACGCGTAGGCGCCGATCACCGCCGCCGCCAGCCTGGCCGTGGTGGTGATGTGGGTGAGCAGCGGGACGGCGGCGAGCACGAGCACGTAGGCGCCGAGGAACCAGAGCAGTTGGATGCTGATCCCGGCGATCGGCTCGTAGACGTGTTCGGGCAGCACCACGCGCAGCGTCACCAGGGCGACGCCCCAGAACGCCAGGTAGTAGAACACCGGGCGGTACAGCCGGGTGCAGCGGCGCAGCAGCCAGTTTCCCCAGGACGTCCCGGCTTTCCAGGAGTCCACGCACGCCGCCACGCCCGCGAAGAAGAACAGCGGCATGATCTGGAACACCCACGTCAGCGCCTGGAACACCGGCGAGGTGGTGAGCAGGTTGTTCCAGATGAAGACGTCGTCGCGGATGGTGCTGGTGGCCATCACGGTGTGGCCGAGCACCACGCCGACGAGGGCGGTGATGCGGATGACGTCGATGGCCCGGTCGCGGGTGGCGGGGGTGCCGGCGGCGACCTCGGCCGGGGTGGGGAATCCGGCGGGCAGGAGCGACGCGACCCGGGACTCAGACATGCGTTCTGGCATGGGAAAACGGTATGCCGCGACCGGCTAGGTAGTGCTACTCAAATTTCGGTCGGGGCGTCCGCCGCCTTGACCAACCGCACCTGCGGCCGGGCGGGCACCTCGTCGGCCAGGAACCACCGGAATGCCAGGTTGCCGCGCGGATAGCCGAGCGTGGTGATGGAGTTCGGGTGCGCTGTGCTGCCGGGTGAGACGACGATCGTCACCGAGCCGTCGGCGCCCCGCACCGCGGTGTGACCGTTGATCGAGCTGCGGGCGTCGGCCACTCCGGGGGTGGCCATGAACTGGTTCCACACCACGAGGTTCCAGAACCGGCACGGCGGCGGGCGGTGGGTGATCACGAGGGCCTCGTCGTCCTCGAGCACGAAACTGCCGTATGCATAACAGGCGTCGCGTGCCGACCAGCCGAAGTTGGCGTCGGGAACCTGGTACGGGTCAGCGAATTCGTTTGCCACCGACGCGATCTCGTGACCGTGCGAGAGGGCGTCGTCGGTGCGCACCCCGACGGCCAGCGGCAGGATGGCGAACATCGTCCGCAACCAGGCCGCCGAGGCGCGCAGCGCCGATGCGGTCTCGGCGTCGCCGTGCCGGAACGGCGGTGGCTCGTCGAGCGCCTCGATCTCCCAGCGCACCGGTCGGCCGGTGCGCGGATCGGCCTGGTAGTCGCGGGTCATCAGTACCGCGGCGTCGGGCGCCGGGCCGAAGTCGAAGGTGAAGTCGCCGTCGGGGGTGAACTCGAGGTCGTCGTCGCGCACGATCGCCACGATGCGGTCCGACCATGCGCCCGGCGCGGGTTCGTTGTACGCGGTCACCGAGAAGTAGACGCTGTCGCCGCGGTTGCCGCTGATGCGGTAGCGGCGCTGCGGGTCGACGGGGCACATGAAGTAGTAGGCGTCGGTGTTGTCGCCGCCCCACCGGCGGTCGGGGCGCGACGGTGAGTTCACCTCGAGCCAGCGCGGCCGGGCGGGGTCGGCGAAGAGGTAGGTGTCGAAGGCCACCCCGAGGGTCGTCGCGAGCATCCGGTAGCCGTCGGCGATGTGGCGGTCGTCGGTGACCGCACGGTCGCCCTCGAGGAAGGTGCGGTCGAGGCTGCCGAGCGTGTCGATCAGTTCGCGCCATGCGGCGGTGGACTCGTGGGTGGCTCCGGTCATGCGCTGATGCCTTTCGTGATGAGGGTGGCGGTGCGTTCGACCCAGGCGGCGTCCAGCAGGGCGCCCCGGCTCAGCAAGGCCAGCAGGGTGATGCCGGCGATCGCTTCGGTGAGGTCGCCGGCGGTCACGTCGGGCCGGGCCTCGCCGCGGGCGGCGGCGTCGGCCAGCCGTTCGGACAGCCCCCGGCCTAGGATGTCGCCGAAGCGCTCGAGCAGCGCGGTGTGCAGGGTGGGGTCGGCGGCCATCTCGCCGATGAGGCCGGGCAGCGCCGCCTGTGCGGCCGGGGTGGTGAGCACCGCGGCCGTGCGGCGCACCATCTCCCGGACGTCGTCCGGCAGCGACCCGGTGGCGGGCAGTTCCACCGCGGCGTCGAGCGGGAAGGCCGCTTCGTGCACCAGGTGCGCCTTGCTCGGCCAACGTCGGTAGATGGCCGGCTTGCTGGTGCCCGCCCGGCGTGCGATCGCGTCGACCGACAGCGCCGCATAGCCGGTTCGGCCGAGCAGGTCGACGGTCGCCTCGAGAACGGCGGTGTCGATACGGGGATTCCGGGGGCGACCCAGGTCTGTCGTCATTACGTAACTCAGAGTAACATAACTCGCTGTGACCGACACCACAGGCGCAGTCGTCCAGCTCGACGACCTCGCCCACCCCCGGTTCAGCGCCGACGCGCAGCAGATCCGCGACATGATGGCCATGATGGCGGCGGCCTGCCCGCTGGACGCGGCCGCACTGCACGCGAAGGCCAGTGCCGAGACCGGGCTGCACGACTTCGGCGCCGACGACTACCGGGACCGTCTCGATGTCTATCTCGCTGCGCTGCAGGAGATCTCCGGGTTGCACGGTCCCGGTGTGGTCAACTTCCATGTCATGCTCGTGCAGCTGCTGAAGAACCGGCTGCTGCTCACCGACCTGCTGACCCGCCATCCCGAGATCCATGACATCGAACTGCTGCCGCCGGTGGTGATCGCCGGCCTACCGCGAACCGGCACCACCCATCTGCACAATCTGCTGGCAGCGCCGACCACGTTCCGCACGATGCCGTACTGGGAGAGTGTCGAGCCGTTCCCGATGCCGGGCGAGCAGGGCGTCGAACCTGATCCCCGCCGGCTGCGCATGGACGCCGCCGTGACCGTGATGGACGTCGTGATGCCGCACTTCCGGCTGATGCACGAGATGACCACCGACCACGTGCACGAGGAGATCCAGCTGCTGGCCAACGACTTCTCGACGATGCTGTTCGAGACGATGGCCGACGTGCCGCGCTGGCGCGACCACTATCAGCGTCACGATCAGGGGCCGCACTACCGTTATCTCGCAACGCAGTTGAAGGCGATGCAGTTCCTGCGCGGCGGCAGGCGCTGGCTGCTCAAATCACCGCAGCATCTCGAGCAGCTACCGGTGCTGGACCGGATCTTCCCCGGCGCGGTGGTGGTGTGCACGCACCGCGATCCGGTGCCGGTAGCGCTGTCGATGATCGCGATGATCACCTATTCGGCACGGATGCACCGCGACCCGGTCCCGGTGCATGACACGGCGGCGATGTGGGTCGAGCGGCTCGAACAGATGCTCGCCGCACTGATCCGGGACCGCGACCTGCTCGGACGGGACCGCTCGATCGACGTCCGGTTCGACGACTTCGTGGCCGACGAGATGCGCGTCGCCGATGCGGTGTACGCGCTGGCCGGAGAACCGCTGACCGACGAGGCGCGCGCGGCGATGGCCGGCTACCTCGACGGGCACCAGCGGGGGCGGCTCGGCAGGATCTCGACGTCGTGGCGGGACTTCGGCATCGACGAGGGAGAGTTGCGAGAGCGGTTCGCGCCGTACGTCAGTCGGTTCCTGTCCTGATCGTCACGCCAGGTCGCTGCTCCGCAGGATCTGGCGGATCAGCCGGTCGAGATGGGTGGCGTCGGAGACGACGGAATAGCCGTTGACGAAGCTGGTCATCACACCGCTGATGAACGTCAGGACGGTGACGGCCCGCTCCTCGATCACGCTGTCCGGCATGTCGGGATCGTCGTACCACTGCGCGATCACATCGCGAGCCAGGGCATAGAAGCGCACGCCGTAGTTGCGGGACGTCTCAGCGAGTTCGGGGTCCTGGCGGGCACTGAGGACGATCTCGAATCGTGCCCGCGTCCGCGTCAGATACGGCTCGGTGCCCGACAACATCACCAACTGGGCCAGCCCGAGGGTGCCCGAGTAGCCGCCGGCCTCGTCATGACCCAACTCCGCCATCAGCGACAGGTCGGCGACATCCAGCTCGGTGATGCGGTTGCCGATGGCGTGCAGTAGAGCCTTGCGGGTGCGGAAGTAGAACGACGTGGTGCCCGCCGGGACGCCGGCATGCCGGTCCACGCGCGGATGACTCAGACCGCGCGAGCCGTCGGTGCCCAGGAGGGCGATACCCGCGTCGGCGAGGTCCCGCCGGCGCTGCGGTGCGTCGTACTTCCTGCGTGCTGCGATGTTTCGAGTCTATTGCAGGGCGGTCCCAGCCTGACCTGCGAGTCACTGCGGCGGACAGCAATTGTCGCTCGCGACAGATATCCATTCTTCGCATTATGTTCTCTAATAAGTTAGAGAATGTTACGTTCCGGTCATGGGCAGATGTGTTCCGGCGGGGGAGGGCCGCCGGATCGGCGGGCGGGCGCGCGAGCGGGTCCTCGTGGTCATGACGGTGCTGCTGATGCTCATCGGGGCCGGCGGGACGAACGCCTGGGCGACGCTTCCTCCGGGCTTCGACGAGTCGAAGGACATCTGGCCGACGGCGGTGCCCGCGGCCACGTGCCGGCCCGGAGACCGCACCGAGAACGGCCTGCAGGGCGAGGTTCCGCTCGCCGATCGCGACTCCCGCCGCAGCACCGAGGGTTACCACTGCAACATCGATCTGCTCGGCCAGTTCCAGGGGCCGGGCGCCGGTTGGATCAGCGCGTCGTACAAGAACTGCGTCTACATCGGGTCGACGTTCCCCCGCACCCAGGGCGTGCAGGTGCTCGACGTCTCGGATCCGGCCAATCCGCGACCCACTGCGATGCTCAGCGAGCCGGCGATGGTGAACGGCACCTGGGAGTCTTTGAAGATCAACGAAGCTCGTGGCCTACTGGCCGGCACCGGGGTGCCGTTCGTGATGGGGCTGGGCTACATCTCGATCTACGACATCGCCACCGACTGCGCCCATCCGCGCCTGCTGAACCTCGGGCGCGGTTCGCTGCCCGGCGTGCGGATTCCGATGCTGACCCACGAAGGCGGATTCTCGCCCGACGGGAACACCTACTGGGCCTCGGGGCAGATGTGGGCCAGCGCGGTCGACATCGCCGATCCCGCGAACCCGGCCGTGGTCTGGAGTGCGCCCGCCGGATTCGCCAGCCACGGCATGGAATTCAGTCCCGACGGCGACACCATGTACATGTCCACCGCCCAGGGCCTCAACATCCTGGACACCTCGGCGGTCCAGGACCGGGTGGCGCCCGGCACGACCATGCACCAGCTGTTGCCGCTGCGCGGTTACAAGCACTGGCGTGACGGCTTGATCAGCCAGCACAGCATCTACGTGACCTATGCCGGGACACCGCACCTGTTCAACGTCGACGAGTTCGGCTCCGGCGGTGTCAAGGTCTTCGACGCCGCCAACCCCGCCGACCTCCGGCTGAAGAACACCGTCAAGCTCGAGATCAACCTGCCGCAGAACCTCGACACGTGGGCCGCGACCGCATCCAGCAGCGGCGCCTTCGGCTACGAGTCGCACTACTGCGCGGTGGACCGACGGGAGAATCCGCAGGCGCTGGCCTGCGGGTGGACGCAGTCCGGCATCCGGGTGTTCGACGTCCGCGATCCCGAGAACATCTCAGAGATCGCCTATTTCAACCCGCCGGCGCAGACCGGCAAGAACGACCGGCTGCCCAACTCGCAGCACGTCCGGTTCGGCGGCATCATCGTTCCGCCGGCCAGCAGTGCGATCGCCATCGCCCAGGCCATCCTCAACGGGCAGATCAACGGCAACGACATCATCCGGGACGGCCGCATCATCAGGCTCGACCTGTCGGCCGACTGGTGCATGTCGCCGCCGGAGTTCCGCGGCAACATGCTCCTCGTCACCTGCTCGGACAACGGCTTCATGGCGTTGCGGCTCGACCCCGCCGTATATCTGCCGCGATGACGCGGACGGTCGTGGTGCGGATCGTGGCGCTGCTCGCCGCGGCGGTGCTCGGCGGTGCGATCGTGCTCGCGTACCGCCAGCCACCGCCGCGCCCGGTGCTGATGACGGCCGTCGACATCGGTTTCGCCCAGGACATGTCGGCCCACCACCAACAGGCGGTCACCATGTCCGACATGCTCGTCGGTGACGCCGAGCCCGACGTGCGCGCACTCGCCGAGCAGATCCGCTTCACCCAGCTCACCGAGATCGGCCAGATGACCGGTTGGCTTCAGCTCGTCGACGCACCGCCTGCCGCGACTACCCCGATGGCGTGGATGGGCCACGACGGGCACCACCATCCCGGTGACGCTCCGATGGCCATGCCGGGGATGGCCTCACCCGCCGAGCTCACCCGGCTGCAGCGCAGCACCGGCCGCGACAACGAGGTGCTGTTCCTGCAACTGATGGTGCGCCACCATCAAGGCGGCATCGACATGGCGTCATACGTCGTGCGGCAGACCGGCACCGACCCGGTACGGCGGGCCGCCGCGGTGATGATCAACGAGCAGGCGCAAGACATCCAGGTGATGACGACCCTGCTCGCGCATCGGGACGGCGCGCCGCTGTCCTATCCGTGACGACTCGTCAGCCGGCGCCCGTGCTCGCCCTCATCCGTCGCTCCTGGGCGAGGATCGCGAGCAGGCAGACCGCGGCCAGCGCGGCCACCGCGATCGCGAAACTCATTCCCGCGGTGCGCAGGCCGAGGTGCTGGGCGGCCAGGCCCTCGCCCACGACCGGCACCGAGATCGCGACATAGGCGACCACGAAGTAGGTGGAGCTGACTTCGGCGCGCCGGTCGGGCGGGGTGCGTTCGGCGACGGCGGCGAGCCCGCGGCTGAAGCTGATGCCCTGACCGACGCCGGACACCACCGCGGCGGCGAGCAGACCCGCCAGCGACGAGAACGCCAGCGCCACAGCGAGGATGACCATGCCGGCGAACAGGATCACACAGCCGAGGGCCACGGCCCGCTGCGGTGCGGTCCGGCGGGCCACCACCTGGGCCACCGCCGACGCCGCGAAGATCGAGCACGCGATCGCACCCGCCACCGCGTGGTTGTCGATGCCCACCACGCCGGCCAGGAACGACGGCGCGACCGCGGTGAACAACCCGGTGACGGCGAACCCCGCGAAGGCCGCCAGCGCGGCCACGACGAACACCGCGCGGGTCTCCGAGGGCACGGACAGCCGCTGCACGCCGATCCGTCCGGCCCGGCTCGACGTCTCCGGTACCACGAACACTGCGATCCCGGCGAGTGCGGCCATCGCGATGTGCACGACGAAGGCCAGGTGCAACGGCTGCGGCGCGTACTGCACGAGCAGCCCGGCCAGCAGCGGGCCGAGGCCGAGGCCGCCGATGTTGGCGACGGTCGCCACGGCGGCCGCCCGGTCGCGCCAGCGGGGCGGCGCGGCCTCGATCACCGCCGCGGTCGCGGTGCCGGTGAAGATGCCCGCCGACAGTCCGGACAGCACCCGGCCGACCAGCAGCACCGGCACCGAGTCGGCGACCAGGAACACCGCTGCGCTGACCACGGCGAACACCACTCCCGCCAGCAGCATCGGGCGTCGGCCGATCGCGTCGGACCAGCGGCCGAACGCCAGCAGCGCGAAGAGCACGCCGCCGGCGTAGGTGGCATAGATGACGGTGGTGGTGAGCACCGCGAAGTGCATGCGCTCTGCGTAGAGCGCGTACATCGGCGTGGGCAGCGTGGTGCCGACCATGATCGCGGCGAAGGCGTAGGCCAGCAACGGGAGGGCGAAGCGGCCGGCCCTCGGCGTGGAGTCGGTGGGGGCAGACGGCACCGCCGGCGCGTTGTCAGACATATCTGATGACAGCGACGCCGGCGGCCCCGGTTATTCCGTTCGTGTGCGGCGCGGTGGTCAGTGCGCCACGGCCTTCTCCGCGCCGATGCCGGTGAGCGACCGCACCTCCATCTCGGCGGCGACCTCGCGGTCCTCGTCGTCGGGCGAGGTGAAGGTGCCGACGATGCCGAGTATGAACGCCAGCGGGATCGACACGATGCCGGGGTTGGCGAGCGGGAAGAACGCGAAGTCGACACCGGGGATCATGGCCGTCTTCGATCCGGACACCGCCGGGGAGAACACGATCAGCACGATCGTCGAGATCAGGCCGCCGTACATGCTCCACAGCGCGCCGCGGGTGTTGAAGCGGCGCCAGTACAGCGAGTACACGATGGTCGGCAGGTTGGCCGCCGCCGCGACGGCGAAGGCGAGAGCCACCAGGAACGCCACGTTCTGGCCGTTCGCGAGGATGCCGAGACCGATCGCCAGCACGCCCAGCACCACCGCCGTGATACGCGAGACCCTCACCTGCTCGGCCTCGGTCACCTTGTGCGACTTGAGAACCGACGCGTAGATGTCGTGGGCGAACGACGCCGACGCGGTGATCGTCAACCCGGCCACCACGGCGAGGATGGTCGCGAAGGCGACCGCCGAGATGACGCCGAGCAGGATCACCCCGCCGAGTTCGAAGGCCAGCAGGGGTGCCGCGGAGTTGACCCCGCCCGGGGCGTCGAGGATGCGGTCGGGTCCGACGATGGCCGCCGCGCCGTAGCCCAGCGCCAGGGTGAACAGGTAGAACGCGCCGATGAGCGCGATCGCCCAGACCACCGACCGGCGGGCCTCTTTGGCCGTCGGCACCGTGTAGAACCGCATCAGCACATGCGGCAGGCCCGCGGTGCCGAGCACCAGGGCGAGCGCGAGTGAGATGAAGTTGATCTGGCTCGTCAGCGACCCGCCGTACTGTGCGCCGGGGGCGAGCACGTCGCGGCTGGCGACGCCGTCGGTGGTGGCGCCGGAGATGGCGGCCTGCGCCGAGCCGAGGATCTCGGAGAAGTTCAGGCCGAACTCGACGAACACCATGATCGTCATCAGTCCGGCACCGGTGATCAGCAGCACCGCCTTGATGATCTGCACCCAGGTGGTGCCCTTCATGCCGCCGACGAGGACGTAGACGATCATCAGCAGGCCGACCACGGCGATCACGACGGCCTGCCCGCTCTTGCTCGTGACATTGAGCAGCAGCGCGACGAGCCCGCCCGCACCGGCCATCTGGGCCAGCAGGTAGAACAGCGACACCGTCAGCGTCGTCGTCGCGGCCGCCACCCGGACCGGGCGCTGCTTGAGCCGGAAGCTCAGCACGTCGGCCATCGTGAATTTGCCGGTGTTGCGCAACAGTTCGGCCACCAGCAGCAGCGCCACCAGCCAGGCCACCAGGAAGCCGATCGAGTAGAGGAAGCCGTCGTAGCCGTAGACGGCGATGGCGCCGGCGATGCCGAGGAAGCTGGCGGCCGACAGGTAGTCGCCGGCGATCGCGATGCCGTTTTGCGGCCCCGAGAATCCGCGGCCACCGGTGAAGAACTGGTCGGCGGTCTGGTTGTTGCGGCTGGCCCGGATTACCACGATCAGTGTGATCACCACGAACAGCGCGAAGATGCCGATGTTGGCAGCGGTGTTGCCCACCGTCTCGGCGGCGAGGACGCTCACTTGAGCTCACCTTCCAGTTCGGTGCGGATCTTCGTGGCGCGGGGGTCGAGTTCCCGGTTGGCGAAGCGGACGTAGAGCCCGGTGATCAGGAAGGTGGTGAGGAACTGCCCAAGGCCGACGATCAGCCCGACGTTGATGTTGCCCCACACCTGGATGGCCATGAAGTCGTGCGCGAAGGCGCCGAGCACGACGTAGATGCCGTACCAGATGAGGAAGAACGCGGTCATCGGGAAGACGAAGCGGCGCAGCCTGCTTCGCAACTCCTGGAATTCCGGACTGGCTTGGACCTCGAGATACCGCTGGCCGCTGATGGCGGCCGCGGGATCCGAGGGCATGGTCTCGGGCACGGTGACTCCTGACCTCGTGTGTGTGAACCGGCTCATCGGCGAAGCTAGCTGAGATGTGGGTCACATACCCGTCTTTCCCGCAGGTCACACGGCGAGGACGGCGTCGGCTGCGGTGAGCGGTCGATCGGCCACGACGAACGGCGGGTCAGCCGCGGGGCACCCGTTCGATGCCCATCCCGAGTCGTTCCGGGACGTGCATGCGGGCGAAGATCTGTGCCACGTCGCGCGGTGCGCCGCGGCGGTCGCAGAGGCTGACGGCGATCATCGTCGCGAAGGCCAGCGGCACACTCACGGCAGCGGGATAGCCGGTCACCACCGCGGGCCAGCCGCCCAGTGCCTGTTCGTCGACGGCGCCGGTGATCGCGAGGGTGACCGCCGTCCCGGACACCAGCCCGCCGACCACCAGCCCGCAGGCTGCCCCGAGAGCGGTCAGCCCGCGCCACCAGATGCCGAGCACCAGCAGAGGACACAGCGTGGAGGCGGCCACCGCGAACGCCAGCCCGACGCTGCGTGACAGTTCCAGGCCGGAGGTGATGAGCGACAACGGGATCGGGATCACCCCACCGACCAGTGCGGCGACGCGGAAGTCACGCACCCGGCCGCGCAGCACGTCGGTGGCCAGGGCGCCGGCGATGCTGACCAGCAGCCCCGACGAGGTCGCCAGGAACGCGGCGATCGCCCCGGCCGCGACGAGCGCGGCGAGGAGTTGTCCGCCCGGTCCGCCCACCGCCGCGCCGGGTGCGAGCAGCACAGCGGCGTCGGCGGTTCCGGTGATGAGCAGCTGCGGCACGTACAACCGGGAGAACACCCCGAGCAACGTCGGGAACAGATAGAACAGCGACAGCAGCGCGATCACCGCCAGCGCGGTCCGGCGCGCCGCCCGGCCGTCGGGATTGGTGTAGAAGCGCACCAGGACGTGCGGGAGGCCCATGGTGCCGAGGAACGTCGCGATGATGATCGACACCACCTGGTACAGCGGATGACTCCCGCCGAGACCACCGCCGGAGGCCAGCCACTCCGAGCCCGCGCCGGGGGTGCCCGCGACCACGGGGGTGGGCGTTCCGGCGGCGAGGGTCAGCGTGCTGCCCGCACCCAGGGTGTGCTCGCCGGACGTGCCGATGGCGGCGTCGGTCACCGGCGTCCCGTCGAGAATCCCGGTGACGGCGATCCCGGCCGGCGCGGCGACCTGCACCACCACGTCGGTCTCGATCGCCACGGTGGTGTCCTGCTGCACGGCCGGCGGCAGCGGACCACCGAGTTCGCCGCCGCCGGTGAAGAACAACCCGGTGAGCGCCAGTGCGGGGATGGCGACGGCGGTCAGCTTCAGCCAGTACTGGAACGCCTGAACGAAGGTGATCGACCGCATGCCGCCTGCGACCACGTTGGTCACGACGATCGCACCGACGACCAGCGGCCCGATCCAGACCGGAACGCCGAGAAGCGTTCTCAGCGCCAGCCCGGCGCCCTGGTACTGCGGCACCAGGTAGAACACGCAGATCACCACGACGGTGAGCATCGCTATCTTGCGCAGCCGGGCAGAGCCGAGGCGGAACTCCGCGAAGTCGGGCACCGTGTAGGCGCCCGAGCGGCGCAGCGGGGCCGCCACGAACAGCAGCAGCCCGAGGTAACCGGCGGTGAAGCCGACGGGGTACCACAGCGCGTCGGCGCCGTACTTGGCGATCAGGCCCGCGACACCGAGAAACGATGCCGCCGAAAGGTACTCACCGGAGATCGCCGCGGCGTTCCACTGCGAGCCGACGCTGCGCGACGCGACCAGGAAGTCGGAGGTGGTGCGTGAGAACCGGACTCCGTACGCACCGATCGCGATGGTGGCCAGCGCCGAGACGAGCAGTGCGGCCGCGGTCAGCGGGGAGCCGGTCACGGTTCGCTGTCGACGACGCGCACGAAGTCCCGCTCCGCCTGTTCGGCCAACCGCACGTAGAGGCGGCCGACGCCGTAGAACAGCGGGTAGGCCAGCACCGCGAGGATCAGCCAGTTGGCCCGGACACCGGCCACGTCGATGTCGGCGAGGCCGGGGAAGGCGCTGTTCGCGACCACGATCGCGGTGACGGCGGACATCACCACGGCGGCCAGCCGCAGCGCCAGGCCCAACTGCGCCCGCACCAGGCCGCGCACCAGTGCGTCGCCGACCTGGGTCTGCTCCTGCACCTCGACGCGGGTGCGAACCATGCGTGCGCCGCGGCGGTGGGCCAGCACGACGCGCTCGCGCTGGGGCCGGTCGGGGTGGCCGCCGCTAGTCATCGCCACCGGCCGGCTTGAGGTGCCGCATGGGATCACGCACCACACGGTCGCGCAGTTCCCGGGCCTGGCGCCGGCTCACCGGGAGTTCGACGGCGGGCGACGCGCCGTTGGCGCGCAACCGCACGAGCACCGCACCGTCGGCGGTGCGCAGACCCGTCACCAGTCGCAGCGCCACCAGGTAGGAGCGGTGGATGCGTTGGAAACCGTAGTTGCGCCACTGTGTTTCGAGAGTGCTCAGGGGGATCCGCACCAGGTGCGAGCCGGATGCCGAGTGCAGCCGCGCGTAGTCGCCGTCCGCCTCCACCCACCCGATGCTCTCGCGCGGCACCAGGTGGGTGACGCCACCCACCTCGGCGGGGATGACGTCGGACTCCGGCGCCGCCGCGGCTTCCGCGGACGCGGGTTCGGCGGATCGCGCAGCCACGACGCGGCGCACCGCCTCGTCGAGGCGTTCCTGACGGATCGGCTTGAGCAGGTAGTCGACGGCGCCGACGTCGAACGCCGCGACCGCCTTGTCCTCGTGCGCGGTGACGAACACCACCGCGGGCCGATGTGCGAAGTTGGCCAGCACGCCGGCGAGTTCGATGCCGGACAGCCCCGGCATGTTGATGTCGAGGAAGATCGCGTCGATGGTGCGCTGGTTGAGTTCCCGCAGTGCCGAAGTGGCGTCGGCGGCGCGGTGTACCTCGGCGATACCGGGATGGCGGCCGAGCAGGTAGGCCAGTTCGTCGCGAGCCGGCGCCTCGTCGTCGACGGCGAGCACCGTCAGGCCGGTCATCTGACCTTCACCCGAACGCTCCTCCGCCGGCCCGGACACCGGACCGGAACTTCGGCACCCGCATCATCACCTTGGTGCCCGCACCGATCGCGGTTTCGACCACCAGACCGTAATCGTTGCCGAACGCCGCCCGCAGGCGATGATCCACATTCGTCAGGCCGACGTGCGCCGACTCGGTGGTCGCCGCGTTCAGCGCGTCGCCCGAGCCCGCCCTCAGCGCTGCGGGATCCATTCCGGCGCCGTCGTCTTCGATGGTGATGACGCAGTCCGACCCCTCGTCGCGGGCGATGATCTCGACCGAGCCGCCGGCCTGCCCGGCCAGGCCGTGCCGCACCGCGTTCTCCACCAGCGGCTGCAGGGCCAGGAAAGGCACGACGACGTTGAGCACCTCCGGAGCCACCTGCAGGCGGACGTCCAGCGCGGTGCCGAACCGGGCGCGCTCGAGTGTCAGGTACCGGTCGATGTTGCGGAGCTCGTCGGCCAGCGTGGTGTACGGGCCCGCCGCGCGGAACGAGTAGCGGGTGAAGTCGGCGAACTCGAGGATCAGCTCGCGGGCCCGGTCGGGATCGGTGCGCACGAAAGAGGCGATCGTGTTGAGCGCGTTGTAGATGAAGTGCGGGCTGATCTGGGCGCGCAGCGCGAGCACCTCGGCGCGGTCGAGCCGGGCCCGCGACGCGTCGAGTTCGGCGAGCTCGAGCTGGCTGGCCGCATACCGGGCGACCTCGCCGACGGCGCCGAGCAGGCCTGGGCCCGGAGTGCGGGTGGTCACCACGACCAGGACGCCGAGCACGTCGCCGTCCTCGGCCAGCAGCGGCTGGGCCACCACCGCCGACGTCCGGCCGGCCTCGAGCACCCGGCGCTCGCCGGAGATGGACTGCGCCGCCGTGCGTTCGCAATCGTCGACGACGGCGGCCGTCCACACCGGGTCGTCGGCGGGGTCGCGGGCCAGCAGCTCACCGTCGCGGCCGAACAGTGCCACGCCGTCGGCGCCGGTCAGGCCGCGCAGGAACGGCGCTGACGTCTGGGCGGACTCGGTGTCGAGGCCCTGTCGCAGGGCGCGGGCCGCAAGCGACGCGGTGTGCAGCGCGGCGTGCACTGCGCGTTCGGTCGGGGTGGCAACGACGCGGCGGGTGCGCACCACCGCGACCGCAGCGGCGACCGCCGCCAGCAGCAGGACCGCCGCCAGCACCAACGCGAGCTCGCCAGACATGTCACCTCACCAGCCTCTGGTCACCTTAGACTGGCGCCGTGCCGAAACTGCAGCTTGTCCAGGATCCGGCGGCCGACGCTCTGCTGGAGGACAACCCGTTCGCCTTGCTGGTCGGGATGCTGCTCGATCAGCAGATCCCGATGGAGGTCGCCTTCGCCGGGCCGAAGAAGCTCGCCGACCGGCTCGGCGGTCTGGACGCCCACCAGGTCGCCGAGTACGACCAGGAGGCGTTCGCCGCACTGTGCGCCGAACGCCCTGCGGTGCATCGGTTCCCGGGGTCGATGGCCAAGCGGATCCAGGCGTTGGCGCAGGTGATCGTCGACCAGTACGAGGGGAACACCGCCGCGCTGTGGACCGACGGCGATCCCGACGGCGCCGAGGTGGCGCGCCGGCTCAAGGGGCTGCCCGGGTTCGGCGACCAGAAGGCGCGCATCTTCCTCGCGCTGCTGGGCAAGCAGTACGGCGTGACGCCGAAGGGCTGGCGCGAGGCGGCGGGTGACTACGGGAAGGCGGGCTCGCACATGTCGGTCGCGGACGTCACCGACGCCGGGTCGCTGGAGCGGGTGCGTTCGTACAAGAAGCAGGCGAAGGCGGCGGCCAAGGCCGCGAAGGCCTGACTTTCTCCGCGAGACTGCGCACAGGGTCGTCGAGCGCGGCTGACAGCCCTGGGCGCAGTTTCGGCGTCGGCATATCCCGACATGCCCGGTGATGCATGTGTGCAGAATGGACCCATGAAGACACATCTGAGTTGCCCGTGCGGGGAAGCCATCACCGGTAAGGACGAGGACGACCTGGTCGAGAAGGCTCAGGCCCACCTCAGCGAGGCGCATCCTGGTCGCGACTACGACCGCGACGCCATCCTCTTCATGGCCTACTAGACCACCCGAGAAACGGAATTCCCGGTCGTCGAGCACGCTCGACGGCCGGGAATTCCGTTTCGTATCAGGGTCAGGGCACGACCGTCGACCCGATGGTCGGCATGAACTGGCACTGCTTCTCGGTGGTGGTGATCTGACCGAAGATCGTCGACATGATGCTGCCCGACCCGGTGTCGGCGATCGCCGTCATCGTCGTCGGCCCCTGGGGGTTGATGTCGGCGTGCGGCTTGAGCGTCGCACTCCCGGACTTGCCGGTGGTCAGGTTGACCCAGGTGACGTTGAGCGGCAACGCCTGCTCGGCCGCGGGTCCGGGCGTGCCGACCGCGGTGAACACGTAGGCGGTCTGTCCCGGGCCCGGCCCCGGTGTCGGGATCTTCGCCGGCCCGGCCACCGAGATCGCCGTCGCCAGAACGTTTCCGCCGTCCTTCGTGCACCCGTTGCTGATCGACGGGTACATGAAGTCCTGTGTCGGCGGGCTGTCCGGGCTGAACGTCGGCGGGCCGCCCGGTGCGGGTGCCGGAGCCGGCGCGGCGCCTTCCGGTGCGGGCGCAGGAGCCGGTCCCGCCGGTGCCGGAGCCGGAGCGTTTGCAGCCGCCTCGGGAGCCGGAGCCGGAGCCGCCTCGGGGGCGGGAGCCGGAGCCGCCTCGGGTGCCGGAGCCGGAGCCGCCAGCGCAGCGGCGTCCGGAGCGGCCTCGGGTGCCGGGCCGACCGCATGCGCGGGATCGACGCCGGCAGGCAGATGCGCCTCGGTCCCCGGGACCGCCCCGGCCGCCGGGACATGGGCGACCGGTTCGGCCACGAACTGATTGACCGCGGTGGCCACGTTGCGCGAATCAGGTGGCGCCGCCGAGTTTCCGGCGAACGCCGCAGCGGCGGCCATCAGCATCGACACGGCGTTGTTCGGGTCTGCCGCCGCCTGCTGGATGGCCGGCCCGAGGCTCTCCATGGCCGGCAGACCGGGCGCCTGCAGCGCGTCGATCGGCAGCGGAGGAGCGGGCTGGGCGTGAGCTGTTGCGCTGCTCAGCAGCAGGGCGGCCGACGAGCCGACCGCGGCCGCTGCGGCGAGCAGTGTCCTGATCCGTGACATGGCACTCCTAGACGGTGTGGTGGGGCGTGATCAGGGCAGGGCGGAGACGGGGAACATCGCCGCCGCGGCCGCGGGTGCCGCCGGTAGGACCGGCACCGCGGGTGCGGCCGCTGCCACCGGTGCGGCTGCTGCCACCGGTGCGGTAATTGCCACTGGTGCGGCCGGAACCGCGGGCACGGCCGGCGTGGCCTTCGGCGCCAGGTTGGCCAGCGGTGAGCCGCCGGGCATCAGCGACGCCAGCCCGCCGAGGTCACCGGGCAGCGAGATCTTCTGCGGCAGCGGCACCGGCATA
Source organism: Mycobacterium hippophais (assembly GCF_027529605.1). Classification (NCBI taxonomy): domain Bacteria; kingdom Bacillati; phylum Actinomycetota; class Actinomycetes; order Mycobacteriales; family Mycobacteriaceae; genus Mycobacterium; species Mycobacterium hippophais. Next base: position 248,013 of record NZ_JAPZPY010000001.1, on the reverse strand, counting down.
CCCGGCACCTGCGGGATGTTGATGTCCGCCGACGGCAGCGCCCCGGTCGGTCCGCTCACGGGCTGCGCGGCCGTTGCGGGCCTGGTGGCGGGCATACCCGGAAGCACCGACGTCGCGGCGGGCGCCGTCGCGGCCGGCGCGGTGGGCGCCTGCGGCAGCGTCAGCTGGGCGCTGGCTGTAGGCGCCGGGGTGACCGGCGCGGCGGGGGTGCCGGTCAGGGCCGAGGCCATGCCCTGCAGCATCTGCGGCGCGTTGGCGAGTTGCTCGAGACCCGGCACCGCCGGAACGGGTGCCGGCGCGGCGGGCTGGGCAGTGGCGACGGCACTGAACGCCAGCGCGAGCGGAACGGCGCCCACAGCGGCAATAACGCTGGTGGCGAACGCTTTTCTGGTGAACTTCATGATTCTCCCAATCGGTTGTCAGCAGGCCTGCACCCGAAGCTACGGAGTTACTGGTGTTACTCAAGTGACACGTGTGGCATTTATGCAACCGTGACTGAGGTGTAGGTAATCGGTGACACTGGGCCGGTGTCTGAAGGCCGATGTCTAAAGTCGACGGGATAGACGCCTCACCCGCTGCCCGCCCGGGGCCGACGCACCGCTCGCTCGCGACGAAGCTGGCCGCGGTGGCGCCCGTGCTGCTGGTGCTGAGCATCGCCGCCCGATTCGCCTGGACCTATCTGGCGGCCAACGGCGCGAACTTCGTCGACCTGCACGTCTATGTCGGCGGCGCCGGTGCCCTCGATCAACCCGGCACCCTCTACGACTACGTCTACGCCGATCAGACGCCCGACTTCCCGCTGCCGTTCACCTATCCGCCGTTCGCCGCGATCGTCTTCTATCCGCTGCACCTGCTTCCTTTCGGGCTGGTGGCGTTCGCGTGGCAGGTCGGCATCGTCGCTGCGCTCTACGGCGTGGTGCGGGTCAGTCAGCGCCTGCTCTCCGGCGGCGCCCCAGGTGACCGGCGGGTCGCGATGCTCTGGACCGCGGTGGGCATCTGGCTCGAACCGCTGCGCAGCACCTTCGACTACGGACAGGTCAACGTGCTGCTGGTGCTTGCGGTGCTCTGTGCGGTGCTCACCACCCGGTGGTGGCTCTCGGGCCTGCTCGTCGGCCTGGCCGCCGGCGTGAAGCTGACCCCCGCCGTGGCAGGGCTGTACCTCGTCGGCGCCCGCCGGTGGGGCGCCGCGGTGTTCTCGGCGGTCGTGTTCGCCGGCACCATCGGGATCGCCGCGCTCGTCATCGGAGACCAGACCCGGCGCTACTTCACCGAACTGCTCGGCGACGCCGGCCGGGTGGGACCGATCGGGACGTCGTTCAACCAGTCCTGGCGCGGCGGGATCTCACGGATCCTCGGACACGACGCCGGCTACGGACCGGTCGTGATGGCCGGCATCGTGGTGACCGCGGTGCTGGCCGTGCTGGCGTGGCGGGCGATCGGCGGCAGTGCCGACCGCCTCGGCGCCATCGTGGTGGTGCAACTCTTCGGGCTGCTGCTGTCACCGATCTCCTGGACGCACCACTGGGTCTGGGTGCTGCCGCTGATGATCTGGCTGCTGCACGGCCCGCGCCGCGACCTTCCGGGCGCGCGGATCCTTGGGTGGGGCTGGCTCGCGCTCACCCTGGTCGGCGTGCCGTGGCTGCTCAGCTTCACCCAGCCCACCATCTGGGAGATCAGCAGACCCTGGTATCTGGCCTGGGCGGGACTGATCTACATCGTCGCGACGCTGGCGACCCTGGCCTGGATCGCTACGGCCGGCCGACGATCCCGTCGATATCGCGAGCCATCTCCACGTCCTTCTCCGTGATCCCGCCCTCGGAGTGGGTGACAAGCGCGAAAGTCACTGTCCGCCAACGAATATCGATATCAGGATGGTGATCCTTCGCCTCGGCGTGCTCGCCGACCCGTCGCACCGCGTCGATGCCGTCGAGGAATGCGGGGAACTCGACCGACCGCCGCAGCGCTCCGTCGGCGCGCTCCCAGCCGTTGAGGTCCGGCAGTGCGGCGTCCACCTGTTCGTCCGTTAACACAGCCATGTCGTCGACGGTATACCGTCGGCGACGATGAACGGGCAGATCGTCGTTGCGGGTGCACTGATTTCGGGCACCTCGCTGCTGGTGGCGCAGCGCGCCCGGCCGGCCGAACTGGCCGGGCTGTGGGAGCTGCCGGGCGGCAAGGTCGCGGCGGGGGAGAGCGACGCCGCGGCGCTGATCCGGGAACTGCGTGAGGAACTCGGCATCGAGGTGACGGTCGGCGCGCGACTCGGCGCCGACGTCGCGCTGACCGACACGATGGTGCTGCGCGCGTACCTGGTCACACAGACCGACGGTGTGCCGGCGCCCAACGACCACCGGGCCCTGCGCTGGGTCGGCGCCCACGAGCTCGACGGCCTGCCGTGGGTCCCGGCCGACCGCGCGTGGCTGCCGGACCTGGCCGCCGCCCTCGCTTCGGGCTGACGTCACCCGCGCCCCAGCGATGTCCGCACCATCGGGGACGGCCGCACATTGGTCTCGCGGTCCATGCGCGTGCTGCGGTTCATCTGGCGAGGGGTGCTCGCCTTCAACCGGGTTCGACGAGGCCGACTTCCCCGCCCCGCCTGCCGAGGGCCGGGTGCTGGCGCTGCTCTCCTACCCGTGACGGGTCAGTAGCGCAGGCGGTCGCCCACCACCCGCAGCTGGTGCACGCTGCGCGGGTGGTGCACCGCGTGCACCGGATGCAGCAGCACCGGGTGGCGACAGTGCGGGCAGGATTGTTGCGGCTCGTTCGCCGACGAGACCGTCAGGTGGTGACACGCGGCGCACCGCACGACGTAGGCCGCACGGAACCAGTTCATCATCCCGATGTAGATGGCGATGACGGTGGCGCTTGCCAGCACGACGATCAGGGTGACGGTGAGCACCTCGTAGACCGACATGGTGTACCTCCGGCCGCCGGAATGACGCCTTTCGACGGCTATCGTCGACGATACTCGCAGGTCAGTGCTTTCGGGCGCGCTTGAACACCTTCTCCAGTTCCTTGCCGCGAATGCCGTTGAGTTCGGCCTTGTGGACACGATGCAGGACCAGCGGGCAGCGCTTGCAGCGCGGCTTGCTGCGACAGCATTTCTTCTTCGGCCTGAGGTCGGCGTACTTCGACGTCGTCACGTATTGGGGATCCCTGCCGGTCGCGATCGTGGTGGTAATGCGGTTACCCACTGTGCCATGGCCCGCGTGGGCGGTGTGACCTGCCTTGCTGCATTTCGCGATCGCTGTCCGGCGCTGCCACACTGAGCGACGTGGATTTTCGGAACGTCGCCATCGTCGCCCACGTCGACCACGGCAAGACGACCCTCGTGGACGCGATGCTGCGGCAGTCCGGTGCGCTGACGCACCGCGGGGACGACGCGATCGAACGGCTGATGGACTCCGGTGACCTGGAGAAGGAAAAGGGCATCACCATTTTGGCCAAGAACACCGCGGTGCACCGGCACCATGCCGACGGCGGCATGACGGTCATCAACGTGATCGACACGCCCGGCCACGCCGACTTCGGCGGCGAGGTCGAACGCGGCCTGTCCATGGTCGACGGTGTGCTGCTGCTCGTCGACGCCTCGGAGGGGCCGCTGCCGCAGACCCGCTTCGTGCTGCGCAAGGCGCTCGGCGCGCACCTTCCGGTGATCGTGGTGGTCAACAAGACCGACCGCCCGGACGCGCGCATCGCCGAGGTCGTCTCCGAAAGTCACGACCTGCTGCTCGACGTCGCGTCGGACCTCGACGAGGAGGCGCAGAAGGCGGCGGAGTTCGCGCTCGGGCTGCCGACGCTGTACGCGTCCGGCCGGGCGGGCATCGCGAGCACCATCGAGCCGGCCAACGGCGAGAATCCCCAGGGCGAGAATCTCGACCCACTGTTCGACGTTCTGCTGCAACACATCCCGCCGCCGCAGGGCGATCCCGAGGCGCCGCTGCAGGCGCTGGTGACCAACCTCGACGCGTCGGCCTTCCTCGGCCGGCTCGCGCTGATCCGCATCTACAAGGGCAAGCTGCGCAAGGGCCAGCAGGTGGCGTGGATGCGCGAGGTCGACGGCGTGCCGGTGGTCACCAACGCCAAGATCACCGAGCTGCTGGCCACCGTCGGCGTCGAACGCAATCCCACCGACGAGGCGATCGCCGGTGACATCGTCGCGGTCGCCGGCCTGCCCGAGATCATGATCGGCGACACGCTGGCCGACCCCGAACACGCGCACGCGCTGCCGCGCATCACGGTCGACGAACCGGCGATCTCGGTGACGATCGGCACCAACACCTCGCCGCTGGCGGGGAAGGTGTCCGGGCACAAGCTCACCGCCCGCATGGTGCGTGACCGGCTGGACCGCGAACTCATCGGCAACGTCTCCATCAAGGTCGTCGACATCGGCCGCCCCGACGCCTGGGAGGTGCAGGGCCGAGGCGAGCTCGCGCTGGCCGTGCTCGTCGAGCAGATGCGCCGCGAGGGCTTCGAGCTGACCGTCGGCAAGCCGCAGGTGGTCACCCGCACGATCGACGGCAAGCTGCACGAGCCGTTCGAGGCCATGACGATCGACTGCCCCGAGGAGTTCGTCGGCGCCATCACCCAGTTGATGGCCGCCCGCAAGGGCCGCATGGAGGAGATGGCCAACCACGCGGCGGGCTGGGTCCGGATGGACTTCATCGTGCCCAGCCGCGGGCTGATCGGCTTCCGTACCGACTTCCTGACGCTCACCCGCGGCACCGGCATCGCCAACGCGGTGTTCGACGGCTACCGGCCGTGGGCCGGGGAGATCCGCGCCCGCCACACCGGGTCGCTCGTGTCGGACCGCACGGGGTCGGTGACGCCGTTCGCGATGATCCAGCTGTCCGACCGGGGCCAGTTCTTCGTCGAACCGGGCGATGACACCTACGAGGGTCAGGTCGTCGGCATCAATCCGCGCGCCGAGGACCTCGACATCAATGTCACCCGGGAGAAGAAGCTGACCAACATGCGGTCCTCCACGGCCGACGTCATGGAGACGCTGGCCCGGCCGCTCGAACTCGGCCTCGAACAGGCCATGGAGTTCTGCGCCGAGGACGAGTGCGTCGAGGTCACACCGGAGATCGTCCGGGTGCGCAAGGTGGAGCTGACCGCGAGTCTGCGGGCGCGCGCGAAGGCCAGGGCCAAGGCCCAGAACTAGCCGACGGGAAACCGGCCACGGCGGGTGCGGTGGCCGGTTCTACGGATCGCCTCAGCAAACGAGCTCGTGGGAGCCATGATCACCGTGGGCAAGCCACTGATTTGCTCGCCTGCGGCGGCGCGGAGGACGGCCGATACCCTGAGGGGCGTGCCGAATCGAACTCGCCAGTCCTGCGCGAGGCTCGGCGCACTGGTGTCGGTGCCGGCGTTACTGCTCGGCGGATGCACGGTGAGCCCACCGCCCGCGCCGCAGAGCACCGAGACCACGGAGTCCGTGACGCCACCGCCGCCCAAGGCGACGCAGATCATCATGGCCATCGACTCGATCGGCCCCGGGTTCAACCCACATCTGCTCTCCGACCAGTCCCCGGTCAACGCGGCGATCGCCGCGCTGGTGCTGCCGAGCTCGTTCCGGCCCGTGCCGGACCCGGCGTCGCCGACCGGTTCGCGATGGGAACTCGACACCGCGCTGCTCGAGTCGGCCGAAGTGACCAACCGGAACCCATTCACCGTCACCTACACGATCAAGCCGGAGGCGCAGTGGACCGACAACGCGCCGGTGGCCGCTGACGACTACTGGTACCTGTGGCAGCAGATGGTCAGCCAGCCGGGCGTCGTGGATCCGGCCGGCTATGACCTGATCACCGGTGTCCAGTCGGTCGAGGGTGGCAAACAGGCCGTCGTCACGTTCTCTCAGCCTTACCCGGCGTGGCGGGAACTGTTCAACAACATCCTCCCGGCGCACATCGTCAAGGACGTACCGGGTGGATTCGGGGCCGGTCTGGCGCGTGCGATGCCCGTCACCGCGGGCAAGTTCCGCGTCGACGACATCGATCCGCAGCGCGACGAGATCCTGCTCGCCCGCAATGACCGGTTCTGGAGTGGTCCGGCCAGACCCGACCAGGTGCTGTTCCGCCGCGGCGGGTCACCTGCCGCGCTCGCCGACTCGATCCGCAACGGTGATACGCAGGTCGCCCAGATACACGGAGGCGCAGCCACTTTCGCTCAGCTCAGCGCGATACCCGACGTCAGGACGGCCCGCATCGTGACACCGCGCGTGATGCAGGTGACGCTGCGGGCGGGGCAGCCGAAGCTGGCCGAAGCGCAGGTGCGCAAGGCCATCCTGGGTCTGTTCGACGTCGATCTGCTGGCGTCGGTGGGCGCCGGTGACGACAACACCGTGACGTTGGCCCAGGCTCAGGTCCGGACGCCGTCGGATCCGGGCTACGTGCCGACCGCACCGCCCGCGCTGGGCACCGAGGCGGCACTCGGCCTGCTCGCCGACGCGGGCTACGAGGTGGCGCCGGTGGAGAACCCGCCGCCGCCGACGCCCGGAACGCCGGCGCCCGACAGCGACCGCGGCCGGATCACCAAGGACGGCGTCCCGCTGTCGCTGGTTCTCGGTGTGGCGGTAAACGATCCGACGTCTGTGGCGGTGGCCAACACGGCGGCCGATCAGTTGCGCAACGTCGGCATCGAGGCTTCGGTACTGGCGCTCGACCCGGTCACGCTCTACGGCGAGGCGCTGGCCAACAACCGGGTGGACGCGGTGGTCGGCTGGCATGCTGCCGGGGGAGACCTCGCCACGTCACTGGCGTCGCGCTACGGCTGCCGGGCACTCGAGGCGACGCCGGTCCCGACCGCAGCACCCACGTCGGCGCCGCCGCCCCGAACCGAAGCACCGCCCCCGCCACCACGCCCGAGCGCCACCGCGACGCCGTCGGCGCCGCCGCCGGATCCCGAGACAGGCGAACTGGTGCAGGCACCGAGCAACATCACCGGAATCTGTGACCGCAGTCTGCAACCGAAGATCGATGCGGCGCTGGACGGCACCGAGCCGATCGCCGAGGTGATCGAGGCCGTCGAACCACGGCTGTGGAATATGTCGACGGTGCTGCCCATCCTGCAGGACACCACGATCGTGGCCGCCGGCCCGAGCGTGCAGAACGTCAGCCTGAGCGGCGCGGTCCCGGTGGGGATCGTCGGCGACGCCGGAAACTGGACCAAGAACCGGTAGTACGCGGCGGGTCGGCACGGCGTTCGGTCAGGAGCCGCAGTCCGTGCGCGGCGAGGGCGGCCGCCAGGAAGACGACAAGCAGCCACCACGGCGGCCTGGCCAGTTCCCAGACGAAGAGCGCCGCCCACATCGGGGCCCGCTGCGTGATCGCCAGAACGCCCGCGGCGCAGGCGAGCGACACGGCGGGCACGCTGACCGCAAGCCCTGTCCAGGTGGAGATGGCCAGCGCGACAAGCGATCCCATCGCAGCGCCGGTGGCGAGCGCCGGTGTGAGCAGGCCGCCGACCGCCCCGGCGCGCAGGTACGACGCGGTCAGCAGCGGTTTGAGAAGCAGGATCGCCGCGGCGGCGCCCAGCGTCATGCCGCTGTCGAGGCTGACGGTCAAGATGCTCTTCCCGTTGCCGGGCAGTTCGGGCCAGTGCAGCGAACACACGCCGACGAGCAGACCCACCGCCGCGACCGCGGGCACCAGCATCCAGGACTTCACCGCTGCCGCCGGCCGTGCCGCGGCCATCAACCGGTTGAACACCATCCCGACGCCGAACGCGAGTGGTGCGACCACCACCGCGAAGGCGATGAGGAGGTAGGACAGTGACGGGTCGGGCCAGTCGAGCGGCGGGGACTCGTGAGTCACCGGCGAGGCCACCGCCACGGCCAGGCTCGACGTGATGAGGGCGGTGCCGAGCGCCCGCGGATGCCAGGTGCGCATCAAGATCTGCGTGGCGAACAACGCCCCGCCGAGGGGAACGCTGTAGACCGCGGCGAGTCCCGCACCCGCCGCGCAGTAGAGCAGGATCTCCCGGTCGTGCGGCGTCAGCGCCCAGCGCGAGGTGCCCGCATCGCCAAGCGCGGCCGCGAACTGGCGCGGCGCCCCCTCGCGGCCGAGCGACGCGCCCGACCCCACCACGAGGACCTGCAGTGCCGCGTCGATCGACATCGAGATGCGGGGGATCGGCCGATGATCGGCGATGGCGCCGGACAGGCTCGGCACCTCGGTGCGGCGGCGCAGCAGATACCAGCCGAATCCGGCGAGTGCGCCACCGACCATGGGGCCGAGCGCACGGCGCACCGGGCTGCTGCTATCCACACCGTCGAGCAGCGTCCCGAACGAGTAGTGATAGGTGAGGTGTTCGACGGCATGCAGGAGCAGCGTGGTCGCCATCCCCGCGACGCCGGCAAGGAGGCCGACGAGCACTACTGCGCAACCGAACTCGAGGCTCCGCCGGCTCACCTGGCGAACCTACGTCACCGCACCGCCCGAAGACGTCGAAGCGGCCGGTTGCCGGTCGACGCCGGCCGGCCGGGGACTAGGGTCAGCGTCGATGCCCGAGACGCCGCGCCTGCTCTTCGTACACGCCCATCCCGACGACGAGACGATCACCACCGGGGGCACGATCGCCCACTACGTCGGCCGTGGTGCGCAGGTGCACGTCGTCACCTGCACCCTCGGGGAAGAGGGCGAGGTCATCGGCGAGCAGTACCGCCAGCTGACCGTGGACGAGGCCGACCAACTCGGCGGCTACCGCATCGCCGAACTGACCGCCGCGCTGCGCGCACTCGGACTGGATTCACCCCACTACCTGTGCGGACCCGGACACTGGCGGGACTCCGGCATGGAGGGCACCCCGCCGCGGCGGCACCGTCGCTTCGTCGACGCCGACCACGACGAGGCGGTCAGCGCACTGGCCGCGATCATCGACGACCTTCGCCCGCACGTCGTCGTCACCTACGACCCGGACGGCGGCTACGGCCACCCCGACCACATCCAGGCCCATCGGATCACCACCGCCGCGGTCGAAGCGGCCGCGTGGCGGGTGCCCAAGTTCTACTGGACCGTCATCGCCACCAGCGCCGCCGAACAGGCTCTCGCGTCGATGAGCGACGTCCCGGCGGACTGGACCCGCATCGACCAGGCGCCGTTCGGCTACGCCGACGACAGGATCGACGCCTTCGTCGACGCCACCGACGTACTCCCCGCCAAGATCGCGGCCCTTCGTGCGCATTCCACCCAGGTCACCGTCGCGCCGAACGGTCAGTCCTTCGCGTTGTCCAACACACTCGCCATGCCGGTCCTCGCGCACGAGCACTACGTCCTCGTCTCGGGGGAGTCCGGCGACCGCGACGCCCGAGGTTGGGAGACCGACCTCCTGGCGGGCCTGACCCTGGCCCAGCCGAACTCCGACGGAGTAGGCTCCACGTCAACCAGCGACAGTCGAAGGGACATCCATGGACCCCGACCTTGACCCCAACCTGCAGCATTGGCAGGACCGCCTGGACAACTTCCAGTGGGTGGTCGGTTCGCTGACCGGATTGCTCGACAGCATCCCCACCTGACCGCGCAGCAGACCCGCGGGATTCCTGCCGCGGACACCACCTTGTCGGACCCCGTCGTGCGGGCCATCGTGCTGATCGTGCTCGCCGTCGACGGCATCGTCTGCGCCGCGCTCGGCGCTCTGTTCCTCCCGCTCCGTATCGGCGTCGTGCCGTTCCCGATCAGCGCAGTCGTGGCCGGCGTCGTCAATGCAGGCCTGGTGTGGGCGGCCACCTACTGGACCGACTCGACCAGATTGGCGGCCACACCGCTGTGGACGTGGCTACTGACCGTGGCGGCGCTGACGCTCGGCGGACCCGGCGGCGACATCGTGTTCGGCGGTCCCGGCGTGATGGCCTACGCCGTTCTGGTGTACCTCGCCCTCGGAACCGCCGCGCCGGTGTGGGTGCTCTGGCGCCACAACCAGCGTTCCTGAAACCGCGTTATCCGACGTCGCCGTTGTCGGTGTTGCCGGGATCCGCGTTGTCGGACCGTTCGCCCGCGGTCTCGGACGACCGCCGCTTCGGCTTGAGTGAGCTGCGGATACGGTCGGCGGCTTTCGTCGCCTCACTGACCGCTCCGCGGACGCCGGTGCGGACGTCGTCGGCGACCTTGCGCAGCCGCTCGTTCACGCGCTTGGCAACCCGGGGCGGCTTGGCGCCTGCGGTCTGCTCGGAATCCTCGACGATCTCCGGTGTGCTCGCAGGGTCGAGAGCCTCGTCCGCGGGATCGACGAGATCGGGCGCTGGCTCGACCATGACGCCGGCTTCCGGCTGTACGTCGACGCCGCCGGTCACGGGCTGCGGATCAACCTCGACCTGCAGTGGCTTTTCCTCGAGCGGCGGCGCCTCGTCCACGACGGCTTCGATGGGTGTGTCGGCGACCGGCGGCAGCTCCTCCGCGGCGACTCCCGTCAGGCCGTCCTCCAGTGCGACGCTGAACGGTGGCGCCGGCGGGATGGCCCAGCCGAAGAAGTAATTGAACTCCTGGATGCCGAAGTTGATCGCGTCGATGACGCTGTCGCCGATCGCGTTCGCGGCGCCGCCGATCCACACCCCGAGGTTGAGAGGATCGTTCAGCACCGGAGCCAGGAAGTCATAGACGACGTTGTCGGCGATCGGCCTGATCAGCTGGTTGTAGAACAGGTCGATCTGGGCGCCGGCCAGCGGCACGAACGGTACCCATCCGAAGACCTGGGTCGCATAGATGGCGACGTCGACGCCCCAGTCGACCCATTCCTGAATGAACTGGTAGGACGAGATCAGCAGATCACTGGCCGCGTTGAGCGGTACAGGGCCGGCACCCGGCAATGCCGGTGGCGTGGGCGGCGGGGGAACCGAGGTCAGCGCCCCGGGAATGACAACGCTGTGGGGCCCTAGAGCCGGCATGCCCGATCGCTGCGGATCCGGCAGGAACGGCTCCATCTGCCGCTGTGCCGACTCCAGCAGTTCGGTCAGCGCCGTCGGCGCCGTGGGGGCGTGCGTGGAGTCGACGGCGATGTCCGGAGGCGCCACATGCAGGGAGGGAACCGCGATCGTCACCGCGCCGACTGCAGCCACGCCCGTCATCAAATATGAGCGGACGGAGACGGACATGGCTTCTCCTCGCGGTCGAATCTCCTAAAATACGCGACTGCCAGCGTTGCTGCGGCAATTTGCTCCGGCGGGCCGTCACATCGCGGGGCCCGCGGACTACTGTGGCCGGTATGCCAGGAGCAGTGGTTTCACGATGTGAGACGCGCGGATGATTTCCGACACCGGCGGGGTTACACCGGAGTGGCTCTGAACCCCCAGCGTGGCGCCGATCTGCCCAGCCCGGTAGTCCCCCCGAAGTCCGGAGCGCCAACTCCCGCAGCATTGAGACGCGTGCTGAGGCGCGCCCGCGACGGCGTCGCCCTCAACGTCGACGAGGCCGCGATCGCGATGACCGCCCGTGGCGAGGACCTGCAAGACCTCTGTGCCAGCGCGGCCCGCGTCCGCGATGCGGGTCTCGAGGCCGCCGGGCGGCGCGGGCCCCACGGCCGGCTGCCCGTCACCTACTCACGCAAGGTCTTCATCCCGGTTACCCACCTCTGCCGGGACACCTGTCACTATTGCACCTTCGTCACGGTGCCCGGCAAGCTGCGCCAACAGGGCCACGGCATGTACATGGAGCCCGACGAGATCCTCGAAGTCGCCCGTCGTGGCGCCGAACTCGGCTGCAAAGAGGCGCTTTTCACGCTTGGCGACCGGCCGGAGGCGCGCTGGGACGACGCTCGGCAGTGGCTCGACGAACGTGGCTACGACTCCACCCTGGACTACGTGCGGGCGATGGCGATCCGGGTCCTCGAGGAGACCGGCCTGCTGCCGCACCTCAACCCCGGCGTGATGAGCTGGTCGGAGCTCTCGCGGCTCAAGCCCGTCGCTCCGTCCATGGGCATGATGCTCGAGACAACGTCGCGTCGACTGTTCGAGACCAAGGGGCTGGCCCACTACGGCAGTCCCGACAAGGATCCGACGGTCCGGCTGCGCACGCTGGACGACGCGGGCCGGTTGTCCATCCCGTTCACCACCGGTCTGTTGGTGGGCATCGGCGAGACGCTGACCGAACGGGCCGAGACGATGCACGCGATCCGGCGCTCGCACAAGGAGTTCGGTCACGTCCAGGAAGTGATCGTGCAGAACTTCCGGGCCAAGGACCACACCGCGATGGCCGCGACGCCCGACGCAGGCATCGACGACTTCCTCGCCACGATCGCGGTCACCAGACTGGTCCTCGGCCCGAAGATGCGCATCCAGGCGCCGCCGAACCTGGTGTCGCGCGAGGAGTGCCTCGCGCTCATCGGCGCGGGCGTCGACGACTGGGGCGGGGTGTCACCGCTGACCCCCGACCACGTCAACCCCGAGCGGCCGTGGCCCGCGCTCGACGACCTGGCCGACATCACCGCCGACGCCGGCTACGACCTGACGCAGCGCCTGACCGCGCAACCGCAGTACGTGCAGGGCGGCGCCGCGTGGATCGACCCGCGGGTACACGGACATGTCGACGCACTGGCCGACCCTGACACCGGTCTCGCGCTCGACGTCAACCCGGTGGGGCGGCCCTGGCAGGAACCCGACGAGGCGCTGCAGTCCCTCGGCCGGATCGACCTGAATGAGACCATCGACAGCGAGGGGCGACGCACCGAGACGCGCAGTGACCTCGGCAGCGCCTTCGGCGACTGGGAGTCGATCCGGGAGAAGGTGCACGATCTGGCATCCCGGGCACCCGAGCGCATCGACACCGATGTGCTGGTCGCGCTGCGCGCCGCCGAACGCGACCCGGGGGGTCTGTCCGACGACGCCTATCTCGCGCTGGCGACGGCGGACGGGCCGGCGTTGGACGCCGTTGCCGCGCTGGCCGATTCGCTGCGCCGGGATGCGGTGGGCGACGACGTCACCTTCGTCGTCAACCGCAACATCAACTTCACCAACATCTGCTACACCGGGTGCCGGTTCTGCGCCTTCGCCCAGCGCAAGGGTGACGCCGACGCGTTCTCGCTGTCCACCGACGAGGTCGCCGACCGGGCGTGGGAGGCTCACGTCTCCGGCGCCACCGAGGTGTGCATGCAGGGCGGCATCGACCCCGAACTGCCGGTGACGGGTTACGCCGACCTGGTCCGCGCGGTCAAGGCGCGGGTGCCGTCGATGCACGTGCACGCGTTCAGCCCGATGGAGATCGCCAACGGCGTCACCAAGAGCGGGCTGTCGATCCGGGAGTGGCTGATCGCGCTGCGGGAGGCGGGTCTCGGATCGATTCCCGGTACCGCCGCGGAGATCCTCGACGACGAGGTGCGCTGGATCCTCACCAAGGGCAAGCTGCCGACGTCGATGTGGATCGAGGTCGTCTCCACCGCCCACGAGGTGGGTCTGCAGTCGAGTTCGACGATGATGTACGGCCACGTCGACCAGCCGCGGCACTGGGTGGGGCATCTGCGGGTGCTACGTGAGATCCAGGACCGCACCGGTGGTTTCACCGAGTTCGTGCCGTTGCCGTTCGTGCACCAGAGTTCGCCGCTGTACCTGGCGGGCGGCGCCCGGCCGGGGCCGACGCACCGCGACAACCGCGCCGTGCACGCACTGGCGCGAATCATGCTGCACGGCCGCATCAACCACATCCAGACGAGCTGGGTCAAGCTGGGTGTCGAACGCACCCAGGTGATGCTGCAGGGCGGCGCCAACGACCTCGGCGGCACGCTGATGGAGGAGACCATCTCGCGGATGGCCGGCTCGGAGAACGGGTCGGCGAAGTCGGTCGAGGAACTCGTCGCGATCGCCAAGGGCATCGGCCGTCCGGCTCGCCAGCGCACCACCACCTACACCCCGCTGGCCGCCTGAGCGCGTTCGTCTCCGCGAGGTAGCTCCGCGAGCGTGCGTGTCTGCACGCCGACACGCCGTATCGGGCGTACAAACGTGCACGCTCGCGTCAGTGCGAATGGATCGAACCCAGTAGGCGGCGCCATTCGGGAATGAATCGGACCGCAGTCCGCTTGATACGGGATGAAGGACGTCGGAAGGGCCGACGCTCGGATCAGGAGAATCCCATGACCACTGCAACCACCGCACTCGCCGCCGGCACCTGGGCCATCGACCCGGTGCACTCGACCATCGCCTTCTCGGTACGCCACCTCATGGTGAGCAAGGTGCGCGGCACCTTCGACACGTTCAGCGGCGCGATCACCGTGGCCGAGGACGGCACCCCGTCGGTCACCGCCGAGATCGCCGTCGACTCGATCAACACCCGCAACGAGCAGCGCGACGCACATCTGAAGTCGGCCGACTACTTCGACGCCGCCACCTATCCGACCGCGACCTTCGCCTCGACCGGCGTGCGCGCCGACGGCGACCGCTACGTCCTCGACGGTGACTTCACCCTCAAAGGCGTCACCAAGCCGGTGAGCCTCGACCTCGAGTTCAACGGCGTCAGCCCGGGCATGGGCCATGGCGAGGTCGCCGGCTTCGAGGCGTCGGTCGTGTTGAACCGCAAGGACTTCGGCATCGACCTCGACATGCCGCTCGAGACCGGCGGCGCCGTCGTCGGCGACAAGATCACCATCACCCTGGAGATCGAGGCCCTCAAGCAGGCCTGACCCCGAGTTCTCTTCGTCCCGCGAGCGTGCGTGTCTGTTGGTCGACACGCACGCTCGCGGCGTGGTGGACAGAGGTGGGTTAAATAAACTGCTTGATTTAAGTCGGATGACGTAGTTCACTCGGAACCGTGACCGCCGCGCGAGTGCTCAGCAGCGACCGCTCGTCGGGCACCCGCCAGCTGATCCTCACCGCCGCCGAGCGCCTCTTCGCCGAGCGCGGCATGTACGCCGTCTCGAACCGGCAGATCAGCGAGGCCGCCGGCCAGGGCAACAACGCCGCGGTCTGCTACCACTTCGGCACCCGCACCGATCTGTTGCGCGCCATCGAGGCCAAGCACCGCGGTCCGATCGAGTCGCTGCGCGCCCGCAAGCTCGCCGAGATCGCCGGCTCGACCGACCTGAGCGACTGGGTCAGCGCACTGGTCACCCCGCTGACCGATCACCTCGACACGCTGGGCAGCCCGAGTTGGTACGCCCGCTTCGCCGCCCAGGCGATGGCCGACCCGCAGTGCCGCCAGTTGGTGACCAGGGATGCGCTCGGCTCGCCGCTGCTGGTGCAGGCGATGGACGGCATCACCCGCTGTCTTCCGGACCTGCCCCGACGGGTCCGCTTCGAACGCATCGTCATGGCCCGCAACCTGTTGATGCACACCTGCGCCGAACACGAGAGTGCGCTGGCCGAACACGGCCCAAGGGCGCGATCACCGTGGCCGGTCGCGGCGGAGGGCCTCGTCGACGCCATCGCCGGGCTGTGGCAGGCACCCGTCCGGATCATCCAACCGAAGGATCGCCCATGACCGACGTGATGCCCGACGCCGACACCATCCCGGACTTCCCGATGACCCGCGCGCCGGGCTGCCCGTTCGCGCCACCGCCGGAGGCATTGCAGGCCAACGCCACTCGTCAGCTCAGCCGCGTCCGCATCTGGGACGGCAGCACGCCCTGGCTGATCACCGGCTACGAGGCGATCCGCTCGCTGTTCGCCGACGCGCGCGCCAGTGTCGACGACCGCAAGCCGGGCTACCCGCACTGGAACGAGGGCATGCTCGCCACGGTCGACCGGCGGCCCCGCTCGGTGTTCACCTCCGATGCCGAGGAACACACCCGCTACCGCCGGATGCTGTCGCGGCCGTTCACCTTCAAGCGCGTCGAGGCGTTGCGGCCCGCGGTGCAGAAGATCACCGACGACCATATCGACGCCATCCTCAAAGGCCCCCAACCGGCCGACATCGTCGACATGCTCACGCTGCCGGTCCCGTCGCTGGTGATCAGCGAGATGCTCGGGGTGCCATACAAAGACGCCGAGTTCTTCCAGGAGCAGGCCAACAGGGGCATGAGCCGCTACGCCAGCGCCGAGGACTCCGCGAAAGGCGCAGGCGCGCTGTTCAAATACCTCATGAATCTCATCACCACGAAGATGGCCGACCCCGCCGAGGACCTCGTGTCCGACCTCGCCGAGCGGGTCAAGGCCGAGGAGATCAGCGTCAAGGAGGCGGCGCAGCTCGCCACCGGGGTGCTCATCGCCGGCCACGAGACCACCGCCGGTCAACTCAGCGTCAGCGTCGTCGCACTGCTCGAGAACCCCGAACAGCAGGCGCTGCTGCGCGACACCGACGACCCCAAGGTGATCGCCGCCGCCGTCGAAGAACTCATGCGGTACTGCAGCATCATCCAGACCGGCCAGCGCCGCATCGCCGTCGAGGACATCGAAGTCGACGGCGAAACGATCAGGGCCGGCGAGGGCATCATCCTGGACGTCGCCCCCGCCAACTGGGACACCCGCCAATTCCCCGATCCCGACCGGCTGGACCTGCTGCGCCAGAACGGACCGCACGTCGGGTTCGGTTACGGCCGTCACCAGTGCGTCGGTCAGCAGCTGGCCCGCATGGAACTGCAGATCGTCCTGCCGTCGCTGCTGCGCCGGATCCCGACGATCCGGCTGGCCGTGCCGCTCGACGAGCTCCCGTTCAAGCACGACGCCCTCGCCTACGGCCTCTACGAGCTGCCGGTCAACTGGTGAAAGACAGTCTCACCCTCGACGTTCCCGATCTCACCGGCAGACTAGCCGTCGTCACCGGCGCCAACAGCGGGCTGGGCCTCGGCCTCACGCGAGCGCTGGCGGCGGCCGGCGCCGACGTGGTGCTCGCGGTCCGCAACCGCGCCAAGGGCGAGGCGGCCGTCCACGACATCCGCACCGCCGTGCCCGCCGCCAAACTCTCCATCAGGCCGCTGGACCTCGCCTCGCTGGAAAGCGTTGCCGCGCTGGGAAACGACCTCGGCGCGGAGGGCCGCCCGATCGACGTGCTGATCAACAACGCCGGGGTGATGACGCCACCGCACCGCCAGCAGACCGGCGACGGATTCGAGTTGCAGTTCGGGGCGAACCACCTCGGGCACTTCGCGCTGACCGCACACCTCATGCCGCTGCTGCGCGCCGCGCCGTCCGCGCGGGTGGTCACGGTCAGCAGCATCGCCGCCACGCAGCGCCACCTCGACTTCACCGACGCCAACGCCGAGCGCGGCTACAAGCCGATGCACAGCTACGGCCTCGCCAAGCTGGCGCAGTTGATGTTCGCGATGGAGCTCGACCGGCGCAGCCGACGCAACGGCTGGACCGTCACCTCTACTGCCGCACACCCGGGCCTGGCCAAGACCAATCTGCTCAGCGGCGCCTCGTACGGTCGCGACACCCCGACCCTGCAGGCCCGGCTCACCCAGCTGACGTGGCGGCTGCTGCCGTTCATGTGGCTCGAGGTCGACGAGGCGATCAAGCCGGCGCTCTACGCCGCGGTGTCGCCGGCCGCCGACGGCGGCGCCTACTACGGGCCGCGCGGTCTCTACGAGACTGCTGGCGGCGGAATCACATTCGCCAAGGTGCCGCGGCAGGCGCACAGCGAGACCGACTGCCGCGAGCTGTGGGCGCTGTCCGAGCGGCTCACCGGGGTGACCTGTGGCGAATGACTTCTCCGGCGACGAGACGTTCCACCCCGCGGGCGACGACCCGTACTGGAACGAGAGCGGCTGGTTCGGCTTCGCCGTCCCCGAACGCGACATCAACGGGTTCGTCTACTACTTCCACGACGTGCGCACCGGGATCGCCGGCGGGGGACCGGCCCTGTGGGACCCGACGGGTGAAGAGGTCTACGACTGCCTCTTCTACGACTGGCGGTGGCAGCAACCGCCCACCGGCGCGCTGGACTTCGCCGACTTCACCCTGCCGAACTCCCTGCGCCACACGGTTGTCGAGCCCGCGCACCGCTACCGGCTGTCGTACGACGCACCCGGGCTGGAACTCGACCTGGAGTGGTCGTCGCTGATGGCGCCGCACACGCTGGGCGACGGCGCCGGCGGCGCGCCGCACCACTTCGACCAGCCGGGCCGGATGACGGGATCTCTGGTGCTCGACGGCGAACGGGTCGACGTGGACTGCTACTCGATGCGCGACCGCACGTGGGGTCCGCACCATCCCGGCGCCCGGCGGCCGGGTGACTACCTGTGGGCGATCGCCTCACCCGAACAGCACTGGCACACCATCACCGTCGCGGGCCGGGAAGCGGGCGTGGACGTGGTGATCGGTGGCTACCTCATGCGCGACGGCGAACTCGGCGAGCTCGTCAAGGGCACCCGGCGCGTGCTGAGTCGACGTGCGGGCGCGCCAGCGCAGGTCGTGCTCGACGCCGAGGACCACCTTGGTCGCAGTCTGCACGCCGAAGGCGACGTCCGCACCGCCCTGCGCTGGCTCGGCTGGCCGGGCCGCATGACGTTCTGGACGCTGACCGACTGGCGGTGGGAAGGCCAGCAGGGCTGGGGCGAGGACCAGGAGTTCTTCCCCCGCGAGCAGATCCGGTCGCTGATCCGCTGAAACACGCGCTAGCCGAGTTCGGCCAGGGCCGCGGCCATATCGCGCGTGCGCCAGAGGTTGAGGACGTTGCTCAGCATCTGCAGCGGCGCCCGCACGCTCTCGTCATCGCGGATGCGCGGGTCGAAACGGGTGGTGTCCGGGCCTGCGTCGGGCACCCGGGCCGCCACCAGCGCGGGCACCCCGAGCAGCCAGGTGATGCCCATCAGTGCGGTGTAGCGCAGCACGTGCCTGCGCAGCCCCGCCGGATCGAGGTGCGGTCCGCCGGAGGCGGCGACCTCGGCGCAGAAAACCTCGGTGAGCTCATTGAAACTGTCGTCCCAGAGGGCGGTTTCGGCGCCGCTGAGCGATCCCCAGATCGCCATCGCGACGTTCATCCGGCTCACACAGCCCCAGTCCAGCAGTCCGCAGCGCATGGTGCCGTCGGCGTCCCGCCAGAACCACGCGTTGTCGACGTTGGCGTTCCAGTGGCACAGCCCGATGTGATCCTGTGCGCAGGCCAGGCTGCGCCAGATGTCGGGTTCGCGGCGCATCACCTCGTGGGCCTGTTCACCGAGCCGGCCGAGGAACTCCGGTGAACCCACGCCGGCCGGCAGCAGCGCGGGGTGGGCGCGCGCGAACTCGCCGAGTGCGGCCAACCGGCGGTCGAGGCGACCGGCGGTCAGCGGCACCGGTTCGCCGACGGCGGCGGCCTTCAGGTCGACGGGGAACGACTCGGTGAGTTGGGCGGGCAGCACCCCGGACCTGTGCGCGCCGACGAGCCGGGCCAGCGCCGTCAGCAGCGCGCGGTAGTGCTCCTGCGGCGACGGCAGCTCGTCGTCGCGGCACTTGTGGTGTTGCGGCTCGATGCCGTTGCGCCCGAACGGGATCCGCTCGGTGATCAGCACACCGGTGCCGGTGCCGCCGTGGTAGTCGGCGAACATGGTGCGCGGCACCGCGATCGGGAAGCCGGGTGCCTGGGCGAGTGTGGCGAAGGTGACCTCGGCGGCCATCTGCGTCCTGCCGTGGTCGCGCACCGGGTCGTCGAAGTCGCGGGAGAACTTCACGAACAGTGCCGTGGGTGGTCCGGCTCGGAGGTACTCCACGTCCAGCGACGCCTTGCGTCCGGTGCTGCCGCCGGGCACCTCGTCGCAGCCGTCGACGCGGACGACCCGGTTGTCGGGGTCAAGCGCGCCCGCCGCCCGGAACGCCTCGGTGAGGAACGCGGCGCCGCCGTCACGCAGGGCGGCGATGTGGGCGGGGAACACGATCCCCAGGTGGTCGCCGGTGGGCCAGGCGCCGGTCACCACGTCTGCTCGGCGGCGCGCACCAACATGTGGTTGACGGCCACCCGGCGGTCACGGGTCACCATGTAGGTCACCGCGTCGGCGACGTCCTCGGGCCGCAGTTTCACCATCCCGGCGGTGCGCTGATCGATCGCCGCGCGGGACTCGGCGGGCAGGTGGTCGTTGATCTCGGTGTCGACGGTGCCGGGCCCGACGACGCCGACGCGGACCCGGCTGCCGATGAGTTCCTGCCGCAATCCCTCGTTGAATGCGTTGACGCCGAACTTCGTCAACGAGTACACCGCGGTGCCGGGCCGGGCCACCCAGCCCGCGGTGGAACTGACCGTGACCACGTCGGCCACACCGCGCGGCGAGTCGGCGGCGGCGTCGATGAGGTGCTGCAGCGCGGCACGCGTTGCGTACAACACGCCCTGCACGTTGACGGTGACCAGGTCGTCCCAGTCGTCGAGGGAGGCCGCGGCCGCCTCGCCCGTGCGGATCAGGCCGGCGTTGTTCACCAGGATGTCCAGCCTGCCCCACCGGGATACCGCGGCGGCCACGGCGGCGGTGACCTGCTCCTTATCGGACACATCGGCGGGCACGGGCATCGCGCTGCCGCCGTCGGCCTCGATGGCCGCAGCCACCTCCGCGAGCCGGTCGGCGCGGCGGGCCAGCAGGGCGACGGCGGCACCGCGGGCGGCCAGCATCCGCGCCGTCGCCGCGCCGATGCCGCTGCTGGCTCCGGTCACCAGGGCCACGGTGCCCGCCAGTGCTGCTGTCATCGCATCTCCTGCGCGCCGAGGATGTCACCGAACACGAAGTCATTGTGCTCGCCGAGGTCGGGTGCGCCGCGTTCGATGCGGGCCGGGTCGCGGGCCATCCGCCACGACGGCCCCAGCACCGGCCGCGCGCCTTCGCGGTGGTCGGTCACGATGCGGTACAGGCCGCGCTCCCAGAGGCGTTCGTCACCGATCACGTCGAGCGCCGTCGCGCTCTTGGCGGCCGGAACCCCCGCGTCGTGCAGGCGTCGCACCAGCGGCGCGGCGTCCAGGCCGCCGGTGAGGTGGGCCAGTTCGGCATCCAGTGCGGCGGACTGGCGCAGGCGGTCCCTGGTGGTGCGGTACCGCTCGTCGGCGGCGAGGTCGGAGGCGCCCAGCGCGGCGCACAGTGCCGACCACTCGGCGTCACCGGCGACGGCGATGCTGACCCAGTCGCCGCCGGTGCACGGGTAGCAGCCGTGCGGCGCCATGTCGGGGTGCCGGTTGCCCTCCGGTGTGGGCACCCGTCCGGTCAGGTCGTGGGCGAGCAGGGTGTCGCCGATCATCGACGACAGCACCTCGACCGCGGACACGTCGACGAACTGTCCCTCGCCGGTGCGGTCACGGTGCAGCAGTGCCGCCACGGCGGCGAAGGCGGCGGCGGCGCCGACCGTGGAATCGCCGTAGCGCATGCTGGCGCCCAGTGGCGGGCCGCCCTCGTAGCCCACCAGGGAGGCGAGGCCCGCCAGTGCGGCGAAGCACGGCGCGTAGCCGGTCTGGTAGCCGAGCGGACCGTCGTTGCCCCACATCTTGATCGACACCGAGATGATGTCCGGCCTGACGTCAGTGAGGTCCTCATAGCCGAGACCCTGGCGTTCCATCGCGCCCGGCCGCAGATTGTTGAGCACGATGTCGCTGCGGGCGATGAGGTCACGCAGCCGCGCCATCCCGTCGGGAGTCTTGATGTCGAGGTCGACGCTGAGGATCTCGGGGTTGATGCTCAGGAAGTAGGGGGCGTGGTTGACGTCGGTGCCGCCGTAGGCCCGCATCTCCTCCGGCCGGGCGGCGCTCTCGATCTTGATCACCTCGGCGCCGAGAAGCGCCAGCAGCTTCCCGGCATACGGGCCGGCCCACACCTTCGTCAGCTCGACGACGCGCACCCCCGCCAGTGGACCACCGCGCTCCGTCGCCGGCGGCGCCTGCACGGGTGCCGGCCGGACGGGTCGCCGCTCGCCCAGCACCTCGGTGGTGTGCCGGCCGAGAGCCGGTGCGGCGCAGATGATGTCTGCCGGTGACGCGCTCATCAGGTAGGGGACCGTGGGGTGCTGGCCGACGCCGAGGACCGGATGTGCCACGTCGCGGAAGAAGCCGCGGTGACGGTACTGCGGCGAGCGGTGCAGATCGTCGGCGTTGTTGACGGGCACCAGCGGCACACCGGCGCGCTGCGCCTGCTCGGCGACCGTCTCCCCGCGGCGATCGCGGATCCAGTCGGCGAAGCCGCGGTGGAAGGTGGCGACCTTCTCGGCGGTCACGGAGAACTCCAGCCAGTCGTCCTCGAAGTCGTCCAGCCACGCCGGGTGGTCCATCAGCACCTTGAGGTTCGCCCAGTGGGTGCCGCTGGTCATGTACAGGTAGACATGTCCGTCGGCGCAGGCGAAGAACGACGCCGGGCCCTGCTGGTCGAAGTCGTCGCGGGTGTTCTCCGGTGCGATCTCGCCGCTGAGGAACCTGCCGAGGATGCAGTCGGCGCGCGACACCAGCACGGCCTGCTGCGAAACGTCGACGAACTCACCTGCGCCGCAGTGCGAACGGGAGTACAGGCATGCGGCGACGCACATCGCCGCGTCCAGCCCGGCCTCGTAGTCGGTGAGCAGCCGGCCCGGCGCCTGAAGCGGTGGTCTGGCCGGGTCGGCGTGGCTGGGTGTGTGGAAGCCCCAGCCGCTGCTGTGGAACACGGTGCTGCTGCGATTCTGCGCAGCGGGTGACGCGCCGCGGCCGTATGCCGTCACCGAACAGAACACCACCGTCGGGTGGCGCCGGTACGCCTCGGCGGCCCACTCGGGATCGTGGTCGTCGATGACGGCGTCGGCCGAGGCGACGAGGGCGTCCACGGCCTCGGCGTCGGTGATGCGATCGAGGACGACGGATCGCTTGTTGGTGTTCAGGTACGCGAACACCACACTCTCGCCGTCGATCAGGGGTGCCATGGCCCGGGTGGGGCTGCCCCGCCCGGGCCGTTCGACCTTCACCACGTCGGCGCCGAAGTCGGCGAGCAGCTTGCCGCAGTACTCGCCGGCCACCGACTCGGCGAGTTCGACGATCCGCAGGCCCTTCAGCGCCGACATGGCGGTCAGGGCTTGGCGCGGCCCGAGCGGCTCAGCCGCCACTCCGGCGGGAAGTTCATGTCGTTGTCCTTGACGACGTTGTTGAGTCCCTTCTCGAAGGTGCCGCCGGTGAGGTCGACCTCGTTGTCGCGGTCGTTGGTGATCATCGGCAGCATGCCCTCGACCATTCCGGTCAGCAGGCTGCCCATGTACTCGCCCTTGTGCTGCTTGTAGATCTCGAGGAACGTCTTCTGCACCGCGACGGTGTCGGTGGGCCGGGACTTCGAGCACGCCATCGCGTACTTGAGGGTCTCCGCCTCGAGGTCCTCGCGCGGCACCACGCTGTTGATGAAGCCGCAGTCGTACATCTCCTTGGCGCTGAACGGCCTACCGGTGAACAGCATCTCGGAGAACTTGCGTAGTCCCATGGTCTCGGCCCACCACCACAGCCGGGGTCCCCAGCCGACGTAGCGGAACGCCGGATGGCCGAACAGCGCGTCGTCGGACGAGATCACCAGGTCGGCGTCACCGGCCTGGTAGAAGTGCCAGCCGTAGCAATAGCCCTTGGCCTCGATGATGCTGACCTTGCGGAGCTCCTGCAGCGGACGGTTCCCCGCCGGAGCCTTGGCGTAGAAGTCGGTGACCGTCGACAGGTAGCGGTAGGAGCCGCCGGGCGGGTACTTGACGCTGTCGTCGTTGATGGCCAGCTCGTGCGGCAGCGGCATACCGGGATTCTCGATCATCCCGCGCTGTTCGGGCAGGTCGCCACCGCTGCCGAAATCGTCGCCCTCGCCGCGGATCACGACCACCTTGACGTCGTCGTCGACATTGCACTTGTGGATGATGTCGGCGTAGTTCTGGCGCATGCCCAGCGTCGTGGAGTTGAGCTCCTCGGGCCGGTTGAAGGTGATGTAGGCGATGCGGTTCTTGATGTCCTTCTCGAACTTGATGTACTGCTCGGCTTCCTTCTTCAGCTCTTCGTAGTCGAATTCAGGCATGGGTGTCTCCGCTCACTATTGGGTTCAATCGGTTACTTGAGTAAGCAGCCCGCATCGACGGGCAGCTGAACACCTGTGACGTAACGGGATTCGTCAGAGGCGAGGAACAACACGGCGTTGCTGACGTCCTCGGGTTCCACCCACGGGATCGGCAGCGTGTGCATCATCTGGGAGATCGGCGCGAAGTCCTCCGGCCCCGGGTTCTCCTTGTGCGGTGCGAACAACCGGAAGGTGGCGTCGTTGATCGCCATGGGCGTGTTGACCTGTGTCGGATGTATCGAGTTGACCCGGATCGAATGCCGGCCCAGCTCGACGGCGAAGGTCCGCATCAGGCCGACGACGCCGTGCTTGGCGGCGATGTAGTGGCCGGTGTGCGGGTGAGCCTTCATGCCGCCCACGGAGCTGGTCAGGATGATCGATCCGCCCCTTGCGCCGGAGAGCACGTGCGGCACCGCGGCTTTGACGGTGTGCCAGACGCCGGTGAGGTTGATGTCGATCATGTCCTGCCAGATGTGTTCCCGCAGCTTGTGCAGTTTGTTGCCCGCGTTGCCGATGCCCGCGTTGGCCACCACGATGTCGAGGCGGCCGAGCTGGTCGACACCGTCGGCGAGGGCGGCCGCCAGCGCGTCGTAGTCGCGGACGTCGACCTCCGCGGCGACGATGCGCCGGCCCCGGGCCTCGACGAGGGCCACCGTCTCGGCGAGATCGGCGGGCGTGGATGCGGGATAGACGACGTCGTCGATGGCCCTGCAGATGTCGACCGCGATGATGTCGGCGCCCTCCTGCGCGAGGCGCAGGGCGTGGCTGCGGCCCTGCCCTCGCGCCGCGCCGGTGATGAACGCGACCTTGCCCTCGACCCGGCCCGTCATGGCAGCAGCGCCGGCATCGATTCCCACCCGCGCACCGTCGACGTCGGGCTGAGTTCGGCGTCGGTGAGGTCGATCTCCCATTCCGGGAAGCGGTCGAGGATCTCGTCGAGCGCGATCCGGCCCTCGAGCCGGGCGAGCGCGTTGCCGAGGCAGAAGTGTGTGCCGACGCCGAATCCGAGGTGCTGGTGGGGTTCGCGATGGATGTTGAACGACTCGCTGTCGGGCCCGAACCGGCGTGGGTCGCGGTTGGCGGCGCCGAGCAGCATCATCATCGCGCTGCCTGCCGGAACGGTGTGCCCGTGATACTCGACGTCGCGGGTGACGTATCGGCTGATGTGCGGGGCGGGCGGTTCGAAGCGCACCAGCTCCTCGATGGCGGCGGGCAGCAGCGTTCGGTTGGCGACCAGGGTGCGGCGCTGGTCGGGGTGTTCGGCGAGCACCTTGCCGGCCCAGCCGAGCAGCCGGGTGGTGGTCTCGGCGCCCGCGGTGGCGATCACCTGGAGGTACAGCAGGAGTTCGTCGCGCCGCAGCCGCCGGGTGGCCCCCGTCTCGTCGGCGAACTCGGCGGTGAGCAGTTCGGTCATGATGTCGTCGGACGGGTGCTCGGCGCGCCAGTCGATGTAGGAGGCGAACACCTCGCCGGTGGCGATGGCGCCGTCGGGGTTCTCGGTCATTTTGCCGCCGCGTTCGGTGCGCAGCGTGGAGTCGCCATGGTCGACGACGTGCTGCTGGTCGGCCTCCGGGATGCCCAGCAGCATGCCGATCACCCGCATCGGCATCTGCGCGCCCAGGTCCTTGACGAAGTCGAAGCGGCCTGTCCCGACCAGCGGGTCGAGGCAGCCTGCGGTGAACTCACGGATCTTCGGCTCCAGCGCGCTGACCTTGCGGGGGGTGAAGATCCGGGACAGCAGCTTGCGGTGGATGTTGTGGATCGGCGGGTCCTCGAAGATCAGCGTGCCGGGCGGGATCTCCATCCCGGACTGGATGATCTCGAGCACCGCGCCGCGGGCCGAGCTGAAGGTCTCGTGGTCGATCAGGGCGGCGTCGACGTCGTCGAACCTGCTGAGTGCGTAGAAGTCGTGCCGGTCGTTGCGGTAGAGCGGCATCTCCTCGCGGATCCGGGCGAACATCGGGTACGGGTCGAGGTTGAGCGCCACGTCGTAGGGGTCGTAGTGGATGTCCGGTCGGGCCCCGTCCAGGACTCCGTCCTCGGTGCTGACTGACACGAGATCCCGCCTTTCCCTGCGGGTTCCACACGCCGATGAGCGGTGCCGACGTGGAACCTCCGCCAGTTTGGCAGGCGGGGCGCGGCTTTCGGGCGATTTACACTTTTCGCTTAAGTCGCCCGCTCGCGGGCTAGAGGCGGGCGGCCAGTTCGGTGCCCTGGCGGATCGCCCGCTTGGCGTCCAGCTCGGCGGCGAGCGCGGCGCCGCCGATCACGTGCGGGTCGACGCCGCGGCTGCGCAGGCCGTCCTCGAGATCGCGCACCGACTCCTGGCCGGCGCAGATCACCACGGTCTCGACGGCGAGCAGCCGGGCGTCGAGCCGCTTGGGACCGAAGCTGATGTGCAGTCCCTCGTCGTCGATCCGCTCGTAGTTGACACCCGACAGCTGCTGCACGCCTTTGGCTTTGAGCGATGCGCGATGCACCCAGCCGCTGGTCTTGCCGAGCCCGCGGCCCTGCGCGCCCTCGGTGCGTTGCAGCAGGTACACCTCGCGGACCGCCGGCGCGGGGATCGGGGTCACCACGGCGCCGCGGGCCTCCTGCGGGTCCGCCGCACCCCACTCGGCCTTCCACTCCTTGAGGTTCAGCGTCGCCGACTCGTCGGTCACGAGGAACTCGCTGACGTCGAACCCGATGCCGCCGGCGCCGATCACCGCGACCGATCTGCCGACCGGCCTGGCGCCGGTGATCGCCTCGGCGTAGGACAGCACCTTGGGGTGGTCGATGCCCGGGATCTCGGGATTGCGCGGCGTCACCCCGGTGGCCAGCACCACCTCGTCGAACGACGCGAGGTCGTCGACACCTGCCCGGGTGCGCAACCGGACGTCGACGCCGTGCTTGGCGAGCATCGTGGCGTAGTAGCGCAGTGTCTCGGTGAACTCCTCCTTGCCCGGTATCCGCCGGGCCAGGTCGAACTGGCCGCCGACCGCGTCGCCCGCCTCGAACAGTGAGACCCGGTGCCCGCGTAGAGCGGCCGCGACGGCGGTGGCCATGCCTGCCGGTCCGGCGCCGACGACGGCCACCCGCTTGGCCCGTCGCGTCGGGCTCAGCACCAGTTCGGTCTCCCGGCCGGCCACGGGGTTGAGCAGGCAGGACACCTTCTTGTGCACGAACGCGTGGTCCAGGCAGGCCTGGTTGCAGGCGATGCAGGTGTTGATCTCGGCGGCGGCGTCCCCGGCGGCCTTGTTCACCCAGTCGGGGTCCGACAGCAGCGGCCGCGCCATGGACACCAGCTGGACGTGGGTGTCGGTGAGGATCTGCTCGGCGGCCGCCGGCATGTTGATCCGGTTCGATGCGACCACCGGGACGCTGACGTGTTCGGCCAGTGCGCTGCTGATGTCGACGAACGCTCCGCTGGGCACCGACGTGACGATGGTGGGCACCCGCGCCTCGTGCCAGCCGAAGCCGGAGTTGATGATCGTCGCCCCGGCGGCCTCCACCTCGGTGGCGAGCGCGACGACCTCGTCCCAGCTCTGGCCGTCTTCGACGTAGTCGGCCATCGACATCCGGTAGCAGATGATGAAGTCCTCGCCGACCGCGCGGCGGGTGCGCCGGACGATCTCCACCGGGAACCGGCGGCGCTTCTCGGGGCTGCCGCCCCAGGCGTCGGAGCGCCTGTTGGTGCGCGGCGCCAGGAACTGGTTGAGCAGGTACCCCTCGCTGCCCATGATCTCGACACCGTCGTAGCCGGCCTCCCTGGCGCGCAGCGCACAGCGGACGAAGTCGTCGATGGTGCCGTCGACATCGCGCAGCGCCCGCGGCCGGAACGGGTTGATCGGCGCCTTGACGGCCGACGCGCTCACCGAGAACGGGTGGTACGCATAGCGGCCCGCATGCAGGATCTGCAGCAGGATCTTGCCGTCGTGCTCGTGCACCGCCGCGGTGACGTCACGGTGCCTGCGCGCTTCGGACGACGACGTCAGCTGGGACGCGAACGGCAGCAGCCAGCCGGTGCGGTTGGGTGCGTAGCCGCCGGTGATGATGAGTCCGACGCCGCCACGGGCACGTTCGGCGAAGTAGGCGGCGAGCTTGCCGGTGTCGCGGGCCCGGTCTTCGAGGCCGGTGTGCATCGATCCCATCACCACGCGGTTGCGCAGGGTGGTGAAGCCGAGGTCCAGTGGCGACAGCAGCGTCGGGTACGGCGTCATCGGGTCTCCTCGGTTTCGCGCGTCAGGGCGGTGCCCACCTCGTCGAGCCAGTCGATGGCGCTCTCCTCGGCGCGGATGCCGCCGCGCAGCACCAGGTGTTGGTGCAGCGCACTGCCGGTGAGCCGGGTCGGGTCAGGGAACTGGCGTTTCTCGAACATGCGGTAGGTGTCGAGCAACGCCGCACGTTCGGTGCGCAGCGCGGCGACCTGGTCCCGCAGCGCCGCCACGTCGCCGTGGCTCGCGGCGCGAACCTTCACGGCGAGGTCGCGGGTGCGGTTGTCGGCGACCGAGCCGCCGCGTCCGGTCAGCGGTGCGGCGATCCAGCGGGCGACTTCGGCGCGGCCCTGCTCGGACACGGTGTAGACCTTCTTGTCCGGCCTGCCCTGCTGCACCACGGGGGTGACGTGCACCCAGCCGTTCTCCTCGAGCGTGCGCAGTGTCCGGTAGATCTGCTGGTGAGTCGCGGACCAGAAGTAGCCGATGGAGCGGTCGAAGCGGCGGGCCAGCTCGTAACCCGAACCGCTCTGCTCGCACAGCGACACCAGGATCGCGTGGGGAAGTGCCACCTGCGCACCGTAGAACGCCGGCCGTCCATATGCAACTGAGTGCACAGCACCTGAGTGCATAGACAGTGAATGGCCGTTTACATCGCGGCAACCGCGCCGAGTTTGCTGACTTCGCCAGATCTGCATCCAGATGTGCAGTTCGTCACAGCACAATCGGGCTCAACTGCCCGTATAGGTAGGCATTGGCAGATGATTCGAAGTCCTCTACTATTTGCCCATGCCGACGACCTCCGCGCAAAGCGCACTAAAAGGCACTTTGGTCCGAGATATCGTGACGTCGCTCTACGAGCGATCAGACGGTGGCACGGCGGCGCCGGTCAGCGTCTTCGGGCTGGGGTATGCCGGCTGGGTGAGTGCCGTCTGCCTCGCCAGCCGTGGCCACCGCGTCGTCGGCGTGGACGTCGACGCGGAGAAGGTGGCGGACCTCGCCAGCGGTATGGCGCATTTCGGCGAGCCGCTCCTACCCGAGATGGCCGCCAGCGTGGTCGACAGCGGCAGGCTCACCGCCACCACCGACGCCCGATCGGCCGTGGCTTTCACGGAGATCTCGCTGATCTGTGTGGGCACACGGTCGGGCACCGACGGCGAACCACTGATCGCAGACCTGAAGGCCGTCACCGACGAGGTGGGCTGGGGCCTGGCCGCCAAGGACGGCTGGCATGTCGTCGTGTACCGCAGCACGATGACGCCCGGTACCTGCGAGAAGCGGCTTGTCCCACGATTGGAGGCGGCGTCGGGTAAGCGCGCCGGCATCGACTTCGGTGTCTGTGTCAACCCGGATTTCCTCCGCGACGGGACCGGGGTGCGCGATTTCATGGAGCCGTCGAAGACCGTTGTCGGGCAGAGCGATACACGCAGCGGCGATAGCGTCATGGAGCTCTATCGCGGCCTTCCCGGGCCGCACCTGCGGGTGCCCGTCGCGGTTGCGGAGATGGCCAAGTACGTCGACAACGCCTACCACGCGTTGAAGGTGGGGTTCGCAAACGAGATCGGAGCCATCTGCGCCGCTGTGGACCTCGACTCGCATGCCGTGATGGACGTGTTCCTTGCCGACACCACGCTGAATGTGAGTGCCGCGTATCTGCGGCCGGGCTTCGCCTTCGGCGGCTCATGCCTGCCGAAGGACGTCCGCGCGCTCACCCACACCGCTCGCCACAACGACGTCGACACCCCTCTGCTGGCGAACCTGCTCGAATCGAACGAGACGCACCTGCGCCGCGCCGTGGACATGGTGATCGCCCGCGGGCGGCCCAATGTCGGCATCTTCGGACTGTTCGCGAAGCCGGGCGCAGGCGACCTGTGCGACAACCCCATGGTCGAACTGGCTGACCGTCTCATCGGCAAGGGCTTCGACGTGAAGATCTACGAGCCGAGCGCCAGCGTGTCCCGCGCGCTCGACGCAGACATGGCGTATCTGAGAAGGAGAATGCCGCACATCTCGGACGTGCTCACCGACGACATCGACGCCGTGCTCGTGCACGGCGAGGTCCTCATCGCAGGCTCGAGGTCCGGCGAGGTGGTCAAGGCCGTCGACCGGGCGAAGGCCGATCAGCTGATCATCGACCTGATCCGCCTTCCCGACGCCGACCGGCGCCGCGGCACCGCCGGTTACGCCGGCATCGGTTGGTGACGACGCCCTGCGGCATGCACGCATGGCGTTGCTGAGCGATCGTCCAGCAGTTGGGTATGAGGGTGGTGTCGCGACTAGGCACTTGTATGTGCGACGTCTAGTATCAGTAACCACGCGCCACCCGTAAGGGCGGCGCGTGAAGTTAGGGCACACTGAGACGAACGTCCAGGTATCGCTCCTTCATACTTGCGGCGAACTCTCAGGGCCCGACACATACCGCAGCCCAACTGGACATTCAGACAGGAAGACTGAGGAGACCCCGGTGACGTACACGATTGCCGAACCCTGCGTCGACATCAAAGACAAGGCGTGCATCGAGGAATGCCCTGTCGACTGCATCTACGAGGGCGCACGCATGCTGTACATCCACCCGGACGAGTGCGTCGACTGTGGCGCATGCGAGCCGGTCTGCCCCGTGGAGGCGATCTACTACGAGGACGACGTCCCCGACCAGTGGAGCCAGTACACCCAGATCAACTCCGACTTCTTCACCGAACTCGGTTCGCCGGGCGGCGCCTCCAAGGTCGGCCAGACCGACAACGACCCCGCGGCGGTCAAGGAGATGCCACCGCAGGGTGAGGGCTGATCACGTCGACTGACGCGGCTCGCGAGCGGGCCCGGCATCGGGTGTCGGCGACGCTGCCGACCTTTCCGTGGGACACCCTGTCCGCGGCGACCGCGCAGGCGCGGGCGCACGCCGGCGGCCTGGTGGACCTCTCCGTCGGCACGCCCGTCGATCCGGTGGCGCCCGTCATCCGCGACGCACTGGTCGCCGGCAGCGCGGCGCCGGGATACCCGACCACCGCCGGGCGTCCGGAGCTGCGGGCCTCGGCGGAGCACGCGCTGCGTCGGCGTTACGGCGTCACCGGCCTGGCGCCCGACGCCGTGCTGCCGGCGATCGGCACGAAAGAGCTGATCGCGTGGCTGCCGACGCTGCTCGGGCTCGGCCCCGACGACGTGGTGGTGGTGCCGGAGCTGGCCTACCCGACCTACGACGTGGGTGCGCGGCTGGCCGGTGCACAGGTGCTCCGCGCGGACTCCCTGACGCAGCTCGGCCCGCAGACGCCCGCCCTGATCTACCTCAACTCGCCCAGCAACCCGACCGGCAAGGTGCTCGGCGTCGATCACCTCCGCAAGGTCGTCGGATGGGCGCGTGAGCGCGGGGTGCTCGTCGCCTCCGACGAGTGCTACCTCGGCCTCGGCTGGGACGAGCGGCCGGTGTCGGTGCTGCATCCGAGCGTCTGCGACGGCGACCACACCGGACTGCTCGCCATCCACTCACTGTCCAAGACGTCGTCGCTGGCCGGCTACCGCGCCGGTTTCGTCGCCGGCGACCCGGCGGTCGTCGCCGAACTCCTGGCCGTCCGCAAGCACGCAGGCATGATGATGCCGACGCCGGTGCAGGTCGCGATGGTCGCCGCACTCGACGACGACGAGCACGAGCGCGAACAGCGGGAGCGCTACGCCCGCCGCCGGGACGCGCTGCTGCCCGCCGTGCGCGCGGCCGGACTGCGCGTCGACGACTCCGAGGCCGGGCTCTACATCTGGGCCACGCGCGGCGAACCGTGCCGCGACACCGTCGACTGGTTCGCCCGGCTCGGCATCCTGGTCGCGCCCGGCGAGTTCTACGGCCCGCGCGGCGCCGAGCACGTCCGCATCGCGCTGACCGCCACCGACGACGCCATCGCGGCGGCGGTCGACCGGCTGAGCTGACCGGTCAGCCCATCGCCGCCAGCCGCTGGAACACCGGTGCGGCCTTGATGAGCAGGTCGGCCTCCGCGTCGGTCATCTCCGCCAGCTGATCCCGGACGGCGTCCGACCAGACCGCGTCGATCATCCGCTTGTGCCCGGCCGCCTTGGCGGTCAGCCGTAGCCGGACCGACCGGCGGTCCCGGGAATCGACCGAACGCTCGACCAGTCCGCGGTCGACCAGTCGCCGCACGGTGGTGCTGACGTTGCTCGGCTGGACGGCCACCATGCGCGCCACATCGGACACGGTGATGTCCGGGTGGTCCGAGACGGTGCGCAACACCTCGAACTCGGAGTGCGGCAGCGGTTCCAGGCCGGCCTGGCGCTCGCCGAACCGGCGCAGCGACCACACCACGGTCCGGACGGCCACAGCGATGTCGCGAACATCACGCGCACTGACGTCTTCTCCGCGGGGAGCCATGTCCGCTATATTAGCTCTGGAAATAGCTATAAATCTATAGATAGTGATGTGACTGCGATGAACTCCCGGACCACCCTGCGCGGCACCGAGCCCGCGACGAACACCACCACCCGGCCGCTGCCGCTGAGCTGGCTCGGCGTGCTCGCGCTGCTGACCGCCGTGGCGCCGCTGGCCACCGACATGTACCTGCCGGCCTTCCCGGCGATGGCCGAGGAGTTCGGCACCTCGGCATCGGCGATCCAGCTGACGCTGACCACGTTCATGATCGGGCTGGCGATCGGTCAACTCGTCATCGGCCCGCTCTCGGACCGGTTCGGCCGGCGTCCCCTGATGCTGGCCGGAACGCTGGTGTGCGTGCTGGCCGGCGCGGCG
The DNA here is from genome assembly GCF_027529605.1 of Mycobacterium hippophais. NCBI lineage: Bacteria > Bacillati > Actinomycetota > Actinomycetes > Mycobacteriales > Mycobacteriaceae > Mycobacterium > Mycobacterium hippophais. The sequence goes on along the minus strand of NZ_JAPZPY010000001.1, from coordinate 215,232 downwards.
TGCGCACTGGCGCCCACCATCGAACTGCTCACCGTCTTCCGGTTCCTGCAGGGGTTCAGCGGAGCGGCCGGCGTGGTGCTCAGCCGCGCCGTGGTGTCCGACCGGGCGCACGGCGCCGCCGCCGCCCGGGTGTTCAGCCTGATGATGATCATCAACGGCGTCGCCCCGGTGGTGGCGCCGCTGCTCGGCGGATCGCTGATGGGTCTCATCGGTTGGCGCGGCGTCTTCTGGATCATCACCGGCCTCGCGGCGGCGATGTTCGTCGGCGTCGTCGCGGTGCTCGGCGAGACCCATCCCGAGGAACGCCGGATGACCGGCGGCGTGGCCGCCATGCTGCGCGACGCCCGGTCGGTGCTGACGAACCGGCACTACATCGGCTACACCGCGGCCTTCGCGTTCAGCTTCGCGGTGATGTTCGCCTACATCGCGGCCTCGCCGTTCGTGCTGCAGAACGTCCTCGGGCTCTCCGAGATCACCTACGCGATGGCCTTCGCCGCCAACGCCGTCGGGCTCGTGCTGATGAACGCGCTCAACGCGCGGATCGTCGGCCGCTTCGGCCAGCGCCGGCTGCTCGCCCTCGGCACCTCGCTGCTGGTCGTGTTCGCCGCGCTGCTGCTCGTCGACGCCGTCCTCGGACCGGTGCTGTGGGCGACGCTGGTGCTGCTGTGGGGCACGGTCACCTCGCTGGGTCTGGTGATGGCCAATGCGACGTCGCTGGCCCTCGACGAGGTGCGCGCCACGGCGGGCACCGGGTCGGCGATGCTCGGCGCGCTGCAGTTCGGGCTCGCCGCGGTGGTCTCACCCCTGGTCGGGATCGGCGGTGATCACACGGCGGTGCCGATGGCGGTCACGATGGTGGTCAGTGCCGTGATCGGGGCGGGCGCCCTGAAGCTCACCCGGCGATCGGCCTGACCTGCCCCGGTGACGGCCCGCGCCGTAATACGGTCGTGGCATGCGCGACTACGACGTCGAGGCCGTCGACCGGCTTCCGTTCACCACCGACGAGAAGGCGGGCCGGTACCGCACCGAGGACTTCGCCGGCGCGGTCGGGCTGAACTGGTACGACACCGATCCCACGCTGCAGGCCACCATGGCCTACTACCTGCAGCCCGACGAACTCGCCTTCGCCGAGCCGCATCTGACGCGGATGGGCGAGCTGATGGGCGGGCCGGTGGCGCGCTGGGCCGAGGAGACCGACCGGAACCCGCCGCGGCTCGAACGCTACGACCGGTGGGGACATGACGTCGGCCGTGTCGTCATGCCGGCATCGTTCACCGCGGCCAAGCGCGCGGTGCTCGACGCGCAGCAGTCGTTGCGCGCGGATGCGCGTGCGGCCGGGCACAGTTCGGGCCTGATGCTGTTCGCGTCGAACTACCTGCTCGACCAGGCCGACATCGGGATGGGCTGCGCGCTGGGCACCGGCGGAGGCATGGTGCAGTCACTCGTCGCGGCCTACGCACCCGCGGATGTCCGTGATCACGTGCTGGCCAAGTTCGGCTCCGGTGAATGGGCGGGCGAGACCGCCCAGTTGCTCACCGAGCGGACGGGCGGATCGGACCTCGGCGCACTGGAGACGACGGCCACCCGTCGCGGCGACGCCTGGATGCTCAACGGCTTCAAGTGGTTCGCCTCGAACTGCAACGGCGAGGCGTTCGTCGTGCTCGCCAAACCCGAAGGGGCGCCGGACTCGTCGCGCGGTGTGGCCACCTTCCTGGTGCTGCGCACCCGTCGCGACGGTTCCCGCAACGGCGTGCGCATCCGTCGGCTCAAGGACAAGCTCGGCACGAAATCGGTGGCGTCGGGCGAGATCGAGTTCGTCGACGCGGAGGGCTTCCTGCTCTCCGGTGAGCCCGACGCCGAGGCCGGCCCGTCCGATGGCAAGGGACTCGGCCGGATGATGGAGCTGACCAACTCGGCGCGGCTGGGCATCGCGCTGTTCGCACTCGGCAACGCCCGCCGGGGTCTGGTCGAGTCGCTGTGCTACGCCCGTCGCCGGCAGGCGTTCGGCGGCGCGCTGATCGACAAGCCGTTGATGCGGCGCAAACTCGCCGAGATGATCGTCGACGTCGAGGCCGCCCAGGCCATGGTGTTCGACGGCACCGGCGCCGCCAATCACCGCCAGCCCCGCCGTATCCGGCAGCGCATTGCGGTGCCCGTCACCAAGCTCAAGGTCTGCCGGCTCGGCATCACCATCGCCTCCGATGCCATCGAGATCCACGGCGGCAACGGCTACATCGAGGGCTGGCCGGTGGCCCGGCTGCTGCGCGACGCCCAGGTCAATACGATCTGGGAGGGCCCCGACAACATCCTGTGCCTCGACGTGCGCCGCGGGATCGAGCGGGCGCAGGCCCACGAACCGCTGCTGTCCCGGATGCACGACGCGGTCTCGGTGTCCGACGGCGACGAGGTCACGGGGCTGGTGGCGGAGCGCATCGGCGATCTCGAGGCCGCCATCACGGCGTGGACCAAACTCGACGGCGCGGTCGCCGAGGCGAGATTGTTCCCGCTGACCCGTTTCATGGGAGACGTCTACGCCGGCGCCCTGCTGACCGAGCAGGCGGCGTGGGAGCGCGCCGACGGCCGCGGTGAACGAAAAGCGTTGGTGGCACGGCTGTATGCGCAGCGCTATCTCGCCGACCACGGCCCGCTTCGGGGGATCGACGCCGACGGCGACGAGGCGATCGAACGGTTCGACGAGCTGGCCGCAGGCGCGCTGCGGGTCTAGTTCTTCCCGCGAGCAGACACAAATTCGCACTGTCTGCGGTCGCTGAGTGCGAATTTGTGTCTGCTCGCCGAAGTGGTTCGCGCTCAATCGGGTTCGGTTGCGCGAAGACCGAGGGCCAGCACCAGCCGGTCGTCAGGGTCGGTGAGAGATGTCGACAGCAGCGTCTCGATGCGCCTGATGCGGTAGCGCACGGTGTTGGGGTGCACGTGCAACCGGTGGGCCACGGCCGCGATGTCACCGAACCCGTCGAGATACGCGCACAGGGTGTGCGCCAGCATCGGGTCGCGCTCGCGCAACGCGCGCACCCGCGGATCCACCAGCCGGGGCTGGGCGGCCACCTGCGACACGATCTCGTCGAGCAGCACGGTGGTGCGGGCCTCGTCGACGGTGGTGACCTCCGCGATGGCGCCGGGATGGCGTGCGGCACTGTCCAACACCCGATCCACCTCGGCGCGTGCGGCGGCGGCACCGGCCAGGCCCTCCGGCGAGTGGGCGACCACCGCGCGCAGGCTCAGGTCCAGTTCCCGGCGCAGTGCGGCCACCACGCCGCGGGCCCACGAACCGATGGTCGCCGGGGTGCCCGCGCGGGGGATCAGCACGTACACCCGGTCGCCCGACGAGGCCACCTGCGCATCGCGGCGGAACGCACCTGCGCTCAGCGCGACCACCTCCGGGGGCACCGCGGCCCCGACGCCGTGGAACCCGATCAGCGCGGCCCGGCCTGCGGCGTCGATGCCGAGCTCGCGCGCGGTCGTCACCACGTCTCCGGGGTCGTCGCCGGACAGCCCGAGCAGCAGCTGCACCAGGCGGCTGTGCGACGACGGCGCCGCGGCCAGCCGTGACAGCACCCGCGCCGCCAGCACCGCCCCGCCGCGCAACACGTCCTCGGCGTCGTCGGCCAACGGCTCGAACCCCTGCTGCAGCCAGATGGTGCCCGCGAATCCCGGCGGGCGCCGATCGCCGGCCGACGGCAGGTGGACGCCGACGGCGAGCCGCGGCCGCAGGCCCAGTTCCGGGCGTTCGGCGACGCGGACCACGTCGCCACCGGCGCGCAGGGAGTCGAAGATGCCCCACTGGCCGATCCACTCGAGGTGCTCCGGCGGCCCGGCGCGGCCGAGGATCGACAGCCGCCGCAACTCGTCGGCTTCGGCATTGGAGGAGGAGTACGCCAGCACGTGAGAGGCGGCATCCTCGATGCTGACCAGGCCGCGGGTGCGGTCGGCGATGGCCTGGGCCAACGCGAAAAGATCTGTGCCGCCGGGCAACTGCGTGTCGGACAGGTCGTTGCGGTGGTCGAATATGTGGTTCACCAGCCGGTAGAGCCGCTCCCACCTCGCCTGCGGGTCCACCGCCACCACGGCCACTCCCGCCGCGCTGGCATGCTCGATCAGCCGGGGCGTCGGCGCCTTGACGAAGATCGCGACCGGTGGCCGGGCATGGCCGACCAGCCAACGCGCGGCCGCATCGTCGGGCACGCCGAGCAGGAAGAACAGATCGGCACTGCCCGCACCGAGGGCCAGCCCCAGGCGGACGTCGTCGGCGTCGATCAAGGCGACCGACCCGACCGGGACATCGAGGCCGCGCGGCGCGTGCTCGAGTCCGACCATCGTGCGGTCCAGCGCCAACAGCAGCTCTCCGAGCGGGACACGGGCCGACGGCATACTGTCCGATTCTATAGCCAAAGCCGCAATGTCTTGGCCGATCGGCCAGTCTGCCGGGCGTCCGCTTCGGGGATCCTCATTCCATGGACGCCATCACCGATGTGCCGTTGCCGGCGAACGAGCCGGTGCACGACTACGCCCCCGGCTCGGGTGAACGCACCCGCCTCACCGACGCACTCTCGGCGCTGGCCGCCGACCCCCTCGACCTGCCGCACGTCATCGGCGGCGAACACCGGATGGGCGGCGGGACGCGCATCGACGTCGTGCAGCCCCACCGCCACGGTGCGCGGCTCGGCACGCTGACCAACGCCGAGCACACCGACGCAAGCGCGGCCGTCGACGCGGCGATCGCCGCCAAGGCCGGCTGGGAGGCCACCCCGTTCGACGAACGCGCCGCGGTGTTCCTGCGCGCGGCCGACCTGCTTGCCGGCCCGTGGCGGGAGAAGCTCTGCGCCGCCACCATGCTCGGCCAGTCCAAGTCCGCCTACCAGGCCGAGATCGACGCGGCGTGCGAGCTGATCGACTTCTGGCGATTCAACGTGGCGTTCGCCCGTCAGATCCTCGAACAGCAGCCGCTGAGCACCCGCGGCGTGTGGAACCGCACCGACTACCGGCCGCTCGAGGGGTTCGTCTACGCGATCACCCCGTTCAACTTCACCGCGATCGCGGGCAACCTGCCGACCGCCCCCGCCCTGCTCGGCAACACCGTGGTGTGGAAGCCCTCGCCGACACAGACGTTCGCGGCCTACCTGACCATGCAGCTGCTCGAGGCGGCGGGCCTGCCGCCGGGGGTGATCAACCTGCTCACCGGAGACGGTCAGGCGGTGTCCGAGGTGGTGCTGAGCGACCCGCGGCTGGCGGGCATCCACTTCACCGGATCGACGGCGACGTTCCAGCACCTGTGGCGCGAGGTCGGCGCGAACATCGACCGTTACCGCACCTATCCGCGGCTGGTGGGGGAGACCGGCGGGAAGGACTTCGTGCTCGCGCACACCAGCGCCGACCCCGACGTGCTGCGGGCCGCGCTCATCCGCGGCGCGTTCGACTACCAGGGGCAGAAGTGTTCGGCGGCCTCGCGGGCGTTCGTGCCGCGGTCGGTGTGGCAGCGGATGGGTGACGACTTCCTCGGCGCCACCGAAACCCTGCGCTACGGCGACGTCGCCGACCTGACGAACTTCGGCGGCGCGCTGATCGACGAGCGCGCATTCACCAAGAACGTCGCCGCGATCGAGCGGGCGAAGAGCGCGCCGAACGTGACGATCGCCGTGGGAGGCGAATACGACGACAGCGAAGGATATTTCGTGCGGCCGACGGTGCTGCTGTCCGACGACCCCGGCGACGAGTCCTTCAGCACCGAGTACTTCGGGCCGATCCTGAGCGTGCACGTCTACCCCGACGGCGAGTACGAGCAGATCCTCGAGACCGTCGACGCCGGCGCCGCATACGCGCTCACCGGCGCGGTGATCGCGACCGACCGTACGGCGGTGCTGGCCGCCCAGACCCGGCTGCGCCACGCGGCGGGCAACTTCTACGTCAACGACAAACCGACCGGCGCCGTCGTCGGCCAGCAGCCGTTCGGCGGTTCCCGCGGTTCGGGCACCAACGACAAGGCCGGGTCGATGCAGAACCTGCTGCGCTGGACGTCGGCCCGGTCGATCAAGGAGACGTTCGTCCCGGCCACTGATCACCGCTACCCGCACATGGGCGCGTGACATGGGCGTCTTCCAGCGGGTGGCCCGTCCGGCGATCCTCGCGGCCGGCCGGTCGAAGCGGTTGCGCCGCACCGCCGAGCGAATCCCGTTGACGCGCAGCGTGGTGCACCGGTTCGTGCCGGGGGAGACGGTCGATGATGCGCTGAGCTCCGTTGCGGCGCTGCGTGATTCCGGCCGGATGGTCAGCATCGACTACCTCGGCGAGGACGTCGCCGACGTCGAGGCCGCCACCGCCAACGTCGACGCCTACCTCGGGCTGCTCGACGCGCTGGGCCGCCGCCGTGACACCGGTTCGGCGGTGCGGCCACTCGAGGTGTCGCTGAAGCTGTCGGCCTTGGGGCAGGCGCTGCCCCGCGACGGCGAGAAGATCGCGCTGGAGAACGCCCACACGATCTGCGGGCGGGCCCAGCAGATCGGAGCGTGGGTGACCGTCGACGCCGAAGACCACACCACCACCGACTCGACGCTGTCGATCGTGCGGGAACTGCGCGCCGACTTCGACTGGCTCGGCACGGTGCTGCAGGCCTATCTGCGCCGCACCGAGGCCGACTGCGAGGACTTCGCCGCTGCCGGGGCGCGGATCCGGTTGTGCAAGGGCGCCTATGACGAGCCGGCGACGGTGGCGTACCGCGACGCCGACGAGGTCACCGACTCCTACCTGCGTTGCCTGCGGGTGCTGATGGGCGGCTCGGGTTACCCGATGGTGGCGTCCCACGATCCGGCGATCATCGGCGCGGTTCCTGCCCTGGTGCGCGAACACGGCCGCGGTGGCGACGATTTCGAGTACCAGATGCTCTACGGCGTGCGGGATCCCGAGCAGGTCCGGCTGGCCGAGGGCGGTGACCCGGTGCGGGTGTACGTGCCGTTCGGCACCCAGTGGTACGGCTACTTCGTCCGCAGGCTGGCCGAACGTCCGGCTAACTTGACGTTCTTCCTACGAGCGCTCGCCGAACGCCGCTGACTCTGCGCCCAGGGCGCATTGACATTGCTCACAGATCGCCGCGACAGGCGAAATCGTGATCTGAGTGCAAAGTCAACGCAGAGATTCTCAGAAGACGGGGGAGGCGTCGACGGCCATCTCGACCGAGCCGTTGCACGGGCCACCCTGGATGTCGGTGCGCCAGTTACCCCGCAGGACGCCGTCGGAGTGCGGCGCGTACCACGCCACCGACCGGGCCGGCGCCCACACCTTCTCCACACCCGGGCCCTGATAGCAGTCCCACTGCCAGTCGTAGACGTGCACCCACTTCTCGCCGTCCCAGGTGTAGCGGGGCGGCTGCGGCAGGGTCGGGTTCTGCGGCTTCGGCCCGCCGACGACCGTGGCGACGCACCGCCCCGTCGAGCAGTCGGTGCTGAACAGGTACACGTCGCTGAAGGTGGGCTCCCACTGCTGGGCGGCCAGACTCGTCCCGGTCTTCTCGGCGGCGTAGCGCACCAGCGAATAGCGGCCGGACCAGACCTGTCCCACCGCATGAGCGGTCGAGGGGATCACGAACGCGGCCACGGACACCGCGGTCAGCAGGACCGCGCCGAGGCGGCGAATGTGCATCGTCCCACCGTATGACGGTGAACGCCGGGCAGCCGGTTACGCCACGCCCGCTACTCGCGACTGCGCCGCGAGAACCGGCCCTCGGTGACCTCGTCCCACTTCTGGCACACCGCCTCGACCCGCGGGTCGCCCTGCTGCTTGATCCACTCGCAGGTCGCGACATCGGTGGAGGGATTCGTGACGATGATTGTTTGCAATTCGGGCCGCTCCTCGGCGAGCTCGCGCAACTGCTGCGGCGGGGTCGACGGGTCGGCCGCCCGCAGCGCGTCGAGCGGATCGGGCAGCGCGCCCCGCGGCGCGTCGTACGCCGCTGGGGTGTCGTCCTCCGGGGCGGCCCGGTGGCGGTTGAGCAGGAGGTTGAGCGCGATCGCGGTCACCGCTCCGGCCGAGATACCGGAATGGAAGATCGTCTGGAACCAGTCGGGGAACTGGTGATACAGGTCGAGCGAGACGTTGACCGGGCTGTCGGCCAGCGCCCGGTCGGTGTAGTACAGCTTGGCCTCGGTGAGCATCGCGACGCCCACCGAGATCGCCACCACCAGGACGTTCGTGTTGTCGAACCGCACCTTCGCCAGTGTGCGCACCCCGCTCGCGGCGACCATCCCGAACAGCGCCACCCCGGCGCCGCCGAGCACCGGCAGCGGGATGCCCTCCACCACGGCGGCCATCTTCGGTAGCAGACCAAGCAGCACCAGGATCACCCCCGCCGCGGTCGCGACATGGCGGCTGCGCACCCCGGTGATCGCGACAAGGCCGACGTTCTGCGCGAACGCCGTGTACGGGAACGTGTTGAAGACGCCGCCGAGCACCGTGCCCAGACCGTCGGCGCGCAACCCGTCGGCGAGCCGTCGGGGCGTGATCTTCTCGTCGACGATCTCACCCACCGCCACGATGTCGCCGGTGGTCTCGGTCATGATCACGATCGCCACGATGAGCAGCGCGATGATCGAGCTGATCTCGAAGGTCGGCAGCCCGAACTGGAACGGTGTCACCACGCCCACCCAGCCGTACTCGCCCATGTGGCTCCAGTCGGTCATCCCCAGCGGGATCGCCACGACCGTGCCCACGATCAGGCCGAGCAGGATCGACACCCGCCGCACACTTTCGGGTGCGAAGCGTTCGAGCGCGATGATGAGGGCGAGGGTGAAGAAGCCCATGCCGACGGCCTTCGGGTCGCCGAAGTCCGGACCCGTTCCGCCGCCGAACCAGCCGGCGGCCACCCGCATCAGCGACACCCCGATGATGAGGATGATGGTGCCCGTCACCAGCGGCGGGAAGAAGCGGATCAGCTTCCCGAACACCGGTGCGAGCGCCATCATGAACAACCCGCAGGCGATGACGGAGCCGTAGATCGTCGTGATGCCGTGGTTGGCGCCGATGGTGATCATCGGCCCGACGGCGGCGAACGTGACGCCCTGCATCAGCGGCAGCCGGACCCCGAACCGCCAGAAGCCGACCGCCTGCACGATGGTCGCGATCCCTGCCACGAACAGGTCGGCCATGATCAGGTGCACGATGTCGGACTGCTCGAGCCGCCCGGCCGCGACCATCGCGCCACCGACGATCAGGGGCACCGCGACGGCGCCGGCGTACATCGCGAGGACGTGCTGCAGGGCCAGCGGCACGAGCCGGCGCAGCGGCGGGATGTCGTCGACGGGGCGGCCGTTCGCCCTGCCCTCGATGAGCGTTCTGGTCAACGTGGCCATGGTGCACCCATCTTGAGGTGGCGCTGTTTCGCGGCTTTTCCGCGCCGATGACCGTTGTATTACTCCGGTCAGTCGAGCATCGGGAAGGAATGGTGTTCGTGGGTGACCCGCCAGCGGCCGTCGACCCGGCGCAACCCCACCGTGATGCGCAGCCGGTTGTCGGGATTGGTCTCGAATTCCTCAGGCTTGCCGCACCGCAGCAGGCCCCACGCGAAGGCGACGTCCTCGCCAGCGGTGACGTCGAGTTCCTCGATCTCGAATTGCGCGCCCTGGCGGATGTACTCGAAGAACGGCGGCCACGACGCCCGGTACTCGTCGATGCCGCGCACGCCGCGGTAGGGCGGCGGGACGTCGAACATGACGATGTCGGGGTCGTGGCCGACCAGCACCCCGTCCTGGTCGCAGTCGCGGATCGCGGCGGCCCAGCCGCTGATGACCTCTCGGATCTCGTTGTCGTCGGTACTCATGGGATTTCCTTCCGTCCTGAGTGCTGACCTCCCCCGACCGCCCGGGTCATCGGTCGCTAGGCGTGCTCGCTGAGCAACAGCAGGGCCCACGCGGCGATCGACTGGGCATCGGTGATGTCGCCGTCACGCATCATCTTCTCGACCTCGGCGCGGGAGAACCAGGCGCTGTGCATGTCCTGCTCCTCGTGCTCGCGGTCATGGTCGCCCTGCGTGACGCCGGTGGCCAGGAAAACCCACCCCCGCTGACTGCTCATCCCCGGCGCGACGTCGAGCCGGCCCAGCAGCGTCAGCGTCGCCGCACGCAGTCCGGTCTCCTCCCGCAGTTCGCGGGCCGCCAGCGGCTCGGCGTCCATCGCCGCCATCCCGGGCGCGGTGCCCTGCGGGAACTCCCAGCGCCGCAGGCCGAGTGGATACCGGTACTGCTCGACCAGGGTGAACCGGTCGCCGTCGCGCGGGATCACCAGCGCGTAGGTCGGCTTGTCGACCACCGCGTAGATGCCGGGGCTGCCGTCGGGGCGGCGGATGTCGTCCTCGCGCACCGTCAGCCACGCGTTGCGGTACACCTCTCGAGACCCGACGCGCTCGATGGAAGTCACCGGCACAGTATCGCCGAACCGCGGCGAGTAGCCTCGCTGGCGTGTTGCTGGCCTCGCTGAATCCCGCCGCGGTAGCCGGGGGAGCCGACATCGCCGACGCGGTCCGGATCGACGGGGCGGTGCTCAGTCGCAGCGATCTGGTCGGCGCCGCGACCTCGGTGGCCGAGCGTGTCGCCGGCGCGCACCGGGTGGCGGTGCTGGCCACGCCGAGCGCGGCGACGGTGCTGGCCATCACCGGCTGCCTGATCGCCGGGGTGCCCGTGGTGCCGGTGCCCGCGGACGTCGGCGCCGCCGAACGCCGCCACATCCTCACCGACTCGGGCGCCCAGGCTTGGCTCGGCACACCGCCCGCCGACGACGGCGGGCTGCCGGTGGTCCCGGTGCGGATGCACGCGCGGTCGTGGCACCGCTACGCCGAACCGCCGCCCGAGGCGCCGGCACTCATCATGTACACCTCCGGCACCACCGGCCCGCCGAAGGGCGTGGTGCTGAGCCGGCGGGCGGTGGCCGCCGACATCGACGCGCTGGCCACGGCATGGCAGTGGACCGCCGAGGACACGCTCGTGCACGGCCTGCCGCTGTTCCATGTGCACGGCCTGGTTCTTGGCCTGCTGGGCTCACTGCGGATCGGCAACCGGTTCGTGCACACGGGGCGGCCCAGCCCCGCCGGCTACGCCGAGGCGCGCGGATCGCTGTACTTCGGGGTGCCGACGGTGTGGTCGCGGATCGCGGCCGACGCCGACGCCGCACGGGCGCTGTCGTCGGCGCGGCTGCTCGTCTCCGGGAGCGCGCCGCTGCCGGTGCCGGTGTTCGAGCGGCTCGCCGAGCTCACCGGCCAGGCGCCGGTGGAGCGGTACGGCAGCACCGAGACGCTGATCACCGTGAGCACCACGGTCGACGGGGAACGCCGGGCCGGCTGGGTCGGGCTTCCGGTGTCCGGCGTCCGGACGCGGCTGGTCGACGAGGCCGGTGACGAGACCGCGCACGACGGCGAGACCATCGGCAGGCTGCTGGTGTCGAGCCCCACGATGTTCGACGGCTATCTGAACCTGCCCGACGCGACGGCCGCGGCGTTCGACGGCGACGGCTGGTTCCGCACCGGTGACGTCGCGGTGGTCGACGGGGGCGGCATGCACCGCATCGTCGGCCGGGAGTCGGTGGACCTGATCAAGTCCGGCGGCTACCGGGTGGGCGCCGGCGAGGTGGAGGCCGCACTGCTCGGGCATCCCGGCGTCGAGGAGGCCGCCGTCGTCGGCGTGCCCGACACCGACCTCGGGCAGCGGATCGTCGCCTACGTCGTCGGCTCGGCGGATCCGGACACCCTGATCGCCTACGTCGCCGACCAGTTGTCGGTGCACAAGCGGCCGCGGGAGGTCCGGCTGGTCGCCGAACTGCCGCGCAACGCGATGGGCAAGGTGCTCAAGAAGGAACTCGCGCAGTGGGATTGAGGTTCACCGAGGTGTGCGTCGACGCGGCCGACCCCCGCGCACTCGGCGCCTGGTGGGCGGGGGTGCTCGGCTGGCCGCACGAGATGGACGACGACGGCGACGTGCGATTGCGCGCGCCGGACGGCGCGGGACCCGACTGGTTGTTCCTCGCGGTGCCCGACGACAAGATCGTGAAGAACCGGATCCACTTCGACTTCACCCCGGCCGACCAGCAGGCAGAGGTCGACCGGCTGGTCGGCCTCGGTGCGCGGCACGTCGACATCGGACAGGGCGACCGGAGCTGGGTGGTGCTGGCCGACCCCGAGGGCAACGAGTTCTGCGTCCTGGCCGCCCCGTAGACGGGGCGTCGATCAGTTGGCGTGCAGCGCCTCGTTGAGCGTGATGCCGGTGCCGTCGCGCTTGACCACCTCGACCGCTCCGGACAGCGAATTGCGGCGGAACAGCAGGTTGTTCGCGCCCGACAGATCGCGCGCCTTGACGGTCTGCCCGTCGCCGGTCTGCACCTTGGTGCCTGCGGTGACGTAGAGGCCGGCCTCCACGACGCAGTCGTCGCCCAGCGAGATGCCCAGCCCGGCGTTGGCGCCGAGCAGGCACCGCTTGCCGACCGAGATGACGTTCTTCCCACCACCGGACAGGGTGCCCATGATCGACGCGCCACCGCCGACGTCCGACCCGTCGTCGACCACGACACCGGCCGAGATGCGGCCCTCGACCATCGAACTGCCGAGCGTTCCGGCGTTGAAGTTGACGAAGCCCTCGTGCATCACCGTGGTGCCCGTGGCCAGATGGGCGCCGAGGCGCACCCGGTCGGCATCGGCGATCCGCACGCCCGTCGGGACGACGTAGTCGACCATCCGCGGGAACTTGTCGATGCCGTAGACCGTCACCGGCCCGCGCCGGCGCAACCGGGCCCGCACAGTCTCGAAGCCGGGGACGGCGCACGGACCGAAGTTCGTCCACACGACGTTGGCCAGCACGCCGAACACGCCGTCCATGTTCGCTTCGTGCGGCTTGATCAGCCGGTGCGACAGCAGGTGTAGCCGCAGGTAGGCGTCGTAGCCGTCGGCCGGCTTGTCGGCCAGCGAGTCGATCACCGTGCGCACCACGACGGTCTCGACGTCGCGCTCGTCGTCGCGGCCGGCCAGCACCGCCAGTTCCTCGGGCACCTCGGCCACCGACAGCCGCACCGTGCCCGGATCGCCGCCGATGTTCAGGTCCGGCGCCGGGAACCAGGTGTCGAGCACCGTCCCGTCGGCCGCCAGCGTCGCAAGGCCGATTCCCACAGCAGAAGTCACGGTGCCACAGGCTACTGGAATAGGGTCTACTGCTGTGGCCCTGGACCTGCACGACGACCCGGTCGCGCTGACCGCCGCGCTGGTCGACATCCCCAGCGAATCGCGGCACGAGCAGCGCATCGCCGACGAGATCGAGGCCGCCCTGCGCGCACAGACCCACGGGTTCGAGATCGTCCGCAACGGTGACGCGGTGCTGGCGCGGACCAACCTCGGCCGGCCGTCGCGGGTTCTGCTGGCGGGGCACATCGACACCGTGCCCGCGGTCGACAACGTGCCGAGCCGGATGGACGGCGACGAACTGCACGGCTGCGGCACGTCGGACATGAAGTCCGGAGACGCGGTGTTCCTGCACCTGGCCGCCACCATCGCCGAGCCCAGCCACGACCTGACCGTGGTCATGTACGACTGCGAGGAGATCGAGGCGAGCGCCAACGGCCTCGGCCGCATCGAGCGTGAGCTGCCGGACTGGCTGCAGGCCGACGTCGCGATACTCGGCGAGCCGTCCGGCGGCTACATCGAAGCAGGCTGCCAGGGCACGCTGCGGGTGGTGGTCAGCGCGACGGGCACCAGGGCGCATTCGGCGCGATCGTGGCTCGGCGACAACGCGATTCACAAGCTCGGTGCGGTTCTCGACCGGTTGTCGGGATACGAGGCGCGCAGTGTCGACATCGACGGCTGCGTCTACCGCGAGGGGCTCTCGGCGGTGCGCATCGACGGCGGCGTCGCAGGCAACGTGATCCCGGACGCCGCGTCGGTGACGGTGAACTTCCGGTTCGCGCCGGATCGCAGCGTCGAACAGGCCCTCGCGCACGTGCACGAGATCCTCGACGGCCTCGACGTCCGGATCGACCAGACCGACGCCGCCCCCGGTGCGCTGCCCGGGCTGGGTCAACCCGCGGCGGCCAAGCTGGTCGAGGCCGCAGGCGGGCAGGTGCGGGCCAAGTATGGGTGGACCGACGTGGCACGGTTCGCGGCGCTGGGCATCCCCGCGGTCAACTACGGACCCGGCGATCCCAACCTCGCCCATCGCGCCGACGAACACGTGCAGATCGGCCGCATCACCGCGGCCACCGACATGCTGCGGGCATATTTAACCGCTTGACGGCGCTCCTAATGTGGTCAGCGGACGAATGTTCCCGATCGAGGTGGGCTGAAGACATGTGGGGAGACGACGACATCTCCGGATGATCCGGAGAGATCGCAGTCATCCATCGTCCTCACCGCGGCACCGGTGTGTCCGCGGCCCCACGAAAGCCTCCTCATGTCTTCGATCATCGCCACCAATCTGTCCTTCGCCTGGCCCGACGGCTCGGTCCAGTTCGCTGATCTGTCCTTCGCTCTCGGCGACGGCCGCACCGGCCTCGTCGCGCCGAACGGGGCGGGTAAGACCACCCTGCTCACGTTGATCGCCGGCGAACAGGTGCCGACCTCCGGCGCGGTCACGGTCGACGGAGTGCTGGCCTACCTGCCGCAGGCGCTGCCGTTCGACGCCGAACGGGGAGTCGCCGATGTGCTCGGAATCGCCGGTGTCATCGACGCTTTGGCCGCCCTCGCTGCCGGCGACGCCGGCGAGGACGTCTTCACCGCGATCGGTGACGACTGGGACGTCGAGGAGCGCGCCCGCGCTCAACTCGACCGCCTCGGCCTCGAACACGTCACGCTCGACCGCACACTGGGCTCGCTGTCCGGTGGTGAGGTGGTCACCCTGGGTCTGGCCGCTCAACTGCTGAAGCGGCCCGACGTGCTGCTGCTCGACGAGCCGACGAACAATCTGGACGCCGACGCCCGGCACGCGCTGTACGCCGCGCTCGACGACTTCACCGGGTGTCTGGTGGTGGTGAGTCACGACCGGGTGCTGCTCGACCGGATGGATCAGATCGCCGAGCTGTACCGCGGCGAGATGCGGTTCTACGGCGGCGGTTTCACTGCATACGAGGAGACCGTCGCGGCGGACCAGCGGCTCGCCGAGAGCAACCTGCGCAACGCAGGGCAGCAGCTCAAGCGGGAGAAGCGGCAGATGCAGCAGGCCCGCGAACGCGCGGCCCGCCGGTCGGGCACCGCCGCGCGCAACGTCAAGGACGCCGGGCTGCCGAAGATCATCGCCGGTGCGATGAAGCGCAGGGCGCAGGAGTCGGCGGGCCGGGCCGACGACGTGCACGCCAAGCGCGTCGATGACGCGCGCACCCGGCTCGACGACGCCGAGCGGGCGCTGCGCGACGACGATGCCATCGTGCTCGACCTGCCCGCCACGGCCGTGCCCGCCGGACGCACCGTGCTGACGGCGGAGGCGCTACAGGTGGTTCGTGACGGCCGGAAACTGTTCGTCGACAACGGCATCGAGTTGGCCATCCAGGGGCCGGAACGGATCGCGCTGACCGGTCCGAACGGGGCGGGGAAGTCGACACTGCTGCGTCTGATCTCCGGCGACCTGCAGCCCGACGCCGGCAGCGTGCGGCGCGCCGACGGCCGGGTGGCCTACCTCTCGCAGCGACTGGACCTGCTCGATCCGCAGCGCTCGGTCGCCGAGAGCCTGGCCGAGTCCGCGCCGAGCCTCCCGCACACCCGCCGGATGCATCTGTTGGCGCAGTTCCTCTTCCGCGGCGACCGCATCCATCTGCCGGTCGGCGCGCTGTCGGGCGGCGAGCGACTGCGCGCCACCCTCGCGTGTGTGCTGTTCGCAGAACCGGCGCCCCAGCTGCTCCTGCTCGACGAACCGACCAACAACCTCGACCTGGTGAGCATCGGGCAGCTGGAGGCGGCGCTCAACGCCTACCAGGGCGCGTTCGTGGTGGTGAGTCACGATGACCGCTTCCTCGACGAGATCGCGGTGCAGCGCCGGCTGCGGCTCGAGGGTGGTGCGCTGGCGGCTAGATGAGTGTCGTGTCGCCGACCGGGGGACGCGTGGGCGCAGGCGCGGGCCGCTCGTCCTCGGGCTTCTGCTCGGGCTCGGACTGCTCGCCCGGCGGCCGGTCGTCCGCGTCGGCCTTCTCGTCGCCCGCCGGCCGGTCGTTCTCCCCGGCCGGTGCGCCGCCACCGGCATCGGCGGGCGCGGCCTCACCGCCGGCCGGCCCGGTCGCCGCGGCGGCGGTCTCCGCTCCGGCGCCGGTCGCCGTCTCGACGATGCCCTGCACGCCCTGCAGCACCTGCGCCGGGATCTGGCCGAGCCCGGCGACGGCTTGACCGGCCGTCTGCGCGAGCTGACTCACCTGCTGGCCGGCCTGCTGACTGAGCTGACTGAGCATCTGACCCGCACCCGACGATGCGCTGTTCGCGGACGACGGCGATCCCGCCGAACCCGCCGCGGCGTTGATCGCCTCCGCGCCCTGCTGGTCGCCCTGCTCGTAGAGGCCCGCCGATTTGAGCAGACCCTCCGCCAGCTGCTGGGCCTTGGACGTCGTCGAGGTCAGTGCGCCGCCGCGGGCGCCGAGCAGATCGCCGAGGGCAGTCGTCACACCCGAGGCGATGTTGCCGTAGGTCGTCGAGACCGCGGAGATGTCGGGGGTGTTCGCAGAGACCTGTGAGACGGCATCGGCGACGTCTCCATGCTGCTGGGAGTACGTGCGCAGGCTCCCGAGCTGGACGGACAGCTGCCCTGACATGTGTCACTCTTTCGGTTCGACGGCGACGTGCAGCAATCCTAAAGCCGCACGGTCACTGCTCGTCGCACCAATGCGCCGGTCAGCCGGGGCGACCGCCAGGAACCGGCAGGGGAGCGGGCGCCTCAGGTACCGGGACCGTGGTGACATCCGGGAACGGGAAGTCCAGACCGCCGCCCCACGCGGCTCGGATCCTCTGTGCCCCGTCGTCGTCGATCCCGTCGTACGTGCGCGCCGCCGTGCGCAACATCTCCGCGATCGCGTCGCCGCTGCCTGCGGTCGTCTGCAGACTTCCCAGACGCGCGCCGAGCAGTTCCTTCAACGCGGCCTGCATGCCGAACCCGATGGTGCCGTGCGTCGACGCCACCCCGGCCGCGTCGGGGGCGCGCTCAGCCAGCCGGGCGATGTCGGTGGCGACGTCGGTGTGGGCACGTGAGAAGGCGCGCAGATCGCCGGTTTCGACGGACAACGGCTCACTGCTCACGACGCACCTCCTGGCTCGGCTGGTGTGTCGAGCCTAAGCGCGAGCTGTTGGCGCGCTCTGCACCAATTTCGATGGGCGCCGCGAACCTACGACGGACGGGATGCCGTCGCCTGCCGACGCGCATCGCGCGCGGCGCCGCGCATCCCGACCGCATCGAACTCCGCGGCGACCGCGTCCAGTGCCGAATGGTCCCCTGCGGTCAGGGCTTTCGCGTACTCGAGGGTGAGCCTGCCGAACACGCAGCTCACGTCCAGCCGCGCGAGCGTGTCGGCGGCCCGCGTGTCGCCCAACCGCACCGCGTCGAGCAGCGCCCGCAGCGCCATCGCCGTCTGCCCGCCCCGCTCCGCCGTCTTGGCCGCATCCCTCGCGGCCGCCACCGCCGCGTGCACGTCCCGGCGCGCGTGGTGCGTCCACGCCCTGGCCAGCATCAGTTCCGGAGCGAACAGCATCGACTTGAGGCCGTGCCGGGACTCCGCGCGCGCCAGCGTCTTTCCCACCTCGACCGTCGCGCCCTGCTGACCGAGGGCCTGGGTCAACAACATCCACGCCAGTGACGCCCACGAATATCCGGTCGGTGTCAGCTCCGCCGTGGCGCGGCGCAGCAGTTCGGTGGCCGTGTCCAGGTCACCCTGGGCGATCAGCACGTCGGCGAGGACCACCTCGCCGATCGCCCGGCCCGGCTGCTGCAGCTGCGCGTCATCGGCCAGCTCCCGCGCCAGCTCCTCGGCCCGTTGCAGCTCGCCGGCCATCAGCAGCGCGGTGGTCTGGCCGAAGCCACTGGTGAAGCGCAACAGGCCCGGATGGTCGGCGGCCTGCGCCCGCTCGGCCATCGCGTCCACCTCTGCGAACCGGCCGAGCCTGGCGCAGGCGAGCGCGGCGGCCGAGGCGGCCCAGCCCACCGCCGTGCCGTCGGCCTCGGGCGTCGCCAACACCTCGGTGGCGATCTCCACCGCCCGGGCCGGCGTCCCGGCGTTCATCGCGAAGGTCGCCGACAGCGCATCGACCGTCGCGCGGGCGCCCGGTGCGGACACCCGGCCGCGCACCGTGCGCAGGAACGCCGTCGCGCGTTCCGGCTCCGACAGCATCCAGAACTGGTTCGCCGCCCGCGGCAGCGCCCACTCCATCAGGTCGCCCTCGCTGAGTCCGGCGGGGTCGATCGCGGCCAGCACGGCGTCGGCGTCACGGCCGCGGCCCTGCCAGGCCAGGGCGTAGGCCAGGGGGAGCCGGGTGGCCAGCCCGCTGGCGGGGGTGACCGCCGCGCGGCCCAGCTGCTCGCTGAGGTCGAGGTCGCCCAGCCGCAGCGCCTCGGCCGCCGCATCGGCCATGACGTCGCCCGGCAGCTCGAAATCGCTCTCGGCCGCCAGGACGGCCAGCCACAGCCGGTCGACCACCCCGCCCGGCCCGGCCGCGGCCAGCCGCTCCACGAGTTCGGTGCGCATCCGGCGCAGATCCGGTCCGCCGAGTTCGTCGCGGGCCGCGTCGACGAACAGCGGATGCCCGGCCCGCACCAGCTCGCCGTCGACGTCGATCAGGCCGTGGCGCCGCGCGTCGGCGACCGCGTCGTCGCCCACCAGCGCCAGCAGCACCGGCAGGGGCACCGGATCGGTGACCACCAGGTAGTGCACCGCTCTGCGGGTGGCCGCGGGCAGGTCGGCCAGGAACTCCGCCACCTGGGTCTCCAGCCGGGCATCGTCGTGAGCCGCCGGGTCCACGTCCACCCGGGCCAGCAGGTCGTCGTTCCACAGCGCGGCCACCTCGTCGGTCGCCGGGCCGCCGACGGTGACGACCAGCCGCGTCTTGCCGCCCACCGCGAGCCGGTGCAGCAGTGTCGCCGACAGCCGGTCCAGCAGGTGCGCGTCGTCGACCACGATCAGCCGCCCGGCCAGCGCCGCCTCGGCGGACCGCAGCACGGCCGCCGTCTTGCCCCGCGCCGGGATGTCGACGACGTCGCGGAAGGCGCCGAAGGGCACCGCGCCTGCCGGCGCCGTCGCGATCACCCAGTCGGCGGGCCCGAGGCGCTCGACCGTCCGCCGCGCCAGCGTGGTCTTGCCGACCCCGGCCGGACCGATCAGCACCACGCCGCCGCGGTCCCGCAGGCCCGCCTCGAGCGCCCGCAGCGCCGGTTCGTGGTCAGTGGTCACCCAGTCGACAGGCACCGCCGGATCCTATGGCCCGCAGCTCAACAGCAACCGCGGAATCCCGATGCCGGCCGGTCCGACGGGTCGGCGCCGCTCGTGCGGGTCGGCCGCTCGTCGGGCCCGGCGTCCCTCGTCTAGGTTGTCGGGGTGCCATCCCCAGCCGATCCCGTCGCCGACCGCCAGTGGGCGGTGTGCGTGTACTGCGCGTCGGGTCCGACGCACCCCGAACTGATGGACCTCGCCACCCGGGTGGGGGTGGCGATCGCCGACCGCGGCTGGACGCTGGTGTCCGGCGGGGGCAACGTCTCGGCGATGGGCGCTGTCGCCGACGGCGCGCGCTCGCGCGGCGGCCGGACCATCGGCGTGATCCCCAAGGCGCTGGTGCACCGCGAGCTGGCCGACGTCGAGGCCGACGAACTCGTCGTCACCGACACCATGCGGGAGCGCAAGCAGGTGATGGAGGACCGCGCCGACGCCTTCATTGCGCTGCCCGGTGGCATCGGCACGCTCGAGGAATTCTTCGAAGCCTGGACCGCCGGATATTTGGGTATGCATACCAAACCCCTGGTCATGCTCGACCCGTTCGGGCACTACGCCGGCCTGATGGCGTGGTTGCACGGCCTGGTCGACAGCGGCTATGTCGCCCCCGGGGCGCTGGACCGGCTGGTTGTCGTCGACGACGTCGACGCCGCCATGGCGGTATGCGCACCGGCCGGGTGATGGCAGTCACATGCGGGGATAGGGTGTTGCGCACATACGACCACCGGAGGGGACGCACCGCATGACCGACGAGAAATCCGGCAAGCGCAGCAGCGTGGGGCTGCTCGACATCGCCAGCCGCGTGCCGGGCCTACTGATGGATGCGCCGACCATCGTGCGGGGTGTGGTGACCGGCTTCGGCGCCCGCCCGTCGGCCAAGACCTCGATCGGCAAGGTCTTCCAGGACCGGGCGGCCCGCTACGGCGACAAGCTGTTCCTGAAGTTCGAGGACCAGGAGCTCACCTACCGCGCGGCGAACGAGACCGTCAACCGCTACGCGGCGGTGCTCGCGGCCCGCGGCGTCGGCCACGGCGACGTCGTCGGCATCATGCTGAAGAACTCCCCGGAACCGGTGCTGATCATGCTTGCGGCGGTCAAGTGCGGCGCCATCTCCGGGATGCTCAACTACAACCAGCGCGGCGACGTGCTCGAGCACAGCCTCGGCCTGCTCTCGGCGACCGTCGTCGTCGCCGACCCGGACTTCGTCGATCCGATCAAGGAGAGCGGCGCGGACACCGATGCGCTGCTCACCCTCGACGAACTCAAGCGGCTCGCGGCGGAGGCACCGACCGAGAACCCCTCCACCGCGTCGGCCGTGCTGGCCAAGGACAAGGCGTTCTACATCTTCACCTCCGGCACCACCGGAATGCCCAAGGCCAGCGTGATGACGCACTACCGCTGGCTGCGCGCACTCGCCGGGTTCGGCGGCCTCGGCATGCGACTCAACAGTGACGACACCCTGTACTGCTGCCTGCCGCTCTATCACAACAATGCGCTGACGGTGGCGCTGTCGGCGGTGCTCAACTCTGGCGCGACGCTGGCGCTCGGCAAGTCGTTCTCCGCGTCGAAATTCTGGGACGACGTGATCCGGTACGACGCGACCGCGTTCGTCTACATCGGCGAGATCTGCACCTACCTGCTCAACCAGCCGGAGAAGGACACCGACCGCAAGCACCGGGTGCGGGTGATCGGCGGCAACGGCCTGCGGCCCGCGATCTGGGACGACTTCACCGAGCGGTTCGGTATCGACCGGGTGTGTGAGTTCTACGCCGCCAGCGAGGGCAACACCGCCTTCGTCAACTTCTTCAATGTCGACAAGACCACCGGCATCTGCCCGACGCCCGTCGCCTTCGTCGAGTACGACGAGGAATCCGGTGACCCGGTGCGCGACGACAAGGGCCGGGTCAAGAAGGTCAAGAACGGTGAGCCGGGCCTGCTGCTGTCCAAGGTGAGCAGCTTTCAGCCGTTCGACGGCTACACCGACGAGAAGGAGTCGGAGAAGAAGCTCGTCCGCGACGCGTTCAAGAAGGGTGACGTCTGGTTCAACACCGGAGACCTGATGCGGTCGCAGGGCTTCGGGCACGCCGCGTTCACCGACCGCTTGGGCGACACGTTCCGCTGGAAGGGTGAGAACGTCGCCACCACCGAGGTCGAGGCCGCGGTCTCCAGCGACCCGCAGGTCGAGGAGTGCACGGTGTTCGGCGTCGAGGTGCCCGACACCGGCGGCAAGGCGGGCATGGTGGCCGTCCAGCTCAAGGATGGCAAGGAGTTCGACGGCAAGGCGCTGGCGAAGGCCGCCTTCGAGAAGCTGCCCCCTTATGCGGTGCCGCTGTTCGTGCGGGTGGTCGAGGAACTCGCGCACACCTCGACGTTCAAGAGCCAGAAGGTCGACCTGCGCAAGGAGGGCTACGGCGGCAACTCCGGCGAGGGCGACGAAGAGGCGAACGACATCGAGGATCCGATCTACGTGTTGTCCGGCAAGGACGAGGGCTACGTCGAGTACTACGACGAGTACCTGGCCGAGGTGAAGGACGGCAAGAAGCCGAAGTAGCCGGGTGATTCGGGCGCGGTGTCGTTCGCTGAGCGAACGTGACCGCGCCGAAATCGCGGGCGTCGTTAGCCTGGATGGCGTGGCGGCGACTTTTCTCGGCCGCCCGGTCGCCGGTGACCGGGCTCTGATCATGGCGATCGTGAATCGCACGCCGGACTCGTTCTACGACCGCGGCGCCACGTTCAGCGACGACGCCGCCAAGCATGCCGCGCACCGCGTGATCGCCGACGGCGCCGACGTCGTCGACATCGGCGGGGTGAAGGCCGGGCCCGGAGTGGTGGTCGACGCGGCCGAGGAGATCGCGCGCGTCGTGCCGTTCATCGAGTGGCTGCGAGGCGCGTACCCGGACGTGGTGATCAGTGTCGACACCTGGCGCGCGGAGGTGGCCAAGGCCGCATGCGCGGCGGGCGCCGACCTGATCAACGACACCTGGGGCGGGCACGACCGGGACCTGCCCGAGGTGGCCGCGGAGTTCGGCGCGGGGCTGGTGTGCTCGCACACCGGCGGCGCCGTCCCGCGGACCAGGCCCTTCCGTGTGCACTACGGCATCTCCGAGCGCGGAGTGGTCGACGACGTCATTGCCGAGGTGACGCAGTCGGCCGAACGGGCCGTCGCCGCCGGAGTCCCGAAAGACCGCGTGCTGATCGATCCGACGCACGATTTCGGCAAGAACACTTACCACGGTCTTACTTTGTTGCGTCACGTGGAAGACCTTGTAAAAACTGGATGGCCGGTCCTGATGGCCCTGAGCAACAAGGACTTCGTCGGGGAGACTCTCGGTGTGGGTCTGACCGAACGCCTGGAGGGCACTCTCGCCGCCACCGCACTCGCGGCAGCGGCAGGAGCGGCCATGTTCCGTGTGCACGAGGTCGGACCCACTCGACGCGTACTGGAGATGGTCGCGTCGATACAGGGCGTGCGTCCACCGACGCGCACGGTGAGGGGACTGGCATGACTGCGATATCCGATCTTGCGGCCGATCTGACTGATGCCGAGGCGATCGCACGGCACCGCTGGCTCGCCGACCACAGCTGGAACCGACCGTCGTGGACCGTCGCCGAACTCGAGGCCGCCAAGGCGGGCCGCACCGTTTCGGTGGTGCTGCCCGCGCTCAACGAAGAGGCGACGGTGGCCAGCGTGGTCGAGACCATCACGCCACTGCTCGGCGGCCTCGTCGACGAACTGATCGTGCTCGACTCCGGCTCCACTGACGACACCGCCATCCGCGCCATGGCCGCCGGTGCGCGGGTGATCAGCCGTGAGTCGGCGCTGCCCGAGGTGGCGCCGCAACCGGGCAAGGGCGAGGTGCTGTGGCGGTCGCTGGCGGCCACCACTGGCGACGTGATCGCGTTCGTCGACTCCGACCTGATCGACCCCGATCCGATGTTCGTGCCGAAACTGCTGGGGCCGCTGCTCACCTGCGACGGCGTGCACCTGGTCAAGGGCTTCTACCGCCGTCCGCTCAAGGTCAGTGGCAGTGAGGACGCCAACGGCGGCGGCCGGGTCACCGAACTGGTGGCGCGTCCGCTGCTGGCCTCGCTGCGCCCAGAACTGACCTGCGTGCTCCAGCCGTTGGGCGGCGAGTACGCGGGCACCCGCGAGCTGCTGACGGCGGTGCCGTTCGCCCCGGGCTACGGCGTGGAGATCGGCCTGCTGGTCGACGCCTACGACCGGCTCGGCCTCGACGCGCTGGCCCAGGTGAACCTCGGCGTGCGGGTGCACCGCAACCGTCCCCTGACCGAACTGGCGTCGATGAGCCGGCAGGTGATCGCCACCCTGCTCACGCGGTGCGGCATCACCGACTCCGGGGTGGGGCTCACCCAGTTCTTCGCCGACGGTGACGGCTACACCCCGCGCTCGTCCGGGGTGTCGCTGGAGGACCGGCCACCGATGGTGACGCTGCGCCCCCGCTGACCTTCTCGCGGGCTGTCACACCGGTCAGGCAGTATCGGGGGCGTGACCCTGATCCTGCTGTACCTGGTCGTGCTGGTGCTGGTGGCCATCGTGCTCTTCGCGGTGGGCAGCGTCCTTTTCGGCCGGGGAGAGTCGTTGCCGCCCCTGCCCCGCGACACCACGGCCACCGTGCTGCCGGCCTCGGGCGTCACCGGCGTGGACGTCGAGGCGCTCAAGTTCACCCAGACCCTGCGCGGCTACAAGGCCAGTGAGGTCGACTGGGTGCTCGACCGGCTCGGCCAGGAGCTCGACCAGCTGCGCGGTGAACTCGCCGCGGTGCGCGGTGCGCACGGACTCGATGCGGACACCGGGGCCCGGCGGGACCCCGCCGAGGCCGGGGCGCACGCCGCGCCGTCGGGCGAGCCGGACCAGCCGTGAGCACGCCCATCGAGGACGACGGCAGGACGCGGTGCGGCTGGATCGACCAGAGCCGGCTGGCGCCCCCGGATTTCGCCCTCTACCGCGACTACCACGACACCGAGTGGGGCGTGCCGCTGCACGACGCGGGCGCGCTGTTCGAGCGCATCAGCCTCGAGGCCTTCCAGAGCGGGCTGTCCTGGCTGATCATCCTGCGCAAGAGGGACAACTTCCGGCGTGCCTTCGCCGGCTTCGACGCCGAGAAGGTCGCCCGGTTCACCGACCGCGACGTCGACCGCCTGCTGGCCGACACCGGGATCGTGCGCAACCGCGCGAAGATCGACGCCACCATCGCCAACGCGCGCGCGGTCGCCGACCTCACCGACGCCGGAGAGGACCTCGGCGAGCTGCTGTGGTCCTTCGCGCCTGCGGCCCGGCCGCGGCCCGCCGACCTCTCGCAGGTTCCCGCCGTCACACCGGAATCCACCGCGATGGCCAAGGAGCTCAAGCGGCGCGGGTTCCGGTTCGTCGGTCCGACGACGGCGTATGCGTTGATGCAGGCCACCGGGATGGTCGACGACCACGTCGCGGACTGCTGGGTTCCAGCCGCCGCTGGGCAGCGCACCGGGGCCGTCGCGGACTGATCTTGGCGGCGTCGCGGGCGCGTCATCGACGGGTCTTGCACATCCACCCCGGTGGATAGGGAACAATAGAGGTCGTAGCAGTTCAGCGCCGGGTGCTGCCGACGAGTGGGCAGCCCGGCCGACCAGGTGTGGCGCAGCCACACTTGGCGGGATGGTTCATGGTGGAGGGAGCACTCGATGGCGGCGATGAAGCCCCGGACCGGCGACGGTCCTCTGGAAGCAACCAAGGAGGGGCGCGGCATCGTGATGCGGGTACCACTTGAAGGCGGTGGTCGACTCGTCGTCGAACTCACACCCGACGAGGCGGCCGCCTTGGGCGACGAACTCAAGGGCGTCACCAGCTAGTCGGCCGGCCGGCTCCGGCCCGCTACGGGCAGACGTCTTGGTAGATCTGCAGGGTCTGCTCGGCGATGTGTGCCCAGGAGAACTCCTCGATGCAGCGCTGCCTGCCGGCCTGCCCGTACTCGCGGGCCTTGACCGGCTCGGCCACCAGGGAGTTGACCGCGTCGGCCAGTCTGGTCTCGAAGAACGCCGTGTCCTTGGCGTCGTAGTGCACCAGCAGCCCGGTCTGGTGGTCGGCGACCACCTCGGGGATACCGCCCACGTCGGAGGCCACCACCGGCGTCGAGCACGCCATCGCCTCGAGGTTGACGATGCCGAGCGGCTCGTAGACCGACGGGCACACGAAAACCGTTGCGGCTGACAGAATCTCGCGGATCTTGCCGATCGGCAGCATCTCGCGGACCCAGAACACCCCGGTCCGTGCCCGCGCCAGTTCCTGCACCGCCGCCGTCACCTCGGCGGCGATCTCCGGCGTGTCGGGTGCGCCCGCGCACAGCACCAGTTGGACCTCCGGGGCGAAGCCGTGAGCGGCGGCGACCAGATGGGCGACGCCCTTCTGCCGGGTGATCCGGCCGACGAAGGCGACGATCGGCCGGTTCGGGTCGACGCCGAGTTCGGCCAGCACCGATTCGCCGGGCTGCGGCTCCGCCGGGTACCACACGTCGGTGTCGATGCCGTTGCGCACGACGTGCACACGAGCAGGGTTGAGCGCCGGGTAGGTCCGCAGCACGTCGGCGCGCATGCCCGCGCTGACCGCGATCACGGCGTCGGCGGCCTCCACGGCGGTGCGCTCCACCCACGACGAGATGCGGTAGCCGCCGCCGAGCTGTTCGGCCTTCCACGGCCGCATCGGCTCCAGCGAGTGCGCCGTCAGCACGTGCGGAACGCCGTACAGCAGCGCCGCGAGGTGGCCCGCCAGACCGGCGTACCAGGTGTGCGAGTGCACCACGTCGGCCTGGCCGGCGCCGTTGACCATGGTGAGATCCGCCGACAGCGTCGACAGCGCCGGATTGGCGCCCTTGAGTGCGGGATCGGGGTGCGCGACGAATGCGCCCGGGCGTTCCGCGCCCATGCAGTGCACGTCGACATCGCACAGTGTGCGGAGTTGGGCGACGAGTTCGGTCACGTGCACGCCGGCCCCGCCGTACACCTCGGGTGGGTACTCCCGCGTCATCATCGCCACCCGCATGGTTACGACGGTAGTTGTCGCGACGCGCCGCCGCAGGCTTGTTTTGAAGCTGCCGCAGGGCGGGTACGCGAAGAGGGTTCCGGTGCCAAACGCCTTGACAGACCGGCCTTCAAAACGGTCAATGGCTGGCCCTGTTGGGTACCGGCGGATAGGTTTGGATCATGAGGGAATTGCCACACGTGCTGGGCATCGTCCTGGCCGGCGGGGAAGGCAAGCGGCTCTATCCGCTGACGGCCGACCGGGCAAAGCCCGCGGTTCCCTTCGGCGGCGCCTACCGGCTCATCGACTTCGTGCTGTCCAACTTGGTCAACGCCCGCTACCTGCGGATCTGCGTTCTCACGCAATACAAGTCGCATTCGCTGGACCGCCACATCTCGCAGAACTGGCGCCTCAGCGGCCTGGCCGGCGAATACATCACCCCGGTGCCCGCCCAGCAGCGGCTCGGCCCGCGGTGGTACACCGGCTCGGCCGACGCGATCTATCAGTCGATGAACCTGATCTACGACGAGGATCCCGACTACATCGTGGTGTTCGGCGCCGACCACGTGTACCGCATGGACCCCGAGCAGATGGTCCAGTTCCACATCGAGAGCGGCGCCGGGGCGACGGTGGCAGGCATCCGCGTGCCGCGCGCCGAAGCGACCGCGTTCGGGGTGATCGACGCCGACGAGTCCGGGCGCATCCGCAGCTTCGTCGAGAAGCCCGCCGACCCGCCGGGCACGCCGGACAATCCCGACGAGGCCTTCGTGTCGATGGGCAACTACATCTTCACCACCAAGGTGCTCATCGACGCCATCCGCGCCGACGCCGACGAGGACCACTCCGACCACGACATGGGCGGGGACATCATCCCGCGCCTGGTGTCCGACGGCATGGCCGCCGTCTACGACTTCTCCAACAACGAGGTGCCCGGCGCCACCGAGCGCGACCACGGCTACTGGCGCGACGTCGGTACCCTCGACGCGTTCTACGACGCCCACATGGATCTGGTGTCGGTGCACCCGGTGTTCAACCTCTACAACAAGCGCTGGCCGATCCGCGGAGAGTCCGGCAACCTGGCGCCCGCGAAGTTCGTCAACGGCGGGTCCGCGCAGGAGTCCGTGGTCGGCGCGGGCAGCATCATCTCCGCGGCGTCGGTGCGCAACTCGGTGCTGTCGAGCAACGTCGTCATCGACGACGGCGCGATCGTCGAGGGCAGCGTCATCATGCCGGGCGCCCGCGTCGGCCGGGGAGCGGTGGTGCGCCACGCGATCCTGGACAAGAACGTCGTCGTCGGGCCGGGGGAGATGGTGGGCGTCGACCTGGAGAAGGACCGCGAACGCTTCGCGATCAGCGCCGGCGGGGTGGTCGCCGTCGGTAAGGGCGTCTGGATCTAGCCCGCCGCGGAACTGCGTTCCCGGCGCTCAGGCGCGCGGCTCGAGCACCCTGGCGTCCGTCTCGGCGCCATCCGAGGTTCCCGCACGGTCGCTCGCCATCATCACGGCGGTGATCGGGACGGCCAGCGCCAGCAAGCCGATCACGAACACCGGGAACAGGAACGAAAAGACCTCGGGACCGGCGGGCACGGGAGCGGCGTGGTCGACGGTCACCCGGACCGCGGCCATCCCCGTGTAGTGCATCCCGACGACGGCCACACCCATCACCAGTCCCGCGACGAAACGCAACGCCGGCGATTCGAGGACGAGCGTGAACCAGAGGGCGGCGGTGGCCGCGACCACCGCGATCACGATCGACAGGGCGACGAGGGTCCTGTCGTAGGCCATCGCGCCCTGCATCTGCAGCGCCCACATGCCGGTGTAGTGCATTCCGGCGACGGCCAGGCCGGTGATCACGCCGCCGGCGACGAGCCGGGGCAGATGGACGGTGCGGCCGATGGTGAGCAGTCCGATGAACACCGCGGAGATCGACAGCACCGCCGAGGCGATCGTCCAGCCGAGGTGGTAGCGGACCACGCTGCTCGGGATGGCGAAACCGAGCATCGCGATGAAGTGCATCAGCCAGATCCCCACCCCGCCGATCGCGATCGACGCCATGGCGAGCCAGCGCAGACGGCTGCGGTTGTCCGGGGCCGCGGCGCTGCACCGGGTGCACGCGAGCCCGACGACCGAGCCGCTCACCGAGACGATGTAGGCCAGGAAGAGCAGCCAGATGCCCATGCCGAAGTGGTGTACGTGATCGCTCATGGTTGTTCCCTCGTCGATTCGAATGTGGTCACAGGCTCAGGGCACCGTCGTCGGCAGCAGGTCGAGTGCGTAGGTGGTGATCGCGATCAGCGCGGTCTTCGCCGAACCGCGGTCACGGGCGTCGACGCTGATGACCGGGACGGTGGGCGGTACGGCGAGTGCCTCGCGAAGTTCTTCTGCGATGCAGGCCGGGGCGTCGTCGAACTCGTTGACGGCGACCAGGAACGGTATCTTGCGTGCCTCGAAGAAGTCGACGGCGGCGAAGCTCTGTTCGAGTCTGCGGGTATCGACGAGGACGACGGCGCCGATCGCACCACGCACCAGGTCGTCCCACATGAACCAGAACCGGCGTTGTCCCGGAGTTCCGAACAGGTAGAGCACATGGTCGTCGGCGATGGTGATGCGGCCGAAATCCATTGCGACCGTCGTGCTTTCCTTGTCCGGCGTGTCATCGAGGTCGTCATGCCCATACGAGACGCCCGTCACCAGGGCTTCGGTGCGCAACGGCACGATCTCCGACACCGCGCCGACGAACGTGGTCTTGCCGACACCGAAGCCGCCGGCGATCACGATCTTCGTCGACGACACCGTGACACCACCGTCAGATCGCGCGTAGTCCACCGAGGGTCCTCTCGATCAGCCGGCGCCGTTCGGACACCGTCGAGTGGTCGGTCAGCGACGCGTGGACACGCAGGTGGCCGCTTTCCACCAGGTCCGCCACGAGGACCCGGATCACGCCGATGGGAAAGCCGGCGTGCGAGGCGATCTCGGCGATCGACGGCCTGCGGGTGCACAACCGGATGATGGCGTTGCGGACGTCGCCCGGCGCCCACTCGCCGTCGCCGCCCGGCACCAGGGCCTCTACCGTGACCTCGATCGGCAGCTCGATGCGGGGGGTGGTTCGCCCGGCCGTGAGGGTGTACGGCCGGGCCGGATTGGCGGCTCGTCGCTGCTCTGGCCTGTTCATGTCAAACGTCAACGGGCCGCCCGCGTCGCCCGGGGGGTCGCCTGCACGGTCTTGCCGACCCGGTCGACGAGCAACGCCATCTCGTATCCGACCTGTCCGATGTCACACGAGATCGTCGCCAGCACAGCAAGATACGAGCCGTCGCCGACGCCCATCACCAGCAGGAACCCGCCGTCCATCTCGATGATCGACTGGCGTACGTCGCCCGCATCGAACAGCCGCGCTGCGCCGCTCGACAGGCTGGCCAAACCGGAGGTCACGGCTGCCAGCTGCTCGGCGCGGTCCCCGGGCAGGTGGGAGCTCGACGCCATCAGCAGTCCGTCGGCGGACACGAGGATCGCATGTGACACGCCGGGGACGTCCCTGACGAAGTTGGCGACGAACCAGTCCAGGGTGCGGTTGGCCGTGGGAGCGGAGGCTGCGGGCCAACCGTGGGATTGCATGTCGGCGTTCATCGGTCCTCTTCTGTCGGTCGTTCGGCGGCATCGCTTTCGGCGCGTCCCCTGCGGACACCGGCGAGCTGACGGCTCAGGACGTCCCTGATGGCCGCGGGATCGCTCCTGCCGTCCGCGGCGGCGTCCCTTCCGCCCGCGGAGGGCTCGGGTATCAGGTGTGCACCGCGCTCGCGGATCGGCAGACCCGATTCGGTGTACCGCACGGGCGCCCGGTCACCGGCGTCGACCTCGGTGGGCGGCGGGGCCTGCGGCGTTGCGGGCGTTGCCCGGTGCATCGACCATTCTGAGGTCATCCGCTCGAATATCGGCGCCCCGTCCGACTCGAGGCTCGGCCACGGCGGTTCAGCAGGCGGCGGCGGCTTCGGCGGCTCTTCGGCGGGCGGCGGCGGCGGTCCGGCCGGGTGGCTCGCGACGTCGTTGACGCCGCTGGCGCCGGGCGACCGCCTGGGCAGCGTGCCGCCGGTGCGGACCGCACCGTTCGCCGGCGCCGGGTCTTCGGCGGCGACCCCGGTTCGGCTCACCGCCGCGTGGTCCGGCACCGGCACACGTT
The DNA here is from genome assembly GCF_027529605.1 of Mycobacterium hippophais. NCBI lineage: Bacteria > Bacillati > Actinomycetota > Actinomycetes > Mycobacteriales > Mycobacteriaceae > Mycobacterium > Mycobacterium hippophais. The sequence continues at coordinate 184,625 of NZ_JAPZPY010000001.1, read as the reverse complement.
CGACGGACCACAGCCGCGGCGCGTCCTGTGCCGACACGGGAACGCGCGGCTCGTCGGGGCCGACGGCGACATCGGTCGGCGGCGCCAGCAGCGCGCCGGGTAGGTGCACACTGGCCGTCACACCGGGCCGGTCGGTCGACGGGGCGGTGGTGCGCAGCCGGACGGTCGCCCCGTGCCGTCGCGCGAGGCGCCCGACGACGAAGAGGCCCATCCGCTTTGCGGTCTCGGATGTCACCTCGCCGCCGAGCGCCAGCCGTTCGTTCGCGGCGTGCACATCGTCGGCGGGCATGCCCAGTCCCCGATCGGCCACCTCGACGAGGATGCCGGCGTCGACCGCGCGCGAGACCGTCACCGCCACCGGAGATTCCGGCGGGGAATAGCGCAGGGCGTTGTCGAGCAGTTCGGCGATCAGGTGGCCTACATCGCCCGACGCCGCGCCCACGATCGCGCCCTCGACGACCGTGCCGACCCTGACCCGGCGGTAGTCCTCGACCTCGGACATGGCGGCGCGCAGCATCTCGGACAGCGGCACGGGCTCGAGCCGGCGGTGGCGTTCCACCGTGTCGGCGAGCACGAGCAGGTTGTCGCCGTTGCGGCGCATCCGCGTGGCGAGGTGATCGAGCCGGAACAGATGGTCGAGTCGTTGCGGGTCGTCCTCGTCGAGCTCGAGGGTCTCGATCAGCGCCAGCTGCTCTTCGACGAGGGACCGGCTCCGGCGGGAGAGGGTCTCGAACATGTCGCCGATCTGCAGGCGGATGCCGTGCTCACCGGCCAGCCGGACCGCCTGGAAGTGGATGTCGTCGATCGCGCGCGCCAGTTGGCCGATCTCTTCGTTGGTGCGGACCGGCAACGCCTCGATCTCGGGCACTGCGGCGCCCCTGCTGAGCCGGTCGATCTCTTCGGGCAGCTGGACCTGCGCCACGTGCGCCGCGCCGCGCCGCAGCCGTCCGATCGAGCGGATGAGGGAACGGCCGACCGCGAGCGCGAACACCAGCGCCGCCAGCACCGCACCCAGGATGATGGCGGTGTCGCGCAGCGCTGCGGACCGCAACGCGTTGGCCCGGGCGTACACCGTGCCCTCGAGATCCGCCGCGAGCTGCCGCGCCATGGCGTGATAGCCGCCGGCACTGTCGCGCATCGCCGCGGCGAACCGGAGCGCGTCCACCGGTGCTTCCGGCGGGCGGGTGTAGGTCTCGCGCCTCGCGTCCGACGGGGCACGCAGCGCGGCGACCTGGTCGGCGGGCATCACCTGCGCGAGGCGATCGATCGCGGCCGCCTCGGCGCCCGCAGCCTCGGCCGCTTCCGCCCGCAACGCGACCGACGTGCCGAAGTCCGGCGCGGCCACCAGCACCTGCTGCGCCGTCAACGCGCGTTGTGCCGCGAGGACAGTGACCAGGCGGTCCGCCAGCGGGCGCACGGCGTCATCGTCGACGGTGGCCGTGATCGTCGCCACCGCCGAGGCCACCTCGGCCGCCGCTTCTCCGGCTCGTTCGGCGATGCTCGGCTGGGGCACCGGGCCCGCGGCGATGTCGTCGCGCAACGCCTTGGCCGTCGAGGACGCGGTCGCCAGTTCCGCGGCCACGGCGGAGTCGAGTTCGGCGGAGGCGACGAGTGCGGTCAGTGCCGTTGCGCTCGCATCGAACCGTGTGAGCGGTTCTGCGGTCGGCGCACCCGAGGCGGCGGCGTCGGCCAGGGCGTCGAGCCGGTCGACGAACTCCACCGCAGGCACCACGATCGCCACATTGCCGGTCGCGACGCTCAGCCTCGACGCCGCCGAGAGGTCGTTCTGGATCCGCAGCGCCCCGAACGCGGCCGCGAGCAGCACTGGGACGACCAGCGTCGCGGCGACCTTCCACCGCAGCGGCCATCCTTCGAGCGACATCCACGCCGCGGACCGACGCGTGGGCTCGACGCCCCTCGGATCATCGGCGTCCATCCGCACCACCCTCCGCCGGGCCTATTGACGGTCAAGTAGAAACCCGGGTCAAGCCGGAATGGTAGATGAGACGGGGCCACGCCGCATCGACGGGCCGACGTCATCGGCGGCGCTGCTGCTCGCGGGCCTGCCGGCCACGAAACGGCGCCGAAGGCGGTCAGGCGGGCGGCTCGAGCGCCGAGGTGGCCGCCTCGGCCCGGCGGCGCCGTCGCCGGCGGCGCAGCAGCGTGACCGCCGCCCACGCCATCAGTGCCAGCGCGACCAGCACCAGCACGGGCAGCAGCAGGGCGACGAACACCAGGCCGATGCTGGTGACGTCTTCCACGGTCGACAGCACCGGGGCGGCGACACCGGCGGTGGCGACGTTGGCCGCGGGCCGGACGGCCGACTTGGTGAGTGACACCGCCAGCGCCGTGACCACGCCGATCGCGACGGGCACCCACTGACCGGACTGCGCGAACGCGCCGGGGTCGGTGACCGCGCCGGTCTGTGCCGCAGTGCCGGAGCCGAAGACGATGCCGCCTGCGGTGGGCCGCACGAACGTCTGGATCATGTCGTTGACGCTGTCGAGCGCCGGGATCTTGTCCGCCACCACCTCGACGCACAGCAGCACTGCGACGATCGCCATCACCCAGCCGTTCTCGAGCCACGCCCACGTGTGCGGCAGCGACACCAGGTCGGTGAACCGGGCGAGCAGTCCGAGAGCGAGCAGCGGGATGTAGGCGTTCAGTCCCGCGGCGGTCGCCAGCCCGAGGCCGGTCAGCAGCTCCACGTCACAAGTATGAGCGCGTCACCACACGAAGGGCAGCAACCTGAAGCGCACCTGCCCCGTGTATTCGCGGTAACCGGCGAGCTGATCGACCAGCAGCTTCTCCTCGTCGAGGATCCGCAGCGCGAGCAGCGCCAGTCCCGGCACGATCGCGACCAGACCCCAGAAGGAGTCCAGGGCCGGCGGGGTGCCGAGCAGCATGATCAGCGCGCCGGTGTACATCGGGTGCCGCACGATGCCGTAGAGCCCGGTGGACGCCAGCGGCTGATCGGCCTCGACGGTCACTGTGGCCGCGGCGTAGCGGTTCTGGATCACCACCAGCTGGGCCAGCAGCAGGCCGGCGGCGACCAGTACGTAGCCGACCACCACGACGGGCGCCGGCACCGACGACCAGCCGAACCGGTGGTCGAGGGCGCTGACGACGAGCATCGCGACGACCAGCAGCACGACGCCGGCGACGACGAAGCGCTGCACCGGACGCGCCTCGGCGGTCGGCCCGGCGTTCATCCGGCGCTGCATGGCGGCGGGGTCGCGGATCGCCAGGTACAGGCTCGGCCCGATCGTCGACACCACGAACACGGCGATGAACACCCACGCCTGCCAGTAGTCGACGGTGCCCGCGGGTATGAACAGGGCCAGTCCGAAGAAGAGGAGGGAGAACAGTGCCGATCCGAAGGTCTGCAGTGCGATCTTCACGGTGCTCCTCAGCGCACGTCGCGGCGGCGGAAGGCGAGGACGCCCAGTGCGATCAATGCGGCGTCGATCGTCAGCAACCACAGTAGCGGTGTCGCGGTGAACTCACCGGTGCCGACATGCGGGATGTGCACGAACGGTTCGAGATCGATCAGCCACTGAGGTGAATTGCCCAGCGACCCCAGCAGGAACACGGCGACGAACACCACCAGGACACCCCACGCCACCGGCGTGAACCGTGGCGCGAGCCCGAATATCGCCACCGTCACCGACGCGAGCAGCCACACCGCGGGCAGCTGCACCGCCGCCGTGCCCAGTACCGCGGGCAGCGTGCCGCTCACGTCTCCTGCGCTCGCGCCGTAGACCAGGCCGGTGACCGCGCCCGACAGCAGCAGCGCGACAGCGGATCCCGCGATGGGGAACACCAGATGGCCTGCCAGCCAGCGGGTTCTGGCGACCGCTCCGGCCAGCAGTGTCTCCGCCCGCGCGCTGCTCTCCTCCTGATGGATTCGCAGGGTCAGCGAGATTGCGAAGGCCGCCGTCACCATCCCGAGCATGTTGAACGCCACAGCGACGAACGCCTGCTCCATGACGTCGCTGCCGCCGAGACGGCTCACGATGTCGCGGGACACCTCGCTGTTGCCGATCTCCTCGCCGATGCCGTTGACGATGCTGCCGATCAGCAGCCCGTACAGGCACAGGCCGACCGTCCAGACCAGCATCGACCCGCGGTTGAGTCGCCATGCCAGAGATGTCGCGCCACGCAGGCCGCCACCTGCCCGCGGTGCGCCGGGCCGCTCGGCGATCAGTCCCGCGCCGACGTCGCGGCCGGCCAGCAGCCGATAGGCGACGATCGTCAGGATCGCGGTGAGCGCGACGTGCAGCGCCAGCACCGCGAACCGGTCGCCCGCGAACGGGCGCACCTGCAGCGACCAGCCAAGCGGGGACAGCCACGTCAGAAACTCCGCGCGAGGTCCGGCGTCGCCGACGGCACGCAGGGTGAAGGCCGCGCCCAGCACGCCGAAGGCGGCGCCGCGGGCGAAGCGGGCACTCGGTGAGAGCTGGGCGGCGACGGCCGCGACGGCCGTGAAGACGAGACCCGAACAGGCCAGCGCCAGTGCGAAGGCGAGCGACCCGGCGACGGGGATGTCGAGGGTGGCCAGGCCGGCGAAGCCGATGATGCCCGTGAGCACCGACGCGCCCGCCGACAGCAGCAGTGCCGCGGTGAGGCCGGCGTAGCGTCCGACGGCGGTCGAGTCCAGGAGTTCGGTGCGGCCGGTCTCCTCGTCGGCGCGGGTGTGCCGGATGACCGTGAGTATCACCGCGACCGCGATGAGCACGTGGAACATGCCGGCCTTCCAGATACCGACCGCGCCAAGGCTGTCGTTGTAGACCTGCCCGTAGAGCGCCCGCTGGGCGGGGCTGGCCATGATGGTCGCGGCCAGCGACGCGCGGTCGGCCTGCGTGGGGTACACGGCCTCGGTGCTGCCGACGTACACGGTGGCCAGCGGGACTGACAGCAGCAGCACCCACAGCGGCGCCACGATGCGGTCGCGGCGCAGGTAGAGCCGGAGCAGCCCGACGGTCCCCGAGAAATGCGATCCCCTCGGTGGGGCCTGGTGGGCGGGCTGGTGGTGGGGCCGGTCCAGGGTGGTGCTCACGCCGTCACCTTCTCGGACTCGTCGTCGGAGGTGTCGCTGGTGTCGTAGTGGCGCAGGAACAGATCCTCCAGCGTCGGCGGCTGGCTGACCAGGCTGCGCACCCCCGCGTCGCCGAGCGCCTTGATGACCTCACCGAGGCGTTCGGCGTCGACCTGCGCGCGCAGCGTGTGCCCGTCGACCGAGACGTCGGCGACGCCGTCCATGCTCAGGATGCGACCCAGTTGTGCCGCCTCGCCGACCATCTCAGCCTTGATCGCCGTCCGGGAGAGGTGCCGCATCGATTCCAGCGTGCCGCTCTCGACGGTCCGGCCGGCGCGGATGATGGTGACCCGCTCACACAGCGCCTCGGTCTCGGCGAGGATGTGGCTCGACAGCAGTACGGTGGCGCCCCGGTCGCGGGCCTCGGCGACGCACTGCTGAAACACGTTCTCCATCAGCGGATCCAGTCCTGTGCTCGGTTCGTCGAGCAGCAGCAGATGGGCCCGCGACGAGAACGCCGAGATGAGGGAGACCTTCTGCCGGTTGCCCTTCGAGTACGTTCTGGCCTTCTTCGACGGGTCGAGGTCGAAGCGCTCGATGAGTTCCCGGCGACGCGACTCGTCGAGACCGCCGCGCATCCGGGCCAGCAGGTCGATCGTCTCGCCGCCGGTCAGCGACGGCCACAGCGTCACATCGCCGGGCACGTAGGCGATCTGCCGGTGCAGGTCGACAGCGTGTGTCCACGGGTCGCCGCCGAGCAGTCGGACGGTGCCGCCGTCGGCGCGGACCAGGCCGAGCAGGATGCGGATCGTCGTCGACTTGCCTGCGCCGTTCGGCCCGAGGAAGCCGTGCACCTCGCCGTCGGCGACGGACAGTTCGAGCCCGTCGAGTGCGTGCACCGCGCCGAATTTCTTGACCAGCCCGTGGATCTCGATGGGTTGAGTGCCGTGTTTCGTGGCCATCACTTCTCCTTCGACGTGGGGATGGGCTCACCCGTCGCCTGCTGGGCGACGAAAGCGTCGTACATGGTGGAGTCGGCCATCAGCCCGTGGGAGTACACCTCGAGTGCGGGCACCACCATGTCCTGGGCGTAGTCGCGCAGCACGGCGCGCAGATCGGTCGGGTCGTCGTGCATCTGCAGGTACAGCAGGAAACTGCCACCGTTGGTCATCGCGAGGTACTTGGCACGCGCCTTCGCGTCCCGGCTCGGCTTGATGGTGCCGGCGCGCACGCCTTCCTCCATGTACTGCTCGACGTTGTCGATCATGCTGCGCCAGAACGATTTCGCCAACTCGCCGCCGGACTGCATGCTGCGCACCAGGTAGGCCATCATCGGTGCGTAGGACTCGATCTCGGCCATCTGGGCGAACCACGTCGAGGGGTCGGTGCTCTGGATCGACGCCGACTTGGATCTGCGGATCTCTTCGGTGATGTAGTCGTCGCACACCTTGCGCAACCCGTCCTTCGAGCCGAAGTGGTGGATCACCAGCGCGGCGCTCACCCCTGCGGCGTCGGCGATGGTGCGCAGTCCCACCGCGAAGCCCTTCTGGCCGAACTGGTCGATCGCCGCGTCGCGGATGCGCGCGATGGCCGTCCTGTCCTCCGGAGCTGAACGCATGTTCAGTACACTAAACGCGCGTTCAGCCCTCGGTCAAGGCCTATCCGCGAGCAGGCGCAAAATCGCACCGAAAGCGGCCAGAGAGTGCGATTTTGTGACTGCTCGCGCAGAAAGGAGGGTCAGTCGCGGGCGGCGGCCAACAGGCCGTCACCCAGCGGCACCAGCACCGGGGTGAACCGCTCGTCCTCGGCGATCAGCCGGGCCGCTTCCCGCACGGCGCTGACTTCGGCATCGTGCGCCGACGCGTCGCCGGCCCGGCCGCCGAGTGCAGCCCGGTGCACCACGATCGCGCCGCCGGCGCGCAGCAGCCGGACGCCTTCGACCACGAACTGCGGCTGGTCGATCGGGTCGGCGTCGATGAAGACCAGGTCGTAGGACTCGTCGGCGAGGCGGGTCAGCACGTCCTGGGCGCGGCCGCTGATCAGCCGGGTGCGGCCGGGCCCGATACCCGCTTCGCCGAACGCCTGCTTGGCGATCCGCTGGTGCTCCGGTTCGACGTCGATGGTGGTGAGCACACCGTCCTCACGCATCCCCGACAGCAGCCACAGCCCACTCACCCCGGCGCCGGTGCCCACCTCGACGACCGCCCGCGCGCCGGTGAGCCGGGCGAGCACGCTGAGCAGCGCCCCGACCGCGGGCGTGACCGCGCCGGCGCCGATGTCGACCGCACGTTCGCGTGCGGCCGCGACGATGGAATCCTCGGAGATCGACTGCTCGGCATGGGTGACGATCGACGCGGCCCGGCTGTTCGGCTGGGTGGTCGGGTCGTCGGTGCTGGCCATGCCCGCAGCGTAATTCGCGCGCCGCGCGGCCCAACCGTCGACACGCCCGCGCGGCAACGTGTGATTTACGTCGTAAGTGATGGGTTTTCCCAGGTTGGACTAGGGGTAGCCACGTTTCTCAGGGAAACTTCAGTGTGCTCATATCCGCTGCACACTGCGATGAGGAACGGTATCGGCATGGAAGACGGCGGACGCTGGCGCTTCGGGAATAACGACCTGAGCGGTCGCGTTGCCGCGAACATCGAGCAGTCGTCTTCTGGCGACCGCCCTGACCTGGAGGATCCGACGACCACCACCGCTGCACAACCGTCACCCGTCACGATGGCGCATCTCGAGCAGTACGCCGACTCCGACTGGGTGGAACCGACCGACGAGCTGACCGGCACCGCGGTCTTCGACGCTACCGGCGACAAGGCGTCGATGCCGTCGTGGGACGAACTGGTCCGTCAGCACGCGGACCGGGTGTACCGGTTGGCCTACCGCCTGTCGGGCAACCAGCACGACGCGGAGGACCTCACGCAGGAGACCTTCATCCGCGTGTTCCGGTCGGTGCAGAACTACCAGCCCGGCACCTTCGAGGGCTGGTTGCACCGCATCACCACCAACCTGTTCCTGGACATGGTCCGGCGACGCGGGCGCATCCGCATGGAGGCGCTGCCCGAGGACTACGACCGCGTCCCGGCCGACGACCCCAACCCCGAGCAGATCTATCACGACTCCCGGCTGGGGCCCGACCTGCAGGCCGCACTGGACTCACTGCCGCCGGAGTTCCGCGCCGCCGTCGTGCTGTGCGACATCGAGGGTCTGTCGTACGAGGAGATCGGCGCCACGCTCGGGGTGAAGCTCGGCACCGTCCGCAGCCGCATCCACCGCGGCAGGCAGGCGCTGCGTGACCATCTGGCCCGCCACTCGTCGGACACGGCCAGATCTGCCTGACCGTCACAGGTGTCCGGCGGGACGTCTCGCGCTACATTCGAAGTGAGCACCGCGGACCGAGATGAGTGGAGAGGAGCTGGGTGATGGTCGACCCGGGACATGTGTTCCGTCGCGCTTTCTCCTGGCTGCCCACCCCGTTCGCCTCGCAGAACGGCGCGCCGGTCGGAGCGCCGCGGCAGTTCGGCTCCACCGAGCACCTCTCGATCGAGGCGGTCGCGGCGTTCGTCGACGGCGAACTCGGCATGAATGCGCATCTGCGGGCCGCGTCGCACCTCTCGCTGTGCCCACAGTGCGCAGCCGAGGTGGAGGCCCAGGGTCAGGCCAGGTCGGCGTTGCGGGATTCGCGCCCGATCGCCGTGCCGACCTCTCTGCTCGGCATGTTGTCGCAGATCCCGCACTGCACGCAACCGCAGCCAGCCGATGAGCCGGTGCAGCCGCAGTTTGCTGATGACCCGTCCCGGGCCCGTCGCAAACGCCGGTAGGCTAGATGCGAGTCGAGCTCGACCTGCGCCGGCGACGGCGGGCGCTCCCAGCAGAAGGTGAATGACGCGTGACCAATCAGGACCCGTCCGGCGACAGCCAGCGTCTTGACCCGCGCCCTGTCGACCGCCCCGCAGTCGATCCCGCCGCCCAGCGCGCGTTCGGCCGCCCCGAGGGGTTCCGCGGCTCGTTCGTCGCCGAGGCCGAATTCCGCGACCGCGGCGAGTACACGCCGAGGGACAAGTCCTCTGATCCCGTGCTGGCCGAGGCGTTCGGCCGCCCCCGGGCGGGCGGCGAGTCCCTGCAGCGCCACCCCGCGGACGCCGGCGCACTGGACGCCGAGCGCGACGCCGGACTCCCCGACGAGACCGACGACCCCTGGCGCAACCCGTCATCGGCCGCCTCCCTGGGCACCCCCGCCATGCCGCACTCGACGGCGACGCATGCGGCCGCGCCCGTTGGCCGGCTCGGGGTCCGGGACGTGGTCTTCGGGCGGCGGGTGTCGTTCGTCGCGCTCGCGATCGTCGGCGTGATCGCTCTCGTGGTCGGTGTCCTGGGCGGCTGGATCGGATACCTGACTGCCGACCCGGTGTCGGCGTTCACCACGTCGGAGGCGACGCTGGACACCGGCGACGCCGAGGATCCGCCCGAGGGCCGATTCATGAAGGTGGCCGCCGAGGTCGCCGATTCGGTGGTCACCATCGAGGCGACCATCGGCAAGGAAGGCTCCCAGGGGTCCGGCGTGGTCGTCGACCCCCGCGGTTACGTCGTCACCAACAACCACGTGATCTCCGAGGCGGCCACCAAACCGGCCGAGTCCAAGATCAAGGTGGTGTTCAACGACGGCAAGGAGGTTCCGGCCAACCTGGTGGGCCGCGACCCCAAGACCGACCTCGCCGTGCTGAAGGTCGACAACGTCGAAGACCTGAGCGTCGCGAAGCTCGGCAACTCCGACGACCTGCGGGTCGGCGAAGAAGTGATCGCCGCGGGCGCGCCACTCGGCCTGCGCAGCACGGTCACCCAGGGCATCATCAGCGCGCTGCACCGGCCCGTTCCGCTGTCGGGCGACGGGTCCGACACCGACACCGTGATCGACGGTGTGCAGACCGACGCGTCGATCAACCACGGCAACTCCGGCGGACCGCTGATCGACATGAACGCCAATGTGATCGGCATCAACACCGCGGGCAAGTCGCTGTCCGACAGCGCCAGCGGCCTCGGCTTCGCGATCCCGGTCAACGAGGTCAAGATGGTGATGGACGCGTTGATCAAGGACGGCCGGATCTCCCATCCCACACTGGGTCTGACCGCTCGCTCGGTCAGCAACGACGTCGCGTCCGGCGCGCAGGTGGCCAACGTGAAGGCGGGCAGTGCCGCAGAACAGGCAGGCATCCTGGAGAACGACGTCGTCGTCAAGGTGGGGTCTCGCGAGGTGGCCGACGCCGACGAGTTCGTCGTCGCGGTGCGGCAGCTGAAGATCGGTGAGCCCGCGCCGATCGAGGTGATGCGCGAAGGCCGGCCGGTGACACTGACCGTGACCCCGACGCCCGACAACACCGTCTGACCGTGTTCGCCAACATCGGCTGGGGCGAGATGCTGCTCCTGGTGATCGCGGGTCTGGTGATCCTCGGCCCGGAGCGGCTGCCCGGCGCCATCCGGTGGACGTCTGGCGCGCTGCGCCAGGCGCGCGACTACGTCAGCGGCGCCACCACTCAGTTGCGCCAGGATCTCGGGCCCGAGTTCGACGATCTGCGTGAGCCGCTCAGCGAACTGCAGAAGCTACGAGGGATGACGCCGCGGGCCGCGCTGACCAAACACCTGCTCGACGGCGACGACTCGATCTTCACCGCGTTCGACAAGCCGACCGAGAAGCCGGTGAGCGCGCCGACCCCGCCGGTTCCGCCGACGGCGGGGGCGGGGGCGGAGCCGGCCGAGCAGCCGGGGTCCGCGACGCCGGCGAGCACGCGGTTCGACACCGACGCCACCTGATCGGCGCAGCCGCGTCAGACAGGGGATCAGACGAAGTACTTCTCGTCGCCACTCGGGTAGCCGCCGCCGTTGGTGGCGATGTGAATGTGGTCGAAGTGGTTGAGGGTCTCCGAGCCGTAGTCGGCGGTCCAGCTCGGGGCGCCGACGCCCGGGTAGAAGCCCTGCCGCCAGATGACGTGGATGACGCCCCACCGCTTGGCGTTCGCGAGCGCGTAGCCGGCGATCTGGTTGCCGAGCGCGATGCCTTCCTCACTGCCGTGATTCGGGATCATCACGTCGATTGCCAGTCCGTTCGGGTGCCACTTCAACGCGTCCTGCCGGTACCCGCCGATGGTCTTGATCTCCGGAAACAACGCACTGATGGCGCGCGCCGCGCGGATGGTGTTCACCTGAAGTCCTGATTCGGGGGTGACGCCGCGCGGCAGCTCGAACAGGGTGGGCGTGGTGGCGACTGGCGCCTGCGCGGCCAGCAACTCGGCCACCGGCGGGGGACTGCCGGCGGGCGGCGGTCCGGGTGGCACGAAGGCCTGCTGGTCGGCCGTCTGCGGGGGTGCCTCGGGCGACGGCGGCTTGGCGGCCTGGCCGTAGAGGAGCGCAGCCGAGACGACGACGGAACCCACCAGCGCCAGCAACCGGCCGCGGCCGTTGGCGGAAGGTGCGCTAGTCACGAGTCAGCACTCTAGTGTCGTCGGCCGCATGGTGTGGGGCTGTTGGTGTTGATGGTAAGAAAGTCGATCGGTCAGCGGCCGGCCGGATCCAATCCCAGCGACATGCCTGCCAGCCCGCGCTTGCGCGCCGACAGCGCGTCGGCGACGCCGCGGAGTTCCTTGCCCGCGGGCGAATCCGGGGCGCTGAGCACCAGCGGAACGCCCGAGTCGCCCGCGTCGACGAGCGCCTTGTCGATCGGCACCTGACCGAGCAGTGGCACGTCGGCGCCCACCGAGCGGGACAGCCTCTCGGCGACCTGGCGGCCCCCGCCCTCGCCGAAGAGCTGGAGGGTCGACCCGTCCGGCAGCAGCAGTCCGGACATGTTCTCGACCACGCCGACGATTCGCTGACGGGTCTGCAGTGCGATCGCGCCGGCCCGCTCGGCTACCTCGGCGGCGGCCGCCTGCGGCGTCGTCACCACCAGGATCTCCGCGCCGGGGATCAGCTGTGCCACCGAGATCGCGATGTCGCCGGTGCCGGGCGGCAGGTCGAGCAGCAGCACGTCGAGATCGCCCCAGTACACGTCGGCGAGGAACTGCTGCAACGCGCGGTGCAGCATCGGCCCGCGCCACACCACCGGGGTGTTGCCCTGGGTGAACATCGAGATCGAGATGACCTTCACCTCGTGGGCGATCGGCGGCAGGATCATCGAGTCGACCTGGGTGGGCCGGTCCGTCGTCCCCATCATCCGGGGCACCGAATGGCCGTAGATGTCGGCATCGAGCACACCGACGGCGAGTCCGCGCGCGGCCATCGCGGCGGCCAGGTTCACCGTGACGCTGGACTTGCCGACGCCGCCCTTGCCGGAGGCGACCGCGTAGACGCGGGTCAGCGAATTCGGCTGGGCGAACGGGATCACCGGTTCGCGGGAGTCGCCCCTCAGCAGGACGCGCAGTTCGGCGCGCTGCTCGTCGTTCATCACGTCCAGACTCACCTTGACGGCGCCGGTGCCGGGCACGTCGGCGACCGCCTGCTGGACACGTTCGGAGATCTCGGTCTTCTTCGGACATGCGGCGGTGGTCAGGTAGATCTCGACGTGGACGCTCGAGTCGGCTTCGATCGTCACGTTCTTGACCATGCCGACCTCGGTGATCGGCCGACGCAACTCGGGGTCGACGACCTTGGTCAGCGCGGCGCGCACCGCGCTCTCGAGCTCAGAGGAAGAAGAAGACATCACCCGCGAGTGTAGGCCGCCGCGGCGGTCCGTCGTGACGGCGGCCGGTCAGGCCGGAGGGCCGGGCGCGGGACCGGGTGCCGGGCCGGGCGCCGGCGCGCCGGCCGGTGCCGCGGCGGGTCCGGGTGGCGTTCCTGCCGGCGCGGGAGCCGATGCGCCGGGTGCCGAGGCGGGGGCGGGGCCGGGCGCAGGAGCAGATGCCGGAACGCCGGGGCCGGGCGCGGGACCCGATGCCGGAGCGCCGGGGCCGGGCGCGGGCGCCGAAGCAGGCGACGCGTTGCCGTCGAGGCAGAACACCACGCAACGCGGCGGTGGCGGCGGCTGCATCCACGGCGGTGTCCACGACGGCGGAACGGATGCGGGCGGCGCCGCGGCGGAAGGCGCCGGTGCCGGACCCGGCAACGGTCCCAGCGACTGGCCCGGCGCGAAGCCGGGGACGTCTCCCGGAGGTGCGCCCGTACGGCCCATCAAAGGCATCATCGCGAGCGGGTCGTCGGCGGGCAGGCCGGAGGCGTCGCGCGGCATCCCGGGACCGAGCCCCTGGTAGGCGGCCAGGTGACCGGCTTCGAGCGGTCCGCGTTCCGGTGCGCTTCCGGTGATCGGCGGGAGGTTCACCGGCATCACGCCGGTCGCGTAGCCGGCGGCCCAGCTGAGCACGTTGCGGGCGTAGGCGACGGAGTTGTTGTACCGCAGGATCGCCGTCATCACCTGGGACTGGTCGCGCAGGTTCAGCCCGCCGCTGCAGAGGTAGCGCGCGGCGCCCAGCGAGGCGTCGAAGAGGTTCTGCACCTCGGCCTTGCCGTCGCCGTCGCCGTCGGACTTGTAGCGGGCCCAGGTGCCGGGCAGGAACTGCATGGGGCCCATCGCGCGGGCGTAGACCACCCGGTCGGACGTCCGGCTCTGCACGATGACCTCGTTGCCCGCCAGGGTGCCGTCGAGGGCCGGACCGTAGATCGGCTGCCGTGCGGTGCCGCGGGCGTCGGTGGCGCCGCCGTTGGCGTGCATCGACTCGATCCGTCCGATTCCCGCCAGCAGGTTCCAGCTCACGCCGCAGCCGGGGAAGGACTTCGCCATCATGCGTTCGGCATTGCGGTAGGCGCTCAACGCCATGACCGGGATGCCGAGGCTGCCCGGCGCGTTGACGACGGCGGCGGGCGGCGGGGCGGACGCCGTCGAGGCGGCGATCCGGTAGTCCCGTGGCGCCATCTTGACCGCGATCACGTTGGGGCCGACGCGGTCTCGGGAGGAAGGCTCGACGGCGGCCATCGGAGTGACCGCCGAGTCCCGCGTCGGGGTCGCGTCGGGTGCGGAGGCGCCGACGGCGCCGACGAGGATGACCGGTACCAGCACGGCGATACCGAACGCGGGCGAGCCCAAGGCCCGCCCTGCGTGACGTCGCGCGGCCGCGACGGCCGCCCCTCCCCCTATGCGCACTCAACCGTCCTCGGTCCGCGGTGACGTGTGAACCAGGTCACCATACCCATCTCTTGTTACGCGTGTTATCGCATTGGTCCACTGAGGCGTTAACTGGACCGCTTGGCCCGTCGTTCGCTCCCATCGGGCCTCGCGTCCTTGGCCGAGGCGTCCCCGGCCGTTTCGAGCGCGGCGATCATCTCGCGGATCTCCTCCAGTTCGCGCCTCATGTAATCACGGGTGGCCACCTCGCCCACGGCCAGCCGCAGCGCTGCGAGCTCACGGGCGAGGTACTCGGTGTCCGCCTTGGTCTGGGTGGCCCTGCGACGGTCCTCTTCGAGCGACACCCGGTCCCGGTTCTCCTGCCGGTTCTGCGCCAGCAGGATCAGCGGCGCGGCGTATGCAGCCTGGGTCGAGAACGCCAGGTTGAGCAGGATGAACGGGTAAGGGTCCCACCGCAGGCCGACCGCGAAGAGATTCAGCGCGATCCAGATGATCACGATGAGCGTCTGGACGGCCAGATAGCGGCCGGTGCCGAGGAAGCGGGCCAGCTTCTCGCCGTACTGGCCCACGACTTCGCGGTCGAAGTTGAAGGTGAACCGTCGCCGCGACGACCGCGGGGTGTCCAGCCGGCCGCGCGCCGACGAGTCGCTCATGCGGTTCCCTCGGTGCCGGAGAGCTCCGGTTCGTCGGCACGCTCGCGCCAGTCGTCGGGCAGCAGGTGGTCGAGCACGTCGTCGACCGACACCGCGCCGACCAGATGGTTCTCCTCGTCGACCACCGGCCCGCAGACCAGGTTGTAGGCGGCGAAGTAGCGGGTGACCGCCGCGAGGGAGTCCTCGGGGGCCAGGCTCGGCAGGTCGGAGTCGAGGATGCCGCTGACGAGCGCGGCCGGCGGCTCCCGCAGCAGCCGCTGCAGATGCACGCAGCCCAGGTAGTGGCCGGTCGGAGTGGCGGTCGGCGGCCGGGCGACGAACGCCAGTGACGCCACAGCGGGCGTCAGGTCGGGGTCGCGGACCCGGGCGAGGGCCTCGGCGACGGTGTTGTCGGGCGCCAGCACCACCGGTTCGGAGGTCATCAGACCGCCCGCGGTGTCGGGTGAGTGGCTGAGCAGGCGCCGCACGTCCTCGGAATCCTCGGGATCCATCCGCCGCAGCAGCGCCTCCGCGTCGGCCGGCGCCATGGTGCCGAGCAGATCGGCTGCGTCGTCGGGATCCATCGCCTCGAGCACGTCGGCGGCGCGGTCGGTCTTCAGGTGGTTGAGCACGTCGGCCTGGTCGTCCTCGGGCAGCTCCTGCAACACGTCGGCCAGGCGTTCGTCGTCGAGCGCCGCGACGAGTTCGTAGCGCCGCTTGGCGGGCAGCTCGCGGATCGCGTCGGCCACCTCGATGGGCCGCTGGCCCTCGAACTGTTCGAGCAGCGACGCCACGCCCTGGTCGGGCATGGCCAACCCGGACGGCGTCAACCCGTGCACGTTCTGCCAGTCGACGATGTGGATGTTGCTGCGCCGGCCCAGCCTTCGCTGCGGGCGCACCGCGACGCGCGTCACCTTCCAGTCCCTGGTCCTGGTCTGCTCGATTCCCAGATCGACCACCACGACGTCGATCCCGGCGAGTTGCGGCAGATCGGGATCGTCGACGCGGACCCGGGTCTCGAGCACCTGTCCGAGCACCAGCACCTCGCCCGGGCGCTGTGAGAACTTCCGCAACGACACGTTCCCCGTGTTCAGCGTCGCCGCGCTCGGCTCGATCGCCGTCACCCGCAGGATCGGGACGAAAATCCTTCTGCGGGTGAGCAATTCGACGACCAGGCCCAGTACGCGGGGCTGATGCCGGACGATGCTGATGCTGATCACGACGTCGCGCACCCGGCCGATGGACTCGCCGTCGGGACCGAGCACGGCCATGCCCGCCAGCCGTGCCGCATAGACCCTGCTCACTGACGCCATGCCACAAAGGGTAAAGAGTGGACCCGTGCACAACGCATATCGACCCCGCCGAACCTGCCTGTCCGTTCCCGGCAGCAGCGCCAAGATGATCGACAAAGCCAAGGGGCTGCCCGCCGACGAGGTGTTCCTCGACCTGGAGGACGCCGTGGCCGCGGACGCCAAAGCCGACGCCCGGCGGCAGGTGGCGGCCGCCCTGGCAGAGCCGGGATGGTCCGGTCAGCTGCGCGGTGTCCGCGTCAACGACTGGACCACGCCGTGGACCCATGCCGATGTGATCGAGGTGGTGACCGCTGTCGCCGAAGCCGGCGCGACGCTCGATCTCATCGTGCTGCCGAAGGTCACCGACGTGTCGCACGTCCACGCGCTCGACCTGCTGCTGACCCAACTGGAGACCTTGCACGGACTGGACATCGGCGGTATCGGCGTCGAGCCGCAGATCGAGAACGCCCAGGGATTGACGAACATCGACGCGATCGCCGCCGGGCCGCGGGTGCAGGCGCTCGTGCTCGGGCCCGCCGACATGATGGCGAGCCTCAACATGCGCACGCTGGTGGTCGGCGAGCAGCCCGAGGGTTACGACGTGGGCGACGCGTATCACCATGTGTTGATGCGCATCCTGATCGCCGCGCGCACGCAGGGGGTCGCGGCGATCGACGGCCCGTTCCTCAAGGTGCGCGACGTCGATGCGTTCCGCCGGGTGGCCGGCCGGTCGGCGGCGCTGGGCTATGACGGCAAGTGGGTGCTGCACCCCGATCAGATCGCGGCGGGCAACGAGATCTTCAGCCCGCGGCAGGCCGACTACGACCACGCCGAGCTGATCCTCGAGGCCTACGAGTGGCACACGTCGCGCGCCGGCGGGGCCCGCGGTGCGGTGATGCTCGGCGAGGAGATGCTCGACGAGGCGAGCCGGAAGATGGCGCTGGTGGTCGCCGCGAAGGGCCGTGCCGCCGGGATGGCCCGCACCGGCGCGCGGTTCGAGCCGCCCGCTCAGGCCGGAAGCGCTACGGCGCCCACTGCGGGCTCATGATCACCAGGCCCGCGACGACGATGACGTAGATCGCGTAGAACGCCAGAACCAGGGCGCCGAGGATGACCGCCGTCAGCGCAAGGCCGTGGCCGTCCTGGCCGGTGCGGCGGGTGTCGCGCATCGCGATGACGCCGAGGACCACTCCGACGATCGCCGGTGCGCCGCACAGCACCAGGCCCGCCGCCGACGCGATCACCGCGATGATCGCGTTGGTGTTCGTGCCCCGCGGAGCGCCGTACCCGCCGGGCGGGGGATACGCGCCGTAGCCCGGATAGCCGGGATAGCCCGAATAGCCGGGATGCGGCGGCTGGTGGTTGGGCGTGCCGGCCCACTGCGCGTCCGGTGGCGGCGGGGAGTTCTCCAGCGACGGGTACTCGACGCCGCGCGGATACGGTTGCGGGTCGCCGGTCACGCCGAACTCATCATCGCGCCCCAGACGATCAGACTCAGGAACAGCGTGACTCCGCCGACCGCGATGCCCGCGATGGCGAGCCCCTGGCCGCCCTCCTGGTTCTGCTTGGTCTGGTTCAGCGCGACGATGCCGAGCACGATGCCGATGATCGACCCGACGAAGCAGAGCAACCCGACTGCCGAGGCCACCAGGGAGCCGATGGCCAACCCGTTCGTCTTGCCCGCAGGGGCGCCGTAGCCGCCGTAGTAGTCGCCGCCGGGGTAGCCGGTCGGCGCGCCGTAGCCGGCGGGCGGCGGGTAGCCGGGCTGCGCCGGATACCCGGGCTGAGCCGGATAACCGGCGGGCGGCGGGTAGCCCCCCGGCGGGGCGTAGCCAGGCGGGGGATAACCCGCGGGCGGCGGATAGTCGCCAGGCCCACTGAAACCGGCACCGGGCGCGGAGTAGCCGCCGGCCCCGTACGGCGGTGGCGGGTAGCCGCCCTGACCCTGGTACGACGGATCGGGGTAGGAGGGCGGCGGGTAGGAGGAACCCGGATAGGCCGGCGGCGGCTGGTCCGGCGGCGAGAAGCCCGGCGGCGGATAGCTCGGGGGAGCGGCGTACGCCGGCGGCAGGTCGGTGGGCTCGGTCGAGGACGGCGCCACGTCGGCCTGCGGGGACTGCTCGATCGGTGGCGCCTCGTAACCGCTGGTCCCGGGCGCCTCGTAGCCGCTCGAAGCCGGCTCGGCGGACCCGGATGGTGACGTCTCGCCTGGGTTCCCGTCCGGATTGGTCATGGCATTCAACCTAGCGCAACACGACCTCCGTTCGTGATCATGTGCGCGGCGGGCACCAAGTCGGCCACCGGGGCGTTGAACCGTTGTGAGAAGGCTGCGATGGAGGCCTTCATAGAGGAGAATGACCACCGATGACGAGCCCATTTTCAGCCGGTCAGACACCCGGCGCGACGCCTGCCAATCCTTCGCCGGTGCGCGGCGGGCCGGCCGCGCTGCCCACCCCTCCGAAGGGCTGGCCGATCGGTTCGTACCCCACATACGCCGAGGCGCAGCGGGCCGTCGACTATCTGTCCGACCAGTCGTTCCCGGTGCAGCAGGTGACCATCGTCGGGGTCGACCTGATGCAGGTGGAGCGTGTCACCGGCCGGCTCAGCTGGCCGAAGGTTCTCGGCGGCGGGGTGCTCTCCGGCGCCTGGCTGGGCCTGTTCATCGGTCTGATCCTCGGCTTCTTCAGCCCCAGCCCCTGGAGCGCGCTGCTCACAGGTCTGATCGCCGGCGTGTTCTTCGGCCTGATCACCTCGGCCATCCCGTACGCGATGGCTCGCGGCACAAGGGATTTCAGTTCGACGATGCAGCTCGTGGCCGGACGCTACGACGTGCTGTGCGATCCGCAGGGCGCCGAGCGGGGTCGGGATTTGTTGGCCCGCTTGACCATCTGACGCCGGTCCCGGAGCCGCCCGCGAGGGGGCGCCGCAGGTCACGATTACCCGTCGATATCCCGGCACGCGCCGAAAGTGTTGCACATCACGCGCGACTCGCTCTACGGTTTGCGCGCGGGAGGTTCCCGCACCGGAGCCGCCTCGGCGGCGACATCGGATGTGGACGGGAGAGCCGGTGGTGCGCGCTCGGCGGCTATGTGCTGCAGCAGTCGCCGCGCTGTCGACGGCGTCGGTGGTGTCGGCGTGCGGATCGGACGGCGGCGGCAACGTCATCAATCTCTACACGTCGGCTAACGAGCTCGCGACATTCTCGGCGCTGGCCAAGCGGTGCGAGGCGCAGCTGGACAACGGCTTCTCGATCCGGCAGATCAGTTTGCCGAAGAGCGCTGACGAGCAGCGGCTGCAACTGGCCCGGCGGTTGACGGGCAACGACAAGACGCTCGACCTGATGGCCATGGACGTGGTCTGGACGCCCGAGTTCGCCGAGGCCGGCTGGATCGTCCCACTCGCCGATGATCCCGCCGGGCTGGCGGAGACCGATGCCACCACCGACACGCTGCCCGGCCCCCTCGAGACGGCGACGTGGGAGGACAAGCTGTACGCGTCGCCGGTCACCACGAACACTCAGGTGCTCTGGTATCGCGCCGATCTCATGCCCGAGCCACCGGCAACATGGGACGCGATGGTGGCCGAGGCGGGCCGGCTGAAGGCGGCCGGTCAGCCGAGCTGGATTGCCGTGCAGGGCAAGCAGTACGAAGGCCTGGTGGTGTGGTTCAACACGCTGTTGGAAAGCGCGGGCGGACAGGTTCTTTCCGAAGACGGCAAGACGGTCACGCTCACCGACACGCCGGAGCACCGAGCCGCGACCGTCAAGGCGTTGCAGACCATCAAGTCGGTTGCCACAGCACCGGGGGCCGATCCGTCGATCACCCAGACCGACGAGAGCACCGCCCGACTGGCCCTCGAGCAAGGCAAAGCCGCACTGGAGGTGAACTGGCCCTTCGTGCTTCCGTCGATGTTGGAGAACGCGGTCAAGGGCGGCGTCGGTTTCCTGCCGCTGAACAAGCGACCGGACCTGACGAGCGCCATCAACGACGAAGGGACGTTCTCGCCCAGCGACGAACAATTCCGCACCGCCTATGACGCCAGCCGCGAGGTGTTCGGGTTCGCGCCCTTCCCGAGGGTCGACCCGAGTATCCCCGCGAAGGTGACCCTCGGCGGGCTCAACCTCGCCGTCGCCAAGACCAGCCAGCACGAGGCCGAGGCGTTCGAAGTGGTCCGCTGCCTGCGCAACCCGGAGAACCAGCGTTACACCTCGGTCGAGGGCGGACTGCCCGCGGTCCGCGCCTCGCTGTACGACGACCCGGCGTTCCAGGCCCGCTACCCGCAGTACGAGATCATCCGTCAACAGCTCATCGACGCCGCGGTGCGACCGGCGAGCCCGCAGTACCAGGCGGTGTCCACCCGGATCTCGGTAACTTTGGCGCCGATCACCGAGATCGATCCGGAACGCACGGCCGACGAACTCGCCGAACAGGTCCAGAAGGCCATCGACGGGAAGGGGCTCATCCCGTGACGGCCGGAGTGGATTCCGTGGCGACAGCCGACACCGACGACACGAGGTCGGAGCGTCGACTCGCCTTCCTGCTGATCGCTCCCGCGGTGATTCTGATGCTCGCCGTGACCGCCTACCCGATCGGCTACGCGGTGTGGCTGAGCCTGCAGCGCTACAACCTCGCCACCCCCGACGACACCGAGTTCGTCGGCATCGACAACTACGTCACCGTGCTCACTGACGGCTACTGGTGGACGGCGCTGCTGGTGACCCTGGCGATCACCGTGGTGTCGGTGGCGATCGAGTTCGTACTCGGGATGGCGCTCGCCCTGGTCATGCACCGCACCATCTTCGGCAAGGGCGTGGTGCGCACGGCGGTCCTCGTCCCGTACGGCATCGTCACCGTCGCGGCGTCCTACAGCTGGTACTACGCATGGACGCCTGGCACCGGCTATCTGGCGAACCTGTTGCCGGAGGGCAGCGCGCCGCTGACCGAACAACTGCCCTCACTGGCGATCGTGGTGCTCGCCGAGGTGTGGAAGACCACGCCGTTCATGGCCCTGCTGCTGCTGGCCGGGTTGGCGCTGGTGCCTCAGGATCTGCTCAACGCCGCGCAGATGGACGGTGCGGGCGCCTGGAAGCGGTTGCTCAAAGTGATTCTGCCGCTGATCAAACCGGCGATCCTGGTGGCCCTGCTGTTCCGCACGCTCGATGCGTTCCGGATCTTCGACAACATCTACGTGCTGACCCAGGGCGCCAACAACACCGGTTCGGTGTCGATCCTCGGCTACGACAATCTGTTCAAGGCATTCAACATCGGGCTCGGTTCGGCGATCAGTGTGCTGATCTTCCTGTGCGTCGCGCTGATCGCGTTCATCTACATCAAGCTCTTCGGGGCGTCCGCGCCCGGATCCGACGAGGAGAGGCGCTGACGTGGCCGAGCGGGTGGGTGCCGGACGGGGCGCCGGGTGGGCTGTCGCGAACGTCCTCGTGGTGATCTACGCCCTGGTGCCGGTGTTGTGGATCTTGAGCCTGTCATTGAAGCCGACATCGACCGTCAAGGACGGCAAACTGATCCCGTCTGAGGTCACCTTCGAGAACTACAAGGGCATCTTCTCCGGCGACGCGTTCTCCTCGGCACTGATCAACTCGATCGGCATCGGCCTGATCACCACGGCCATCGCGGTGCTCGTCGGAGGCATGGCGGCCTATGCCGTGGCGCGCCTGGTGTTCCCGGGCAAGAAGCTGCTCGTCGGCGTCGCGCTGCTGATCGCGATGTTCCCTCAGATCTCGCTGGTGACCCCGCTGTTCAACATCGAACGCCGCATCGGCTTGTTCGACACCTGGCCCGGACTGATCATCCCCTACATCACCTTCGCGCTGCCGCTGGCGATCTACACGCTGTCGGCGTTCTTCCGGGAGATCCCCTGGGACCTGGAGAAGGCGGCGAAGATGGACGGCGCCACCCCCGCGCAGGCGTTCCGCAAGGTGATCGCGCCCCTGGCGGCGCCGGGCATCGTCACCGCCGCGATACTGGTGTTCATCTTCGCCTGGAACGACCTGCTGCTCGCGTTGTCGCTGACCGCCACCCAGCGGGCGATCACCGCGCCGGTGGCCATCGCCAACTTCACCGGCAGCTCGCAGTTCGAGGAGCCCACCGGGTCGATCGCGGCGGGGGCGATGGTGATCACCATCCCGATCATTATCTTTGTTCTCATCTTCCAGCGGCGGATCGTCGCTGGGCTGACGTCCGGTGCGGTGAAGGGGTAGTCGATGGCCGAAATAGTGTTGGACGGGGTGACGAAGAGTTACCCGAACGGCGCGACGGCGGTCAAGGACCTGTCGATCTCCATCGCCGACGGCGAGTTCATCATCCTGGTCGGTCCCTCCGGGTGCGGGAAGTCCACCACGCTCAACATGATCGCCGGGCTGGAGGACATCTCGTCGGGTGAGCTGCGTATCGGCGGCGAGCGGGTCAACGAGAAGGCGCCCAAGGACCGCGACATCGCGATGGTGTTCCAGTCCTATGCGCTGTACCCGCACATGACGGTGCGGCAGAACATCGCCTTCCCGCTGACATTGGCGAAGGTCAAGAAGGACGAGATCGCCTCGAAGGTCGACGAGACCGCGAAGATCCTCGACCTCACCGAGCTGCTGGACCGCAAGCCGGGTCAGCTGTCGGGCGGGCAACGCCAGCGGGTGGCGATGGGCCGCGCGATCGTGCGCGACCCCAAGGCATTCCTGATGGACGAGCCGCTGAGTAACCTCGACGCCAAACTGCGGGTGCAGATGCGCTCGGAGATCTCGCGGCTGCAGCACCGGCTGGGCACCACCACGGTCTACGTCACCCACGACCAGACGGAGGCGATGACCCTCGGTGACCGGGTGGTGGTGATGCTGGCAGGGGTGGCCCAGCAGATCGGCACCCCCGAGGAGCTCTACAACAGGCCCGCCAACCTGTTCGTCGCGGGCTTCATCGGCTCGCCGGCGATGAACTTCTTCCCGGCGACGCTGACCGACGTCGGGGTGCGGTTGCCGTTCGGCGATATCACCCTGACCCAGCACGTGCACGACATGCTCGCCCGCCACCGCAAGCCTGCCAACATCATCGTGGGTATCCGCCCCGAACACATCGAGGACGCCGCCCTGATGGACGGCTACGCCCGCATCCGCGCGCTGACGTTCGACGTCGAGGCCGACATCGTCGAATCGCTGGGCGCCGACAAGTACGTGCACTTCAGGCTCGAGGGCGAAGGCGCCCGGTCGGCGCAGCTGCAGGAGCTGGCCGCCGAGTCCGGTGCGGGCGAGAACGAGTTCGTGGCAAGGGTTTCCACGGAGTCGAAGGTTGCGGCGGGCCAGACGCTGCAGCTGGCCTTCGATACCTCGAAGCTGGTCATCTTCGACGCGGACACCGGTGCCAACCTCACCATCCCGCCTGCGGGGGAGAGCGCCGAACCGGCGGCTGCCGCCGAGAAGCCTGCCACCGAGAAGCCTGCGGCCGAGAAGCCTGCCGAAGCGCCCGCCTCGGACGCGACTACCGACGAGGCGCCCACCGACGCCGCAAAGAAGTCCGACGCCGACCAGCCGACCAAACCGCCTGCCGAGTGACCGACGTCCTGGCCGAGGTGCGCGCCCGGCTGGGTGAGCACTTCGCCCGGGCCGGGATCGTCGCGGACCCCGCCGCCGCCAGCATCACCTTCCTCGGCACCGAACGCATCGACGTCCTGCGCTTCGGGCCGGATGGCCGGCCGGGTATGGAAGGCGTCAATCATTTCGTCTCTCTTGGCTGTTCGCGGCACCCGATGTTCGATCCGACCGAGCTGGTGACCGACGCCATCCACGGCCCGCGCGCCGAGGTGACCGTCGCACTGCGCGGCGCCACCCCGAAGGGCCTGGCCCGTTCGGTGGCGGTGCTGGCCGCCGCACCCGCTGTCGAGGGGCTGGTGCTCGAGCCGGGCGCACTCGTCGACCTCGGCGAACCGTTGTTCGACCGGGCCCCGTTCACCGCGTTCCTGTTGAGCGACAGCGAGATCGGTGAGATCGCGCTGCCGGGGCCGATCGCCCCGGTCACCGTGCTGACCGCGACGCCGATCACTCCCACCGAAGCGGCGTGGGTGCGTCTGAAGGGCGCCGACGCGATGCGGGAGGCCTGGACGGCCGACGGAGTGGATGTGCTCGATCCGGACAGGCCTGCGGCGCGGCCCAATTAGAGCCAGTGGTTGCGGCGGAACGTCCGGTACAGCAGGAAGCACACCGTGAACATCACCAGGAGCACCGCGGGATACCCGTAGGTCCACCGCAGTTCCGGCATGTTGTCGAAGTTCATCCCGTAGATGCCCGCCATCGCGGTCGGCACCGCGGCGATCGCGACGTACGCCGAGATCTTGCGCATGTCGGTGTTCTGCTGCATCGAGATCTTGCCGACGGCCGCCTGCACCAGCGAGCTGAGCACCTCGTCGTAGCTGGCGATCCGGTCGGCGGCCTGGGTGTTGTGGTCGAGCACGTCGCGCATGTAGCGCCGGACCTCCTTGGAGATGAGGTCGTTGTGATCGGCGCCGATGCGCTGCAACGCCAGGGTGAGCGGGGTGACCGCCCGGCGCATCTCGACCACTTCGCGCTTGAGCAGGTAGATGTGCTCGATGTCGGTGGTGCTGGCGGGGGAGAAGATGTTCTCCTCCATCGCGTCGATGTCGGTCTCCACGAGATCGGTGACGTCGAGGTAGCCGTCGACCACGTGGTCGGCGATCGCGTGCATCACCGCGTAGGGACCCAGCGCGCAGTTGGTGGGGTTGGCGTCCATCCGCTTGCGGACCCCGGCCAGCCCGCTGAAGTCGCCGTGGCGGACCGTCACCACGAAGTCCGCGCCGACGAACACCATGATCTCGCCGGTCTCGACGATCTCCCGGGCGTTGTCGATCGACGAGTGCTCGACGTAGTTGATGGTCTTCAGCACCAGGAACAGGGTGTCGTCGTAGCGCTCCAGCTTCGGTCGCTGGTGGGCGTGCACCGCGTCCTCGACGGCCAGTTCGTGCAGGCCGAAAACCTCGGCGACGGCCTGCATCTGGTGCTCGTCGGGCTCGTGCAGCCCGATCCACACGAACGCCGGACGGCCGTCGGCCTCGAGCTCGCGCACCCGGGCGAGTGCCGCGGCGTGGGTGAACTTGCCCGGCAGCCGCCTGCCCTCGCAGTACACGCCGCAGTCCACCATCGCCCGCGCGACGGGGACGTGGATGCTTGACGCGTCGGGACCCATCGACCTGTTGCGGGTGGAGGTCCGGACCATTGACGGCGGCAGGGCGCGGAACGACGGCATGGGCCCTCCTCCTGCGGCGCGATCGAAACCCCTGTTCGGGCCGTACAGATGCTACGCGCCGAATCTGGGGGCCACCTGCGCGCCGCGGGGTACTCACGCGGGGGGAATGGGGCACTGTGAGAATTCGCGGTCCGATACCCTTGCGCAGTGTCGGAAAGTACCGTGACCTCCTCGCCCGAGAGCGAGTCGCAGGCGCGCACCCCCCAGGTCGTCATCGATGACGCCGAGATCTTCGCGGCGCACGAAGGCGGGAAACTCTCGGTCGGCATGAATTCGCCGCTGGACACCCAGCGCGCGTTGTCGATCGCCTACACCCCAGGGGTGGCTCAGGTGAGCCGGGCGATCGCCGCCGACCACACCCTGGCCGCGAAGTACACCTGGGCCAGCCGGCTGGTCGCCGTCGTCAGCGACGGCAGCGCGGTGCTCGGCCTCGGCGACATCGGCCCCGCCGCGTCGCTTCCGGTGATGGAGGGCAAGAGCGCGCTGTTCAAGACGTTCGGCGGGCTGGACTCGATCCCGATCGTGCTCGACACCAAGGATCCCGACGAGATCGTCGAGACCCTGATCCGGCTGCGCCCGACATTCGGTGCGGTCAACCTCGAGGACATCTCCGCCCCGCGCTGCTTCGAGATCGAGCGCCGGGTGATCGAGGCGCTGGACTGCCCGGTGATGCACGACGACCAGCACGGCACCGCCATCGTCGTGCTGGGTGCGCTCTTCGGTGCCGTCGAGGTGCTCGGCCGCGATATGCACGCCCTCAAGGTGGTCATCTCCGGCGCCGGCGCCGCGGGGGTGGCCTGCGCGAACATCCTGATCGCCGCGGGCATCCGCGACATCGTCGTGCTGGACTCCAAGGGCATCGTGCACAGCGGGCGCGAGGACCTCAACACGTTCAAGGCCGAACTCGCCGCGAGCACCAATCCGCGGAACCTGACCGGCGGCATCGCCGAGGCCGTCAACGGGGCCGACATGTTCCTCGGCCTGTCCGCGGGCGTGGTGCCCGAGGAGATCATCGCCACGATGGCGCCCAAGGGCATCGTGTTCGCCCTGTCGAATCCGGATCCGGAGATCCACCCCGACGCCGCCCGCAAGCACGCGGCGGTGGTGGCCACCGGACGCAGCGACTTCCCGAACCAGATCAACAACGTGCTGGCATTCCCCGGGGTGTTCCGCGGTGCGCTCGACGCCGGCGCCCGCCGCATCACCGAGAAGATGAAGGTCGCCGCGGCCGAGGCCATCTTCTCCGTGGTCGGCGACGACCTTGCCGTCGACCACATCGTCCCGAGCGCGCTCGACCCCCGGGTCGGACCCGCGGTGGCCGAAGCGGTGGCCGCGGCGTCGCAGGTCTGAGCCGACGATGCGCCGGCTGGCGTTGGCGCTCGTCGCACTCGTGCTCAGCGGCTGCGGCGGTCCGCCCGCCCCGCCGCTGGTCACCATCGGCGCCCACACCGACACCGAGTCGGTGGTGATCGCACACCTGTATGCGGCAGCGCTGCGCAACTACGGCACGGCCACCGTGGTGCTGCCGTCGGACGACCCACTGACCGCGCTCGACGCCGGCGAGGTTCGGGTGGTGCCCGGACTGACCGGCCGGCTGCTGCAGCGCTTCGAGCCCGGCGCCACCGCCCGGGCGGGCGAGCAGGTGTACCGCGAGCTGCTGGCGGCGCTGCCCGAGGGAGTGGCCGCCGGCGACTACGCGATGTCGGCGCAGGACCGGCCGGCGCTCGCCGTCACCGAAGCCACCGCCGAGGCGCGCGGCGAACGGCTGTCGGCGTTGACCGGCCGCTGCGCCGAGGTCCGCCCGGGGAAGGTGGCCGGGGTCCAGACACCGTCGGTCGTCGGCACCTGCCGGCTGCCCGCGCCCCGCGAATTCCCCGACGAGTCCGCACTGTGGGCCGCGCTGCGGGGCGGCCGGGTGAACGCCGCGTGGACCACCACCGCCGCGCCCGCGATCCCGGACGACGTCGTGGTGCTGGCGGACCGCTCGGCGCTGATCCGTGCCGAGAACGTGGTGCCCCTGTACCGGCGCAACGAACTCGACGAGTCACAGGTGCTGGCGCTCAACGAGGTCGCCGGAGTGCTCGACACCGCGGCGATCGCGGAGATGCAGCAGGCGGTGGACGACGGAGCCGACCCGGCGCGGGTGGCCGACGACTGGCTGTCCGCCCACCCGCTGCGCGACTGAGATCCTGCGCGAGCCGGGCGTGCGTTACTTCGGCGGTGGCATCATCCGCGACGTGAACGCCGCGAACAGCCGCTGATAGTGCGGCCCGGTGATGCGCACGAGTGCGTCGAGCACCTTGGCGTCGTTGCCGATGAGGACGCGGGCCTTGTTCTTGCGCACGCCGTCGAGGATGACCACGGCGGCACGGCGCGGCGACATGGACGCCAGCTTCTTGTCGAACACGTTGGCCAGCTGCTCGGCGTCGAGCCCTTCGGCCGCGGTGGCGTTGCGCGCGATCGCGGTCTTGATGCCGCCGGGGTGCACGGTCGTCACCTTCACCGGATGCTGGGCCAGGATCATCTCCTGCCGCAGCGCCTCGGTGAATCCCCGCACGGCGAACTTGGCCGCGTTGTAGGCGGCCTGGCCGGGCACGGAGAACAGCCCGAACACGCTCGACACGTTGATCACGTGGCCGTCGCCGGACTCGATGAGGTGTGGAAGGAACGCCTTGGTGCCGTTGACGACGCCCCAGAAATCGACGTCCATCACCCGCTCGATGTCCTTGTACTGGCTGATCTCGACGTCGCCGGTGAACGCGATCCCGGCGTTGTTGTAGATCTGGTTGACCTTGCCGAAGTGATTCTTGACCTCGTCGGCGTAGAGGTGGAACGCCTCGCGCTCGGTGACGTTCAGGCGGTCGGCCTTCACCGGCGCCCCGATGGCCTTCAGCCGCTCCTCGGTGGCCGCCAGTCCCTCGGTGTCGACGTCGCTGATCGCCAGCTTGGCGCCAGAGCGGGCCAGTTCGATGGCCAGCGCCTGGCCGATGCCCGATCCAGCTCCGGTCACCACGGCGACCTTCCCGGCGAAGCCGTCCATGTGTGCACTCCTCTTGTCGTTGCCTCGGGACGAGGTTAGTCGGTACCCGCGGTACCACCGCCGCGGGGGCGATCCGTAACGGCGCCGCCGCCGACGGCGATGCCAAGTCATGCAGCGAATCAAGCGCAACCACCGCGTGGCGGCCGCCGCGCTCGCCGTGACCGCGGGCCTGTTCGGCGGCGCCCTGTCGGTCGGGGCGGCGCCGGCGCAGGCCGACCCGGCCACCGATGCGTTCCTCGACAGCCTCGGCGGTCCTGGGCTCTCGGGCATCGACCCGGCGACCGCGACGCAAGTCGGTCAGCAGATCTGCCCGATGCTCGTCGATCCCGGTCAGAACGCGGCCAATGTCGCCGGCGAGGTCTCCGACGCGCTCGGCCGTCCGCTGGGCCCGGCCACCATGTTCACCGGCCTGGCCATCTCGGCGTTCTGCCCCGGTGCGATGGCGTCGCTGGCCAACGGCCAGACGCCGTTCCCGATGCCGATGCTGGGCTTCTGAGGGCCGGCAGGTCCCGAACGAGAAGTCAGGGTCGTGATCCGCGGAGGATCACGACCCTGACTGCTGTCTGGTGAACGGGGTTACGGGGCGAAGGCCTCGTCGAGGATCTCCTGCTGCTCGACGGCGTGCACCTTCGACGATCCCGATGACGGCGCCGACATCGCCCTCCGCGACACCCGCTTGATGCCGGTGAAGTAGTCCGGCAGCAGCTCGGGCAGGATCAGGCCGAACGACGGCCACGCGCCCTGGTTGGCCGGCTCCTCCTGCACCCAGAACTTCTCCTCGACGTTCGGGTACATGTCGAGCGTCTCGGCCAGTCGCCGCCGCGGCAGCGGCGCCAGCTGCTCGACGCGCACGATCGCGATGTCGTCGCGCTTCTCCTTGGCCTTGCGGGCCGCCAGCTCGTAATAGATCTTGCCGCTGGTCAGCAGCACCCGCTTGACCTTCGACCGGTCGCCGTCGCCGTCGGTGTACGTCGGCTCCTCCATCACCGAGCGGAACTTGCCCTCGGTGAACTCGCGCAGATCGCTGACCGCGGCCTTGTTGCGCAGCATCGACTTCGGCGTGAAGACGATCAGCGGCCGCTGGATGCCGTCCATGCCGTGCCTGCGCAGCAGGTGGAAGTAGCTCGCCGGGGTCGACGGCACGGCGATGGTCATCGAACCCTCGGCCCACAGCTGCAGGAACCGCTCGATGCGGCCCGACGTGTGGTCAGGACCCTGCCCCTCGTGGCCGTGCGGCAGCAGCAGCACCACGTCGGAGAGCTGACCCCACTTGGCCTCGCCGGAGCTGATGAACTCGTCGATGATGGACTGCGCGCCGTTGACGAAGTCGCCGAACTGCGCCTCCCACAGCACCATCGCGTCGGGGTTGCCGACCGAGTAGCCGTACTCGAAGCCGACCGCCGCGAACTCCGACAGCGCCGAGTCGTACACCAGGAACTTGCCGCCGGTGGGCGTGCCGTCCGGGTTGGTCGCCAGCATCTGCAGCGGCGTGTACTCCTGGCCGGTCTTGCGGTCGATGATCACCGAGTGGCGCTGGGTGAACGTGCCGCGCCGGGTGTCCTGACCGGACAGCCGCACCAGCTTGCCCTCGGCGATCATCGAGCCGAGCGCGAGCAGTTCGGCGAAGGCCCAGTCGACCTTGCCCTCGTAGGCCATTTCGCGGCGCTTCTCCAACACCGGCTTGACCCGTGGGTGCACGGTGAAGCCGTCGGGGACGTTGAGGAACGCGTCGCCGATGCGGGCCAGCTCCGCCTTGTCGACCGCGGTCGACAGCTTCGCGGGCAGCACCTGGTCGGCCTCGACGGACTCACTGGGCGCGATGTCGTGCTTCTCGAGTTCACGGACCTCGTTGAACACCCGCTCGAGCTGGCCCTGGTAGTCGCGCAGGGCGTCCTCGGCCTCTTTCATCGAGATGTCGCCGCGGCCGATCAGCGCTTCGGTGTAGGTCTTGCGGACCCCGCGCTTGGTGTCGATCACGTCGTACATGCCGGGCTGCGTCATCGACGGGTCGTCGCCCTCGTTGTGCCCGCGGCGGCGGTAGCACAGCATGTCGATGACGACGTCCTTCTTGAACTTCTGCCGGAAGTCGACGGCGAGCTTGGCCACCCACGCGGCGGCCTCGGGATCGTCACCGTTGACGTGGAAGATCGGCGCGCCGATCATCTTCGCCACGTCGGTGCAGTACTCCGACGACTTCGAGTCGTGCGGCGAGGTGGTGAATCCGATCTGGTTGTTGACGATGATGTGGATTGTCCCGCCGGTGCGGTAGCCGCGCAGCAGCGCCAGGTTCAGCGTCTCGGCGACCACGCCCTGGCCGGCGAACGCCGCGTCGCCGTGCAGCATCATCGGCACGACGGTGAACGCGTCGTCGCCGTCAACCTTGTCGAGCAGGTCCTGCTTGGCGCGCACCAGACCCTCGAGCACCGGGTCGACGGCCTCCAGGTGCGACGGGTTGGCCGTCAGCGACACCGCGATGTCGTTGTCGCCGAACATTTGCAGGTAGATCCCGGTCGAGCCGAGGTGGTACTTGACGTCGCCGGAGCCGTGCGCCTGCGACGGGTTCAAATTGCCCTCGAACTCGCTGAAGATCTGCGAGTAGGGCTTGCCGACGATGTTGGCAAGCACGTTGAGCCGGCCGCGGTGCGGCATGCCGATGACGACCTCGTCGAGGCCGTGCTCGGCGCACTGGTCGATGGCGGCGTCCATCATCGGGATGACGGTCTCGGCGCCTTCCAGCGAGAACCGCTTCTGCCCGACGTACTTGGTCTGCAGGAACGTCTCGAAGGCCTCGGCCGCGTTGAGCTTGCTCAGGATGTACTTCTGCTCGGCGACGGTCGGCTTCTCGTGCTTGACCTCGACGCGCTCCTGGATCCAGGTCTGCTGCTCGGGCTCGAGGATGTGGGTGTACTCGACGCCGACGTGGCGGCAGTAGGAGTCGCGCAGCAGGCCGAGCACGTCGCGCAGCTTCTTGCGCTCGGCGCCGGCGAAGCCGCCGACCTTGAACTCGCGGTCGAGATCCCACAGCGTCAGGCCGTGGCTGTTGACGTCGAGGTCCGGATGGCTGCGGAACCGGTTCTTGTCCAGCCGCAGCGGGTCGATGTCGGCCATCAGGTGACCGCGGTTGCGGTACGCCGCGATCAGCTCGATCACCCGGGCGTTCTTGTCCTCGATCGGGTCGGGGTTGTCGATGCGCCAGCGCACCGGCTCGTACGGGATGCCGAGCTCGCGGAAGATCTCGTCGAAGAACTCGTCGGACAGCAGCAGCTGGTGCGCCGTGCGCAGGAAGTCGCCGGACTCCGCGCCCTGGATGATGCGGTGGTCGTAGGTGGACGTCAGCGTGATGAGCTTGCCGACGCCCATGTCGTTGATGCGTTCCTCGCTGGCGCCCTGGAACTCCGCCGGGTACTCCATCGCGCCGACGCCGATGATGGCGCCCTGGTTGCGCATCAGCCGCGGCACCGAGTGCACGGTGCCGATGGTGCCGGGGTTGGTCAGTGAGATCGTGACGCCGGAGAAGTCCTCGGCGGTCAGCTTGCCGTCGCGGGCGCGCCGCACGATGTCCTCGTAGGCGGCGATGAACTGGCCGAACGCCAGCGACTCGGACTTCTTGATCGCCGCGACCACGAGCTGCCGGTTGCCGTCCCTGCCGGGCAGGTCGATCGCCAGACCGAGGTTGGTGTGGGCGGGCGTGACGGCGTTGGGCTTGCCGTCGACCTCGGCGAAGTGCCGGTTCATGCTCGGGAACTTGTTGACGGCCTGCACGATCGCGTACCCGATCAGGTGGGTGAACGAGATCTTGCCGCCGCGGGTGCGCTTGAGG
This sequence comes from Mycobacterium hippophais, assembly GCF_027529605.1. Classification (NCBI taxonomy): domain Bacteria; kingdom Bacillati; phylum Actinomycetota; class Actinomycetes; order Mycobacteriales; family Mycobacteriaceae; genus Mycobacterium; species Mycobacterium hippophais. Next base: position 152,440 of record NZ_JAPZPY010000001.1, on the reverse strand, counting down.
TGATTGTTGATGACGACGCGGTTGTCGATCATCAGCTTCGCCGGGATGGCCCGCACGCTGGTCGCGGTGGGCACCTCGAGCGAGGCGGACATGTTCTTGGCCACGGCCGCCGCGGCGCCGCGCAGCACCTGGTTCTCGTCGTCACCACCGGAGGCGGCAGCCTTCGGCTTGGCGTCCGGCGCCTTTTCGTTCTTCTCAGCGGGCTTGTCGCTCTTGTCGTTCTTCGCGGCAGGCTTCTGCGGCGCCTTCTCGTTCTTCTCGGCAGGCTTGTCGGCGGACTTCTCGGCGGGCTTGGCCGACGCGGGCTTGTCGTTCTTCGCCGGCGCCGACTCGGACTTCGCGGTGCCGTTGGCGGCCGACTTGTCGGCGGACTTGGCCTGCGGCGGCGGCGCGGGTGCGGGTTCGGGCGGCGACTTGGGCGCAGATCCGCGGGCCGGTTGGCCGTTACCGCCCTTGGCCGCCGACGCCCCGGTCGGCTCCGGGTTGTAGTCGACCAGGAATTCGTGCCAACTGGGGTCGACCGACGAGGGGTCCTCGCGGAACTTGCGGTACATCTCCTCGACCAACCACTCGTTCTGTCCGAATGGTGAAGGTGAACTGCTCACGGCAGCTACTCGCCTCGATTCCGTCGCCTCGGGCAAGCATTGGCAAGGTGCTCGCCGCTTTCGTGTCCTGGTTTAGCGTCCTCGTGTTCACGGCCTACGTCGCGATTACCCGCTCGTCCGCCGCCTAAAGGCTAGCGCTCTGGCATCGGCCGGACCACGTCGATGCACTTATGGTCTTAGTGGTCTTGCGGGGTGCATCGATCGACGCCGTTTCAGGGCTGCGCGGGCGGCAGCACGTGCAGCGTCGAGGGCCACCTCGGCGGCGGCGGACCGAACGCGTTGCGGGCGTTGTCGACGATCTTGCGGCCCATCAGGCGGTTGCCGACGCCGCCGACCACCGCGCCGATTCCGACCGGCAGCACCTTGCCGAACGCCAGGGCTCCCCGCTTGATCGTGTAGCGCTTGACGAAGTACTTGAGCAGCCGCGAGTTGAGTTGCGTCACCGCGGGCAGCGGCAGCGTCGCCGCGCCGTCGCTGATCCATCCGCCGCTGGTACGACCCCGTCCGATCAGGTCGGCGAGGGCGTGCTTGCTGTCCTCACCGACAAGCACCGACAGCACCAGCGCGCGGCGGCGCTCGCGGTGCTCGGCGGGGATGCCGTGCACCTCGGCGACGGCGAGCACGAACACCGACGTCGCCTCGAGGAACAGCACGGTCTCACCGGCCACCGCCGACATCGCGGCGAGCGTGCCGATGCCGGGGAACGCCGCGGCGGACCCGACGGCCGCGCCGCTGGCCATCACCGCGCCCACGTAGTGCTTCTCCAGCGACGTGATGATCTCGGCCGGGCCGGCGTTCGGACGCGCACGGCGCAACCGGTCGACGTAGGCGCGCACCGCTGGCGCCTGCACGCGGGTACTGCCCTCGATGATCTGGGACAGCACACGCGCGGCGGTGCCGGGACTCTCGGCCGAACCGTCCGTGGTCGCGGGCAGCTTGGTCTTGCGGGACCGAGCGCTCATTCCGGGCCTCCCCGTGTGCGAACCGTGCGTGAGCCGTGGCTGTCCAGGCTATCGGGTCGACAACGAACGGCGGCGGCCGCGGGTGCCCGGCGGTGATCGCGGTCACGGCCGGGAAGAAAATATTGATATGCGGTGCTAACCAATTGCATGGCATCATCCCCACGCGTGAGCCCGCCTGTGCCAGCAACCCGCACCCCGCAGCGCGACTCCACGCCGCCGCGACGGGTGAAGATGATCCTCGTCCTCGGCGCCCTGGTGGCGCTCGGTCCGCTCACCATCGACATGTACCTGCCCGCACTGCCCGGCATCGGCGACGAATTCGGCGTGTCGTCGTCGGTCGCCCAGCTGACCTTGACCGGCACGCTCGCCGGACTGGCGCTGGGACAGCTGATCGTCGGACCGCTGTCGGACTCGCTGGGACGCCGGCGCCCGCTGATGGCCGGCATCGTCCTGCACATGGTGGCGTCGATGCTGTGCGTGCTGGCGCCGAACATCGCGATCCTCGGCGTGGCCCGCGGACTGCAGGGCATGGGTGCCGCCGCCGCCGCGGTGGTCGCGATCGCCGTCGTGGGTGACCTGTTCTCCGGGTCCGCGGCCGCCACCGTGATGTCGCGGCTGATGCTGGTGCTCGGCGTGGCGCCGGTGCTGGCGCCATCCCTGGGCGCCGCGGTGCTCCTGCACGCCTCCTGGCACTGGGTGTTCCTCGCGCTGGTCCTGCTGGCCGGATTGCTGCTGCTGCTCGCCGTGCTGGCGCTGCCCGAGACGCTGCCGGTCGCCCACCGGCGGCCGCTGCGGGTGCGCGGCATCGCCGCCACCTACGCGGGCCTGCTGCGCGACGCGCGGTTCGTCATCCTGGTCCTCGTCGCGGCGCTGGGCATGTCCGGTCTGTTCGCCTACATCGCGGCCGCTCCCTTCGTGCTGCAGGGCCGCTACGGCGTGGATCAGCAGACCTTCGCGCTGCTGTTCGCCGCGGGCGCGGTGGCGCTGATCGGCTCGACGCAGCTCAACGTGGTGCTGCTGCGCCGGTTCACCCCACAGGCCATCGTCGTGTGGGCGCTGTCCTGGGCGTCGCTGGCCGGCGCGGTATTCGTCGGGATCACCGTCGCCGAGGTCGGCGGCCTGTACGGCTTCCTGGTGCCGGTGTGGGTGATCCTGGCCGCCATGGGGCTGGTGATCCCGAACGCGCCCGCCGTGGCGCTGTCGCGGCACTCCGAGGCTGCGGGCACCGCCGCCGCGTTGCTGGGCGCCGCACAGTTCGGGCTCGGCGCCGCAGTCGCACCGCTGGTCGGCGTGCTCGGCAACGGCGAGTTCGCGCTGGCGGTGGTGATGACGGCGGGCATGGTGATCGCTCTGTTGGCGCTGCTCGCGGTGGGTGCACCGGCGTCCGACGACGAAGCCGACGCCGAGCGTGAGGCGGTCGCCGAAGCCGTGTGACCGGCGGCGCGGCGCCGACCCGGACTTGTCGTGCCTGCAGCGGGTACGTAGCGTCGGTGGATCGTTGGTTAGCGAGTCGACGCCATATGTTCTCTTCACCTGCTGCCCGGAGGCCGGGACGTGACGGTGCGGCCAAGCCGCGACCGGGCGATGCCGTGACCGCAGGCGACCCGGCGGCCAACCCGTGGCATGCCCTGTGGGCGATGATGATCGGCTTCTTCATGATCCTCGTCGACGCCACCATCGTCGCCGTCGCGAATCCGTCGATCATGGAGAACCTCGGCGCCGACTACGACGCCGTGATCTGGGTGACGAGCGCCTACCTGCTGGCCTACGCCGTGCCCCTGCTGCTCGCGGGCCGCCTCGGCGACCGCTTCGGGCCGCGCAACATCTACCTGGCCGGGCTCGCGGTGTTCACCGTCGCCTCGCTGTGGTGCGGCCTGGCGGGCAGCATCGAGATGCTGATCGCCGCGCGGGTGGTCCAGGGTGTCGGCGCGGCGCTGCTCACCCCGCAGACGCTCTCGACCATCACCCGGATCTTCCCGCCCGAGCGGCGCGGCGTGGCGATGAGCGTGTGGGGAGCCACCGCGGGCGTCGCGACGCTGGTCGGCCCGTTGGCCGGCGGGGTGCTGGTGGACACGCTGGGCTGGCAGTGGATCTTCATCGTCAACGTGCCGGTCGGCGTCGCAGGCCTGCTGCTGGCCGCCCGGTTCGTGCCTGCGCTGCCCACCAGGAAGAACGGGTTCGACATCCCCGGTGTGCTGCTGTCGGGGCTTGGCATGTTCCTGATCGTCTTCGCCCTGCAGGAGGGTCAGTCGCACAACTGGGCGGCGTGGATCTGGGGCTGCGTCGCGCTCGGCGTCGGCGCGATGGCCGGATTCGTCTACTGGCAGTCGGTGACCCCGCACGAGCCGCTGATCCCGCTGCAGATCTTCCGCGACCGCGACTTCAGCCTGTCCAACCTCGGGATCGCGACGATCGGCTTCGTCGTCACCGGAATGATCCTGCCGCTGATGTTCTACGCGCAGGCCGTCTGCGGGCTGTCACCCACCCGGGCGGCGCTGCTCACCGCTCCGATGGCGATCGCGACCGGCGTGCTGGCCCCGCTCGTCGGCCGCATCGTCGACCGGTCGCACCCGCGGCCGATCGTCGGTTTCGGCTTCTCCGCGCTGGCCATCGCGCTGACCTGGTTGTCGATCGACATGACCCCGTCGACGCCGATCTGGCGGCTGGTGCTGCCGATCACGCTGATGGGCATCGGCATGGCCTTCATCTGGTCGCCGCTGGCCGCCACGGCCACCCGCAACCTGCCGCCGACGCTCGCCGGTGCGGGGTCGGGGGTCTACAACGCGACGCGTCAGGTCGGCTCGGTGCTGGGCAGCGCCGGGATGGCGGCGTTCATGACCTCGCGGATCGGCGCCGAGATGCCCGCGGCCGGGCCGGACCCCGTCGGCGAGGGCGCCGTCACGGCGCTGCCGGCGTTCCTGCACGAACCGTTCGCCGCGGCGATGTCCCAGTCGATCCTGCTGCCGGCGTTCGTCGCGCTGTTCGGTGTGGTGGCCGCACTGTTCCTGCTGGGCTTCGGCGGCTGGTCGGAGCGGGCGTCCGTCGCGGCCGGCGAGGTCGATCCCGAGGCACGCACCGACGTGATGCACGCGGCCGCGCACGCCGACGACATGTACGACGCGTACGTCTTCGACGACGACCACTACCTCGAGTACACGGTGGAATGGGACGACCCGCCGCCCGCGCCCGCCCGGCCGGTCGTGGACGACGACCCCGTCACCGAACCTCTGCCGTCGCGCGTCGAGCATCCGCTGCCCGCCCCCGCCGAGGTCTGGCACAGCGATCCGGTCGAGTCGTGGCACAGCCTGCTCGACGACGACGACGCGCCGGCCGATCCCGGTCCGGAGCCCGAACCCATCCCGGTGCGGGCCGAATCCGAGCCCGATCCCTGGCGCAACATCCTGGAGGCGTTGATGGCCGACGCCCCGCCGGAGCCTTCGGCCGAAATGAACGGTCTCGCGCACAACGGTTTCCATGTCGACGAGGAGCAGCGCCTGCAACTGCTGCCGCAGGTCGATCCGCCGCCGGTCGAGCCGCCGGCACCGTCGCACGACCCGTTCCAGACCAACGGCCACCCCCGTCACCGCCACGTCGAGTCGCCACACCCGAACGGTTCGTCAGGCAACGGGAGGCACTACCGCGACGACCGCGACGAGCACCAGGAAGCGCCGCGCGGCCGTCACTCCCGGCCGTCGTGAGGCGCCGGCAGCCTCAGCGGAACAGCACGGCCGCGTTCAGGTAGCCGGTCGGATCGAGCGCCGCCTTGACCGCCCGCATCGTCGAGACGTCGTCCTCGGTGCGCGACATCGTCAGGTAGTCGCGCTTGCGCGAGCCCACCCCGTGTTCGGAGCTCACGTTGCCGCCGTGCTCGGCGATCAGCGTCATCATCGCCGCGTACAGGTGCTGCTCGGCGGCGGTGTCGACGCGCAGCACGTTGAGGTGCAGGTTGCCCTCACCGATGTGGCCGAACAGCACCGGGATCGCTTCGGGGGCATGTGCTTTCACCAGGCCGGCCGAGGCGGCGGCGAACCCGGCGACCGATTCGAGCGGCAGTGACACGTCGAACTTCAGCGGCGGGCCGTACACGCCGAGGACCTCCAGCACCGCCTCGCGCACCCGCCACAGCCGCTGCTGCGCGGCCACGTCGACACCGACGGCGGGTTCGCCGCTGACGTCGATGTCGTCGAACGCCGCCGCGAGCCGCTCGCCGGGATCTTCGGCGCCTGCGAGTTCCACCAGCAGCAGCCACGGCGCGTCAACCGGCGCCGCGACACCCATCTTCTCGGCGGTCACCGCGCAGGCGCGCCCGTCGATCATCTCGAGCGCCGCGATCCCGTCGAGGTCACGGAACAACCGGCCGGCGGCGATCAACGCCGCGAGGTCGGCGAACCCGCAGACCGCGGTGATCCGGTGTGCCGGCGTCGGATACAGCCGCAGTTCCAGTTCGGTGAGCACACCCAGCGTGCCCTCCGCTCCGACGAACAGCGACGCCAGGTCGTAGCCGGTGTTGTCGCTGCGGACCCGGCTGAACCGGCGCAGCAGCGTGCCGTCGGGCAGCGCGACCTCCAGCCCGAGCACCTGCTCACCCATGTTGCCGTAGCGCACGGTGCGCAGCCCGCCGGCATTCGTCGAGGCCATCCCGCCCACCGTCGCCGAATCGCGGGCCGCCAGGTCGACCCCGAACACCAGGCCGGCGGCCACGGCGGCCTGCTGCACCGATCCCAGGGTCACACCCGCGCCGACCCGCACCCGACGGTCGGCGACGTCGACTCCGCTTGTCGCCGTGAGCCGTTCGGTGGACAGCAGCACGTCGTCGTGCTCGGGGACGGTGCCGGCGACCAGCGATGTCCGGCCGCCCTGCACGGTGACGTGGGCGCCCGCGTCGCGGCACTCCCGTAGGACCTGCGCGACCTGCGCCGCGTCGCCCGGGCGGACCAGGGCGGCGGCCCGGCCGCGGTATCTGCCGGTGTAGTCCACGCTGCGCCCGGCCAGTAGGTCGGCGTCGGTGCTGACGTAGGCCGCGCCGACGACGTCGGACAGCCTGCCGGGCAGCGAGCCGGTCACGACGATGCCACTGTCAGGAACGCGCCGAGCTCGACGAGCCGGTCCGGGGTGGCGGGCAGGTACTCGGTGAGCGTCTCCGCCCGCACGACGAATGCCGCGTACTTGGCCCGGCTGATCGCCACGTTGAGCCGATTCCTGTTGAGCAGGAACGAAATTCCACGAGGAACGTCGTCGATCGACGAGGCCACCATCGACACGAACACCACCGGCGCCTGCTGGCCCTGGAACTTGTCGACGGTGCCTACCCGTACGTCGTCGAAGCCCGCGGTGTCCAGGTGCCGGCGCAGCAGCGTCACCTGCGCGTTGTAGGGCGTGACGATCAGCACGTCGTGCTGGCCCAACGGGCGGGTGCCGTGCTCGTCGGACCACGGCGAGCCGATCAGCCGCGAGATCTCGGTGACGATCGCCGCGGCCTCCTCCGGACTCTCGGTCGCGTTGCCGTCGTGGCGAACAGGCAGCACCCGCACGCCCGGTGCCAGGCCCTCGAGCCGGCGGGCGGCGGTCACCGCCTCGAACGAACGCAGCCGCCCGTCGTAGGACAGCCGCGACACCGCCGCGCACACGTCGGGGTGCATGCGGTACGAGCGGTCGAGGAAGTAACCGAGCTCGGTGGGCAGCGTGTGCGCGTCGCCGACCAGCCAGCCCAGTGCGGAGCAGTCGACGGGCTCGGGGTGGGTTCCGGCGCTGACCTGCGGCAGTTGCTGCGGATCGCCGAGCAGCAGCAGGTTCCCGGCGGCGGGCGCCACGGCGATGGTGTTGGCCAGGCAGAACTGGCCGGCCTCCTCGATGACCAGCAGGTCGAGGCAACCGCGGGGGACCCGGGAGTCGTTGGCGAAATCCCATGCGGTGCCGCCGATCACGCATCCGGTGCGGGCGGCGGCATGCTCGGCGAGGAAGGCCGGGAACTTGGCTTCGTCGAGCACCGTCCAGCCGGGGTCGGCGCCGCCCTTCTTCTTGGCGACGTGGGCGGCGTCCACGCCCGCGGCCAGCACGTCGCGGAACAGGTTCTCCACCACTGCATGCGACTGCGCCACCACACCGACGCGCCAGCGGTGGTCGGTGACCAGCCGCGTGATGATCGCCGCGGCGGTGAACGTCTTGCCGGTCCCGGGGGGACCGTGCACGGCCAGGTACGACGAGTCCAGGTCGAGCAGCGCGGCGGTGATCGCCTCGGTGGTGCCTGCGTCGGTGCCGGGCAGTGGATCCCCGGAGCGGGTGCGTGGCGGCCTGCGCCGCAGGATGTCGACGACGGCGTTGACCGGCAGCCGCGGCAGCCCGGCGGCCAGTGCGGTCGCGGTCGTCTCGATCGACTCCTGCAGCGCCATGGTGCGGATCGGCGGGCCGGGGGTCAACGCGAACGGCAGTGCGTCGAACATGCCGCCGCCCTTGGGTTCCCGCTCGATGACCAGCACCTCGGTGGGCGCCTCGGGATCGTCACACGCCTCCACCCGGACCGAGGCGAACGCCCGCCGGTCGGGATCGTCGGACAGTCCGGCGGGTGCGGGCGGCTCATAGAGGGCGTACATCTCGCGGCCGAGCCCGCCGGCGGCGATCGACCCGGTCAGAGTGACCCAGCGCTGTGGCTTGCGCGCCCGCGGCGGGGTGTGCCAGTCGGTGTGCACCTCGGCGTGCTCGGCGAGGAAGACGTCGGTGGTGTCGGCCCACTCGTCGACCGGGTTGTTGAGCCGGTCGAAATGGGCCCACCAGTAGGGCTTGTCCTCGCGACGGTGGTAGCCGCGGGCGGCGGCCACCATCGCGACCGCGGACTGCTCGGGGGTGCGCTGGGCGGGGTCGTCACCGACGAATCGGGCCAGCCGGCGGGCCAGGTGGTCGTCGGGGTCGACCGTCCCGCCGTCGGTGACGGGCTGGGGGCCGCGCGGCGGCACCGCGCAGTCGATGGCCCGGCAGATCAACCAGTCGCGCAGCTTGCGGGTGGACATGCAGTCGTAGCGGTTGTATTCCTCGATCTCCTTGAGCACCACCGCGGCGTCGTCGTCGCGGCCTTCGGCGCGCAACTCGCAGTAGCGGGCGTACTGCGTGATGGAGTCGGTCGCGGTGGTGACGTCCCCGCTGCGCAGCTGGGCGCCCATGTACAAGGGCTCCAGCGACTTGAGGCTGTAGTTCTCGGTGCCCACCCGGATGCTCTTGCGGACCAGCGGGTAGAGGTCGACGAGCACGCCGCTGCGCAGCAGGTCGTCCACCTCGTCCTCGCCAACGCCGTAGCGGCCGGCCAGCCGCAGCAGCGCCGTCTTTTCGTAGGCGGCGTAGTGGTAGACGTGCATACGCGGGTGGCGCTTGCGGCGCTTGCGCACCATCGCGAGGAAGTCCAGTAGCGCCGCGCGCTCCTGTGCGCGGTCATGCGCCCACAGCGGTGTGAACGTGTCGGCGGTGTCGAGGACGCCGAACAGGTACTCGATACCCCATTCGCGGCCGTCAGCCGTCCAGAGCGGATCGCCCTCGAAGTCGAAGAACACGTCGCCGCGGTCGGGTTCGGGCAGCGCCATCAGCGGCTGCGGATCGGCGATCTCGTAGGGCGGCTTGCCGTCCACCCGCGCGGTGGTCTGCAACCGCGCCTGTGCACTCAGCGCCGTGACCGCCCGGGCGGGGAGTTCGGGCACCGGGTCGCGATGGCCGGCCAGCTCGGCGACGGTGGTGATCCCCGCGTCGATGAGGCGGGCGCGCTGGCTGACCCGCATGCCGGCGACCAGCAGCAGGTCGTCGTGCGCCCGCACCTGGGCGGTGCACTCGGGGCAGCGGAAGCAGGCCCGCACGTCGGTGTCCTCCCACGACACGGGGGCGTCGCGGGCCAGGTGGTGATCGAGCAGGTGCTGCAGCGCGGCGCGGCGCGGCCGGTACACCGGAAGCAGCTCGTCGAGCGCGTACTGCGCCACGGCGCCGTCGCCGAGCACCAGTTCGACCTCGGGTGCCACGTCGACGCCCGCGGCGGTCAGCGTCTCGGCGTAGGCGGCCAGCTGCAGCAGTGCCTCGACCTTGACCGAGCGGGCCAGCTTCGTGTCCCGCAGCCGGTAGCGCCCGTCGTCGTCGAGCAGCAGGAAGTCGGCGAATCCGGCGAAGCGGCCGTCGAACATCGCGGCCTGGTAGATGACCGGCGCACGCCGCTCGACTGCGCTGCGGGTGGCGTCGGCTGCGGCCGTCAGGCCCGCGATGGTGTACTGCGGGCGGCCGATGACGGTGACCGTCGCGTCGGCCGTCGCGCGAATCGCGTCGAGATGACGCTGCTCGTGTTCGTCACCGAGTTGTGCTGTGCGCGCCAGCAATTCATCCTCGACGGCGACCGCGGGCCCGCGGCCCAGCCGGGCGTCGAACGAGCGGAGCAGCGCGTACTCGCAGCGGGCGGCCGCGGCGAGGTCGGAGGCGCTGTAGACGACCAGGGGGTCGGACGTGGTGCCCGGGCCGTCGTCGATGACGAACACGAGGGCAATGCTAGGGGAGTGGGCCGACAGCAGGCCCAACGGCGAGACTGCGGTGAGATCGCGTCACACACCGGATCGGCGATCTCACCGCAGTTTCGCGGCCGGGGATACCTCGGGGTTACCTCTGCGGGCCGCGGTCGCCGTAGCCCTGCTGCGGGTAGTCGCCGTAGCCCTGAGGCGCCTGGTACTGCGGCGGGGCCGCCTGGTGTTGCGGCGGCGGGGGATAGGACGCACCGCCGGCCTGGCCCTGCGGGTACGGCTGTCCGGGGACCGTCGGGGTGGGACCGGTGGGCGTCGGGCCGGAGGGCGCAGTGTTGTGGGCCGGCAGTTGCTGGGTGGACCCTTCCGACTGGCGCCGGTCAAGGTGCTCGCGCATGTTGCGGCCCTCGCGCTCGGCCTTGTCGAGGTAGTCCTCCCAGCGCTGCTGCATCGGCTTGATCAGGCCGCCGCCGACACCGACCACGAGGATGCCGCCGACGGTGGCGAGGATCGCGACGAGGACGGGAAGGGTCACGGTGAGTGCGATGCCGACCTGGTTGAGTGCGGCGATGATGCCGAGCCCGAGGATGAAGATGCTGGCGATGTTCGCGAGCATCCGCCCGTAGGACAGGCCGCCGAGCGCGTTGGACACGATGTCGCGCACGGCCGCGGCGATCGCGGCGGCCACCACCACGATGATGAGCGCGACCAGCAGCTTCGGCAGGAAGGCGATGACGCCGGCCAGCAGGTCGCTGATCGGATTGGAGCCGAACACCCCGAAGGCCAGCTGCAGGACGAACAGCAGCAGTGCGTAGTAGACGATCTTGCTGACGATCGTCGAGGCGTCGTAGTTGCTCTGCTGCAGCGCTTTCTTGATACCGCCGCGCTCGACGGCGCGGTCGAATCCGACGCGCTCGAGCACCTTGTCGATGGCCTTGGCGATGAGCTTGGCCACCAGCCAGCCGACGACCAGGATGACGATGAACGCCAGAAGTTTCGGCGCGAATGTGGCCACCGACCGCCACATGTCTCGGAGTGCGTCCTCCATTGGACCTATCCCTTCACCGGTGTCCCCGAACTATTGACATCGGCGTCATACCCGAGGGGATGTGACGTAAACCACGTATACGTGGTTGGTCAGCCTGTGTTGCCGATCAGCTCGACCCCATTGCCGTTCCAGCGGAACCGCACCACGCTGTCGAGGCCCTCGATGCCGCCGGAATAGCGCAGCGCGACGGTGTCCCCGGTCGACGCCGAGTCCTCGATACCGTTGAACCCGTAGGTGTCGGGCACCCCGGTCGGGATGAACTTGCCCTGGTGGAACAGCACCGCGCGGGTATTCGGGCTCTCGGCATTGGTGTTGGCGCGCACGATCACCGCGGACAGCTGGGCGCACTCGTTGTAGTTCCCGGCCACCGGCTCCGGACTCCAGGCCTGGTTGCTGCGGGGGTCGCGGGGGAGTTCGGACACCGCCTTGGCGATCTCGGGCGCGGCGAGGTTGACCGCGCACGGGTCGACGGGGCCCGCCGGCGCTGCGGTCGTCGGGCCGACGGTCGGCCGGATGGTCGGCGGCGGTGCCGCGCTCGGTGCCGCGGTCGCGGCCTCGGGAGTCTTCGACACCGTCGAATCACTTGCTCCGCACCCGACGAGCGTGACCAGCGCCAGGGCTGCGGCCGAGGCGCCGACGATCCGATTCAGCACCGCTTTCACGTCCCCTTCCACAGGTCCGCACCGTACCGCCGCCGCGCGCGGGGACTGATCAGGCGCGCTGGGCGACCGACGTGCTTCGGCGCACTAGACTTGCCTCGCTATGACGCCGCCTGAACCGGAAGAAACCGGAGCCGAACCTTCATTCGCTGACCTGCATATTCACCCCGAGGTGCTGCGGGCAGTCGCTGACGTCGGCTATGAGACGCCGTCGCCCATCCAAGCCGCCACCATCCCAGCCATGCTGGCGGGGTCCGACGTCGTCGGCCTGGCGCAGACGGGCACCGGCAAGACGGCGGCGTTCGCCATTCCGATCCTGTCGAAGATCGACACCTCGAGCCGGATCACGCAGGCGCTGGTTCTGGCGCCGACGCGGGAGCTCGCCCTGCAGGTCGCCGAGGCGTTCAGCCGCTACGGCGCGCACCTGAAGGTCAACGTCCTGCCGATCTACGGCGGCTCGCCGTACGGCCCCCAGATGGCCGGGCTCAAGCGCGGAGCGCAGGTGGTCGTCGGAACGCCGGGCCGGGTGATCGACCACCTGGAAAAGCGCAGCCTCGACCTCTCACACCTCGACTACCTGGTCCTCGACGAGGCCGACGAGATGCTGCAGATGGGCTTCGCCGAGGACGTCGAACGCATCCTCTCCGACACCCCGGAGTACAAGCAGGTGGCGCTGTTCTCGGCCACCATGCCGCCCGCCATCCGCAAGATCACCAACAAGTACCTGCACGACCCGGTTCAGGTGAAGGTCGAGTCCAAGACCGCGACCGCCGATAACATCACCCAGCGCTACATCCAGGTCTCCGGACACCGGAAGATGGACGCGCTCACCCGGTTGCTCGAGGTCGAACCGTTCGAGGCGATGATCGTGTTCGTCCGGACCAAGCAGGCCACCGAGGAGGTCGCCGAGAAACTGCGCGCCCGCGGGTTCTCCGCGATGGCCATCAACGGCGACATCGCGCAGGCCCAGCGTGAGCGCACCATCGCCTCGCTCAAGGACGGCAAGCTCGACATCCTCATCGCCACCGACGTCGCCGCCCGCGGCCTCGACGTCGAGCGCATCTCGCACGTGCTGAACTACGACATCCCGCACGACCCCGAGTCCTACGTGCACCGCATCGGCCGCACGGGCCGGGCGGGCCGCTCGGGGACCGCACTGCTGTTCGTCACCCCGCGCGAGCGCCACCTGCTCAGCTCGATCGAACGCGTGACCCGGCAGAAGCTCGTCGAGTCCCCGTTGCCGTCGGTCGACGACGTCAATGCCCAGCGCGTCGAGAAGTTCCGGGATTCGATCAGCGAATCGCTCAATGCTCCCGAGATCGGCCTGTTCCGCCGGCTCATCGAGGACTACGAGCGGGACAACAACGTTCCGCTGGCCGACATCGCGGCGGCGCTCGCGGTGCAGGCCCGCGACGGCGCGGAGTTCCTGATGGTCGAGCCGCCGCCGGAGAAGAAGCGCGAACGCGACGAGCGTCCCCGCAAGGAACGCGGTGAGGGCAGGCTACGTGAGCGGCGCAGTGATCTCGCGCTGTACCGCATAGCGGTGGGCAAGCGGCACAAGGTGATGCCCGGCGCGATCGTCGGCGCCATCGCCAACGAGGGCGGGCTCAACCGCAGCGACTTCGGCCACATCACCATCAAGCCGGACCACTCGTTGGTCGAGCTGCCTGCGAACCTGTCCCAGCAGACGTTGAAGGCCCTGGAGAAGACCCGGATCCAGGGTCAACTCATCCACCTCGAACCCGACAGCGGGCCCAAGGCGCACCGCAAGGGCAAGTGACCGCACCGCGAGGCGTCCATGACACCGGGCAGCCGGACGTCGCCCAGGGCGGGCTCGAGTCCGTCAGCGCCGCCGAGCGGGTCGCCTCGCTCACCGGGGTGCGCGCCGTCGCCGCGTTGCTGGTCGTGCTGACGCACGCCGCCTACACCACCGGCAAGTACACCCACGGGTACGAGGGGCTCGTCTACGCCCGCATGGAGATCGGCGTCCCGGTCTTCTTCGTGCTGTCGGGGTTCCTGCTGTTCCGGCCGTGGGTCAAGGCCGCCGCCAACGGCGGTCCGCCGCCGTCGGTGCGCCGCTATGCCTGGCACCGGGTGCGGCGCATCATGCCGGCCTACGTGGTGACGGTCGTCGCGGCGTACCTCGTCTACCACTGGCGCACGGCCGGGCCGAATCCCGGGCACACCTGGGAGGGGCTGTTCCGCAACCTCACCCTGACGCAGATCTACACCGACCAGTACATGTATTCCTTTCTGCACCAGGGCCTCACCCAGATGTGGAGCCTGGCTGTGGAAGCCGCGTTCTACGTTGTATTGCCGCTGTTGGCGTGGCTGTTGTTAGCGGTGCTGTGCCGCCGCCAGTGGCGGCCGTGGCCGTTGCTCGGCGGCCTGGTGCTGCTGGCCGCGGTGACGCCGGGGTGGTTGATCTTCGTCCACACCGTCGACGGGTTACCGGACGGGGCGCGTCTGTGGTTACCGACCTATCTGGTCTGGTTCGTCGGGGGCATGCTGCTCGCGGTCCTCGCCGTGATGGGTGTCCGCTGCTACGCCTTCGCGGTGCTGCCCGTCGCGGTGGTGAGCTACTTCATCGCCTCGACACCGCTTGCGGGAGAACCGACGACGTCGCCCTACGCCTTGGCGCCGGCGATGTGGAAGGCGGCCTTCTACGCCGTGATCGCGACGCTCATCGTAGCGCCGGTCGCACTCGGCGACCGCGGGCTGTACTCGCGATTCCTCGCCAGCAGGCCGATGGTGTTCCTGGGCGAGATCTCCTATGAGATCTTCCTGATCCACCTCGTCACCATGGAACTGGTGATGGTCGAGATCCTGCACTTTCACATCTACACCGGGTCGATGGCGGCCCTTTTCTTCGGCACGCTGGTGGTGACCATCCCGCTCGCGTGGCTGCTGCACCGGTTCACCCGCGTGCGTCCTGTGCGATGACGGACGAGCCAACCGGCAATCTACTAAGGGTAACCTTACCTGCATGGGTGATCAGAAGGCGACGCGCGGCTGGCAGGGCACAGTGCTGAAGCTGTTCCGCGCGGGTGACTACGAGTTCACGGTTACCGGCAAGCGACAGGTCGGCCCGCACTACCTGCGTGTCAGCTTCACCACCGGCGGCATGCTGGCCGGGCGGCCGACCCATCCGACGCAGTGGGTGCGGATGTGGTTCGCCGACGGCGACAAGCTGCATCAGCGCGGCTACACGCTGGTCGACCCCGACCCGGAATCCGACACCGTGGACGTCGAATTCGCGTTGCACGAAGGCATCGCCTCGCAGTGGGCCGAGGACGCCGAGCCGGGCGACGCCATCGAGGTGACGGTGTTGGGCAGCAATTTCGCCCTGCCCGAACCACGGCCGGCCGGCTACGTCATCGTCGGCGACACCGCGTCGCTGCCGGCGATCAACTCACTGCTCGACGCCATCGGCGACGCACCGGCGCGGGTGTTCCTCGAGGCCGGCCACGCCGACGACAAGGACCTGCCCGTGGCGCGCGACGTCGACATCA
Organism: Mycobacterium hippophais; assembly: GCF_027529605.1. Lineage (NCBI taxonomy): Bacteria > Bacillati > Actinomycetota > Actinomycetes > Mycobacteriales > Mycobacteriaceae > Mycobacterium > Mycobacterium hippophais. The sequence continues at coordinate 137,177 of NZ_JAPZPY010000001.1, read as the reverse complement.
CGTGGGTGGACCGGGAGAACGCCGGGGCCGGGCTGGTCGACGCGGTGACCTCATCGGCGTTCGACGCCGCCGACCACTTCGGCTGGGTCGCCAGCGACAACCGGACCACCCGTGCGGTGGCCAAGGTGCTGCGCGAGGAGTACGGGATCCCACGAAAGTCGATCAAGGCGCAGGCCTACTGGGTGGCCTGACGGCGACCGGGCACCACCGTCGGCACCACGAACTGGGTCAGCATCGCCCGTTCGTCGGCCTCGTCGCGGCCGGGGAACATCAGCAGCGACGTCAACACCCGCACCAGCCAGCGCGCCCGCCGCTCGACGTCGTCATCGTCATCGACGCCCAGCGCCTTGACGAACGACTCGACGAGTGCCTTGACGACCTCCGACTGCTCGGCCATCTGGCCGCCGATCGGCCGCTCCGTCGAGGCGAACCACGATGACATCGCGGGGCTGTCGCGGACGCTGGCGACTGCGGTCAGCACTCCTTCGACCAACCGCTCCGCCGGGTCGGTCAGTCCGCCCACTCGACGCGCCAATTCCTGATAGAGCCGCTGGGCCTCGCGGTGCACATACGATGCGTGCAGCGCGTCGCGGTTCTCGAAGTACCGGTACAGCGTGGCCCTCGAACACCCTGCGGCCTTGGCGATGTCGTGCATGCCGACGGTGGCGGCGTCGCGTTCGGCGAACAGCTGCTCTGCGGCGTCGAGGATGCGGTCGGCGGCGACCTCGGTGCGCCGGTCGGCCAGCCAGTCGCCCGGCATCAGGCGGTGACGGTGAACGGCACGGACAGCGGGCGCCGCACGTAGCTGCCGCCGGCCCACACGACGCCCGACTCGTCCACCTCGAATTCGGGGATGCGGGTGAGCAACTCCTCGAGTGTCACCCGAGACTGCATGCGCGCGGCCGCGGCGCCCAGGCAGTGATGTGCGCCGTGGCTGAAGGTCAGGATGTTGCGCGGCCGGCGGGTCACGTCGAGTTCGCCTGCGTCGTCGCCGTACTGGCGTTCGTCGCGGTTGCCCGAGCCGTAGAGGAACATCGCGCGGCGGCCCTCGGGGATGGTGGTGTCACCGATGGTGACGTCCCGGGTCACGGTGCGGCCGAGCATCTGGACGGGGGAGGTGAGTCGCAGAAACTCGTCGATGGACTCCGGAATCAGTTCGGGGTTCTCCGCGAGCAGCCTGCGCTGGTCGGGCCGCTGGTGCAGGAGTTGCACTGCGCCGCCCAGCATTCCGGTGGTGGTGTCGTTGCCGCCGGTGACCATCGTGAATGTGAAGGCCAGGATCGACAGCACACCGGCGATGTCACCGTCGGCGCCGACGCCGGCCGCGACGAGGTGGGACACGGTGTCGTCCTCCGGCTCGACGCGCCTGCGTTCGATCAGCGCGGTGAAGTAGGCCATCATCGCGCCGAGGGAGTCGCCGAGGGTCTCCAACGCGCCGCCGAGCCCGCCCTCGGCGGTGTTGGCGGCGACGATGGCGTCGGTCCAGCCGTCGAACTGGTGGCGGTCGGCCTCCGGCACGCCGAGGTAGTGGGCGACGACCATCGACGGCAGCGGTTTGAAGAGTTCGGCGACGATGTCCCCGCCGCCGTTGGAGCGCAACCCCTCGATGCGCTCCACGACGAACTGGCGGACCTTCGGCTCGACGGCCTCTACTTGCCGCGGGGTGAAACCTCGTGACACGAGTCTGCGGAATTCGGTGTGCACGGGCGGGTCCTGCATGACCATCGGTGGATTGTCCTGCAGGCCGATCAATTCGAGTTCGCCGTAGTTCACGGTCAGGCCCTGGGCCGACGAGAAGGTCTCGTGATCGCGTGCCGCGGTGAAGATGTCGGCATGCCGGGAGAGCACGTAGTAGTCGTGCTCGGGCTGGTTGCGGGGAATCACGTGGTGCACCGGGTCGTGATCCCGCAGCGCGCGGTACATCGGCCACGGGTCCGCCCAGGTCTCGGCGTCGGCGAGCTCGAAGCGCGCCGCCGACTCGTGAGACAAAGTCACTGTCATGTCTCATGCCTACGACAGTTGGCGAGCGATGTCAAGGGTGGTGTAGCTGGCAGGCAGTTCGCCCGGCGATCGTGCGGGGTCCCAATCTCGGTTCCATAATCTCAGCCGAGATGTCATGCCGATGTCATTCATGACATTTGGCCCGGGATTCCGTATGCCTTTTCAACTGTGGTCGGCTGGGCGTTGCGCCATCACCGACGTCGCCTTCGGACAATGAGGCGCGTCCGCACGGCGTACTCGCGTCCGTTCGGGAGACATTTACGGGCGACAACGAGAACCGCAAAAGGCCAAGGGACGGTAGGCGCTCGCCCCTTCGTACCCAGGCGCGTCGAATCTTCTCGGCTCAACGCCACTTCGAGGCGGGATCGATCAGCGCCAGCCGCCACGCCCTTTGCGACTGCTTCGGCGTGTATCCGCGGCCGTAGCCGGTGACCGGGAATGGCGGTCGGTTCGTGCGCAGGGCGAGCCGTGCGCCTCAACGATTCCACTTGTTTCTGTTGAGCGCGTAGAGCCACGGCAACAGGATGAACGGAGTGATGAACCAGATGTTGTAGGCCCACCAACCCACCACGCCGAATTCGTTGTGCGTGAAGCGAAGATCATAATCTTGGGTGATGTTGACCAGGTAACCGAACCAGGCGAAGGCATACATCCACGACGTCATGATCATGAAGTCGAAGCCCCAACGCTTCATCTTCAGAAATGCCCACGCGGCCACGAGCCGTATCGGGAAGAGGGCCGCAACACAGAGAAGACCCCATGACTTCTCACCAGCGCCGCCGGATCCCCCCAGCATCAAGGTGTTGAAACCGATGTAGTAGCCACCATCGAACATGCGGCCGAACCCGGTGGAGAACAGTTGCATGAGGAACGTGGAGTTTGCCCCGGTCTCCAATCCCCATCCCATGAAGAAGAAGCTCGCGTCGACGAGGGAGAAGACGCCGAGGATCGTCACGGAGAAAGGTCTGTGCGGCTCACCAGCGGCGTACGCGCGCCGCAGCATCAGGCACGCGATCGCGACGATGACCAGCCCGGGCAGGCTCAGAACGCATGTACCGAGAACGATTGCGCCGAACAGGAGCACTCTGTCTGCGCGGCGGGTGAGGGGTCCTTCGGCTACAGCGACAGACTGCGCCGGCGACGACTGGATGCCAACCATGAGATCACCAACCGTATTTCGTGATGATGAGGGGCAGCACTGCTGAGCCGAGCAGGGCAGAACAGACCAGGCAGACGATCGCTGAACCGACGATCGCCTTGTTGAGCGCCGGGATCTCGATAATGTAGAGGGGCTGCGCGGCAAGGTCTTCGGCCGATAGCGTCGGATCAGGTTCGTCGCCGAGCCGGGAGCACAGCCACTGCCACCCCGCCAGAATCAGCGCCAGGACTGCGAAGGTGGCCAGGAAAGCGGCCGTATCGACGACCCAACCGTTGCCGACGATGGGCTCGGTGGGCAGCACGGCGCCGGAGACGAGGCTGTGTCCCCGCACCACGCCCATGACCAGGTGCAGTCCCAGCCATCCACCGAAGACGAGCACCGACGACCAACCCAGGGCGATGATGGCTTGGCGGCGTCGCCGCAATGCGGTGCTCGACATCAGGTGCGCGGACATTTAGGCACTTCTCGCGGGCTGGGACGCACCGAGGTCAGCCCCCGCCAGTGTCGCGCCCTCGTCGAGAACCTGAGTGCGGTACAGGTATGCCAGCTGCTTGATGATGAAGGGAATGCTCACCAGCGGAGCCACCAGCCACGGAATGTTCATGAACACGAACTTCAACGCGAAACCCCAGAACCCCTGTTCTATGTTGGCGAAGCCGTCGCGGGCTTCAGCGACGTAGTAGATACCGAAGACGGTGAGCATGTTGACCAGCGAAACCATGCTCCACCACAACGCGTTGATGCGTTTGGGCACGTCGTCACCGGCAGTAAGAAGGCGCCACCACTGATTGATCATGACGATGCCGCCGATCACGGCGAAGGTCTCCATGCCGAAGAGCCCAGCGTCGCTGATCAGATACCGGGTGTCCGCGGCGCCGTAGAACCACCACAACCAACCCCATCGATCCTGCTCGGTCAGGTTCATCAAACCCGCAGCGTCACCGACCAGCCAGGTCAGTTCCCAAAAGATCTGGCTGGCAGCGGTAATGGGAAACCAAATGATCATGAACTCATTGGCCTTCTCCAGCGATGTGCGATTCTCGCCGGTAGCATCCCACCACGCGGCCGCCATCGGAATGATGATCGGAACGCAAATCGCCGCCGCCGCAATGAAACCGGTGGGCTCCATCGGCCACACCCCGATACCGACCAAGACCACAGGGACCACCGAAATCAGCGTTCCCAACACCGAAGTCCAGATGTAGATCTGCTTGCGGTGGTGCGCCCACGGGCGGCTGAAGTCATGCCGTCGACTCATCGGACATTCCTTTCTAACCCCACAAAGCATGCGCTAACGCATAACGCGGAGGTGATTTAACAGAACGACGATTCTGCATGGAAGCTAGCACCTCGGCGGTGCCCGCCGCAATGGATTCGGGACCTGCCGCTGCCGTAAGATGCGGGCAACAGCGGCAGCCACGCCGCCATGCACAGAGAAGCCTGTTCTGCGGGCGGGTTCGTGCCGGACACGCGAAACCGGCCCCCTATGTCCGCCCATCAGCGAATATCGGCTCCCTGAATCGGTCCTCGACCTGATGGGGACACACCTACCCACCACGAGCGGACGGCAGTGACGTGCTACAGCTTGAGGCGCCGTCGGCTACTGTGACGATCAGCGGTTCTGCTGAAGATATGGAAGGTTCTGCATATGGGAGCAGCGAAACCACGCGGGGTGCCCAGCATGCGAGATGCCCGACGCCAGATGTATCGCCAGCAGATCTTGATCGCCGCAGAGTATGAGTTCGCCCGCACAGGGTTCACCGAGGCGAAAGTCACCGCGATCGCCGCTGCGGCCGGGGTCTCGCTGGCCACGGTCTACAAGAACTTCGACGGCAAAGACGAGATCTGGGACGTCCTGCACGCGCAGCGGATGAACGAATTAGTTGATTCGGTCCGGGTTGTTTCCGCGACAGTCACCTCACCCCTGAAGCGGCTCCACCTGGGCGCGCGCGCCCAGGTGGAGTTCTTCGCGGCCAACCCGAACTACCTGGCGTTGCATGTCAAGGAGGGCCTCAGTTGGGCCACCGCCATGGGCGGTGGGGACGCCGGCCGAGGCGGGCAACGCTCGACCTGGCGGGCGGGCCTGGACATGCTGACCCACGGGGTGCAGGCGGCCATCGACGCCGGTGAACTGCCGGAAGGCAGACCAGCGATCGTCGCCGCGCTGATGGTCTCAGCACTGCAGGTATGGCTGACCGACTGGTTCGTCAGCGGTCGCGACCGTCCCGCAGCTGAGGTGGCTGATGAGTTCCTCGACTACCTCAACGCCCAGTTGCTTCACTCCGCATGGCACCTCGAACGCACCTAGCGACAACGCTCCCATCGCGACGTGCGAATCACCCCTTACGGGTGAGCCTTCAACGACAGGGACACCATGGTCGACACCGCCCGCGCCGCCGACAGCATCACCCTGCCACCAACCCAAACCAACGGCGCCGACTTCCCGGCCTACCAACCCGTAATGGCGAGTGCACGCTGTCTCTCTCGGTTCGCATCCAGGTTCACAGGCGAGACATGCTGCACGTGAACTGTGCTCGACAGCGTGGCGCGGCGGTGCTATGACGGGTGATCGGTTATCCACCGAAATGTGTCAATGTTGGCCTCTCTTGAGGCGCGAGTGAGTCAGTCGCGCAGTACGGCCCAACAACTCGACGTATCCGGCGCCCATCAGTCGTGGCAACGCAGCAGCTGCCCGACCGTCAGCACCAATGAGGATCCGACCACGGTTCTTTTCGGTGCCTCGAAGTATCAAACGGGCAGCCCTCTCTGCAGTTGTGAGGGCGGCCCGCTCGAAGACTCGTGCGGCGAAGTCGGCGTCGGGCTCGGTCTCCGCAGTGCGCATGTTGGCGCCGAAATTGGTCTTCACCACTCCCGGGTGCACGCAATGGACGGTGAGTGGTTGACGCTCGATGATCATCTCCTGGCGTAGTGCTTCGGTGAATCCCTGAACCGCAAATTTTGAGGTGCTGTAGGCACCTTGATATGGCACGGCGATCAGACCGAAGATGCTGGAGACGTTGACCAGCACGGAGGGTTTGGTTGCGCGCCCGGACTCGATGAGCTGTGGGAGAAATGCTTTGGTTCCGTTGACCACACCACCGATGTTGATGCCGGTGAGCCAATCGAAGTCTGTCCAGGACATCTCTGCAACGCTGGCATAGAGGTCGACGCCGGCATTGTTGAACAGCATTGAAGCAGGCTGCAGCTCTTTGCGAACTTGCTCGGCGCAAGCGAGCACCCATTCGCGGTCCGCCACGTCGACCTGATAGGCCGTCACACGCTCTGCTCCGCAAGCTACCTGCGTTTCTGCCAAGCCCTGCGCACTGATATCCCAGGCCGCGACGTGTGCGCCTCGTTGCGTAAGTGCGATGGCAAGTGCTCGGCCGATCCCCGAGCCTGCTCCCGTGACGACCGCCACGCGGCCGCCATGATCCAACGCGGCAGGTTTGCCGGCTTTTCTCATGCGCGGACTCCGCATGCGTCCGCGGGCGGCTGTGTCGGGGTTTGCAGGCCTCCGACGCGGTTGGGGATGGGGCAATGCCGGATGACGGCGGTTGCGTCGATGATCATGTTCTCGGGGGACTCCTCAGGTTGGCTGAACAGCGCACGTGAGCGCCCCTCACCGCACTCTCGATTAGTGCTTCATCGCAACGGTATTGCTGACTGCGAGCGGTTCAGGGGCGCTTGAGGTACCGGTTGGTGACAGGTGCTCATGAATTACAAGGTTGAGGCCCGTCGGATGGGACGGCCGCTTGGGCCTTCGCCCACACGTAGTCAGCCTTGCCGGCCGGGCTGCGTTTGATAGCGGCCCGGTAGACGATTGCTTTGGGCAGTTTGTAGCGCGCCAGACTCTGGGCTGCGTGGGCCATCAGATCGGCACTCTCTGTCGCCGCGTCCGCGGCGAGCGCAACGACGGCCACTACTTCTTGTCCCCACCGGTCGCTCTCGCGGCTGGTGACCACCACGTCGGCGACGAGCGGGTGAGAAGCCAGTGCCATCTCCACTTCTTCGGCGAAGATCTTTTCGCCGCCGGAGTTGATGGTCGCCGAATCCCGCCCTAACAACTCCACCTCGTCGGAGGTCACGTGACGAGCCCGATCACCGGGCACGGCGTAACGTTCGTAGCCGAGGACCGGAAACGTTGCCTCGGTCTTTTGTTCATCTCCGAGGTAACCCAGCGGAACCCAGCCTCGTTGAGCAAGCCAACCGATTCCTTCGTGGCCCGGTGGCAGCACCGCGTCCAGGTCCTCCGAGAGCACGCAGGTGTCCCGCCCGGGTATGAACCTGCCTGTCGACACGGACCCTGCCATCGACATGTGTGTCAGTTGGGCACCGGTCTCTGAGGAACCGACACCGTCAAGGACGATCAACCCCGGGCGTGCGTCGATCAGGCTTTGTTTGATGGAGGGAGTCAGTCGCGCCCCACCGTTGCCGATGACGACCAGCGACGACAAATCGGCGTCGGTGCTGTGCATCGCCTCGGCAAGTGGTCGGGCCATCGCGTCACCGACGATGGTAGCGACGAAGACTTTTTCCCTCTCGATGGTGGAAAGCACCGTCATGGGCTCGAATCGCTCTGCCAAAGGGGGGAATACGACCGTCTGTCCCGTGGTGAGAGCGCACATCACGGCCCACTGTGCTGCACCGTGCATCAGGGGCGGGAGCACCAATAATCTGGTGGGTGTCGAAGCAGCTGCCCGGGCGACTAGGTCGGGCAGCGTGCCGGCGGGCTCACCGCTGGTCAGATCGCGTCCGCCGAAAGCGGACATGAAGATGTCGTGCTGTCGCCACAGCACCCCTTTGGGCATGCCCGTCGTGCCCCCGGTGTACAGAATGTACAGATCGTCGGGCGACGGCTGCACCGGCGGCGGCTCTGCTGGTCCCTGTTCCACCAGGGATTCGTAATCGACGGCACCCTCCAGCAGCGGGTTACCCGAGGAGTCAGCTATCTGGATGAGCACACGCAGGCGCGGCAAGGCCGACAGAACTTCGGCCAGCGCGGGAGCCAATGCGGAGTGGTAAACCAAGGCTGTCGCCCCGGAATCTTCGAGCAAATAGAGCAATTCGGCTTTGGTGTAACGGTAGTTGACGTTGAACGGCGCCACCCGGGCGCGAAATGATCCCAGGATGGACTCGACGAACTCGACACCGTTGTAGGCGTAGATGCCCAATAAGTCCTGCCCGACCTGATGGCGGTGTAGGCCAGATCGTTCGGTATGGCATCCTAGACCGCGCGAATGCAGGTACGCGGCGAGCCGGTTCGAGCGTTCGAGGGTTTGCGTGTAAGTGTGCCGGCGGGCACCGTGCACGATGTATTCGCGATCAGGGATGGCATGAGCGACGGCCTCGGCTACTGCCGGTACGGTGAATCTTGTTTCGAGTGTTTGGTGAGAATCGCGCGACACTGATCGTCCTTTCGGGTTGACTTGGAAGCGGCACCTCGCGGGCACCGACGTATCGGCCGTAGTCCGAATCGCATTGATCAACCTTCATACGGCGTTTGGCTCAGGCCCTCAGGGGTGAGAAATTGGCATTGGCGGCGCCGGATTTGCCAGCCGTTGCTTGCGTTTCGTACCAGCTCGTCGTCGTAGATCGCCGATCTGCTTTGCCCGGTTGACACGTCGACGAAGAGGATCTGTGAGCGGGCGTGGGCGGTATCGTCTTGGACTTCAACGACTGCGGCGCCGGTGAGGTGTAGGCCCTTGGGGGCGCGGATGAACATTCGGCGGATGCGTTCACCGGTCAGGGTTTTGCCGTAGACGATGTACTCAGCGTCGGAGGTGAACAAACGTAGACATCCGTCGAGGTCCTCGACGTCGAGCGTCAATGCATATCGAGCCAGCACGTCTCGGACGGCGTCTGCATCGGTGTGTGTGGTCATTGCTTCCTCACCAGGATCGGGGGAGTCCGAGCAGTTGGGCGGCCAAGACGTTGCGGATGATCTCGGAGGAACCCCCCGAGATGGTCAGGGCGCGGGACCACAGGAATGCACGCCTCCATCGGTCGTACACGTCGAATCCCTCCGGCGTGAGGCGGCCTGATGCTGCCAGAGTGATTGCATAAGTGCATAGTTCGACGTTGAGTTCGGTGTATGCGAGTTTGGCGCTCATTCCGTCGGCGGGGATGTCGAGCCCGCGGGAGAGGCGGTCGACGGCGCGTCGGGCCAAGCCTTGTGCGGCGGCTACGCGCGCAGTGAAGTCGGCAAGCGCATCGCGGACGGCGGGGTCTTCAATGGCCCTCGTGGCGCCGTCGAGTTGAAGGTGCCCGGCTAGTTCGACGAGGTCATCGAGGAGCAACTCGAGCATCACGGCATTGGCCCCGACGTATGCGCGTTCGGATGCTAGACCGGAATTGACCACAGCCCAGCCGCCGTTGAGTTCGCCGAGCACGTCGTCGGCCGACAGCCCGACGCCGTCGAGATAGACTTCGCAGAACTCTTCTGAGCCGGTCATCTCACGAATCGGTCGGACGTCGATGCCCGGACTGGCCATGTCGACGAGGAAGACCGTCAGTCCCGCGTGGGGGCGGGCGTGCGGGTCGGTACGGGCTATCAGCACACCCATTTGGGACCACTGTGCGTCGGTGGTCCATACCTTCTGCCCGTCGACGCGGAATCCGCCCCCGGGGAGCGCGGTGGCCTTTGTAGATAACCGGGCAAGGTCGCTGCCGACGCCCGGTTCGCTGAACAGCTGACACCAGATGTCTTGGCCCGTCCGGATCCGGGGCAGGTAGCGGTCCCGTTGGGCGTCAGTGCCAAACGTGATGATCAAATGTGCAGCGAGAAGCACCTGGTCTATTGGCCGCGGGGCGCGGGCCCGGACGATCTCCTCCATGACGATGGCGTCCTGCCACGGGGTATGGGCCTCATGGCCACCGTGGTCCACGGGCCATGACCTGCCCATCAGGCCGGCGTCGAACAGATCGCGATACCACCGGCGAAGCGCAGCTTCGGTGTCGCTGTCACGGGGGACCCGCGCGCCGTCATACCAACGCCCGGCAGGGGCGTGCGTGGCGACGAAATCCTGTACCTGGCTTCGGAATACGTCCGGGTCGGGCGACGGTGTCACCATGGGCACAGCTCGGCGAGCTGCCGCGCGGGGCGCCGGGACCCTCGACCGAGGGCGGCGTTGTCCACGACGCGGCGCAGGTAGAAGTGGTGACCGAATTCCCAGGTGAAGCCGATGGCGCCGGTGAGCTGCACACAGTCGCTGATGACGTCTGCGCTGCGACCGGCGAAGAACGTCTCGGCGGCGGCGCGGCGGCGGTCGAGGTCTCCGGCTCGGGTGTCGAAAGCCGTGATCGCCGCGTCCAGCAGGATCCGCATCTGAGTGGCGACGATGGCATGGTCGACCAGGCGGTGTGCCACAGCCTGGTACTTTCCGATTGGAACACCGAAAGCGCTGCGCTGTTTTGCGTAGTCGACGGTGCGCTCGAGCACATAGTCCACGCAGCCCAGCGTGTCGGCGCAGTAGAGCAGCGTCCGGGCGGCCAAGGCCAACTCTGCAACCTGCGATGGGGAGGACTGCACCACGGTCAGCGGGGTCTCGTCCAATCGTGGTGTGCCGGTGCACCGACTGACGTCCAATGAGGGGGCTTGATCAAAGGATGCTGCGTTAGACGGGACACGGAAAATCTGGTGGGATCTCGTCACGACGAACAGCGTTGTGTTCCGCCCGACCGCGACGCTCGGGTCGAGACGGCCATTGCCGGTGCCTGTCGGGGTGATGGAGATGTCCCCGCCGATCGCGACAGCAGCTGGCCCGGTGAACGTATCGGCCAGATCGACTTCATCGACGAGGTTACTGAGCAGGAAGGCGGCGGCCATCGCATCCGGGCCTGGGCCGGCGAACAAGGCTCGGCCGAGTTCCTCGGCGACCACCGCGGCCGAACACAATGACCCCTCTGGCGGTTCGATCGCCGACCACAGATCCTGTGCAGTCAGGCGATCCCATTCGGTCTCCCAACCCGACGGTCCAACGTCGTTGGGCAATGTTGCGCGGCGTGCGCTGAGGTTTTCGCGCGTCGATTGTCGCAGCAGCAGGAGTTCTTCGGCTGTCGCGAGGTCGCCGCTGGTCACCGGCGACGGATCGGGACGTTGGAGTAGCCGGCAACGCTGGTCATCGATACGCGATGCAGACCGGCTCGGTCCACCGCGTAGTCCGGGATGAAGTCGAGAAGCCGATCAAGGGCTTCGGCGCTTTCCAGCCTGGCCAGCGCCGCGCCAAGACAACTGTGGATGCCATATCCGAAGCCCAGGTTCTGGGCCTGGGTTCGATCACGGTTGATGTCGAAGTCATCGGCGTGCGGAAATGCTCGCTCGTCACGGTTCGCAGACGCAGCCAGCAGCATGACGGCGCTTCCCTGTGGAATCGTGATGCCGTGCAGCACAACCTCTTTGCGGGTTGTGCGCATGTCGTACTGAACGGGGCCCTCGAACCGGAGAACTTCATCGATAGCGGCGGGAATCTTGGTGCGGTCGGCACGCAGGTGTTCCCACTGGTCGCGGTGACGGTCGAACAGCACCATGGCGGTGCCCACCAGTTTCGTGACGGTTTCGGCACCCGCTCCACCCAAAAGCGTACAGAATCCGGCGATCTCGATGTCGTCGAGCCTGGTGCGGGTACCGTCGTCGCGGTCGACCTCGGCGTGGATCAACGCGCTGATCATGTCGCCCTCAGGATCGGCGCGGCGCTGCTGGATCAGGTTGTAGTAGAGCAGCCCGGTCTGGGTCATCGCCTCACGGCCCGCCTTGCTCAGGGTCGACCGTCCGGGCCCGCGCTCCAAGGCGGTGTTCAGCCACAGCCGGATGTTCTGACGGTCCGCTACAGGAACGCCGAGCATGGTGGCGATCACTTCGACCGGGAACAGTGCCGAGAAGTCGGCCACGGCGTCGAAGCTGGACGGATCGACCTGTGACAGGTAGTGGTCGATGCGTTCTCGCACGACGCTTCGCTGCGCTTCGATGGCTCTCGGTGTGAACACCTTGTTGACCAGGCTGCGCATTCGGCGGTGGTCGGGGGGGTCCATCCAGATGATCGACTGCGCCATGGCGTGGGTGCCAGACTTGATCTCCTCGAGGGTGACGCCGTTGGCAGAGGAATAGGTGCTGAAGTCCTTGAAGGCGGCAGCCACGTCTTCGTGGCGACTCAGTGCGTAGAAGTCGTACTGCTCGTTGTAGTACACAGGTGCTTCGTCACGCAGGCGTTGGTAGATCCCGAACGGATTGATGAAGTACTCATCGGAGAACGGGTCGAACACCAGGGCTGACTTCGTCACGGAGATGTCCTTGCTGTACGTGGCCGGGAACTCGTCACTGGAGTAGAATTGCACAGTACAGTGTATTTTGCACTATGGCATGGGGATTGTGCACGTGTGGTGCTGGTATGCCAGCATCTACCTGCAGAGACCGCAGAAAGTCGACTCGACCTGGTGATGGGACTTCCGATGACTGGCCGCTCACTGCAACGCCGGACGGAAGTCGCCGGGAATCCCGGTTCGGCCCTGCCCGCCGAGACTGACGAGGCGGTTGCGGGGCGTGGACCTACCCGTGCCAAATCCATCGCGAAGCGTCAGCGAATACTGGACGCCGCGGCGAAACTCTTGGTTGCCCGTGGGTCGGCGGACTTCCCGTTGCAGGAGGTCGCCAACGAGGTCGGGATCTATGCAGCGAGCATCTACTATTACTTTCCCTCCCGCGAAGATCTCATCAACGAGGTCATCATCACCTCGCTTGACCGGTATTACGGCCGGATCACCACGGCGATCGCAGCTCTGCCGGCGGACAGCACGCCTCTGGCCAAAGTTCGTGAAGCCATCCGCGTTTCGGTGGAATTGAGCACCAGCGCAGATGACTATTCGGTGGCCTACGCCCGGGTCATTGACCAAGATCCCGCACGCATTCGCGATGAGATCCGTCGACATCGCCGTGACATTCGGGACATGTGGTCCCGGTTGCTCAGCGAGGCGCAGGCCGCTGGGGAAATTCGGCCCGAGATCGACCTGGACCTGCTGCGCCACTTCATCGCCGGCGCAACCCACTGGGTCACCAACTGGTACAAGCCGGGTGGCCCCAACGCGCCTGGCGAGATCGCCGACGAGTTGTTGGACGTCCTGCTCAACGGTGTCACTCCGGCGTCCTAGCGCCTCAGGTCTGGTCGCCCTCAGAGTGCCGACTCAACGAGCGAACGGTGAGCTGAACCGGGAGTCGGCCAGTGCCGTCGCCATCGCGTGGCCGATCGGACCGATGGCGTCGAACAGGGTCGCGACACCGGTGGCCACGCCGTCGTGGCCAAGGTGTGATTGTGCCGCAATGCCCACCAATTCGCTTTCGGGTAGCCGGCTCAGCGTCACTGTGCAATCGATGTTGATGAACCGCATCCCTGCGGTACCCCAGTGCATGACGGTGCTCGTGACATCACCAGCCATCGCCGCCCTGGTGAAGCGGCTCAGTACCTCGCCGTCGATCAAGGGCCGGGTTTCGCGCAGCCAGGCGAACTTTGGCGCTGATCCGTCGGATCGGCGCTTGTCGGCGCCCCATCCACTCGCGTGCACTGCGAACGGCGACTGCTCACTGTGTGGCATCGGCACCGGCGGGGCAGGGATGGTGACCTCGCGTGACCACACCTGTTGGTCCGGGTGTTCGCCACGGCGCAGGAACACCGCACTGGCGCGGGCGATGAGGTTTCCGCGCTGCGTCAACGTGGCGTCGGCCAGCCGAATGCGACCACCCGCGCGGACCAGCTCGGCATCCACGTCGACGGGCTCCATCAGGGCCGGCCGCAGCAGGTCGACGGTCAGCCTCGCTGGCTGGAAGGCGGCGTCGCCGGCAGTACGCTCCAACGTCGCGCCCAGGAGCCCGCTAAGGACGTGCCCCGAGACAGCGCCCCCCCACGGGCCCTGAGCCACCGAGGTGGGCACGATCACGCCGCCGTCGCGAACGAGGTATGCCCCCATCGCTCGGCTGTCTGGCGCCACTGTCGGGTCCGCGGCATTGGCGTGACTCACTTGCGCATTCCTCCGCTCACGGTCAGGTCGTCACCGGTGACGAATGAGGATGCGTCGCTGGCCAGATACAATGCTGGACCGACGATCTCGGTCGCGTCGGCCACCCGCTGCTGTGGGTTCAGTGCGGCCAGCATCTCGAAGAACCCAGGCTTGGCGCGATCGGCGCCACGGGTCATGTCAGTCGCGAACGGGCCCGGGCTCAAGATGTTGACCCGGATCTTCCACGGCGCCCATTCGCGCGCCATCGTCACCGTGAGGTTGCGCAGCGCCGCCTTGGATGCGCCGTAAGCCACTGACGTCGAGGTCGTCGCGTACGCGGCCATCGTGCCGATGTGGATGATGCTGCCGCCGCTGCCGTCACGCATCACCGGCGCCACGCATTGGCTCATCCGCAGCGGTCCCTCCAGGTTGACGGCGAACACCTTGCGCCACAGTTCCAGGGGTACCGCGGCAGCGGTCTGGCCGGCAGGGTTGATCCCCGCGTTGTTGACCAGTACGTCGATGCGCCCGAACCTCTCGGCCACCCGGTCGACGAAGGTGGCTGCGCCATCCCAGTCCCCGGCGTGCCACGCCATCCCCAGCACGTCCACTCCGGTGGCACCTGCGATGTCGGCGGCGACGGCGTCACACCGTCCCTGATCACGGCTGCTGACCACTACTGATGCTCCGGCACGGGCGAAGCCCTCAGCCATCGCCCGGCCCAGCCCCTTAGTCGAGCCGGTCACCACCGCCACTCGGCCAGTGAGGTCGAACAGATCCACCAGTGAACTCCTTCGTGCTGCGACGCCTCTTCGACAAGTTATCAAGAAAATAGATTTTGCACTGCAGGTTGCATTTTGTCCGAGAACGACCATATTCTCAGCAGGTACGCGTCAAGGGAGTGAGGAAACAGGTGAAGGTTGACGGTGGCCTGCAGTTGGACTTCGATCGACATGGATCGGTGGCCGACAGCGCCCGAGCCGCCGCGGCAGTCGGTTACGACCGCCTGTTTGCCGCGGAAACCTCCCACGACCCATTCCTCGCACTCGCCTTGGCCGCCGGCGCTGCTGACATCGAGCTTGGGACCAACATCGCCGTTGCGTTCGCCCGAAATCCGATGACCGTCGCGATGACCGCCAACGACCTACAACAGCTGACCGGCGGCCGGTTCATTCTGGGCCTGGGCTCGCAGATCAAGGCCCACATCACTCGCAGATTCTCGATGCCGTGGTCGCATCCAGCAGCACGGATGCGCGAGTTCATTCTTGCGCTGCAGGCCATCTGGGAGAGCTGGAACCAGCGCACGCGACTCGAGTTCGAAGGCGAATTCTATCGCCACACGTTGTCGGCGCCACTATTCGATCCAGGCCCCAACCGCTTCGGCCCACCACGCGTCTTCCTGGCCGCAGTCGGGCCAATGATGACCGAGACGGCCGGTGAAGTCGCCGACGGGGTGATCTGCCACAGCTTCACCAGTGCGTCCTACCTATCTGAGGTGACACTGCCCGCACTGCACAAGGGCAAGGCCACCGCCGGCCGCACCGACGACATCGAGGTATGCCTGCCGGTCTTCCTCGCCACGGGGCCCGCCGGTGCGGATCTGACCCCCGAGATCGACAAACTCAAGAAGCAATTGGCGTTCTACGCCTCGACGCCGGCATACCGGGGCGTGCTCGAGCACCATGGTTGGGAAGAAGTCCACACCGAAGCCCACCGAATGTCCCGCGCACATCGCTGGGATGACATGGCCGCACTGATCGACGACGGAATGGCCAACACCCTCGGCGTCGTCGCGGATGCCGCAACCCTGGCCGAGGAGCTGCTAACTCGATTCGGCGGACTGGTCACCGGTCTGCGACTGAACGTGCCGTACCAGGACGCACCTGAGGTCTGGGCGCCAGTGATCGCACAGCTACAAGAACCGACGCGATGACGTTGACGTGCTTCGACGTCCGCTTCGAGGGGGAAGTCGCCCATCTGCGGCTCAACCGGCCCGAACAGCGCAACTCGTTGATCCCATCGTTCTGGGCCGAGCTGCGCACCCTGGTCCAGGACATCGACCGCAACGCCCGGGCCCGAGTCATTGTCATCTCGTCCACCGGCAAGCATTTCTGCGCAGGGCTGGACCTCGGGGTGTTCGACACCGGGATGTTCCGCGCCGGCGGCGAAGGTGATGAGCCCGGTCGCAAACGCGCTCTGCTCTACGAGGGCATCCGTTCGCTTCCGGAGACGTTTCTGGCGTTACAGCGGGCGCGGGTTCCGGTGATCACCGCCATTCAGGGCGGCTGTATCGGTGCCGCGGTGTCACTCGCGGCGGCCTCCGACCTGCGTTACGCCACGCGCGATGCGTTCTTCCTTCTCCAGGAAATCAACATCGCGATCACCCCTGATGTCGGGCAACTGCACTGGCTGTCGAAGGTGATGCCCGACGGGCTGGTCCGCGAAATGGCATTCCGCGGTGCGCGGTTGGCGGCCGAGCGAGCCGAGCAGGTGGGTTTCGTCAATGAGGTCTTCGATGACCACGAGACGATGATCGCCGCGGTATCCGAGATCGCGTCGGAGGTCGCCGCGAAGAGCCCACTGCCCATGTGGGGGAGCAAGCACGTCATCAACCACGCTCGGGAGCATTCGGTCGAGGATGGCATCGACCTGGTCGCCCTATGGCAATCCGGGATGTATCACCCCGACGACACCAAGGAATCTCTGCGTGCCCGGCAAGAGGGCCGCACCGCAATTTACGAGAACCTCAGACCCGCACCCTGATTCGAGGAGACATTCATGACTGACACCCGGCCGATCGACATCGACAACCACTACTACGAGCCGTTGGACGCCTGTACCCGACATCTGGATCCGGCCTTCGCCACGCGTGGCGTGCAGATCATGCAGAAGGGAAGACGTCTGGCGGTGGTGATCGGGGAGAAGGTCAGCCACTTCGTTCCCAACCCGACGTTCGACCCCGTCACCAAACCAGGTTGCCTTGATCTGTACTTCCGGGGCCAGATCCCCGAAGGGCAGAGCCGGAAGACCCTGCTTCAAGTGGAGCCGCTGCAACCCGAGTACCGTGACCGCGACGCTCGCATCGCCCGTCTGGACGAGCAGGGGCTCGCCGCCGCCGTGATGCTGCCGACTCTCGGTGTCGGACTGGAACAAGCACTCTGCGAAGATATTCCGGCCACGGTCGCACAACTGCATGCATTCAATCGCTGGCTCGAGGATGACTGGGGCTACGCCTATCAGAACCGCATCTACGCCGTCCCGATGATCAGCTTGGCCGACCCCGAGGCCGCCATCGCCGAAGTGGAGCGCGTCCTTGCCCTGGGTGCACGCATGGTGCACGTGCGCCCCGCCCCAGTACCCGTCCCGCCGGGTGAGGGACGCTCGCTGGGGCATCCCGCCCACGATCCGGTGTGGGCACGGCTGGCCGAGGCCAGAGTCCCCGTGGCCTTCCACCTCGGCGACAGCGGCTATCACCAGATGGCGGCAATGTGGGGTGGGTCGGCCACCCTCGAGGCGTTCGGTCGCACAAACGTACTCGCCAAAGTCGTGGTGGGCGACCGGGCTATTCACGATGCCATGGCCAGCATGGTGATCGACGGTGTCTTCACCCGCCATCCTGCGCTGCGCGTTGCCAGCATCGAAAACGGTGCCGGCTGGGTCAAGCCGCTGTTGAAGATCATGAAGAAGTATGCCAATCAGAGCCCAGAGGGCTTCAGCGGAGACCCGATCGAGGCGTTCACCGAGCACGTGTTCGTTGCGCCCTACTACGAAGACGACATCGAGGAACTCGTCAATCTGATCGGCGCCGAGCGGGTGCTCTTCGGATCGGACTGGCCGCATGCCGAGGGTCTCGCCGACCCACTGCAGTTCGAGAAGGAAATCTCGTATCTCGATGCCACTACGCGGCAGAAGATCATGCGCACCAACGCCGCTGAACTGCTCGGCTTGTGACCAAGACGGACGCCCAACTCTGGGCGGTTGACGGTGGCATCGACTGTGTGGTCGCCGATGGTGTCGCGACGGTGACGCTCAATCGCCCCCCGGGCAACGGCTGGACACCCGCGCTGGGCGAAGAGTTCTTCGCGGCCCTCGACCGGCTCGCGGTCGACCCACAGGTGCGGGTGCTGGTCGTCACCGGCGCCGGGCCGGACTTCTGTGTGGGCGCCGACGGCGGCAGCCTGGACAACGTGGCCGACAACGGGTCCTACACCATCAAGAAGACCCGGCCGGTCTACTGGAAGGCGATGACAATCGGCAAGCCGGTCATCGCCGCGGTGAACGGAGCCTGCTTCGGCGTCGGCATGCAGCTGGCGTTGCTGTGTGACATCCGCTTCGCTGCGACCTCTACCAAGTTCGCCACGGCGTTCGTGCGGCGCGGCCTGGTCGCCGAACTCGGTATGACCTGGGTGCTGCCGAGGCTCGTGGGTGTCGGAATCGCCAACGACCTACTGCTGTCGGGGCGGCTGGTGCGCTCGGCCGAAGCAGCCGAGCTGGGACTGGTCAATCGTGTCGTCGCCGATGCCGACCTACTTTCTGCTGCCACGGCATACGCCACGGATCTGGCGGCCAAATGCTCGCCTGCGGCGATGGCAATGGTCAAGCAGCAGACCTACACAGATCTGAGCTCGACACTGCCGGGGTCGGTGGCCCGCAGCGATGCCTACATGCAAGCCGCACTTGCCTCCGCGGACTTCGCCGAAGGGGTGCGCAGCTGGCGTGAGAAACGTCCACCCGAGTTTCCTGGCCTCGATCCGGCGCTCAGCGTGTTCGACCTGCCCGGCGACTCATGACCCGCCCTGGCGACGTCCGACCGATCGATACCCTGATCGGATTCAGGTCCGTGTCGAACATCCCCAAGATCGCGGCGCTACGGCCAGACAGCCACCGTGACAACACCATCGGTTACATGTTCAAAGACATGCCGAACAACGCTGGCATGGAGCTGACCCCTGAGCGCTCGGTGGAGGAGACCGTGGCCCAGATGGACCAGTTCGGCATCGACATCGGCCTGGTCAACCTGGACAATCCCGCAACCAAAATCGCACTCAAGACCCACCCGGACCGGTTCGCGGCATCGCTGGGAGTGGACCCCAACGACGTAATGGGCTCCGTGCGCGCCATTCGATCCGCGGTCGAGGAATTCGGGATACGGGCGGTCACGATGTTTCCCTCCGGAGTGTCCCCGCAGGTCCCCATCGACGACCGCCGGGCGTATCCGATCTACGCGGCGTGCGTTGAACTGCAGCTGCCGGTCTTCGTCGCCGTCGGCGTGCCCGGACCGCGGATCCCACTGGCCGCACAGAAGGTCGAACTCATCGACCAGGTCTGCTACGACTTCCCGGACCTGGTCTTCGTCATGCGCCACGGTGGCGAGCCGTGGGTGGAGCTGGCCGTCAAGCTCATGCTGAAGTGGCCCAATCTCTACTACTCGACCACGGCCTTCGCCCCTAGACACTATCCAGCCGCGATCGTCGACTACGCCAACACGAGAGGGGCAGACAAGATCGTCTACGGCGGGTATTTCCCGTTCGGTATCGAGCTGAGCCGTACATTCGCCGAACTGAACAATGTCCCTTTCAAGGACGAGGTGTGGCCGAAGTTCCTGCGACACAATGCCGCGGCCATTCTGGGGTACAGGACGTCGTGAGGTGACCGAACCGTCCTCGTTGCCGGGTGGGATCGGTGTGTGGGCCGGGTTTCTCGACCGGATGCCCGCGGCCGACGCCGTGGCAGCCGTTCGTGACATCGAATACGCCGGCCTGCGGACAATATGGGTGCAGGACTACAGCGGTGTGGATCCCTTTGTGCGCGCCACCCTCTACCTACAGGCCACCACCAATCTTGTCGTCGCGCTGGGAGTCGCCAACGTACACGCACGGTCCGCGCGGACGATGGCCGCGGCGGCGGCAACGCTGCATGAGGCATTCCCCGGCCGCTTCCTGCTCGGCCTGGGTGTCAGCCATACACATCTGATCGACGACCCCACGGCCGCTACGGCACCGCCACTGCAGACGATGCACAACTACCTCGAAGCAATGGCCTCCGCTGGCCGCCAACAATCACCGCCCTACTTCCTGGGGGCGCTGGGTCCCCGAATGTCCGCCCTGGCGGCGGAGCGCACCCACGGGCTGCACAGCTATCTCTGTCCGGTGCGGCACACCGCGGTAACCCGCGCACTCGTTGGCGCGACGACGTGGATCGCCTCGACGCAACTGGTCTCGATGGAGGCCGACGCGCTGGAGGCCGACAGCAGGGTGCGCGAATACCTGGCGGTATGTACATCGATGCCCAACTACGGGCGCAATCTACGCAGGTGCGGCTTCACCGACCACGACATCGATACCGTCAGCGCCGACCTGGTCAACGCACTGGTGGTGGCCGACGAACCCGCGGCGTTGCATGCCCGTCTCGATGAACACCGCAAAGCCGGCGCCGACCATGTGGTGATCCAATTCGTGCCACCGCCGCGACCGGCGACCGTACTCGCCCGCCTCTGCGCGGGTCTCGCCCCGGTGCCGACCCGATGACCAAGCAATCAGCCGAAGCCATAGTGGCAGCAGGGGGAGCGCCGCTTCTGGAGATCAGCGTCGGAGATCAGTTGCGCAGGCAGGCATCAGCGCACGCTGAGCGACCAGCACTGACCTGGGCGCGCGACGGAGATCCCGGCCTAATAGTGACACTGACCTACCACCGGCTGCTGCTGGCAGCCGAGGCGACCGCCGCCCGCATCCTGCAAATGGCCAGTCACGGCGACCGAGTTGCGGTCTGGACCGCGAACAGTCCCCAGGCGGTGATCGTCGAGTATGCGTCGGCCCTGGCCGGCACGGTGCTGGCGCCATTCAACCCGGCCTGGACCGATGAGGAGACCGAACACGCGCTGTCATTGGTGGCACCGCGAATACTATTTGTCGCCAGTGATGTTCGAGGTACTGACCTCCGCGGGCGGGCGCGCAATCTGGCGGATGCCCACGCCTGTGCGGTGATCGACATGGCCGACGTGCCGACGGAGCCGAGCGGACCAGCAGAGTTCGATGCGCCCGAGGTAGCAGCCGCTGACGCGTTCTTAATCCAGTTCACTTCTGGGACCACCGGCCGGGCCAAGGGCGCCACACTGAGCCACCGTGCCGCACTCAACGCCGGACACATCCGGGCCTGCACGGTCGGCGCCGATGCCAGCGACGTTTGGCTCAACCCGATTCCCCTCTGCCACGTGGGTGGCTCGGTGGTGATCTTGCTTGCCGCCATGGCCACCGGCGGCAATTACGTCGTCATGCCGCGCTTCGATCCGGTCGGCCAGTACGCGATGATGCGCGCCACCGGAGCGACCCGCACCGGCGGTGTGCCGACGATGTTCCATGCACTATTGAACACCCCCGGTGGCGAGGAACTGCTCGGGCGGGTCCGGTCGATCGGACTGGGGGGCACCAACGTCCCCCCGTCACTAGTAGCGCGATTACAGGAACTCGGGGCGACCGTATCGGCTGCATTCGCCCAGTCAGAGTGCCCGATGATCACCCAGTCCGATCCGGCCGGCGACGCCGCCCATGTGTGCACCACAGCCGGAGTCGTCGTGCCGCACACCGAACTTCGCATACTGGACCGTTACGGAACCGTGCTCGGGAGTGGCGAAGTCGGCGAAGTCTGTGTGCGCTCACCGCTGGTCATGGACGGCTATTGGCAGATGCCCGAGGCCACCGCCGAGGTCATCGACGCGGAGGGCTTACTGCATACCGGAGACCTCGGCAGTCTCGACGCCGCCGGGGTGCTGCGCATCCATGGCCGGGTCAGGGAGGTCATCATCCGCGGCGGTGAGAACGTCTACCCCAGCGAAGTGGAGAACGTCTTGCACAAGCATCCGGGCGTAGACGCTGTAGCGGTACTCGGCGTACCAGATCAACGATGGGGTCAAGAGGTTGCCGCGGTAGTCAAAACGGCGACAACACCACCACCGAGCGTGACGGACCTCATCGAACACGCACGGCGCAGCGTCTCGCACTTCAAGGTGCCCCGGCACTGGAGGTTCGTCGACGACATGCCTTTGACCTCCTCGGGCAAGATCCGCAAGAACGACCTGTCAGCACTGTTCGCGGGGCACGATTCATGACCCGGATAGTCACCACCAGGCCACCAGACGGGCCAACCGCGTCACGGTTCTACCGCGAGGGATACTGGCGGCCAGCACTTCCCGCCGGTGATCGACTGTCCCACATATCGGCGGGGGGGACCCGAACCGCGTTGGTGGACAACAATCTGCACTGGACGTACCAGGATCTGAGCGGCGCGGTGCGTACCTCGGCACGCTCGATGAAAGCCGCTGGAGTCACCTCCGACGACGCGGTGCTCATCGTGGCGCCGCTGACCAACGCGGCAGCGGCCAGCTACCTGGCGACCCAACTCATCGGCAATGTTGCAGTCCTGCTGGACCGGCGCTGCGGAATGGCCGACGTCGATACGGCGTTCGCCGCGGCACCGAAAATCGCCTGGGCCACTCGCGCCGACGCTACGCGATTGCACTTGGATGCGCGCTGCCCGGTGCTCTACCTCGACAATGACGCCGAGTGCACCGACTCCGCTCCTGAGGACCTGGCTCACATCATCGATCCCGATGTCGCTTCGCTCGTGGTGTTCACCTCCGGCACGACGAGCTCGCCCAAGGGCGTCGTCCATACCCGCAACAGCCTGCGCTGTGGAGTTGCCAACATGACAGCGGCGATGAACGTCACCGGTGAGGACGGCTTCTTCTTGTCGAGTCCGTTGGCAAGTATCACTGGTGTGCTGCAACTTGAGACAGCGCTGGCCATTCACGCGGCGGTGATCCTCGAGGACCGGTTCGAGTCGTCTGCTTCCCTGGAGCGCCTTCGCCGAAACCGCGCCACCTTGCTGGGCGGGGCGCCGATCATTTGCGATGAACTGTTCGCGGAATGTCAACGCCAAAACATCGACCAACTCTCTCTGCGCTGTATAGCTCTGGGCGGCAGTATGATCACACAACCCGTACTCGCTAACGCACGCCGGTTCGGCATCGAGCCGGTGCGGGTTTACGGCTCCTCGGAGGCGCCTTTCTCCACTGCGACGCAGCTGGGGTCCGGTGCTGCGCTGGAGGACGAAGGGACCGCGCTGCCCGGCGTGGAGGTCGCTGTCGGTGACTCCGACGAGCTGTTGATTCGCGGACCCCATCAATTCCATGGCTACCTCGACACCGGCGACAACGATTCTGGGTTCTCCGGGCAGTGGGTACGCACGGGTGACCAGGCGGTCATCGACGATGCTCACCGGGTACGGATCAGTGGGCGACTCAAAGACGTCGCGATCCGCAAGGGCATGAAAGTCTCTCTGACTGAAATCGACGCGGCGGCCGCGGCACTCGGCGACTGCGCGGCATATGCCATCGCGGACCCGGCAACAGGGGAGCGGGCTGCGCTGGCCATATATCCACGGTCTCAGAGCACGTTGTCCTATTCGGCGGTCACACAACAGCTGTTGGAGTTCGGGCTGGCCAAATGGAAGCTGCCCGAACAGATCGTCATCTGGAACCGACCGCTGCCTCGCACTCCCAGCGGCAAGGTAGTGCGCCGCCAGCTCAGCTCAGCAGAACAGGACTGTCAAACGTTTTACGCACCGCGACTGACGCGGACCGCCCCCAGCGAGGAGGAATAGGCAAGCATGGATCGCTTCGAGATACGACGACAGGATTACAGCCTCTCAGACGATCACCGGGCATTGCAGGACTCCTACCGCCAGTTCCTGGCGGTAGCCTGTCCGATCGAGACGGTCCGCGCTGCAGAACCGACTGGGTTTGACAAGCATCTGTGGGAACGGTTGTGTGACAACGGTGCCACCACGATGGCACTGCCGGAGTCAGTCGGCGGCGACGGTGCGACCCTGGTCGACCTCACCCTGATCGCCGAAGAATTGGGCCGAGTTCTGGCGCCCGTACCGTGGATCGACCACGTGTGCACCGTCCGATTACTGGCACGGCTAGGGGCGCTGGAACCGAACTCCAGCTTGGTCGACGGGGCACAGATCGCCACGCTCGATCCCCACCTTGGAGTTCATCGCGGGCCCAGGCTCATCCCGAGCGGAGCAATCGCCGACCACGTAGTGCTGCGCGTGGACGAAGATGTCGTTCAATTGGCCTTTGACACCCATCCCAGGATGGTCGACAACATCGGCCGCCTACCGATGGCCTGGGTCGATCCGGAATCAGCCACCCACCGAGCCACCGTCGACCACGGCGCTCCGGCTATCGCGGAGTATCAACGTGCACTTGACGAATGGCGATTGCTGACAGCGGCGGCGTTGGTCGGGCTCGTCGAGCAAACCATGACTATCGCCGCCGAGTTCGCCAAGAGCCGCTACACCCTCGGGGTGCCGATCTCGACGTTGCAGGGCATTTCCCACCCGCTGGCCAACATGGCAATTGTCGTGCAGGGTGGCCGCAACCTCGCCCGTCGCGCCGCGTGGTTCATGGACAACGAACCCGATGAGCGGCCCGAATTGGCCTCGTCGGCGTTCTGGTTCATGGCCGAGGAAGCGGCCAAGGCAGCAACAATGGCCGTCCACGTCCAAGGCGGGCTCGGAGTATCGACCGAGGCGGCCGCCACCGCCTACCTGGTCCGCGCACGCGGGTGGCCGCTGGCCGGCGGAGATCCCGCTGCTACCGCGAAGCGTCTCGCCGACACCGTCGCAGCACGCGAGGGCGCGGTCGCCGCGCTCTAACCGAGGTCAACAACGAAAGGAACTGGACACACATGGACTTTTCGCGCGTCGACCTGGTCGACGAGGACCGAGCCTTCCTGGACAAGACCCGGAGCATGCTGAAGGACCTGGTCACCGAGGATGTGTTGCGCCGCGAGCGGGAGACCGGCGACGGCTTCGATGAAAAGGTGCACCTGGCCCTCGCGGAAGCGGGATACCTGGCTGCTGAATGGAATTCCGAAGACGAGGGTGGGTTTAGTGTCCTGCGTCGGCGGCTCTGGGAGTTGGAGAAGCGTCGGGCACATATGCCCTACATCACCTGGGGTACCACCAGGATGATCGCCCGCTCGGTCGATAAGTTCGGAAGCGCTGAACTCAAGAGCGAGGTGATGCCGGGCATCCTGACCGGCCACGTGCGGCTATGCCTGGGCTACACCGAACCCGAGGGCGGATCGGACATCGCGACCTGCAAGACCCGCGCGGTCCGCGAGGGCGATCAATGGGTGATCAATGGGTCCAAAATGTTCACCACCGGTGCACACAATTGTCAGTATGTCTTCCTGATCACCAATACCGATCCGGACGCGCCAAAACACAAGAGTCTGACCATGTTCCTCGTTCCGTTGAACACTCCGGGCATCGAGATCCAGGGAATCCGCACGGTCGATGGTGACCGCACCAACATCGTGTACTACAGCGACGTTCGCATCGACGACAAGTATCGTTTGGGTGCGGTCAACAGTGGCTGGACGGTGGTACGCGAACCGTTGGACGCTGAACACGGCAAGGTCGAGGCCGACAACAACGGACTCGCCGACATCGCTGTCATGTCTGCGCAGGCGATGTGGATGGCTGAGTCGGTCGACCGGATCGCGGCGATCACCACCGATGTCGAACCAGGCGGTACCCGCCTCATCGACGATGACTCGGTCAAGTATCGACTAGGTCGCAGCGTGGCTCGGTTGGAGGCTGCGCTCTCGACGCCCAACATCTACGGCCGCGTGGCCATTTCTCAGGCGATGCGCGACATTGCCCCCGACCTCATGGATCTGCTCGGTGCCCGATCCGCCCTACCCAAAGACGCAGACGGAAGCGCCGATGACGGCGGTGCCGAGTATCTGTATCGATTCGCGCCGCTTCTCGGAATTTACGGTGGAACCCTTGAGGTGTTCCGCAACATGATCGCCGAATACGCCCTCGGCTTGGGCCGACCGGCCTACGCCCGTCCCGCGGCCAAGCCGAACCCGTCGGGTTAGGGGGAACATGGCGCGAACAACCACCGGCGGCCGGACCTACTCTGCCCTGGCCGGACTGTGCACCATCGTGGTGTTCGGGGTCATCATCGCCCTGGCGATCGGCCTGTTCCGTGGCAGTTTCACCAGCACGGTGCCGGTGACGGTGATCGCCGACCGCGCAGGCCTGGTGATGAACCCCGAGGCCCGGGTGAAGATGCGCGGCGTCGAGGTCGGGCAGGTGTCGTCGATCGAGGAACGCGCCGACGGCAAGGCCGTGCTGCACCTGGCGATGAATCCCGACCAGCTGGAATGGATTCCGTCGAATGTCCTCGTCGACATCGCCTCCACCACGGTGTTCGGCGCCAAGTTCGTGGAGCTGGTGCCGCCGCCCGATCCGGAGCCGACGCGGCTGGCGGCCGGTCAGGTCATCGAGAACCGGCACGTCACCGTCGAGGTGAACACGGTGTTCCAGCAACTGGTGAACGTGCTGGACAAGGTCGACCCTGCGAAGCTCAACGAGACGCTGGGGGCGATCTCGTCGGCGTTCAACGGACGCGGCGAGCAGTTCGGCAAGACCCTCGTCGATTTCAACGCGCTGCTCGCCGAGCTCGAGCCGAGTCTGCCGAACCTGTCGCGCGACATGGAGGCCCTGGTGCCGACGTTGACCGCGTATGCCGATGCGACGCCGGATCTGCTGTCGACGATTCAGAGCACCACCTCGGTGAGCAACTCGATCGTCGACCAGCAGCAGAACCTCGACGCGTTCCTTATCAGCAGCATCGGTCTGGCCGACCTCGGAAACGAGGTGATCGGCGGCAACCAGCAGGCGCTGACCGACCTGGTGCACGAGCTGGTGCCGACAACGGAACTGCTCAACAAGTACCGCGAGTCGATCTGGTGCGGCATCGGCGGGCTGATCCCGTTCGCGAAGTCCCCGCCGCAGTATTCGGGCATCTTCGTCAGCGCCGGCATCACCCTCGGTGTGGAGCGCTACCGCTACCCCGGTGACCTGCCGAAGGTCGCGGCGTCCAGCGGCGGCGCCGACTTCTGCAAGGAACTCGGTCTGCCCGAGCAGCCGGCTGAGTTCCGGACGCCGTTCGTCGTCGGCGACGTCGGCGCCGACCCCAACAAGTACGGCAACGCGGGCATCCTGCTGAACTCCGAAGGACTCAAGAACTGGCTATACGGGCCACTCGACGGTCCGCCGCGCAACAGTTCACAGATCGGAATGCCGGGATGACGCCTGCGCCCGGCCTCGGCCAAACCGGCCCGAACGAAAGGACGTCAATGCTGACCCGCACCACCGATGACGCCGGCCGGGTGCTGGCCGATCCGTCGGCCTATCAAGACGAGAACCGACTGCACGCCGCGCTTGAGCAACTACGCACGCACGCCCCGGTGCATTGGGTGAATGCCCCCGACTATCAACCGTTTTGGGCGATCACACGGCACGCCGACATCATGACGGTGGAGCGCGCAAACGACGTGTTCACGAACAGCCCGCGTCCAGTCCTGGTCACCCGGGAAGGCGACGTGCAGCAGGCGGCGATCGGGGTGAAGACGCTCATCCACATGGACGACCCCGAGCACCGCAAAGTACGAGCGATCGGTACGGACTGGTTCCGCCCGAGGGCGATGCGCGCGCTAAAGGTTCGCGTTGACGAACTCGCGAAGATCCATGTCGACAAGATGGCCCGTGGAAGCGGCGCCGGCGACTTCGTTCAAGATGTCGCCGTCAACTACCCGCTCTTCGTGATCATGTCGCTTCTCGGCATACCCGAGGCGGACTTTCCGATGATGCTCAAGCTGACCCAAGAACTCTTCGGATCCGACGACGACGAACTGCAGCGCGGTCAGACACTGGAGGACTCGCTGCCTGCGCTGATGGAGATGTTCGAATACTTCACGACCCTCACTGCTTCACGACGGGCGAATCCGACCGAAGACCTCGCATCGGCGATCGCCAATGCACGCATCGATGGTGAGTTGCTGTCCGACATCGACGCCGTTTCCTACTACTTGATCATCGCCACCGCGGGCCACGACACCACCAGCGCCACGATATCGGGCGGACTGCGAGCACTGATCGACAATCCCGACCAGCTGCGGTTGCTGCGCGCTGACATGGCGTTGCTGCCATCAGCGGTCGAGGAGATGATCCGCTGGGTGACACCGGTCAAGTCGTTCATGCGAACAGCCGCGCGAGACTGCAAGATCGGTGAGGCGCAGATCGGCGCGGGTGATGCGCTGCTGTTGTCCTACGTCTCAGGCAATCGTGACGCCGACGTATTCGACAAGCCGTTCGAGTTTGATGTCGCTCGAGCCCCCAACAAACACATCGCATTCGGCCACGGAGTTCACTTCTGCCTCGGCGCGGCCCTGGCCCGCATGGAACTCACCAGTTTCTTCGCTGAACTGCTGCCGCGCATCAAGCACCTTGAGCTCGCTGGCCGACCTGAGTTGACCGCGACCACCTTCGTCGGAGGTCTCAAGCACCTGCCGATCCGGTATTCCCTGACATGAGCAGTTCGTCGGCAGATTCACCCGCAGGATCTGCACCCACACCACCAAGTGTGCGGTGCCAGAACCCCGAAGGCCCGGCCGCAGAATCGTTTTCACGATCAATGCTGATATCAGCTCTTGCCGGGGAGGCCAGCTGAGTATGGACATTTATTCGACAATGGAATCCTGCAGGTACACGCTCGACGTCCTGGCGATCGACGCTACCGAGGCCGTACGCGCCGCGGGCGGACTGATTTATGACCGGGTACGGGAAGGATGGGCAGTCCGGGTATTCACACTGGATGGTTCGGACGGCCGCCCCCTGCGCATTCTCGGCGCCCAGGGAAGCGAATACGAAGACATCACCGCACTGGCGCTGTCGCCGCGGCGCACCGCACTGGCTCTGTCCAGTGCTGTAGTGAGCCGCGACGACGAGATTTACATGAACACCCTCAAGCGGCTGCGTCGCGGTCGCGCCGAAGTCATTTTATGGGGCGACCCTCCATCGGAGATGAAGCATCACCTCATTGCCATCGAGCACCGACTCACCTCGGCAGCAGCGGCTTTCAAGGCCAGCGCTCGCGAAGCCTGCGCCGACGCCCTCATCGTCAGCGACCATACAGAACGGTTCCACGGGCTTGGTGCCATGTGTGTGCCCGGCAATCCAGACCTGACCCCGGTCCGTGCCGTCGCGGACTAACGCGAAGCGCACTCGATCGCGCCGTACGCCCAGCCTTGGAAGGATGAGTTCTCCGACGATGTCGACATCACCTGTACGCCAGCACACCGCGACGATTGCTCAACCGCGTCAACGTCCAGTGCAACACCGCCGTCTGGCGCAGCCGCACCATGCACCAGAGATGTGGCGAAAACCAGCTACTGAGCGACGGAGAGCGCCATCAATGCCGATCCATTGTGGGTTCGTTCAGCGCGGGGAGGCGCGATCATCGAGCGCGTCCGAGGTCATTCACCGATGAGCGGCATCCGCGACGGAGCGGACTATGCGGGCACCCAGGCTGCAGAACTCGCCGTGATTCTGCAGAGTCAACGCGAGGCATTTGTTGCCGAAGGTCCCCCCAGTGCGGCGTTGCGCCTCAATCGAATTGACCGGCTCGTTTCCCTGGTTCTCGAGAACGCCGACTCCTTCGCCGACGCACTGAGCGCCGACTTCGGCACCCGCCCGAAGGTGGGATCGTTGTTCACAGAGATTCTCGGGATGATATCGGTCATCGAACACACCAGAGCCCATGTAAAGCAATGGATGCGGCCGACTAGGCTAGTGCCGGCCGCGCGCCCGTTTGGTCTGCGGGTCGAGGTCCAGCCCACACCGCTGGGCGTCGTCGGGATCATCGGTCCGTGGAATTTTCCTCTCAATTTGGTCGTGCTGCCCGCCGCCGCGGCGATGGCCGCCGGCAACCGGGTCATGATCAAGATGTCGGAGGTCACGCCCAAGACTGCGGATCTGATGAAGACGCTGGCGCACAACTACTTCAACCCCGACGAACTCAGCGTAGTCACCGGCGGCGTCGATGTCGCGGCCGCGTTCTCGGCACTGCCGCTGGATCACTTGTTTTTCACCGGGTCGCCAGCGGTAGGCGCTCTGGTGCAGCAGGCGGCGGGACGTAACCTCGTGCCGGTGACGCTGGAACTTGGTGGTAAGAATCCGGTGGTCATCGCGCCGAGCGCTGATATTCGCACATCTGCATCCCGCATCGCCCGAGCCAAGATGATAAATGGGGGACAGGTCTGCGTATCCCCTGACTACGTTTTCGTCCCGCGGGCGGACGTCGAGGCATTTCTCGCCACCGCACGAGACACTTTGCGCGACTTGTTCCCAACAATCGTGACCAATGGTGACTATTGCTCGTCGGTGGATGAGCCCAACTTCGATCGTTTGGTAGGGCTGATCGGCGACGCCAAGGCCAAAGGTGCCACCGTGGAGAGCCTCGAACCGCTGGCAGAGGTGCTGCCGGATGTGGCCACACGCAAGATCGCCCCGACCATCGTGCGCGAGGTCAGCGAGGACATGCGAATCGCCACCGAGGAGATCTTCGGCCCTGTCCTGGTCGTGAGGGACTACACCGACCTCAGTGATGTTGTTCGCTATATCAACACCAGGCCTTCACCGCTGGTGGCCTACTGGTTTGGACCCGAGGACGACAACTTCCGCTACTTCGTGCGGTACACCCGCAGCGGCGCTGTGGCACGTAATGACTTTGCAGCGCAGATGATTCCCGCTTCCGCACCTTTCGGCGGGGTCGGCCACAGCGGTATGGGCGCCTATCACGGGAAGGCCGGGTTCGACACATTCAGCCATCAGCGCACGGTGGCCGGCACCGATCTACCGTTCAGCATCACCGGCAGCGCTGCGCCACCGTACAGTCCATTGATGCGCCTGGGCACGATGATGTCACTGCGAGTTGCGCGAAACCGGACCCGTCGACGCCTCAAACGTTCGGACTGCCCCGAGCGCAGCCTCGGCAACCGTTACACTCGAGAGGCGCACTTCAGTTGACAGTGGTGCCGCCGGACAGGCCCGTTGACATCATCTTCCGGGCCTCAACCGCCCTATGCATGTCGAGATGCAGCGACATCTGACAAGAAGCGCTCGCACTCACCCCAGCGTCGAGGAAAAGTACACCTCGCGCACGCCGGGTGGAGCAGACAGGCTCGCCGCGTCACCCATGCGACCGTGCGATCGGGCTGGCGACCCCTCCACCCCGAATCGCCGAAAGATCCCTGCGCCGCTGCGCTAGAGGTTTCCAATCCAAATGGCGAGTTTCTCAGGGGAGTGGCATCTTCTTCGCTCGAACAACGTGTGAACGGGGTTTGGTCGTCTGACGCAGCGGCACCTGCACGCCATACGTTTCTCCACGACACGCGATTTCAGTGCAGGGGCGTGAGTATCTCACCGCAACAGAGCCGAGGAAGCGCATCAGCATAGGTGTTCGAGCATTCGACGCATGGAATGCATGCGCCTACTGGCCGATCAGCTTCGGGCGAACACGGGCTGAGCTCGCACCGAGCTTCAGTACGCTGACCGAATGATCGTCACACGCGAAATCACCTATGAAGTCGACGGATTGACGATGATCGCCCACTTGGCGCGGCCGTCCGGCACGGGACCCTCGCCGGCTGTGCTCATCGGACATGACGGGATCGGTCTCGAGGACTATCAACGCGGCCGCGCCGACATTCTCGCCGAGCACGGTTACATCGCCCTCGCGATGGACTACCACGCCGGCCGGACGTATTTCGGCGATCCGCAGGCGATGCTGGCTCGCGTCATGCCATTGCTGGCCGACTCCACCCGCATGCATGCGATCGGCCGTGCTGCCCTCGACGTCCTACTCGATGTTCCCGGCGTCGACCACGACCAGCTTGCCGCGCTCGGCTACGGCGCCGGCGGCTCGATCATGCTGGAACTGGCCAGGGCCAAGGCTCCTTTCAAGGCACTGGCCGCGGTCCATCCAGGCGTGCCCGCTGCCCATACCGAGGATTGGACCGACGTGCGCGGCGCCTTCCTGCTGTGCACAGGTTCCGAAGATCCACTGTGCACCCCCGCTCAACTCATGGAGTTCGCCGGCGCACTTCAGAAGGCCGGAGCTGACTGGACCGTCAACATCTATGGCGGAGCCAAGCACGCTTTCTGGGCAGATCCCACTGAACTTGCCGGCTCATCGACGGGCGACAGTGCTGCCACTGTGCCCGGCGTGGGACACCACGCTCTGGCGTCGACACGAGCGTGGCAGGCGGTGCTCGACCTGCTCGATGAGGTATTCGCTGCGGGCCGGGTCGTATGACTCGAACAACGCGGCGTCGCGTTCACGGTCTTCGGTCAGTAGATCCCTCGGGTTGCAGGCTGCGAAGCGCGCTGGCCACGTACTTCGCCAGGAGAGCATCCCGGCCGGGTGTCGTGTCGCGGGTGGTGGTGAACAGCGCGTAGAGGCCGAGCAGGAAGAAGACGGAACTGGGAAAGGCGTCGACGTCGGCATGTACCTCGCCGCGATTACGGGCGCGAAGGATCTCGGCGGCGAGCAACACGATCACAGGGTGATCGGTCCACTCGTCGTCGTCTGGGCGGGTCGGTGAGAAGTAGAGGCCGATCACGTCTCGGAAGAGGCTGCCGTTCCAGCGAGATTCCAGGTCCATGACCAGCCGGACGATCTCGGTCAACATGGCGGGTAGGTCGTGCGGCTCGTCGAGGAATCGGCTCAGTTCTCGCGCCACGTGGGCCTCTTCGCGGCGGATCAGTTCCAGCAGCACGTGCTCTTTGGTGGGGAAGTGGAAGTAGAAGGTCGACCGGGCCACTCCCGCTGCGGCGACGACGGCGTTGATGTCGGCTGCCGCGGTTCCGTTGCGTTTGAACTCGACGACCGCAGCGTCGAGCACCCGTTCCCGTGTCTGACGGCGCTGGGCTTCGCGTCCGTTCGGGCTCTCTGGCACGCCTCCATTGTGCAGGACGGAGGCAGATGATTCTCATATGTCAGCGAAAGGGTAGATGTTCGCGGCCTTGAGGAACCGAAGAGCCTGTGGCGAGGGGTTTTAAAATAGGGCGCGCATCTTCGCGCGGTGTACCGACAACATTTCGTTGACATATGACAGTGAAACGGGATAGACATGGTCCGCCGCTCAGTCGCAGCGGGACTATTCCGACGTTGGGTGAGGCCGCCAGCCATGACAGATCAGCAGACGCATCGAACACCCGCCGACCCCGATGCGCGTGCGGGCACCACGATCAAGGTGCTGTGGTGGTTGTTCGCCATCGGGATGCTGGTCCTGATCGGCCTCAACGGCCAGGTCGGAGCCGGCGAAGCGCGGATCGCGAATCCGGACGTCAGCGATGAGGCGCGTGAATCGGTGGCCGGGCTGGCGAACTGGGCTGCACTGTGCAACATCTGGACAACCGTGATGATGGTGGTGGGCGTCGCCGCCTTCACCTACAGCTGGCGAAAGCACCCGAAGCACCCGTATCTGCTCATGGTGCTCGCGGGAACGGTTCTCGTGTGGCTCGATCCGTTCGCCAACTGGGTGTCGTACTCGGCCTTCAGCCCGGATCTGTG
Organism: Mycobacterium hippophais; assembly: GCF_027529605.1. NCBI lineage: Bacteria > Bacillati > Actinomycetota > Actinomycetes > Mycobacteriales > Mycobacteriaceae > Mycobacterium > Mycobacterium hippophais. The sequence continues at coordinate 103,536 of NZ_JAPZPY010000001.1, read as the reverse complement.
GCACTACCCGGTTGACTGGCCATGGGTGTCGCTGGCACCCCTGGTCGAGCCGTTCGTCTGCATTGCCTACGCCTCGGTGTTGATCATCCCCGCCTTCGTCGCAATTCCCCTCCTGCAGCGGCTCCAGAGAGGCCGTTCGGTCGACAGCTTTGTGTGGCGTCATCCGTTGATCACCCTCAGCGCCATCACCTTCGCGATCGGCTTCGCCCTGGACGCCGTCGTCGAGGTCTTCTGCGTCAGCAAGCGCGTGTACGCCTACACCCAGGTGCCCGAGTTCGGGTCCCTCTTCGCCGGCCAGTACAACCAGTTCCCCCTCCTGTGGGAAAGCGGCCTCGCGACGTCGATGATGATCGCGGCGTCGATCCTGATCTACCGGGACGACACCGGCCGCACGCACGCCGAGAAGCTCGCGCAACGGCTGCGCATGCTTCCCACCAAACCCGCACTCGCGTCGTTCATCATCATGATCAGCGCACTGAGCCTCTCCTACATCGCGGTGTACGGGGGCGGGTTCATGATCCTGCGGGCGGGAAAGCTCGCGACCTCCGTAGCGTGCCCGTGGCCGTTTCCCGAGACGAAGGTGTATGACCCGCAGGGCTTCTACGAGATGGCCGGGCATCCAGGTCCCTTCTACGAAGGCAAGTGGAACACCTGGATGTCGGGCCAGCCAGACGGACGGCCGGTGATCGAAGGGCCCGTTCCTGCCGGCCCGTGCGGCCCCGGGCGCGAGTGACACGCGCGCCCGGCAGTGCCATGGTCGACCTCGGCGAGGGGCGCGCGTCGATCGCCGGTGACCCGCGTGAGTTCGACCTGCTCGCCTCCGCGCTGTCGGGCAGGACTGTCCGGATCGTCGCTGGTCCTCCGGGCGAGCCGGCATGGACCGACGGCACCACCATCCACCCCGACGCGGCCGCCACCGCACGCGAGCAGATCATGTCGGTCGTCATCCAGGCGAGCTTGATCTCGGCCGGCAGCCTGACACCGCAAGTCCTACGCAGGTTGAAACGGCGGACCGGCGCCGCCAACCGCTACCTCGCTCTCGAGGGCCACCGCGCCCTGACCGTCAACCGCGCGCTGCTACCGCCTTGGATTCCAGTCGTGATCGACCCGTCGATGGCCGATCGCACCGACTCACCGGACGATTCGTTGCGCATCGCGCTGTCGCGCGAACCCGTTCGAGATCCTCCGCCGGTCTTCGGCGCCCTCCGGATCAAGCCCGTGCTGGCCGCAGAAGCCGCGCAGGCAACGGACCACCAAGGATACGCGCCGAGTCGCCAACACGGCGAACTCGAGGAACTGGACGACCACCGCTTCGACGATGACAATGCCGCTGCCGCCGTCGACATGTTCTCCGTCGGGGGCACCTCCGGCGTGCTGGGACGGCTGCTGAAACGCTTCCTGAAGTCCTCACGTCGGGGGGATGCGAGCGGCGCCCCCGGGAGTGACACTCCCACGCATCTGAGCCGCAGAAATGACCATCGCAGAGGCACTTCCGTTCTCTCCACCGCATCCAGCGCATCCTTGGACGCCGCCACGACGAGCGGCGGCCTGCGATACCCGGAGTGGGACACCAACCGCAAGTCCTATCGGCAGGACTGGTGCACGGTCAGGGAGATCGACCCGTCCCGAACGGAATCTCACGAGCCGCGCGTCCGTGACGATCCGCGACTTCGTCGGACCCTCGCCCGCCTCAATCTCGGCCTCGACCAGCACCGTCGTCAGCCCTCCGGCGACGACATCGACCTAGACGCGGTGATCGACTTGCAGATTCAGCGGCGCACCTCCTCAGGTGTCGACGAGAACGTCTACGTCGACAGTCTTCGGCGGCGCCGTGATCTGTCCGTTCTGGTGCTCCTCGACATCTCCGGGTCTGCCGCGGAGTCAGACGGCAGCGGTCGCACCGTGCACGAGCGTCAACGGGCCGCCGCGGCCGCGATCACCGCCGCACTTCACGACCTGGGTGACCGGGTGGCGCTGTACGCATACAACTCTCAGGGCCGGTCGGCGGTTCAGATGTTCCCACTGAAGCGATTCGACGATCACTTCGACTCAGGCGCGCTTCGGCGGCTCTACGCACTGGCCCCTGGCGCTTACTCGCGCCTCGGTGCCGCGATCCGGCATGGTGCTGCTGTTCTCGAGACGAGAGGTGGTACCTCACGCCGACTCCTCGTCGTGCTCTCCGATGGACTCGCCTATGACCACGGCTACGACAGGCACTATGGCGCAGCGGATGCGCGGCGCGCCCTCGGCGAAACCCGTGTTCGCGGTACGGGCGGGCTCTGCCTGACCTTCGGAGCGAACACCGATGCCGAATCTCTGCGTCGCGTCTTCGGCACGGCCGCGCATGCCACGGTTGCCGATGAATCGCAGCTCGCCCACGCCGTCGGAGCGCTGGTTCGCTCAGCCCTGCGATCGGCCGAGGTGCGACGGCGCACCTCCTAGTCGCGTTCTCCGATCGAGCCCCGACACCACCTGCCGAAGGGTAATCCCATGACCAGCTTCACAACTCACGACCGCCCAGACGCCGCCGCGACCAGCGTTTCGGCGAGACCGTTCTACGTCACCTCCGGGAGCGAGGAGCGGTTGTTCAAGGCGGCGTATGCGCAGGGCCTGTCAATGGTCTTGAAGGGACCTACCGGCTGCGGCAAGACCCGCTTCGTCGAGGCCATGGCGCACGACCTGAAGCGGCCCCTCATCACCGTGGCGTGCCACGACGACCTCACCACTGCGGACCTGGTCGGACGGTTCCTGCTCCGCGGCGGTGAAACCGAGTGGGTGGACGGCCCGCTCACCCGTGCCGTCCGCGAGGGCGCGATCTGCTACCTGGACGAGGTCGTCGAGGCCAGGCAGGACACGACCGTGGTGCTGCATCCCCTTGCCGACCATCGACGTCAACTTCCCATCGAGCGGCTCGGAGTGACGCTGGACGCAGCGCCGGGTTTCGGTTTGGTGGTGTCATACAACCCCGGATACCAGAGCGTGCTCAAAGACCTCAAGGACTCGACACGACAGCGGATGGTCGCAATCGATTTCGACTATCCCGATCCCGAGACCGAAATCGAGATCGTCGAGCGGGAAGCCTGCGTTCCCACAGCGACGGCTGCGACCTTGGTTCGCTTCGCGCAAGCGATACGACGATTGGAGACCGCGGGGCTTCGCGAGGTCGCGTCCACCCGCGTGCTGATCGCGGCCGGCAGGCTCATCGCGGCAGGAATCCAACCCGGCGAGGCTGCAGCCGCTGCGATCGCAGCACCGCTGAGCGACGACCCCGACGTGCAGGCAGGGCTGCTGAAGATGATCGAGATGTACGTCACCACCTGAAGCTTGTTCCACGGCCGCCGGCGCCGAGCGACGACGCAGCTACGGCAGCGATCGGGAAACCGCGCGCTGTAGGTTGACCCCAATCCCAGTACGGCGGAGGCGTTGAGGTGGTGAGGTAGCCATGACCGGCTCGTTGTGGTGGGACCTGGCGATCGGCCTCGCCGTCGCGCTGGTGCTGACCTGGCTCGCGCTCGTCATCGCCCTGGTGGTGGTGCGGCCCCGCGGCGGGCTGCTGCGCGAGGCCCTGCGCATCCTGCCCGACGCGCTGCGCCTCATCCGCCGCCTTGCCGCCGACGAGACACTGCCTCGCGGCGTACGCGTGCGGCTGGCGCTGTTGCTGATGTACCTGGCGCTGCCGTTCGACCTGATTCCTGACTTCATCCCGGTTCTCGGATATGCCGACGACGCGATCATCGTTGCCGCGGTGCTGCGCAGCGTCGTGCGCCGCGCCGGGATCGACGCCGTCCGGGCGCACTGGCCCGGCAGCGAGGACGGATTCGCGGCGCTCGTCCGCCTCGCCGGCCTCGGCCGCGCCAACGACGCCTGAGCAGTCCGCGAAATCCGAAAGCTAGAACGCCGCGCCGGGATTGAGGATGTTGGCCGGATCAAGCGCCGCCTTGATGCGCTGGTTGAGCGCCATCACTTCGGGCCCCACCTGACCGGCCAGCCACGGCCGCTTCAACCTGCCGACGCCGTGCTCGCCGGTGATCGTCCCGCCGAGGCTGATCGCCAGGTCCATGATGTCGCCGAATGCGGTCTGGGCCCGCTGCGCCATGTCGGCGTCGGCGGGGTCGAACACGATCAGCGGATGGGTGTTGCCGTCGCCGGCGTGCGCGATCACCGAGATCATCACGTCGTGTTGCGCGGCGAGCTTCTCGACCCCGGCGACCAGGTCGGCCAGCGCGGGCAACGGCACCCCGACGTCCTCCAGCAGCAGCGACCCCTTGGCCTCGACGGCCGGGATGGCGAAGCGCCGCGCCGCGACGAAGGCCTCACCCTCGTCCGGGTCGGCGGTCGAGAACACTTCCGTCGCACCGTGTTCGGTGAACACCCGGGCCATGTACTCGGCGTCCTCGGTGCCCGCCGCGCCGCGGTCGTCGGACGCCGCGACCATCATCGCCGCGGCGTTGCGGTCCAGGCCCATCTTGAGCTTGTCCTCGACGGCGTTGACCGCGACGGCGTCCATGAACTCGAGCATCGAGGGCCGGATCTTCCCGGTGATCTCGACAACCGCGTCCGCTGCGGCGGCCACGGAGTTGAACGAGGCGACCACCGTGCTCGCCACCTTCTGCGGCGGCAGGAGTTTCAGAGTGACCTCGGTGATCACGCCGAGCGTGCCCTCGCTGCCGACGAACAGCTTCGTCAGGCTGAGGCCGGCGACGTCCTTGAGCCGCGGACCGCCGAGACGCACCGCGGTGCCGTCGGCCAGCACCACCTGCAGGCCGAGCACGTAATCCGTGGTGACGCCGTACTTCACGCAGCACAGTCCGCCCGCGTTGGTCGCGATGTTCCCGCCGATGCTGCAGATCTCGTAGGACGACGGGTCGGGCGGGTACCAGAGGTCGTACTCGGCCACCGTCTTCTTCACCTCGGCGTTGAGCAGGCCGGGTTGCACCACCGCGGTGCGGGTGACGGGGTCGACGGTGATGTCGCGCATCTTCTCGGTCGACAGCACGATGCCGCCGTCGAGTGCGGTCGCCCCGCCCGACAACCCGGTGCCCATGCCGCGGGGCACCACCGGCACGCCGTGCGCACTGGCCCACCGCAACACCGCCTGCACCTCCTCGGTGCGGCGCGGCCGCACCACCGCCAGCGCCGTCCCAGCGCCGGGGTCGGCGGCGCGGTCGTGGCGGTAGGCGGCGACGACGTCGGGATCGGTGACGACGACGCCGTCGGGCAGCTCGTCGACCAGTTCGGCAATCCGCTGATCGGTCATGGGGGAGATGCTACGAGTTGTCATGACGGCACCATCCACGAAAGCACCGGCGAGGCCTGCAGCGCCGACAGCGCGCACAGCAGCAGCAGGAAGCCCAGGCTCCACAGGATGACCCGCCGGAAGATGTCACCTTCCTTGCCGTCGAGCCCGACGGCGGCCGCGGCGATCGCGAGGTTCTGCGGCGAGATCATCTTGCCCAGCACGCCACCGGAACTGTTCGATGCGGCCATCAGCACGTCGGACAGTCCGGCCTGGTTGGCGGCCGTCACCTGCAGGGCGCCGAACAGCGAGTTGGCCGACGTGTCCGATCCGGTGACCGCGACGCCGAGCCAACCGAGGATCGGCGACAGCAGCGCGAATGCCCCACCCGTGCCGGCCAACAAGGTGCCGAGGGTGATGGTCTGTCCGGACAGGTTCATCACGAACGCCAGGGCGAGCACCGTCATCACGGTCACGATCGCCCAGCGGAGTTGATGCAGCGTCACCCCGTAGGCCTTCACCGCCCGTGCCGCCGAGAGCTTTAGCGCCACCATGGTGAGCACGCCCGCGATGAGCATCTGGGTGCCCGGGGTGGTGAACAGATTGAGCGTGAACTTCGTCAGGGTGGACGGGTCGCCGTCGGCGTCGATCACGTTGAGGCCCGGCCAGGTGAAGGCGAAGGTCGCCGAATCGAGCAGGCTCTTCACCGCCGGGATCTGGCAGATCACGAAGACCCCGATGATGATCCCGTACGGCGCGTACGCCTTGACCACGTCGGCGCGGGAGTCGTCCACCTCGCGGTCGGCGTCGTCGCCGACACCGGCGCCGGGGGCGGGCGGCGGCTCACCCCGGCCGGCGGACCCGGCTGTCACCGGAGTCTCCGCGGGCTCGGTGTAGGCGTGCCGCGGCCGCCACACCCGTACCAGCGCGACCACCGCGGCCGCCGAGAGCAGCGCGGCCACCACGTCGGCCAGCGGCACCGAGAGGAAGTTCGACGTCGCGTACTGCGCGACGGCGAACACCAGGCCGCAGACCACTGCGGCCGGCCATGTCTCGCGCATGCCGCGACGGCCGTCGACGATCGCCACCAGGGCCAGCGGGACGAACAGCGCCAGGATCGGCGTCTGCCTGCCCACCATCGCGCCGAGCGTGTCGACGTCCAGTTCGGTGACCTTGCCCAGGGTGATGATCGGTGTGGCCATGGCGCCGAACGCGACGGGCGCGGTGTTCGCGACCAGCGCCAGCACGGCGGCCTTCAGTGGCCGGAAGCCGAGCGCCATCAGCATCACCGATGTCACCGCGACCGGGGTGCCGAAGCCGGCCAGGGCCTCGATCAGAGCGCCGAACGAGAACGCGATGATGATCGCCTGGATCCGCTGATCGTCGCTGACCGAACTGAACGACCGCCGCAGCACGTCGAAATGCCCCGTCTCGACGGTCATCTGATACACCCAGATCGCGTTGATGACGATCCACAGGATCGGGAAGAAGCCGAACGCCGCGCCCTCGCTACCGGCGAGCAGGGTCTGGCCGACCGGCATGCCGTAGACGAATACCGCGATCGCGATGCTGACGGCCAGCGAGATCAGCGACGCCTTCCACGCGGTCATCTTCAAGGCGCCGAGCAGGACGAACAACAGCAGCAGAGGGATCGCCGCCACGACGGCGCTCCATGCAAGGGAACCTGCGACTGGATCGAGAACCTGCTGGTACACGGCTCACCTCGGTGTGGTCTGGGTCACAACCTCGGCTGTCTACCCGCTGTGGCGGTCGGGGTAAACGCGGGCTCAGCCGGCAAGCGCTGCGGCGAACTGCACACCGTCGACGAAGGTGTCCTTGCGGGCGACCCGCCAGTCGTCGGTCACGGTGACGAGGTCGATGCAGTCCCAGCGGACCGGGCGACCGCCTGGCCCCGAGCACGTCAACGTCCAGTCCAGCACCCAGTGCCGGGGCCCGAACTCGGTGCGGTGCACGACGAAGCCGAAGTCGGGCAGCGCGGCGAACATGTCCGCGAACGCGTCCCGCACGGCGGTGCGTCCGTCGACGGCGGGCCTTCCGTGGTGCAGCCAGAACCGGGTCTGGTCGCTGTGCAGTGCCACGACGGCATCCGGATCGTGGGCGGCCCACGCGGCGACGTACCGGTCGTACAACTCGGCGAGTGACTGCGGCGCGCTCATCGGACCTCGAACACCCGGTAGTGCACCTCACTGAGCGAGGCCTGGTTGATCGCGACCGTGTGGACGGCGTTGATCCACCGGTAGCGTTCGTCGTCGGTGTCGAACAGCGGGGTCGAGTGCGCCACCATCTCGTCGTGCCGGATCAGTTCGCCCGCCGCGAATCTCGTTGCGGCCTCGGGCGGCATCTGCACCCGCCCGGTGCAGGTGAGGTGGATGAGCGCGCCGTCGTCGGTACGCATGGTGGCGCGCACGTCGAGGCGGGCGACGCGGTCGGTGCCGAAGAGAATCCAGTCGCCGCCACCGGGCAGGATGTCGCCGGCGATGCGCGGTCCTTCGCAGCGGCCGTGCCGGACCACATAGGTGAATCGTGTCCCGACCGGGGTGTCGAAGACCTGCACGGGGTCGAACCCGATCCGGATGTCCAGCAGGTGTTTCAGGGTGGGGGCGATGTCGATGTCAGTGAGAGCGGTTGTCATGTCGGGCCTTTCGTCACAGTGGTCGGATGGCGGCGGGGAACAGCGGTGCCAGATGCGGGTCGAGAAGGTCGATCCGCGGGTCGGCGAAGGCCACGGCCTCCGCGGCGACGGCCTCGGCGAGGGGGAGTGGGGAGCGCATTCCTGAAACGTAACTCACTCAACTTGGAAAAAACAAGTATCGACTTGGACAAGTCAAGCCGCAGCTAGGATGGCCGGGTGCCCAATCGCTCGTACGGCCAGCATTGCGCCGTGGCCAAGAGCCTCGACGTCGTCGGCGACCGGTGGACACTGCTGGTCGTGCGCGAACTCCTCGACCGCCCACAGCGTTACGGAGACCTGCTCAGCGGGCTGGCGCCGATCGCCACCGACATGCTGGCCGGGCGGCTGCGCGATCTGGAACGGCACGGGCTGGTGGTCAAGCGGGAACTGCCCAAGCCGGCGTCCGGCACCGTCTACGAACTCACCGACCACGGGCGGGCACTCGAAGACGTGATCGACGCGCTGGCGCGGTGGGGCCGCCCCCTGCTCGCCACGCGGGAACCGAGGGCGGTGGTGCGCCCGCAGTGGCTGGCCCGCGCGCTGCGCGCATACCTGCGGCCGGACCGCGGCGGTCCCGACCTCGTGGTGCGGCTCGCCACGCCGCAGGGCGGCACCACGATGCGTATCACCGCCGAGACGGTCCAGGAGGAATCCGACGACACCGTCGCCGACGTCATGCTGACCGGAGACATCGAGGTGCTGGGCGCCGCGCTGGACCCCGACCAGGTGCCCGGGCTGATGTCGGCGGGCCGCCTGCATGTCGGCGGAGAGCCCGCCGCGGTCCGCCGGTTCGCCAAACTACTTCTGCCGCAGCGGGTCTAACCGCGCTCGGCGACCGGCGCCCGGTCCAGCTCGCGCAGCGCGGGCAGGAACACCGCCGCGACGCCGAGCAGCAGCATCGGCACCGACAGCGCCAGGAAGGTGATGTGCAGGCCCGCCGAATCGGCCAGCGGCCCGGCCAGTATCAGCCCCAGCGGTCCCGCGGCATAGGCCAGCGACCCCATCATGCCGACCACCCGGCCGCGCAGGTGCTGCGGCGCCTTGGTCTGCATGACGTAGTTGTAGATCGGGGCCATCGGCCCGTAGACGAAACCGACGATCGCCGACAGCACCAGGATGATCGGCAACGGCGGCAGGAAGGCGATCACCGTCATCGCCACGCCGAGCGTCAGTAGCGCGGTCAGCATCACCGCGCGCCGGGACATGTGCCGGGACAGCACCGCATAGCCCAGCGCGCCGATCAGCCCGCCGATGCTCAACGCCATCAGCACCCAGCCCAGCTGCGCCGGCTCGTCGCGATCGGTGAAGTACTTGGGGAACAGCACGCTCTCCATCGGCATGTACAGGCCGGTGGCGGCGAGGTCGACGAACGCCAGCGCGCGCAGCACCGGTGTGTGCCAGACGAACTTGAGTCCCTCGACGATTCCCGCCCACACCCCCTCGGGCAGCTCGGCCCGGTCGGGGGTGCCCGCGCCTTCGAGCCGCAACACCGCGATGGCGGCGATCGACAACAGGAACGCCCCGGCCGTCACCCACATGGTGTTCACGCCGCCGAGTGTGGCGATCAGCAGTCCGCCGATGCCCGGGCCGACGATGTAGGCCAGATTGAACGCCGCCTCGTAGACACTGTTCGCGCGGTCCAGCGTCCAGCCCGCCCGGTGCGCGGCCTCGGGCAGCATCGTCTCGCGGGCGGTCATCCCTGCGGGGTCGAAGAACGCGCCGAGTGCGGCGAGGCCCGCCAGCACTCCGACGTTGATCACCTCGACGCCGAACACCCATGCGAGCACCGGCACGGCGGCGACCGAGATCGCCGACAGCGCATCGGAGATCATCGAGACCCGGCGCCGGCCGAGGTAGTCCACGGCCGCACCCGCGATCAGCGTGGCCACCAGCAGCGGCAGCGTCCCCGCCATCGCGACGATCGAGGCGTCGACCGCGGAACCGTTGCGCTGCAACACCAGCCAGGGGAAGGCGACCAGCGAGATGCCGTTGCCCGCACCGGCTGTCAGCGCCGCGAACAGGATGAGGTGCAGCGGTCCGCGCGAAGTGGTGATCATGGGGTATCGCGGCCGAATCTAGCAGCGCGGGCACCGCGGCGGCGACGGGTTTTCCGGCTCGGGCACAGTGGAGTCGTGCCGCTGCCCCATCCGCGTACCGGAGCGCTCTTCGACTCCCCGGTCCCACCCGGCTCGGGGTGGCCCGGTGACCCGGCGACCGCGCGCACCGCAATCGCGACATCCCCGGCGCAGGTGGTGTCGATGGCCGAGGCGACCGGCACGCTCGACGAACTCGACGCCGTCGTGTCGGTCTGCCGGGCCTGCCCGCGGCTGGTCGAGTGGCGCGAGGAGGTGGCCGTAACCAAGCGCAAGTCGTTCGCCGGCGAACCCTACTGGGGCCGGCCGATCACCGGCTGGGGTGCGGCGCGGCCGGCCATCATGGTCGTCGGCCTGGCTCCCGCGGCGCAGGGCGGCAACCGCACCGGCCGGGTGTTCACCGGGGACCGCTCCGGTGACTTCCTGTTCGCCTCGTTGCACCGCACCGGCCTGGCGAACCAGCCGACGTCGGTGGACGCCGCCGACGGGCTGACGCTCCTGCACACCCGGATGGCGGCCGCGGTGCGCTGTGCCCCGCCCGGCAACGCGCCGACCCCCGCGGAACGGTCGGCGTGCGCGCCGTGGCTGGACGCCGAGTGGCGGCTGGTGAGCGCCGACGTGCGCGTCGTCATCGCTCTCGGCGGGTTCGCATGGCGGGCGGCACTGCAGATGGTGCGCACCGGCGGCGGCACCGTCGCCACCCCGGCGCCGGCGTTCGGGCACGCCGTCACCGCCCGGCTGACGACCCCGCACGGTCCGCTCGCGCTCATCGGCTGCTACCACCCGAGCCAGCAGAACACGTTCACCGGCAGGCTGACTCCGGCCATGATGGACGACGTTTTCACCCTGGCGAAGCGGGAGGCGGGACTGTGATTCTCACGCCGAAGGACTATCCGAGTGTCGCGGCGCGTTGAATTTCGGGTGCAGCTCTCCGTACTCGACCTCGTACCGGTGCGCACCGACCAGACCACGTCGGACGCGCTCGCGGCCACCACCCACCTCGCCCAGACCGCCGACCAGCTCGGATACACCCGCTACTGGATCGCCGAGCACCACAACATGCCCGCCGTCGCGGCCACCAGCCCGCCGGTGGTGATCGCGCACCTCGCCGCCCTGACGCAGCGGGTCCGGCTCGGCTCGGGCGGGGTGATGCTGCCCAACCACGCGCCGCTGGCAGTGGCCGAGCAGTTCGCGCTGCTCGAGGCCGCCCACCCGGGCCGCATCGACCTGGGCATCGGGCGGGCACCCGGATCGGATCCGGTGACGTCGATGGCGCTGCGCGGCGCCGCCGGGCGGGACGACCGCGACATCGAGGCGTTCCCGCAGTACCTCGACGACGTGGTCGCACTGATGGGCGCCCGCGGGGTGCGGGTGCCGCTGCCGCGCGACCTGATGCGAGAGAACTACATCCTCAAGGCGACGCCGGCGGCGGCCACCGAGCCGCGGCTGTGGCTGCTGGGCTCGTCGATGTACTCGGCGCACCTGGCGGCCGCCAAGGGCCTGCCCTACGTGTTCGCCCACCACTTCTCCGGCCAGGGCACCAAGGAGGCGCTGGCGGCGTACCGCTCGGAGTTCCGGCCCAGCGACCTGGCGCCCGAACCGGTCACCTTTCTGACCGTCAACGCCTCGGTCGCCGAGACCCGCGACGAGGCGATGGCGCTGATGCTGCCGAACCTGCACATGATGGCGCGGTTGCGCACCGGGCAACCGCTGGGTCCGCTGGAGCTGGTCGAGGACGCCGAGCAGATCCGGTTCGGCCCCCGCGAGCAGGCGGTGGTCGACCACGGATTGGCCCGCGCGGTCGTCGGGTCACCCACCGAGGCCGCCGACCAGGTCCGCGCGCTCGCCGAGGAGTTCGGCGTCGACGAGGTGATGGTCAACCCGGTGGCATCGGCCCGCCGCGGCACCGACCCGGCGACGGCGCAGGGCCGGGACACGACGCTCGAACTGCTGGCGAAGGAACTCTTCTAGCCGCGCGGCGTCAGCACGATCACCGGGATCGGCCGTGACGTCCGCTTCTGGTAGCCGATGTAGCGGTCCTTGTTGCCCTTCATGTTGTTGACGATCGGCCACAGCCGGGCGAATTCGGGATCGTCGGGGAAGACGGCGCGGGCGGTTGCCGGAATCCGCTTGGGTCCGACGTTGATCTCGACGTCGGGGTTCGCCTTGAGGTTGTGGTACCAGCCCGGCGCCCGTGGTTCGCCGCCCATGGACGCGACCACCAGGTAGTCGCCGCCGTCGCGCGCGTAGGAGAGGGTGTTCGCCCGCTTCTGCCCGGTTTTCGCGCCGATGGTGTGCAACAGCAGGTTCGACGGGCCACCCGGGATGGTGTGCCCGACGCGGCCATTGGTGGCCTTGTAGAGCTTGTCGTGCAGCAGCAGTAGCCGGTATCCGATGTTCTTTTCCCACCACGGCATGCCCATGGGGGTCAATCCTGCCCCGCCGAGTCGAGTTGTTCCAGCGCTTCGCGCAGAAGGCGGCCGCTCTCCTCGCGGTCCGGGTCCCGGCGCAGCAGCATGCCCTTGGCGAACGACAGCTTGTCGCCGTCGCGGCGGGGCAGCACGTGCAGGTGGATGTGGAACACGCTCTGGAAGGCCGCCTTGCCGTCGTTGATCGCGATGTTGTTGCCGTCGGCGTGCAGTCCGGAGGCGCGCGCCGCCCTGGCGATCCGCTGACCGATGGTGGCCATGTCGGCGACGGTCTGCGGCGGCGTGTCGGTCAGGTCGACGAGGTGGCGCTTGGGGAACACCAGGGTGTGACCGCGGGTGAAGGGGCGGATGTCGAGGATCGCCAGGTAGTCGTCGTCCTCGTAGATGCGGATGGCCGGGGCCTCGTCGGCCACGATGGCACAGAACACACACGACATCCCGCCACGCTAGCGGGGGAGGATCAGACGTTCTCCTTGGCCCACTCGGCCAGCCGCCGGTCGCGCTCCTCGGGCGAGACGTCCTCGACGCGGGTCATCACCGCCCACCGCTGACCGAACGGATCGAGGATGGAGGCGAAACGGTCGCCGGTCACAAAGGTCTGGATCGGTTCGCGGATCGTCGCCCCTGCGGCCTCGGCGCGCGCGACGACCGCGTCGGCGTCGGGGCAGTACAGCACCAGCGAATGGGTGACCGACTCCGAACGCGGCGGCGCCTCGAGCTTGTACGCGGGGTTCGGGTCGCCCAGCTGCAGCCGGCCGTTGCCGAAGTCCAGTTCGGCATGCGGAACGGTGCCGCCGGGGCCGTCCATCTTCTCGACAATCGCCGCGCCGAACACCTCGACGTAGAAGTCGATCGCCTTCGCGGCGCCGTCGATCACCAGGAACGGGGTCAGGCTCGTGTAGCCCTGCGGGATGGGTTGGACGCTCATGGCGTCGAGTTTCGTAGGTTGGTGGGCATGGGCGCTTGGAAAAACACGCCAGCGACCCCGATGCGCGGGCTGGTCGGGCGGGCGGCGTCCGCGTCGGCGTTCGACCTGCACCGGTGGGCGCCGACGGACGGCGCCGCCCGGTTCGTCGAGCACTTCTGGTCGGTCACCTGGGATCTGCGTGGCCGGGCGCCCTTCGACAGCACGGTGATCACCTTTCCGTCGATGCACCTCACCCGCGAGTGGGGCACCGACGGCACCCGGCACGGGCAGCCGCTGCCTGCGACACTGTTGCACGGCGTGGTGGACCGGGTGTTCCAGGTGACGATCGCCGAGTCGGGTGCGGTGGTCGGGGCGCGGTTCCGCCCGGGTGGCTTCGTAGCCCGGTTCGGCGGCGACGCCGCGGCACTCACCGGCCGCGTTCAGCCCGTGCGCCAATTGGCAGGTACGACAGTCGATCTCGTCGACGACGTGGCCGAGTCGGGCCAGCGGCTCGACCAGCTGATCGCCGCCCAACCCGGTCCTGTGAATCCGACGTTCCTCGCGCTGTGCGACCTGGTGGACAGGATCCGCGACGACGGCTCGCTGCATCGTGTCGAGCAGGTGATGGCGGTGTCGCCGTGGAGCGCCAGGACCACGCAGCGGGTGTTCCGCCGGTACGTCGGGGTCCCGGTGAAGTGGGTGCTGTGCCGGTACCGGTTGCAGCAGGCCGCGCTGGAGATCGAGAGCCGGCGTGGCGTCGACTTCGCCGATCTCGCCGTCCGGCTCGGGTGGTACGACCAGGCGCACTTCATCAACGACTTCCGTTCGATGCTCGGCTGCACCCCGGGCGAGTACGCATCTCGGCACGGCGGATGACGGGTCAGCCGACCGCCCGCCGCCACGCTGCCAGCTTGTCGGCGTAGCGCATCGTCTGAGCCGGACTGGTCGACGGTGCCCGCACGTAGGCCAGCTCGGGCGGCACCGGCACCAGCCGGTGGAAGTTCTGTTCGGCCGCAGCGCCGTTGAACACCACCCGCGAAATCGACGGGTGCCCGGCGAAGAACGCAGGGAAGTCGTTGGCCACCATGCTCGTCCGCTCGACGGCGGAGTCCAGGCTGCCTGCCCGGCGGCAGGATCGCAGCACGTCCCAGACGGCGACGCCATGGCTCAGCAGTGCGGCCACCCGATCGTCGTATCCGGCGTCGGCGTCGAAACCGAAGAGATCCGCGGCGATGCGCCAGAACGCGTTGCGCGGATTCGCGTAGTACTGCTGCGCGCCGAGCGACAGCACACTCGGCATGTTGCCGAGCACCAGCAGCCGCGGGCGCGCACCGACCAGCGGCGGGAAGCCGTGGGACACCGGTGTGGTCATGCGTGCTGTATAGCAAAGCCGGACCGGCGGTATACCTTGGCCGGGTGGCCGACGAGGTGGACATCGAAGCCTCGGGGCTGCTCGAGGGCCTTGAGGGCAGGGCCCGCGCCGAACGCGCGGAGCTGATCGAGTGGCTGCTCGGACGCGGCATCACGGTGGCCGAGATCGCCGACGCCTCCGCGCCGACGGTGCTGGCGTCGCGCCGGTTCATCGGCGACGACGGCACCTACGTCTCGGCGCGCGAGACCAGCGAGAAGTTCGGGATCGACCTCCACCTGCTGCAACAGGTGCAGCGCGCGATGAGTCTGCCGCGGGTCGACGATCCCGACGCCGCCGTGCACATGCGCGCCGACGCCGAAGCCGCCGCGCACGCCCAGCGGTTCATCGACCTCGGGCTGACTCCCGAGCAGATCGTGGTCACCGTGCGGCAGCTCTCCGAGGGGTTGTCGCGGGCCGCCGAGGTGATGCGGGCGGTCGCGCTGGCCGCGGTGCTCAAACCCGGTGCCACGGAACTGGACATCGCGAAGGGATCCGAGGCGCTGACCCGCGAGATCGCACCGCTGCTCGGGCCGATGATCCAGGACATGCTGATGCTGCAGCTGCGGCACACGATGGAGACCGAGGGGGTCAGCGCCAGCGAACGGGCCGAGGGACGCCCGCTGCCGGGTGCCCGGGTGGTCACCGTCGCGTTCGCCGACCTCGTCGGCTTCACCCGGTTGGGCGAGGCGGTTCCGCCCGAGGACCTCGAGCGGCTGGCGAACCGGCTGGCCGACCTCGCCCGCGACGTCGCGGTGCCACCGGTGCGGTTCATCAAGACGATCGGTGACGAGGTGATGCTCGTGAGCACGTCGGCCGCGGCGCTGCTGGAGGCGGTGCTGGATCTGGTCGACGCCACCGAATCCGACGACGATCTGCCGTCCCTGCGGGTCGGCCTGGCGACCGGCCCTGCGGTCAGCCGCGCGGGGGACTGGTTCGGCAGTTCGGTGAATCTGGCGAGCCGGGTGACCAGCACCGCCCGCCCCGGCGCGGTGCTGGCCGCGGAGTCGACCCGCGACGCGATCGGCGACGACGCGCAGTTCGCCTGGTCCTTCGCCGGCGCCCGGCACCTCAAGGGCATCAAGGACGAGGTCAAGCTGTTCCGGGCCCGCCGCGCCGCCGGCGACGCCTGACGGCTCAGCGCAGCGGCGTGAATCCCCGCAGCCGCAGGCTGTTGCTCACCACGAACACCGAGCTGAACGCCATCGCCGCGCCGGCGATCAGCGGGTTGAGCAGGCCGAGCGCCGCCAGCGGCAACGCCGCCACGTTGTACGCGAACGCCCAGAACAGGTTGCCCCTGATGGTGCGTAAGGTGCTGCGCGCCAGCCGGATCGCATCGGGCGCCGCACGCAGGTCGCCGGTGACGAGCGTCAGGTCCGATGCCTCGATCGCGACGTCGGTGCCCGTGCCCATCGCCAGCCCGAGATCGGCCTGAGCCAGGGCCGCGGCGTCGTTGACGCCGTCGCCGACCATGGCCACCGTCCTGCCCTCGGCCTGCAGCCGCTTGACGACGTCCACCTTGTCGGCGGGCAGCACGTCAGCGATCACCTCGTCGACGCCGATCTGGGCGGCCACCGCTTCGGCGGCGCGGCTGTTGTCACCGGTCAGCAGCACCGGCGTCAGGCCCAGCTCTTTGAGTTGCGAGATAGCCTGCGCCGCAGTGTCCTTGACGCTGTCGGAGACGACGACCACCCCGGCGACGCGGCCGTCGACCGCGGCCCACACCGGTGTGCGGCCCTCTGCCTCCGCGGCGGCCGCGGCGTCGAGGAGTTCGGGCGGCGCGTCGGCGGCCAACCAGCCCAACCGCCCGACGGCCACCGTCCGGCCCTCGACGACGCCGGTGACGCCGCTGCCGCCGT
Source organism: Mycobacterium hippophais (assembly GCF_027529605.1). Taxonomy (NCBI): domain Bacteria; kingdom Bacillati; phylum Actinomycetota; class Actinomycetes; order Mycobacteriales; family Mycobacteriaceae; genus Mycobacterium; species Mycobacterium hippophais. Next base: position 86,912 of record NZ_JAPZPY010000001.1, on the reverse strand, counting down.
GGTTCTCGAACTCCGTCACCGCCGGAAGCGGACCCGCCTCCGCGGCCGTCGCGGCCACCGCCCGGGCGATCGGGTGCTCCGACGCGTCCTCCACCGCGCCGACGAGCCGCATCAGGTCGGCGGTCGTCTCGCCGTCGGCGGGGTGCACGGCGGCCACCGCCATCCGGCCGGTCGTCACCGTGCCGGTCTTGTCCAGCACCACCGTGTCGACCCGCCGCGTCGATTCGAGGATTTGCGGGCCCTTGATCAGGATGCCCAGCTGGGCGCCGCGACCCGTGCCGACCAGCAGCGCGGTCGGCGTCGCCAGCCCCAGCGCACACGGGCACGCGATGATCAGCACCGCCACCGCGGCGGTGAACGCCGCTCCCGCGGCGGCGCCGGCGAGCAGCCAGCCGGCCAGCGTGAGCGCCGCGACGGCCAGGACCACCGGGACGAACACCGCCGACACCCGGTCGGCGAGCCGCTGCACGTCGGCCTTGCCGCTCTGCGCCTCGGCCACCAGTCGCGCCATCTGTGCCAGTTGAGTGTCGGCGCCGACGCGGGTGGCGCGCACCTGCAGGCGGCCGCCGGCGTTGACCGTCGCCCCGACCACCGCGTCGCCGGGCGCCACCTCCACCGGCACCGACTCCCCGGTCAGCATCGAGGCGTCGACGGCCGAGGTGCCCGACACGATCACGCCGTCGGTGGCGATCTTCTCGCCGGGGCGCACCACGAACTCGTCGCCGACCGTCAGAAGGTCGACCGGCAGCCGTATCTCCCGCCCGTCGCGCAGCACGGCGACATCTTTGGCGCCCATGTCGAGCAGCGCCCGCAACGCCGCGCCGGACTGCTTCTTCGCGCGCGCCTCCACGTAGCGGCCGGCCAGGAGGAACGTCGTCACCGCCGCTGCGACCTCGAGGTAGAGGTGCGGTTCGAAGGCGCCGGACGGCAGCAGGTCGAATGACATCCGCATGCCCGGCGTGCCGGCGTGGGTGAACAGCAGCGCCCACACCGACCACCCATAGGCGGCGGACACCCCGACCGAGATCAGGGTGTCCATCGTCGCCGCGCGGTGCCGCAGATTCACCCACGCCGCGCGGTGGAACGGCCACGCGCCCCACGTCGCCACCGGCGTGGCGAGCCCGAGCGCCAGCCACTGCCAGTAGTCGAACTGCCACGCGGGCACCATCGACAGCAGCACCACCGGAACGGTCAGCAGGGCGGAGACGAGCAGGCGCCGCCGCCATCCGGTCGCCTCGTCGTCCGACGCCGAGCCGTCGATGGCGGTGCGGGGCAGGCTCGCGGTGTAGCCGGTGGCCTCGACGGCGGCGACGAGGTCGTCGGCGCTGACCGTGTCCGGATACTCGACGGTGGCCTGCTCGGTGGCGAAGTTCACGGTGGCGGACACGCCGTCGATCCGGTTGAGCCGCTTCTCGACCCGCGCGGCGCACGACGCGCAGGTCATTCCGCCGACGGCGAGGGTGACGGCAGTCATGCCGCGCGGTCCACGTCGTAGCCGGTGTCCTCGATGGCGGCCACCACCGACGCCTCGTCGGCGGAACCTTCCACCGTGACCAGCCCGTGTTCGAGGTCGACCGCGACGTCGGTGACGCCCGGCAGCGGCGCCACCGCCGAGGTGATCGCCGCCACGCAGTGGCCACAGCTCATCCCGCGGACGTTCAGCGTCATACTCATGCTGCCGAGTATATACCCATGGGGGGTATGGGTAGCGGGCTACGTCCCGGTCAGGAATTCCTGCAGGAGCGCCTTCTTGTCGATCTTCTCGCCGGCGAGCGTCGGCAGCGGTTCGGTGCGGATGCGCCACCGTGTCGGGACCGCGAAGTAGGAGACCACCCCGTCGAGGTGGCGACGCATCTCTTCCTCGGTGGGTGGTGGCACCTCGGTCCGGCACACCAGCACCGCGGCCAGCTCCTCGCCGAGTTCGTGGTGGGGCACCCCGAGGGCGGCGACCTCGATCACGTCGGGGTGCGTCGCCAGGGCCGCTTCGACGTGCGGGCAGGCGATGTTCTCACCGCCGCGGATGACGACGTCCTTGCTGCGGCCGTCGATGAACAGATAGCCGTCGGCGGTGAGGTGGCCGAGATCGCCGGTGTGCAGCCAGCCGTCGGCGTCCACGTCGGCCGCGGCGTCGACTCGGCCGCCGCGCAGGTATCCGCGCATCACCGTGGGGGAGCGGGTCAGCACCTCGCCGGTGCCGTCGGCGTCCGGCTCGGCGATCTTCAGCTCGACCACCGGGTAGGGCCGCCCGACGGTGCCGGGACGGTCGAGCAGGTCGCGGCCGTCGGCGACGGTGAGGAAGCCGCCCGCCTCGGTCATGCCCCAGGTGTTGCTCAGCCCCCGCGACCTTAGATTCGGCAGCTTCTCGCGAATCCGGTCGAGCAGATCGGTGGTCACCGGCGCGCCGCCGAGCGGCCACGACCGCAGGCTCGACAGGTCGTGGTGCCCGAAGTCGGGATGCTCGAGCACCCTGACCGCCATGGTCGGCACCGCGCCCCAGATCTGCACGCGCTCCCGCTCGATGAGTTCCATCACCTGTTTCGGGTCGAAGCGGCCTTCGGTGAGGACGATCCGGCCGCCGGTCAGGAAATGGGTGAGCAGGCTGGACATTCCGCCGATGTGGAACATCGGCGTGCACGCCAGGCTGACGGCCTGCGGTGAGTCGGCGTCCAGCAGGTGTGGGAAACGATTCGTGCGGCCGAGGATGTTGTGCTGGTTCACGATCACCGAACGGCGGGAGAGCTCAACCGCTTTGGGCAGCCCCGAGCTCCCCGAGGTGAACAGCACCGCGGCGGCCTCGTCCTCGTGGGTTTCGGGCAGGGGTGCGGATTCAGCGGACGGGGTGGCATCGAACGCCGCGCTGAGATCCTGCAGTGCGCTGCCGGGCACGTCCGTCGTCAGCGGTGTGTCCGAGAAGACGTGCCGCGGCCGCACCAGCCCGACGGCGTGGTGGATCTCCTCGTCGCTCCACCAGCGGTTGGCCAGCACCGGGACAGCGCCCGTCAGCCACAGCGACCACAGCGCCAGCACCCACTCCGGGCTGTTGTACCCGAACACCATCACCCGGTCGCCGGGCTCGATCCCGTTGCGATGCAGCATCTGCCGGCATACGGACGCGGCGGTGCGGAACTGCCCGAAGGTGATCCGCCGGTCGCCCTGCACCAAGAAGGTGCGGTCGGTCCAGCGCGTCGTGGCGTCGACGAGTTCGCCGAACGTCGACGGTGACCGGCGATACGTCAGTCCGTCATGGCCGCCGTAGCGGCCGGCCACCACGTCGCTGTCCCACGGCGCGGTCATGCCTGGGTCGGGATCTGGACCCCCTCCGACGGCTGCACGATCACGAAGCCCTGGCCGTGGAACGACACCTGCACCGCCTCGCCCGAGCCGCGGCCGATCAGCGCCGCCGCCTTGAAGCTGGTCTTCAACTGCGTCTGCAGATTGGCCGACCAGGCCACCACGGCATTGGTGTCGGCGAAGGTCGGCGCCTCGGCGGCGTTGAGCACCACCGGGGGACCGTCGGTGGTGAGCGCCACCCAGCCGGTGCCGCGCAGCGTGGTGTTGAACAGGCCGCCGGTGGCGATGCTGCCGCCGCGGACCCGCTCGATGTTCCAGTCCAGACTGGACGAGAAGGCGAGCACGTTCTTACCGCTGATCGACAGCCCGGAGTTGTTCAGGTTCAACAGATGTACGTCGTAGGCCCGTTCGGCGAGGAACACATCGCCCTGGCCCTGGCAGCGCATCAACGGCAGTCCCTCGCCGGTCAGCGCCTTCTTGATGAACTTCGACGCCCCGCCGCCCTCGAACGCGAAGTCGACGTTGCCCTGGTAGGCGACCATCGAACCCTGCCGGGCCATGAACGGCTCGCCGAGGCGCACCCGCAGCAGCTTGGTGTTCTGGTTGCCGATCGGTTTGGCTTCCTTCTCGCTGAAGCGGCCGTCGACCAGATCGCCGGTGATGCCCGCGAAGCCGTCACCGGCGGCCTGCTGCTGGGCGCCGCCGTACTGCGGGCCGCCCTGGGCGGTGGCCTGAGGCTGCTGGCCCTGGTCGGGTGGCGCGCCGGCGCCGCCGCCGAGTGGCGCCCGGCCCACCTGGCCCTGGTGGGAGACCTGATCGGTCCAGTTCTGTCCGTCGAACCAGCGGTACTGGTAGCGGCCTTCGGGGTCCGGTAGCCATTGCGCAGTCACCGTGACGACATTAGGGCATCCTTGTGCCATGGCGGGCAAGGAAATAGACCGGGACCGGGCCAAGGGCGCGATGGCGGTTTTCAAGCAGCACCCGGGCATGGTGCTGTTCGTGGTGTCCCCGGCGGTCGTCGCACTCGGTCTGGTGTGGTGGCTGGCGGGCGCCGGCTGGGCCGCGCTGCTGCTCGTGGCAATGGTGCTCGCGGGTGGCGCGGCGGTGTACTCGCTGGTGTCCAAGCGCAGGTAGAAGCAGGTTCGAGAGGGGCGGCGTTCGCCCGGGGTGAAACGCGGCCGCATGCCCTTGTAACGGTGTAAGCATGTAATCATGAGACACCAACACACCCACGGCCGACGGGGACGATCCGGCGGCTGGCAGCAGTCCCAACAACCCGATGCCGGCGACGCCTCCGACTGGATCGCCGGACGCATGCCCGAAGGCTGGTTCGCCGGCGACCCCACCGTGGTCGTCGACCGCGAGGAGATCACCGTCATCGGGCGGCTGCCCGAACCCGACGGTGGTGAGAGTGACGCCCACGCCTCGGGCAGGGCGGCCAGGTTCCGTGAGGAGACCCGGCAGGACCGGATGCGGATCGCCGACGAGGCGGAGGCCCGATACGGCCGCAAGGTCTCCTGGGGTGTCGAGGTGGGCGATCCGGCCGACCCCGAACGAATCCTGTTCACCCACATCGCCGTTCCGGTGATGACCCGGCTGCGGCAGTCCGAACGCCAGGTGCTCGACACGCTCGTCGACGCCGGTGTGGCGCGCTCGCGGTCCGACGCGCTGGCCTGGTCGGTGCGGCTGGTCGGTGAACACACCGACGAGTGGCTGGCGAAGCTGCGCGCGGCGATGTCGGCCGTCGACGATGTGCGCGCCGAGGGCCCCGGGGTCTAGATCCGCTCCACCCCGACGTAGCACGAACTCAGCGTCGAGGTCTGTGACAGCGGGTCCACTGTCGAGCCGTCGACCAGCAGATTGCGGTTGACGCCGAACGACTCGGGCTTCCCGCCGCCGCGCGGATCGAAGATCCGTGAACCCCAGCCGTGGTCGATGATCACCATGCCGCGTCGGGGCCGGTCGGACAGCGTCGCCGCCAGTTCAACGGCGCCGACCGGGGAGTACACCCGTACCCGGTCGCCTTCGCCGATGCCGAGCGTCGCGGCGTCCTCGGCGTTGATCATCACGTCGTTGCCCTTGCCGGAGCGGTGCAGTCCCGGCAACTCGTTGAGCCAGGAGTTCATCGAGTGCCGATTGCGCCGGTTCCCCAGCTGGAAGGGATACTCCTGTGGCGCGACGCGGATCGGCTCCGCCAGTAGTTCCCGGGCGCGGGCGGTGAACTGGGGCGGCGCCGCGTGCACCATGTTGTCGTCGGTGCGCAGCGCGCCCTTGAAATGACCGAACTCGCGCGGCCCCAAAACCAATCCGTGCGGGTTGGCCATCAGATCGCGCCAGGTGAGCCTGCGGCCGTTGAACTTTCGCGACATCCGGACGATGAGACGGTCGAGCCAGTGCGGGCCGAACGCCACCGCGGGGCGACGGGTCAGCGCCGCTGCGCGGCGCGTCGCTCTGATGAACCGGTTGAGGCCTTTGGCGCCGAACAACGGCCGGTCCATCGCCAAAGCGAGGTCGACGAAGATCTCCCATTCCTGCCGGGTGTCCGGCGGCGCTTCGACGACCTTGCGTCCGTACTGGACGAATGGTTCGTCGTGCATGTTGCTGGTGAACGCCAGCAGGTCGTCGCGTTCGAGCCAGTGCACGGCCGGAAGCAGCCAGTGGGCGTGCCGGTGGCTCTCGCGTTGTACGAGGTCGATCACGACGAGCAGGTCGAGTTGTGCCAGCGCCTTGTCGAGCTTGCTTCCGTCGGGACCCGACACCACCGGGTTGCCGCAGTTGATCAGCATCGCCTTGATCTGACCGGGGCCGGGGGTGGTGATCTCGTCGGGCAGTTCGGCGAGCCCGTGCGCTCCCGCCACCATCTCCCGTCCCGCCACCCGACTCGTATGGGGTTCCGTCTTGGCCAATTCGGCCAGTTTCAACGCGTCGAAGTAGCCCGGCTCGAACCGCCGTCCGCCCGGTCGGTCCATCCGGCCGGTGATGACGTTGAGCACCTGACCCAGCCATTCGCCCACGGTGCCCGCCGCGTGCAGTGATATCCCGGTGCGGGTGACCACCATCGCGCCCCGGGCTGCGGCGAAGTCCCGTGCCGTGCTGACGATCCGGGACCGTTCGATGCCGCAGCGGATGGCCAGGTCATCGAGGTCGGCGTCGGCCACCAGGCGGCGCAGTTCGTCCACACCGGTGGCGAGATCGGCGCAGTCGCGACGGTGCTCGAGTCCCTCGTCGAGGATCACCTTGACCAGCGCGAGCAGCAGCGCCCAGTCCTGGCCGGGCTGCACGGCCAGGTGCACATCGGCCTTCTCCGCCGTCTCGGTACGCACCGGGTCGACGACGACGATGGTCGCACCCCGCTGCTGGCGGGCCAACGCCCGGCGCCAGCCGCCCGGCACCGTCTCGAGCCAATTCCAGGCGCTCACAGCTGGATTCGTCCCGATCAGCAGGAAGTAGTCGCAGTTGTCGACGTCGGACACGGGCACCATCAGCGCCGATCCGTACATCGCTTCGGCGACCACGTGCAGGGCGTTCTGGTCCACCGAGCCGACGGCGTAGCGGCTGCGGGTGCCGATCGCGTCCATCCAGGCGTTCATGAACATCACGTTCGACGACGAGTGTCCCGACGGGTTGCCGTAGTACGCGCCGATGGCGTCCGGTCCGTCCTGGTCGATCAGTGCGTTCATCCGCGCGGCGATGTCGCGGATCGCCACGTCCCAGCTCTCCTCGACGTAGGAGTCGCCCACCCGGCGCATCGGCCGCACGATGCGGCGGGGGTGCTCGACCAGTTGATTGGCGGTGCGGCCCTTGGCACAGAAGTCGTGCCAGCTGTGGGGATTCTGCTTGTCGGCGGAGATCTTCTGGATGCGATTGCCCTCGACCGTCACCTCCAACCCGCAGGACGCCATGCAGTACCTGCAGAAGGTGTGGACGGTGTTCGTGTTCATTACGGCGAGCCTACGGTTTGTAACGCGGCTGGGGCACCGTTAAGCGAAACGCCTAGTCTCAGGCCCTGCTCATCGCCCAGTACTCGCCATGGCGGGCCAGCAGTTCGGCGTGTGTGCCGCGTTCGACGATCCGGCCGGCCTCCATCACCAGGATCAGGTCGGCGTCGCGGATCGTCGACAGCCGGTGGGCGATGATGAAACTGGTGCGGTCGCGCCGGAGTTCGGCCATCGCGTGCTGGATCTGCTGCTCGGTGCGGGTGTCCACCGCGCTGGTCGCCTCGTCGAGGATCAGCAGCTGCGGGCGGGCCAGCACGGCGCGCGCGATGGTGATGAGCTGCTTCTCGCCTGCACTGATCGAGCCGCCGTCGTCGCTGACCCTGGTCTGGTACCCGTCGGGCAGGCTGTGCACGAACCGGTCGACGAACGCCGCCTTCGCCGCGGCGATCACCTCGTCCTCGCCCGCGCCCGGCCTGCCGTAGGCGATGTTGTCGTAGATGGTGCCGCCGAACAGCCAGGTGTCCTGCAGCACCATCCCCACCCGCGACCGCAGCGAGTGCCTGCTGACGGTGGAGATGTCGACGCCGTCGACGAGGATGCGGCCGGAGTCCACCTCGTAGAACCGCATCAGCAGGTTGACCAGTGTGGTCTTGCCCGCGCCGGTGGGGCCGACGATCGCGACCGTGCTGCCCGGTTCGGCGACCAGCGACAGGTCCTCGATCACCGGGGCGCCGGGGCGGTAGCCGAAGGTGACGTGCTCGAACTCGACGCGGCCGGGCCGGTCGGCCGGACCGGGCAGATCGACCGCGGCGTCGGGGGACTGCTCGTCGGCATCGAGCAGCTCGAACACCCGCTCCGCGCTGGCCACGCCGGACTGCAGCGTGTTGTACATCCCGGCGACCTGGGTCAGCGGCTGGTTGAACTGGCGGACGTACTGGATGAATGCCTGGATGCTGCCGAGGGTGATCTGGCCGGTCGCCACCTGAAGGCCGCCGACCACCGCGACCGCGACGTAGCTGATGTTGCCGATGAACACCGTCGCCGGGGACACCAGTCCGGAGAAGAACTGCGCGCCGAATCCACTGTGGTAGGCGTCGGCGTTGAGCTCGTCGAACCGGTCCTGCGCGGCGGCGCGGTGGCCGAAGGTCTTCACGACGGTGAAGCCGCTGTAGGTCTCCTCGATGTGGGCGTTGAGCCTGCCGATGTTGCGCCACTGCGCGACAAACATCCGCTGTGAGCGCCGGGTGATCCAGCGGATCGTCAGCAGCGACAGCGGCACGGTGATCACCGTGAGCAGGGTCAGCAGCGGCGAGATGGTCAGCATCATCACCAGCACCGCGACCACGGTCAGCACCGAGGTGAGCAGTTGGCTGATGGTCATCGACAGCGACGTCGAGATGTTGTCGATGTCGTTGGTGACCCGGCTCAGCACCTCACCGCGCTGGCGGGCGTCGAAGTAGGACAGCGGCAGCCGGTGCACCTTGTCCTCGACATCGGAGCGCAGCGCCACCATGGTGCGCTGCACTGTGACGTTGAGCAGCCGGGCCTGCATCCAGACCAGCAGCGCGGCAATCAGATACAGCCCGAGGGCGAGGAGCAGGGTGCGTGCGACGGCGGCGAAGTCGACACCCTCCCCCGGCACCACGTCCATCCCGGACAGCAGGTCGGCGAACGTGGTGTCACCGCGCGCCCTGGCAGCAGCGACGGCCTGCTCCTTGGTCAGCCCGGCAGGCAGCTGCCTGCCGATGACCCCGTTGAACAACAGGTCGGTGGCGTGGCCGAGGATCCGCGGGCCGATCACCCCGATCGCGATGCCGCCGACACCGAGTCCGATCACCAGCGCGGCCAGCCCGCGCTGCGGCGTGAGCCGTTTGACCAGGCGCACCGCCGACCCGCGGAAGTCGCGGGTGCGTTCGGCGGGCGCGGCCATGGCGCCGCGGAACGGGCGGCCGAGTGGTCCGGTCATGGCGGGCCCCCGACGCCGATCGACTGGGAGTCGGCGAACTCCGCGTAGGTGGGGCAGTCCGCGAGCAGCGATTCGTGGGTGCCGACGCCGATCACCCGGCCGTCCTCGACGACGATCACCTGGTCGGCCTCGGCGACCGTCGAGATGCGCTGCGACACGATCAGCACCGTCGCGCCTGCCGACACCTCGCGCAGCGCTGTCCGGACCCGGGCGTCGGTGTGCACGTCGAGTGCCGAGAACGCGTCGTCGAACAGGTACACCGCGGGCCGGCGGATGACGGCGCGGGCGATCGCCAGCCGTTGCCGCTGGCCGCCGGAGAAGTTGACACCGGCCTGGGCGACGCGCAACCCGAGCCCGTCGGGATGGGCCCGGACGAAGTCGTCGGCGGCCGCCACCTCGAGCGCCGCCCACATCTCGGCGTCGGTGGCGTCGGACTTGCCGTACCGCAGATTGTCGGCGACCGTGCCGGAGAACAGGTATCCGCGCTGGGGCACCAGCCCGATCGCCGACCACAGCCGTTCGACGTCCCAGTCCCGCACGTCGACGCCGTCGACGCTGACCGATCCGGCCGTGGCGTCGTAGAGCCGGCAGATCAGTGCGATCAGTGTGGTCTTGCCCGAGCCGGTGGAGCCGACGACGGCGGTGGTGCTGCCCGGCCGCACGGTGAGCGAGACATCCTGCAGCACCGGCCGGTCCGCGCCGGGGTAGGTGAACGTGGCTGCGTCGAAACGGATCTCACCGGCGACGGTGTCGGGTCCGGCCGGGTCGTCGGGGCTGGCGATGCCGGGCGTGGTCGACAGCACCTCGGTGATCCGCTCCGCGCAGGCCGACGCCCGCGGGAACATGATCAGCAGGAACGTCGCCATCAGCACGGCCATCAGGATCTGCATGAAGTAGGACAGGAAGGCGATCAGCGAGCCGACCTGCATCTGTCCGGCGTCGATGCGCAGGCCGCCGAACCAGATGAGCGCCACGCTGGAGACATTGATGACCAACGTGGTCACCGGCAGCATCAGCGCCTGCCAGCGGCCCGCCGCCAGCGCGGTCTCCGACAGCGCCCCGCTGGCCTCGGCGAAGCGTTCGCGTTCGAACGGCTCGCTGGCGAACGCGCGGATCACCCGGATGCCGGACAGCTGGTCGCGCATCACCCGGTTGATGTTGTCGATCAGCCGCTGCATGCTGCGGAAGATCGGCATCAGCCGCGAGACGATCCAGTAGTTCGCCACCGCCAGCACCGGCACGCTGACCAGCAGCAGCCAGGACAGGCCGGCGTCCTGGTGCACGGCCATGAAGATGCCGCCGACCGACATGATCGGCGCGGTGATCAGCATGGTCGCCGTCACCTGGACCAGCACCTGGATCTGCTGGACGTCATTGGTGGTCCGGGTGAGCAGCGACGGCGCGCCGAACCGGGCGGTCTCCTCGGCGGAGAACCCGATGACGTGGCGGAAGATCGCCCCGCGCAGGTCGTGACCGAAGCCCATCCCGGCCCGCGAGCCGAAGTACACCGCGCCGACGGCGCACGCCACCTGCAGTGCACAGACCGCCAGCATGATCATGCCGAGGTCGACGATGGTCGCGGTGTCGCCCTTCGCCACACCGTCGTCGATGATCGCCGCGTTGATGGTGGGCAGGTACAGCGAGGCCAAAGTGCTGACCACCTGCAGCGCCGCGACCACGCCGAGCAACCCCCGGTACGGCCGCACGAACCGTCGCAGCAGCGCCCAGAGCATTTCGATACTGTCGCACATGCTGTGAAAGCTGCAGGTCAACCGGCATGTCGGTGGTTGAGGCGGAACGCTGCCGCTACAGTGCATGGCGTGACTCCCAGCACGAGCGCGACGGGACGCGCCCGCCCTGCCAGGGCGCTGGCCGTACTGGCTGCGACGACGATTCCGCTGTTCGCGGCATGCAGCGACCCGGAGCCGTCCTCGCCCGAGCAGTCCGGGCCCACCCAGACGCAGGAAGACGTCTCGCACGGGCCGTTCTTCCCGGAGTGCGGCGGGGTGAGCGATCAGGTGATCAGCCAGCTCACCGAGCGGCCGACCCTGGTCAACACCGCCAAGACGTCGGTGGGCTGCCAGTGGCTGGTCGGCGGGAGCATCCTCGGGCCGCACTTCTCGTTCACCTGGTTCCGGGGCAGCCCCATCGGGCGTGAGCGCAAGACCGAGGAGCTGTCGCGCGACACGGTCGAGGACGTGAACATCGAGGGCCACGACGGCTTCATCGCCAGCAGCCAGGACCTGATCGAAGGCGGTGTCAACCTCTGCGAGATCGGCATCCAGTTCGACGACGACTTCATCGAGTGGTCGATCAGCTACGACCGGAAGCCGTTCCCCGATCCGTGCCAGGTGGCCCGCGAGCTCACCCGTCAGTCGATCGTGAATTCGAAATGAGGCGGTTCCCGCACGGCAGGCGCGTGCTCGCGGGCACCGGTGCCCTGCTGGCCACGCTGACGATCGTCACCGGCTGCAGCCGCAACGTCGACGGGACCGCCGCCAAGGAGGGCACCGGCGGCGGACCGAGCAACAACAACTCCGAGCGGCAGTACCCCAACCTGCTCAAGGAGTGCGACGTGCTCACCGAGGACATCCTCGCCGAGACCGTCGGCGCCGACCCGCTGGACATCCAGAGCACCTTCGTCGGCGCGGTGTGCCGCTGGCAGGCGGCCAATCCCGCGGGCCTGGTCGACATCACCCGGTTCTGGTTCGAGCAGGGCAACCTCGACAACGAGCGGCGCACGGCGCAGGAACTGCAGTACGACATCGAGGAGCGCTCGGTGGCCGGGGTGCCGTCGATCGTGATGAAGCCCAACGACCCGAACGGCGCGTGCGGCGTCGCCAGCGACGCCGGTGGCGCGGTGGGCTGGTGGGTCAACCCGCAGTCCCCGGGTATCGACGCGTGCGGGATGGCGATCAAGCTGATGGAGTTGACGCTCGCCACCAGCTCGTAGCCGCTACCGGGCCTTGTGGAAGGTGACCAATGCGGCGCCCCGCAGCGCCAGTTGATCCCAGGTGCAGGCGGTGCGCAGCACGGCGATCGCCGAGGTCGGGAACTTCTCCGAGATGTGCTGTGCGGCAATGCTGTTGCTACCCTCGGCGCTGGCGAGTCCGAGTGCCACCGCCGACATCGCGGGTTCGTGGCCGATCACCAGAAGGGTCTCCACGTCCACGTCGAAGCGTGACCTGACGCCGTTGATCTCGTCGATGACGGTGCCGGGTGTGGCGTCGTACAGGCGGTCGGAGAACTGCACGGGCGCGGTGACGAGCGTGCGCTGCAACGTCTCGCGGGTCCGGGTGGCCGTCGAGCACATCACCGCGTCGACGGCGGGGGCGTGGGCGCGTAACCAGTCACCGGCCAGCCCGGCCTCCCGGTGTCCCCGGGGCGCCAGCGGCCTGCCGTGGTCGGCGACGCCCGGCGGGTAGTCCGACTTGGCGTGCCGAAGCAGCAGAAGTGTCCGGTAGCGGGTGCTCACCCGCCCCACGGTAGGCCACCGGGCAACGTGCCGGTCGAGGTCCGCCGACTTGTCGGAGCGCGGTCATACACTCGCCATGCCTTCGAAAACGGGGACCCATCACGAGCCGGAAGGACGGGCCGACATGCGATTCGTGCACAGCGCCGACTGGCAGCTCGGGATGACCCGGCACTTCCTCAACGGCGAGGCGCAGCCCCGTTATTCGGCCGCGCGCCGCGACGTGGTGGCCGCCATCGGCCCGCTCGCCGCCGATGCGGGCGCGGAGTTCGTGGTCGTCGCCGGTGACGTGTTCGAGGACAACCAGCTGGCCCCTCAGGTGGTCAGCCAGTCGCTGGAGGCGATGCGCGCCATCGGGATTCCGGTGTACCTGCTGCCGGGCAACCACGATCCGCTGGACGCGTCGTCGGTGTACACCAGTGCGCTGTTCCTCGCCGAATGCCCGGACAATGTCCTGGTTCTCGACCGGGCCGGGGTGCACGAGGTGCGGCCGGGGCTCGAGATCGTCGCCGCGCCGTGGCGGTCGAAGCGGCCCACCACTGATCTGATCGGCGACGTGCTCGACGGTCTGCCCGCCGACGGCGTCACCCGCATCGTCGTCGGCCACGGTGCGGTCGACATCCTCGACCCCGGGCACGACAAGCCGTCGCTGATCCGGCTCGCCGCCGTCGAGGCCGCCCTCGCCCGCGGCGCCGTCCACTATGTGGCGTTGGGCGACAAGCACTCCCGCACCGACGTCGGCGCCACCGGCCGGGTCTGGTACTCCGGCTCGCCGGAGGTCACCAACTACGACGACGTCGAACCCGATCCCGGCCACGTGCTCGTCGTCGAGGTCGACGAGGCCGATCCCGCGCGGCCGGTGCGGATCGATGCCCGCCGGGTCGGCCGGTGGCGGTTCGTGTCGCTGAACCGGTCGGTTGACGACAACCGCGACATCGCCGACCTCGACATCAACCTCGACCTGATGCCGGACAAGGAGCGCACCGTGGTGCGGCTCGGCCTCACCGGGTCGCTGACCGTCACCGACAAGGCCGCGCTCGACTCGTGCCTCGACCGGTACAGCCGGCGATTCGCGGCGCTGACCGAGTGGGAACGCAACACTGACATCGCCGTGATGCCCGCCGACGGGGAGTTCGCCGACCTCGGCATCGGTGGTTTCGCCGCCGCCGCCGTCGACGACCTGGTGGCCACCGCGCGGTCCGACGGCGACGATGCCGAGGACGCCCGCGCCGCGCTCGCCCTGCTCTTGCGCCTGACCGATCGGGGAGTGGCGTGAAGCTGCATCGGCTGGTGCTGACGAACTACCGCGGAATCTCCCACCGCGAGATCGATTTCCCCGACCACGGGGTGGTGGTAGTCAGCGGTGCGAACGAGGTCGGCAAGTCGTCGATGATCGAGGCGCTCGACCTGCTGCTGGAGGCCAAGGACCGCTCCGCGAAGAAGGAGGTCAAGCAGGTCAAGCCGACGCACGCCGACGTCGGCGCCGAGATCACCGCCGAGATCTCCGCCGGCGCCTACCGGTTCGTGTACCGCAAGCGGTTCCACAAGCGGGCCGAGACGCAACTGACCGTTCTGGCGCCGCGCCGCGAACAGCTCTCCGGCGACGAGGCGCACGACCGGGTCCGGTCGATGCTGGCCGAGACCGTCGACCTCGAGCTGTGGCAGGCGCAGCGGGTGCTGCAGTCGGCGTCCACGGCGGCGGTCGACCTGTCCGGGTCGGATGCGCTGGCCCGCGCGCTTGACGTCGCCGCCGGTGAGGCCGCCACGCTGTCGGGCGCCGAACCTCTCCTGGTCGACCGCATCGACGAGGAGTACGCCCGCTACTTCACCGTCACCGGTCGGCCCACCGGGGAATGGGCCGCCGCCACCAAACACCTGAACGCGGCGGACGCGGAGGTGGCCCGGTGCGCGGCGCGGGTCGCCGAGGTCGACGATGCGGTCACCCGGCACGGAGCGCTCACCGCCGACGTCGCCGAGGTCGCCGCACAGCGGGCGCAGGCACACGCACGCCTCACCGCGTCGCGCGCGACGGCCGAGGCGGTGGCGACCCTGCGCAGGCAGCTCGCCGAGGCCGATGTCATCGCCGACGCGGCGACCAAGTCCCACACGGCTTCCGTTGCGGCGCTTGCTGAACGGCGCCGGCTGCGGGCCGATGTCGAGGAGCGCGGGACGGCTGTGGTCGCGCTGCAGACCGCCGTCGCCGAGTCCGTCGAAGAGGAGTCCACCGCCCGCGAGGTGCACGAGGCGGCCGAGGTCGCCGCCGAGAAGGCCCGCGAGGCGGTGGCGACCACCCAGGCCCGCGTCGAGTCTGCCCGCTCGGTCGTCGACAGGCTGACCCAGCGCGACGAGTCCGACCGGCTGGCTGCCCGGGTGGCCAAGATCGACGCCACACGGCGCGAACTCGACCGGACCGCTTCGGAGTTGGCCGGCATCACGGTCACCGATGCGTCGATGCGGACGGTCGAGCAGGCCGTGCTTAACGTCGAACGGGCCGCCGGCCAGGCCGAGTTGGCCTCGGCGCGAATCGAACTCGTCGCGGCGGCCGACGTGTCGGTGTCCGTGGCGGGCGAGCCGGTCACGCTCGGGGCCGGCGAGACATGGGCGGTGAACACCACCGCCGACACCGCGGTCGAGCTGCCGGGCGTACTCACGGTGCGCGTGGTGCCAGGCACGCCGGCCGCGCAGACCCAGGCCGGCCTCGAGGCGGCCCAGCAGGCGCTGGCCGGGGCGCTGACGGCCGCGGGCGCCGAGGACGTGGACACCGCGCGCGCCCTCGATCTGCGGCGCCGTGAGTTGGTGGCGGCGCGTGACCGGCTGACCGCGACGCTGGAGGCGGTGCTCGGCGACGACACCGTCGAGCACCTGCGGGCGCGGCTGAAGGAGCTGCTGGCGACGCAGCCGGCGGAGGACGGGCTGTTCGACGTCACCGGCGACAGCGCCGCCGACCCGGTGGGCGCACGCGCCGAGCTGGCCGCGGCCGTCGCCGCCCACCAGCAGGCCGTGGTGGACTGCGAGACGCACCGCAAGGTCGCCATCGTGGCGTCGAAGCGGTTGGGGGACAGGTCCACTCAGGCGTGCGTGCTGCGGGAGAAGCTGGCCGCCGCTCAGGGCGAACACGCGACGGCGACCACGCGTCTGGAGGCGCACCGGGCGCAGGCGGCCGACGACACCCTGGCCGTGGCGGCCGAGGCGGACGGCGATGCGGCCAGGGCTGCCGCCGCGCGGGCCGCCGAGGTCAGGGCCGAACTGGAGCGCAGCGCCCCCGATGCCGTCGCGGCCGCGTTGGCCGACGCCACCCGCGGCGCCGATGCGCTCGGCCGCCGGCACGACGCGCTGGCCGAGGAACTGCGTGAGGTCAGCACGCAGCTGAAGGTGTACGGCACCGAGGGCCGCCGGGGCAGCCTCGACGCGGCGGAAGCCGAACGTCAGCACGCCGAGCGGGAGTACCTGCGGTTGCACCGGCGGGCCCGGGCGGCGCAACTGCTGCGGACGGTGATGGCGCGCCACCGCGACGCCACCCGCTCGCGCTATGTCGACCCGTTCCGCGATCAGGTGGAACGTCTCGGCCGCATCGTGTTCGGGGACAGCTTCGAGGTCGAGGTGGACAGCGACCTGCGCATCTGCAGTCGCACGCTCGCCGGCCGCACGGTGCCCTACGAGTCGCTGTCCGGCGGCGCCCGCGAACAGCTGGGCATCGTGGCGAGGCTGGCCGGCGCGGTGCTGGTCGCCAAGGAGGACGGCGTCCCGCTGCTCATCGACGATGCGCTCGGCTTCACCGACCGCGACCGGCTGGTCAAGATGGGCGCGGTGTTCGACGTGGTGGGCGGCGACGGCCAGGTCATCGTGCTGACCTGCGACCCGCAGCGCTACGCCGCCATCGGCGGCGCCCACCACATCGAGCTGGTCAGCTAGCACTTCTTGGCGTGTCGGAGCATTATGCGTCTGCTCGCGCAGGGGAAATCTAGACTTCGCCCGATGGAAGCCGACTATGTCGTCATCGGAACCGGCTCGGCCGGTGCCGTCGTGGCCAACCGCCTGAGCGCTGATCCCGGTGTCGAGGTGGTGGTGCTGGAGGCCGGCCCGCCCGACAAGGACAAGTTCGTCCACATCCCGGCGGCGTTCTCGAAGCTGTTCCGCAGCGAGATGGACTGGGACTACTCCACCGAGCCACAACCGGAGCTGGGCGGCCGCCGCATCTACTGGCCGCGCGGCAAGGTGCTGGGCGGGTCGTCGTCGATGAACGCGATGATGTGGGTCCGCGGATTCGCCGCCGACTACGACGAGTGGGGTGAGCTCGCCGGCTCGCAGTGGGACTACGCGCACGTCGTCGAGTATTTCCGCCGCATCGAGAACACCAGCGACGCAGCGCAAAAGGTCGAAGGCGGCTGCAGCGGCGAAGGCGGGCCGCTGCACGTCTGCCGCCAGCGCAGCCCGCGCAGTTCCACCGCGGCCTACCTCACCGCGGTGCAGGAGTGCGGCCACTCGCTGACGAAGCCGAACGCGCCGCAACCCGAGGGCTTCTGCGAGACGCTGGTCACCCAGCGCCGCGGCGCCCGGTGGAGCACCGCCGACGGTTACCTGAAACCGGCGGCCTCCCGCAAGAACCTCACCGTGGTCACCGGCGCACACGCCACCCGCGTGGTGGTGGACGGCGGCCGGGCCGTCGGCGTCGAGTACCAGTCGGGCTCCGGCCGCAACGAGGTCCGTGCGCGTCGCGAGGTCGTGCTGTGCGCGGGCGCGATCAACAGTCCGCAGCTGCTGATGCTGTCCGGCATCGGTGACCGCGACCAGCTGTCCGAGCACGGCATCGACGTCGTGCAGCACGCGCCCGAGGTGGGTCGCAATCTCATCGACCACCTGTGCACGCCGATGGGCTTCGAGGTCCGCCACGACAGCCTCTTCACGGCGGAGAAGCCGCTGGAACTCGTCCGCTACCTGGTGCGCCGGCGCGGCATGCTGACGTCGAACGTCGGCGAGGCGTACGGCTTCGTGCGGAGCCGCCCCGACCTCGAACTGCCCGACCTCGAGCTGTTGTTCGCCCCGGCACCGTTCTTCGACGAGGGCCTGGGCGACGCCTACGAGGGGCATGCGGTCGTGATGGGACCGATCCTCGTGCGCCCGGAGAGCCGCGGAACCGTCACCCTCGCCTCGGCCGACCCGTTCGCCAAGCCGGTCATCGATCCGCGGTACCTGTCCGACCCGGAGGGCCGCGACCGCGCCGCGATGATGGCCGGCCTGCGGATGACCGCCGACATCGCCGAGGCGCCCGCCATGCGCGACGTGCTCGGCAGGGTGGCGCGGCCACTCGACGCCGAGGACACCCGCGAAGAGACGCTCGAGGAGGCGCTGCGCTTGACCTCCCAGACGCTGTACCACCCGGTCAGCACCTGCCGGATGGGTACCGACGAGAGCAGCGTCGTCGACCCCGACCTGCGGGTGCGAGGTGTCGAGGGACTACGGGTCGCCGACGCCTCGGTGATGCCCGCGATCATCCGCGGGCACACGCACGCGCCGTCGGTGGTGATCGGCGAGAAGGCCGCCGACCTGGTGCTGGCCACGCACGCCTAGCCGCCGTCAGCTGACCGACTTCAGCCGCTGCGCCGCGGTGAACGTCGCGGGATCGAGACCCAGGTGGTCGCGCAGCGTGGTGCCCGTGTATTCGGTGCGGAAGAGACCGCGCCGCTGCAACTCCGGCACCACCGCGTCGACGAAGTCGTTGAACGTGCCCGGTGTCTGCGCCGCCGACACCATGAAGCCGTCGGCCTCCCCGGCGTGGAAGGACTCCTCGATCTGGTCGGCGACCTGCTCCGCGGTGCCCACGAACTGGGGGAGCAGCACGCCCTGGGCGTACCACCTGCCGATGTCGCGCAGCGTCAGGTTGTCGCGGTCGGCCACCCGCCGGGCGGTGTCGAACAGCCCCTGGGTGCCGGACACCTGCACGTCCTCCACCGGCGCGTCGAGGTCGTACACCGAGAAGTCGTGGTCGGTGTGCACCGAGAGCGTGATCAAGCCGGACACCGGGTCGGCCAGCTCGTTGTGGAACGCCTACTTCTCGCGGGCGATCGACTCGGTCTCGCCGATGAACGGGATGAAGGCCGGGAAGATCAGCACCTGGTCCGGGTTCCGGCCGTAATCCGATGCGCGCGACTTGATGTCGTCGTAGTAGGCGCGCCTGCCCTCCGGTGTCGGGTCGATCTCGAAGATCGCCTCGGCCCACCGGGCGGCGAAGTCCCTTCCGGTGTTCGACGAGCCCGCCTGGATGAGCACCGGCCTGCCCTGCGGGGAGTGCGGCACGTTGAGCGGCCCGCGGGTGCGGAAGAACTCGCCGTCGTGGTCGACGTGCCGGATCCGCGACGGGTCGGCGAACACACCGGTGGCCTTGTCGAGCACCAGCGCGTCGGGCTCCCAGCTCGCCCACAGCTCCAGGGCCGTGCGGACGAATTCGTCGGCACGCTCGTAGCGGAACTCGTGGCCGAGGTGCTCGTCGCGGCCGAAGTTCTGCGCCTCGCCCTGGGTCAGCGACGTGACGATGTTCCACGCCACCCGGCCGCCGGTGATGTGGTCGAGGCTGGCGAAGATACGCGCCAGCTCGTAGGGATGGAAGTACGTGACCGACTTCGTGATCGCGACACCGAGCTTCGTGGTGACCGCGGCGATGCTGGCCGCCACGATCGACGGGTCGAGCGTCGCGGTGGCCTGCGTGCCCCGCCGTAGCGGCTCGGCGATCCCGTCGCCGTAGCGCACCGGCGCGGCCAGCAGGTCGGCGAAGAACACGAAGTCGAACTTGCCGCGCTCCAGGATGCGGCCCAGGCGGTGGTAGTACTCCGGCGTGGTGAACCGGGTGTCGCTGGCCGGATGTCGCCACGCGGCGTGCGAGTGGGTGACCTGCGACGCGATCTGGAAGCCGCCGAGGTGCAGTTGACGAGTCACGAGTGCTCCTTTCTTCAGCGATTTCGGCGCGCTCACCGTCGCTCACCGAACGAAAGCGCGCCGAAATCACATGAGGGCGAGGTGGTCAGAAGTAGGCGTTGGCCGGAATCGGCGTGCCGTGCAACAGGTTCTGGCCGATCACCCGCGCCTTGTACGCCACCGGGTTGTGCAGGGTGATGGTGCGGATGTTGCGCCAGTGCCTGTCCAGGTTGCGCTGCCGGCTCGCGGCGCTGGCCCCGCCGAGTTCGAGCAGCCGGGTCGCGGACTCGGGGGCGACCTGATCCAGGTGCACCTTCACCTTCGCGGCCCGCAGCTGCGCCTCGGTCGCCAACCGGGAGTCGGGCACGCCGCCGACCTCCGACGCGTCGGCCGCACCGATCGTCGTCGCGGCGTCGAGCACGGCGGCCCGCGCGACGAATGCCGTGCTGGCCAGTTCGCCGAGCTGACGCTGCAGCAGCGGATCGTCGGACGGCCGTTCGGCGAGCCCGTGATTGAAGTTGCGGTAGCGCGACTCCAGCAGCGCCACACCGTCGTCCACGACGTTGGCCAGCACGCCGGCGACGACGGCGTGGATGTAGAGCTGCAACGCCGCGTACTGCACCGTCGGCGTCGGCTCGGCGTCATACGGCGTGTCGCTGAGCACCTCGTCGGCGGACACCGCCACCGCGGTGAAGGAGGTGGTGCCCGTGCCGGTGCGGCGCTGACCGAAACCGTCCCAGTCGTCGACCAGCGTCACCCCGTCGCGGTCGGTGGGCACCACGACGGTGGCCACCGAATTATGGTCGGTGGTGGTCGCCACGGTCAGGTGATCGGAGAACAGAGTGCCTGTGCTGTAGTACTTCTCGCCGTCGAGCCGGAACCCCTCGCCGTCCGGCGTGAGGCGGGTGTTGAACACGAGGCTGCCCACCGCGAGCGACCCCTTTTCGCTGAACGCGTTGCCGAACACCTTGCCCGCGGCGACCTCGTCGAGCCATCGCCGCGACACCGCGTCGGCCGGATCGGCGCGCAGCGCGCGCAGCCGCTCCTCGACGAACCAGAAGTGGGTCCGGAAGATGTGGGCGACGATCGGATCGGCGCGAGCCACGTCAATGATTACCGAGAACAGTTCCGGCACAGTGAGTCCCGCACCACCGAGCTCGACGGGCAGACGCAATGCACCGAATCCGGCGCGCTTGAGCGCGGCGACCTGGTCGAACGGGTTCTGGTCCTCGAGGTCGCGGTCCTTCGCGCCCGCGGCGATCTGTGCCAGGAGTATCGCGAACTCCGGCGAGTCGGGCAGCAGCGGGTTGAGGCGCTCAACGGTGGTCATGGCGCAGTTCTACCGACGGCGCCCGGCGGGGGCACTGCTTTGGATCAGGCGGAACCGAACGGGCTACGGCATGAACCCGATCGCGGTGTAGTTGAGGTCGCCGATCCCGGCCGGGCCGTAGTTCGCCAGGTTGCTGCGCACCGCGAGGTTGCCCGCCGACTGGAACAGCGGCAGGCTGTGCCCCGCCTCGAAGATCATCTTGTCGAGCTCGTTGGCGTTGACACGGGCCGTGGCGGGATCCAGCTCGGACAGCGTCTTCTCGATCTGTGCGTCGATCTCGGGGCTGCTGATCTTGCCGACGTTGCCTTCACCGGTGGACGCGTAGATCTGGGTCAGGCTCGACAGCGGGAAGGCGTCGCCGCCGTAGGCGAACTGCACGAGGTCGAAGTTGCCGGGCGTGACGAACTCGGTGAACAGGCGACCGCCGGCGGCGGGCACCAGCTCCAGGTTGACGCCGATCTGCGCCAGGTTGTTCTGCGCCACCTGGGCGATCTGCCGGGTGCTCAACGCGTCGTAGAAGACGTCGCGGATGCGCAGTTGTCTGCCGTCCTTCTCGCGGAACTGCCCGTTCAGCCGCCAGCCCAGCGCGTCGAGCTCGGCCCTGGCCTTGTCGGGATCGAAGGCGACCGCGGCACTGTTGTCCTGGTAGCCCTCCTGGCCGGCGAGGTAGATGTGGTTGTTCAGGGGACGCGGCTCGTTCACGAGGCCGTTCTGCGACACCGTCGCGATGGCCTGCCGGTCGATGCCCCTGGCGACGGCGAGCCGCAGCCTCGGGTCGGACAGGATCGAGCCCGGTGCGCCGTTGACCGTGAAGTGGTACCAGCTCGCCGCGGGGGCGCGCCGGATGGTGATGCCCGCCGTGCTGCGGGCGGTGTTCAGTTCGTCGCGGGTGGCCAGGCCCATCACGTCCAGCGCGTTGTTCTGCAGGGCGGGAACCCGGGCCGCGTCGTCGAGCACCGTGAACGTGATGGAGTCCAGCCGGGGTTTCGTGCCCCACCAATTCGGGTTGCGGGTCAACACGATTCGCTGCGCGGCTTTGTCCACCGTGGAGACGATGAACGGGCCGGCCGACGGGCCCGGCCCGTTGAGCTGACCGCGGTTGAACGCCTCGGGGTCGGCGGTCGTGCTCTTGGGGTAGAGCATGGTGTTGCCGGCGAAGAATCCCTTCCAATCGGCGTAGTGCGCCTTGAAGGTGACCACGGCCTGCCGGTCGTCGACACCCTTGGTCACCGACTCGACGCGCTCGGTGCCGTTCGGGGACGCGACGAGGAATCGGTCGTCCTTGCCGCCGGTCGCGTTGATCTGGGAAGCGATGTCCTCCCAGGTGACCGGCGTGCCGTCGGACCATGTCGCTTTGGGGTTGATCGTGTAGGTGACCTGTTGCGGTTCGGTGCTGGTGAGCTCGACGTTGGTGAAGTAGTCGGTGTTGACGGTGGTCTGCCCGTCGGGGGCGATGATGAACGCCCGCGGCATGGTGGGGCGCAGTAGTCCGCCGAGTTCGCCGAGGTTGCCGTCGATGTGCAGCGTGTTGAAGTTCGGCGGGAAGCCGGTGAGCGCGAGTCGCAGGTTGCCGCCGTCGCGCAGGGTCGCCGGGTCCTGGGGGTTGATGTCGCTGGTAGTGCCGAGTTCGGCGTTGCCGCCCGGCGACGGCGCCCCGTCGTCGCGGCTCGAGCAACCGGCGAGGGTGAGGACCAGTACGGCCGCGGCGGCGAGGGCTCGTCGGGCGCCGAACGTGTGCGTCATCGCACCGATGCTAGCGGCGCGTCACGCCGATCAGCGGTTGCCGTGCAGTTCCGCGGGCGGCCGGGGCACCGCGGCCAGCAACGCGCGGGTGTACTCGTGCTGGGGGTCGCCGAGCACCGAGTCGGCGTCGCCCTGTTCGACGATGGCGCCGCGGTGCATCACGGCCACCCGGTGGGCCAGATGCTTCACCACCGACAGGTCGTGCGAGACGAACAGGTAGGACAAGCCGAACCGCTCCTGCAGGTCGAGCAGCAGGTTGATGATGCCGGCCTGGATCGACACGTCGAGGGCCGACACCGGCTCGTCGAGCGCGAGGATCTTCGGCTGCAGTGCCAGTGCGCGGGCGATGCCGATCCGCTGCTTCTGGCCGCCGGAGAACTCCGCGGGGAAGCGGGCGGCGTCCGAGCGGTGCATGCCGACGGTGGTCAACAGGTCGGCCACCCGGTCCTCGATGTCCGCCTTACCGAAACCGTTGGCCGACAAGGGTTCGGCGAGCACCTCGTACACCGGCAGCCTCGGGTCGAGGGAGGCGACGGGGTCCTGGAACACCACCTGCAGCTCGCGCCGCAGCGAGCGCCGTGTCGCCTTGCCCGCCGCGGCCACGTCGTGACCCAGCACCTCGATAGAACCGCCCTGCGGCGCGGTGAGTTCGAGGATCTCGTGCAGCGTCGTGGACTTGCCGGACCCGGACTCGCCCACGATGCCGAGGGTGCGCCCGGCGGGCAGGTCGAAGCTGATGCCGTCGACGGCGCGCACTTCGCCCACCTTGCGGCGCAGCACGACACCCTTGGTGAGCGAGTAGGTGCGGGTCAGGTCCCGCACACGCAGGGCAACGTCGTCCTCGGTCTCCACGTCGGCGACGCGGGTGGGTTGGGTGCTCACCCCGTACAACTGGGCGGCGCTGCGGCCGGCGACGTGCTCGGTGCGGATGCAGGCGGCGGTGTGGCCCGCCGCGACGGGCAGCAGGTCGGGTTCGGCGGCGCTGCAGTCGTCTATGGCCAGCGGGCAGCGCGGGGTGAACGGGCAGCCCGGGGGCAGCGCCGTCAGCGCGGGCGGCGCACCGGGGATCGGCACCAGCCGGGTGCCCTGGGGCGCGTCGAGGCGCGGAACCGAGCCGAGCAGCCCTGCGGTGTACGGCATTCGGCGGTCTGAGTAGAGGGTTTCGACGCCGGCCACCTCGACGGCCCGCCCGGCGTACATGACCAGCGCCCGGTCCGCGAAGTCGGCCACCACCCCGAGGTCGTGGGTGATGACGATGACGCCGGCGCCGGTGACGTCGCGGGCGGTGCGCAGCACGTCGAGGATCTGCGCCTGCACGGTGACATCGAGGGCGGTGGTCGGTTCGTCGCAGATCAGCAGGTCGGGGTCGTTGGCGATGGCGATGGCGATCACGACCCGCTGCCGTTCACCGCCGGACAGCTCGTGCGGGAAGGACCGGGCGCGCCGGTCGGGCTGACGGATGCCGACGAGGTCGAGCAGCTCGACCGCCCTCCGCCTTGCTGCCGCCCGGCCGAGGTCGCGCTGATGGATGCGCAGTGACTCGGCGATCTGGTCGCCGACGGTGTAGACCGGCGTCAGCGCCGACATCGGGTCCTGGAAGACGGTGCCGATGCGGGCGCCCCGGACGGCCGACATGGCCCGGTCGTCGCGGTCGAGGAGTTCCTCGCCGAGCAGCCGCACCGACCCGGTGACCTCGGCGTACTCGGGCAGCAGGCCGACGACGGCCATCGCCGCCGCCGACTTGCCGGAGCCCGATTCGCCGACGACGGCCAGCACCTCGCCGGGCTCCACGCGGTAGGTCAGCCCGCGCACGGCGTGCACCGACGCCTCCTCGGTGGGGAAGGACACGTGCAGGTCGGTGACCTCCAGCAGCGGGCTCACCGGGCACCGCCCCTGGTCCGCCGCACGCGTCGCAGCGCCCGGCTGCCCGGGTCCAGTGCGTCGCGCAGGCCGTCACCGGTGGCGTTGGCGCACAACACGATCAACACCAGCACGGCCGCCGGGAACAGGAACACCCACGGGAACGTGATCGCGGACTTGGTGCCGTCGGCGATCAGCGTGCCCAGCGACACGTCGGGCGGCTGCACACCGAAGCCGAGGAAGCTCAGACCGGTCTCGGCCAGGATCGCGACGCCGACGTTGAGCGCGGTGTCGATGATCAGGATGGACGCCACGTTCGGCAGGACGTGACGGATGATGATCCGCGGCGTCCGCACACCCATGTAGCGGGCGGCGACGACGAACTCGCGCATCCGCAGGCTCATCGTCAGGCTGCGCACGATGCGTGAGCTGATCATCCAGCTGAACCCGGAGAACAGCACGATCAACCAGAACACCCGCGCGTCGGGATCGAGCCGCGGCGTGACGATCATGATGATCACGAAGCTCGGAACCACGAGGAGCAGGTCGACGATCCACATCAGCACCGAATCGCGGAAACCGCCGAAGTACCCGGCGACCGAGCCGACCGTCGCGGCGATCATGGTGGAGATGAACGCCACGCACACCCCGATCAGCATCGACTTCTGCATCCCGCGCAGCGTCAGCGCCAGCAGGTCCTGGCCGAGCGCGTTCGTGCCGAACCAGTGCTCGGGGCTGGGCGGTTGCTGCAGCGCGTAGTAGTCCAGCTCGGTGTAGTCGTAGGGCAGCAGCGGCGGCAGCGCGTAGCAGGCGACGAACAGTGCCGCGAGCACCACCAGCGAGAGGACCGCGAGCCGGTTGCGCAGGAACCGCCGGGTCACCAGCGTGCGGCGGGACGCGAAGGAGCCGGCGTCGACGCCGGACTGGGTGGACGAGAAGCCGGATTCGGTCATGCCACCCGCACCCTCGGATCGAGCGCGGCGTAGATGACGTCGGAGAGCAGTCCGGCCAGCAGCACCACTGCGCCGGTGAACACCGACACCGCGGCGATGATGTTGGTGTCCTGGGTCGCGATGCCCTGCACCGCCCATTCGCCCATACCGTGCCAGCCGAAGATCTTCTCGATGAACACCGCGCCGGTCACCACGCCGCTCATCCCGTACGCGAAGAGGGTGGCCATCGGGATCAGGGCGGTGCGCAGACCGTGCTTGAACAGCGCCTGCCTGCGGGTGAGGCCCTTGGCCCGTGCGGTGCGGATGAAATCCTGGCCGAGCACGTCGAGCATGGCGTTGCGCTGATAGCGGCTGTAGCTGGCGGCGAAGCCGAGTGCGAGGGTGAACGTCGGCAGGACCAGATGCTGCACCCGGTCGACGAGCTGGTTCCACCCGCCGCCGACCGCGTCGGCGGACGTCTCGCCGGTGTACTCGAACAGCTGCACACCGAGTACCGAGTTCACCCGCAGCGCGCCCAGGATCAGCACGTTGGCGACCACGAAAGTCGGCGCGCTGAGCAGCAGCAGCGACGCCACGGTGATCACCCGGTCGGACATTCGGTACTGGCGCACCGCGCTCCACGCGCCGAGCACCACGCCGATGAGCGCACCGAGCACCGACCCGACGATCAGCAGCCGCAGGCTCACCCCGACGCGGCGCCACAGCTCCTCGGCGACGGGCTGGCCGGTGACCGTGGTGCCGAAATCGCCCGTCACCGCGCCGGTCACCCAGTCGGCGTAGCGGACCGGTATCGGCTTGTCCAGGTTCAGTTCGGCGGCCTTGGCGTCGATCACGGACTGCGGCGGGCGCGGGCTGCGTTCCAGCAGACTGTCCAGCGGCTGGAACGTCAGCGAAGTCAGCGTGAACGTCAGCAACGACGCCAGGGCCAGCAGGATCAGGTAGTTGAGCAGCCGGCGCGCCAGGAAGCGCGTCATCGGCGCATGCCCTCCACGGCCTTCGGCTGCATGGGCACAGGGTAGAAGAGACCGGCCGGTCAGGTCGTGATGGCCGTGCTCCGGGCGCGTCCACGGGAGGTTCACAGGCAGCGACGGGGCGGCGTTTCGGCTCCGGCGCGATCGGTTAACCCCGCTCTCGGAGGGTCACCGGACCTCCTTGCGAATTGTCCGACAGACCGAACGGAGTGAACCCAGCGATGCCGTCGAATCGGATCAAACTCGCGTCCGCTGCCGTGGGCACCAGTGCGGTGCTCGCCATGGGTGGTCTGACCGTCGCCTTCAGCACGACGAGCGCCGCCCAGCCGGCCCCGGTGGACGCCGGGTCGACGACGACCACACAGCCCGCCGAGGAGGCCCCCGCCGTGACGCCGTCCAGCGCGCCGCCCGCGGTCGGCAAGAACTAGCGCACGGTTTCACAGCCCGCGCATAGAAAGCACACAGCCTTCGCCTACGGGGACCTCTGATAATGGTGTCCGTGGTCAACAAGCACGACACCGAACGCGTCGTGATGCGCCGGGCCGACGGCGAGCCGATCCGCGTTCTGGTGGTCGACGACGAACCGGTCCTCGCCGAGCTGGTGACGATGGCGCTGCGCTACGAGGGTTGGGACATCGCCACCGCCGGGGACGGCGCGACCGCGATCAGACTGGCCCGGGACAACCCGCCCGACGTCGTGGTGCTCGACTTGATGCTGCCCGACATGAGCGGGCTCGACGTGTTGCAGCGGCTGCGCGAACAGATCCCGGGGCTGCCCCTGCTGCTGCTCACCGCCAAGGACTCCGTCGAGGACCGCATCGCCGGGCTGACCGCGGGCGGGGACGACTACGTCACCAAACCGTTCAGCCTCGAGGAGGTGGTCCTCCGGCTGCGGGCGCTGCTCCGGCGTACGGGCGTGGCCAGCGAGTCCGGCGGCGCGCAGATCGTCGTCGGCGACCTGGTGCTCGACGAGGACAGCCACGAGGTGACGCGCGGCGGCGATGTCATCACGCTCACCGCGACGGAGTTCGAGCTGCTGCGCTTCATGATGCGCAACGCCCGGCGGGTGCTGTCCAAGGCACAGATCCTCGACCGGGTGTGGAGCTACGACTTCGGCGGCCGGTCCAACATCGTCGAGCTTTACGTGTCCTACCTGCGCAAGAAGATCGACAGCGGCCGTGAGCCGATGATCCACACGCTGCGCGGCGCAGGTTATGTCCTCAAGCCCGCTCGCTGACCCGGGCGTCGACGGCCGCACCCGCATCTGGTCGCCCCGCACCTGGTCGCTGCGGGTCCGGCTGCTGGTCACCCAGGTGGTGCTGCTGGCGCTGGTCTGCGCCGTCGTCGGGCTCGGCACCGTCTTCATGTTGCAGCGCTTCCTGTCCAACCAGCTCGACGCCCAGGTGGTCGAGGCCGGCCGGCGGTCGGTCGGCCTGTTCGGGCCGCCGCCGCCGGGGTTCCTGCCACCGCCCGGCATGCGGCCACCGCCGGACATGCGGCCGCCGCCGGGATTCCCGCCGCCGCCGTTCCCGCGGCGCATCATGATCCGCGACGACTCCGGCCCCGGCCCGGCCTTCCTGAACGCACCCGGGCAGGCCGCCGGGACGGTCGGCGCCGTGATCGGCCGCAACCGGCTCGACGCCGGGGTGATCACCGCCGACGGCACCCCGGCACCGATCAGTGCCGCCGCGGCCGCGCAGCTAGCCGACGTGTCGGCGAATCAGACGCCGACCACCGTCGAGCTCGACGGGCTCGGCAGCTACCGCGTCATCGCGAGCCACGCCCACGGTCCCCGAGAGGTCATCGTCGCCGGATTGCCGACATCGGCGGTCGACGACACCCTGCTGTCGGTGCTGCTGATCTTCGGCGTCGTCGGCGCGGTGGCGCTCGGGGCGGGCGCGGCGGTGGGCATCGTCGTCATCCGCCGCCAGCTCGCACCACTGTCGAGGGTGTCAATGGCCGCCCGAGAGGTGGCCGACCTGGAACTCGACCGCGGCGAGGTGCGGCTGCCCACCCCGATCGTCGAGGTCGACCCCGCCGGCGCACACACCGAGGTGGGCCAGCTCGGCACCTCGCTGAACCGGATGCTCGAGCGGATCTTCGATGCGCTGTCGGCGCGGCACGCCAGCGAGACCCGGGTGCGGCAGTTCGTCGCCGACGCCAGCCACGAACTGCGTACCCCGCTGGCCGCGATCCGCGGCTACACCGAACTGGCACAACGTAAGTCCGCGGAACTGCCCGACGACGTCGCGCACGCGATGAACCGGGTCGAGTCCGAGACACAGCGGATGACCCGCCTCGTCGAGGACATGCTGCTGCTGGCGCGCCTCGACGACGGCCGCCCGCTGGAGCGTGAGCCGGTGGACCTGTCGCGCTTGACCGTCGACGCCGTCAGCGACGCCCACGTCGCAGGCCCCGACCACCGGTGGTCGCTCGACCTGCCCGACGAGCCGGTGCTGGTCACCGGCGACGAAGCACGCCTGCAGCAGGTGCTGGTGAACCTGTTGGCGAACGCCCGAACCCACACGCCCCCAGGCACATCGGTGACCGCTTCGCTGGCCGTCGAGGCGGGCGACGCGGTGCTCACCGTGCTCGACGATGGTCCCGGCATCCCGCAGTGGCTGCAGCCCGAGGTGTTCGAGCGGTTCGCGCGCGGCGACTCGTCCCGCTCGCGCCGCGGCGGCAGCACCGGCCTGGGTCTGGCGATCGTCGCCGCCGTGGTCCGCGCGCACGGCGGCACCATCGAACTCGACAGCGAACCGGGCCGCACCCGGTTCGTGGTCCGGCTGCCCGGCTCCGCACAGACCTAGTCCGGGTCGCCATCGCGTGGTGACTCCCGATGCCTCCCGCGAGCAGACGCAGATTCGCACGAATGAGCCGTCATGCGTGCGATTTTGTGTCTGCTCGCGAGCCTGGCGCGCGCCCCGACTCATAGCAGTCACACAGGTCGTGCCCACATCGAACACACCCGGCGAACCGACGATGGAATCATGACAGACACCGCCCTCGAAACCCGCCCCGCGGCGGCCGCAGCCGAGGCCGGGCGCCGCCGCTTCGCCTGCAGACCCAACGCCGCGCTGGCCGCCCGTGCCGCAGGCGTGCCGGTGCTCGACGTGGTCGTGCCGGTGTTCAACGAGGAAGAGGCGCTGGCGGATTCGATCCGCCGCCTGCACCGCCACCTGTCGGAGGACTTCCCGTTCCCGGCCCGCATCACCATCGCCGACAACGCGAGCACCGACGCGACGCCGCGCATCGCTGCCGACCTCGCCGCTGAACTCGCCGATGTCCGTGTCGTGCGGCTGGAGGAGAAGGGCCGCGGCCGGGCGCTGCACGCGGTGTGGTCGGCATCGGATGCCCAGGTGCTCGCCTACATGGACGTCGACCTGTCCACGGATCTGGCGGCGCTGGCTCCGCTGACGGCGTCGCTCATCTCCGGCCATTCCGATCTCGCGATCGGGACCCGGCTCAACCGCGGCGCCCGGGTGGTACGCGGCGCCAAGCGCGAGATCATCTCGCGCTGTTACAACTTCCTGCTCAGGTCGACGCTGTCGGCGCGATTCTCCGATGCGCAGTGCGGCTTCAAGGCGATACGCGCCGACGTCGCGCACGAGCTGCTGCCCTACGTGACAGACACGGGGTGGTTCTTCGACACCGAACTGCTGGTGCTGGCCGAGCGCAGCGGCCTGCGCATCCACGAGGTGCCGGTCGACTGGATCGACGACGAGGACAGCCGGGTGGACATCGTGGCGACCGCCGCGGCCGACCTCAGGGGTATCGGCCGGCTGCTGCGCGGCTTCGCCAGCGGGTCGATCCCGGTGCATCTGCTCGCCGCACAGCTGGGTTCGTCGAGGATGTGCGCGCCGCGGACGTCACTGCTGCGGCAGGTGGTCAGGTTCGGCGCGGTCGGCGTAGTGTCCACCGTCGCCTATCTGGCGCTGTTCGTGCTGACCCGCGGGGTGTTCGGCGCGCAGGCCGCCAATCTGTTGGCGCTGCTGGTCACGGCGGTCGGCAACACCGCGGCCAACCGGCGGTTCACCTTCGCGGTGGCCGGGCGCGGCTCGATGGTCCGCCACCAGGTCCAAGGTCTGCTGGTCTTCGCCGTCGCACTGGGCGTGACGAGTGGATCGCTGGCCTTGCTGCACGGGGTCGATCCCCAGCCGCATCGCGCGCTCGAGCTCGCGGTGCTGGTCGCGGCCAACCTGGTCGCCACCGTGCTGCGCTTCCTGCTGCTGCGCGGCTGGGTCTTCCGTACCCGCCGGACCCGCTGACTCCGAACACGATCGAGGACTTCTGATGACACTCACCGCACCGCAGCCGGTCGCCGGCCCCGTGCCCGCCACCGCCCTCGCTCCGCGATGGCCACGTCTGGCCCTGCCTACGTTGCTGGCCGCCACGGCCGTGCTGTACCTGTGGGGCCTTGGCCGTTCCGGCTGGGCCAACGACTACTACGCGGCCGCCGCGCAGGCCGGCACCCAGAGCTGGACGGCCTGGCTGTTCGGCTCGCTGGACGCAGGCAACGCCATCACCGTCGACAAGCCGCCCGCCGCGCTGTGGGTGATGTCGCTGTTCGGCCGGCTGTTCGGCTTCAGTCCGTTCACCATGCTGCTGCCCCAGGCGCTGATGGGTGTGGCGACCGTCGCGCTGCTCTACGCCGCCGTGAAGCGCACCAGCGGGCCCGCCGCCGGCCTGATCGCCGCAGCGGTGATGGCCGTGACACCCGTTGCGGCGCTGATGTTTCGCTTCAACAATCCCGACGCCCTGCTGGTGCTGCTGCTCGTCGCGGCGGCCTACGCCATGGTGCACGCCATTCAGACGGCAAGCACGCGATGGATGCTGCTGGTGGGTGTGGCTCTGGGATTCGCCTTTCTGACCAAGATGCTGCAGGCGTTCCTGGTCGTTCCGGGCCTCGCGCTGGCCTTCCTGGTCGCCGCACCGGTGGGGTGGTGGCACCGCGTCCGCCTGCTGTGCGTCGGCGCCCTGTCGATGGTCGTGTCGGCCGGCTGGTTCATCGCGCTGGTCGAGTGGTGGCCCGCGGACTCGCGGCCCTACATCGGCGGTTCCACCGACAACAGCCTGCTGCAGCTGGCTCTGGGCTACAACGGGATCGAGCGCATCGCCGGCGGCGAGGGGCCGGGCGGCGGGGGACCGGGTGGCGGTCCGGGTGGCAGTCTGTTCTTCGGTGGTCAGGCGGGCATCGGCCGGTTGTTCGGCGCATCCATGGGTGTCGAGGCGTCATGGCTGCTGCCCGCCGCGCTGATCGGTCTGGCCGCGGGCGTCTGGCTCACCCGCCGCTCGCCACGCACCGACGGGGTGCGCGCGGCGCTGCTGCTGTGGGGTGGCTGGCTCCTGGTGACCGGTGCGGTGTTCAGCTTCATGGACGGCACCATCCACCCGTATTACACGGTGGCGCTAGCGCCGGCCGTCGCCGCGCTGGTCGGCCACTCGACCGCCGAACTGTGGCGGGGCCGCGCGCACCCGGGGCCGCGACTCGTGCTCGCGGCGATGGTGGCGGCCACCGGGGTGTGGGCTTTCGTCCTGCTCGACCGCACACCGGACTTCGTGCCGGTGCTGCGGTGGGCCGTGCTGGTCGGAGCGATCGCCGCGGCCGCGGCGCTTGCGGTCGGCGTGCACAGGTTGCGGCGCGCCACCGCGGTGGTGGTGCTGGCGGCGGCGTTGTCCTCGCTCGCCGCACCGGCGGCATTCGCGGTCTACAACGTGGTCCATCCCGCGAGCGGCCCGGGCGCCATGTCGGGACCGGCGCGTGACGGCGGCTTCGGCGGTCCGGGCGGGCGCGGTCCCCGTGCGGCGGGTGACAACAAAGCACTCGAATCGCTGCTCGCCTCGGTCGATCGTCGTTGGGCCGCAGCGGGTGTCGGGTCGATGAGCGTGAGCGGGCTGGAACTGCAGACCGGCACGTCGATCATGGCGATCGGCGGGTTCTCCGGGGGCGACGACTCGCCGACGCTGACCCAGTTCCAGCAGTACGTCGCCGACGGCCAGATCGGCTACTTCCTCGCGGGCGACGAGCGCGGCGGCCCGCCACGGCACCGTGGTGGCAGCGCCGCCGAGATCACGGCGTGGGTGGATCGGAACTTCGCGGCCTCCGAGGTCGGCGGCGCCACGGTGTACGACCTGCGCACCCGCTGACCACCAGACCGACCGCGAAGAAGCCGACCCAGAATCGTGCTGATTTCCAATGCAGTCATGCGCATGGGTGTGTTGTTATCTTCTGGGCGTTTGGCTGCCGCGACCGCAGGAGGACCCATGTCCGCGACCGACGAGTACCTGAAGAACAACGAGGACTACGCCAGGAACTTCAGCGGGCCGCTGCCGCTGCCGCCGAGCCGGCATGTCGCCGTGGTGGCGTGCATGGACGCCAGGCTGGATGTGTACCGAATCCTCGGCCTGGCCGAGGGGGAGGCGCACGTCATCCGCAACGCCGGCGACGTCGTGACCGACGACGAGATCCGCTCGCTGGCGATCAGTCAGCGCCTGCTCGGAACCACCGAGATCATCCTGATCCACCACACCGACTGCGGCATGCTCACCTTCACCGACGACGACTTCAAGCGGTCGATCCAGGAGGAGACCGGCTTGAAGCCGCAGTGGGCCGCCGAGGCCTTCCCGGATCTCGAGGAGGATGTGCGTCAGTCCATCCGCCGCATCGAGGCCAGCCCCTTCGTCACCAAGCATGAATCGTTGCGGGGCTTCGTGTTCGACGTCGCCACCGGCAAGCTGAACGAGGTCACGGCCTAGCCTGCGTCAGCCGACCTTGTAGGTGGCGATCGCCTTCGCCACCGCGGTGCCGTCGGGAGTCACGACGTCGACGTCGCAGTTGACGAGGGTCTTGCCGCGCCGCAGTACCCGGCCGACGCCGATCAGGTCGGTGGCGCGCGCCGGCGCGAGGTAGTGGACGGTCATCGACGTGGTGACGCCGCGCAGATGGTCGGGCACATCGGCGCCTGTCCACGCCGCGGCCATCACGGTGACGTCGGCCAGCGCCGCGATCACTCCGCCGTGCACCATGTCGCCGATCGTGGTGTTGGCCGGGTCCCACGGCAGCAGTAGCCGCACCTCGTCGGCGTCCAGCCGCTCGGCGACAATGCCCAACTTGACGGCGAACGGGGACTGCGGGATGAAGGCGGCCATCACCTCGGCGCCGGTGCGGGACTGGGTCGAAGTCGTCATGTCTTCAGTATCGGGAGCAGGGCAATTACCTCTGGGGTAGTGGTGGTGCGTCAGCCCGGCCGTTGAGCACCACGGCGAGTCTTTTCAGATCGGACTCGAGCTGATCCACCCGCCGGAGTGAGTCGGTCAACTCCGCGGTGCCGACGGCCTGCGACACAACGGGCTTCGTGGCATCCGATCCGCCGGCCGCGGGGACATCGCCGCGCGCTGCGGAGATGGCATCGCGCAGTTGCCGTATTCCGGTGCGTACCTGGTCGTCGGTCCATCCGTGTAGTTGCCGTGACCCGTCTGACAGCAGCGGGGTGAGCCGCAGATAAGCCTCGTGCACAGCATCGACGTGCACGGCCTTGTCGTTCCTCACGCCCGCGGGTTGTGAGAAGACATTGACCTCCGTCGCGGCCGATGCGAACTTCGTCGTCAGCGCGGCGTGAGTGCGGTCCAGTTCCGCTTCGGCCGCCGCGACGGCGGATTCCCGGCCTGGCAGATGCGATTCGAGCGCATCGTCGAGAGCATCCAGGTACGCCAGCACAGCCGGACGGATCTCTCGCGAGTCGCGAAGCGGCACGATGGCGAGTGCCACCACCGCCGCGACGCACCCACCGATGAGGGCGGCGACCGACTTGTCCCTGACGAGATCGAGGTAGCGGCCTTCGGTGGCGAAGAGCGGCACGAACGCGATGCTCATCCAGAACACCATCGCGGGATAGGAGACGGGCGCGCTGACGATCGTCAGGAACACGCCGATGGCGACCACGGCGACGGTCCACAACAGCCCCTCGGGCACACAGGCGGCGATGGCCACTCCGCCCACGGCACCCAGAATCGTTGCGGGCAGGCGGGAGAAGGCTCGGCGTGCCGAGAGCCCCGCGGATCCGGCGATGACGACGAACGCTGTCCAGGCCACCACGAGGCTCTGCTCATTACCGACGGCCTTGGCGATCAGGCCGGCCCCCACCGCTGCGACGACGGCCTGTATCGCGAGTGCCATGGTGGGCGAGATGAGTCGAGCCGCTGGCTCCACCTGCGGGGCTTCTGCGGCGGCCGGAGTCATGGCCGTGCCGACCGCAGCCGCCGCCGTGCTGACCAATTCCATTGCCCGCGTGAGTGATTGCGCGACGATCTCTCCAGCGGAGAGCAGCGACAGCGCAGCGAGTAGGGTCTGCGGCGGGAACGGCGCCGCGCCGCTTTCGGTCGTGTGGGTGAGCGCGCCGTGGATGTGGCCGCGTAGCACCCGGGCCCTGCCGGCGACGGTGTCCCTGGCGGAGCCGTCGGAGTCGTCGGCGAGCGCGACGGCGAGGCCGTGCAGGGTGCTCGTGACGGACCAGGTGATCTCATCGGGCAGCGACCGCAGCCATCCCGGATCCTCGACTTGTGCGGTCAGGTCCTCGAGTCCCTTCTGGACCGAGTGGAGCGCAACCCGTAGCCGATCGACGTCCTGGGGCGACATCCCGTGCGCGACAGCGCCGGCGAACTGTGTCTCGATCGCACTACGGCAGGACTTCGCCCGTTCGAGGCGCGTGCGCAGTGCTCTCGCCGCATGGTCGGGGGGCGTTCCGTCGCGGGCTGTGTTGAGGGCGTCGACGGCGGCGGCGACGGTTTCAGCGGCGCGGCGAGCGAACGCATGCACCGAACGGGCCAGCGACCGCACCGGGACATCGCGCAGGATCACCGATTCCCAGATGGCCAGCCAGCCGAACCCCAGAGCCAAGGCGACGACGAACCACCCGACTCTTCCGACCGTGATGTGTCCGGCGCCGGTGACATAGACGGTGATCGCACCCATCAGCGCCAGACTCGCGATCCGGGTACTCCAGGCCCGCAACGCGTACGACGAGAACATCAGCAGCACAAGCAGTATGGCACCGAGCCAGACCGCCTGGCGGGTGAGCGCGACAGTCAGGATGACGGCGAGCGTCGACACCACGACCGCCCACCCGAGGGTGCCCGCGCGGTCCCGGGGTCGCGGATCGGGCGCCAGCAGTGCGCCCTCGAAAGCGGCACCCGCCGCGAACAAGGTGATACGCACCGGGTCCGCGACGTCGAACGCATACGTCACTGCGACCATGGTGGCCCATGCGAACACGGTCGCGCCCACGGCCCGGGCGCCCCGGCGCGTCCGTACGTGACCGGGATCGAAGATCTCTACGCGCGCGGACACACGGCGGATCACGGACACGGCGGCAACCTCATCGAAGATTCCTCACGAACAGCGGCTGGTCACCGAAATAGAGGCCAAGTGAACATCCTATGGACCGCCGATCCGAATTGTCCGATCAACGAAATTTGCGCAGCTGTAAGCAGTACTGTTGGGCACCCTTTCCCGTCGAGTTCGGGAGCAGCGCTGACCAGCCCTCAGCGCCGGTTGAGAAGGAGCCGAAAAGCATGCGCATCGTCGTGGACTTGAACAGGTGCCTGGGATATGCGCAGTGCGTCCCGTTGGCGCCTGAGGTGCTCCAGTTGCAGGGCGAGGAGGCGCTCGCCTACGACCCGAACCCTGACGATTCGCAACGCCAGCAGGTCGCCCGAGCGGTCGCGTCGTGCCCGGTGCAGGCGATCATCGCGGAGATGGATCCGCCGTCCGACAGGACGACGAAATGAGCACGCACGCGCTGGTCGACGATCTCGTCCGGACATTCAAGGAGCAGGGCCGGATCGTCATCGTCGGGGCGTCGCTGACCGGTCTTCGCGCAGCTGAGGCGCTACGTGACGAGGGATTCACCGGCTCGCTCACCATCATCGGCGACGAAGTGCACGAGCCGTACGACCGTCCGCCGCTGTCCAAACAGGTGCTCAAGGGATGGGTGCCGGCCGAGAACACCAAGCTGCCGCGACTGCGTGAGGTCAACGCCGACTGGCGACTGGGGGTGGCGGCCACCGGTCTCGATCGCGACAACCGGGAAGTGCTTCTCGCCAACGGCGACAAGGTGCCCTACGACCGGTTGTTGATCGCCACCGGCGTCCGCTCCCGCGCATGGTTCAACCCCGAAGAGGCGAAGCTCGAGGGCCTCTACACTCTGCGCACGAGCGACGATGCCGCGAAGATCCAGGCGGCTTTCAAGGCCCGGCCGAAGCGGGTGCTGATCGTCGGGGCCGGGTTCATCGGGTCCGAAATGGCCTCGGTATGCCGTGATCTCGGACTGGACGTGACGGTCGCGGAGCGCTCCAGCGCACCGCTGGTCGGACCGCTGGGTGGGGTGATCGGCGACATCGCCGCCAAGATGCAACGGGATGCCGGCGTCGATCTGCGCACCGGGGTGGCGGTGGAGGCCCTCAAGGGCGATGCCGACGGGCATGTCCGGCAGGCTCAGCTTTCTGACGGCACCCTGCTCGACGTCGATGTCGTGGTGGCGTCGCTGGGATCCGTCCGCAACATCGAATGGCTCGAGGGCGCCGAACTCGCCAGCGGGTTCTGGGGTGTGGCGTGCGACGCCGGCTGCCGCGCCTTCGACATCAACGGCGTGGTGACCGACAACATCTTCGTCGCCGGTGACATCGCGCGGGCCCCGCATGTGCTCTACGAGTACCAATTCATGGCGATCGAGCACGTGGACGCCGCTGTGCTGGGCGCTCGGACCGCGGCGCACAACATGGTCAACCTCGAGAAGGGGCGGCGTCCGCACCTGCCGCTGCCGCAGTTCTGGTCCGGCCAGTTCGGCGTGAACATCAAGGGGGTCGGCGTCTGTTCATTCGGCGACGAGATCGTGTTCACGCAGGGCTCGGTGGACGATCTCCGCTTCGCCGCGGCCTTCGGCAAGAACGGCCGCATCGTCGGTGCCATCACCTTCAATCACGGCAAGTGGCTGGAGTACTACGCCAGGCTCATCGAGCAGTCGGCGCCGTTCCCGCCGCCGCCACCCGGTTTCGACGTGCCCACCGACGCCGAGCCGATGTCGGCGCGTTTCGGCGATCCGCGCGCACCGACCGGGATCCCCGATGTCGTTCTCACCGGCCATGATCCGACCTCACGGGGCGCCGAGTACCGCCTCAAAGCCCGCTAGGACTGGAGCCCGATGACCACCGCAGAGACCGCCTGGACCGAGGCGATGAGGTACGAGAACCGCCATGATCCCTACCGATTCTTCGACGAGCTACGAAAGGCACCCGTGGTGCAGGTGGCCGACAAGGTCTACGTCGTCACCGGATACCGCGAGCTGCTGCAACTCGCTCACGACCCGCACGTCAGCTCGGACATCTCGAAAAGTCCGATCTCGGCTCAGCCGGCGGCCCAGACGAAGGCCGACGTCGGCGCCGAGCACATGCAGGCGTACGGCCGGGAGCCGAGCCTGATCGTGTCGGATCCAGCCAAACACGACAAGCAGCGCCGACAGGTGATGCGGCACTTCGCGCCGCCGCACTCGCCGAACGTGATCCCCGCCATGGCCGCTGACATCCAGGCGCTCTGCGACGAATCGCTGAACAAGATCAAGACAAAGGGCGGCAACACCTTCGACGTCGTCGACGACTACGCCTACCCGGTTCCGGTGGCCGTCATCTGCCAGATCCTCGGGGTTCCGCTGAAGGACGAGCCCACGTTCCACGGCTGGATCTTCGATTTCATGGCGGGCGCCGACATGGGTCCGGACGCCGCCACCGAAGAGGGCCAGGCCCGCAAGCAGAAGGGCAAGGAGAGCACCGCGGCACTCACCGCGTACATGGCCGACCTGATCCAGGGCTTCCTGACGGACCCGCAGGACAACGTGCTGTCAAAGATGGTGAACGACCACGACGGTCCCGACGGACCGATGACGCCTGAGGAGGCCGCCGCCAACGCGATGCTCCTGCTGATCGCCGGCCACGACTCGACGGTCAACACCATCGCCCACTGTGTGCTGCTCCTGCTGCGCAACCCCGAATCGCTCGACCTGCTCCGCGACAAGCCGGAACTCATTCCGAAGGCGATCGAAGAGGTGCTGCGGCTGCAGTCAGCGGTCCAGTTCTTTCCCAGCCGCAGCGTCACCGCCGACGTGGAGGTCGGCGGCACCGTGATCCCGGCGGGATCGGCGGTACACCTGCTGTACGGAGCCGCCAACCGCGACCCGAAGCGGTTCCCGGACCCGGACAGGTTCGACATCCAGCGGCCCGACAATCAGCACGTGGGCTGGGGCCGCGGAGTGCACAGCTGCGTCGGTGGGCCGTTGGCGCGACTCGAGGTCAACATCGCGGTCGAGACATTCCTGCGCCGGGTCGAGAGCCCGCGACTGGTCATCGATCCGCCGCCCTACCGGCAGAATCAGGTCTTCCGCGGACCGCTGCATCTCGAGGTCGAGTTCGACCGGATCGCGGACTAGCTCGCTGTGAGGGCGTTTCAGTTCGTCGAATGGCAGCAGCCGGGCGTACTCCGGGACGTGCGGGTTCCCGAACCCGGACCTGGGGAGGTGCTGATCAAAGTCGGCGGCGCCGGCGCATGCCACTCCGATCTGCACGTCCTGGAGTCGCCGCCCGACACAACGGCCTTCACGCTCCCGTTCACGCTGGGACATGAGAACGCCGGCTGGGTCGCGACGATGGGGCCCGGCGCAACCGGGTTCTCGCCCGGCGACCCCGTCGTCGTGTACGGCCCGTGGGGCTGCGGGCTGTGCATGAACTGCCGCCAGGGCATGGAGAACTATTGCCAGACACCGGGCAAGCCCAGTCCCGGCGGCCTCGGCGGCGCCGACGGCGGTATGGCCGAGTACCTGCTCGTGCCGTCGACGCGCTACCTGATCCCGTTGGGCGACCTCGACCCCCGGGATGCCGCCCCGCTCACCGACGCTGGGCTCACCAGCTTCCACGCGGTGAAGCGCTCCGTTCACCTCCTCGGCCCGGGATCGACCGCAGTCGTCATCGGCGCCGGCGGACTGGGACAGATGGCCATCCAGGTGGTCAAGGCGCTGTGCTCGGCGACAACCGTTGTGGCCGTTGATACCTCGGATGACAAGCTGGAGATCGCGAAAACTCTCGGTGCCGACGAAGCCCTCCTTTCCGGTGACGGTGCGGTCAAGCGGATCAAGGACATCACGAAGGACCACGGCGCGGAGGTCGTCCTCGATTTCGTCGCCGTGAACCCGACGCTGACGATGGCGGCGCAGGTGGCGCGGGTGCTCGGCCACATCACGATCATCGGTGTGGGCGGTGCGGCGTTGCCGGTGAACTTCCACAGCCCGCCCAACGAGTGCTCGGTCGCCGCACCGTTCTGGGGATCCATTCCGGAGCTGATCGAGGTGATCGATCTCGCGCAGTCGGGAAAGATCAAGATGCTCGTCGAGCACTTTCCTCTGGACGATGCGGCCCACGCCTATCACCTGCTCCACGAGGGCAAGATCCACGGCCGCGCCGTCATCACGCCGAACGGCTGACGCCGAGCGTGCGGCGTGTCGTCGCCGAACCGGCCGCTGACCGACGACTCGCCGCACCATCGGGCCCTGACCGGCCGTTGACACATCCGCCGTCGGCTGGTTCCATATCCAACTATGCAGATTAACCTGGTCAGTTCTACCAACTTAATGGGGAAGTAATGACGGCGACGCAGGAAGCCCTCGCCCAGACGGCCCGGTACGAGCTGAGCCACCTGCGCGTGCTGGAGGCCGAGGCGATCCACATCATTCGCGAGGTCGCCGCCGAGTTCGAGCGGCCGGTGCTGCTGTTCTCCGGCGGCAAGGACTCCATCGTGATGCTGCATCTGGCGCTCAAGGCGTTCCGGCCGGGGCGCCTGCCGTTTCCGGTGATGCACGTCGACACCGGCCACAACTTCGACGAGGTCCTTCAGGCCCGTGACGACCTGGTCGCCGAGTCGGGCGTCCGGTTGGTCGTGGCCAAGGTGCAGGACGACATCGACGCGGGCCGCGTGGTCGAGACCATCCCGTCGCGCAACCCGATGCAGACCTTCACGCTGCTGCGCGCCATCCGGGAGAACAAGTTCGACGCCGCGTTCGGCGGTGCGCGCCGCGACGAGGAGAAGGCCCGCGCCAAGGAGCGGGTGTTCTCGTTCCGCGACGAGTTCGGCCAGTGGGATCCCAAGGCGCAGCGGCCCGAGCTGTGGAACCTCTACAACGGCCGCCACCACAAGGGCGAGCACATCCGCGCCTTCCCGCTGTCCAACTGGACCGAGTTCGACATCTGGTCCTACATCGGTGCGGAGAAAATCGCGCTGCCGTCGATCTACTACGCCCACCAGCGCAAGGTGTTCAAGCGCGACGGCATGTGGCTGGCCGTGCACCGCTACCTGCAGCCGCGCAAGGACGAGGACGTCGTCGAGAAGACCGTGCGGTTCCGCACCGTCGGAGACGTCACGTGCACCGGATGTGTCGAGTCGACCGCCGCCACCGTC
Organism: Mycobacterium hippophais; assembly: GCF_027529605.1. Lineage (NCBI taxonomy): Bacteria > Bacillati > Actinomycetota > Actinomycetes > Mycobacteriales > Mycobacteriaceae > Mycobacterium > Mycobacterium hippophais. The sequence continues at coordinate 45,985 of NZ_JAPZPY010000001.1, read as the reverse complement.
AACGAGGTGATCGCCGAGACCGCGATATCGCGGCTGACCGAGCGTGGGGCCACCCGCGCCGACGACCGGATCTCCGAGGCCGGCATGGAAGACCGCAAGCGAGAGGGCTACTTCTGATGGGGCGAGCGAAGCGACGGGGGAAATAGAGATGGCGACATTGCTTCGGCTTGCGACCGCGGGCTCGGTGGACGACGGCAAGTCGACGCTGATCGGCCGGCTGCTCTACGACTCCAAGGCCGTGATGGAGGACCAGCTCGCGGCCGTCGAGCGCACCTCCAAGGAGCGCGGGAACGACTACACCGACCTCGCGCTCGTCACCGACGGGCTGCGCGCCGAGCGGGAGCAGGGCATCACGATCGATGTCGCCTACCGCTACTTCGCCACGCCCAAGCGGAAATTCATCATCGCCGACACTCCCGGCCACACCCAGTACACCCGCAACATGGTCACCGGCACGTCGACGGCGCAGCTGGCGATCGTCCTGGTCGACGCCCGGCACGGCCTGCTCGAGCAGTCCCGCAGGCATGCGTTCCTGGCGTCGCTGCTCGGCATCCAGCACATCGTGCTCGCGGTGAACAAGATGGACCTGATCGGCTGGGACAGAGAACAGTTCGAGAAGATCCGCGACGATTTCCACGACTTCGCAGCGCGCCTGGACATCCACGACGTCACGACGATCCCGCTGTCGGCCCTGCTCGGCGACAACGTCGTGACCAAGTCCGACGCCACGCCCTGGTACGACGGCCCGGCGCTGCTGTCGCACCTCGAAGAGGTCTACATCGCCGGTGACCGCAACCTGATCGACGTCCGCTTCCCGGTGCAGTACGTCATCCGGCCACAGACCCACGAACACCAGGACCACCGCAGCTACGCGGGCACCGTGGCCAGTGGTGTCATGCGCACCGGCGACGACGTGGTGGTGCTGCCGTCGGGCAAGACGTCGCACATCACCGCGATCGAGGGACCCGGCGGCCCCGTCGACGAGGCGTTCCCGCCGATGGCGGTGTCGGTCAGCCTGGCCGACGACATCGACATCTCGCGCGGCGACCTGATCGCCCGGCCGAACAACCAGCCGAGGGTGGCGCGCGACTTCGACGCCACGGTCTGCTGGATGGCCGACGAGGCGTCGCTGGAACCGGGCCGCGAGTACCTGATCAAGCAGACCACCCGCACGACGCGGGTGAAGGTGGCGGCGCTGGCCTACCGGCTCGACGTGAACACCCTGCACCGGGACAAGTCCGCCACCGCGCTCAAACTGAACGAGCTGGGCCGCATCTCGCTGCGCAGCCAGGTTCCCCTGCTGCTCGACGAGTACAGCCGCAACGCCGCCACCGGGTCCTTCATTCTGATCGACCCGAACACCAACGGCACCGTGGCGGCCGGAATGGTGTTGCGCGACAACCGCAACGAAGTCGCGAGCCCCAACACCGTGCGGCACGAGTCGCTGGTGAGCACGCAGGACCGGCTCACCAAGGGCAGGACGGTGTGGTTCACCGGCCTGTCGGGTGCGGGCAAGTCGTCGGTGGCGATGCTGGTGGAGCAGAAGCTGCTGGAGAAGGGCGTGCCCGCCTACGTTCTCGACGGCGACAACCTGCGGCACGGGCTCAACGCCGACCTCGGATTCTCGATGGCCGACCGCGCGGAGAACCTGCGCAGGCTGGCGCACGTCGCCACGCTGCTCGCCGACTCCGGGCAGATCGTGCTCGTGCCGGCGATCAGTCCGCTGGAGGAGCACCGGGAACTCGCGCGCCGCGTGCACACCGAGGCAGGCACCGACTTCTTCGAGGTGTTCTGCGACACCCCGCTCGAGGATTGCGAGCGGCGTGATCCGAAGGGTCTGTACAAGAAGGCCCGCGCCGGGGAGATCACCCATTTCACCGGGATCGACAGCCCTTACCAGCGGCCGAAGAACCCCGACCTGCGGTTGACGTCCGACCACACGCCTGATGAACTCGCGGCCATGGTGATCGATCTGCTGGAGAGCCGCGAGTGAACGACCACGAACTGGCCGCCCGGCTGGCGACCAGGGCGGGCGACCTGCTGCTCGACGTGCGGGCCGAATTCGCCGACGCCGAGGTCGCCGAGCGGAAGGCCGCGGGGGACAAGCGCTCCCACGACTTCCTGATGACGGAACTGGCATCTGCCCGGCCCGGTGACGCGGTGCTCTCCGAGGAGGGCGCCGACGATCCGGTCCGGCTGCGTTCGGAGCGGGTGTGGATCGTCGACCCGCTGGACGGCACCCGCGAGTTCTCCGAGCTCGGCCGCGACGACTGGGCGGTGCACGTGGCCCTCTGGCAGGACGGCGAGCTGGTGGCGGGCGCCGTCGCACTGCCTGCGCAGAACACCACGTTCGCCACACCCCAGGTGGCCCTGCCGGGCGCCGTCGACGGCCCGCCGCGCATCGTGGTCTCGCGCACCCGGCCGCCGGCGATCGCACTCGCGGTCCGCGACGCACTCGGCGGCGAGCTCGTCGAAATGGGTTCCGCCGGCGCCAAGGTGGCGTCGGTGGTGCAGGGCCGCAGCGACGTGTACGTCCATGCGGGCGGTCAGTACGAATGGGATTCGGCCGCCCCGGTGGCGGTCGCGCGTGCGGCCGGTCTGCACACGTCCCGCATCGACGGGTCCCCGCTGCGGTACAACGCGGCCGATCCGAAACTGCCGGATCTGGTGGTGTGTCGCCCTGAACTCGCCGCGGCGGTGCTGGCCGTCACTACGCTCGGAGAATGACGCAGCCCTCGACGAACGTCACCCGGCTCAGCGGAAAGCAGACCACGTCGCGGCCTGCGCTGTACGAATTGCTGGCCGCCACACCGCTGGCCACCGTGGCGCTGGTGCGCGACGGGCATCCGGTGATGTTCCCGACGGGGTTCGCGCGCGTCGGTGACCACCTCGTGATTCACGGGTCGACGGGCTCGCCGTGGCTGCGCGCACTGTCGGCCGGCGCGCGGGCGGCGGTCTCGGTGACCACGCTCGACGGCGTCGTGGTCGCCCGCAGTGCATTCGAGTCGTCCTTCCGTTACCGCAGCGCGGTCCTCTTCGGCGCCTTCGAACGCGTTCCCGACGACGAGAAGCCCGCCTGTCTGGAGACGCTGACCGACGCGTTCGTCCCGGGGCGGGTCGCCGAATTGCGGGCCAGCACACGGAAGGAACTCGCCGCGACGCTGGCGCTGCGGCTGCCGATCGGCACCGACAACTGGTCGCTGAAGGTCAGCGCGGGCTGGCCGGAAGACCCCGAGGACGACATCGCCGCCGGCGGGTGGGCGGGAGTCGTGCCGATGACGATGACCTACGGCGCTGCGCTGATCGCGCCGGACTGCGACCCCGCCACGCCGGTGCCTGCGTCGGTGCGCACGCTGTCCGGGCGAAACGGCGCCACCGGCGGCTACTAACGTGTCAGGCATGCGAATGTCGGCCAAGGCGGAGTACGCCGTCCGGGCCATGGTGCAGCTGGCCACGACTGACGAGGGCGTCGTGGTGAAGACCGACGACCTCGCCAAGGCCCAGGGCATCCCCGCGCAGTTCCTCGTCGACATCCTCTCCGACCTGCGCACCGACCGGCTGGTGCGCAGCTACCGCGGCCGCGAGGGCGGTTACGAATTGGCCCGCCCGGCGGCCGAGATCAGCCTGGCCGACGTCCTGCGCTGTATCGACGGACCGCTGGCCAGCGTGCGCGACATCGGTCTGGGTGATCTGCCGTACTCGGGTCCGACGGCGGCCCTGACCGACGTGTGGCGTGCGCTCCGGGCGAGCATGCGCTCGGTGCTCGAGCAGACGACATTGGCCGACGTGGCCAGCGGGGCGCTACCCGGGCACGTGGCGGCGTTGGCCACCGACTATCTCGGCCAGGAACGGCAGCGGGGTCACCACCCGCCGGTCTAGTTGCCGAATCCGCGGGCGCTGCGGATCAGCGGCAGCGTGGCCGTGGTGGCGAAGCCAGGCGGCGCCTCGCACACCGCAGGCACCGCATTGAGGATCTGCATGCCGGTGGCGATGTTGGCGGCGTTCACGTGCTCGGCCATGGTGGCGGTGCGGCTGAAGCTGGCGAGCGAGATGAAGTGGGTGCGCATGGACGGGTCGCCCTCGATGGTCAGCGTCCAGCCGTGCTGCGGTGTCGGCCAGTGCAGCGGGTACTCGTTGCCGACCGTCCATAGCGTCTCGATCTCGACAAGCGGCCGGCCGTCGCGGCGGCCCACCCAGTTCCAACGCTGGCCGGCGGTGGTGCCGGCACGGAGCAGGTGGTCGAAGATCTGGTGATCCTCCACGGCGGCGACGGCCTCGACCGTGGCCGTCACCTCGTCGATGCCCGCGTGCAGCGCGTCGGCGAGCAGCCACACCTGCTCGGTGAATATGCCGCTGTTGAAGGCGAGGAAATCGGTTGCGGTGGGGCCGATCTCGTCAACCGGGCGGCCGAAGCACATGTTGTCGAACGTGATGGCCGTGCTGTCGTAGACCGACCAGTCGGCCCGCTCCTGCAGCGTGATCCGCTCGATGGTGCGGCACATGCCCGACAGCGCGAGCGGCAATGCGCCCGAGAGGTTTCCAGGGTTGATTCCACTGCCGTGCACACTGCTTGCGCCCTGCCTGCAGGCGTCGAGCAGACGGTCGCGGTCGGCGGCAGGCATCCGGTCGGGGTGGAACAGGAACGCGGTGGTGACCACGTTCTTGCCGCTGGCCAGCAGCGCGCACACGTCGTCGAGGTCGACGATGCGCGGTGTGTAGATCACGCAGTCGGCGTCGAGGGCGATGATCGCCGCGACGTCGGTGGTGGCGGTGACGCCGACCGGGGCGCGACCGATCAGGGTGCCGGCGTCCGCGCCGTCCTTGTCCGCGGAGTAGACCCGGACGCCGACGAGTTCGAGGTCGGGTCGGTCCAGGGTGGCGGCGAGGACCTCGTTACCGACCGCCCCGGTGGCCCACTGGATCACCCGGTAGGGGCGCGCGGTCAACTGCCCGATCCGTATGGGCGGGTGATGATCTCCAGGTAGTGCCCGGACGGGTCCTGGAAGTAGACCCCGCGACCCCCGTCGTGGTGGTTGATCTCACCGGGGTGGGATCCGTGTGGGTCGGCCCAGTGCGGCATGTTCCGCTCGCGGATGCGGCCGTAGATCGCGTCGAATTCGTCCTCGGAGACCAGGAATGCGTAGTGCTGCGTGTGGATCTCGGTGTCGGGTGGCACCTGCGCGTAGTCGAGGCTCACGCCGTGGTTGAGCGTAACGGCGAGGAACGGCCCGAACTCCTGCGCGTCGGGGAGGCCGAACAGTTCGGTGAAGAACGCCGCCGATTCCTGACGGTCCCGGGCGGCGACGATCTTGTGGTTGAACGTGATTGCCATGTCACCTCAGTCAAGCAGTGCAGCGGCGCGCAGGCAAGGATGCACGATGGCACCATGCCGGATGACGCGATCGCAGAGGTTCCCGTCCTCACCGGGCCGCGGGTGCGGCTGAGGGCGCCGCGGATCGAGGACGCGGAGGCCGTCTTCCACGGGTTCGCGAAGGACCCTGAGGTGACGCGGTACCTGTCCTGGCGACCGCACACCGACGTGGCCGAGACCCGCCGGGTGATCACCGAGTTCTACAACGTTGGCGACCACACGGCCCGGCTCATCGAGTGGCGCGAGTCCGGCGAGATCGTCGGCGTGTGCGGCACGACGCGTCTTTCCGGGCACGCCGTCGAGCTCGGGTACTGCCTCGGCCGACAGTGGTGGGGCCGCGGGATCATGTCGGAAGTGGTGGCGGTGCTGCTGGAGGCGATCCGGATGGACAACCGGATCTACCGCGTCGCGGCGTGCTGCCACCCCGACAACGCCGCCTCGGCGGCCGTGCTGCGCACCAGCGGCCTGGCGTTCGAGGGCAGGCTGGCGCGCTATGCGTTGCTGCCCAACCTCTCTGACGAGCCGCAGGACATGCTGCTGTTCGGAATGGCGGTGCGCTGACGGGGCGTGCCTAGATGTGGCCCGGCCCGCCCATGCCCATGCCCATCCCGCCGCCGAAGCCGCCGGTGTGGATGCCGCCACCCATGCCGATGTGGCCGAGGCCGCCGCCCATGCCCATGCCGCCAATGCCGCCCGGCGTGCCGATGTGGCCGATTCCGGCAGGTCCGCCCATGCCGGGGATGCCGCCTGGTCCGCCCATGCCGGGGATGCCGCCTGGTCCGCCCATGCCGGGGATGCCGGCGGGTCCACCCATCCCGGGGATGCCGCCGGGTCCGCCCATCCCGGGGATGCCGGCAGGTCCGCCGAGCCCGGCGGGTCCACCCATCGGCGGTGGCGCGATGGGCGGCGGTGCGATCGGCGGAGGCGCGATGGGTGGCGGTGCGACCGGTGGTGGCGCCACCGGTGGAGGTGGTGGCGCGACGGGGGGCGGTGCGACGGCGCCGCCCGGCGGCGGCGGTGGCGGAGGCGGTGGCGGCACACCCGGCGGTGGCGGGGGTGGCGGCGGCGGTGGTGCAGGAGGCGCGTACGGGCCCCCCGCGCAGACGGGGTTGGTGGGCTGGCTGATGCACGCGATGTCTGCCGGCCCGTTCGGAACCCCGGAACCCGGGGGAGGCGGTGGCGGGGGCGCGGGATCGCCGGGCCCCGGGGGATTGTCGAGGCACTGGGGCAGCCAGGGCTTCGTCAGGCACTCGGGGTCGGTAGGGTTCGGTTGAGCGTTCGCGGTGCCCGCACTCGCGGCGGCGATGCCGATGCACACGACGGCCGTACCTGTTCTCGTCATCGCGCCGCGGAGTCCCGAAGCCGTCGCCCAACCCATCCACTGCTCCTCACGTGCGGACATCAACGAGCCGTCCCGGCGTTTGCCGTTGCGGACGTAACGCCGCTTATCGTGACATGGCCGCGTGATGTTTGTCCGGGAAACAAGTGCAGTCCAGACACGCCTCGAGTCGTAGATCAATTGACGTCAGGGTCGATATACGGCCTGGCAGGGCGGAGCTTTGGCTCGTCGTGACCCTCCGCGTTACTGGGCGACGACCGGCGATCCATGCGCCGCTACAACGTGCCCGCGGCGCAGGCGGCGAGTCGCCCGGTCTGTTCTCCCGGTTTGCGGGCCGGACTCAGCGGTGGTGGATGTCGGCTTCCTCGATCACCACGTCGCCGGTGTCGGACCGCGCCGTGACATCGCCGACCGCGGCGCCGGGGTCGTCGGTCTCGGGCACCGCGACCGTCGCCGACTGACCCGACTGGGTGCGCACCAGGAAGGGGCCGCGCCCGGGCAAGCCGATCACCACGTCGCCGCTGCCGCTCACCGCGTCGACGACGCGCGGTGCGGTGTCGCGGAAGTCGACCGCGATGTCTCCGTCGGAGGTGCTGGCGCTGAATCTCTCCCGCACCGAGACCGGGTGGTGCGAGGCCACCTCGCCGTCGACCGTGTGGACCTCGATCCGGCGTGCGGCGCCGCTGAGGATGACCGCGCCGTCGTCGGTGCGGGCGATCAACTGGTCGACATCGGCCTGCGCCAGCACGACGCCGGTCCGCTGCTGGGTGCGCACGGTGAGCCTGCGCGCCTGCTCCGGCGGCAGCGTGACGGTGATCTCGCCGCCGCGCGCCCACTTCAGCATCGGCGACGGTGACTCCTCGATCGTCACGCGCCGCTCGGCGCCGGCACCTGTCACCGAGAGCCGGTGTTCGCCGCTGCGGTTGGTGTTCACCAGTCGCAGATCGACCCGGGGTTCGCGGGCCGCCCGGTCGGCGGTGATGCGGATGGCGACCGGCACCTCGCCGCTGTCGACGACGAGCGAGCGCATCGCGGCGGGCAGGGCCTGGCTGTCGGCGACCACTCGGACCGTGCTGACACCCCAGGCCGTGACCCCGAACGCCGCCACGCTGCCTACCACCAGGACGGCGGCGACGGTGATCAGAGCGGCGCGCAGCGCGGTGCGTGCGCCCGGCGTGATCGGCGGTGGCGGTCCGGCCGGTGCAGGCGGCGGGGGAGCGATGGTGGTCATGCGCGGGGTCCTTCCGGGTGGGTCACGACTCGAGGTAGCGGAGCACCGCCAGCACGCGACGGTTCTCGCCCTCGTCGGGCGTCAGGTTCAACTTGGTGAAGATCGACGCGATGTGCTTCTCGGCGGAGCCGACCGAGACGTGCAGCGCGGTGGCGATCGCCGAGTTCGTCCGGCCCTCGGCCATCAGTTGCAGCACCTCGAGTTCGCGCGGTGTCAGCTGATCGAGCACGCTGCGCCGGTGTGAGCGCACCAGGATCTGCGACACCACCTCGGGGTCGAGCACGGTGCCCCCGCCGCCCACCACGTCGACGGCGTCCAGGAAGGCAGGCACGTCGGCCACCCGGTCCTTGAGGAGGTAGCCGAATCCCTTGGTGTCCGAGGCGATCAGCTCGGCGGCATACCGTTCCTCGACGTAGTGCGACAGCACCAGTACCGGCGACTCGGGGTTCTGGCTGCGCAGCAGCGCGGCGGCGCGGATGCCTTCGTCGGTGAATGTGGGTGGCATCCGCACGTCGACGATGACGAGGTCGGGATGCTCCTCGTTGACCAGGCGCAGCAGGTTGGTGGCGTCGGGCACGCCTGCAACGACGTCATGGCCGGAATCGGTGAGGATGCGCTCGATGCCGGCGCGCAGCAGTGCGGAGTCCTCCGCGATCACGATGCGCATGGCAGCACCGCTGTGACGTTGGTGGGTCCGGTCGCCGGGCTGGTGACGGCGAAGACGCCGCGGGCGGCGCGCACGCGTTCGTCGAGGCCGCGCAGGCCGGTGGCATTGTCGTCCGCGGTGATGCCCGCGCCGCCGCGGCCGTTGTCGAAGATGTTGACGTGCAACTCCTCAGACGACTCGTCGAGCCGGACGGTGACGACCGCCTGGGTGGCCTGCGAGTGTTTGGCGACGTTCGTGACCGCCTCGGCCACCACGAAGTAGGCACACGCCTCCACCTCGTCGGGCAGCCGGCGGGGCAGTTGCAGGTCGAGCGTGGTCGGAACGGCGGACCGCTGCACCACCGACGACAGCGCCGCATCCAGCCCGCGATCGGACAGGATCGTGGGGGCGATGCCGCGCACCACGTTGCGCAGTTCGACGAGTGCGCTCTTGGCGTCGTCATGGGCCTCGGCGATGAGCTGTTTGGCCGCGGGCAGATCGGTGTCGAGCTTGGTCTGCGCGAGTCCGATCGTCATCGCCAGCGACACCAGCCGCGGCTGCACGCTGTCGTGCAGGTCCCGCTCGATGCGGTGCCGCTCGGTCTGCGCCGAGGACACTGCGCCCCAGCGGGCGTCGGCCAGTGCACTCACCTGATGTTGCAGCGCTGCGGTCGGTGACGGTGAGAGCAGCCACCGGTCGATCCTGGCGTCGAGGGCGGGGGCGAACACCAGGATGGCGACGGCGGCGAGCACCGCGACGGCGGCGAGCAGCCACGCCAGCACCGGCGACAGGAACGGCAGGCCGGCGTCGTCGTCGCTCGCGCTGACGGCCATCGCCGCCGGCGGTGCCAGGAAGGCGAAGGCGGTCAGGGCGAATGCGGCGCCGACGGCCAGCATGTCGTAGGCCATCCGCAGATAGTGGTGTGCCACGCCCTTCCAGAACCGGGCGCTGCTGATGTCGAGCCACTGCTGGTGCAGCCAGCGCACGAATCCGGTGTAGTGCGACACGTTGCGCGCTGCCACGCCGATGCCCAAGCCGAACACCGCCTCGCTGCGCAGCCGTTCGACGTGTTGGACACCGCGCATCAGGTAGATGAAGACGACTGCGGCGAGGACGAATCCGATGCCGGACGGGATCGACGAGACGCCGACGACCAGTATCGCGAGCGGAATCCAGAACCACACCAGGGCTATCGCGGCGCCGGTGATCATCGACGCCGTCGCCGTCACACCCAGGTGGCGGACGGCAGGCGTGACGTCGGAGGCGGTGGGTCCGGTGCTCTCACCGGCGGCGAGCGGGGCCGGCGGGGGGCTCGAGGTGACTGCGACCATGTCCTCAAACCTATGGAGTCGCGGCGGCGGGCGACACAGTGTTTCCCCGTTGATCCGGCGGGGGGAAACCCCCGCATCGATGAGTTTCGCGGCGGAGTCCGGTCTGCCCTGTCACACATCAGGCCGGACTCCGAGGGGCAGACCATGACCGTCACCGCATCATCACCGCAGCACAACACCGTCGACGCCGCAGGCAGCAGGGCGGGCCGGCGCGCCGGGATCGCGATCAGCGTCCTCGTCGGGGCGTTTCTGGTGTTCGACGCACTCGGCAAGCTCGCGGGTGCGTCGCAGGCCGAAGAGGGCACGGCCATGCTGGGCTTCCCGCAGGGGCAGACGCTGGTGATGGGCATCGTGTTGACGATTTGCGTTGCGGTGTGGGCGATTCCGCGGACCGCCGTGCTCGGCGCACTCGGCATCACCGCATACCTCGGTGGCGCGGTCACCGCCAACATGCGGGTCGAGGCGCCGCTGTTCTCCCACACGCTGTTCGCCGTGTACGTCGGTGTGCTGCTGTGGGCGGGCCTGGTCCTGCGCCGGCCACACCTGTTGACGGTCGCCGGGCTGCGGCGTTGACCTACGCCTCGGCGATCAGCTCCAGCGCGATGTTGTCGGGGTCGCGGAACTCCAGGATCCAGCCGTGCCCGATCGCCTTGACCGGCTCGTGGGCGATGCCGAGCGCGTCCAGGTGACCAGCCGCGCGGTCCAGCGCGTCGCGGCCGGACACCCGCAGCGCCAGGTGGTCGAGGCCGGTGCGGTCCTCGTCGAACCGGTCGGTGCCGACGGGTCGCAGGCCGATCAGCAGGTCGCCGACGCGGTAGAGGACGCCGCCGAACAGGAAGTGCAGCCGTTCCCGGGTCGCCGTGTCGGCATCGGCGGGCATCTCCAAAGCCACCGGCCAGTCGAACACCTGCTCGTAGAACTGCCGTGAGCGGTCGATGTCGGTCACGGTGAGCCGGATGTGCCCGATGGTCGTTGCGTCGATTGCCATGTCCTGGATGCTGCCACCCGTGCCAGAATCGCCGCGTGCGGATTGGGATGACCATGCCGGTGATGGAGCCGAACCTCGATTCGGCCCTGCTGCGTGCCTGGGCCCGGGTGATCGACGGTGGGCCGTTCTCGTCGCTGTGCTGGGGCGAGCGCATCGCGTTCGACAATCCGGACAGCTTGACCCTGCTCGGCGCCCTGGCGGCCTGGACCGACCGGGTGCGGTTGGTCACCACGGTGGTGGTGCCCCAGTTGCACGACCCGGTGATGCTGGCCAAGGGACTGGCCACCGGTGACATGCTGTGCGGCGGTCGCCTGACGGTCGGCATCGGCGTGGGCGGTCGCCACGAGGACTACGTGGCCGCCGGAGCGGATCCCGCGAGCCAGACGATGCGCGAGATGGCACGGCGCGTGGCGGTGATGAAGCGGGTGTGGGCCGGGGAGAAGGTCACCGACTCCGTGCTGCCGGTTGGGCCGCCGCCGGTGCAGCCCGGCGGACCCGAGCTGCTGGTCGGCAGCATCGGTCCGAAGACCGTGCGCAGCGCCGCGGCATGGGCGCGCGGCTTGGCCGGCATCACTCTCGACATGGATCTGGACAAGCAGCGCGAACTGTACGACGTCGCGCGCGATGCGTGGGCCCAGGCCGGCAAGCCGGCGCCGCATCTGGGCACGTCGTTCTGGTTCGCCATCGGCGACGACGACGATGCGCGCGGACAGGTGCATCGTCACCTGCGGCGCTACATGAATTGGATCCCGGCCGAGTACGTCGACGCGATGGCGCCGACCACCGGGTTCGCCGGCACAGAGCGTGAACTCGTCGAGGTGCTCGGCAGATTCGCCGACATCGGCACCGACGAGGTGCACCTGATCCCCACGAGCAGCGACATCGACCAGCTGCGCCGGGTCGCTGATGCGGTGGGCCTCTTCGCGTGACCGGGCCGTTGGCGTTGCCGCCCATCGTCTCCCGCGCGGAATGGCAGCGGGCCCGCGCCGACCTGCTGGTCAGGGAGAAGGAGCTGACCCGGCACAAGGACGAGGTCAGCGCAGCGCGCCGGCAGCTGCCGATGGTCGAGATCACCGAGCCCTACCTGTTCGACACCGAGAGCGGACCGGTGCCGCTGCTCGACCTGTTCGACGGGCGACGCCAGCTCATCGTGCAGCACTTCATGTTCGGGCCGGACTGGGACGAGGGCTGCGCCGGCTGCTCGATGATGGCCGACCACATCGGCCCGCTTTCGCACCTGCACGCGAAAGACACGTCACTGGTTTTGATCTCGCGCGCGCCCGTGGGCAAGCTGCTCGCCTTCCGGGACCGGATGGGCTGGGACCTACCGTGGGTGTCGTCGGGGACGTCGACCTTCAACGAGGACTTCGAGGCGACGGTCGACGGGGAGGAGCGCCATGCGATCAGCGCCTTCCTGCGCGACGGTGACCGGGTGTTCCACACCTGGAGCACCTACCGCCGGGGGGAGGAGCCGTTCATGGTGGTGTTCGACCTGCTCGACCTGACCGCCTACGGCCGCCAGGAGTCATGGGAAGTCTCCCCGCAGGGATGGCCGCAGCAGCCGCCGTACGAGTGGATGCGGCTGCACGACGCGTACTGAGCGCCGCGCGGTCCACTCACGGGACGCCGGCACGCCCCCCGCGGAATAGCCGGCAAGGTCGCCGTGTTTGGGTGAACCGTGACCGATCAACCCGAACTGAGCCCCACCGACTGGGTACGCGAACAGACCGAGCGCATCCTCGCGCAGGGCAGCACGGACGGCGTCGAGGTATTCGACCGAGCGGTCGTCCTCTTCACCACGACCGGCGCGCAGTCGGGCAAGAAGCGCTATGTGCCGCTGATGCGGGTCGAGGAGAACGGCAAGTACGCGATGGTGGCGTCCAAGGGCGGCGACCCCAAGCACCCGAGTTGGTACTTCAACGTCAAGGCCAACCCCGCCGTGACCGTGCAGGACGGCGACAAGGTGTTCACCGGCACCGCGCGCCAGATCGAGGGCGAAGAGCGCGAGCACTGGTGGAAGCTGGCCGTCGAGGCCTATCCGCCGTATGCGGAGTACCAGACCAAGACGACTCGTCAGATCCCGGTCTTCATCGTCGAGTAGTCCGCCCGGGGCGGCGGTGTCGATCGCCGCCGCCACCCGTCACGGCGACGTGCTGTCTGACGTGTCGCCTGACCCGTCGGCGTCTGACGTGGAGCCGTCCTGAGTCGTGCCGTCCTGGCTCGTGCCGTCCGACGTCGAGTCTGTAGAGGATCCCGCGTCGCCGCCTGTCGTGGCGTCGGTGGTCGGTTCGGCCGTCGCCGAATCCTCGGGCGCTGCAGGGGCACTCGTGGCCGTCTCACCGATGGCTGTTTCGGCGGTCGCTGTCGGCGCGGTGGCACCTGTCGTGGCCGCCGGCTCGGTCACCTGCGTCGACGGTGCCGGTGCCGACGTCGTGGCGGCCACCGTCGTACTCGGCGCTGTTGTCGTCGGCGGTGCGGTGGACGTCGCTGACGGGAAGGTCCCCGGCTGGTCCGCCTCGATGATGGCCTTGATTTCATTGGTGAAGGCGTCGAGTTGGGGAGCGATTTCGTCCGGGTCCACCTCGCCCTTCTCGATCTGCGCTTCGTAGTCCTGGATTCGTTCCCAGACGGCGTCGAGCTTCGCGGTGGCGTCCTCCGACAGCGGCTCGTCCAACGTGACGAACAGCTGCCGTGCGAGTGCATAGGTCAGGCAGTTGACGCATTCGTAGTTGAGCGCGCCGGCGAGATTCTGCGGCACCGCGACGTTGTCGTCCGTGGCATCCTCGTCGATGACGATCACCACCTGGTAGGCGACGGCGACCGCGCCGCACGAGTTGCACGAGGCGTAGGCGTGCGCCTCGTTGACGTTCATCGCCTCCGAACCTTCGACGTAGACCATGGCGAACGCCGCCTCGTACTCCATGGTGCCGTCGGTGGTGTTCACCGCGAGGGCCTGATTGTCACCCGGGTCCGGGGCCAGCGGCTTGTCGACCGGGAACACCCACCCTTTGTCGGCAGCCTGGGCAGCAGCAGGGCTCGCGATGTATCCGCCGCCGCCGTTGCTCTCCACCGCGGTCGGCGCCGCTTTGGGGACGAGGATGACCGCGAGTTGCGGCGAGCTCTGGGTCGGCATCGGGGTGTCGGTGTCCCAGAGTGCCTGGATGACTCCGCGGTCCCCGCGGACGAGCCGGGTGCTCGCGACCGGCTGCGGCGCCTCGGTGACGGTCCGGGGTTCGCCCAGTCGATCGACGCCGAGTGCGAACGTGATGTCACCGATCGTCCCGCGCTCACTCGCCTGGATGGGCCGGTAGTTCTCCCTGTCGAGCCACGTGACGGCCACCCCGGCCGCCACGGCTGCGCCGCAGATGACGGCCAGCAACCGCAGCGCGGGCTTACCGGCCGTCGCGTGCCGGACGCCTTGGGTCACCTGGCGGATGACACGGACCAGCAGGTAGATGATTCCCGCCATCGGAATCGCTATCGCGACCATGGCGAGCACCCGGGCGGCGGCCTGGATGAAGTCGCCATCGGCCCAGGCCGCGGCGAACACGTCCTGCTGCTTGTTCAGGCTCGCCCACGCCGTGCCGATCAGACGAGGCAACGCGTAGACCGCCACGGCGAGAGAAGCGATCAGCAGCGGGACGACCACCAGCACCCACACGGTCACCACGATGCGGGCCCACGGCTTCAGTGCCCTCGCCTGCGGATCCCGCCACCGCCACGGCAACACGCCGAGCAGTGTGGGCTTGATGCGGCCGTAGAGGTCCGGCACACCCGTGAGGTCGGCCAGGACGTGGTAGCCGTCGAATCGCACCAGCGGTGCGAGCTGACGGAGCATCTGGATGATCTGCGTCGCGACGACCAAGAGCAGCGCGTCGTATCGGAGTCCCAGCCACAGGCCCGTGATCGCCACCGCGACAATGGCGTTGAAGTACAGGCCGCCGAGGTCGGTGCGCAGCCGTCCGGCACGGCCGAGGCGGTAAGAGTCGGTGACGTCGGTGTAGAACGCGGGCCAGACCAGGTACAGCCCAAAACCCATGACGCCGGGTGTGGAACCGCCGTACCTGGCGGCGGCCGCGTGCCCGAACTCGTGGAAGCCCGCAGACAGCACCGTGACGACGAAGACGAGGATCAGCAGGCCTGGCCGTTCGAACGCGTCGTACGCAGCCGAGGCAAGCCCTTTACGGAAGAACACCCACCAGCAGACGACGGCGAAGGCCGCGAGCACCGGCATGACCACCACCGGCCGGAACAGGAACCGGAAGGGGTCGGTCAGCCTCCGGGTGCGGTCGGGATCGGTGACGGCGTAACGGAACCGGAGCCCCAGCAGCGGGTTTCGCTTCTCGACGGCGGGTTCGGTGCCGTCCGGCCCGACCAGCAGACCCAGCGGCCGCAGCTGCTGATCGCAGAAGTGCGCGACGTTGTCCTCGCTGACGCTTCGGCCGGTCGACTCGGAGACCGCGGCGGCCACTTCCTCCGCATCGCGGCGACCATCGATCTCCCGCAACGTCGCATAGAGCAGCGGGGTCAGCTGGATGGTCTGACCGTCGGCGCGGCGAACCAGGGAGGGCGGGACCCGGTAGCCGGATCCCGCCATCTCCCCGATCAGCTCGACACCGTCCGCGCGGCGCAGGAGGGCCTGTGTCGGGCCTGCGCCGTCGGTTGTCGCAGTCACCTGGGTGCTCCTCGTGTCAGCGGGGTGTGGCGTCAGCCGTCGGAGCCGGTGCTGCTGCCTGCGCTGTCGCCACCGGACGTTCCGTCGCCGGCGTTACCGCTGTCGTTATCACTTGAAGTGCCATCGCTTGTGGTGCTGCTGGTCTCACCGGACGTGCTGTCGGGCTGTGTGGTGCCCTGGTCGATGGTGGAATCCTGAACAGCGTTCGCGCTGGCGATACCCTCGAGCCGCTGATTGATGACCGCATCCTGGTTCGAGAACGCGATGGCGTCCGAATTGGTCGAACCGACGTTCGCGGCGACGGCCGCATCGATCGGCGCGGCCACGTTGGCGTTGGCGGCGACGGCGCCGGCGATCGGCGCCGCGAGATCGGTGTCGAGGTCGACATTGACGTCGACGTTCAGCAGTGGGCCTTCGAGTGTGGCGAGGTCGCCGATCTCCACCGTGCCACCGTCGTCGGGCGGCGGCGGCGCGGGATCGCCGTCGGCCTCGTCGGCCTGGTCGATGTTGCTGGTCTGATCTGCCTGCGCGTATGCGTCGGCGAGTAGCACCTGGTTGACCGAGGCGGTCTGAATGGTCTCGGCCTGCGCACCGGAGTCCTGCGACATCACGTTGGCCGCCGCGGACGCCTCGAGTGGTGCCGCGACGTTGAGCTGAGCCGCCGCGGCCAGATCGATCGGCGCGGCTGCGTCGATGAACACGTCGACGTCGACATTGAGGTCGAGGATCGTCACCACCTCTTTGTCCGGAAGCGCGGTGGCGACCTCCGCCTCGATTTCCTCCGGGGTCAGTCCCTGACTACTCATTACGGTCTCCCGTCGCCGCGCCCGACGTTGCTGACGCCGGAGCTAGTGGTCATCAGATTGGTGCCGAGAGACGTACCCATTTGCGCGCAAGATCATTTACTTTCGCGCAGAAGAACTTCAGTATCTTTTCGATAGGCCAGCTAGAAGCGAGAATCAGCTAATTAGCCGCATTGCGGATCGCATGATGCTTCTCGCATTTCACGGGGTGTTCCGCACCGGCGAGCGTCGAGCATCGACATAGCTGAGTTCCTGTTAGTGCGTGCCCTCGAATATGCGCGTCGACGCCAAGAAAGGTGCCGGTCCGCGTCCTGCAAAGTTGGCCGAGCGTGATTGTTCGGTGTAGCAGGCGTTCTGTTTCTCTCTTGCTGAGACTGTGGTGCCCCCGGCAGGATTCGAACCTGCGGCCTTCTGCTCCGGAGGCAGACGCTCTATCCCCTGAGCTACGGGGGCGCACGCGATGCGCCGTTGGGCGAAGACAGATTAGCGCATGGGAGTCACCCGCTCCCAACCGCTGTTCGGCGAGTGTGCGCCGACGTCCGCAATCTGCGGCGTGTCGCCGTGCAGACGCGCTCGCTCGCCGGGGGAGTAATCGATTCGGGCGGTGACCACCCCAGACCATAGGATGGACCCCCGTGACACCCGCCGACCTCGCCGAGCTGCTCAAGTCCACCGCCGTCGCGGTGCTGGCCGAGCACGACCTGGACGCCTCCGCCCTGCCGGCCACGGTCACCGTCGAGCGTCCCCGCAATCCCGAGCACGGCGACTACGCCACCAACATCGCCCTTCAGCTCGGCAAGAAGGTCGGCACCAATCCCCGTGAGCTGGCCGGCTGGCTGGCGACCGCACTGGCCGACCGGGACGGCATCGCCTCGGCGGAGGTGGCCGGGCCCGGCTTCGTCAACCTGCGGATCGAGGCGTCCGCGCAGGGCGTGATCATCGACAACGCGCTGCAGGGTGGCCGGGCGTACGGGCACTCCGCGGTGCTGGCGGGCCAGAAAGTCAACCTCGAGTTCGTCTCGGCCAACCCCACCGGCCCGATCCACATCGGCGGCACCCGGTGGGCCGCCGTCGGCGACGCGCTGGGCCGCCTGCTGGCCACCCAGGGTGCCGAAGTGGTGCGCGAGTACTACTTCAACGACCACGGCGCGCAGATCGACCGGTTCGTCAACTCGCTGGTCGCCGCCGCCAAGGGTGAGCCGACGCCGGAGGACGGCTACGCCGGCAGCTACATCTCGGACATCGCAGCCCAGATCCTGCAGAAGGATCCCGAGGTGCTGACGTACCCGGATGCCCAGACGCGCGAGACCTTCCGGGCGATCGGCGTCGATCTGATGTTCACCCACATCAAGCATTCGCTGCACGAGTTCGGCACCGACTTCGACGTGTTCACCCACGAGGACTCGATGCACACCAGCGGCCGCGTCGAGCAGGCCATCGCCAAGCTGCGTGAAACCGGCAACATCTACGAGAAGGACGGCGCAACCTGGTTGCGCACCACCGAGTTCGGCGACGACAAGGACCGCGTGGTCATCAAGAGCGACGGCAACGCGGCCTACATCGCCGGTGACCTGGCCTACTTCCTGGACAAGCGCCAGCGCGGCTTCGACCTGTGCATCTACATGCTCGGCGCCGACCACCACGGCTACATCGCCCGGCTCAAGGCCGCCGCCGCCGCACTCGGTGACGATCCGGACACCGTCGAGGTGCTGATCGGCCAGATGGTCAACCTGGTCCGCGACGGGCAACCGGTGCGGATGAGCAAGCGTGCAGGCACCGTCATCACGCTCGACGACCTGGTCGAGGCCATCGGCGTCGACGCCGCGCGCTACGCGTTGATCCGGTCCTCGGTGGACACCCCGATCGACATCGACCTCGAACTGTGGTCGTCGGCCTCCAGCGAGAACCCGGTCTACTACGTGCAATACGCACACGCCCGGCTCTCCGCACTCGCGCGCAACGCGGCCGAGCTCGGCGTCGTCGCGAGCACCGAACACCTCGAACTGCTCACGCACGACAAGGAAGGCACTTTGATCCGCAACCTCGGCGAGTTCCCGAGGGTGCTCAATGCCGCTGCGGCCCTCCGGGAACCGCACCGGGTGTGCCGTTACCTCGAAGACCTGGCCGGTGACTACCACCGGTTCTACGACTCCTGCCGGGTGCTGCCCCAGGGTGACGAGGAGCCGGGCGACCTGCACGCCGCGCGGATCGCGCTCTGCGATGCGACGCGTCAGGTGGTCGCCAACGGGCTGGCCATTCTCGGCGTCTCGGCCCCGGAGCGGATGTGATGGCGCACCCCGCAGGACCCAGGCACGCCGAAGAGGTTCGCCACGGCGGCACGCCGCCACCGCCGCTCGCAGCGGCCGATGTGCTCGAGTTGGCGCCGAACGTGTGGCCCCGCAACGCCGTCCGCGGAGCCGACGGGGTGGTGTCGATCGCGGGCGTTCCCGTCACCGACATCGCCGCCGAGTTCGGCACGCCGGTGTTCGTGATCGACGAGGACGACTTCCGGTCTCGCTGCCGGGACATCGCCACGGCGTTCGGCGGCGGTGACAACGTCCGGTACGCCGCCAAGGCCTTCCTGTGCGGTGAGGTCGCCCGCTGGATCGACGAGGAGGGGCTCGCGCTTGACGTGTGCAGCGGCGGCGAACTCGCCGTCGCGCTGCACGCCTGCTTCCCGCCGGAGCGAATCGCGCTGCACGGCAACAACAAGAGCATCGACGAATTGACGGCCGCGGTCGCGGCCGGGGTCGGACATGTCGTCGTCGACTCGATGATCGAGATCGAGCGCCTCGACGAGATCGCCGGGCGGCACGGCGTCGTGCAGGACGTGCTGGTGCGGGTGACCGTCGGTGTGGAGGCCCACACCCACGAGTTCATCTCCACCGCACACGAGGACCAGAAGTTCGGGCTGTCGCTGGCCAGCGGAGCCGCGATGACAGGGGTGCGGCGGGTCTTCGAGGCCGGCAACCTGCGCCTGGTCGGTCTGCACAGCCACATCGGTTCGCAGATCTTCGACGTCGCCGGCTTCGAGATCGCCGCCCATCGGGTGATCGGCCTGCTGCGCGACGTGGTCGCCGAGTTCGGGGTCGACAAGACCGCGCAGATCGCCACCGTCGACCTCGGCGGCGGCCTCGGCATCTCCTATCTTCCGCAGGATGATCCACCACCGATGAAGGTGCTGGCCGACAAACTGCTGACCATCGTGGGTGAGGAGTCGGCCGCGGTCGGGCTGCCCGCTCCCCGTCTGGTCGTCGAACCCGGCCGCGCGATCGCCGGTCCAGGCACCATCACGCTGTATCGGGTCGGCACCACCAAGGACGTCGCGGTCAGCGCCAACGCCCTCCGCCGCTACGTCAGTGTCGACGGCGGCATGAGCGACAACATCCGCACCTCGCTGTACGGGGCGGAGTACGACGTGCGGCTGATCTCACGCATCAGCGAGGCCGTGCCGACGCTCAGTCGGGTGGTCGGAAAGCATTGCGAGAGCGGCGATATCGTCGTTCGCGACGCATGGATGTCCGATGACGTCGCCCCAGGTGACCTCGTCGGCGTCGCTGCGACCGGCGCGTACTGCTACTCGATGTCGAGCCGGTACAACATGCTGGCGCGGCCGCCGGTGGTGGCCGTCCGGGACGGAAGGGCGCGGCTGATCCTGCGCCGGGAAACGGTCGAAGATCTGTTGAGTCTGGAAGTGAGTTCATGAGTAGTGAGAAAGCCGTCGGCATAGCCGTTCTCGGCCTCGGCAATGTCGGCAGCGAGGTGGTGCGCATCATCGAGCAGAGCGCCGCCGATCTGGCTGCCCGTGTCGGCGCCCCGCTGGTGCTGCGCGGCGTGGGCGTGCGCCGTGTCGCCGGTGACCGCGGCGTGCCGATCGATCTGCTCACCGACGACATCGAGGGGCTCGTCTCGCGCGATGACGTCGACATCGTCGTGGAGCTCATGGGCCCCGTCGAACCCGCGCGTAAGGCGATCCTCGCTGCGCTGGAGCAGGGCAAGTCCGTCGTCACCGCGAACAAGGCGTTGATGGCGCAGTCCACCGGTGAACTCGCGCAGGCGGCCGAATCTGCCCGCGTCGACCTGTATTTCGAGGCGGCGGTGGCCGGCGCCATCCCGGTGATCCGTCCGCTGACCCAGTCGCTCGCCGGCGACACCGTGCTGCGGGTGGCCGGCATCGTCAACGGCACCACCAATTACATCCTGTCCGCGATGGACGAGACCGGTGCCGACTACGACAGCGCCCTGGCCGACGCGAGTGCGCTCGGATACGCCGAGGCCGATCCCACCGCCGACGTCGAGGGTTACGACGCCGCCGCCAAGGCCGCGATCCTGGCGTCGATCGCCTTCCACACCCGGCTGACCGCCGACGACGTCTACCGCGAGGGCATCACCGCGGTCACCGCCGAGGACTTCGAATCCGCCAAGGAGCTCGGCTGCACCATCAAGCTGCTGGCCATCTGCGAGCGACTCACCACAGACGAAGGGCAGCAGCGGGTCTCGGCGCGCGTCTACCCGGCGCTGGTGCCGCTGAGTCATCCCTTGGCCACCGTCAACGGGGCCTTCAACGCCGTGGTGGTGGAGGCCGAGGCCGCCGGCCGGCTGATGTTCTACGGCCAGGGCGCCGGCGGCGCCCCGACGGCGTCGGCGGTGATGGGCGACCTGGTGATGGCTGCGCGTAACCGCGTGCAGGGCGGCCGTGGCCCGCGCGAGTCGAAGTACGCCGCACTGCCGGTGTCGCCGATCGGCTTCATCCCGACCCGCTACTACGTCAACATGAACGTCGCCGACCGTCCCGGTGTGTTGTCTTCGGTGGCAGCGGAATTCGGCAAGCGTGAGGTCAGCATCGCCTCGGTGCGCCAGGAGGGCATGGTCGACGAAGGCGGCCGCCCCTGCGGCGCCCGGATCGTGGTGGTCACCCACCGGGCCACCGATGCGGCGTTGTCCGAGACCGTCGATGCGCTCGGCGATCTCGACGTGGTGCAGAGCATCAACAGTGTCCTGCGGATGGAAGGCTTCACCGAATGAGCGCACCATCCCGCGCGGTGCACACACCGTGGCCCGGCCTGATCGCCGCCTACCGAGACCGCCTGCCCATCGGCGACGACTGGGCACCCGTCACGCTGCTCGAGGGCGGCACGCCGCTGATCCACGCCCGACGGCTGAGCGAACAGACCGGATGCACAGTGCATCTCAAGGTCGAAGGGCTCAACCCGACCGGCTCGTTCAAGGACCGGGGCATGACCGTCGCCGTCACAGACTCGGTGGCCCGCGGTCAGCAGGCGGTGCTGTGCGCGTCGACCGGGAACACCTCGGCGTCGGCGGCGGCCTACGCCGCCAAGGCAGGCATCACCTGCGCGGTGCTGATCCCGCAGGGCAAGATCGCGATGGGCAAGCTCGCTCAGGCGGTCATGCACGGCGCCAAGATCATCCAGGTCGACGGCAACTTCGACGACTGCCTGGAACTGGCACGCAAGCTGACCACCGACCACCCCGCGATCGCTCTGGTCAACTCGGTGAATCCCTACCGCATCGAGGGCCAGAAGACCGCCGCGTTCGAGATCGTCGATGCGCTGGGTTACGCGCCCGACGTGCACGCGCTGCCGGTCGGCAACGCAGGCAACATCACGGCGTACTGGAAGGGCTACACCGAGTACCACCGCGACGGTCTCGGTGATCGGCTGCCCCGGATGCTGGGCACCCAGGCCGCCGGCGCCGCACCGCTGGTGCACGGTCAGCCGGTGAAGAACCCCGAGACCATCGCCACTGCCATCCGCATCGGTGCACCGGCGTCCTGGACGTCGGCCGTCGAGGCGGCGCAGCAGTCCGAGGGCCGTTTCCTGGCCGCCACCGACGAGGAAATCCTCACGGCCTACCACCTGATCGCGCAGTCGGAAGGTGTGTTCGTCGAGCCCGCGTCGGCCGCCAGTGTGGCCGGGTTGCTGAAGTCGGTCGAGGACGGCTGGGTGCGCCGCGGATCGACGGTCGTGTGCACCGTGACCGGCAACGGCCTCAAGGACCCCGACACCGCGCTGCGCGGGATGCCGCCGGTCACCGCGATCGCGGTGGACCCGGCCGCAGTGGTCGCCGAGCTCGGCCTGGGCTGACAGGACGATCGTCGGTGACCGAGATCCTGCCCGTCGGGCTGACCGCGACGTCGGTGGTGCCCGCGTCGAGTGCGAACCTCGGCCCGGGCTTCGACAGTCTGGGTTTGGCGCTCAGCCTCTATGACGAAATCGTCCTGGAGACAACCGAGTCGGGCCTGATCGTCGAGGTCGAGGGCGAGGGCGCCGGTCAGGTTCCTTTGGATGCGACGCATCTGGTGGTGCGGGCCGTCGAGGCGGGTCTGCGCGCCACGGGGTTCCGCGCGCCCGGCCTGATCGTGCGGTGCCGCAACGACATTCCGCACTCGCGGGGGCTGGGGTCCTCGGCGGCGGCCGTGGTCGGCGGACTTGCGGCCGTCAACGGACTTGTCGCGCAGACCGGCTCAACGCCGATGACGCAGGACCGGCTCATCCAGCTGGCGTCGGAGTTCGAGGGACATCCCGACAACGCCGCGGCCGCGGTGCTGGGGGGCGCCGTGGTGTCCTGGACGGAGGTCGATGCCGGTGCGCGGCGCTATGCCGCCGCGTCGCTGCGTCTGCATCCCGGCATCCACCTGTTCCCGGCGATCCCCCAGCAGCGGTCATCGACCGCCGAGACCCGTGTGCTGCTGCCCGAGCAGGTCCATCACACCGACGCCACCTTCAACGTCAGCCGTGCGGCGTTGTTGGTGGTGGCGCTGACCGATCGGCCCGATCTGCTGATGGCGGCGACCGAGGATGTGCTGCACCAGCCGCAGCGCGCACCGGCCATGCCGGACTCGGCGGAATATCTCCGGCTGCTGCGGCGTTGTGGGGTGGCAGCTGTGCTCTCCGGGGCCGGACCAGCGGTTTTGGGGTTGAGCACCGAGCCCGCCCTCCCGCAGGCCGCCCACGAGTACGGCGCCGCGCACGGGTTCACCGTCGAGAAGATGGCGGTCGGCCGCGGTGCGAGCTGGACGTCCGGCGTTCCGGTCAAGAGCTGACGCGCCGCACCCGCCGAATGGGCACGTTCTTGCTTCCGGCTGAGAAGGGGGCTATTCTCGCTCTCGTCCAGCAATCGCAGCGTCTCTGCCTGCGCCGACACTAGGACGACCACTCATTCTCTCGAAATTCCACTCGTGGATTGACGACTCGCAGTCGGGCGGCGAATTCCGGCGATCACCGTTGCACAGGCGGCGGTGGGACCTTCGCGTTCAGCGAATCCGCTGAGCGCAGATGACCCCTTGCGAGATGCGATAGCGAGCGAGGGAAGAAAGGAAATCCGTGACTGATACGGACCTCTTCACAGCTGGTGGCGGCGCCGAGAACGGCGCGCTGTCCGACACTGTGACCCCAGACAACACTTCCGCTGCCGGCGCATCCGCTGACACGCCGGCGGCGGAGACCGCGCCCACGGCCGACGTGGCATCGGGCGACCGGTCCGCCTCGCTGAGCACCATGGTGCTTCCCGAGCTGCGCGCCCTGGCCAGGCAGATCGGCGTCGAAGGCGCCTCCGGCATGCGCAAGGGCGACCTCGTCGCCGCCATCCGGGCCCGGCGTGAGCAGCAGAACGGCGGCCAGCAGGCCGACACCGGACAGGCCAACGGCCACAGCGCCGACGCGGCCCCTGCCGAGGCGGAAGCGCCTCAGCAGGCGCGGGCACGTCGCGAACGGCGAGGCGCCTCCCGTCGCGCCGGTGCGCCCGCAGACGGCGACGCGCAGCAGCCGGCAGCGGCGACCGAGGACAACGCGGACGCCAAGGCCGAGGACAAGCCCGCTCAGGCGGAGTCCGCGGTGAAGACCCAGGCGCCCGAGACGACCGACGGCGACACGGCGCGCGACAGGCGCGACGACCGCGACAAGGCGCAGGCCGATGGTGCCGCGGAACGCAAGCGCGACAACAAGTCCGACGGCGACCAGGGTGAGCAGAACCGTGGCGGCAACCGCAATGCCGAGAACCGTGGCGACGGCGGCAACCGTGGCGACGGCGGTGGTAACCGTGGAGATGGCGGCAACCGCGCCGACGGCGGTGGCAACCGTGGCGATGGCGGCAACCGTGGCGATGGCGGTGGTAACCGCGGTGGCAACCGCAACGCCGACAACCGCGGCGGCAACCGCAACGCCGACAACCGCAACGACGACAATCGCGGCGGCAATCGCAACGCGGACAACCGCAACGACGACAACCGCAACGACGACAACGATGATGACGAGCGCGGTGGCCGGCGCGGCCGCCGGTTCCGCGACCGCCGGCGTCGCGGCGAACGAGGCGCCGAGGGCGGTGGCGCCGGTGGCGGTGACACCGAACTCCGTGACGACGACGTCGTGCAGCCCGTCGCAGGCATCCTCGACGTGCTCGACAACTACGCCTTCGTGCGGACCTCCGGCTACCTGGCCGGCCCCAACGACGTGTACGTGTCGATGAACATGGTCCGCAAGAACGGCCTGCGCCGCGGCGACGCGGTGACGGGCGCGGTGCGGGTGGCCAAGGACGGTGGTGACGGCGGCAACCAGAATCAGCGGCAGAAGTTCAACCCGCTGGTCCGCCTGGACAGCGTCAACGGCGGTCCGGTCGAGGACGCCAGGAAGCGGCCCGACTTCAACAAGCTGACGCCGCTGTACCCGAATCAGCGGCTGCGTCTGGAGACCACCCCGGACCGGTTGACGACCCGCGTCATCGACCTGATCATGCCGATCGGCAAGGGTCAGCGCGCCCTGATCGTCTCGCCGCCCAAGGCCGGTAAGACCACGATCATGCAGGACATCGCCAACGCGATCACGGTCAACAACCCGGAATGCCACCTGATGGTCGTGCTCGTCGACGAACGACCTGAAGAGGTGACCGACATGCAGCGTTCGGTGGTGGGCGAGGTCATCGCCTCGACCTTCGACCGGCCGCCGTCAGACCACACCCAGGCCGCCGAGTTGGCGATCGAGCGGGCCAAGCGGCTCGTCGAGCAGGGCAAGGACGTCGTCGTGCTCTTGGACTCGATCACCCGGCTCGGCCGCGCGTACAACAACGCGTCGCCGGCCTCGGGTCGCATCCTCTCCGGTGGTGTGGACTCCACCGCGCTGTACCCGCCGAAGCGATTCCTCGGGGCCGCGCGCAACATCGAGTTCGGCGGTTCGCTGACGATCATCGCCACCGCGATGGTCGAGACCGGTTCGACCGGTGACACGGTGATCTTCGAGGAGTTCAAGGGCACCGGCAACGCCGAGCTCAAGCTCGACCGCAAGATCGCCGAGCGCCGGGTGTTCCCCGCGGTCGACGTGAACCCGTCGGGCACCCGGAAGGACGAGTTGCTGCTGTCGACCGACGAGTTCGGCGTCGTGCACAAGCTGCGCCGGGTGCTGTCCGGTCTGGACAGCCATCAGGCCATCGACCTGCTGATGAGCCAGCTGCGGAAGACGAAGAGCAACTACGAGTTCCTGGTGCAGGTCTCGAAGAACACGCCGGGATCAGCCGCCGACAACGACTGACGCCAGCTCAAGCAGAAGAGCCCCCGCTCGAACGGCGGGGGCTTTTCTTCGCCTCGCTTCAGTACTCAAAGTTGAGTAGTCTAGCGGCATGGCCACGACAACGATCCCGATGCTGCCCTGCGTCGCGCCGGACCTGACCGCCGAGTTCTTCACCGCGCTCGGCTTCGAGACGATCTACAGCCAGACCCGTCCGTACCTGTCGTTGTGGTTCCGGCGCGCCGAACTGGAAATCCAGTACGTCGGCGCGCCGAAGAACCTCGACCCCGCCGAGGAGTGTTCCGGTGGTTGCGTGGTGATGGTCGACGACCAGGAGGCCCTGGCCGCGCTGCACGACGACTTCACCGTCGCGCTGCGCCGCCACTACGGCAAGGTGCTCGCAACGGGCCGGCCCCGGATGACCTACTTCCGGCCGGGTCAGACCCGGTTCTCCGCGGTGGACCCGTCCGGCAACAGTCTGGTCTTCATCAGCCGTGACGAGCCCATCGAACTCGAGTACGGCGGCTCGGCGGCGCTGACCGGGCTGGCCAAGGTCATCGACAACGCGCGGATCTTCCGCGACTTCAAGACCGATCCTCGAGCGGCCGCCCGGGCGCTCGACTCCGGGCTGCGCCGCCACCGTGCGGACGCGCCGTTGCGGGACGTCGCCCGCGCGTTGGCCGCCCGCGCGGAAATCGCCGTCGCGCTGGGAGACCGGGCGCGCGCCGACGAGATCGACGCCGATCTGAACGCCCTGCCACTGAGTCAGGCCGACCGGGCCGCGCTCGCCGACGACCTGGCGGCGGCCGCCCGGCTGGAACGCTGGCTGTCGGACTGATGTCGACCGTCCGCCTGCTCGTGCTGGGCGTCGTGCGGATGCACGGCGCCGCGCACGGCTATGCCGTCCACCGCGAGCTGACGTCGTGGCGGGTGGACACCTGGACCAAGGTGAAGCCGCCGTCGATCTACCACACGGTCAAACAACTGGCCCGTGAAGGCTTTCTGCAGGACACCGCCCGCACCGAGAACTCACGCGGGCCGGCTCGGGTCGAGTACCTGGTCACGGCGACGGGGGAGCGGGAGTTCTTCCGGCTCCTCGAGGCGGCCCTGCTCAATCCGGACATCGAGGAGTTCGGCGCCGGAATCGCCCTCATGCGCTTCCTACCCAGGCGCCGGGTCGTCGAATTGCTCGAGGCGCAACTGGGCGTCACGCGGACCATCGGCGATGAGCTGCAGGACTTGAAGGCGCAGTGGCCCGACCCGGCCGAGCCGCCGCACGCACAGCACCTGCTCGACCTGTGGCGCGGAACGTTCGCTGCCACCTCGGATTGGACGGCGCAGATGCTCGCCCGGATCGCCGGTGGTGAATTCACCTTCGCCGACGACGCCGGGCCGCGCGGCGATCAGAGCGCGGGATCTGTCCGCAGACCGGGCATCACGTAGCGCCGGACGTGGGTGAGCATCGCTACCGGATCGCCGGCGTCGAGCGTGTTTCCCGGCACCGTCGCGAGTGAGAGAATCACCCGCGCAACCCATTCCGAAGCCTCGGCGATGTCCGTACCGGCGTGGATCTCGCCTGCGTCGCGGGCGGCGACCAGGTAGCGGGACCAGAAGTCGGCGAGGTCGGGCACCAGCCCCGCCACACCCGCGCCCGCGCACGCCGCGAACTCCTCGGGTTCGTCGATCCGCAGCTTCATCAGCAGCGCGCCGGGGTCGTCGTAGGCGGTGCGGCCGTGCCGGATACCCGCGACGAGCTGGCGGTCCAGCCCCGTCACCGACTCCAGCATCGCGTGGGCCTGCGACCAGTACGCGTCGTTGAGGCGCACGATCGCGGCGCCCAGCAGCGACACCTTGTCGGGGAAGTGCCGGTACAGCCAGCCGCGCGACACCCCGGCCTGTTCGGCCACCTCCGACACCGTCGTCGCGCGAATGCCGTTGACGCGCAAACACTCCTCGGCGGCGTCGATCAACCGATCGCGCACCGTCGGGGTGGGCGTGCTCGCCGTCACCTGCATGTCCCTTCCGCAATCCGCCGCGGAGTCGCCCGCGTCGGATGCATTCTGCCAAGTGACGTGCCGCGTGCAATTCGCGGCACCGCAATGGTAGACAACCATGGTTGACACTTCTGCGAATCTGTTCACTACTCGACGAGGCGGCCGGGCATGACGGAAACCCTGCAGCAGCTGCTGCGTGAACGTGCCGACCGGGACACGGTCGCGGTGCGGCACGGGGAGCGCAGCTGGACCTGGCGTGAGCACATCGCCGATGCGAGCACCCAGGCGTCGGCGCTGATCGCCGCAGCAGACCCGCAGCGGCCGCTGCACGTCGGCGTCCTGCTCGGCAACACCCCCGAGATGCTGACCGCGCTGGCCGCCGCCGCCCTTGGCGGCTACGTCCTCTGCGGTGTCAACACCACCCGCCGCGGCGACGCACTGGCCCGCGACATCGCCCGGGTGGACTGCCAGATACTGCTCGTCAGCGCCGAACACCGTCACCTGGTCGACGGCGTCACGCTGCCCGGTGTCAGGGTGTTCGACACGTCGAGCGCCGAGTGGGCGCAACGCCTGGCCGCCGCGCCCGCGCTGACGCCGCACCGGGAGGTCGCGCCGGACGACACCTTCATGATGATCTTCACCTCCGGCACCAGCGGCGAACCCAAGGCCGTCGAGGTTCCGCACTCGATGGTGCTGTTCGCAGGCAGCGCGCTGGTGCAGCGCTACGAGCTCGGTCCCGACGACGTCTGCTACCTCGCGATGCCGCTGTTCCACTCCAACGCGGTGTACGCCGGCTGGAGCGTCGCCGTCGGCGCGGGGGCCGCGATGGCGCCGGCGTCCTTCTCGGCATCCCGCTTCCTCGCCGACATCCGCCGCTACGGCGTCACCTACATGAACTACGTCGGCAAGCCGCTGGCGTACATCCTTGCCACCCCCGAGCAGCGGGACGACCACGACAACCCGCTGCGTATCGCCTTCGGCAACGAGGCTGCCGACCGCGACATCGAGGCCTTCGGCCGGCGCTTCGGCTGCACGGTCTGGGACGGGTTCGGCTCCACCGAGACCGCAGTGATCATCACCCGGCCCGACGACTGCCCAGCGGGGTCCATCGGCCGCGGCTTCCCCGGCGTGGCGATCTACAACGCAGAGACCCTGCAGGAGTGCGCGGTGGCCGAGTTCGACGCCACCGGAGCGCTGGTCAACGCCGACGACGCGGTGGGGGAGCTGGTCAACACCGCGGGCAGCGGGCTGTTCCGCGGCTACTACAACGACCCCGGCGCGACGGCGGACCGGATGCGGCACGGCATGTACTGGTCCGGCGACCTGGCCTACCGGGACGCCGAGGGCTGGATCTACCTGGCGGGCCGCACGGCCGACTGGATGCGCGTCGACGGCGAGAATCTGACAACCGCGCCGATCGAGCGAATCCTGTTACGGCTGAGCGTGATCAACAGGGTTGCGGTGTATCCGGTGCCGGACGACCTCGTCGGCGACCAGGTGATGGCCGCAGTGGTGCTGCAGGACGACGCGACGCTGACACCGGCGGAGTTCGAGGCGTTCCTCGCCGCCCAGCTCGACCTGTCACCGAAAGCGTGGCCCCGTTTCCTGTGGATCGCCGACGACCTGCCGAGCACGGCCACGAACAAGATCCTCAAGCGGGAACTGGTGGCCCGCGGGACGGATCCGGACGGCAGGCTGCTGTGGAAGCGCTCCGGGACCCGTTACGCCCCGCACGGCGAGCCGGCGGTCAGCGGTACGGATCGGTGATCTCGCGCAGCGACATCAGCATCCCGCGCAACTGTTCGTAGGCTTCCGGGCCGACGTGGGTGCGCCATTCGGCCTCCACCTTGGCGACCTCGCCGGCTGCCGCCGCACACAGTGCTCTGCCTCTGGCGCTGAGTGTCACCAGGCGTGCCCTCGCATCAGCCGGGTCGGGTCTGCGCACGACGTAACCGCTCCGCTCGAGTTCGTCGATCAACGCTCCCGCGGTCTGCTTGGTCACCTGTGCCTGCTCGGCGAGTTCGGTGACGCGGATGCCGTTCGGGCTCAACCTCTGCACGATCCGGCACTGCGCCACCGTCAGATCGTCGAAGCCCGCGGCCCGCAGCGCCTGGAAGATCTGCGTCTCGGCGGCGCGATGCGCGATGAACAACAGGGTCGCGGTGTTGGGCGCCTCGGTCACCCCGTTGACTTTAGTACGGAATCCTGTCTATATTTTGTCAGGAATCCTGACTAAAAAGGGGACGCCGTGGACACCGACACGATCTGGCACCACATCGACACCGAGCGGGCCTCCCTGGCCGACTTCCTCGAGACGCTCGACGCCGAGCAATGGGCGACACCGTCACTGTGCGCCGGGTGGACCGTCCGCGACGTCGCCGTCCACATCACCCAGTCCGGCGCCCCATGGCGCCGCCTGGTGCGCGAGGTGCTGCGGTCAGGGTTCCGCTTCAACGCGATGGTGCACCGGGTCGCGCGCGAGGATCCCAGCACGCCGGAGGAGATCGTCGCGACGCTGCGCGCCATGGCGGGCAGCCGGCGGCGCCCACCGGGCACCGCCGTGGCCGACCCGCTGATGGATGCGCTGGTGCACGGTCAGGACATCGCCGTACCGCTGGGCGTCGACCGCCCGATGCCGACCGACGCCGCGGTCGTCGCGGCCCGGCGGGTGTGGGACATGGGCTTCCCGTTGCACGCGAAGAAGCGTTTCGCCGGAGTCGAGTTCACCGCCACCGACGCCGACTTCCACGTGGGCAGCGGCGAACAGGTTCGGGGACCGATCCGCGACATCCTGCTGGTGCTCTCGGGCCGGCGCGCGGGCCTGCCCGGCCTGTCGGGCCAAGGAATAGCGGCAGCCTCCGCCGGTGTTTAGGAGGTTGGCGGCTGACCTGGCATAATCGACCGCTAGTCACCCTCGGTTCCGGTTCACGCCTGATCTACCAGGTCAATGGCAGGCGACCCGGCGGCCAACGAATGAAGAGGACACCAATGAAGACGGGAATCCACCCCGAATACGTCGAGACCACCGTCCAGTGCGGCTGTGGCAACTCGTTCCAGACTCGCAGCACCAAGGGCAGCGGCCAGATCGTGGTCGAGGTCTGCTCTCAGTGCCATCCCTTCTACACCGGCAAGCAGAAGATCCTCGACAGCGGCGGCCGTGTCGCCCGCTTCGAGAAGCGCTACGGCAAGCGCGCCGGTGCCGCGGACAAGAAGGCCGCCGACAAGTAGCTGCCCTTCCGACGCCCGTTCTGTCGCTGTCAGCGCAGGCCGGGCGTCGGTTGCGTTACGGGGACGACGTGAGAGGAGTTCGGCACACATGAGCGCACCCACCGCGGTCGACGCGCTGATCGCCGAGCACGCAGACCTGGAGCGCCAGCTGTCCGATCCGGCGCTGCACGCCGACGCCGCGCGGGCCCGCAAGGCCGGCCGCCGCTTCGCGCAGCTCGCGCCCATCGTCGCCACGCACCGAAAGCTGGAGGCCGCCCGGGGTGACCTGGAGGCGGCCCGCGAGCTGGCCGCCGACGACGACTCGTTCGCCGCCGAGGTGCCCGAACTCGCCGCCAGCGTCGACGCGCTGGAGACCCAGCTGTCCGACCTGCTGGCCCCCCGGGACCCGCACGACGCCGACGACATCGTCCTCGAGGTGAAATCCGGCGAGGGCGGCGAGGAGTCGGCCCTGTTCGCCGCCGACCTCGCCCGGATGTACATCCGCTATGCCGAACGGCACGGCTGGACCGTCACCGTGCTCGACGAGACCACCTCGGACCTCGGCGGCTATAAGGACGCCACCCTGTCGATCCGCAGCAAGGGCGACTCGGCCGACGGCGTCTGGTCGCGACTCAAGTTCGAAGGTGGTGTGCACCGGGTGCAACGGGTGCCCGTCACCGAGTCGCAGGGCCGGGTGCACACGTCGGCCGCGGGCATCCTGGTCTACCCCGAACCCGAAGAGGTCGAGCAGGTGCAGATCGACGAGTCCGATCTGCGCATCGACGTCTACCGGTCGTCCGGCAAGGGCGGTCAGGGCGTCAACACCACCGACTCGGCGGTGCGCGTCACCCACCTGCCCACCGGCATCGTCGTCACCTGCCAGAACGAGCGGTCCCAACTGCAGAACAAGGCACGCGCCATGCAGGTTCTCGCCGCGCGTCTGCAGGCCGTCGCGGAGGAACAGGCGCAGGCCGACGCGTCCGCCGACCGGGCCAGCCAGATCCGCACCGTCGACCGCAGCGAACGCATCCGGACGTACAACTACCCGGAGAACCGCATCGCCGACCACCGCATCAACTTCAAGGCGCACAACCTCGATCAGGTGCTCGACGGCGACCTCGACGCGCTGTTCGACGCGCTGGCCGACGCCGACAAGCAGGCCCGACTCAACAAGGCATGACGCGGATGCGTGAGGCGATCGACGAGGCCGCGGCGACGCTCGCCGCGGCGGGCATCGGTTCCCCGCGCGTCGATGCAGTGGATCTGGCCGCCGAAGCGGCCTCGACCGACCGCGGCCGCGTGGCCCTGATCGACACGGTCACCGACGACGTCCTGGAGCGCTACCGCGAACTGATCGCCGCCCGCAGCCGGCGGATACCCGTGCAGCACCTGGTCGGCACCGCGGCGTTCGGGCCGGTGCAGGTCCGCGTAGGCCCCGGCGTGTTCATTCCCCGGCCCGAGACGGAGTCGCTGCTCGAATGGGCGCTGGCCCAACCGCTCGGTGATCACCCGCTGAAAGTGGATTTGTGCACCGGATCCGGTGCGCTGGCCCTGGCGCTGGCGCGAATCCGGCCGGATGCGCGGGTGATCGCCGTCGACGACAGCGAGGCGGCCCTCGAATATGCCGCGCAGAACCTGGCCGGCACCGGCGTCGAATTGGTGCACGCCGACGTGACTGTCCCGGGTCTGCTGCCCGACCTCAGCGGCCGCGTCGACCTGATCGTCGCCAATCCGCCCTACATCCCCGACGGAGCGGTGCTCGAACCCGAGGTGGCCGACCACGATCCCGCGCACGCGCTCTTCGGCGGGCCCGACGGCATGGCGGTGATCCGGCCGATCGTCGACCTGGCGGCGCGCCTGCTGCGGCCCGGCGGGCGGTGCGGTATCGAACACGACGACACCACTTCGGCGCAGACCGTCTCCGCCTTCGCCGACCACGGCGGATTCACCGACCCGGTGGCGCGCCGGGACCTGGCCGGAAGGCCGCGCTTCGTCACCGCGACCCGGAGGCCGACGACATGATCGGGTGCACGACATGACCGGCAACTTCGACTGCACCGATCCCGCCGAGCGGGACGCCGGGATCTCCGCGGCGGTCAGCGCACTCAAGGGCGGGGGACTGGTGGTGCTGCCGACCGACACCGTCTACGGCATCGGCGCGAACGCCTTCGACAGCTCCGCGGTGGCCGCACTGCTGGCCGCCAAGGGCCGTGGCCGCGACATGCCGGTGCCCGTGCTGGTCGGCTCATGGCACACCATCGACGGGCTGGTGTACTCGGTGCCGCGCACGGCCCGCGAACTCATCCGGGCATTCTGGCCGGGCGCGCTGAGCCTGGTCGTGCGGCAGGCGCCGTCGCTAGCGTGGGACCTCGGCGACGCCGACGGCACCGTCATGCTGCGGATGCCGCTGCATCCAGTGGCCATCGACCTACTGCGCGAAGTCGGCCCGATGGCGGTGTCCAGCGCCAACATCTCCGGCAGCCCCGCCGCCGTGACGGCCGCCGACGCCCGCGCCCAACTCGGTGACAAGGTGGAGGTGTACCTCGACGCCGGGCCGTCCGCCCAGCAGGCGGCGTCCACCATCGTCGACCTCACCGGCGCCCATCCGCGCATCCTGCGCGTCGGACCGGTCAGCGCCGAATCGGTCGCCGAGGTGCTCGGCGTGAACACGGAGAGCCTGCTCACCGAGTGAGCCCGCCCGGTTGCAGTACGGTGGCGCGGTAATGACAGCAGTGCTCGATCACGCGTCGCAGGAGCTGCTGGCGCTGTCCGACCGTGGTGCGGGCGTGCCGCTGCGCGAACTCGCGCTCGTCGGCCTGACCGCCGCGATCATCACCTACTTCGCCACCGGTTGGGTGCGCGTGCTGGCCACCCGCCTCGGCGCGGTGGCCGTGCCCCGCCAGCGCGACGTGCACGTGCAGCCGACGCCCCGGATGGGCGGGCTGGCGATGTACGTCGGTGTCGCCGCAGCCGTCCTCCTCGCCTCCCAACTCCCGGCACTGACACGGGGCTTCGTCTACTCGACGGGCATGCCTGCGGTGGTGGTGGCGGGCGGGCTGATCATGGCCATCGGCCTCATCGACGACCGCTGGGGACTGGATGCGCTGACGAAGTTCGCGGGCCAGATCACCGCCGCCAGCGTGCTCGTCACGATGGGGGTGGCGTGGAGCGTGCTCTACATCCCGATCGGCGGCGTCGGCACTATCGTGCTCGACCAGGTCTCGTCGATCCTCCTCACGCTCGCGCTGACCGTGGCGATCGTCAACGCCATGAACTTCGTCGACGGTCTGGACGGTCTGGCCGCCGGCCTGGGTTTGATCACCGCGTCCGCGATCTGCATCTTCTCGGTCGGATTGCTCCGCGACCACGGCGGCGACGTGCTGTTCTATCCGCCGGCGGTCATCTCCGTCGTGCTGGCGGGCGCCTGCCTGGGATTCCTGCCGCACAACTTCCACCGCGCCAAGATCTTCATGGGCGACTCCGGATCGATGCTCATCGGCCTGATGCTCGCCGCGGCGTCGACCACCGCGGCGGGCCCGATCTCACAGACCGCCTACGGCGCGCGGGACGTGTTCGCGCTGCTTTCGCCGTTCCTGTTGGTGGTGGCCGTGATGTTGGTGCCGGCCCTCGACATGCTGCTGGCGATCATCCGGCGCACCAGGGCCGGGCTCAGCCCCTTCAGCCCCGACAAGATGCATCTGCACCACCGGTTGCTGGAGATCGGCCATTCGCACCGCCGGGTGGTGCTGCTGATCTACCTGTGGGTGGGCATCATCGCGCTGGGCGCGGCGAGCACGATCTTCTTCGACCCGCGACACACCGGCGCCGTGATGCTGGCGGCCATCGCGGTGGCGATCGTGGCCACCCTGATCCCTCTGCTGCGGCGCAGGCAGGACCCCGTGGAAGTGCCCGATCCGGTCGTGTACGACAAAAAGTAGTAGGCCCGGTTTAGGGCCACCTACCATGTGGTACCTTTCCCTGCAGAACCCGAAAAACCTCGCGGGTTGCCGGCCCCCGGGTCGTCGGTTTCACAGCCGGACGACACGGAAGAACGACCGACAAAGGGAGCTGCCCCTTGGGTGATTCCAGCGAGACTTTGGCCCTCCGATACGCTCGGCAGGCACTCACAGGAACATCGGGACAACTTCTCAGATTCGCGGGATTGAGGTGAAGTCGTGACGACGCCAGCGCAGGACGCGCCGTTGGTGTTGCCCGCAGTTGCTTTCCGGCCTGTGCGCCTGCTCGTCATCTGCGCGGTGCTGGCCGGTCTCGCGACGCTCGGGACCGCACTGCTGGGATACCCGATGGTCGGAGCGTTCTTCGCGATCGGGCTCGCGCTCGGACTGATCAACGCGCTGCTGATCCAGCGGTCGGTCGAGTCGATCACCGCGAAGGACCATCCACTCAAGCGCAACATGGCCCTCAACTCGGCCACCCGCCTGCTGGTGATGACCGTGGTCGGACTGACCATCGCCTACATCTTCAAGCCCCAGGGACTGGGTGTGGTCTTCGGCATGGCCCTGTTCCAGGTCATCCTGGTGGCCTCGACGGCGCTCCCGATCGTCAAGAAACTCAAAGCCCAAGCAGCTGACGGACTCGAAGGAGAGACTCCACAGCAATGACGCAGACCATCCTGGCCGCCGAGGGCGGCATTCAGGTCGGCCACCACACCGAGGCCAACTGGTTCGGGCTGACGGTCAACACCGACACCATCCTCTCCACGGTGATCGCCGCCGCGATCGTCCTGGGTTTGGCGTTCTTCCTGCGGGCCAAGGTCACCTCGACCGGCGTGCCGAACGGCGTGCAGCTGTTCTGGGAGGCGCTCACCGTCCAGATGCGCAATCAGATCGAGAGCGCCATCGGGATGAAGATCGCACCGTTCGTGCTCCCGCTGGCCGTGACGCTGTTCGCGTTCATCCTCGTCGCCAACTGGTTGTCGGTGCTGCCGGTGCAGTACTCCGACGAGACCGGCATCCACGAGTTGCTCAAACCGGCGGCGTCGGACATCAACTTCGTGCTGGCGCTGGCGCTGTTCGTCTTTATCGCCTACCACGCGGCCGGCTTCTGGCGCCGTGGCGTGCTCGGCCACCCGAAGAAGCTGTTGAAGGGCCACGTCGCGATCCTTGCGCCGATCAACCTTGTCGAGGAGCTGGCCAAGCCGATCTCGCTGTCCCTCCGACTCTTCGGCAACATCTTCGCCGGCGGCATCCTGGTCGCCCTGATCGCACTGTTCCCGCCGTGGATCATGTGGGCGCCGAACGCGATCTGGAAGATGTTCGACCTGTTCGTCGGCGCGATCCAGGCCTTCATCTTCGCGCTGCTGACCATCCTGTACTTCAGTCAGTCCATGGAACTCGACGAGGACCATCACTGACCGCCTGATCGACTGCGCCAACCGCTTTACCGCACGAGCACGACCCACGTCCTGGTAGGCCACTACCAGTTATCAAGGAGGATAAGGAATGGATCCCACAATCGCTGCCGGCGCACTCATCGGCGGTGGACTGATCATGGCCGGCGGCGCCATCGGCGCGGGTATCGGTGACGGTATCGCCGGTAACGCGCTGATCGCCGGAATCGCCCGTCAGCCGGAGGCGCAGGGTCGACTCTTCACGCCGTTCTTCATCACGGTGGGTCTGGTCGAGGCCGCGTACTTCATCAACCTCGCGTTCATGGCTCTGTTCGTGTTCGCCACCCCGGTCAAGTAACCATTCGCGGCATGGGTGACCTGAGCACCGCCATCCTCGCCGCCGAAGGAGGCGGCGGGGGCGGCGGCAACTTCCTCGTTCCGAACGGCACGTTCTTCTTCGTGCTGCTCATCTTCCTGATCGTGCTGTTCGTCATCGCCAAGTTCGTGGTGCCACCGATCAGCAAGGTGCTGAGCGAGCGCGAGGCGATGGTCGCCAAGACCAACGACGACAACAAGAAGTCGGCCGAGCTCTTCGCGGCGGCGCAGGCCGATTCCCGCAAGGTGATGGGGAAGGGCCGGCGCGACGCCGCGGGCATCCGCGACGACGCCCGCGGCGAGGGCCGCAAGATCCTCGAGGACATGCGGGGCCGGGCGAGCGCTGAGTCGGCGGACACGCTCCGGCGCGCGAACGACGAACTGTCCGAACAGGGTCGGCAGACCTCGGCCGAACTGCAGTCGTCGATCGAGACGCTGTCGGCGACGCTGGCCAGCCGCGTGCTCGGGGTCGACGTCACCAGCGGGTCCGCAGCGACCAGTCAGGGGCGGTAGCCACATGTCGACATTCATCGGTCAGCTCATCGGTTTCGCCGTCATCGTCTGGCTGCTGTGGCGTTACGTGGTGCCCCCGGTTCGCCGGATGATGACCACGCAGCAGGAGACGGTGCGTCGTCAGCTGGAGGAGAGCGCCACGGCCGCCAACAAGGTCGACCAGGCGGACTCCCAGCACGCGAAGGCGGTCGAAGAGGCCAAGGCCGACGCGGCAAGGGTGGTCGAGGAGGCCCGCGCCGACGCCGAGAAGATCGCCGAGCAGATGCGGGCCCAGGCCGACAGCGAGGTCGAGCGGATCAAGGTTCAGGGTGCACAGCAGGTGCAGCTCCTGCGCCAGCAGCTCATTCGCGAACTGCGACAGCATCTCGGCACCGAATCCGTCGCTCGCGCAGGTGAAATCGTCCGCGAGCATGTGTCCGACGAGGGCCGCCAGTCGGCCACCGTCGACCGGTTCCTCGACGAACTCGATGCGATGGCTCCGTCGGAGGCGACCATCGATGACGCCGTCGGAGCGCGCCTGCGGGCCACCAGCCGCGAATCGCTCAACGCGGTCGTCGCCCGTCTCGAGGAACTGACCGACGGCGCCGACGCCGAGGGACTGACGTCGCTCGCCGACGACCTCGTCGCCGTGACGAAGCTGCTGCGCGCCGAGACCGTGCTCGCCAAGCACCTCTCCGAGTCCACCGACAACTCCGAGGGGCGGGCCAATCTCGCGGAGTCGCTGCTCTCGGGCAAGGTGTCCGACTCCGCGGTGGAGATCGTCAAGACCGCGGCCTCGCAGCGGTGGTCCGACGAGGACGATCTCGTCTTCGCGATCCGCCACACCGCCCGCCTGGCACTGCTGGTCCGCGCCGAGCGCAACGACGAGACCGCCGAGGTGGAGGACCAACTCTTCCGCTTCAGCCGGATCATCGACGAGGAGTACCGACTCAGCGCACTGCTGAGCGACTACACCACTCCCGCCGACGGCAGGATCGCGCTGCTCGACTCGGTGCTCGGGAGTTCGGCCGGCGGAGCCAGCGACACCACCAAGGCACTGCTCGCCCAAGCCGTCGACCTGCTGACCGGCGAGCGCGCCGACGAGATCGTGCGCGAGCTGGCCGAGCTCGCCGTGGCCCGGCGGGGTGAGGTGGTGGCCCATGTGACCGCCGCCGCCGCGCTGAGCGACGACCAGCGGAACCGTCTCACCGAGGTGCTCAGCCGTATTTACGGCCACCCGGTGTCGATCCAGCTGCAGATCGAGCCCGACATCCTGGGCGGACTGCGCATCGCAGTGAACGACGAGGTCATCGACGGCTCGCTGTCGTCGCGACTTGCCGCGGCCGAGACCCGGTTACCGGGCTGACAACCACACCAAAGACCACGAACACAAAAGGCAGGAAGACGAACGCATGGCAGAGTTGACCATCTCGGCTGCTGACATCCAGGGGGCGATCGAGGACTACGTCGCCAACTTCGCCACCGACACCGACCGCGAAGAGATCGGCACCGTCATCGATGCCGGTGACGGCATCGCGCACGTCGAGGGGCTGCCCTCGGTGATGACGCAGGAGCTGCTCGAGTTCCCCGGCGGTGTCCTCGGCGTGGCGCTCAACCTCGACGAGCACAGCATCGGCGCGGTGATCCTCGGCGACTTCGACAAGATCGAAGAGGGTCAGCAGGTCAAGCGGACCGGTGAGGTGCTGTCGGTGCCCGTCGGCGACGGCTTCCTGGGCCGCGTCGTCAATCCGCTGGGCCAGCCGATCGACGGCCGCGGCGAGATCGAGACCACCGAGCGCCGTGCCCTCGAGCTGCAGGCTCCGTCGGTGGTGCAGCGGCAGGGCGTCGGCGAGCCGCTGCAGACCGGCATCAAGGCGATCGACTCGCAGACGCCGATCGGCCGTGGCCAGCGGCAGCTGATCATCGGTGACCGCAAGACCGGCAAGACCGCGGTATGCGTCGACACCATCCTCAATCAGCGCCAGAACTGGGAGACCGGCGATCCGGACCAGCAGGTGCGCTGCGTCTACGTCGCCGTCGGCCAGAAGGGCACCACGATCGCCAGCGTGCGGCAGACGCTCGAAGACGGCGGTGCGATGGACTACACCACCATCGTCGCCGCGCCGGCCTCGGACTCGGCCGGCTTCAAGTGGCTCGCGCCGTACGCCGGTTCTGCCATCGCGCAGCACTGGATGTACGACGGCAAGCACGTGCTGATCGTGTTCGACGACCTGACCAAGCACGCTGAGGCGTACCGCGCCATCTCGCTGCTGCTGCGCCGTCCGCCGGGCCGCGAGGCGTTCCCCGGCGACGTGTTCTACCTGCACTCGCGGCTGCTGGAGCGTTGCGCGAAGCTGTCCGACGAGCTGGGTGGCGGATCGATGACCGGGCTGCCGCTGATCGAGACCAAGGCCAACGACATCTCGGCCTACATCCCGACCAACGTCATCTCGATCACCGACGGCCAGTGCTTCCTGGAGACCGACCTGTTCAACCAGGGTGTGCGGCCGGCGATCAACGTCGGTGTCTCGGTGTCCCGGGTCGGCGGCGCCGCCCAGATCAAGGCGATGAAGGAGGTGGCCGGCTCGCTGCGCCTCGACCTGTCGCAGTACCGCGAGCTGGAGTCGTTCGCCGCCTTCGCCTCGGATCTGGACGCCACCTCGAAGGCGCAGCTGGATCGCGGCGCCCGACTGGTGGAGCTGCTCAAGCAGCCGCAGAACAGCCCGATGCCGGTCGAGGAGCAGGTGGTGGCGATCTTCCTCGGCACCCGCGGGCACCTCGACTCGGTGCCGATCGAAGACGTGATGCGCTTCGAGCAGGAGTTCCTCGAGCACCTGAAGTCCTCGAAGCAGGAGATCTTCGACGAGATCCGGGACAGCAAGAAGCTGTCCGATGAGCTCGAGAAGAAGCTCGTGGATGCCGTCAACGATTTCAAGAAGGGCTTCGAGAGCTCCACCGGCGAGTCCGTCGTCGCCGACGAGAACGTCGACGCCATGTCCGACGAGGACCTCGAGAAGGAATCGGTCAAGGTCCGCAAGCCCGCTCCGAAGAAGAAGTAAGGCGTTCATAATCCATGGCTGCCACACTGCGCGAACTGCGCGGCCGCATCCGCTCCGCGGGCTCGATCAAGAAGATCACCAAGGCCCAGGAGCTGATCGCGACCTCGCGTATCGCCAAGGCGCAGGCCCGAGTCCAGGCGGCTCGGCCCTACGACCGCGAGATCACCAACATGCTCACCGAGCTCGCCAGTGCCAGTGCGCTGGACCATCCGCTGCTCGTCGCGCGCGAGAACCCGCGGCGGGCCGGTGTGCTGGTGGTGTCCTCGGATCGGGGACTGGCGGGGGCCTACAACGCCAACGTGTTCCGGCGTTCCGAGGAGCTGTTCTCGCTGCTGCGTGAGGAGGGCAAGGAGCCCGTCCTCTACACGGTCGGCCGTAAAGCCTTGGGTTATTACAGCTTCCGCAACTGGGACATCGCCGAGTCGTGGAACGGCTTCTCCGAGCGGCCCGACTACTCCCACGCGCAGGAGATCGGGTCCACCCTGGTCGACGCGTTCATGGCGGGTGAGGACGACGAAGGCGACGACGCGGGCGCGGACGGCATCCTCGGTCTGGACGAACTGCACATCGTGTTCACCGAGTTCAAGTCGATGCTGTCGCAGTCGGCAATCGCCCGCCGTATCGCTCCGCTGGTGGTGGAGTACAGCGAGGAGGAGGACAACGAACCGCACACGCTGTTCTCTTTCGAGCCCGACGCGGAGACGCTGTTCGACGCCCTGCTGCCGCGGTACGTGTCCACCCGGATCTTCGCCGCGCTGCTCGAGGCGGCGGCGTCGGAGTCGGCATCGCGTCGGCGTGCGATGAAGTCGGCGACCGACAACGCCGACGATCTGATCAAGGAACTGACGCTCATGGCCAACCGCGAACGGCAGTCCCAGATCACCCAGGAAATCAGCGAAATCGTCGGTGGCGCCAATGCGCTCGCGGACGCCGCCAAGAAGTAATCCAAGGCCCGGAAGCCCAGCGAAGAAGCTAGGAAGCGAAGAAAAGACATGACTGCTACTGCTGAAAAGAAGACCAGCACCGACACCGCCGGTCGCGTGGTACGCATCACCGGGCCCGTCGTCGACGTCGAGTTCCCGCGCGGATCGGTGCCCGAGCTGTTCAACGCGTTGCACGCCGAGATCACCTATGGGGACCTCGCCAAGACGCTGACCCTCGAGGTCGCCCAGCACCTCGGCGACAGCCTGGTGCGCACCATCTCGATGCAGCCCACGGACGGCCTGGTCCGCGGCGTCGAGGTGACCGACACCGGGAAGTCCATCTCGGTGCCGGTCGGTGACGGCGTGAAGGGCCACGTCTTCAACGCGCTCGGTGACTGCCTCGACGAGCCCGGCTACGGCGAGGACTTCGACCACTGGTCGATCCACCGCAAGCCGCCGCCGTTCGACGAGCTGGAACCCCGCACCGAGATGCTGGAGACCGGGCTCAAGGTCGTCGACCTCCTGACGCCGTACGTGCGTGGCGGCAAGATCGCACTGTTCGGCGGTGCCGGTGTCGGTAAGACGGTGCTCATCCAGGAGATGATCAACCGCATCGCCCGCAACTTCGGCGGTACCTCGGTGTTCGCCGGCGTGGGTGAGCGCACCCGTGAGGGCAACGACCTCTGGGTCGAGCTCGCCGACGCCAATGTGCTCAAGGACACCGCGCTGGTGTTCGGCCAGATGGACGAGCCGCCGGGCACGCGTATGCGCGTCGCTCTGTCGGCGTTGACCATGGCGGAGTACTTCCGCGACGAGCAGCAGCAGGACGTGCTGCTGTTCATCGACAACATCTTCCGGTTCACGCAGGCCGGCTCCGAGGTGTCCACGCTGCTCGGCCGCATGCCGTCCGCCGTGGGTTACCAGCCCACGCTGGCCGACGAGATGGGCGAGCTCCAGGAGCGCATCACCTCGACGCGCGGTCGCTCCATCACCTCGATGCAGGCCGTGTACGTGCCCGCCGACGACTACACCGACCCCGCGCCGGCCACCACGTTCGCGCACCTCGACGCCACCACGGAGTTGAGCCGTTCGGTGTTCTCCAAGGGCATCTTCCCGGCGGTGGACCCGCTGGCCTCGAGCTCGACCATCCTCGACCCCTCGGTCGTCGGTGACGAGCACTACCGGGTGGCCCAGGAAGTCATCCGAATCCTGCAGCGCTACAAGGATCTCCAGGACATCATCGCCATTCTCGGCATCGACGAGCTCGCCGAGGAGGACAAGCAGCTGGTGCAGCGCGCCCGACGTATCGAGCGCTTCTTGAGCCAGAACATGATGGCTGCCGAGCAGTTCACCGGCCAGCCCGGTTCGACTGTCGAGCTCAAGGAGACCATCGAGGCGTTCGACAAGCTGTCGAAGGGCGACTTCGACCACCTGCCGGAGCAGGCGTTCTTCCTCATCGGCGGTCTCGAGGATCTGCAGAAGAAGGCGGAGAGCCTCGGCGCCAAGATGGACGACAACGCCAGCGACGGTGCGCCGGTCCAGAGCGATTCGGACAGCAGCGACTCCGATGGCGACTCGGACGGCGGCGACTCGGACGGCGACAGCAAGAAGGACGACGCCAAGAAGGACGACGCCAAGAAGGACGACGCCAAGAAGGGCGGCGACAGCAAGGGCGATGACGCTGACAAGGATGACTAGCGATGGCTGACTCCGAACTGGACGTTGACATCGTCGCCGTCGAGCGGGAGATCTGGTCGGGGAAGGCGACATTCGTCTTCACCCGCACCACCTCCGGCGAGATCGGCATCCTGCCCCGGCACATCCCGCTGGTGGCGCAACTCGTCGACGACGCCATGGTGCGGGTCGAACGCGAGGGTGAAGAGGACCTGCGGGTCGCCGTCGACGGTGGCTTCATGTCGGTCACCGACGAGGGCGTGATCATCCTCGCGGAATCGGCTGAGCTCGAATCAGAGATCAACGCCGAGCAGGCGAAGACCGACGCGGACTCCGACGACGAGGCGACCGCGGCCAGAGGGCGCGCGAGGCTTCGCGCCCTGGGCCAGATCGACTAGGTTCCAGCAATGAGCGCGTCCATGTGGATCATGGTTGCGCTCACCGGTGTGCTGGCGTCGGTCGTCGCCGTCCTGTGCTACCGGCTGTGGAAGCTGAGGCAGGTCGGCGGCACGGGCGCGATCCTGCGGGATGTTCCTGCCGTCGGCGGCCACGGCTGGCGACACGGCGTGATGCGTTACCGCGGAGGAGAGGCCGAGTTCTACCGGCTGTCGAGTCTGCGCTGGTGGCCGGACCGGCGGTTGAGTCGCCGCGGCGTGGAGATCGTGTCCCGGCGTGCCCCACGCGGTGACGAATTCGACATCATGACCGACGAGATCGTCGTGCTCGAACTGCGGGACACCGGCGACGAAAGGCAGGGCTACGAGGTGGCTCTGGACCGGGGTGCGCTGACGGCGTTCCTGTCCTGGCTCGAGTCACGCCCGTCGCCACGCGCCCGTCGTCGGAACTACTGACGCGCTACGGCGCCCGAGTGCCGGCCGGGCCGCCGGGCTGCCACAGCACGTCGCCGCCGGGGTTGGCCACCCGCGACAGGATGAACAACAGGTCCGACAGCCGGTTGAGGTACTTGGCCGGCAGCACGTGGACCGAGTCCCCGTGCGCATCGACTGCCGCCCATGCCGACCGCTCCGCGCGGCGCGCCACGGTGCGGGCGACGTGCAGCAGCGCCGAGAGCGGCGTACCGCCGGGCA
The DNA here is from genome assembly GCF_027529605.1 of Mycobacterium hippophais. NCBI lineage: Bacteria > Bacillati > Actinomycetota > Actinomycetes > Mycobacteriales > Mycobacteriaceae > Mycobacterium > Mycobacterium hippophais. Next base: position 1,924 of record NZ_JAPZPY010000001.1, on the reverse strand, counting down.
ACACAAAGGAATTCAACGCCGGAAGCGGCTCGTTGAACTCGTCGCACCATGTCTCGAGCCGGTCGATGTAGCTCTGCGGGACCCGCAGCGGGGGATGTTCGGGATTGTCGACGACGGGCGTGGAGAGGTCGGCGCCCGCATCGAACAGATCGTTCTGCACCTGCAGAAGCACCTCGCGGATGCGCGGATCCGGGTTGCCCAGGGCGATCGCCGTGCCGATCGCGGCATTCGTCTCGTCGCAGTCGGCATACGCCACCAGCCGGGGGTCGTTCTTCGCGACCCGGCTGAAATCACTGAGACCGGTCGTTCCGTCGTCGCCGGTGCGGGTGTAGATGCGGGTCAGGTGCACGGCCATGGACAAACCGTACCGGCACGCGGCACCGCGGAGCTCGGCTCGCATTTCTGTTTTAGCCCCGTGCGCTGTCTACACTGACCGGCGTGAGCGAGCGATTCGTGGTGACCGGCGGTAGCCGGTTATCGGGCGAAGTTGCCGTCGGGGGCGCCAAGAACAGTGTGCTCAAGCTGATGGCCGCGTCGCTGTTGGCCGAGGGTACGAGCACTATCACCAATTGTCCGGACATCCTGGACGTCCCCCTGATGGCGGAGGTCCTGCGTGGCCTCGGTGCCACGGTCGAACTGACCGGGGAAACGGTACGGATCACGTCGCCCGACGAGCTGAAATACGACGCTGACTTCGCGGCGGTGCGCCAGTTCCGAGCGTCGGTGTGCGTGCTCGGACCGCTGGTCGGCCGATGTAAGCGGGCGAAGGTGGCGCTGCCCGGTGGCGACGCGATCGGTTCGCGGCCGTTGGACATGCACCAGGCGGGGCTGCGACAGCTCGGGGCGCGATGCAACATCGAGCACGGCTGCGTCGTGGCCGAGGCCGATCACCTGCACGGGGCGGAGATCCAGCTCGAATTCCCGTCGGTGGGCGCCACCGAGAACATCCTGATGGCCGCGGTGCTCGCCGAGGGTGTGACGACGATTCACAATGTCGCTCGCGAACCCGACGTCGTCGACCTCTGCACGATGCTCAACCAGATGGGCGCTCAGGTCTCCGGCGCGGGCTCCTCGACGCTGACGATCACCGGGGTCGACCGGCTCTATCCCACCGAGCACCGCGTGATCGGTGACCGCATCGTCGCCGCCACCTGGGGCATCGCGGCGGCGATGACCCGCGGTGACATCTCGGTGACCGGGGTGGACCCGCAGCATCTGCAGTTGGTGCTGCACAAGCTGCACGATGCCGGCGCGACCGTGACGCAGCATGACAACGGCTTCCGGGTGGTGCAGTACGAGCGGCCCAGGGCAGTGAACGTCGCGACGCTGCCCTTCCCCGGTTTCCCCACCGACCTTCAGCCGATGGCGATCGGGTTGGCGGCCATCGCCGACGGGACGTCGATGATCACGGAGAACGTGTTCGAGGCGCGGTTCCGCTTCGTCGAGGAGATGATCCGGCTCGGTGCCGATGCGCGTACCGACGGTCACCACGCGGTGATCCGCGGTATCCCGCAGCTCTCCAGTGCGCCGGTCTGGTCGTCGGACATCCGGGCCGGTGCCGGGCTGGTGCTCGCCGGCCTGGTCGCCGACGGCGACACCGAGGTTCACGACGTGTTCCACATCGATCGCGGCTATCCGTTGTTCGTGGAGAACCTGGTCAGTCTCGGCGCGGAGATCGAGCGGGTCGTCTAGCCGCTGCGGCGGTCGGCGTACCGCCGATTTGCCTTGTGGCCAGCCGATTTTGAGCTCACGGCATCAGCGCGTATGCTAGTGAAACACCGACGGCCCCGGCCGAAAGGCACGGCGGACGCGGTTTGACCTCTCTGTTCACATGCAGTACAGTGGCAGGGTTGCCCGCGGAGCGGGTGTGTTGTTTGAGAACTCAATAGTGTGTTTGGTGGTTTTTGTTTGTTGTTTTTGGGGT